>NZ_JAWRWL010001466.1:0-209 GCF_046535495.1 Bacillus sp. SIMBA_008 | reverse complement strand
GGGGTGGAGCAGTTCGGTAGCTCGTCGGGCTCATAACCCGAAGGTCGCAGGTTCAAATCCTGCCCCCGCAACCAAATATATGATTAAATAAGGAGTGCCCTAAGGGTACAACTAAAATAATCTTATACAAATATGGTCCGGTAGTTCAGTTGGTTAGAATGCCTGCCTGTCACGCAGGAGGTCGCGGGTTCGAGTCCCGTCCGGACCGC
>NZ_JAWRWL010001465.1:0-222 GCF_046535495.1 Bacillus sp. SIMBA_008 | reverse complement strand
AAGAGCTTAACTTCCGTGTTCGGTATGGGAACGGGTGTGACCTCTTCGCTATCGCCACCAAACAAATGCCTTCAGGATGAAGGTACTGGGCGTTTCTCACAGGATGTGAGAGCCCTTAGCGGAGTTTCCTTACCTTCCGCCTTTAGAGAGTGTTCTCTCAAAACTAGATAACAGGTGTGACATCATTCAAAAATATGGTTAAGTCCTCGATCGATTAGTATC
>NZ_JAWRWL010001464.1:0-227 GCF_046535495.1 Bacillus sp. SIMBA_008 | reverse complement strand
GACAGATACTAATCGATCGAGGACTTAACCATATTTTTGAATGATGTCACACCTGTTATCTAGTTTTGAGAGAACACCTCTCTAAAGGCGGAAGGTAAGGAAACTCCGCTAAGGGCTCTCACATCCTGTGAGAAACGCCCAGTACCTTCGTCCTGAAGGCATTTGTTTGGTGGCGATAGCGAAGAGGTCACACCCGTTCCCATACCGAACACGGAAGTTAAGCTCTT
>NZ_JAWRWL010001463.1:0-228 GCF_046535495.1 Bacillus sp. SIMBA_008 | reverse complement strand
GGATCTGATTTGACTTTGATGGTATCTCCCTTCTCCATTTGCGGGAAGATGAGATTTGGCTTCCAGTCGACTTTCCATTTGTCATCTTCTTCTGAGAGAACGCCCTTGTAAGAAAGCTTGTGCAGCTTGCCAAATGACGTTTTCATTGTTACATCATAGGAAAATTGATACCCATTTCCTTTGTCCTGTTTTTCGACGTTAAGCTTTGATATGTTCAGATCATGAGCA
>NZ_JAWRWL010001462.1:0-228 GCF_046535495.1 Bacillus sp. SIMBA_008 | reverse complement strand
CCACTTCATTTTCACTGATATGCCACTTCCTCAGTCACTCTCTCGCAAGCTTCGTCGAGATTTACGTGAAAAGACTTTAATCCTCCTTCGGGCAGCGTAGTCTCATCATCCTTGTGTCGTACGGAAAAGCCGTGCGAATCTCCCGGCAGCTGTTCTTGAACAATCTTGTACTCATCATCCTTCCAACCGTTCCTGGATTGAACATACGCTCTGACGACTCAAAGACAC
>NZ_JAWRWL010001461.1:0-228 GCF_046535495.1 Bacillus sp. SIMBA_008 | reverse complement strand
ATACCACGCTCTAAGCTTATGGTCCAATGATAATGGGCTTCTTAAAAACGGTTTTGTTATCGTTTTAGAGCCACTGATTGAGTCCACCTTGAAATTGTTCCCTTTTTTCTAAAAAAAACCCTTCAGGCTGCATTCTTACCTTCACCTTATTGTGAAGTGTTTTTGAATACTTACCTAAAGGGAACAATATCAATAGTAATTTTTTAATTTGTCAGCTACTCAGATTAC
>NZ_JAWRWL010001460.1:0-228 GCF_046535495.1 Bacillus sp. SIMBA_008 | reverse complement strand
AAAAAGGAAATACCTTCTTCCAAGTGTGGTAGGCGTGAATCTTGAATGCCAAGAACAATTGTATTGTGATGAACCCAAGAACGCATTGTTGCAGCTGATTGACCATTTCCAATGCTTGTGCACAGTGTGTCATCCATTGCGAATGACTGCACTGCATGGAATGTTGGTCCCAAACTAGACTGATCTACAATACGCCACTCTGGCTGAGATAAAATGGAACGGGAATTG
>NZ_JAWRWL010001459.1:0-228 GCF_046535495.1 Bacillus sp. SIMBA_008 | reverse complement strand
CGAAGCGCTCGTATCGTGCCCGGGTGTCATCGATATCGCTCACCCATCCATCCTGCCGGAAGGGTTACGGCGTGTGTCCCGAGCGGGAATAGAAACGATTGGTGCGGCGTAATGTGTTCGTATGGGATACGACGTCGAGAAGACCGAAGAGGAGTGGCGCGCCGCGCTCACTCCCGAACAGTACGCGGTGCTCCGCGAGCAGGGCCCCGAGCGTGCATGGACCGGCGA
>NZ_JAWRWL010001458.1:0-228 GCF_046535495.1 Bacillus sp. SIMBA_008 | reverse complement strand
AGACGGGCATCACCGCGACCGGAGGCCGGCTCAGGGATACAGCCCACGCACGCGGTGCGCTTCCGCGACCCGCGCGACGGCAAGGCTCATAGCCGTGTCGCGGAGGTTGTGTACGGCGGCCGACCACTCCCGGCAGCGCGCCTGCTCCGCGGCACTCGCCGGCGTGCGGAACCCCACGAAGGGGGCGTCGATCACCGGGCACCCTCCGCCGAACGACGTGGTCACGAT
>NZ_JAWRWL010001457.1:0-228 GCF_046535495.1 Bacillus sp. SIMBA_008 | reverse complement strand
CCTCGCCCCGCGTGACCGGTGAGCCCTTCGCCGAGGCGATCGAGCTCGGCCCCGACGACGCGGACGAGATGATGGCGATCGTCGCCCGGAACGAGCCCGGTCCCTTCCGCCCGCGCACGCACGAGCTCGGCCGCTATGTGGGTGTGCGTCGGGATGGAAAACTCATCGCGATGGCGGGCGAGCGTCTGAACCCCGACGGGTTCACCGAGATCAGCGCGGTCTGCGTCG
>NZ_JAWRWL010001456.1:0-228 GCF_046535495.1 Bacillus sp. SIMBA_008 | reverse complement strand
ATGCGTGGCAGGCCGGCATCGGCGAGGTTGCGCGCCGCATTGCCGGCGCGCCGGTCAGCGCGCTCGCGTGCCTGCTGGCGCTCGCGCTGCTGCCGCTTCACCTCGCCGCGCAGGTGGCGCAGCTGCTGGCCGGCGGCCTGCTGCTCGATCGCCGCCGCCTCGCGGTAGAACGACCAGCCGCCACCATGCAGGCGCAGCGTGGACGGGTGCAGCTCGGCGATCTGCTCC
>NZ_JAWRWL010001455.1:0-228 GCF_046535495.1 Bacillus sp. SIMBA_008 | reverse complement strand
ACTATTCTTTCGGCAGCGATTGGTTTCCTTGTATTATTAACTCACTTCTTTAGAAAAAGTAGTATTTTAAAATGGACGAAATTCCATTTTGAGTGGGATACAGTGAAACAAATTATGATTATAGGTTTTCCAAGTTTTACAGCTGAAAGTACGGTTGCAATTGTAACAATCGGTTTTAATATTGCGTTCGTTCAATATGCAGGGGAAGTAGGGGTTGCGTCCTATGCG
>NZ_JAWRWL010001454.1:0-228 GCF_046535495.1 Bacillus sp. SIMBA_008 | reverse complement strand
CTGAAATAATGATTGTACCTGTTTTATTATTTGCAGCAGCTCACTATAAACGTGATATTCCTTTTGAGATAGAAAAAATACAAAAGCAATATCCACATATAACATTTTCAGTTGTACAACCTTTTAGTACACATCCACATATGGTTGAACTTGTAGTAAAAAGAATACGTGAAACTATTCCAATGCAAAGTAGTAGTGTTTTACTCGTAGGGAGAGGTAGTAGTGACC
>NZ_JAWRWL010001453.1:0-228 GCF_046535495.1 Bacillus sp. SIMBA_008 | reverse complement strand
CCTTTCAAGCAATCTACCAGTCATCACAGCTTCCACAACAAGGGCCAGCTGTCACATTACCTTTGCTGCGTATGCTGAACGCATTGACAGATGGAATGGTGATCGCCATTCTCCTACTTGTTTGCATGCTGCTCATCGGTATAGCTCTTCTCTCTCTTCATCTTGCTATGACTGCTTCTATAGAAGAGGACGAACGTGAAATTGGAATATTGAAGGTGCTTGGGATTC
>NZ_JAWRWL010001452.1:0-228 GCF_046535495.1 Bacillus sp. SIMBA_008 | reverse complement strand
CGCCACCAGTTAAGATTGCGATATCTTCTAGCATTGCTTTACGACGGTCACCAAATCCAGGAGCTTTAACAGCTACTACATTGAATGTACCACGAAGTTTGTTCACTACTAATGTAGCTAAAGCTTCGCCTTCTACGTCTTCAGCGATGATAAGAAGTGGTTTACCTTGTTGTACCACTTGCTCTAATACTGGTAAGATTTCTTGGATGTTAGAAATCTTCTTATCAG
>NZ_JAWRWL010001451.1:0-228 GCF_046535495.1 Bacillus sp. SIMBA_008 | reverse complement strand
CCGTACTCAATACCTCTTACTGTTTCTACAATTACAAACTCATTTTCAGAGATATCGAACTGATTCGGATCGAAGTAATACACCTTTCCGGCCTTCTTAAAGCGAACACCTACTACATCATACAAAACGGTCATCCCTCCTGCAACCGCAACACTAACTGTTCGAACACAAGCTGCGCATTTACATTAGCGTTGATTCTATTTTTTGCCTCTAATATATTAAAGAGAG
>NZ_JAWRWL010001450.1:0-228 GCF_046535495.1 Bacillus sp. SIMBA_008 | reverse complement strand
CTCTTCTGAATCCAGTTCCTTGCCGTCAATCATGACGCGGCCTGAAGTCGGTTTAAGCAGGCCCGAAATGATTTTCAAAGTCGTTGTTTTCCCGACTCCATTAGTCCCCAGCAAAGCATAGATTGAGCCTTTTTTCACCTCAAACGAAATATCTTTCAATACCTGTTTTTCACTATAGTTTTTTTGTATATTCACTAATTTAATCATTGTTCGCAAACCTTTCCGCCA
>NZ_JAWRWL010001449.1:0-228 GCF_046535495.1 Bacillus sp. SIMBA_008 | reverse complement strand
ATGAACCGAGACGAACCGCCGCGCTGGACAACATCGACGCGCTCACGCTCGCCATCTCGGTCCGCTCGCTGCCCCGCATGGTCGGTTCCCTGCTGAACACCCAGCTGACCATCCAGCAGCTCAAGGTACTCACGGCCATCGTCAGTCGTCGCGTGCCTGAAGTTCCTCGATCTCGGCGAAGTCCAGCGAGTCGAGGATGATGCGCGCGGAGTGATGGCCGCCGAGCTG
>NZ_JAWRWL010001448.1:0-228 GCF_046535495.1 Bacillus sp. SIMBA_008 | reverse complement strand
GTTTCGCTGCGACAATACCTGTTAATACAAAAATCCCTGTCCCAATTACGGCGCCAATTCCTAAAAAAGTTAAATCAAGTGCCGTTAATGTTCTATCTAACTGCCGTGGTGATTCAGTACTAAGCGGTTTTTTTCGTAATAATGACTTCACTTTGGACTCTCCCCCCGTTTTTCATTTCCATAACTGCGAATATAGTATGAGCCCACTAGAAAAGAGTATGTAAGTAA
>NZ_JAWRWL010001447.1:0-228 GCF_046535495.1 Bacillus sp. SIMBA_008 | reverse complement strand
AGCCGATGGCCTGCACGCATCAAGAGGAAACGTACACCATCATTTATAATGGCGAGCTGTATAACACGGAGGAATTGCGGAAGGAGCTTCAGGCGAGGGGCCACCGTTTTGAGAGGACCTCTGATACAGAAGTGCTGCTACACAGCTATATTGAGTGGCGGGAGGAGTGCGTGGACCGCTTGAACGGTATTTTCGCTTTTGCCATCTGGAATGAAAAGCGAAAGCGGC
>NZ_JAWRWL010001446.1:0-228 GCF_046535495.1 Bacillus sp. SIMBA_008 | reverse complement strand
GCTGTCAGAGGCGGGCAGAACGGTCCATTATTTAGAAGGCGGCATGAAGGCGTGGAGTGAGCATCTGGAGCCAGTGAAGATTGGTGATTTAAGCGGCGGTGGAGAGCTCTATCAATTTGTACGGATGGGCAAGGGATGCCTGTCTTATATGATCATGTCGAACGGAGAAGCCGCAATTGTAGATGCAGCTAGAATGACAGATGTTTATATCCGTTTTGCTAAAAAGCA
>NZ_JAWRWL010001445.1:0-229 GCF_046535495.1 Bacillus sp. SIMBA_008 | reverse complement strand
ATCGCCGGGACGGCCATAGCCCGCCTTACAGCTGGGCTTCGCGGATCGTGACCTTGAACTGCTTGCGCAGCGACTCGATCCAGGCGCGCTGGGCGGCCTCGCCCTGCGTGCCGGCCAGCTGCGCCTGCAGGCTTTCGGCCTGGCCCGGCTGCAGCTGCGACAGCTCGCCCGGGGTGACCTTGTCGACCACGAACACGGCGTAGCGGCCGGTACCAAGCTCAATGCTGCC
>NZ_JAWRWL010001444.1:0-229 GCF_046535495.1 Bacillus sp. SIMBA_008 | reverse complement strand
CACCGACCTACTCAGCTTCGTGTACCCGCGTCCCCAGCTACGTGGCACCACGAACGCCGTAAACGGATGCATCTGACGCCGGCGCCGTTCGGTGTCAATTGCGAGCGACAGCGCCGCACCATCGATGTCTTGCGTCGCCGCTAGTACAACGCGGTCCACGAGGTCTTTCTCGCGACTAGAAGCGCGTCCATCGTAGATGTTCATCGTCGCGCATACTTTGTCGGCGATC
>NZ_JAWRWL010001443.1:0-229 GCF_046535495.1 Bacillus sp. SIMBA_008 | reverse complement strand
CATCCTTGATTCCGGTGCCCGTCGGACCCATGCAGGGGCGTGCGGCACGGGACGTGCGCGTGAAGACTGACGCAGGGAGCGTGGCGTGATCGACGTGGTGCTGCTGGGCCTGATCGGGCTGTCCGCGATGCTGGGCCTGTTCCGCGGCTTCATCGGGATCGTCGTCGGCACGCTGTCGTGGTTGCTGGCGGTGTGGCTGTCGTTCCTGTTCGGTGGCGCCGCCGCGCAG
>NZ_JAWRWL010001442.1:0-229 GCF_046535495.1 Bacillus sp. SIMBA_008 | reverse complement strand
CGAGAGAGAGGCTCTTTGAAATATCGGAAGGGTATCCGCTCCTGAGATTCAGGATGTTCTCAATGCAAGAGAGGTTCGGGAGTCGGCCTAAGATCCGGGCTTCTCTTTCGCGACATAAAGAGAGGTTGGTGTGGCAGATCGCAAGAATATATCGGGCGAGAAACATGATCGTCCACAGTGGCGACTGCCCTTCGATCATCGATGTGCTTGCTGAGAATGCCCATTCGTA
>NZ_JAWRWL010001441.1:0-229 GCF_046535495.1 Bacillus sp. SIMBA_008 | reverse complement strand
GTTTTGGATACACGAGATAGATAACATAATTTCTCTTACAATACAAAATCTGTATTTTTAATACATTAGATCTAATAACAAAACACCTTACATAAACTCTTTAAATTGTATAAGATACTAAAATTTAAATAACATGCTTATAGCAAGGGAATGCTTCTAGACTTATCTATACTGCATTCCCTTATTATATGTATGCTATATTCTTATTCGCCTTTTTTTAACAATAGAA
>NZ_JAWRWL010001440.1:0-229 GCF_046535495.1 Bacillus sp. SIMBA_008 | reverse complement strand
CTCATAACAGGGTAGTGTTTAGCGGAGTAGATGAAAAAATCAAGCTGTGAGATTTGTTTGGGGCTGCTGACGGCATCAATTCCATTTAGCAGTTTGGAGAGTTTAGCAGTATAGTTCCAATCAAATCGATCTGAAACAAGCTCGCTACCTTGATACCAATTAACAGCAGCTGAAAACAGAAATACGATAATAGAAAATCCAAGCTGAACAACTAAAAATATTCCCTTCA
>NZ_JAWRWL010001439.1:0-229 GCF_046535495.1 Bacillus sp. SIMBA_008 | reverse complement strand
CTATGGCGTGATAGGGATGTTCATCGATGGATTGTCGATCATGCTTTTGACGGTCCCGGTTCTGTTTCCCGTCTTCCAGGTCATGGGATATGATCCAATCTGGGTAGGGGTGGTGCTCGTCATGCTGATCGAGCTTGGAGCGCTCACGCCTCCCATGGGACTCAATCTTTTCGCCGTACAGTCCATCAGCAATGCGCCGCTTGGCGTTATCGGGCGGTCGTCGTTGCCC
>NZ_JAWRWL010001438.1:0-229 GCF_046535495.1 Bacillus sp. SIMBA_008 | reverse complement strand
CCCCAGCCCGATGTCGATGCGATCGCGGCGCAGGTCGCCGACCAGTACGAGCGCACCGTCGTCACTCCCCATGCCCCCGAGGGCTGGACGAAGAACATTGCCGAGATCGAGCCGGGCTCGCCCTCGGTGTGGACCGTCAACTTCAACTCGATCCCCGATGCCGGGCACGCATATGTGCGCTTCTCGCAGGCGTTCGACGCCGACGAACTGTGGTCCACGCAGCAGCTGC
>NZ_JAWRWL010001437.1:0-229 GCF_046535495.1 Bacillus sp. SIMBA_008 | reverse complement strand
CATTGGACCTTGTCCGCATCGCTGGGCACGGCCGGCGCGTTCGGATGGCTGTGCACCAGCGCCAGCACCCGGCCCTGATCCTCGGCGGCGGCGTAGTCCTCCGCCGGCAGGCGAAAATGCTCGCTTGGGGTGGCGGCCGTGTTGCGGCAGGGGATATAGCGTTCGCCGTCGGCGCCGGCGATGACCAGGCCGCAGCATTCGCGCGGGTACTCGGCTGCAGCATGGGTAA
>NZ_JAWRWL010001436.1:0-229 GCF_046535495.1 Bacillus sp. SIMBA_008 | reverse complement strand
CTGCAAGGCAACGCTCGCTGACGTGACGACACAGATCGACCGGAAGAATCCCATCGGCCTATTCCAGGCCGTTGGCGTGCAAGGAAAGGGTCGCCTCCATTACAACTCCAAGGGTCTCACCAGCGGCGGCGCGGGTCGTGTAACCGCAGGCTATCCCTGCAATGGTAAGAATGCAGCCCCCTTCCGGGCATGGACGAGCATCGATATGGTTGGCATCGCTGACACGCAC
>NZ_JAWRWL010001435.1:0-229 GCF_046535495.1 Bacillus sp. SIMBA_008 | reverse complement strand
GTTGTGGAAATGAAGAAAGCCCACCCATGTGGTGAGAATCGCTGGAAGATTATTCGTATGGGAATGGATATCCGCATTAAGTGCGAGGGATGTGACCATTCAGTAATGATTCCTCGAAGAGAATTTGATCGTAAGGTGAAAAAAATACTTGTGAAGCACGAAGAATAGAGAGAAAGTAACAGTTGCAATGGGTAGCTGTTACTTTTTTTCGTTTGGAGGAAACTTGTCA
>NZ_JAWRWL010001434.1:0-229 GCF_046535495.1 Bacillus sp. SIMBA_008 | reverse complement strand
ATTCGGGCCTTTTGAAAAACTTATTTTTAAAATTACGGGTGTAAAAGAATACAATCAAACGTGGAAACAGTACGCATTGTCATTAGTTTTATTAAATGGATTTATGATTGTTGTCGTATATTTCATTTTCAGACTACAAGGAGTATTGCCATTAAATCCAGCACACATTGAAGGGATGGAGCCTACGCTTGCTTTTAATACAGCAATTAGTTTTATGGCTGATACAAAC
>NZ_JAWRWL010001433.1:0-229 GCF_046535495.1 Bacillus sp. SIMBA_008 | reverse complement strand
AGATACGCTGGATTTTCTTAGCTTTTCCTGTATTAGGATCCACATCAACTAGCACTGCACTTAATTGTGTTCTACCACTTGTCACTTCAAATCGTACTGGTAAGTTTGTTAAAAACTTCTTCAATACCGCTTCTCGATCCATACCTAAAATCCCATCGTAAGGACCTGTCATACCAACATCTGTGATATATGCGGTTCCGCTTGGTAAAATACGATTATCTGCTGTAGG
>NZ_JAWRWL010001432.1:0-229 GCF_046535495.1 Bacillus sp. SIMBA_008 | reverse complement strand
AGGACGAAAGTCTGAGGCCTGTGAGGGATAAGTCTGATGGTCCCTTTGCACTGGAACGGCAAAGCCGCTCAGGTCTTTTGTCACCGTAATATTAAGATGGAGGTCATCATGGAAAACAGTGTTTATCAGGCGCGTTGGATCCTGCTGCCATTGCTGGGTTGCTTTATCGGCGTGCTGGGTCTTGGCGTCCTGGCAGCCGGCTGACCTTGAGCCCGATTCCTGCGCTCCC
>NZ_JAWRWL010001431.1:0-229 GCF_046535495.1 Bacillus sp. SIMBA_008 | reverse complement strand
CGCGAGATCGACGGGGAGTTACTGCACGGCTTCTGGGCCCTTCTCGCCGGTGCGGACCCGGATCACCTGCAGCACGTCGGTGACCCAGATCTTGCCGTCTCCGATGGCGCCGGTTCGCGCCGCCTCCTCGATCGCGCGCACGATCTGGTCCGTGAAGTCGAACACCGAGTGGATCAGTTCGCGATCATCGTCCTCGATGAGGTCGTTGTCGGCGGCCTCATCGACGATC
>NZ_JAWRWL010001430.1:0-229 GCF_046535495.1 Bacillus sp. SIMBA_008 | reverse complement strand
CCTCAAATCGTAAATCTTATCTCAGCTATTCGAACAATCTCAGATCATTACGGTCCAGATTTTCTATTAAGCATGGCTCCTGAAACAGCTTATGTTCAAGGTGGTTATAGCGCATACGGAAGCATCTGGGGTGCTTATTTACCGATTATTTTCGGAGTAAAAGACAAACTAACATACATTCACGTTCAACACTACAACGCTGGCAGTGGCATTGGAATGGACGGTAATA
>NZ_JAWRWL010001429.1:0-229 GCF_046535495.1 Bacillus sp. SIMBA_008 | reverse complement strand
CAATTGACAGAAGAACTTCATGATAAAGGTTTTGATGTACAATCAATTCTTTGGCCAGTGGTTCCCGAAGGTCAGGAACGACTACGATTGTGTATTCATAGTTATAATACGGAAGATGAAATTGTTTCTGTATTGAAACTTTTTATAGATTTCCTATTTCACTAAGCCGTTGTCCGACTGACTGGTTAAAAAATAATTTTACAATTTTTTGTAACGTTTTTGCTATATG
>NZ_JAWRWL010001428.1:0-229 GCF_046535495.1 Bacillus sp. SIMBA_008 | reverse complement strand
CTCGTAAATTGTGTTCTTTAATTAATGCCCCAATTTTATGCCAAAGCGGTGTGAACAACCCGATATAATCAAACTCGACTTCGGGATGCGTTGCAAGTGGGACGATGGAAGAAGATAAGCGATATAATGGAATTTCATGAGCTATATTGTAATGAAGAATACGTATTGTATGCTCAAGATTTTGCCGTGTAACATCGTATAATTTATCTTCTCGTTCTTGTTTACTAAG
>NZ_JAWRWL010001427.1:0-229 GCF_046535495.1 Bacillus sp. SIMBA_008 | reverse complement strand
AAATCGGCTCAGATGTGGTCAGCTTGATCAGTTTCTGTTTTCCTTTTTTCACTTTTACCGTTCCGACGATTTGATTCCGTTTGTACAGCGGGTGTGTTTTGAACTGGCTGAAGGCGTAATCAAGCATTTTGGTCACTTGGGCGTTTCTTTCTTTCGGGGTGCTGGCTCCGAAAACGACAGCAATGACCCTCATATTCCCTTTTTTAGCGGTGGCGGTAAAACAATACTT
>NZ_JAWRWL010001426.1:0-229 GCF_046535495.1 Bacillus sp. SIMBA_008 | reverse complement strand
CAGGATCTCTTCTTCGCCTCCGCCGCCGCGCAGATCTTCGCCACGCTGACAGCAGGCGTCGAGAACCCCCTCGCGCTGTTCGACGCTCTGCGTCAGGCGAGCGATGAGAGCCGGATGAAGATCTGGTCGTCGAACCCCGACATCGAGGCGATGATGTCGGACACCCGCCTCGCAGGCACGCTTCCCGCGACCAACGACGACAAGACGATCGCCGGCGTGTACTTCAACG
>NZ_JAWRWL010001425.1:0-229 GCF_046535495.1 Bacillus sp. SIMBA_008 | reverse complement strand
CGAGCGGCACGACGCCGTGCTCGTGGTGCGCTCGCATCGTCTCGGCGAAGGGGAGTACGCCCCGCCTCGCGCGACCGACCGCGTCGCGATGCTCGGCGCCGGCTTGCTCGCCGATATCAACCGTGCCCTGCCTGCGTTCGACGCCATCGTGACCGACTATTCGTCGCTCGCGTTCGATTCGGCGCTCGTGCCGCTGCCGGCGTTCTTCCTCGCACCGGATCTCGAGGAG
>NZ_JAWRWL010001424.1:0-229 GCF_046535495.1 Bacillus sp. SIMBA_008 | reverse complement strand
GTCGTGCCCTCCTCCACGCTGCGGCCGGGGCTCGAGAGGATGGACTCGTCGCCGGATGCGGCCCCGGCGAACTCATATACCTGGGAACCTACGCTGCGCAATGGTTCGACGCGTGCCTCCACCTCGCCGTCACTGAGCGCTCGACGAGCGCCCTCGAGGACTTTCTCGACGTCGGGCGCGCGAACATCCGAGCCATCGACGCATCCATCCATGACGACGGGACGACCAC
>NZ_JAWRWL010001423.1:0-229 GCF_046535495.1 Bacillus sp. SIMBA_008 | reverse complement strand
CCTAAGAATGGTGAAACGTATGTTGGACCAGCACGAGCTGCAAGTAATGCTTGAACTGCTGAGAATACTAATGTAACGTTTGTACGAATTCCTAAATCAGAGAATGCTTTTACTGCTTTTAAACCTTCCGTTGTCATTGGTACTTTTACAACAACGTTTGGAGCAATCTTCGCTAATTCTTTCCCTTCTTCAATCATTTTATCAGCTTCTAAGCTAATTACTTCTGCGC
>NZ_JAWRWL010001422.1:0-229 GCF_046535495.1 Bacillus sp. SIMBA_008 | reverse complement strand
GGTGCTCAGAGGTTGTTCCCCTGTCGAGGATGATCGGTCGCTCTGTGCGCAGGTAACTGACGGCACCGTTCACCCTCACACGCTGGAACAAGGGCAGCACGATCACCTTCGCGCGCAACGAGGCCTACTGGGGCGAGGCGGCCGGTGTCGCCGAGGTGGAGTTCCAGTACATCCCCGACTTCACGGCCGGTGTGAACGCCGCACTCGCCGGCGACGTCGACGTGCTGAC
>NZ_JAWRWL010001421.1:0-230 GCF_046535495.1 Bacillus sp. SIMBA_008 | reverse complement strand
GCCAAATGTCAATTCCACTTGAGAGCGTTCCTCCTTCTTTTCCCTCATCAACCAGACGCTGCGCTTCAGGTCCATAGGTGCGGAATGCAACCCTCTCATTTTCCCATGCAAAATCATCAATTCTCTCGGGTACAAAACGAGCGTAAGTGGTATGCGTCGCTACCGGCTTTTTTTGACTTTCATTATCATTTATTAAAATGGTATAGGTCACTTTGGACAAAGCAGGAACG
>NZ_JAWRWL010001420.1:0-230 GCF_046535495.1 Bacillus sp. SIMBA_008 | reverse complement strand
CAAGGTGGAAACGATAACCAAGGTGGAAACGACAACCGAGGCGGAAACAACAACCAAGGTGGAAACGACAACCAAGGCGGAAATAATCAACCAAAAGTAATAGTTGATCCGAAAAATTTAGTGGATCGTCAATATGATATTCCATTTAAAGTGTTAAAAGATAAAACAAATGAGCTTTCAAAGATGCATGACTATACTGTACACCCAGCAAAATTAATCGTTAAAGATGG
>NZ_JAWRWL010001419.1:0-230 GCF_046535495.1 Bacillus sp. SIMBA_008 | reverse complement strand
GCAGCGAGCAGTCGCGCACGGGCCGCGACAGCTACCGCGAAGTCCACGAGGCCGACGTCGGCTCGGTGGTCGAGGGCCAGGGCGACGTCACCCTCAAGGCGGGGAAGAACATCACCTCGGTCGCCTCCACGGTCAACAGCGCCAAGGGCACCCTGTACGCCGATGCCGGCGGCGATATCACCGTCACGCACGGCACCGCCATCGACGAGGTCGAGTCGAGCACCTACACC
>NZ_JAWRWL010001418.1:0-230 GCF_046535495.1 Bacillus sp. SIMBA_008 | reverse complement strand
CAGCAGTCCGTGAATCTATTGCAGGACATTGAACAATTAACAAACTAAAGCAAACACTATAAAGTGAATTCAGCATATCTTTGCCTTTTCCGGTGGAGATATGCTTTAATTTAAGGAAAGACAAGTCATAATGGAAAAAGGTGATCACATGACAGAACATGAAGAAAGACATATGGCTTCGCCTAGAGCCGAGAAGGAAAAAGATCAATTGATTAATCGGCTGAAACGAG
>NZ_JAWRWL010001417.1:0-230 GCF_046535495.1 Bacillus sp. SIMBA_008 | reverse complement strand
TGCGCGTCGACGTCGGCCTGGAACGACACGAACAGAAGACCGGAGTTGGAGATCGCATCGTCTACTTGCCGATCGTCGTAGTTGTACGCGCGCCGAAAGATGCGCTCCTCCTCGCGCTCGGATCGCGCACGCACGATATGCGAAACCTCGGGGATCACCGGAAAACCGGCGCGAGACGTTGCCGCAAAGTCCGGTTCGTCGAACTCCGCCGCGTCTCCGACGGGCGAGCT
>NZ_JAWRWL010001416.1:0-230 GCF_046535495.1 Bacillus sp. SIMBA_008 | reverse complement strand
CAATGAGATGGTAAGTCCCACCGCAATAATGGTCACAATGGAGATAGACCGTAAAATATTGATGATATTCCCTGTTTGTAAAAATGCTGGATTCGATGCCGCAAATACCACAATCAATAAAGCAATGGTTAAGATCGTGCCATATCGATAAAAGAAATCAAATAGATGAAAGGATGGCCGCTGTTTTTTCGTTTGCTGTACAGGGGCTGGAATTTGTTGTTCACTCATGA
>NZ_JAWRWL010001415.1:0-230 GCF_046535495.1 Bacillus sp. SIMBA_008 | reverse complement strand
ATTTAGACCGCCTGTATGATTCCGCCAGATCGATTATGCTGAACATTCCATATTCACTTGAGGAACTCACGGAAAAAATGATTCATACAGTTGAAAGGAACGGACTGAAGGATGCCTATATCCGCCTTGTTGTCTCAAGAGGAGCTGGTGATCTTGGTTTAGATCCAAACAACTGCGGGAGAGCCAACACAGTGATCATTGTAGAGCCGCTGGCCATCTTTCCAAAGCAC
>NZ_JAWRWL010001414.1:0-230 GCF_046535495.1 Bacillus sp. SIMBA_008 | reverse complement strand
AGAGACGGGGGATGTCGGCGCTCCAGGGCTCCACGGAGACGGTCGCGGTCTCCCCCGCCGGCATCTCGATCCCCAGCTCGGGGATCACGACGACCGCATCGATCGAGGCGTCGACGCGCAGGGTGCCGAGGCCGGTGACGTGGTCGTAGTCGGCGTGCACGAAGTGGTCATCGATCGCGCCCGTCGGCCGCGAGATCAGCTCGACGTCGCGGAAGATGCCGGGCAGCCAC
>NZ_JAWRWL010001413.1:0-230 GCF_046535495.1 Bacillus sp. SIMBA_008 | reverse complement strand
GGCGCGCCGGCGTTCGTCGCCTCGATGACGAGCGGCTCCCGCCCCTCGGGGCGCAGCACCACTCGAGGCAGGCGAGGCGGGGTCAGCACGAACTCTCCGCTCGCCGGCACGAGCGGATACAGCCCGATCGTCGCGAAGAGATACCAGGCCGACATCTCGCCGTTGTCCTCGTCTCCCGGATACCCCTGGCCGATCTCACCGCCCACGAAGAGCCGGTCGCACGCCTCGAC
>NZ_JAWRWL010001412.1:0-230 GCF_046535495.1 Bacillus sp. SIMBA_008 | reverse complement strand
AGTGTCGATTTCAGCGAGTATGACGACAAGGCCACCGACGCAGTGACCGGAAACCAGATGAGGCCTCCGCGTTATCCGGAGGCGGCTTACCGCATCGGTGCGCAGGGTGAGGTGATGTTGCTGGTCAAGGTCGAACGTGATGGTGCGGTTGCCGACGTCATCGCCGAACAGGTGAACATGGGCGTGGTGGCACCCGAGCGCGCTATGCAGAAGATGCGCGACATGCTGGC
>NZ_JAWRWL010001411.1:0-230 GCF_046535495.1 Bacillus sp. SIMBA_008 | reverse complement strand
AAATTTGGTCGTTCTAGAAAATGTTGAAAAATCAGTATATGAAGAGTTACAGCATAAAACCGGAGAAGAAAATTGCACATGTGCTGTGAATGAATCAGTTGTTCACCTTGGCAAAGTATCCTCTGTACTTTGGAATGAAGATGAAATAGATTGGGAGTACGGATATTAAAAAGTCGCTTACAGCGGCTTTTTTTCTATTATCCCTCTCTTTCTACATAACATATACGCAA
>NZ_JAWRWL010001410.1:0-230 GCF_046535495.1 Bacillus sp. SIMBA_008 | reverse complement strand
GATGTTCTGAAACAAATGGGTGCGAATCTTGAGATCAATGAA
Source organism: Bacillus sp. SIMBA_008 (assembly GCF_046535495.1). Taxonomy (NCBI): domain Bacteria; kingdom Bacillati; phylum Bacillota; class Bacilli; order Caryophanales; family Bacillaceae; genus Bacillus; species Bacillus sp. SIMBA_008. The sequence goes on along the minus strand of NZ_JAWRWL010001410.1, from coordinate 188 downwards.
GTAGATGCAAAAGGTGGAGAACCATATGGTGATTTAACGATCTCGACCTCTTCATTAAAAGGGATTGAAATTTCTGGTGATGTGATTTCAAGACTTATCGACGAGATTCCAATTATAGCGCTTCTAGCGACACAAGCAGAAGGAACAACGATCATTAAAGATGCTGCTGAGTTAAAAGTAAAAGAGAC
>NZ_JAWRWL010001409.1:0-230 GCF_046535495.1 Bacillus sp. SIMBA_008 | reverse complement strand
AGAGGGTTTTCTCGAGCCCGCTCGAGTAGACCATGACGACGGCCACGAACAGGCCGAGCGCGACCGCGATCACGAAGCCGATGACGGTCTCGTAGGTGGTGACCCAGGTGTGCTGCAGGAGGTAGGTGGAATTCTCCGTGAACGCCGCCCAGGTGTCGGCGGGCGAGGGCAGGATGTACGGCGCGACGGCGCCGCTCTCCGTTGCTATCCACCACGCCACGACCACGACG
>NZ_JAWRWL010001408.1:0-230 GCF_046535495.1 Bacillus sp. SIMBA_008 | reverse complement strand
AGCGTTTTCTTAACGATCAGATACAAGTGATGGTAGCTACGTCCGCTTTCGGAATGGGAATCGATAAGAGCAACATCAGGTTTGTTTTACACGCGCAGATTCCGAAAGATATGGAGAGCTATTACCAGGAAGCCGGACGGGCCGGGCGCGACGGTCTTAACAGCGAGTGTGTGCTCTTATTTTCGCCGCAGGATATTATGGTGCAGCGTTTTTTAATAGACCAATCGGCC
>NZ_JAWRWL010001407.1:0-230 GCF_046535495.1 Bacillus sp. SIMBA_008 | reverse complement strand
CGGGCGTATGCACAAGCTGCAAAATCCCTCGGTGCCCGAATCCTCGAGGGCCAAACAGTGGAGGAGGTGCGATCAGGAAAAGAAGGCGCGACGCTCGTGTCCACATCCGGGGGACAGACCTTCGGTGCTTCGAAGGCTGTCATCGTTTTGGCAAACTATCGGGGGCTGGAGATCATCCGCCGATCGTTCTCCATCGGTCTGCCCGTCTGGCGGTACAACCCGCAAGCCAC
>NZ_JAWRWL010001406.1:0-230 GCF_046535495.1 Bacillus sp. SIMBA_008 | reverse complement strand
CTAATTTGCAGTTCCCTGACGTAGAAGCTCTACCTAAACAAAGTGATACAAGAATTGCATATGAGAAGTACGAAGAGGCATTTAATAAAACTGCAAAAAAACACGCTGATGTTACGTTAGTGGTAGAGACGAAAAAAGATATGAAAGAAAAAGAAAGTTTACAAAAGATAGAAGAAATCGTTCAAAAGTTAAAAGATGATAAGAAAGTATATGAAGTTAGAAGCTTATAC
>NZ_JAWRWL010001405.1:0-230 GCF_046535495.1 Bacillus sp. SIMBA_008 | reverse complement strand
CTGGCACGATCTCCGGTTCCCCGAAGGCGTCGCGTACGAGGATCAGATCGTCGCCCAGCTGATGTACACCCGGGCCCGTTCCTTCGACGTCATCCCCGACGTCGTCGTGCGCTGGCGGGTGCGCCCCGACGGCACCTCGATCACGCAGGGGAAGTCTCAGCTCCCGGTTCTGCGCGACTATCTCGCCGCCCTCCGCGGCGGCATCCGGGTGCTGCAGGACGCCGGCGAGC
>NZ_JAWRWL010001404.1:0-230 GCF_046535495.1 Bacillus sp. SIMBA_008 | reverse complement strand
CAAAGTTCATTGCCTGTTGATGCAGCTGGCAATCCTTGGAATGGATCTTGGGTATATAGTCATGGAAACTTAATTAGCGATTTACTAGATAATGTAGTACTTGAATCTACAGGTGTACTTCAAAAAACTAGAATTTATGAAATGAGTTCTAATCAAACATTTAGAGAAACTCTTGCATTTTTAATTGTACGTGATAATGCACATCAAAATGCTTTTGCAAAAGCTTTAGA
>NZ_JAWRWL010001403.1:0-230 GCF_046535495.1 Bacillus sp. SIMBA_008 | reverse complement strand
ATTAAAAATTGCCGGTGTAGCAGCTGTTCCAGTTGGATTGATTTTCCTACAGGATGCAGGTACAGCAGCTGTCTGTATGTTTATTGTCGTTGTGATGGTGTTTTTATCAGGGGTCAATTGGAAGCTGATTTCTCTCATCGGTTCTGTGGTTGTGCTTTTAGTTGCCGCTGTGTTAGCCGTGATCATTCTCTTCCCTGATGTTGCAAAAACAATTGGCATTCAGCAGTATC
>NZ_JAWRWL010001402.1:0-230 GCF_046535495.1 Bacillus sp. SIMBA_008 | reverse complement strand
AAGTAAAAACGTATGGTTCGGTTTTGCCCTTTGCTTCTTTTTAGGGCTGTTCATGGCAGGCATGTTTGCAATAGCCCTAATCATCACGAATCATTTTTATCCCGGAAAGACAGAAACGACTACCAGTATTCTGCTCGCTTCAAACGGATTAGGAGGTTCACTCCTTCCGATCGCCGTCGGCTGGAGCTTAGATGAATATCCCGCACAAACTGCGTTCTGGCTGTTTACTG
>NZ_JAWRWL010001401.1:0-230 GCF_046535495.1 Bacillus sp. SIMBA_008 | reverse complement strand
ATCCTCTTCTAAATTCAACAGCGAACCGAGTGCGCCGAGCAGCATTTGCTGATCCTCGGCAATGAAGATGTTGATCATCTGCTACCATCCTTTTCTTTTGATTTTGAATCATTCGGGATTCTCATGGTCAGCTTTGTTCCGGCGGCTGTATCGATGGCTAAACTGCCGTTTGCGAATTCAAGACGTTCCCTCATTCCAAGCAGGCCGTGCCCCTTTGAAAAAAAGCGGTC
>NZ_JAWRWL010001400.1:0-230 GCF_046535495.1 Bacillus sp. SIMBA_008 | reverse complement strand
CGGGAAGAGCGGTCCTGCCTCCGACGCGTCCGCGGTCGAGGCCTGCAGCACGCCGTCGGCGTCGTAGATCGCGAACGCGAAGTCACGGGGCTGCTGGTCGCGCGGCGAGTAGATCGTGTCGCCTTCGACGGTCGTCATCTCGAAGTAGCGGTCTGCGAGGTCGCTGGAGACGAGCGCCGGAAGCTGGGCGTCGATGTTCCCGACGAGTGCCGTGCGCAGGATCGGGACCG
>NZ_JAWRWL010001399.1:0-230 GCF_046535495.1 Bacillus sp. SIMBA_008 | reverse complement strand
AGGCGCAACTGGATGGCGGCATCAGCCAGGCCAACAGCTATACCGACCAGCGTTACGCGGCGATGGCCGACAACTTCACGATGTACCAGGGCGAAGTCGACGACCGTTTCCGCCGCCAGGACAAGCGCATCGACCGCCAGGGCGCGATGAACGCGGCGATGCTCAACATGGCCACCAGCGCGGCCGGCGTGCGCACGCCGAACCGGGTCGGCGTCGGCGTCGGCTTCCAG
>NZ_JAWRWL010001398.1:0-230 GCF_046535495.1 Bacillus sp. SIMBA_008 | reverse complement strand
ATCACGAGACGACCGAACACGGCATCCCACGACCTCACCGTGTAGGTGCGCACCTCGGTGGAGTCGACGCCGTCGGGGAACTCCCAGTAGCCGTCCTCGGTCGGCGAGGGGAGCACGGGCTCCTCGTGGCCGGTCTTCGGCAGGAACAGCCGCAGATACTCGTCGCCGACACCCGAGGAGAGGAAGCCCTCGAGCCCGTCGCCGGCGAAGACGATGCGGACCATCCCTGG
>NZ_JAWRWL010001397.1:0-230 GCF_046535495.1 Bacillus sp. SIMBA_008 | reverse complement strand
GTACGGCGCGGGCAACCGATACGTCGAGCGGGACGGTCAGATCGTTCCGGGCTTCGATACCGAGGAATGGCTCGAGGCCGTCGATTTCGAGAAGGAGTTCGTCGACAACGGTTACATCAACGCCGACTTCGCGACGCTCGACCCCGCGACGTGGAACGAGCCCTTCCTGAACGGCAAGGGCGGCATCATCATCGACACCTACTCGCGCTCGGGATCGATCACGAACCTGA
>NZ_JAWRWL010001396.1:0-230 GCF_046535495.1 Bacillus sp. SIMBA_008 | reverse complement strand
AGCGTTGAGATATAACGGGATAAGCTGGAGCTATAAGAAATTAAATCAGCGGGCGAATCAGATTGCGCATGCGTTAAGGGAAAAAGGCGCCCGTCCCGATCAGATTACCGCTGTTATGCTGCGCCGATCGATGAATACGGTCGCCGCTCTGCTCGGAATTTGGAAATCGGGCAGCGCCTATATGCCGATTGATGCGGAATTTCCGCCTGAACGGATTTCATTTTTACTGA
>NZ_JAWRWL010001395.1:0-231 GCF_046535495.1 Bacillus sp. SIMBA_008 | reverse complement strand
ATTTAAAGCACATTTGCTCGTTCACCATGAAGTAGCACATGAACGAAAAGAATATGAAAATGAGCATTATATTGAATTTGGAGCGATGAAAATTTTTTCTGATGGCTCTTTTGGCGGTAGAACAGCTTTATTAAGTGAACCGTATGAAGATGTGCAGGAAACAAATGGAGTTGCAATCTTCTCACGTGAAGAGCTTGCGGAGTTAGTGAAAAAAGCACGTGATTTCCATAT
>NZ_JAWRWL010001394.1:0-231 GCF_046535495.1 Bacillus sp. SIMBA_008 | reverse complement strand
CTGGATGTCCTACGTGTAGGCCTGCACCTGATGGATATGGGAACATATCTAGTGCATAAAATTTTGGTTTTTCTGTCTCATCTGGCGTACGGAATGTTTTATTCTCTTCCCAGTACCCTTGCCACTTCTTCTCAATATTTTGATGATTAAAGCTCATGAGATACCCTCCTTGAAATTCTATTTATTTTCACCGCCCAAAATACAAAAAACCTCTCATCCCTAGAAAGGGAC
>NZ_JAWRWL010001393.1:0-231 GCF_046535495.1 Bacillus sp. SIMBA_008 | reverse complement strand
CGTGCTCTGGGTCGTGCCGATCCCTGAGGCGATGGCGTACATCCTCGTCCGCGCCCTCCTCGACGATGTGCCCGAAGACGAGCTGGCCGGCGCCCAGAACGGCAAGGCGCTCGCCATCAGCGATCAGTGGCATCCGCTGCTGATGCGTGCCCGCGCGGGAATCCCCACCGTCCAGCCCGGCGACTCGGTGTGGTGGCACTCGGACATGATCCACGGCGTCGCAGCGGTCGA
>NZ_JAWRWL010001392.1:0-231 GCF_046535495.1 Bacillus sp. SIMBA_008 | reverse complement strand
CCGTACGGCAGCGGAGTTGTCCTGATTTATTTCCGATATGAAAATGATTTTGGACAAATCCGCGGAGGTGGAATTCAATTTGACGGCGTCTTGCGCAACATTGAAAGACGCTATAAGGAGACAGGCTCCGCTTTCATACGTGAGCAAATGGAGCAGTATATGTCTCAGAAGTCTTGTCCGCCGTGCAAAGGCTATCGGTTAAAGAAAGAGGCGCTTGCCGTACTGATTGAC
>NZ_JAWRWL010001391.1:0-231 GCF_046535495.1 Bacillus sp. SIMBA_008 | reverse complement strand
ATCGAGCGCTTCGGCTGGTGGACGGTGTCACGGGCCACGACGTGCGAGTACCTGGCTGCCGCACGTCTGTTCGACGAGATCCGGATCGACCTGCGGATGGGCCGGATCGGCACCGCGTCGTTCCGCTTCGCCTTCGAGATGATCCGGGTCGAGGACGACGTGCTCGTGGCCCGCGCCGAGAACACCGTCGTCACGGTCTCGCCCGAACAGGATCCGGTCCCGATCCCCGCC
>NZ_JAWRWL010001390.1:0-231 GCF_046535495.1 Bacillus sp. SIMBA_008 | reverse complement strand
CTTCTATATTAAGTGAACATGCCAAAGTGAGTGGATTTTCTCCAGTAGGGCTTGAGTTAGGTTTCGGGGGGCAAGGACCTTTGCCGCCGTTTACTTTTCAATTAAAGAATGGCTGCACGATGGAACTTGTCGGAAGAATTGACAGGGTAGATAAAGCAGAAGGTTCAAAAGGGCTGCTTTTAAGAATCGTCGATTACAAATCCAGTGAGAAAGGTCTTGACCTAGCAGAAG
>NZ_JAWRWL010001389.1:0-231 GCF_046535495.1 Bacillus sp. SIMBA_008 | reverse complement strand
TCACTGTTCCGTCCATTTTAAGACCAACTGTATGCCAGTCACCCGCCGTGACCGCCACAATATCTCTCCAGCTACTTATATTACATTCTCCTTCTTTATTTCGCCCCACTGCTATTACTGTGCCATCCGGTTTAAGGCCAATGGTACGACGCCACCCCGCCGCAACCGCTACAACATTATGCCAATCGTTTACATCACATTGTTCATGCTTATTCCAACCCACAGCTACGA
>NZ_JAWRWL010001388.1:0-231 GCF_046535495.1 Bacillus sp. SIMBA_008 | reverse complement strand
CCGTTGTAGTTAATTTTGCTCCATCCAGAGTTTTCAGAGATTACTTGAACCTTCTGTCCTTGTGGAAGTGCCCCTATGATTCTATAATTTGTACCTTCGCCGCTACGTACGTTTAAGGCAGAAGCATTAATGTAGTAGTTGCCAATTGCACCTTGATCAGGTTGTTTTGGCTGTTCAGGCTGTTTCGGTTGTTCAGGAGTAGCAGTGCCACCTTTAACGAATTTTACAAAC
>NZ_JAWRWL010001387.1:0-231 GCF_046535495.1 Bacillus sp. SIMBA_008 | reverse complement strand
GCCTGACCGCGCTCGCCCTCACCGGATGCACCAGCTCCGGCGACGAGGGAGGCGGCGACGGAGGCGACGGCATCACCTTCTGGCTGCAGGAGGACCTTCCCGACCGCGTCGCCGCGACGCAGGAGATCGTCGACGCGTTCACCGAGAAGACCGGCATCGACGTCGAGCTCGTCTCGGTCGCCGAGGATCAGTTCGCCCAGCTCCTGACGTCGTCGGCCGCCGCCGGCGACC
>NZ_JAWRWL010001386.1:0-231 GCF_046535495.1 Bacillus sp. SIMBA_008 | reverse complement strand
ACCGAAACGGTCGCCGCCGAGGAACTGGAAGACGAGTTCGCCGTCAACGATCGTCAGGTCGAAGTCCGAGCCCGTGATCGCCGTACCGGCATAGGTGCCACCGATCGTGGCCCTGATGTCGTCGAGATTCGCCTCGGAGACATCAAACACGTCGTGGTTCACGGTGTCGATGATCTGCGATTCGGCGAGGTTCTCGGCTGCGCCTTCGGCGATGCTGAAGGTGAAAGGCAC
>NZ_JAWRWL010001385.1:0-231 GCF_046535495.1 Bacillus sp. SIMBA_008 | reverse complement strand
CTATAGAGGAAGTTCTGGTTATGGTAATGAATTTTTAAAAGCAAACTATAGAAAACAAGGAATTGCTGATTATGATGATATTATATCTGGAGTGGATAAACTAGTTGAAAAGGGGATGGTAGACAAGGATAGAGTAGGAGTTATGGGATGGAGTAACGGAGGATATATATCAGCTTTCTGTTCTACATTTAGTGATAGATTTAAAGCTATTTCAGTTGGGGGCGGAATCAC
>NZ_JAWRWL010001384.1:0-231 GCF_046535495.1 Bacillus sp. SIMBA_008 | reverse complement strand
ATTAGTACTATCAACATTCTTAAATCATTTTATTAGTTTTATATATGTGAAACGCCAAGTTAAATTTGATTTTTCTAACTTAACGATTATTCCGCATTTAAAACCTTTAGTATTAGTCGTTATTTTTTCAAATGCCAATATTTTATATACACAATTAGATCGACTTGTCTTAGGTGCATACGCAGGAAAAATTGAAGTCGCTTTCTATGTTATGGCTTTCCAAATTATGAC
>NZ_JAWRWL010001383.1:0-231 GCF_046535495.1 Bacillus sp. SIMBA_008 | reverse complement strand
GTCATGCACAAAGGCACCATTAAAGCGACGGGGAGTCCGCGTGACTTGTTTGTAAAAGGTGAAGAGATGGCCGAAATGGGACTGGATCTTCCTGAGTCGGTGAAGTTTCAGAGACGGCTTGAGGAGGCTCTCGGAGTTAAGTATGAAAAACCCATGCTGACCCTGCAGGATGCCGCGAGCGAAATTAAGGTTTTCTTTCAGGAGGAAAAGGACCAATGATGGACAGCATGA
>NZ_JAWRWL010001382.1:0-231 GCF_046535495.1 Bacillus sp. SIMBA_008 | reverse complement strand
CGAGTACTTTATCATTCTCATCTTTTGCTGGATAGACGAGAACGCTCACGATATTTATTTGCAAATCACTAAAAATAGCAACGACTTTTCCAAGAATACCAGGTTCGTTTTTTACTTGAATTTCAATTTGTGAACTTGGTTGATGTGCTCCTGTTAATTTCACTAACGTGTGCAGTACAGTAGATTCAGAAATGATTCCAACTAGCTTGCCAGCTTTTGTAACAGGGAGAC
>NZ_JAWRWL010001381.1:0-231 GCF_046535495.1 Bacillus sp. SIMBA_008 | reverse complement strand
ATTTAAATAAGTATGTTATGCGTATTTATTATTTTTTCATTACCCAGGTCTCAATTATTCAAATCATTTCGCCTTTAAAAAGATCAATAACATAAAATTAAAAAAACACTATTAAAATATAGCTTATTAGAATTGCTAAGCATTTCAACAAAATACTTTTCCTTTTTAATGCAAAAAAGAATGTTTATGAATACAAATTAAAAAAGCATGCAAAAGTATTGGATGCAGCCA
>NZ_JAWRWL010001380.1:0-231 GCF_046535495.1 Bacillus sp. SIMBA_008 | reverse complement strand
CCGATTTGTTTTCCGTCCGTAAACGAAATGGCGGTCGGCCCGTCCCACGGCTCCATTAAAGAGCTGTGATATTCATAAAAAGCCCGTTTCGGGCTGGAACCGGAATTTTCCGATGCGCTCAGGGCCGCAAGCATTCTTTATGACCGCGACGACAATGGCGAATATTTCCGGATCTACAGCCGCACCTTCGGGGAAGGTTTCTTCTTCGAGATCATCGAAAGGCGCGGAACC
>NZ_JAWRWL010001379.1:0-231 GCF_046535495.1 Bacillus sp. SIMBA_008 | reverse complement strand
GCCGGTTTCTTTTCTTATTCACAGAGTATAACGTTCATTCCACTGATTCATTTCCTGCTCCGTATAGTAATCAGCCCTTGAAACCTCAACAATGATTAAACCGCATTGAGTGATTAAAAATTGTTTCAGTTCCTCAAACAGCTCGTCTTTTCCGCAAAAGATCGTTTCTATATTGTGATTTTTATATGCAAATGCGTACTTCAAAAGCTAATTCCTCCTGCTGTCTTTCTA
>NZ_JAWRWL010001378.1:0-231 GCF_046535495.1 Bacillus sp. SIMBA_008 | reverse complement strand
AGCAGCCGGGCGAGCGCATCGCGCGCCTCGGCCAGGCCGGCGCGGACCTGCTCGCCGCCGAGCGTATCGATGGGCTCGTCGGCAAAGTCGATCGCCGCCTCGACATGGATGCGCAGCACGGTCAGCTGCTCGGCCAGCGCTTCGACGCGGCGTGACAGCGCGCCGTCGAGCGAACGGCGCGCGGCGCGCGCGGCACGGTCGTCGCTGGCGGCGATGAGGTCGGCGATCGCC
>NZ_JAWRWL010001377.1:0-231 GCF_046535495.1 Bacillus sp. SIMBA_008 | reverse complement strand
ATGCAGCGCGCCGTGGCGCGCCTTTCGTCGTTTGTCCGTCGCGCGCAGCCGGCCTGGCTGCTGCTGGTCCTGCTGGCGATGTCGCCCGGCGTGGCTTGGGCGCAGCAATGCACCACGATGAACGTGCCCGATGCGAACACCGTTCCGTCGACCTCGCCGATGGCGTCCGGCGGCAGGATCGACATCCTGATCGGGGACATATGCGACGGATTCGGCCTGAATCCCTACCCG
>NZ_JAWRWL010001376.1:0-231 GCF_046535495.1 Bacillus sp. SIMBA_008 | reverse complement strand
CGTGGTCGAGCCCATGTACAGGGAAGGCGGCCGCGCATCGTCGAGCTGCTGCAGCATCGCGTCGAGCATGGCCCCCAGCGGCGGCCGCTCGATGCGGAAATTGAACCCGGTCAGCGCCTCGTTGTAGAAGTAGCGCCCCTGCACCTCCGGCGGCGCCAGCATCACCTGCACCTGGGCGTCGTGGCGGGCGAAGCGGCGCAGGTAGTCGATCGCGGCGCGCGGCGAAACCAG
>NZ_JAWRWL010001375.1:0-231 GCF_046535495.1 Bacillus sp. SIMBA_008 | reverse complement strand
GTAGTAAATTACATCGATAATTTTTTACAGAATACAAAATAGGTTTCCGGAATTTTTCTAAAAAATAAATACCTGCTTTAAACTTCTTCTTTAAAATTGATCATTGTTTTTACATTTAGATATAACTCCGGAAATTCTCTTTTAAAGATTTCCGGGGTTTCAAAAAAATGTTCGAGAATTACTGCCAGAAATTCGAATTTATTAGTGTAAGCGTACTCTCTGAAATACTCC
>NZ_JAWRWL010001374.1:0-231 GCF_046535495.1 Bacillus sp. SIMBA_008 | reverse complement strand
ATACGACCGCGAGCTGCTGATCGCCGCCCTGGGACATGACGCGATGCTCCCGCGAGTGCTGGGCGCCGACGAGTGGGTGACCGATGCGGCGGGCCGACGCGTCGCGCCCGGCGCCGGTGACAACGCCGCGGCAGCCCTCGGACTGGGCGCCGGTCCCGGAGATGTCGTCGTCTCGATCGGCACCAGTGGCACGGTCTTCGCCGTGAGCGAGGCGCCGTCGGCCGATGCGAC
>NZ_JAWRWL010001373.1:0-231 GCF_046535495.1 Bacillus sp. SIMBA_008 | reverse complement strand
CGAGCAGGGGAAGTATGCGGACGAGCACCTCATGAAGCCGCACGGCGACCTGCTCGAGCGGTGGGCCGCCGGCTCGCTCGTTCCTGTCGGATGACTGACGGAGAATCGCCGACCATGAACACGCTTCTTCCCACCTCGATCGTCGGCAGTCTGCCGAAGCCCTCCTGGCTGGCCGCGCCGGAAACGCTCTGGTCTCCCTGGAAACTGCAGGGCGACGCCTTGGCCGAGGGC
>NZ_JAWRWL010001372.1:0-231 GCF_046535495.1 Bacillus sp. SIMBA_008 | reverse complement strand
ATAACCGCGGCTCGATGGGCGCTGCGCAACGCACCGCACACAAGTGACTTGAAAGGCGCAGGGTTTTTGCCGACGTTGGAGAAATCCGCAAGATGTCCAGCGGCAGGGATAACCGCTAGTCCGCCCTAAATCGCAACAGCATTCGCCGCAGCTGGCGGTTCTGCTGGAGCAGTCTCTGAGACAGCAGCGACCTGAGGCGCTGGTTTTCTTCTTCAAGTTCAGCCAGATCAT
>NZ_JAWRWL010001371.1:0-232 GCF_046535495.1 Bacillus sp. SIMBA_008 | reverse complement strand
AATTTTTGTTCAGAGAAATTATGTTCTTTCATTTTTTCAGGCTCTAATTTCACCATGAATTCCGTACAATATCCATACTTAATATCTTCTGTACTCAATTGGCTTTGTACACTACGGTGATGTTCTGCGCGTACCATGTCATTCATAGATGGTTGGGCAGACACATTAGAAGAAATCGTTTCTCCTTTTAAGTCAGCTAAAAATCCTTCGTATACAACAACAAGACCTTTAC
>NZ_JAWRWL010001370.1:0-232 GCF_046535495.1 Bacillus sp. SIMBA_008 | reverse complement strand
CGTAAACAATGTCTCCAAATGGAAAGGCCCGATGTCCAAAATGCCGTCGCCTTCGATGAGCCGTTCGGCGGGCCGTGCCGTTACGGCGATGCCCCGCAATATGCCTGATCCGTTTAAGGAAGAGTCCTCCAGCCACTTTTCTTCATTTTTGTGAAGGTATACGGGAACATCCCATCTGTCTCTTACTTCGTCAAGTGCGCCGATATGGTCAAAATGAGCGTGCGTCAGTAAG
>NZ_JAWRWL010001369.1:0-232 GCF_046535495.1 Bacillus sp. SIMBA_008 | reverse complement strand
GATCGCGCGACGAGCGGGTGCCCGGACGCACACAGCGCCCCGCGGTCCGTCGACCGCGGGGCGCTGTGCTGTGGGGGCTTACTCCGGCTTCGGCGTCTCCGGCGCCTCGGTCGGCGGAGCTTCCGACGGCGGAGCTTCCGTCGGCGGAGCTTCCGTCGGCGGAGCCTCGGTCTCCGGCGCCTCCGTCGGCGGGGCCTCCTTCTCCGGGGCCTCGGCGGCCGGGGCGTCGACC
>NZ_JAWRWL010001368.1:0-232 GCF_046535495.1 Bacillus sp. SIMBA_008 | reverse complement strand
AGAGCGCAACGTCAATGCGTCATTGCTCCACCAAAGTTCCAGCAGAATCCTCGTGCCAGACAAGGCCGGCCAGTATCGCAGAATAATATTTATCAGAGATATAGCGAAGTCGTATTGTGTGTGTGCGGTGCGTATTGGTTCAACAGCCAAAAAGCGGTCGCGGATCATTCCGCAACAATTGAACAAACGTCTGTATCTTTGTGTCGGTAATGTCGGCAACCATAGAAATCCC
>NZ_JAWRWL010001367.1:0-232 GCF_046535495.1 Bacillus sp. SIMBA_008 | reverse complement strand
CATCAAAATTCAGATGTCCGAGGCACGCGCTGATCTTCAGGCGCTCAGAACAGGGGATCGAGGTACCGTTACCATTGGAGCAGGCCCTGCTTGGCTCCGGCGTCATTTGCCTCACGCCGTCGCGCGATCGATCGCAAACCGCCCGGATCTCAAAATCCTGATCGTCGGTGGGTTTGATGAAGCGCTGTTTCGCAAGCTCAGGCGCGGGGAGGTCGATTTCGTCGTTGCGGAA
>NZ_JAWRWL010001366.1:0-232 GCF_046535495.1 Bacillus sp. SIMBA_008 | reverse complement strand
CCTGCTCGACGGCGAACTGGCACAGTCGCTGCACTGGCTGGCGCGCTACACCCATGCCCCGCTGGGCGAGGTCGTCGCCACCGCCCTGCCCGGCCCGCTGCGGCGTGGCGAGCCGCTGGCCGATACCCGCGCCTGGGGTTGGGCGCTGACCGAGGCCGGGCAGACCGCCCGTGGCGGCCTGCGCGCGGGCACGCGTCCGGCGCGGCTGGCCGCCCTGCTCGCCGAAGCAGCC
>NZ_JAWRWL010001365.1:0-232 GCF_046535495.1 Bacillus sp. SIMBA_008 | reverse complement strand
CTCGGTTCTGAAGTATACAGCGCCGTTACACAGTTGAAAACCGGTGTCGGAGTGGAAGCGGGTATCGCGATCGTTATCGTAGCGATTACACTCGACCGTATCACGCAAAACATTAAAGTGAAGAAGAAGAGCAGGGGGAATGCCTGATGCTTAAGAAAATCATCGGTGTCGGCGTTACCGCTGCGCTGGCTCTTTCTTTGGCTGCCTGCGGTTCGCAGACTGATGATAAGGC
>NZ_JAWRWL010001364.1:0-232 GCF_046535495.1 Bacillus sp. SIMBA_008 | reverse complement strand
CAAGTCATTCAAAGAAAGAAGTCGCTTTATAAATGAGAATGCAATGCCTTCGGCAAGCGGCTCATTCTTATTCAGCTCTTGGTATTCACGATATTCTTGCTCACCCTTAGTTCTAAATATTTTATCGGAGTCGCCAAGGTCAAACATAGCACTCGACGCCACGCCTACTACAAGTCGATCTTTAAGCTCATACGGCATCTGCTTCCCCTAGATTTAGCAATCCAATTTACAG
>NZ_JAWRWL010001363.1:0-232 GCF_046535495.1 Bacillus sp. SIMBA_008 | reverse complement strand
CGAGCGTGCAGAGGCCGACGCCATCGCACTCCTGGACGCGGCCGACATCGACGTGGTCCACATCTGCACCCCGAACGCGACGCACGCCGAGCTGGCCCTGCGCGCTCTGCAGGCAGGCAAGCACGTGGTCTGCGAGAAGCCCCTCGCGACGACCGCGCACGACGCGAGGACGCTCGCAGACGCCGCGGAGGCCTCCGGGCGCGTGGCCGCCGTGCCCTTCATCTACCGATAC
>NZ_JAWRWL010001362.1:0-232 GCF_046535495.1 Bacillus sp. SIMBA_008 | reverse complement strand
CATGCTGCCGGCGGCGCATCCGCTCTGGCAGTCGGCAGAGCTGCCTCTCGACGGTGACGCCGAGGACTACGTGGACGTCATCGGGCCGATCGGCTGGATCGTGCAGGCGACGGCCGCGGACGGCATCGTGCGGGTCCACAACCACGGTTCGGACCACCTGAAACCGCATGATGCGGATGCCGGCGTGCCGGATCCCCTCTACGCGCGATTCGCGTACTCGACGCGTACCGGG
>NZ_JAWRWL010001361.1:0-232 GCF_046535495.1 Bacillus sp. SIMBA_008 | reverse complement strand
CTAGAAACGGCGGATATTAAAGAACGTCTGAATAAGGTCATTCGTTCCATTCATAATGAAAAAGAAGTGCTGGAGATTGAGAAAAAAATCGGTCAGCGCGTCAAACGTTCGATGGAACGCACTCAAAAGGAATATTATTTGCGCGAACAGATGAAAGCCATTCAGAAGGAGCTTGGCGACAAAGAAGGAAAAACCGGCGAAGTTCAGTCGCTCACGGAAAAGATAGAAGAAG
>NZ_JAWRWL010001360.1:0-232 GCF_046535495.1 Bacillus sp. SIMBA_008 | reverse complement strand
CTACGGCTACGAATATAGTAAGATATTCCGATTGATACCTCTTCGCTACATAAATACCTAAAATGACCCATGCAATATTACATACAAACGCAACACTTGCTGGAATAAACCCATATAAATAATGCGCCGCAAATGTCGTTAAAACTATACCCGTAATACTTCCTCCTGCTAATACTAAACCCAACGCTTGCCGCTCTCGTTTAATTTGAATATCACCTATATAATAAAAACC
>NZ_JAWRWL010001359.1:0-232 GCF_046535495.1 Bacillus sp. SIMBA_008 | reverse complement strand
CGTGTTCGCCAGCACGTGCTGCTTCAATTGAAGCATTTAAAGCGAGTAAATTCGTTTGTTCCGCGATATTAGAGATGGATTGAAGTGCAGTATCAATGTGATTCGTATGTGTAATGAGTCGCTCTACTACTTGTGATGTAGCGTTAACAGCTTCGTTAATTGTATGCATTTGTGTAATAGATTTCTCAATGACTTTATTACCACTATCTGCTTTTTCTGAAGTTGTAACAGC
>NZ_JAWRWL010001358.1:0-232 GCF_046535495.1 Bacillus sp. SIMBA_008 | reverse complement strand
TATTTCGGTTTTTTCTTTTGGCCGCAGCCGCAGCCTTTTTTCTTAATTTTTTTTTCGTAAGGCTGATGCACAGTTGATTTGTATGGAGAGTGTTGGGAAGGTTTGCTTGATTGATTCATGGTGATCCTTCCTTTCCTTATGTCATATATGCCAGTTTATGCCGAAAGTGACGGTAAGTTGCTGGTGGAACCGCCTTATTCCTGCAGAAGACGAGAAACCGCAGCTTCAATGA
>NZ_JAWRWL010001357.1:0-232 GCF_046535495.1 Bacillus sp. SIMBA_008 | reverse complement strand
GCGCGCAGAACCAGCGCTGGCATAGCGATAACCCCACGCACCTTGCGCTCCTCTGGCAGTATCGGGTCTTCCAAGACCAGGTGGTGGCGCTCTGGGAGGAGTTCGCGCGGCGGTATCGAGACAACCCCTGGATCGCGGGGTACAACCCGCTCAATGAGCCTGGTGATGCGTCGGGCCAGGCGATCGGCCCGTTCTACGACCGTGTCTGCGCGTCCATACGCTCGATCGATCC
>NZ_JAWRWL010001356.1:0-232 GCF_046535495.1 Bacillus sp. SIMBA_008 | reverse complement strand
GGAGTCCGCCGCGCCGCCGATGAAGGGTTCCGCGACGGCGAGAACCGTCGTCAGAGCGGCGCCGAGCCAGACCAGGAGCATGACGGGGTTGCGCCACTGCTCGCGCGGGTCGAGCTTGCGGACTGCGCCGGGGAGCGCGGCTCGGACCTGCTCCCAGGTGAACCCTCCGCGTTGGGCGGGTTTCGCCGCCGTTTCCGGACGGGTTTCGGTTGTCGTCGACATGATGTTTTAC
>NZ_JAWRWL010001355.1:0-232 GCF_046535495.1 Bacillus sp. SIMBA_008 | reverse complement strand
GTGGTACCCGGGCACGAGGCGCCGCAACTTGGTGGTGTCGAAGAGGATCGAGTGCCGGAAGTCCTCCTGGAGCACCTCTGCCCAGCCGGGGATCTCCCGGCCGATCGATTCGCTGGAGAAGTGCGCGAGCCGCGGATCGCGGACCCCGGCGGCCCGGGCGAGCGCCGTGTGGATCTGGTCCCAGGTGAGGACGTCGCCGCTCACCAGGTTCACGCTCTCCCCGATCGCATGA
>NZ_JAWRWL010001354.1:0-232 GCF_046535495.1 Bacillus sp. SIMBA_008 | reverse complement strand
AGTGAAAGAAATGCCCGCATCCATTGCTCAGGGGATGGATGCGATCTTGAAAACTCATAAATTCTCTTCACGAGCCATTGCAAATCTAAGTCGTGACGGTCAGACGTGTAACGGTCAACCAGTTCAAAGAATGATGGCTTTCCAGCCTTATATTCATCCTCAAACAGTTCATCTAACACTTCATCTCCTAATAGTTCTCCTTCTGTTTGATCGGCCAAACGAAAGCCTGGAT
>NZ_JAWRWL010001353.1:0-232 GCF_046535495.1 Bacillus sp. SIMBA_008 | reverse complement strand
CCATGGACTAGAATACGAAAACTTCATGGTACAGAAAGCAACCTCTACGTTAAATAATCCATTTATGTCCGCAAAAGAGACAATTGATTTTTATGAGAACATATGGAACCGCAGATTTTTAAAGCTGATAAAAGATGAACTCTAGAATATATAACTAATGTCTTGGTAATTCTAAAATTTATCAGCTATACTCAAATATTTTGTTATCACCATAAAGAAGCTGACTATATTC
>NZ_JAWRWL010001352.1:0-232 GCF_046535495.1 Bacillus sp. SIMBA_008 | reverse complement strand
TCTTTATGTAAAGTTTTCACTTTTTCTTTTAATGCATCCTTGTTAAACTTCTCTTTTAATTGCTCATTTAAATATGCATATAGTACATCATCTGTCGTTCCAATACATTTTGCAAATTCCTCTAAAGGTAACTCCCCACCGTACTCACGAACGGCGTCTCTGAAAGAGTGAAACCATATTGTTTCTGTGTCCACAATTAATCCATCAAAATCAAAAATAATTGCTTTCATAA
>NZ_JAWRWL010001351.1:0-232 GCF_046535495.1 Bacillus sp. SIMBA_008 | reverse complement strand
GCGCATGAGCGCCGCACTGCCCGGCGCCGCCGTCATGCTGTACACCGTCGACGCACTGCTCGACGACGACTTCGAGGGCGTGCTCGAGCGCATCGCCGCCCTCGGCTATCAGGGCGTCGAGACCTACGGCCTGCATGGTCGCTCGGCCGCAGACGTGAAGCGGATGCTGGATCGCACGGGTCTCGCCGTCGTGAGCTCGCACGCGCCGTTCCCCTTCGGGCCGGAAGCCCCG
>NZ_JAWRWL010001350.1:0-232 GCF_046535495.1 Bacillus sp. SIMBA_008 | reverse complement strand
GGTAATAGCTATTTTAATGACTTTAGTAGACGTAGCTGGTCAAAGGCAGTCTATCATTGATATTAAAGAGACTTCCGAGAAATTAACAATAACCCAAGAAAAATCTCAGGAAACATTAATTAGAACAATAAAAGCATTTGAAGAGTTGAGCGGATTTAAAGAAGAATTGCTAGACTCTGTGGCAACATATAAAAATGGAACAGAAGGTTTGATAAAAAACCTTTCAGAGGAA
>NZ_JAWRWL010001349.1:0-232 GCF_046535495.1 Bacillus sp. SIMBA_008 | reverse complement strand
GCGATCGCCCGCTTCATGCTGCTGCGCCTGTCGCGCAAGGAAGGCAACTGATGTCCTCCGTCTCCGACCGCCTGTACCTGCGCCGCCGGGTCGTCAATGTCTTCGCGCTGGGCCTTTCGTGCGCGACCGCGCTGTTCGGCCTGTTCTTCCTGGCCTGGATCCTGTGGACGCTGGCCGCCAAGGGCCTGGCCGGCATCAACCTGGACCTGTTCACCAGGATGACGCCCGCGCC
>NZ_JAWRWL010001348.1:0-233 GCF_046535495.1 Bacillus sp. SIMBA_008 | reverse complement strand
GTCCAAGCGGCGCGCCCGCGGGGCGGGCTTTGCCCTGGAGAGCACTAGCGCGGTCTGGTGGGGGAAGGGGGAGTTGAGAGGGGTTGGTTGCGGCCTGGCGGCCGCTGGGCTTTTGGTTCTTTGTCGGTTGTTTTTTGGTTGGCCTTCGATGTTGACCGGCTTATTTGGGGGTTGTGCGTGGTCCTTGGGCTACCGGCTTGTCGGGACCGTGTGGCGCCATGGATGGCGCCACC
>NZ_JAWRWL010001347.1:0-233 GCF_046535495.1 Bacillus sp. SIMBA_008 | reverse complement strand
CGATGGTCTGCGTCGCGTTGGCGGGCCCGCCGTTCGTCAGCCCGAGGATGATGTCGATCACCTTGAGCGTGTAGACCACGCCGAGCACGAGCACCACGTTGATCACGGGGCGGAGGTTCGGCAGCGTGATGTGCCAGAACGACTTCCACGGACCCGCCCCGTCGATGGTCGCCGCCTCGTGCACCTCGGCGCGCTGCGCCTTGAGGCCCGCGAGGAAGATGAGCATGGAGTAC
>NZ_JAWRWL010001346.1:0-233 GCF_046535495.1 Bacillus sp. SIMBA_008 | reverse complement strand
GCCATGTTCATCGCGCTGATGCCCATGTTGCGCTGTGCGAGCAACTGGCCGCCCGGGTTATAAAAGGAGCCGTTTCCGCCGTTGATCGTCAGTGAGACGTCGCCGGTCGTCGGTCCACCGGGCGCATTGGGATTGCCCGCAAAAATAATCCCGTTCTGATTGTTCAGCGATCCGGTGTTGATGTTCAGGCTGTTCACCGCCATCAACGACCCGCCGCTGTTGTTCAGCCCGCC
>NZ_JAWRWL010001345.1:0-233 GCF_046535495.1 Bacillus sp. SIMBA_008 | reverse complement strand
CGGGCGGTGAAGGCCGCAAAAATGCCGTAGCTGAGGCAAAGCGCAATGATGGCGAGCGGCCAGAAGCCGGCGGGCGCGCGCACCTCTAGCGGCACCGGCAGGGATTTCGCCCAGAGCCAGGCGGCTGCCAGGCCGCCTGTCATCGACACAAGGCGAGCCACCGCCGCGCTGACCTCGGTGGCCGCCAGAAGGATCTGCAGGATGGCGGCATCCGCCAGGATGAGCACCGCAAG
>NZ_JAWRWL010001344.1:0-233 GCF_046535495.1 Bacillus sp. SIMBA_008 | reverse complement strand
TGGCCATCACCTTGCCGGCCAGGCCGTAGCCTTCCGGCTGCAGCGCCAGCAGCGCGGTCGGGCCGACCGGCACGCAGTAGCCGCGCGCGCCGAGCTCGGGCAACTGCACCGCCACCGCATGGCCGAAGCCCATCTTCTCCAGCTCGCGACGATCGGCATCGGCATCGGCGGAGACCAGCCAGATCGAGGACAGCGCGCGGGCGCCGTTGGGATGCTCGCGGGTGATGCGATAG
>NZ_JAWRWL010001343.1:0-233 GCF_046535495.1 Bacillus sp. SIMBA_008 | reverse complement strand
CCTTCCCCAGCGCCGCACGCTCCCGGTTCACCATCTTGTCCTCACCCTGCGGCAACGCACGTCTCCGTGGGCGTCGACACCTTGCCGGCGACCACGGAGACGTGACGATTCGATTATGCCCGCTCGGCCTTCGCTTCCCGGCGGCGGCGATGCAGGATCGGTTCTGTGTATCCATTGGGCTGCGCCGCACCCTCGAAGACCAGATCCCTCGCCGCACGGAAGGCAATGCTCTC
>NZ_JAWRWL010001342.1:0-233 GCF_046535495.1 Bacillus sp. SIMBA_008 | reverse complement strand
GGGATGCGACATTAAAGGCAGCCGGAACGGCATTTATCACACGCCGGGAAGTACATACTACGACCGGACGACAGATCCCGCGGAAATGTTCTGTTCTGTAGAGGATGCGGTAGCGGCCGGATACAGAGCGCCGAAACGGTAAAAGAAAAAGACGTCAGAGACACTCTCTGACGTCTTTCTTTACGGAAGCCGGATGCCGCCCGCATATTTGTCCTTCCAATAAGCGCTTGTGT
>NZ_JAWRWL010001341.1:0-233 GCF_046535495.1 Bacillus sp. SIMBA_008 | reverse complement strand
CAAGAAAAGTCTTTTCAGCAAAAATTAGAGAATAAGTTTATGTAGAAGGTGTCATGACGTAGTAAATATCATGACACCTTTTATTTTTACAATTAACTATGAAATTTTTTACTGTAAAGTTTTTATAGAAAATAAATTATTTCTTTTGCACTACAAGCAAAGGAATTATTAAATAAATTAAGTGAAAGGATAAATTTAGATGAGTTTGATAGAAGTATGTATAAAGATCTTGG
>NZ_JAWRWL010001340.1:0-233 GCF_046535495.1 Bacillus sp. SIMBA_008 | reverse complement strand
AGCAACTTTGTGTCCGACTGATGACAAACCCTGCCCCACTACCCCAGGCGGCTTTCCCAAGGATGAAAACGGCGCCGGAAAAAGAAAAAGCCCTGATTTCTCAGGGCTTTTTTCTTTGCTACTTGGAGGCGCGAGCCGGAGTCCTAAACGGCTTTGCAGGCCGTCAGATCCTCATTATTTTCAAATACTTACAGAAATTGACCGCCCGCGTTGACCACTTTAGGAAGTTAGCG
>NZ_JAWRWL010001339.1:0-233 GCF_046535495.1 Bacillus sp. SIMBA_008 | reverse complement strand
CCGGTGCCACTGGACCTCAGGGTGCTCAAGGTAACACGGGCGCTACTGGTGCCACTGGTCCTCGAGGTAACACGGGCGCTACCGGTGCCACTGGTCCTCAAGGTAACACGGGCACTACTGGTGCCACTGGTCCTCAGGGTAACACGGGTGCTACCGGTGCCACTGGACCTCAAGGCGTTCAAGGTAACACAGGCGCTACTGGTGCTACCGGACCTCAAGGTGCTCAAGGTAAC
>NZ_JAWRWL010001338.1:0-233 GCF_046535495.1 Bacillus sp. SIMBA_008 | reverse complement strand
CCTTATACGTTCTGTTTTTCGTCCAGCCGAAGCAAGAGGCAATTACGGAAAGCAACCGCTATTTTTTAAATCAGCAGTACAGCAAAGTCATTGACACACTCGCTAAATACGATGCGGAAAGCCTCCCGGAATCTGTGCAGTACGAGCTTGCTTCCTCTTATGTGGCAGTTGAAAATCTGAGGGAAGAACAGCGGAAAAACATCGGGCATCTGGTCACGCTGCAATCAGACCCG
>NZ_JAWRWL010001337.1:0-233 GCF_046535495.1 Bacillus sp. SIMBA_008 | reverse complement strand
GGTCGATCATCGACACCGCCGACCGGGAGTCGCATCTGGCGGCGGCGAAGGCGCAGTCGCTGGCCTACTTCCACTGGCTGCAGACCGAGGCACCGCGCCCCGACGGCGGCCGCGGATGGCCGGGACTCCGACTCCGAGGCGACGTCACCGGAACGGAGGACGGATTCGCCCAGGCGCCGTACATCCGCGAGTCCCGCCGCATCCGGGCGCTGCGCACCGTGGTCGAGCAGGAC
>NZ_JAWRWL010001336.1:0-233 GCF_046535495.1 Bacillus sp. SIMBA_008 | reverse complement strand
AGTCCGACCCCCGGGCGGTCGTGCTCGTCGAGTCTCGTCATGATGCGGTAGGTCTGAGCGTTACCTTCGAAGCCCTCGTGGAGACGGAAGCGCGAGCGCGCGAGCCTGTCGAGAGCCTTCTCGCCGAGGTGGCCGAACGGCGGGTGGCCGATGTCGTGGGCGCTGGCCGCGGCCTGTACGACGACGGGGTGGCATCCGCCCAGGTCGGCGACGAGCCGTCCCGTCGGGCCCTC
>NZ_JAWRWL010001335.1:0-233 GCF_046535495.1 Bacillus sp. SIMBA_008 | reverse complement strand
ATTAAGATCAAAGACAGGCACACCGCCTACCTCAGTTCCTATTTTACTCTGATTCACATCAAAAGCCATAGATATTTTTGTGTTATTATTTTTTGTGAAATTATAGTGAAGAAACGCCGTCCCCAAATTCCCGACACCGATCAAAATGACGTTCGTCGTTTCATCCTGATCCAGTGTTTTTCTGAAAAATGACAGCAGGTAATCCACATTATAGCCGTATCCTTTTTTGCCGA
>NZ_JAWRWL010001334.1:0-233 GCF_046535495.1 Bacillus sp. SIMBA_008 | reverse complement strand
GTTGCTTCTGACCTTTATATTCTTGTGTTCCCCTCAATATAGCAACATGAACGTCCCCTTCATAAAATTGCTTTTGTACTTCACTACTCCAGCCAGTAAACAGCGATATTTTCACAGAAGGGTATTTATGTACAAACTTCTTCAAAACAGGAGGAAGCCAATATTGACCAATAACTGATGCAACAGCTATTTTTAACGTTCCATGAGTTTCTGTTCTAAAAACAGCTAGCTCA
>NZ_JAWRWL010001333.1:0-233 GCF_046535495.1 Bacillus sp. SIMBA_008 | reverse complement strand
GGCAGGTCGCGCCGACGATGTTGAGCAGGGTCGGCAGCACGCGGTTGGGATAGCGCAGTTCCAGGCCGGCGGCGATGAAGCCGAACACCACGCTGGCCAGCACCGCGAACGAGGGCACCCGGCGCGAGCCGACCCGCGCCAGCCAGCGCGGCGCCTCCCGGCGCTGCGCCAGCGAGAAGATCATGCGCGAAGCGCCGTAGAGGTTGGCGTTGAGCGCCGACAGCAGGGCGACC
>NZ_JAWRWL010001332.1:0-233 GCF_046535495.1 Bacillus sp. SIMBA_008 | reverse complement strand
ATTTCGTCGCCACGAGCTTGACGGAGGCCGTGCGCGAGGTGCTCTCCGATGCACCACCCTCGCCCTCCGCACTGCCGCGCAAGATCCAGATCCGGACGCGGCGGCCACCGGCAAGGATCACCCCCGCGACACCTTGAGCCTGGACGCAGCGCTCGCCCGCCGGCCGTTTCGGCTAGCTGATGGCCTTGCCCCATAGGGGCACTGGCAATTGGGCCGTTCTGGCCGGTACGGGG
>NZ_JAWRWL010001331.1:0-233 GCF_046535495.1 Bacillus sp. SIMBA_008 | reverse complement strand
GGGGAAGAAAGAATGGACGCGACTTACGAAGGCTTTCACGGCAAAGAAGAGGAAGCCGAACAACAGAGGGCGCCCGAGCAGGCATATGCGGGCTTTTGGATCAGGTTTTGGGCGTTTCTTCTTGATTGGCTGGTGGTCTGGGGACTTAACCATCTCATCGTTTCACCGATTTTCACGCTGATGAAGCTCCCGGCAACAAGCGGAATGTTTACAATCTCAGCTTATTCCGTCAC
>NZ_JAWRWL010001330.1:0-233 GCF_046535495.1 Bacillus sp. SIMBA_008 | reverse complement strand
GGCAAGGCAGAAGTCGGGGCCCGAAGTTTGCGCAGCAAACTTTGGGGGCGCAGCCCGCGCAGCGGGATGTGTCACGCCCCCTTTGTTAAGGGGGCGGCGGCGAAGCCGCGGGGATAGGCAAGGCAGAAGCCGGGGCCCGAAGTTTGCGCAGCAAACTTTGGGGGCGCAGCCCGCGCAGCGGGATGCGTCAATCCGTCAACCGGCTTCCAGCACCATCGCCTCGATGGCGTCCA
>NZ_JAWRWL010001329.1:0-233 GCF_046535495.1 Bacillus sp. SIMBA_008 | reverse complement strand
CTACAACGTCCATTGGGGCAACAGTAGGTATTTATGTGGTTACTGATACAAATACGCTGACAAACCAAAATACAAAACCTTACGATAAGACATCGTGTGACAATGTGAAAGTTAATCTTAAATTAAAGAATGTGAAAAAAGGTTTAGTAGAAATTTCGCCAGTTGATAAAGTTGTTCATAAGAATATTACTTATAACGTACAGGGTGAAAATGTATTAGAAGAGCTTGGATTA
>NZ_JAWRWL010001328.1:0-233 GCF_046535495.1 Bacillus sp. SIMBA_008 | reverse complement strand
CACAACTTCTCCTCTAAAAAGCCCTTTAGGCATAACCCCAATGACTTGCCCGCCATGTCTTAAGACCTCATCTGCAATGGCACCCATCAATCCAATTCGTGAACCGCCATATACAAGACGGATGTCTTGCTCTGCCATATAAGTTCCCAGCTCTACAGCCTTTTCTTTGTAGACATCCTTCACGCCTGGATTCGAACCAGCAAACACACAAATCGTTTTCATCAAAACAGCTC
>NZ_JAWRWL010001327.1:0-233 GCF_046535495.1 Bacillus sp. SIMBA_008 | reverse complement strand
CTCGCCGCATGCTCTGCGCCGTCCGCAGACGACAGAGCGAAGGACGACGCGGCGAACGACGCGGCCGCGACTCGGTTCGTGACCTGCCTCACGGGAGAGGGTCAGACCGCGAAGATCGTCGACGGCGGACAGGTGGGCGTGCTCATGCCGGATGCTCCGGGAGAGGGCGAGCTAGGAACGCTGAGCGGCGGCGGCTCGGTATCGCTCGACGGCGGTGACGGCGAGGACATGCC
>NZ_JAWRWL010001326.1:0-233 GCF_046535495.1 Bacillus sp. SIMBA_008 | reverse complement strand
CAAGTCGACGCCATCATCCTCCAGCCGCTTGATGGCGAGGCGAGCCAGACGGCGGCCAAGCGAGTGACCGAAGCGGGTATCCCCCTGTTCATCCTGTCCACCGAATTCGCTGAGGGAGCCACTGTCGACTACATCAGCTACATCGGCGTCGACGACACCGTCGCCGGTGAGATGCAGGCGGAATACCTCAACGAGCTGCTGCCCGATGGGGGGCCGATCGTCTTTGCCGCCGG
>NZ_JAWRWL010001325.1:0-233 GCF_046535495.1 Bacillus sp. SIMBA_008 | reverse complement strand
CATATGGGTAAACACGCACCTGTTGTATTGTTAGAAGAAGGTAAAGCTTCACAACCAGTGTATGACTTCCTCGCTAGTATTCAACCGAAGTTTAAAGATGACCCAACGCTTGGACCGTATAACCACGGCTTCTTATTAGGAAGTACGAGTGATATTTCATTTGAAACACAAGGTATACTGGATGAGAGGTTAGAGATTGTGCAAGAAAGTGGTCAAGGGCACGGTGGACATTA
>NZ_JAWRWL010001324.1:0-234 GCF_046535495.1 Bacillus sp. SIMBA_008 | reverse complement strand
GCCAGCTCGGTCTTGACCCGGCTGACCAGCGCCTCGTCAAGGGCGGCGGCGCCACGGTTGGAGGTGATCTGTACCGAAGGATCCTTCTGGTAGGCGTTCGGCAGCGCGTAGAGCACGCCCAGCGCCATCACGGCAAGGATCAGGAAATATTTCCAGCGAGGAAATTCAAGCATCGCGGAACCCCGCGCGGCGCCTCCCCGGCGCCACGCATCAGGAAAGGAATGGGATCAGGCG
>NZ_JAWRWL010001323.1:0-234 GCF_046535495.1 Bacillus sp. SIMBA_008 | reverse complement strand
ATAATTTACAGAAAGATCCGATATAATGTATATCAGATCCAATGAAAAATAGACTTTAGTCCTGGCAGGTGTGTAACGTAATGGCAGCATTTTTAAAAATTGTTCGAAAAACCTGGTGTTAAGCGGTTTTCTGTATTTGTAGTATTAGCCACAGCCTTATATCTATTAAGAGGAATGATGAATTTAATTCTCTTGACCTTCATATTCACCTTTTTGATGAATCGGTTAGAAGAG
>NZ_JAWRWL010001322.1:0-234 GCF_046535495.1 Bacillus sp. SIMBA_008 | reverse complement strand
ATAAAAAAAGCGCTACACGGCGCTTGATGGGTTTCTTATTGTAGAAATTACGTGCTTACAACGCGGGTGAAATATCTCCCCGGTCGCTTTGAGTTCGTCATATGTCGGATAATTGCCGGGAGCATCGTCAGTCAGCTTAATGATTTGTCCCTCGTGGAGACGGCATAGATCCTTCGCTCCGTGAGATGAAATTTGCGCATAATACGCTCCGCGACTTACTGCCTCATTCGTATG
>NZ_JAWRWL010001321.1:0-234 GCF_046535495.1 Bacillus sp. SIMBA_008 | reverse complement strand
CCGTCAAGCTCGGCTTATTCCAAAGCAAAAGCACTCTGACATGCCGTGAAATCGGCGACGGCAATTTAAATTACGTCTTTCATGTTTACGATAAAGAAAACCAAAAAGGACTGATTATCAAACAGGCGATTCCTTACGCGAAAGTCGTCGGTGAAAGCTGGCCGCTTACAATTGATCGGGCGAGAATCGAAAGCAGCGCCCTCATCCGCCAGGGCGAACACGTGCCGCATCTCG
>NZ_JAWRWL010001320.1:0-234 GCF_046535495.1 Bacillus sp. SIMBA_008 | reverse complement strand
ATCTACAAAAAAGAGATATCATTTTTATGGTATTCCTTTTTTGGCGGTTTTTTTATTAGCTCCGTTTTCTGTTTCCCTTTTCCTGTAACAGCACCATCCTCACTTATTTGAGATGGTGTTTTTTGTTTTTCTCTGGTAACTACAGGAATATTGGGATTTATATATGTCCTAATCTATTCTTAAAAATGGATGAAAGAAGGAATTCGTAATGGAAACGATTGTACAAAAATTTGG
>NZ_JAWRWL010001319.1:0-234 GCF_046535495.1 Bacillus sp. SIMBA_008 | reverse complement strand
ACCGAGCGGCGGCGGAACCCCGCCTTCCAACTGATGCAGGGATGATAAGGACGTGGGGCCGTCACTCAGGTGGCGACCCCACGTCTTCGTCTCTCGGGTCGTTGAACATTCGTCAACCACCTGACTAGGTCGGGAGTTCGCCGATGAGGACTCCGCTCAGTGCCGGCGATCTTCCGGGTCTCGTCGTTGTGGTGTCCTGCTGTGGTGGGACGCGGTTGCCGGCGGATAACCGTC
>NZ_JAWRWL010001318.1:0-234 GCF_046535495.1 Bacillus sp. SIMBA_008 | reverse complement strand
AAGTATACTTTTTCAACCGGGGTGAATACTTTTTCATTTCTAACCGGTCCGGATTCGTCCGTTTGTTCTTCGTCGTGATATAATTTCTGTCCCCTGTCTCTGTACAGGCCAATGTAACATTCACACGCATCATTTTCACCCTTTTTTTAATCGTAATTATTACGTTTTATTATATATCATCAGAAAAAAATGTCAAGCGTCTATTTTTTAAGACCGCTCCACAGTGACCTCCAT
>NZ_JAWRWL010001317.1:0-234 GCF_046535495.1 Bacillus sp. SIMBA_008 | reverse complement strand
CCAGAACATAAAGGCCGAACAAAAAAAACGCCAATCCGGCCGCCCCCTGAAGAAAAAGGGACGGAAACGGGGAAAACGCATGCCCGAATAATGCATCTCTCATCAGCTTAATGCCGAGCGCCGCGACAGCGCCGGGGAGGACCAGAATCAAAAGCGCAACAAGCCGGCTCATATTCAGAAAACCCCTTTACGATATGATTTCCTTTATTGTCCAATCGAAAAAATATTTTGTCA
>NZ_JAWRWL010001316.1:0-234 GCF_046535495.1 Bacillus sp. SIMBA_008 | reverse complement strand
ACCAGACCTGGGGCGAGGAGGGCTACCGGCATACCCTGAACATCCAGCCGGTCGCGCCGTTCTCGATCTCCGAGCACTGGAACCTGATCTCCCGCACCATCCTGCCGGTCACCTACCAGGAGGACGTCGTACCCGGCACGGACCAGGCCGGCCTGGGCGACATCACCCAGAGCCTGTTCTTCTCGCCGAAGCAGCCGACTGCCGGCGGCCTGGTCTGGGGCATCGGACCGGCCC
>NZ_JAWRWL010001315.1:0-234 GCF_046535495.1 Bacillus sp. SIMBA_008 | reverse complement strand
AAAGAGTGCCAAAAGAATTATGATAAGTGATCTTCAATGGAATGCTGAGTCGGAAGAAAAAACAAATAACTTAACATCTGATAGCTGGAACAATTTAAATATTCAAAAATATAGTTTTTCAAAAACGGGAATTGGCCCTCAGGGTCTGTCTTACGATTTGTTTGGAGATAAATCAGTTGTTTTGGTCAGTACACCAGAATATAGTTCAGGATCTGTAACTGCAATTATCAAAAA
>NZ_JAWRWL010001314.1:0-234 GCF_046535495.1 Bacillus sp. SIMBA_008 | reverse complement strand
ACGGTGTACTTCAGAAATCCCTTCTTCTCCTTGAAAGAAATTCATAAACTCTTGGTGATTAGCTGTTGTTACGAACAAAGTAACAAATGCAGTCACTACTTGTCCTAATTTGATTCGGTTTATTGCAATTGTATATTGTTCAATAATCCCTAAATCCTCTAATCTTCGAATTCGATTTCCTACGGCCTGCCCCGTCATATGTATTTTTTGACCAAGTTCTTTCCATTGTATTCT
>NZ_JAWRWL010001313.1:0-234 GCF_046535495.1 Bacillus sp. SIMBA_008 | reverse complement strand
AATTTCAGGAAGCATTTTGGCGCTTTCCGTTTTCCATCTCCATTTGGCAGATTCCGATTCAAATTGCGAACGCTGAACAGCCGGAAGGTTTTCTGTTTTTAAATTTTGAGTTAATGACGAATTCAAAACTGCTTTTAATTTTTCTTTTTTCGGTGTATATTCTACTTTATCCTGCAAAACAGAATTAAAGAGATTTAAAGCAATTTCAAGATCTCTATTTACCATTACCAATTG
>NZ_JAWRWL010001312.1:0-234 GCF_046535495.1 Bacillus sp. SIMBA_008 | reverse complement strand
AGTCTCGGCGGATCTCGGCACCGGGCGCGCAAGCGTCGGAGCGGTGCTCGACTTCGCCTGGGCGGCCGGCGAGTTCACGGCGACCGAGGTCATGGCGGGCACGTCGTTGACCCGGTCCACCGCGATCGACGCGATGGACACGCTGCTCGACGCCGAGGTGCTGCGCGAGCTCCCCAACGCCCGCGCGGTCGGCAGCTACCGCTCCGGCCGCCCCGCTCGCCGCTTCTCCCTCTC
>NZ_JAWRWL010001311.1:0-234 GCF_046535495.1 Bacillus sp. SIMBA_008 | reverse complement strand
CTTGGCGGGGACGCTGATCGCCCCGATATCCAGTTCTTCTTCTTCAGGAATTTTTGTGCCCAGCAGCGTCTGCTGAACATTTGCGGCAATTTCAATTTCTGAACGAAGCTCCTGCTGGATATCTCTCAGACTTTGGTGTTCCTGATAAGCCATCCCGTAGCCAATCATGACTTCTATTAAAAAATCCAGCGAATGAAAAACATCTTCCGGCAGATCCGGATACAGTTCCTTTAC
>NZ_JAWRWL010001310.1:0-234 GCF_046535495.1 Bacillus sp. SIMBA_008 | reverse complement strand
CAAGAAAGGCTGGCATCCAAACAGAATTAGGAGGCTCCGTCACATTCTCAGAAATTGAGGTAGGCGGGATTTCGGAAGTCATAGGTATTGTCATGGCCTTCTTTATTTTAGCCTTTACCTTCGCTTCATTATTGATTGCAGGGCTACCGATCTTGACGGCTGCCATTGGGTTAATGATCGGCGTGATGGTCATATTAATTACCTCAAATTTTGTTGATATGTCTGCATTTAGTC
>NZ_JAWRWL010001309.1:0-234 GCF_046535495.1 Bacillus sp. SIMBA_008 | reverse complement strand
CGAGACGGAGCGGAGGCTCGCGAGTGGCCGATCCGCGAAGATCTGCGCGAGAGCGGCATCCGTCGACAGCGCGATCGTCGTCGCGGCGTCGCCACCGCCCAGCGACGCGGCGTCGGCCTGCAGGCGCTTGCGCTGCGCGGCGGGTCGATCCTTCTCTGCCGCCGCCCTCGTGAGGAGCTGTGCTCCGAGGGCCGCCATGATCGGCACGTCCACGCCGGCGGCGACCTTCAGCTC
>NZ_JAWRWL010001308.1:0-234 GCF_046535495.1 Bacillus sp. SIMBA_008 | reverse complement strand
AAACCAAATTCAACACAAGATGATTCTAATCATTTACCACAGAGTATGCTAAATCCAAAATATACGTTTGATACATTTGTTATTGGCTCTGGTAACCGTTTTGCTCACGCTGCTTCATTGGCCGTAGCCGAAGCGCCAGCTAAAGCATATAATCCACTCTTTATTTACGGGGGAGTTGGACTCGGAAAGACCCATTTAATGCATGCAATTGGTCATTATGTAATTGAACATAAC
>NZ_JAWRWL010001307.1:0-234 GCF_046535495.1 Bacillus sp. SIMBA_008 | reverse complement strand
GTATAGACCCGTCGTTGGGAGCGAAAGTTTTAACGTTAAAGCCGGCCGTTCAGGCCGCAGACAAACCGTGAGCGCTGGCAGCAATTGGTGCCGATTGCGCCAAGCAACTGCTGCTGGTGCCCCTGGACTGACAGTGTGCCGGCCAGGCCACGGGCGATGAATTGCAGTTGCGGTCCAACGTACAGATGCCGCAGGTTGGCTCGTTCATAAGAATATTAGCCATTAGCTGTTGAC
>NZ_JAWRWL010001306.1:0-234 GCF_046535495.1 Bacillus sp. SIMBA_008 | reverse complement strand
CCTTCGCTCCACAAGGGCTCTTGTGTCGAGCAGCCGGTCTGCTGGAGCGGCTTCAACAGGGGTGAAGCGCAAGCTGCTCTCGCGGTGCCCGACATTTAGCTGTCGCATCTTTTCTTGATCCAGCACGCGGCGCCGCAGGCTCAGTACGCGTTTGTACGAAACCAATAGCGCTGGGATCATCTGGCACCAGGTGATGTGTCATGATCGACGCAATCTTTTGATTCGGTCGACGAG
>NZ_JAWRWL010001305.1:0-234 GCF_046535495.1 Bacillus sp. SIMBA_008 | reverse complement strand
CAAGCAGCTTACCCGCAAAATACATCATAGATGAATGATCCTGACCAAGAATATCAGGCAGCAGAACTTCGCGTATCAGCTCGTAGGCAAATCCATTGACTTCAATTTCTTTTAGCTGTTCTAAGTTAGATTCGAATTTATTCATTGTACGGCTCCCCTCTTTCAACAATTTATTATAGCTTATGTGAGCATATGATGACAGAGTTTTCCCTGAAGTCTAAGAAATTCTTATTG
>NZ_JAWRWL010001304.1:0-234 GCF_046535495.1 Bacillus sp. SIMBA_008 | reverse complement strand
CTTTCTGGGAGAAAGCGTTTTTTTAATTGCCGCCGCTTTATTGACTCGCCCATGCCGCGCCTTTATATTCTTATTAAGAGGAAAACTTCACCAAGAATCGGCGTCAGAAGCCGGGCAGCTTTCGATACAGTGCAATGATATTGAAAGGGAGATGAGCGGTGTGGAACATGTACAAAAAAATCAGTCACTCAAACAAAAGGATAAAGAGCTGATTTGGCACGCGATGAAAGGGGC
>NZ_JAWRWL010001303.1:0-234 GCF_046535495.1 Bacillus sp. SIMBA_008 | reverse complement strand
CCTCCGGTGACCCGAACTTCTCGGCGTCGATGAGCTCGTCGCCGTACTCGTAGCCGTTGTAGATCATCTGCTCGCCCGCGATCAGGTCGGCGACGGTGAGGACGGGGCTGGTGTACCACCCGCCCTCGTCGACCGTGATCACCGAGAGCGGGTAGCCCTGCCCGATCAGCGCGTCGTCCTCGTCGATGCCCGCGTATTCCTTGGCGCCGAGCTGCTCGTCCCACGTGTCCGCGA
>NZ_JAWRWL010001302.1:0-234 GCF_046535495.1 Bacillus sp. SIMBA_008 | reverse complement strand
CGACCGGTCGGGTCCGAGAGGTCGGAGCGGCGTCAACGAGGGCCGGTGCGACCGGCCTCCCCGCCGAGCACCGGCGCGAAGCGGATGCCGAGCCCGGAATGCGGCGCCTCGGTCAGGTAGCCGTCGGCGATCCGCACGGGCGCGGGGTCGGCCAGGGCTCCGAGCGCGCCGAACCCGGCATCCTCCACACCCTCCGCCCAGGGGTCGCCGTCGAGCGTGATCGCGAGCTGCCCG
>NZ_JAWRWL010001301.1:0-234 GCF_046535495.1 Bacillus sp. SIMBA_008 | reverse complement strand
CCAGGTGCTCCAACGACACTATCATAGTGCGAACTTACAACGACAGCTTTTTCATTACCTGTACTGTTTTTTGGTTTCTTTTTAGCAATAACATTTAGAGATGTTAAATTAGATTCATGTCTTGCTTTTAGGGAAAGAATTGTTGTCCCTTTTTTAGCGATTTCTTCTTTAAATGCATTTCCTTGCGCATAAGCAAGACCAAAGACAGGGATAGACTGCTTTTTCGTTAGGCGG
>NZ_JAWRWL010001300.1:0-235 GCF_046535495.1 Bacillus sp. SIMBA_008 | reverse complement strand
AATTGACATGTCCTCCAGCGCCTTTTGCTCTTCCGCACTTGGTTCGACTGGCGGTTCCATGGGGAACACGAGGGGGAGGTTCACATGCGCGGCGATAAGCCCGCTCGGTTTGCGCTGCGCCAGACGATGCGTAATCAGCGAACCCCAATCTCCGCCCTGGGCGACCCAACGGGTATAACCAAGCCGTTGCATCAATAAGCCCCAGGCGTCAGCAGTGCGCTCGGCATTCCAGCCG
>NZ_JAWRWL010001299.1:0-235 GCF_046535495.1 Bacillus sp. SIMBA_008 | reverse complement strand
GTCATCCTCTTCGTGAAGGCGTCGAAGAGGGGCATGTCGACCTGCCCGTGCGTCGCCTCCCACTCGAGGCGCTTCTCGGCGAGGAACGCCTTGCCGGCGGCACGGCTCTTCTCCTTCACGTCGGCCAGGGCCTTCTCGTCCTCGACCGCGTCGATGTCGCTCGCGATGCCGAGGCCGCGGATGAGCATCGGCAGCGTCAGCCCCTGCAGCAGCAGCGTCGCGACCGTCACGATGA
>NZ_JAWRWL010001298.1:0-235 GCF_046535495.1 Bacillus sp. SIMBA_008 | reverse complement strand
CTGGCGGATCTGACCGGCGTCCAGGCCCTCGAACAGGTCCCAACTCTTGGGGTAGGTCGGCGCGAACTCGGCGAGCGTCGCGTCGCGGCGCGCGCGGTCCCACAGCGAGGCCGGGGTGAAGTCGCCCTCGTCGAAGACGCTTTCGAGGTAGGCCTGCAGGTCTTCGAGGTGCGGCGCGGCGGCCTCAAGCTCGGGCAGGTACTTGGCATCGGTGCCGCGGTGCAGGACGCCCATG
>NZ_JAWRWL010001297.1:0-235 GCF_046535495.1 Bacillus sp. SIMBA_008 | reverse complement strand
GCAATTAAGCACTTTCACCAATTGAAATAGCCATTCTCTAGAAGGCTATTTCAATCACTGTGATAAAACACTAATAACTTCTTACATAAAAACCAGGAGGACGCCCCATAATGAACGTGGAGCCATATGGAGAATATCCAGAAAATGTCCCGAATCCACCATATCCAGGATAACCTCCTAAGTCAGAGAACACGCCAGGGCTCACATAATACCCGCCAAAGCCAATATGAGGCCC
>NZ_JAWRWL010001296.1:0-235 GCF_046535495.1 Bacillus sp. SIMBA_008 | reverse complement strand
CGAACAAACAAATACTCAGTAGAGTTTAAGTTTGTCTCTATACGTTCGATAAACTGAATATCACTAAAGATATAAGCAGAGCCCTCGTTATGTACCAATAGATTAATCCCGCTTTTCTTCCATTGTTCCCGCTGTTTTAAAGATCCTACCTTTGCAAGCTCACTATACGTCAGTACTTTTTCAATAATGCGATACGCTTCTTCATCTAAAGACAATCCATCTAACACTTGCAACG
>NZ_JAWRWL010001295.1:0-235 GCF_046535495.1 Bacillus sp. SIMBA_008 | reverse complement strand
CGGCAACAACGGTTACAGCGCGGCCGAGGAACTCGTTGAAGGCATCGAAAGCATGCAGCTGCTGTTCGGCCTGGACAACAATGCGGTCATCACGCCCGCCTCACCGCCCACCGGCAACATCACCACGCAGGCCATTGCCAGCGGTGTGACCACCGCCGCCAATGCCAGCGGCGCCGGAGAATGGCGGCGTGTCGGCCAGGTGCAGGTCGGCATCCTGGCCCGTAGTCCGCAGCCC
>NZ_JAWRWL010001294.1:0-235 GCF_046535495.1 Bacillus sp. SIMBA_008 | reverse complement strand
CCTGCTGCCCTTGCCGGTCAACCGCATTCCCGGTGTGGGCAAGGTGATGGAAGGCAAGCTGGCCGCGCTGGGCATCCGCACCGTCGGCGAGCTGCGGCAGCGGCCGCTGGAGGAACTGCAGGCGAATTTCGGCAGCTTCGGCCAGGGGCTGTACAACCGCGCGCGCGGCGTCGACGAACGGCCGGTGCAGCCGCACCAGGAAGTGCAGCAGGTGTCCTCGGAGGACACTTTCGCC
>NZ_JAWRWL010001293.1:0-235 GCF_046535495.1 Bacillus sp. SIMBA_008 | reverse complement strand
GCTTTAGGCGGCTTCATCCGAATGTTACAGTCCGAACCAAGGTCCGCATGAGCTTGGTTCTTCGCGCCATGCTCGAGCGCGGCGAACTTGATGCCGCGATCGTTCAAGCGTTCAGCCACGAGGTGCGGCCGAACGATCTGGCGGGACTGCATCGGAGCTTGCGCCTCGGCATCGGAGGTCGGCGCGGCGACGGGTGCGGTGGCCTGTGCGGGTGCCTGTGCAGGCGCAGCAGTAC
>NZ_JAWRWL010001292.1:0-235 GCF_046535495.1 Bacillus sp. SIMBA_008 | reverse complement strand
GGTCGGCGTCGCTGCTGGACCAGGTCGAGAGCACCTTGCCGTCGTCGATGAAGGCCCAGTCGGCGGTCCAGCCGCCGCCGGCGGCGCGCTGGAGCTTGCCGACCAGCTGCATCGGCGGGCTGTAGCGGGCCGAGGCGCGGGCGATCGCCGCGGTGTCCTGGCGCCAGATCGCCCCGACCAGGGCCTGTTCGGCGGCATCGCCGCCCGGCAGGCCGAGCTTGAAGCCGCGCTCGAC
>NZ_JAWRWL010001291.1:0-235 GCF_046535495.1 Bacillus sp. SIMBA_008 | reverse complement strand
ACATATGGTGACACACTAGTTAATCAATGCCATAAAAAAATCACCGAGGGCATCTTCCCTCAGTGATGTGTCTTTTCTATTTCATACTTGAACCCGCATGTGAAAAAATCGGATCTTTCAATTCAAAATTAAAGGTCTTACCGTCAACAATACCGACTGTTTTTTCATGGTCATACAGCTCGAGCAGACAAGCTGCCATTTCTTTTGATGTATGATATTTCTTGATATTGCCTTC
>NZ_JAWRWL010001290.1:0-235 GCF_046535495.1 Bacillus sp. SIMBA_008 | reverse complement strand
ATGACGCGCATCATACGCTGCGAGTATCACTAGCTCCATAAAACAGGTATTGGATATATCGCCGCCAGCGGATGAAACTCAGAGTGAATCTTCGGAGGGATGAATCACATGGAATCGGTGCAGGACAGAGCGCTGGGAGCGCCAGAGAATACGACTACGGGCGAGCAGGAACTTCGAGATCGCCTGCAGGCCTTCGCCGGTGTCCTTCGAGAACGAGGAATCGACGCTGCGATCG
>NZ_JAWRWL010001289.1:0-235 GCF_046535495.1 Bacillus sp. SIMBA_008 | reverse complement strand
GCCGGGCATTCTCCTCGCCGATATCGCGAGCCATTTGGCAGCTCCAAGTGCAGTGCCGCATCGCGTCTCCTCTTCCATGAGACATCCCGGAAAGCCCACTCTTTCTCGCAGATTCCATTGCCTCATCCGCTGCCAACCGAGCCTTTATAGCATCAACTACGCCTACAAGTTTAATGGCGCTACGCGCCTCACTTCCACGACGCTCCCTGCCACCAGCCTCTTCGACTTTTCCAGA
>NZ_JAWRWL010001288.1:0-235 GCF_046535495.1 Bacillus sp. SIMBA_008 | reverse complement strand
GAGGACATCATGCGCCGCTCCGTCCCCTGGCACCGCGTCGCCGCCTTCGCGGCGCTCGCGATCGGCCTCGCATGGCTCGTCGCCCTACCGCTCTGGCTGAACCCCACGAGCCCGCTGGTTGCGCAACTGACCGTGTCGGGAATGATGTTCACCCCGGCGATCGCGGTCGCGATCGTCGCGCTCGCGACGAGACAGAAGGGCTTCTGGCGCTACGTCGCGGCCTGGCCGATGGCGC
>NZ_JAWRWL010001287.1:0-235 GCF_046535495.1 Bacillus sp. SIMBA_008 | reverse complement strand
CCTGGTGCTGTCCAGCCGTCTGATCCCGGGCCGGGACGGCGGATACACGATCGCCTCGCTCGCCCGCGCCCGGCAGCTGGCCCGTGCCGGCGTCGCCGACGGCTGTGGGCCGCAGCTGCTCACCTTCGATCCCGGTACGGCGGCCGCGCACGCGGAGCACCGGGCGTTCTTCGCCGAGCACGGCGAGCTGACCGATCTGTCGCGGATGCGCAATCTCTTCGATGAGGCTGCCGCG
>NZ_JAWRWL010001286.1:0-235 GCF_046535495.1 Bacillus sp. SIMBA_008 | reverse complement strand
CCCACCTCGCTCAACTTCGACAACTTTGTCGGCGCCTGGGTGGAGGGCGAGCTCGGATCGGCCTTCTTGACCAGCGCGCTGATCACGGTGGTCTCCGTTCTCGTGCTCGTCGTCATCGGCGCCTCCGGAAGTTACTACTTCGCGCGTTCCCGGGGCGTCGCGGGCATGCGCTGGTATGCAATCGTGGCGGCCGGCATGATGGTGCCGTTTCAGATCGGGCTCCTTCCGCTCTATC
>NZ_JAWRWL010001285.1:0-235 GCF_046535495.1 Bacillus sp. SIMBA_008 | reverse complement strand
ACGCCGTGGTATTTCTCGTATTTATCTTTAATGCCTTCCAGAATGCTGATGGCTTGTTCTATTGTAGGCTCGTGAACCATGACAGGCTGGAAGCGTCTTTCAAGCGCCGCATCTTTTTCAATCTGGCGGTACTCTTTCAGCGTTGTCGCCCCGATGACCTGCAGCTCGCCTCTGGCAAGCGCCGGTTTCAGGATGTTCCCGGCATCCATTGATCCCTCGGCAGAGCCGGCGCCTA
>NZ_JAWRWL010001284.1:0-235 GCF_046535495.1 Bacillus sp. SIMBA_008 | reverse complement strand
CATCCCCGCCTAAGGCGAGCCCCCCAGCAAAGGTCAGACTGTTGTCGGCCAGGTAGCTGATCACGCCGCCGTGTGCATATCCGTGCTGCTGCCGAAGGTCTTCCCGCATCATTACCGATATTTGGGCACTGTTTTTTCCAACGTGATCCAACTCTGCGCCAATAAAATTGCTGAAAGGTTGTGAGGAAAATATCTTGTTCGCAAATTCTGTCATATCAGACATGTGTATCAACTC
>NZ_JAWRWL010001283.1:0-235 GCF_046535495.1 Bacillus sp. SIMBA_008 | reverse complement strand
CTGTTGCTTCTTCTTCAGAAATTCCGCGGCTCATCAAGTAGAATAGCTGCTCTTCTGATACTTTTGATACCTTCGCTTCGTGCTCTAATGAAATGTTGTCGTTTAAGATTTCATTGTAAGGGATCGTATCAGATGTTGATTTGTTATCCATGATGAGTGTGTCACACTCGATGTTTGAACGTGCACCCTCTGCTTTACGTCCGAAGTGAACGATTCCGCGGTATGTGACTTTACC
>NZ_JAWRWL010001282.1:0-235 GCF_046535495.1 Bacillus sp. SIMBA_008 | reverse complement strand
CGCTGAAGTTCATCGTGGGTGCCGCGATCGTGGCGCCCATGGTGTCGCTCGTCTTCGTGCGCTTCAACCAGACCGCAGCCCTCGCCATCGGCGTCGGAACCGCGGCGCTTCTCGTCTGGCTCCTGCTCGGTACCGCGCCTCGCGTGCGCGTGGAGAACGGCGAGCTCATCGCCGGCCGCGCGCACATCGACGTCGCGTTTCTGGGCGAGCCGAGGATCCTCACGGGCGAAGAGGC
>NZ_JAWRWL010001281.1:0-235 GCF_046535495.1 Bacillus sp. SIMBA_008 | reverse complement strand
CGGAAGAGTACGGCTTAAACATGCTGAAAGCGGGCGCCGACTTAAGCAAAAAAACTGTGGAAGAACTGATTTCTCTTGATGCGAAAGAGTTCACGCTCGGCAGCAAAAAAGTCGAAATCGCCCAAGTCAACACAGTTGATATTGAAGATGTCAAAAAGCGGCAGCCGGAATTAGAAGCGGCTCTTTCAAAAGTAATTGCCGAGAAGAACCTTGACCTCTTCCTTCTCGTGATTAC
>NZ_JAWRWL010001280.1:0-235 GCF_046535495.1 Bacillus sp. SIMBA_008 | reverse complement strand
GGCTTTAATCCACATAGAAACCAGATTGTTAACAAAACAGATTATTTTCATCAGATTATAATTCCGATCTATATTCCAAATCAAGTAGGTTATTTTAAAGATGCTTTTTCAATCTTAAAATTTTGTTTGGATTCGTTATTTAAGACTTGTCATAATAAAACCTTCATAACTCTTGTAAATAATGGAAGTTGTGTTGATGTAGCCAATTATCTGCAAAATCTTTTTGATCAAGAAA
>NZ_JAWRWL010001279.1:0-235 GCF_046535495.1 Bacillus sp. SIMBA_008 | reverse complement strand
GGATGAACGCCTCGGTGGCGATGCGGTTCAGCAGCTCCATCCGGGCGGGCACGCGGCTCTTCGCGGCGCCGATGTCGAGGATCACCAGTTCGTCGACCTCGAGGTCGTTGAAGATGCTGATGACGTTGACCGGGTCGCCGACGTAGCGGGGGTCCTCGAAGCCCTTGGTCTTCACGAGACGGTCGCCCTCGAGCAGCAGGACGGGGATCAGCCGGGGATAGACGTGCATCAGGCC
>NZ_JAWRWL010001278.1:0-235 GCF_046535495.1 Bacillus sp. SIMBA_008 | reverse complement strand
CCTTTCATCAGATTATCTATGACAGAAACGATGGTGGCACGGTTTGTTCTTTCATCCACGGTGACACTGATATCACAAAAATTGCTGCCGTATACCTCTTTCGTCGCCGGAAATTCACCTTCCGGCCTGATTCTGACAAAATATGAATCTTTGTAGAATTCGGAATACAATTCTCTTACCTGTGCAGCAGACATACCCGGGGGAGCCTCCGTATACATCGTCGCCATAATGCCCC
>NZ_JAWRWL010001277.1:0-235 GCF_046535495.1 Bacillus sp. SIMBA_008 | reverse complement strand
AGCGTTCGTGTACTACCGAGGGTTAGCAGTGGGAATATCTCGTCTGCCACTTCTTCGAGCGCCGACGGATCTCCGTTTACCAACATCGCGACTCCCAAGGTGCCCTCTCCTTCAGAGCTAAAGCCGACTGCAGCGTCACCGCTAGCTTTGAACACGGCGTAACTTCGGGCGCTGAGCACGCCGACTAGCGCTTGCTCGACTTGCTTGGAATGCTTCTTATATGCCTCGCCGGATC
>NZ_JAWRWL010001276.1:0-235 GCF_046535495.1 Bacillus sp. SIMBA_008 | reverse complement strand
CATCAAATAGTGCACGAATTTTCTTTTGCTGAATTAGCTCTTCAATATACGACTTTGGTAAATTCAAATACTCCGCAGCTTCTTCTACTGTTATATACAACGCGTTCATTCCTTTATTATTTTTTCATATATACTGTATCTTACTTTATTTTTGTAAACAAATAAAAAAGATTTTGTAAATGCAATTTAAAAAGAAGGTGGATGCATTCCATATATTGTATAATAATATAGTAAG
>NZ_JAWRWL010001275.1:0-236 GCF_046535495.1 Bacillus sp. SIMBA_008 | reverse complement strand
AAATCGAGAAAAGCAAAGAAACATGGTTACATACTTTGAATGAAGTATTTCAAGATGATGTCAAGCTTCAAGAAATAAGCGATATGGATAAAAGACGATTTTTATTACCTCTCATTCAATCTGTATCCATTAAAGAAAATAAAAAGCGTAGCGAATATGATATTTCATTACAGTTACGAACCGATTTTTCAAAACGTGATGTGAAAAATCAAATCAGCTTGATTTTGTAAAACAGC
>NZ_JAWRWL010001274.1:0-236 GCF_046535495.1 Bacillus sp. SIMBA_008 | reverse complement strand
GTACCCTCGCCGAGCTCGCCGCCGACGGGCAGATCGATCCGGGCTGGGCCGAGGCGCTCGCGCCGGCGCAGGAGCAGATCACCGCCCTGGGGGAGCGTCTCCGTGCCGAGCAGGCATCCGGTCACGGCTATCTTCCTGCCGGGGAGAACGTGCTTCGCGCCTTCCAGCGGCCGCTGTCGGAGGTGCGGGTCCTCATCACCGGTCAGGACCCGTATCCGACGCCCGGGCATCCGATC
>NZ_JAWRWL010001273.1:0-236 GCF_046535495.1 Bacillus sp. SIMBA_008 | reverse complement strand
GTCGGCCCCCGCGACGGCGCTCGCCGCGTCGAGCCGCTCGTGCAGCGCCGACGGATCCGCTGTGCGGCGATACACGCTGCACCGTTCGACCTGCCCGAGCGTGTACTCCCGTGCGAGCATCGTCTGCACGGTCGGGGCCTCGAGCGGCACGCCGCCGAAGCCCGAAGCGGGGCGAAGTAGCTCGCCCTCGTCGAGCCCGCGGATGTCGACGGATGACGAGACGTAGGTGTTCGCAT
>NZ_JAWRWL010001272.1:0-236 GCF_046535495.1 Bacillus sp. SIMBA_008 | reverse complement strand
CAGCCCGCAAAAAACACGACTGTCCGCAATCCTTCCCCATCTACTACACTATCATGAATGATGTTCATCACTTTCATTTATGCTTCACCCGATCCATCTCTTCACTACGTTTCGCACTATTCCACTTCGACATATCTCCTACAAGATAACCTGTTATACGTCGAATTCTTTCTATATTGGCCTCATCTTCATTTCCGCAGCTTGGACATTCATTACCAATAACTCCGTGATAACTG
>NZ_JAWRWL010001271.1:0-236 GCF_046535495.1 Bacillus sp. SIMBA_008 | reverse complement strand
CAAGAGCGTCTTTACGGCGTTCAAGAATTTTCTTTACTTTCAGATATACGTTAAAGCCTTCTGGCCAAGATAGTAGACCTTCATTAATTGCACGAAGTGAGTCAATCTCAACACCAGTATCAATTGGCTGAATGCCTTTTGCAACAACATCTGGCACTTTAACGTCAATTGTTGCAGCGCTCGTATCAGCTGGCGGTACTTGTGCATAGTCAGATTTTAATTGCTCTTGTATAAAC
>NZ_JAWRWL010001270.1:0-236 GCF_046535495.1 Bacillus sp. SIMBA_008 | reverse complement strand
ACAACAGGCGCAACAGACTGGACTTGCCAGCACCGTTTCCACCGAGCAACGCCACCCTCTGTCCCGGCGCTATGGAGAGCGCATGAACGTCCACCACCCAAGCGCCTTCGCCGAACGCCAGCCGCACCTCGTGCAACTGGTATGCCCCCAGCAACCTTGGCTTGTGCACGAAGCGGGCGCCCTGTGGCCGTTCCTGTTCAGCACCCATCAACTGGTCCAGCCCCTCCATGGCCACC
>NZ_JAWRWL010001269.1:0-236 GCF_046535495.1 Bacillus sp. SIMBA_008 | reverse complement strand
AGCTAATCTATCATTTCAGCATGTGAAAGAGCGGCTGTCATCTATTTGTGAGGTGGAAGTGAATGACTTCGTAATCCATGTCCGCTATGAATCTTATCGCATTGTCTTTTTCAAAGGTGGACGTGCATTAATTCATGGGACAAATGATGAAAAAGCAGCCAATTCATTACTAGCAAAACTGCTAGGGATATAGGAGTGAAGTGTGATGGAAAGACGTCAGCCAATTCCAGTACAAG
>NZ_JAWRWL010001268.1:0-236 GCF_046535495.1 Bacillus sp. SIMBA_008 | reverse complement strand
CCATGATTGAGGTATCCAACATGTCCAGCCGGGCCAACAGTTCAGCACGTGAAAGATGCATACGCGTGCTCCTGATGGGCTTTCATGCTACTTGGTGACATGCAACGGCAACGTCAGGGCGTTCGGAAGTTCCGCTCAGTAGCCCGTAACATCTAGGACTGGGCACAGCGTCTGCCCGTTGCCGTAGTTGCCCACGGGCGGGTAAGGATCGCCGCTATGCCCTACCCGACTCACCG
>NZ_JAWRWL010001267.1:0-236 GCF_046535495.1 Bacillus sp. SIMBA_008 | reverse complement strand
GAATCCTGTTTCTTTGAATTTGAGGTATTTCAGCAATGATCAAGCGGTTTGTCATTTTGTTTGCTGTAGTGCTGACGTTGGCTGGATGTGACGCATTTTCATCCGAGCCGACCTACCGTGGCATCAGCATCATGGGGCTCAACTACACGCCGTTCAATCTGAGCGATTTCACGATTCGTGACAAATACGGCAACAGAGCGAGCGGAGGGGGTGATTTGCCGCCGAGTGCGGGAGCC
>NZ_JAWRWL010001266.1:0-236 GCF_046535495.1 Bacillus sp. SIMBA_008 | reverse complement strand
ACGCTTTCTCTACATCCCTTTTATGAAGACCTTCCATAGCAAGCAATAATGCTTCCCTCGCTAGCTCTCCAAGCTCAATCACCTTTAGCTGTAACATTTTTAAATCACATTGAAACTGTTCTCTTACCATTGTTTCTTCCCCCTCAATATTATGTGCCATTATATATAGATCTCCTACCTAGCCTACTTGTAATAAGCCTTAAGATAGGAGAAGTATTACTTCTCTAATTAAATGA
>NZ_JAWRWL010001265.1:0-236 GCF_046535495.1 Bacillus sp. SIMBA_008 | reverse complement strand
CTTATATTTTCAAATTTGCGTGATAAAGAGCGTTGTTCACGTTTTAACCGTTTTTCTATCTTTTTTACTTTTACTGTTTTATTTATATTTTTATGAGTTTTTCCATCGCTACGTACAGCGAAATCCTTCAGCCCTAAATCAATCCCTAAACCTACTTTATTCAGCATTGGTTTTACCCTTATTTCTGCTCTTTCACAAAGTACAGATACAAAATATCTTCCTGCTCTTTGATATAC
>NZ_JAWRWL010001264.1:0-236 GCF_046535495.1 Bacillus sp. SIMBA_008 | reverse complement strand
AAAGTGCTGGTCAAAATGGATATTTAAACATTTGCTACAACGACAGTCCTACAGATTTATTTAACAGCTTAAATGGTTCACCTAACACAGGTGGCACATGGAGTCCAGCATTGGCAAGCAGAAGTGGTGTATTTGATCCCAAAAAAGACCTGTCAGGAATTTACAAATACACTATATTAAATAGTTCTTGCGAAAATAGCATTTCAGAAGTCGCTGTCAATGTTTTGAAATTACCA
>NZ_JAWRWL010001263.1:0-236 GCF_046535495.1 Bacillus sp. SIMBA_008 | reverse complement strand
ATCAAGGCAAAACCTCACATGGTTATAGATTAGATATATCTATTTTACTTGATTTGTTGACTATTGGCAACAAGTATACCATGAAAATATTGACATTAGTTAATAGTGAATGTATCTTAAGGTTATGCCCCGCTATTTGTTCGTCTTTTTTTGGTTGATGAGCGTGAGAAAGTATTCATTCAGCTGGCTGATGTCGTGTGCGGATAGTCTTTCCCATAGGTCACCGTCAAAAATGG
>NZ_JAWRWL010001262.1:0-236 GCF_046535495.1 Bacillus sp. SIMBA_008 | reverse complement strand
GTCTGCCGACCAGACACCGGCCGCCAGCCCGAAGTCGGAGTCGTTCGCCGCAGCGATGGCCTCATCGATCGAAGCCACCTTGTACACGCAGGCCACGGGGCCGAAGCACTCCTCGCGGAAGATGCGCATCTCGGGCGTCACCTCGGTCAGCACGGTCGCCGGATAGAACCAGCCCGGACCCTCGGGCAGCTCACCGCCCGTCCGGACCGTCACGCCCTGGGCGACGGCATCCGCCA
>NZ_JAWRWL010001261.1:0-236 GCF_046535495.1 Bacillus sp. SIMBA_008 | reverse complement strand
ATATACATGGTCATATAATCGAATTCGCGCCCACCTACGATTTTTGCTTGCTGGAACAGCTCGGGTACAGTAATCATTGCAGCCAGTGAGGAGGCTTTGATTAAATCGAGCATGACATTGGTCAATGGCGGCAGAGCGATGCGGACGGATTGAGGCAAAATGACACCGCGCATCGTTTGCCAATAGCTGAGACCTAGTGACTTGGCAGCTTCTACCTGTCCGCTCGGCACAGAGGA
>NZ_JAWRWL010001260.1:0-236 GCF_046535495.1 Bacillus sp. SIMBA_008 | reverse complement strand
ATCAGCTGCCGCTCCGCCGCTTTCGCCGGCCCGTAGTCGGCCTGGTTGGCCCAGCCGCGATAGGCGGTCGTCGACGACACCAGGACGATGGAGGCCGGGGCCCCGCCGAGACGCCGCACCAGGGCGCGCGAGATCGCGAGTGTCCCCACGACGTGCACGTCGTACAGCAGGCGGAGCCGGTCGAGATCGATGTCCAGCGCGGGCACGAAGGCGCCTCGGATGCCGTGGCAGGCGAC
>NZ_JAWRWL010001259.1:0-236 GCF_046535495.1 Bacillus sp. SIMBA_008 | reverse complement strand
CTATGGGCCGTATCAATATCCTGAAAAACTAATTCCATTAATGGTGACGAATGCGCTGGAAGGGAAAAAATTACCGTTATATGGCGATGGATTAAATGTAAGAGATTGGTTACATGTAACGGATCATTGTAGTGCGATTGATGTTGTTCTGCATAAGGGACGTATAGGAGAAGTATATAATATAGGTGGAAATAATGAAAAAACCAATGTAGATGTTGTGGAACAAATTATTTCTC
>NZ_JAWRWL010001258.1:0-236 GCF_046535495.1 Bacillus sp. SIMBA_008 | reverse complement strand
CTTAGCTTTCTTAATTAACTTAGTAACCTCACTTTTTGTCTTGGATGTTTGGTTAGAATACTCAGCTTCGGTAAAAGTTTCCTCTTCTATAATATCACGATATACATCTACCAAATTATCAATTGGATTATAATCAACCGGTTTTTCCTCAGCATGTTGTAAATTTAATTCTAATCGTTTAATATCTTTACTCGTAAGACCGTTCGTTGTATTTAAAATAACCGCTTCAAAATAAC
>NZ_JAWRWL010001257.1:0-236 GCF_046535495.1 Bacillus sp. SIMBA_008 | reverse complement strand
ATATTTATTCGGATGAACGGATACATTGACGCCCCCGGCAAATGCTGTCTCGCATTCCCCGTTCCGTAAGCTTTGGCATGCCAGATGAATGGCTGTTAAAGAAGAAGAGCACATCGTATCCAGCGCCATGCTCGGACCGTTAAAACCGAATACATAGGAAGCCCTGTTCGCAATTGATGACGGATTTCCGGTCAGCGCAAGCGATTTTCCGCGCGCCTGTTCTTCGGCTCCGTAAA
>NZ_JAWRWL010001256.1:0-236 GCF_046535495.1 Bacillus sp. SIMBA_008 | reverse complement strand
CTTGTACACACGCTCCCGTTTTTCCTCCCGTTTTTTCCGCTGGTTTTTTTCACGGAAATACTGCACGGTGGACGTAATGAGAGTCATCATAAACATCGCCAAAGAGACAAGGATGAATATACCCCTCGGCTGTATAATAGCGACAACCCCCATTACAATCAGCATGACCACAGGAGGCAGAATGACGAGCCACAGCCCCCGGTTATTCTGTTCGCTTTCCTGCGAGGGAAAGCTGA
>NZ_JAWRWL010001255.1:0-236 GCF_046535495.1 Bacillus sp. SIMBA_008 | reverse complement strand
CCGACCAAAAGTAGCTGTATATGGAGATTTATTTCAGATCTCTAATTTGTAAAGTATTGATGCCTCTACTTTATGTTGCGTTGCGGTAGTTATCTCGTTATGTATTGCGACGTTGTGCGAAAAGTTGCTGGCGAAGAGCCTGCAAGCAAAGGTCGCTTAGGTCCTTGGCGTTGTAGCGTAGTGCGGGTTTTCATGACCATAGTGCACCTTTCAGAAATCTCCTCCCGGTTTGCCGA
>NZ_JAWRWL010001254.1:0-236 GCF_046535495.1 Bacillus sp. SIMBA_008 | reverse complement strand
ATGAAGCTGCAATCGGAGTCGCGTGGGCGACGGTGCGCGAACGTGCGGCGATATCGTGCGCCGTCGACGCGGAACGCATGATGTGCCGTTGTGGCGTGACGCATGGCCGCAGTTGCGCGGATTCTTCACGATTCGCAATGCAGACCATTCCGCGTGTTCGAGCGAATCCGCGATGAGATGCGACGCTCCGCGACCAGTGAGGAGAGGCGCTAGCGTCGAGTCGGCGCATCCGCGGC
>NZ_JAWRWL010001253.1:0-236 GCF_046535495.1 Bacillus sp. SIMBA_008 | reverse complement strand
CTTGTGAGTTTATTAGAAGAGTTAAATATTGAATATATTGATTTAGGTTGTGAATGTGAAGCTGGTTCTGTTGATTACCCTGATTTTGCGTTTCCAGCAGCGGAAATGGTAGCGAATGGCGAAGTAGATCGTGGTATTTTAGTTTGTGGGACAGGCATCGGTATGTCAATTGCAGCAAACAAAGTAAATGGTATTCGTTGTGCATTAGTTCATGATACTTTCAGTGCGAAAGCAAC
>NZ_JAWRWL010001252.1:0-236 GCF_046535495.1 Bacillus sp. SIMBA_008 | reverse complement strand
CCCTTGTCCAGCTGAGCAACGATCAGAGCAATACTATCGGCAGTTTCACGCACCGAGAACCGTGCTCTGCCGTAAATCTGTGCAGGCGTGCCCCCATGGTTCGTCAATCCGCGACATGGACTGCTCATGCTGAAACTTCCCGCAGGCCTTTCTAATGTGGCACTGATCGCTTTGATCAGCTTGGTCATTTCGGGCTGCCACAAGGAACGCTCATATCCGGTTTACCGTGAAAATCC
>NZ_JAWRWL010001251.1:0-236 GCF_046535495.1 Bacillus sp. SIMBA_008 | reverse complement strand
CATAATCTCTTGCTGCTTGCGCAATGCCTAAATAGCAGGATGGAATATGTGCAATCCAAGGATTTAGCGTACCACCGCGCGGCCCTTTTTGCACCTCAACAAGCATGTCATCTGAAACCTTCACCTGATCTAAGATTAAATCATGACTTTCAGTTCCTCTCATCCCCACAACATTCCACGTTTCTTCTATTGAAACACCTTCTGTCTCGCGATGAATTAAGAAGAAGCCCATTGCC
>NZ_JAWRWL010001250.1:0-236 GCF_046535495.1 Bacillus sp. SIMBA_008 | reverse complement strand
GTAAATTTGCTCTTTTGGAATGATTCCTTGTAAGAGTGGATAGACGAAGAAATCCATTCCACCTGATATAACGTAAAAAGAAATGTTATTTTCATTTACAAATTGTATAAATTCCTGAAAACCACTACGGATTTCAGCAGTTTCTATTAAAAATTGAATCATATCATCGTGTAGACTAGTAGGTATTAATTGAAATAATTGAGAAACACCTTCTTGAATAGATAGCTCTTGTGATA
>NZ_JAWRWL010001249.1:0-237 GCF_046535495.1 Bacillus sp. SIMBA_008 | reverse complement strand
CGCAAGGTCGCGGTGATCGGCCCGACCGCCGACGATCCGATGGCGCTGCTGGGCAACTACTACGGCACCCCATCCAATCCGGTCACCGTGCTGCGCGGCATCCGCAATGCATTGCCCGACGCCGAGGTGGTGTACGCGCGCGGCAGCGACCTGGTCGAGCGCCGCGAGGACCCGGACGCGGACATGCCGATCGAGCCGCGCTACCTGCGTCCGTCCGAGCTGGCCAACGAACGCGGC
>NZ_JAWRWL010001248.1:0-237 GCF_046535495.1 Bacillus sp. SIMBA_008 | reverse complement strand
CGGCAGGGCGATGACATAGGTCATCGGGTGGTCTTCGTCCGGGTCACAGTGCCACCGTAAAACCTCAACTGCACTTGAGGTCAAATCGTCGCGGCTCAGGCCACAGCGAACCCGGCGGTCAGCAGCACCTCGTCCCGCGACGACGGTCCCACCAGCAGCTCGAACGCCCCCGGCTCGACGACGCGGATGCCGGCGGCATCCACGATCGTGCAGTCGGCGACCGGCAGCTCCAGCCGC
>NZ_JAWRWL010001247.1:0-237 GCF_046535495.1 Bacillus sp. SIMBA_008 | reverse complement strand
CGAGCGCATCCTCCAGGGTCCGCGCACCGCCAACCCGACCGGCTACGACGCCGTCGTGACGGCGTGCATGCGCGCCGGGTTCTCCCCGCGCTCGCTCGAGGTCATGGGCTCGTACCTCGACCAGGCCGCCATGGTGTCGGCGGGCATGGGCGTGTGCTTCATCCCGAAGTCGCTGTCGGACATCCCGCAGCACAACGTCGTGTACCGCACGCTGGTCAATCCCTCGGTGGGACTCAC
>NZ_JAWRWL010001246.1:0-237 GCF_046535495.1 Bacillus sp. SIMBA_008 | reverse complement strand
CGGATCGGCGCCCGGCACGCCTTCGCGGGCGAGGACGGCGAGTTGCGCGGCCGCCTCGCGCCGCAGCGTCTCGGAGGGCACGGAGGTGAGCGTGCGACGGTGACGGGCGACCATGCCGCGCAGGGTGAGCGGATGCTCGGCCGACACGTGACGCTCCGGCGGCTCGGGGGCGGGCAGGAAGCCGAAGAAAGCGCTGGGCGTCATGTAGTCGTCGTCGACCGCGGTGATGAGGAGCCG
>NZ_JAWRWL010001245.1:0-237 GCF_046535495.1 Bacillus sp. SIMBA_008 | reverse complement strand
AGTTTCTACAGGAACTTGCTAAATTAAAAACAAACTAATTTATAAAACTCTCCTCATTTTTTGAGGAGAGTTTTTTTGTGTATAAAAGATTGATGTTGTTTGTAAATAGCGTCATAATCGTGTTTTTCGGAAAAGCTATGAATTGAATTTTATTTTTTTGCTTAAAGGAAATACAGGTTGGTAATACTAGAATTCGAGTGTGAACAAAGAAAGTTTTACATTGTTCGCATTTTCGAC
>NZ_JAWRWL010001244.1:0-237 GCF_046535495.1 Bacillus sp. SIMBA_008 | reverse complement strand
AAAGAAGCGGGCTCGCTGGCTATATCATCAGGATCTACGCGATCAACAAAACTTCGAAGACACGCCAGCCGGAGTTCGCAGCCCCTACAGCGCGCACGAATCCCTTTTCTGCTCTCCAGAAACTTTCCAAACTCCCGCCCACCAAGCATAGTTTCCAGGTCGCTACGACCGAGGTCACCCACTACACAGTGTCGCTCCGATGGATACGGGTACACGAGCCCGGAGGCATCAACAAAG
>NZ_JAWRWL010001243.1:0-237 GCF_046535495.1 Bacillus sp. SIMBA_008 | reverse complement strand
GGTGTTAATCCACCTGGTGAAGAAGACCCAATTCCATATACAATGCTCGCTCCAAACGCAGCCCCAATAAAAGATGCGATAACGAACATTAAATAAGGTGAATTAGGGAAGAATGCATACATAATTGCAATTCCAAATACGGCTCCATCTGTAATTCCCATTAACGATGGTGAAGCAAGTGGATTTCGCGTCATACCTTGCATAATTGCCCCTGATACCGCTAAAAAGGCACCAGCA
>NZ_JAWRWL010001242.1:0-237 GCF_046535495.1 Bacillus sp. SIMBA_008 | reverse complement strand
CATATTTGAAGATGAAGCGGTCCAGAAGGTCGAGGACGGCAGAAGCGCCCAATTCCGGTATGATCACGAACAGGCTCAAGTTTTCTGCGGAAGACATCGATTGAGCCTGTGAGCCGTCTCTCCTTTTGGCAGCTCTGCCGAAGGCCTTCCCGCACACCTAGCCGCTTCGGCGCCCCGCCCGAAGAGCCTAAGAACTGCAAGCTAACGGATAAAGCTTGTGATGAGGTAACCGCCCAC
>NZ_JAWRWL010001241.1:0-237 GCF_046535495.1 Bacillus sp. SIMBA_008 | reverse complement strand
GTCGATGGTCTTCCAATTCCAAGCTCTTCAAGTGTTCTTACTAGACGAGCCTCTGTATAGCGCGGCGGAGGTTGTGTAAAGTGTTGCTTCGGTTCTAAATCCTTCGAAAATACCGTTTCCCCTACTTCTAAAGGTGGCAACATTTTATCCTTTTCTTCAGCCCCGTCATCTTTCGACTCTACATACACTTTCATAAATCATGGAAACTTTACAACCGATCCACTTGCACGGAACTGA
>NZ_JAWRWL010001240.1:0-237 GCF_046535495.1 Bacillus sp. SIMBA_008 | reverse complement strand
CGTCTTATCGAGGCGATGAACTCGCACGACGTGGGTCGGGGTCGCGGCGGTCTGGAGGACGCGCTGAAGCGCGTCACGGCGCAGACTCTCGTGGTGGGCATCGATACCGACCGCCTGTTCCCGATCGAGGGCCAGCACCGCATCGCGGCCGGGATCGGCACCACGATCCACGGCGACGAGGCGGTCGTGATCCGTAGCGACTTCGGCCACGACGGATTCCTGATCGAGACGAGCGTC
>NZ_JAWRWL010001239.1:0-237 GCF_046535495.1 Bacillus sp. SIMBA_008 | reverse complement strand
CGCCATGGCCGGAAGAATGGGCTGAAAAATACCGAAAAGACGGCTGCTGGAAGGGTGAGACGTTCGGAGGAATGCTGAAAGAGCGCGCGGCTTTATACGGAAATCAAACTGCCGTGACGTGTAAAGATGTACATTGGACCTACAAAGAATTAGATGAAAGGGCCGATCGTTTAGCGGCGGGGCTGCCTAAGCTCGGAATTCAAAAGGAAGACCGCGTTGTCGTTCAGCTGCCGAATA
>NZ_JAWRWL010001238.1:0-237 GCF_046535495.1 Bacillus sp. SIMBA_008 | reverse complement strand
GAAAGCACCATGATGCTAAAAGCAAGGATTTCCTCTACTCCAAGAGGCGAGTCGCATGTCGGAATGGATGCCTTGATGGACTTTAATTGGCGCTTTGCTACAAACGGCATCGAGCTGACAGAAGATGAGTTCAACGAGCTTGTCCAAAGTAAACGGCGCCTTGTCAATATTCGTGGACAATGGATCAAAATCGACCCAACCTTCATCCAGCAAATGAAAAAATGGATGGAGCGCGCC
>NZ_JAWRWL010001237.1:0-237 GCF_046535495.1 Bacillus sp. SIMBA_008 | reverse complement strand
CATCACCCTAATTTTCTTAATTTCACTTCCTAGTTTTTCTGCGTGCATACTTACTCACCATCCCATTATAACAATCTAATTTTTTAAGTTGTCATACCACTACAATAATGTGAATTCGACAATTTTTGATATGAAATAATGCATAATATATATAAAATTCGGCAAATTTTTCATACAATCCATCTCACATAATATAATAGACTAGTAATTTTATAGATAAATTATAGAAAATTTGCC
>NZ_JAWRWL010001236.1:0-237 GCF_046535495.1 Bacillus sp. SIMBA_008 | reverse complement strand
ATCTTTATTAACCTTTAACTCCTCTCTCAGAACCGGTATTTCTTTATGCATTTCCGATAAAAATTGATAAAATGGTGATTGTTTTAATCCTGCATAATCAAAAACGAGACTAGAAAAATAAATCGGACTTACTAAACCTAAATTGTCATTTGGCAAATCAAAATTTGCATACATTAACAATGGTGTTTCTGACATAATTAATCTTTCTCTTACCGTCTCTTCATTTTCTATATATCC
>NZ_JAWRWL010001235.1:0-237 GCF_046535495.1 Bacillus sp. SIMBA_008 | reverse complement strand
CATGCGTCTCAGGGAGGCGCTCGCCACAGGCCGCCTCGCGCTCATCGACGCGAATGCCACAGGCGTCAAGCGCGACGGCGACGGCTGGGCCGTGGGCCTGACGAACGGGCAGCGCATTCGCGCGGACTCCCGCCCCATTGCCGCCACCGGATACGGCCCCGGGCTCGGCGTCGCCGACCGACTCTTCGAGCGACGCGACGACGGCTGGCCCGAGCTCGACGAAGACGATCAGTCGAC
>NZ_JAWRWL010001234.1:0-237 GCF_046535495.1 Bacillus sp. SIMBA_008 | reverse complement strand
CGCGATGCCGACGGCCAGGCCGATGATGCCGCCGAGGATGATGAGCATCCGCACATTCGGGCTGGTCGGCTGCGTCGGAGTGACGGCCGGTTCGGTCACGGTGATCTGCACCGGGCTGACGGCGCCTTCGACGGCGGGCTGCTCGAGCGTCTCCTGGACCGCGTCCTGGAAGCTCGAGGCGACCGTGTTGGCGATCTCCGCCGCCTGCCCGGCCTCTCCGTCGGTGACGGTGATGTC
>NZ_JAWRWL010001233.1:0-237 GCF_046535495.1 Bacillus sp. SIMBA_008 | reverse complement strand
ATATGCTACATCACTTTAAGTAACTCCCTACGCTGGCATTATCCAGATCAGGTTGAGGGTCGATGTTTGTTTACATCCTCTCAGCCAATTGGCTCCCCGGTCCTTAATTCGTTTTCATTGTAGCATGATTTATTTTATTGAACAAACAAAAGCACGTATAATCATTTCATTTAACTTTTGAATTCCCCTATTAACTCTTGTAACTCCTGTGAAAGCCAGCTTAAAGAACTAGCTAAT
>NZ_JAWRWL010001232.1:0-237 GCF_046535495.1 Bacillus sp. SIMBA_008 | reverse complement strand
ATCAATAAAATTGTTCTTTCAATTGAGGCTGCAATTGGAGAGCAGCTGGGGCATTTAGCTTTAGGGTTTGGACTTGGCGCGATGCTGGGGAGGCTTGTCTCAGATGCTGGGGGCGGCCATCGGATTGCCATTACGCTGATTGGCAAATTCGGGAGGGAACGAATACAGGCGGCGGTTGTGGTTGCCTCTTGTATCATCGGGATTGCGCCGTCTCTTGCAGTGGGTCTTGGTCTGTTG
>NZ_JAWRWL010001231.1:0-237 GCF_046535495.1 Bacillus sp. SIMBA_008 | reverse complement strand
CTGTTTATTTTCTTCTACAATAAGCAGATCGCGCTCGTCAGCCACACGTATAACTTTTCGAAGGGGAAGCACCACATCATGCTCATTCACCTGTTTATTTGCAATTACGACCTGGCCGTACTCAACACCTCTGACAGTTTGTACAATTACGCAGCTGTCATGTTCTATATGAAAACAATTCGGATCACAATAATATATTTTACCCGCTTTCTTAAAGAGGACACCAATTACATTGTA
>NZ_JAWRWL010001230.1:0-237 GCF_046535495.1 Bacillus sp. SIMBA_008 | reverse complement strand
GTAATGATCAGGCGCTCGATATTTTTGCTCTGTTCGCCTTGCAGCGCCTGAAAAATAGCGGAATGTTCGCTGTCAACCGGAAGAAGAGGAACACCGTATCGTTTTGCGTGTCCTTTCACTATATGCCCGGCAGTGACGAGAGTTTCCTTATTTGCAAGCGCAATTGTTTTTTTCTGTTCAATCGCTTTCAAAGTCGGGATTAAACCGACGCTTCCAAGCAGCGCATTGACCACGATA
>NZ_JAWRWL010001229.1:0-237 GCF_046535495.1 Bacillus sp. SIMBA_008 | reverse complement strand
AAAAAAACATATAAATACAATAAAGGAATGCATATAAATTAATCTATATTGCATTCCTTTATTGTATTTATGCTATATTCTTATTCACCTTTTTCTAACAGTAGAACCACGAATCTTGGCGAAGACCTTGGTTTTTGCCCTGTCCTGGGGTCCGTCCTCGCTTTTTATTCCACGGTTCCCTTGACCACGAGCCTCCGAACCCTCAAACTCCCAAAGCTAACCCCAGCGGGCAAACAC
>NZ_JAWRWL010001228.1:0-238 GCF_046535495.1 Bacillus sp. SIMBA_008 | reverse complement strand
GACGACCACCCGGTCGGCAACCGCCAGAAGCTCGGGGAGCTCAGAGGAGATGAAGACGACGGCGTTGCCCTGCGAGGCGAAATCCCGGATCATTTCGAGGATCTCGGTCATGGTGCCGATATCGACGCCCGCCGTCGGCTCATCCATGACCAGGATCCGCGGGCCGGTGTTGATCCACTTCGCGATCACGACCTTCTGCTGGTTCCCGCCAGAGAGCAACCCGACGGGCTGGCTCGCG
>NZ_JAWRWL010001227.1:0-238 GCF_046535495.1 Bacillus sp. SIMBA_008 | reverse complement strand
AGCGCAACTCTGATTATATCGGCGATTTTCCAAATATATCAGCGCAACTCGAATTATATCAGCGATTTTTTAAATATATCGACTTATCAACAAAAAACGACAATAATAGCGACTTATACAATAAAAAAGGTGGTTCCAAAATACGTTTTGGAACCACCTTTTCTTTACTACACTCGAACGTGTAACTTCATATTTGGATTATAATATTGGCTCGGGCTCTTCAACTGAAAAGTTCCTC
>NZ_JAWRWL010001226.1:0-238 GCF_046535495.1 Bacillus sp. SIMBA_008 | reverse complement strand
AGGAGGAAAATGGAAAGGAGTGATCCTTTATCATTTGACTTGCGGTCCAAAACGATACAATGAATTACGCCGGCTTCTGCCAAGAATTTCTCAGCGTGTTCTTACGCTGCAATTGCGCGAACTAGAACAAGACGGCATTGTTCACAGAGAAGTCTATGAGGAGGTCCCTCCTCGTGTCGAATATTCACTCACTTCTCTAGGAGATACGTTAAAGCCTATCATCTTCGCTATGCGTGAA
>NZ_JAWRWL010001225.1:0-238 GCF_046535495.1 Bacillus sp. SIMBA_008 | reverse complement strand
TCTGGATTATCTTTTTTCACGATATCTAAAGCTTGAAATCCATTCGCTGCTTGGAATGTCTGATAACCTTCTTTTTGGAACACTTCATGTAATAACACACGAATGCCATATTGATCATCAACGATTAAAATTTTACCTTCCTTAACTCCCAACCTTTCTGTATAAATACAAGATTTAAAGCTTCTTATATCTTAACGATTAATTTTCGCTATTCTTTGGCAAATCCCTTCCTATTCTT
>NZ_JAWRWL010001224.1:0-238 GCF_046535495.1 Bacillus sp. SIMBA_008 | reverse complement strand
GGAGCTGCCCTCATGGATGCGCACCGGCTTGCAGGACGCGACGAGTGAGCCGGAACGAGACACACTGCTCGAAGCAGACACAGTAAGCGACGTGCTCTACCTGTGCCTTCAGCTCGACGGGGCCTGCGCGGACGACGTGCTTGATCGTGCTCGTGATGCTGTCGCGACTCAGGTCGCGTCGCTGACGACAGCAGCTCCTGACGACGATGAGCGGGCTGCTCGAGCGATCGAAAGCGCG
>NZ_JAWRWL010001223.1:0-238 GCF_046535495.1 Bacillus sp. SIMBA_008 | reverse complement strand
AAAAAACTGAAAAAGTATAAGAAAGCGGCTCCGTAAATGGAGCCGCTTTTTTCGGGATATAGTCCAAATCACATTAAAATTCCTTTCCTCAATCCTTTTTTAGTAAAAAAGATAGAAATTTTAGTGTTATAATCATCATTAAAAATAGATTGCTGAATCAATAAACAATTTTCAATGGAGGAACACATAAAGTGCCGAAAAGATGGCGGTATCGGATATGTCAAATATTCAATTGATT
>NZ_JAWRWL010001222.1:0-238 GCF_046535495.1 Bacillus sp. SIMBA_008 | reverse complement strand
GACTCCTGCATAAGGGTGAGACGGAAGAACAGCGGCAAGGCAGATACGACGAGCCTTACTGCAGTACTTGCGTCACCGTCGTCGGAGAATGCCCATTCCGCGGCGAGACGTAACGTTGGTAAATGCTGCGCGTAATTTTGCGACCACTCGTCTACTGGCTTCGACAGAATCTCCTCCTCCACTCCTTCGAGGAGCGTCATGAGAGAACTGGCGGCGGCCCGAAGAACCTCAGGCTCAC
>NZ_JAWRWL010001221.1:0-238 GCF_046535495.1 Bacillus sp. SIMBA_008 | reverse complement strand
AGCTCGGCACCTACTACGACGGTGCCGTCCTGACCATCGCTGTCCCCGAGTACATGGACGACATCAACT
This sequence comes from Bacillus sp. SIMBA_008, assembly GCF_046535495.1. Taxonomy (NCBI): domain Bacteria; kingdom Bacillati; phylum Bacillota; class Bacilli; order Caryophanales; family Bacillaceae; genus Bacillus; species Bacillus sp. SIMBA_008. The sequence continues at coordinate 169 of NZ_JAWRWL010001221.1, read as the reverse complement.
CGATCGAGGATCTCGAAGGCCAAGCGGATCGCTTCGAGGGCAAGATCATCGGCATCGAGCCGAGCGCGGGTCTCACGGAGGCCGCCGAAGCCATGATTCCCGAGTACGGCCTCGACGATGAGTACGAGCTGCAGACGTCGTCGACGGCCGCGATGCTCACCACCCTCGG
>NZ_JAWRWL010001220.1:0-238 GCF_046535495.1 Bacillus sp. SIMBA_008 | reverse complement strand
CATGTCGTGACGCGCGGGGATCGACAGGAACGCGCGGGTGTCATCGATGAAGCCGGATCCGCGGGTGAGGCCGGCGGTCTCGGTCGTCGCGGAGCGGAAGCGCTGCACGGCGTCGGGGGCGTCGATGAACCACCAGGGCGCGCCGACGAAGACAGACGGATAGTAGCCTGCGAGCGGTGCGAGTTCGCGCGAGAAGGTCGTCTCGTCGATCGTGAACAGCACGAGGTGGAAGCCCTCG
>NZ_JAWRWL010001219.1:0-238 GCF_046535495.1 Bacillus sp. SIMBA_008 | reverse complement strand
CAGAAGCACTCGAATTAAGTCGAAATGATCAGTTTGCAGAGTCTAGAGCGAAAGTGATAAAATTGTATGAAGTCTTACACCAGCGAAAAGAACATGCATTTTTTTATATACAGGATCAATGGATGCCTTTTTTCAAAGAGAAAGACCTTCAAGAAACAGGTCTGGATATGCTTTTATTTATATATCGTGATGTATTGTCGATTCAAATAGGAAATGAAGATAAAGTCATTTATCAAGA
>NZ_JAWRWL010001218.1:0-238 GCF_046535495.1 Bacillus sp. SIMBA_008 | reverse complement strand
CGTTTTTACTCGGATATATAATTGGAAACGGAGTCACTACAAGCTGGCAATTATTATTAGGTACTGGATTTATGGGTGCCTTCACGACATTTTCAACATTTAAGCTAGAGTCCATTCAGCTCTTCAATCGTAAAAATTTCGGCATACTATTTCTATATTTAAGTACTACTTATATTATTGGTATCCTTTTTGCATTCCTTGGAATGAAACTAGGCGGAATATAAAAAAAGAAAGCGAC
>NZ_JAWRWL010001217.1:0-238 GCF_046535495.1 Bacillus sp. SIMBA_008 | reverse complement strand
CCCGACGACCGTGAATTAAGACAGCCGGGACGCCATCAATCTCTGACTTCCTGTTGAAAATTGCATTTTCATCACGAAGAAAGCCGTCATTGGCCCAATAGTGTGCAACGAGCGTCGCGAACACTAGCGCTTGCTCATCGTCGAACCGGTCAGAGACAGGGGTAAAAGGATCGAGCTAGACGAGGGTGGACTCCCACTCGTTCCATGCTTGTGCCGCAGCTAGACGGTCTAGATCACC
>NZ_JAWRWL010001216.1:0-238 GCF_046535495.1 Bacillus sp. SIMBA_008 | reverse complement strand
GAGCGTCATGAGAATCGAGAGCGTCACATCGAGCGTCCACAGGCTGCCGCCGGCCTCTCCGTGGGAGGACGCCACGAACAAGGTGCAGGCCCTGGAGTTCGTGGTGGTCGAGGTGACCACCGACACCGGCATCACCGGCACCGGTTTCAGCTACAGCGTCGACATCGGCGGCACGGCGATCCATACGCTGATCGAGGATTACCTTTCCAACCTCGCCATCGGCATGGACCCGCTGGCC
>NZ_JAWRWL010001215.1:0-238 GCF_046535495.1 Bacillus sp. SIMBA_008 | reverse complement strand
GACCACCGTTGGACCCCCGACATCCGCGAGGACGTGCATTCCGCGGCGAAGGGCGTCTGCGTCCTGGCGGCCGGTATCGCCGCCGACGAGGGGCTCATCGATCTCGACGCCCCGATCGGGGTCTACGTCGGCGACGTCGATCTCGGCCCCGGGGTCGATCGCGTGACGATCCGCCGCCTGCTGACCATGACGAGCGGCGTCGACCTGCCGTGGTCGGAGACGATGATGACCGACTGGC
>NZ_JAWRWL010001214.1:0-238 GCF_046535495.1 Bacillus sp. SIMBA_008 | reverse complement strand
CGAGATCGGTGTCCTCGATCGACGTGCCGACGGGCCCCGAGATCCCGGCGCAGCAGACCACGGCGTCGAGGCGGCCGAGCGTCATGGCAGCGGAGCCCACCGCCGCACGCACCTCGCTCTCGTCGGTCACATCCGCGACGAGGACCAGGGCCTCACGACATCCGCTCGCCGTCTCGCGGAGCGCGGCGGCGTCGCGATCCAGCAGGGCGACCCGCACGCCTTCCGCGGCGAGCACGAG
>NZ_JAWRWL010001213.1:0-238 GCF_046535495.1 Bacillus sp. SIMBA_008 | reverse complement strand
CTCGTATTAAACCGGGTGCTCAGAAGCTATGCGGATGCGCTGGCGGAAGCAAGGAACCATCCGTTAAGCCAGCGGCGTTACATGTGGAAAGTCGAATATTAAGAACGCGCATTATATTTCACCGGACTATAATGATATATAACGTTATAGTCCGGTGACAAAGGAGGAAAAGCATCTGAAAAAGCTCATCTGCCTGTTCGCTCTGTTAGCTTTATGTCTGTCAGCCGCCGCCTGTTCA
>NZ_JAWRWL010001212.1:0-238 GCF_046535495.1 Bacillus sp. SIMBA_008 | reverse complement strand
CGTTCCATCCGATAAGAATGACGTGCCCCTTGCCTTTAAAGGCGACCTTCCCTTCGACATAGCGGTGCTGTTTGCTGAACACGGCTGAAGAAAGCGTGGCGAAATAGGCGGTCACAAAACTCGCTCCGCTTAATACAAGCACCATGCCGGCAATCTGCCCGAACGGCGTCTGCGGAACGTAATCGCCGTAGCCGACTGTGGCCACCGTAATGACCGCCCACCAAACCCCTTCAAACAC
>NZ_JAWRWL010001211.1:0-238 GCF_046535495.1 Bacillus sp. SIMBA_008 | reverse complement strand
CCGGAGTTCGACGAGTGGGCCGCACTCCTGGAGAGCGACTGGCAGGGCTGAGAGTCGCGGTCAGCGGGAGCGCACGATCGCGCTGACCGCCGTCGCCCAGTTCTCCACCTGCGCCTCGGCGGAGAGCGCCGCGGCGTGCTCCTGCACAGCGGCCTTGAACCCGTCGACCCGCTCGGGAGTGAGTCCGTCGACGGCCGCGAGGATGCTCGACTCCGTGAAGTCCGCCGTGACGATGCCG
>NZ_JAWRWL010001210.1:0-238 GCF_046535495.1 Bacillus sp. SIMBA_008 | reverse complement strand
ACACGCCGTTGCGCGGTCGCAGCACTCTGCCTTCACGCACAGCGCTGGTCAGCTCGGCTTCGGTCACACCGCGTCGAGTGAGCTCCGAGGTCCGCGCCATGCGCCCCAGTGAGCGAAGGGCCACGTCTGCGCGAAGGAAGGACATTCGACGAGCTTGCCTGTGCCGGCACCTCGTGCCAGGCCGTTCTCACGGCAACTGTGCATAGGCAAGGTCGACCGCCGGTTGTGCAGGACTGCC
>NZ_JAWRWL010001209.1:0-238 GCF_046535495.1 Bacillus sp. SIMBA_008 | reverse complement strand
CGATGCTCATTCGAGCAGTATCGCGCGTCGACCTGCGTGACCGCCCTCGATCAGCTGCGACGGCCACCGGAGGCACGCAGCCGGCGAGCCTCCTGCACCTCCTCGGCCTCCCTCAGCGCGTCCTTCCTGATCTTGGAGTCGTCGCGCGGCGGCAACTGGATCCGCTCCTCCGCGTGAAGACCGCCTTGGAGCTCACGCCCGCGCTCGAGTTCGGCGTCGAACTCAGCGCCCGCCAGAA
>NZ_JAWRWL010001208.1:0-238 GCF_046535495.1 Bacillus sp. SIMBA_008 | reverse complement strand
CATACGAGAAGTATAGAAGTGAGAAAGAATAATTTGAAGAAGCTTTATGAAGGCATTCAGCGCTTTGAAGAAGAAATATTTCAGGCATTGAAATTAGATTTAAATAAGTCAGTTCATGAGTCGTTTACAACGGAAGTTGGATATGTATTAAAAGAAATTTCCTTTCAATTGAATCATATTTCATCGTGGAGTAAACCGAAGCGGGTTCGAACAGCACTCACTCACTTTGGATCAAAGG
>NZ_JAWRWL010001207.1:0-238 GCF_046535495.1 Bacillus sp. SIMBA_008 | reverse complement strand
CAACAGGAAAGAATTTATTAGAGCATTTCATTCAAGAAGTAGCTCCGTACGTTACGGTAGTGGAACAGGAAATGGTGCTTGATTTTATTATAGAAAATGATAAATGTGTTGGAGTTTTAACAAGAACTAGTGAAGGGAAGTTGAAGCGTTACGTTGCAGAGTATACGGTGTTAGCAACAGGCGGGATTGGCGGTTTATACGCCTTTACTTCTAATGATAAGACAATTACGGGTGATGG
>NZ_JAWRWL010001206.1:0-238 GCF_046535495.1 Bacillus sp. SIMBA_008 | reverse complement strand
CCCCGTCCGGCGCCTGCACGGTGCCGCCCACGCCCCAGAGCGACTTCGTGACGGGCTTGACCACGCTGGCTCCCGCGGCGACGGCGGCGTCGACGAGGGCGTGCACGTTCCCCGGCTGCGAGACCACCAGCGAGAGGGTGTATCCGCGGAACCCGGATGTCTCGGCATCCGAGGTGCGGAATCGCAGACGATCGCCGAGGTCGAACGTGTCTGCGTAGAAGGACTGTGCGGCCTCGAG
>NZ_JAWRWL010001205.1:0-238 GCF_046535495.1 Bacillus sp. SIMBA_008 | reverse complement strand
AGCTAGCCAACAACCGTCATCGGTTCGCGCGACAATTCCTCCGCATCACGGCCGTGCAGCCATATCCACCGACTAGCGCTATCCGCCATCTAGATCTTTCCTACGCACTCGGCTTTCGTTACCGAGATGCTGGCAATGACATCGCTGTTGAAGAACTCCGAACTCCAACTGAATATCTCCGCATCTCCGGCAGCGGACATGCGTGCGGCGAGCCGCTCGTAGCTCTTTAGCACTGCCC
>NZ_JAWRWL010001204.1:0-238 GCF_046535495.1 Bacillus sp. SIMBA_008 | reverse complement strand
ACCAACCGCTGGCCCTGCATCACCAGCACCGCGCCGATGCCCTTCTCGGCCATCAGCCGGATCGCGTCGATCACCGCCGCATCGACGCCAACCGCGAACACCTCAGCCTTCTTCATCCCCAACAGTTGCCGCACCGTAAGCATGGCCTGCTCCCTGGTTGGATGGGTAGCCGGAGGATACTCCGTCGCCCCCGATGCGGGTGTCGACGAGATAGAGCGGACGTTGCTTGGCCTCGTCG
>NZ_JAWRWL010001203.1:0-238 GCF_046535495.1 Bacillus sp. SIMBA_008 | reverse complement strand
AACACGGTAGCGGCGAACCTGCACTAGCTTAATAAACTTCGGTACAACGTCTCACTGAGATTTATGATGTGATAAATCTCAACTTCAGATTTTCGAAGACTGAGAAATGCTCACTTGCCGAGATCTTGGCTTCTCTGCCAATTCTGATCCTCCCTCCCAGACCAGACGCTCCACCAAGCAATCGCGGCTGTAACCATGCCAGCTAGAGTGTTAATCTGCCCATTGGGAATGCCCGGGC
>NZ_JAWRWL010001202.1:0-238 GCF_046535495.1 Bacillus sp. SIMBA_008 | reverse complement strand
CTTCACGACACCAGACGTAGGACGAGCAAGCCCCGTCAGAATCCGAATCGTCGTTGTCTTCCCCGCTCCATTGGCTCCTAAAAAACCGACACATCCAACCTCCCCAACAGAAAACGAAACATCTTTTAACACTTCATGTCGTCCATACGATTTCGTCAGCCCATGACACTCCAACATATTCAAGCGAATCCCCCCTACTAAGATTGTTTACGACCAAAAATGAAATACGCAATAGGAC
>NZ_JAWRWL010001201.1:0-238 GCF_046535495.1 Bacillus sp. SIMBA_008 | reverse complement strand
CGAATCACTCATCCGAACAATTTGCGGCTGTTCAGTTAACAGATAAAGATTTCATGAACACAAAGGTATCTTATAAATTGAATTTGAAGGGGCCGAGCGTAGCTGTTGATACAGCTTGTTCTTCCTCTTTGACTGCCATTCATATGGCGGCACGCGCCTTAATTACCGGAGAATGTAAAATGGCTCTCGCAGGCGGCGTCACCATTACGACCCCTCACAAAAAAGGATACATGTATCA
>NZ_JAWRWL010001200.1:0-239 GCF_046535495.1 Bacillus sp. SIMBA_008 | reverse complement strand
CAACAAATTTACATGAAGGAGTAGAAAAATCATGATGAATTTTGAATATCATTGCCAAACAAACATAATGATGGGGATTGGTCAGTCAAAAGAAATTGGATCTATAGTAGAGGATCTTGTACTGACGGGTGCCACAGTGATGATTGTGACAGATTCTGGTGTGAGAAATGCAGGGCTAGTTCAGCCTATTGAAGCGTATTTGCAGGAAGCCGGTTATTCTGTTTTTATATTTGATCAAG
>NZ_JAWRWL010001199.1:0-239 GCF_046535495.1 Bacillus sp. SIMBA_008 | reverse complement strand
ATGTAGACTCCCCCAGCGTGGCTAATCGAGTAACTTGGATCGACAGCGCGCGTGGCTTAGCAATTGTTGCGGTGGTCCTTTTCCACTCCGCGTTGCACCTTCGCGACACTAACGTCGCTGGCCCATGGCCGTCGCTCGTGCTCATGCTCGAGACGTTTCGCATGCCCACATTCTTCTTTATATCGGGCCTCGTTTCAGCGAACGTTCTCACAAGGCCAACGGCGACGACTTGGAGACGT
>NZ_JAWRWL010001198.1:0-239 GCF_046535495.1 Bacillus sp. SIMBA_008 | reverse complement strand
GACTCGCGGGCGAGCCGCTCGTCCGCCGGTCCGCGGATCCCGTTGGCGATGAAGACGTCGATCGCGAGTGACACGAGGGCGGTCGCGAGCAGAGCGCCGTAGGCGGCGCCCGCGACGACGCAGACGACGTCGAGCAGGATCACAAGCGCAACGATGTAGAGCACGATCTTCGCGACGAAGCCGACGAGGAAGCCGAAGAACACCCGCGCGGCGTAGGTGGTGGATCCGTACCCACGATC
>NZ_JAWRWL010001197.1:0-239 GCF_046535495.1 Bacillus sp. SIMBA_008 | reverse complement strand
AGTGAGGGTGCCATGGCTGACGTATATCCCGTAGATCCGGCCTTTGCCGCAGGGGCAAGGGTGCGCAAGGACCAGTATGAGAAGCTCTACCGCGAGGCGGGCGAGCAGCCCGAGCAGTTCTGGGGCAAGGCCGCCGAGCGCCTGGCCTGGGATCGCAAGCCCACGCGCATCAAAGACGTCAGCTACGACCTGGCCGACTTCCGCATCCGCTGGTTCGACGACGGCGAGCTCAACGCCAG
>NZ_JAWRWL010001196.1:0-239 GCF_046535495.1 Bacillus sp. SIMBA_008 | reverse complement strand
CGCGTCGCCCCCGCGGAGGACTGACCGCGCGAGGTCGTCAGCTGCGCAGGGCCGACAGCCACGAAGGGTCGTCAGCCGCGCAGCGCGAGAGCGAGCGGAAGGACGTCGGTCGCGCCCGCCTGCCGCAGCGCACGAGCGGCGACCGTCATCGTCCACCGGCTGTCGACCAGATCGTCCACGAGCAGCACCGGCCCCGCGGGCACCTCGAGGTGCTGCGCGCCGAGCCGATCCCAGAGTCC
>NZ_JAWRWL010001195.1:0-239 GCF_046535495.1 Bacillus sp. SIMBA_008 | reverse complement strand
GTAGAGAGAAATTAACGGAAGAGCAACTGATATATGGTTGCTCTTTTTCTTTTTTAAAGAAGGTGAGGACAATGAATCAATTATAGAAAATGCTGACCATATGGGCATTCAACTACTAGATGTACTTAATAATGCAGTAGGAATTTTAGAAGATAAAAAAGGAGGTATTTAGTAATGGAAATTAGAAAAAAATTAGTTGACTCAAGTAAATATGGTATAAAGTGTCCCTATGCAATGAC
>NZ_JAWRWL010001194.1:0-239 GCF_046535495.1 Bacillus sp. SIMBA_008 | reverse complement strand
CTGCTCGAATAGGTGTACTCGGTGACCCGGCCCAATGCATCCACCACGAAGCGAAGGCGCTCGGTGTCGTTGTACACGTAACGGGTGGTCTGGCCGCCGGTGGGCAATGCCGTACCGGTGCGGTCAGGGTCCGTGCCGGTGTAGCGGGTCTGGCTCAAAAGCTGGTTCTGCGCGCTCCAGGTATTCTGGACTGCATTACCCAATGCATCCCATTGCCACAGTACGTTTCCGTTGGCGTC
>NZ_JAWRWL010001193.1:0-239 GCF_046535495.1 Bacillus sp. SIMBA_008 | reverse complement strand
CAATGGATAATTGGGGTGAAAAGACGTTGGCGCCTGTCTCAATTCTCATGGGGAAGCACGTGGAGCAATGCGTTAAGAACCGACAGACATTCAAAGAGAATGATATAAATCTGACTCAGGCGCATGCGTCGGCTTGCAGTGCATTTCTAAACTTCATCTCACGTTGCTGTGGAAAGCAATTTGATGAAGTAACCGGTGCCCCGGCGCAACAGCTTGACCTTATAACGCACTTCATACAC
>NZ_JAWRWL010001192.1:0-239 GCF_046535495.1 Bacillus sp. SIMBA_008 | reverse complement strand
CCACGGATGCCCTCGGCCTCGTTGTAGGCGGGCATGACGATGGCGAGATGGGTGAGTGTCACGGGGGTCCTAGGGGTGGCCGGGCGCAGGGCATTCTGCAAGTAGCCTAGTTGAGCCATGAATCCTCCCTCCCGACTGCGCCGCTTCGTCGGCGTCGGCAGCCGCTTCCTCGTCGTCGGGGCGCTCAGCACCACATCGAGATCGGGGTCTTCAACCTTCTCGTCTACGTGTGGGGCTGG
>NZ_JAWRWL010001191.1:0-239 GCF_046535495.1 Bacillus sp. SIMBA_008 | reverse complement strand
ATTTCATTGTTATATCCTACATAAGCAATACTATCTCCATACGTCACTTCTAACGGTACTTCTGTCACTTGCTTATTTCCAAAAATATCTTTCGTTTCTACTTTCACTTTTTGTTCACCGATTTTCGTTGTGTCTGGTTTCCCTACAAAACCTACTACTTCTCCACCTTTTACTTCAACAAATTCCTTCGCGTCTAACGTTTCGTTATTTGTTCCGATTACTACTTTTTGTGGCACTGC
>NZ_JAWRWL010001190.1:0-239 GCF_046535495.1 Bacillus sp. SIMBA_008 | reverse complement strand
CGATAATACATTGCCGAAAGGGCGACCACAAGGCACTGAAGGATTAAAGTTTGCGGCACAAAATTTTCGTAAAGTCGTTCCTAATATACATTGCGAGATTGAAGATTTATTAGTCGTCGGTGATAAAGTAACAGCTCGTCTTTCTTTTACAGGAACGCATAATGATAAGAAAATTAATTTTTTTGCAATTGATATTTTACATGTGAAAGAAGGAAAGATAACGGAAGACTGGCATTTAG
>NZ_JAWRWL010001189.1:0-239 GCF_046535495.1 Bacillus sp. SIMBA_008 | reverse complement strand
ATTGGGGCGCTTAAGGCTCTACGCCGGAGCAAAACTGCGCTGCAGGGCATTAGAAAGAGGATCTTACCGCAATGATGACCATGGACTTCAAAACCCTGCTGCCGGCATGGCTACAGGATCAGGCGCTGCCGTTGTGGACCGGCGCCGGGGTGGATGTTGCCACCGGTACCGTCTGGGAGGCCCTCGATCACAACGGCGCTCCCTGCGCCGACATGCAGCGCCGTTTGCGGGTGCAGGTG
>NZ_JAWRWL010001188.1:0-239 GCF_046535495.1 Bacillus sp. SIMBA_008 | reverse complement strand
AGGTCCGCGAAGAAGGGGTTCGCGATGTTGATGACGCTCATGCCGACGAGGCCACTGCGGCCCTGACGCAGCTGCTGCGCGGCGCGGAGCGGCACATAGCCGAGCTCGTCGGCGACCTGACGCACGCGGTCCGCGAGCTCATCGCTGACGATCTCGGGGCGGTTGAGTGCGTTCGACACGGTGCTGATCGACACCCCGGCCGCCGCCGCGACATCGCGGATCCCTACGCGCTTCACGCC
>NZ_JAWRWL010001187.1:0-239 GCF_046535495.1 Bacillus sp. SIMBA_008 | reverse complement strand
CCTCGCCCGGCTCGATATAACGACGGGACGACGCCGCCCGCAAGCACGGGCTCCGTCTCTATGCCGCGTGGTGCACGGAGCTCAACGGCTGGACCGCCCGGACTCACTGCTTGTACGCTTCGGCCTTCCGCGAGTAGCGGGCGCTTGCCGGACCCATGACGTCGGGGAGCTCCGATACGAGCCAGCGCGGTGTGCTTTCTTACAACGACATGGCCGGGCCGAGGTTCTCGCATCTCATC
>NZ_JAWRWL010001186.1:0-239 GCF_046535495.1 Bacillus sp. SIMBA_008 | reverse complement strand
CGTCGGTGTCGGTACCGACGACCCTGGTCGGGCGACCCTCGGCGTCCCATTCCACGCCTGCACCGCGGGACTCAATCCAGACCCAATGACCGTCCTTGTGCTGTTCGCGGTAGTCGAACACCGCAAAGGCGGGATCTCCCGCCGCTTGCCTCTCCATCGCAACCACGACCTTTGCACGATCGTGGGGGTGGACGTTTTGAAGCCATTCAGCAGTGCTCGGCGGCAAGGGATCGGTGCGC
>NZ_JAWRWL010001185.1:0-239 GCF_046535495.1 Bacillus sp. SIMBA_008 | reverse complement strand
GGGACGGGGGCCGAGGCTCGTCGGCAGACGTCGTCTTCGATCGCGTGCGGCGTCCGTCGCCCGAGGTGTCGTCTCAGCTGGTCCGCTTCGAACCGCTCGCGGTGCTCGTTCCGGAGGGGCATCCGCTGGCGGATCGGGCCGCCGTCGCCTTCGAGGATCTGCGCGGCACACGCGTCTGCTCGCGTGCCGGCGGGCACGTGACAGAGGGGTGGATCGACGCGACCGCGCAGCTGCTGGCA
>NZ_JAWRWL010001184.1:0-239 GCF_046535495.1 Bacillus sp. SIMBA_008 | reverse complement strand
CCGCAGAAGAGCGTCAGCTCGCCTACCTCTCCAGCCGCGAGCTTCTCGGATCCGTGGGCCCCGCGGACCCGGCGCCCGGCCTCGCCGACATCCTCCGGCGTATCCCCGAAGCCACCCGCGTCATCCTCGCCACCAACGCGCCGAAGGCGGGCGTCGAAGGCGCCCTCGCGAGCTGGGGGATCCTGGACCACTTCGACGAGCTGATCTACGACACCGGCAAGCCCGCGGGCCTCGGCCCG
>NZ_JAWRWL010001183.1:0-239 GCF_046535495.1 Bacillus sp. SIMBA_008 | reverse complement strand
GAAACCATTATTAAAAAAGATTTCAGATGAAGCAAATGTTAAATTCTTTGAAAAAGAAGAGTACCTTTTAGGTCAAAAAATTGAAATTAAAGCTGTTTCTCATCAAAGTATATTTGATCTTGCGACAAGTATCGATAAACTTATTTCTTCAAGTGCATTTACAGGAAATGAAATTAGATTAGAAGTAGGATATGAAATTTCTGATGATCCTAACTTAAATACACATCATATTACTAAAA
>NZ_JAWRWL010001182.1:0-239 GCF_046535495.1 Bacillus sp. SIMBA_008 | reverse complement strand
CATTGCTGCCGTCGCCACCGTCAGCTGCCCTTGATCGCCGGCGGGACGGGGAACGAAAAAGGCGCCCGGAAGGGCGCCTTTTTCATGTCGCCCGGCAACGTGGCGACGGACGATCCAGGGTAGAGCCCCCTTTGTTAAGGGGGCGCGCCGACGGCGCGGGGATAGGCAAGACAGGAGTCAGGGTCCAAGGTTTGCAGCGCAAACCTTGGAGGCACAGCCCGCGCAGCGGGATGGGTCAC
>NZ_JAWRWL010001181.1:0-239 GCF_046535495.1 Bacillus sp. SIMBA_008 | reverse complement strand
GAACACCGAGTTGGGGATGGCCGAGATCGAACGTCGACAGGCGTTTGCTCGCACCTTCCTTGCACAAGACACGACAGTCGATTTTGCGGTGCCCCAACAGGGGCCCGCATCTATCGAAACTCGCGCCGATGCGGCCGTGACAGTGCCCGCCTTGCTTGAAGCAGTCGTCCAGGCAGAGAAGGATGGATATGATGCCGTCATCATCTCGTGCTTTTCGGATCCCGGACTGGATGCCTGTC
>NZ_JAWRWL010001180.1:0-239 GCF_046535495.1 Bacillus sp. SIMBA_008 | reverse complement strand
CGCACGCGGCGGGCGCCTTCGACTCGACGCTCGTCAGCCCCGCCTACCCGCTGACCGGCGCTTCCACGGCGACTCTGGCGTACGCCACCAACTACTTCATCGACGGGCCGCAGTCGGCCGAGGTCCTCGTCAGCTTCGACGGCGGCGAGGCGCAGTCGCTCAACGCGTACACGGCGAACACGAATGCCGAGGAGCGTCTGGTCTTCGCCGTGCCTGCCGGCGCGCAGACCGCGCAGTTC
>NZ_JAWRWL010001179.1:0-239 GCF_046535495.1 Bacillus sp. SIMBA_008 | reverse complement strand
GACTCGGTGAAATTATAGTACCTGTGAAGATGCAGGTTACCGGCGACAGGACGGAAAGACCCCGTGGAGCTTTACTGCAGCCTGATATTGAATGTTGGTACAGCGTGTACAGGATAGGTAGGAGCCTTGGAAACCGGAGCGCCAGCTTCGGTGGAGGCATCGGTGGTATACTACCCTGGCTGTATTGACCTTCTAACCCGCCGCCCTTATCGGGCGGGGAGACAGTGTCAGGTGGGCAG
>NZ_JAWRWL010001178.1:0-240 GCF_046535495.1 Bacillus sp. SIMBA_008 | reverse complement strand
CCGTGCACGTGCTCCATGGCGTCGGGGCGCACGCGGGGCGGTACGCCACGCTCCTCGCCGCGCTCGCGGACGCGGGATGGGCGGCCTATGCCGACGACCATCGCGGCCACGGCCGCACGGGCATGGAACAGCACGGATCCGCCGCCCGGCTCGGCACGCTCGGCCGCGGCGGGCACGCGGCCGCCGTCGAGGCCGCATGGCGGATGTCTCAGATCGCGCGCGAGGAGAACCCGGCGGGGC
>NZ_JAWRWL010001177.1:0-240 GCF_046535495.1 Bacillus sp. SIMBA_008 | reverse complement strand
GGGGCTCTTCACTACACCCGGGCAGGCCAGTTCATGTTCAATGACGATGGACTACTGATCGACAGCGTCAGTCAGTTTCAGGTCATGGCGATTGACGACGGCGGGAACCTCGTGGCCGTCTCGCTGGAAGGATATCGATCACTGCCGGCGCAACCTACGACGAAGGTGAACTTCAGCGGCAACCTTTCGCCATCCGAGGCCACCCACAAGGTATCGGGTCTGACGGTCTACGACGCCAAC
>NZ_JAWRWL010001176.1:0-240 GCF_046535495.1 Bacillus sp. SIMBA_008 | reverse complement strand
CTCATCTTAATGAAAAGATGCACAAAAAAGCTATCTCCGCAATAGAGATAGCCTTCTTACTTATAATATCGTACCCGCTTTTTCAGCGCCTAACATTTGGATAATTTGATTATCATCGTCTAATACTGCAATTTTCGGCTCTTGGTTATGAATATTTTCTTCTGCCACTAAACCGTAGCAAATAATAATAACTTTATCCCCTGGCTGTACAAGCCTTGCAGCTGCACCATTTAAACAAAC
>NZ_JAWRWL010001175.1:0-240 GCF_046535495.1 Bacillus sp. SIMBA_008 | reverse complement strand
CGATACCGGCCTGGGACATAAATGTAATAGAGGTATTGCGGTTTGCTTTACCGTATGATGCGTACATCTGCCGCATAAACACGGGCTCAGGCGTCGGAATGGAAGCATTCGGATCTCCCATCTGGGCGCGGGCAATCATGCCGCCTTTGAGCACAAGTTCAGGTTTGACGCCGAAGAAAACCGGGTCCCATAGTACGAGGTCGGCGAGCTTTCCTTTTTCAACGGAACCGACTTCATGGC
>NZ_JAWRWL010001174.1:0-240 GCF_046535495.1 Bacillus sp. SIMBA_008 | reverse complement strand
CGTGACGTCAGCTTATCGTATCAGATTCTGCGTTTTTTAAACGGATCGCAAACAAGACTGAAAAAAAAGATAGACAGCATCCAGCAGGCCATCATGATGCTCGGGCTGAATGAGATTAAGCGCTTGATTTACATTCTTTCATTCAGAGATTTAACGGCGAAAAGCCACTCAAGCCAAAAAGAAATCATTAAGATTTCCTTAATCAGGGCCAAACTGTGCGAACTGCTGGCGAAAAGAACC
>NZ_JAWRWL010001173.1:0-240 GCF_046535495.1 Bacillus sp. SIMBA_008 | reverse complement strand
AAGAAACTCTTGTAGATGCTGCGAAATACGTAGATAAATATACGACAGCAGACATTATTGATATTAATATGGGTTGCCCAGTACCGAAAATCATTAAGTGTGACGCGGGAGCAAAGTGGCTTTTAGACCCAAATAAAATATATGAAATGGTAGCGGCAGTTGTAGATGCTGTTGAAAAGCCGGTTACAGTTAAGATGCGTATTGGTTGGGATGCAGATCATATTTTTGCAATTGAGAATG
>NZ_JAWRWL010001172.1:0-240 GCF_046535495.1 Bacillus sp. SIMBA_008 | reverse complement strand
CTGATCGATCTGCAGCTGCCGGTCTCGGATGCCGACACCCCGCGAATGCGTGCGGCTGACCTCATCCGGGACAGCGCCGTCGATCCGGAGGCGATGAGCCGGCTGACGGATGCCGTCGAACGGGCGAACTACGCGCGCACCGGTGCGGAGCCGATCGACCTCGCCGCCCCGTTGGGTGTCGTCCTCGGACGCCTGCGTCGCAGCGTCGATCGTCCGACGCAGGTGCGCGCCCTGCTCCTC
>NZ_JAWRWL010001171.1:0-240 GCF_046535495.1 Bacillus sp. SIMBA_008 | reverse complement strand
ACGACTGCCAAACTTTTTGATACCATACTTCCTGCTTGGGATTGGCCGAATAGGAGCGGTAGCATAGCGACGATTGTTGTTATAGCTGTCATAATAATTGGACGTAATCTAGTGGATCCTGCTTCTAGTAAGGCATCTCTTGTTTCCATTCCATGTTCCCGATTTTGTTGCACTCTTTCTATTAATACAATAGCGTTTGTAACGACAATCCCGATTAACATTAATGCGCCGATCAAGGAA
>NZ_JAWRWL010001170.1:0-240 GCF_046535495.1 Bacillus sp. SIMBA_008 | reverse complement strand
ACTTGGCGCAGGTCAAGAACCAGTTATTGATGCTGTTACTGGATTGCAGTGATATGCTAGCAGTTACCGGTTCATTTTTTCCAGCACTTCGAGATACAGCGAGTGTTTCCAGTCCTACAATTGAATCGGCCATCGCAAATGCGCCAAGAGCACCGTCCTTCATCAATTTAAATTCCGTTGTGTATGGCTTAATTTCTTTGCTTCTACCAACTACAATGAAATTCTGCTTCGACTCGATGA
>NZ_JAWRWL010001169.1:0-240 GCF_046535495.1 Bacillus sp. SIMBA_008 | reverse complement strand
GAGGCACGTACCGTTTGTTTGAAAACGAATGGAGAAAATACGGCTTAAGCTTTATTTACGATGATTTCAGCGATGAAGACTGTTTACGCTCCAAAATAACGGAAAACACGAAAGCGGTATTTGTTGAAACACCGACAAACCCGTTAATGCAGGAGGCGGACATTGAAAAAATCGCCCGGATTACGAAAGAAGCCGGCCTGCATTTGATTGTGGATAATACGTTTTATACCCCGGTCATCC
>NZ_JAWRWL010001168.1:0-240 GCF_046535495.1 Bacillus sp. SIMBA_008 | reverse complement strand
CGGTCACTCGCCGGCGCGCGCCGCGAGTTCGTCGGCGATGCGGGCGACCGCGTTCTGCGCCTCTGTCAGGCGTGAGGCCTCGGCGTCGAGATCTGACCGGAGCGGCGCCGGGGCATCGTGCTTCCGGGCGATCTGCAGGTTCGCGCGCAGGTTGATCGTCGCGCCGGCGAGTCCGGCGCGCAGGGCTTCCGCTGCGACCGCGAGATCCGCCTGCAGGTGCGGATTCCCGATCTCGGTGAG
>NZ_JAWRWL010001167.1:0-240 GCF_046535495.1 Bacillus sp. SIMBA_008 | reverse complement strand
ATATACGGTATGAAACCAATCATGTACAATGAAAAAAGGGGAGTGAGCATGATGGATATCAAACTTCAGCAAACACAAATGTTAAAGCCTCAATTAACGCAAGAGCTTAAACAGGCCATCACATTACTCGGATACAATTCCGCGGAGCTGGCCGGATATATTGATGAGCTCTCACTGGAAAACCCTCTGATTGAACGAAAGGAAACAGACACGCCGCCACTATCTTACCATAAAACAAAT
>NZ_JAWRWL010001166.1:0-240 GCF_046535495.1 Bacillus sp. SIMBA_008 | reverse complement strand
CAGCTCGCTTTATTTGCAGAAGGTATGTTAAGTGAAGTAGATACGTCACTAGTCGATTCGAATTTTGAATTGGATGAGTTTACTAATGAAATGTTTGGAGAAAACTTTGGGCAAAAGCTAAGAGCGATTCAGCAACTTTCGTTAAAAGACTTGGATCTTGCATTACCTATTTTAAAGAAATCTTTAATAGACGAAAAACAGCACCCTTATTTGAAAACTTCTATTTTATATAAAATGATA
>NZ_JAWRWL010001165.1:0-240 GCF_046535495.1 Bacillus sp. SIMBA_008 | reverse complement strand
CTTCAATATGTATCGCTTCGGATAACGAGACTTGCTCGATTTCTTCAGCTAGCTTTTTCGCATTGGCTTCCTGCCTGACGCCTGCAATCACTGTATAGCCTTGCTTGGCGAGACCTATCGTGATGAGCTTGCCAAAGCCGCTATTGGCACCAGTTACAATGGCTGTCCTTTTCATCATCTCGTACCTCCTTTTTGTTTCAATTTACCATAGCCCGCTCTTTTATTGAATAACGAAAAGAA
>NZ_JAWRWL010001164.1:0-240 GCF_046535495.1 Bacillus sp. SIMBA_008 | reverse complement strand
CGGGGATGGCGATCACCCAGGGGGTCGAGTTCAAGGACATGGACTGGAACGGCGACGGTACCGCCACGCGCGCGGAGATCGCGCAATCGTTCTATGCGGTCGCGGTGAAGACCACCGTGGACGGCAATCGTCGTTGCAGCACGTTCTACTGGCGCGGCAGCGGCGAGCAGATACGCGTGGATTGCCGCACCGAGTTCGGTGCCGCCAGCAAGGACTGATCGGATCGAAAGCAGCGAAAAG
>NZ_JAWRWL010001163.1:0-240 GCF_046535495.1 Bacillus sp. SIMBA_008 | reverse complement strand
CCTCGCGGGCGACAATGTCCCCCACGTGATGGTCGTCCAGGGGAAGTCGCCCGGATTCGTCAAGAACGCCGAAGCGGGCGCTTTCTGGGAGCTCACCGATTACCTCGCGGACTACCCGAACCTCGCCACCACCCTCCCGGAGGTTCAGGAGGCATCGAGCATCAACGGCAAGGTCTACGGCATCTTCCGCGCACGCGACACGATGCGCACCTCCGTCATGGTTCGCGCCGACTGGCTGAA
>NZ_JAWRWL010001162.1:0-240 GCF_046535495.1 Bacillus sp. SIMBA_008 | reverse complement strand
ACTCATTTTCATGAATTGCTAAAGCTCTGTATTTATCAATATGTCCACCTGCAAACCAAATCTGGTTAGTGTTATGATATAAAACCTTTGGTGCGACAATTTTATCTATTTCGCATTTTTTTATTAGAACATCAAAAAGATCTTTTTGATAAAATTCTATATCATTATTTCCTATCAAAATATAATCACAACCATCTTTTAAAGCAAGTTCGATGCCTTGATTATTCCCTTTAGCAACTC
>NZ_JAWRWL010001161.1:0-240 GCF_046535495.1 Bacillus sp. SIMBA_008 | reverse complement strand
CATTTCACCGGCACTTGTCATTTCTTGCAGACTTCCCGCCAAACGCTTCATGGAAGTATTCAGTTCACTTGTTTCAATCATCAGCTCTTCGTAATTATTCGTATCATAGTTCCCGCGTTCTAGCTGTTTGGCTACCTTTGTCGCATAATCAATTGGTTTCACATATTTCATCGACATGCGGTACCCGAAGAAAACAATGATGATGATCGCCGAGCCAAGACAAAAGGCTAAGGCAAGCCA
>NZ_JAWRWL010001160.1:0-240 GCF_046535495.1 Bacillus sp. SIMBA_008 | reverse complement strand
CCAGCGGATTTTGCAGGCCGTTAAAAATCGTCTGGCCGTCATGCATAACTTCTGACGTTTTGCCGTGCATGAGCCGCTCTGCTCTGACGACATCGCCGCCGAATACTTGCGCAATCGACTGATGTCCGAGACATACGCCGAAAATAGGAATACTGCCGGCAAAATGTTTGATGGCTTCGAGGCTGATCCCCGCTTCATCAGGACTGCACGGCCCGGGAGAAATCATTAAGAAGTCCGGAC
>NZ_JAWRWL010001159.1:0-240 GCF_046535495.1 Bacillus sp. SIMBA_008 | reverse complement strand
CTCGGTGAGCAGGGCGAGAGTCTCCGCCGGGATCCGTCTCCCCGTGTTCTCCACTTCGATGACGGCGTGCTCGCCTTCGCGACGGCAGCGCACCCACAGGTCTCCGCCGGGCACGTTGTGTCGGATGCCGTTCTCGAGCAGGTTGCGCACAGCCCTGGCCGCCAGCATCCCGTCGCCCTCGATGTCGACTCCGTCGATGCGAGTATGCAGCGTCACGTCGTGCGGATCGAGCTCCTCGAC
>NZ_JAWRWL010001158.1:0-241 GCF_046535495.1 Bacillus sp. SIMBA_008 | reverse complement strand
ATGGTGCCCTCGCTGATCGGAGAGAGGCCGATGGCGGCCCTGGCGAGCGTGGACTTGCCGGACCCGGACTCGCCGACCAGACCGACGACCGAGCCGGAGGGAACGACGAGGCTCACGCCGTCCACGGCCGTGGGTCCGGAACGGTGGGTTCCGAACCGCACGCTCACGGTGTCGAAGCGCAGTTCGCTCATCGGACGGCTCCTTCGTGCTGGGCGATCGGCAGGGCCGACGTGACCGCGGG
>NZ_JAWRWL010001157.1:0-241 GCF_046535495.1 Bacillus sp. SIMBA_008 | reverse complement strand
CACAAGTAACGCTTCTTTTTCCTTGTCAGGTACAAAAATATCTTCTATTTGAATGACACCATATACATTTTCAGCATTAACAAGTTTTACTTCCTCTCCAGCTTTCAGACTCTCTGCTACTTCTTCTGTTACTGGTAATGTAATCGGTATACTCCATACGCTCCCGTTTGCTAAGCGAAGCGTTTCTACGACCGAATCATAATCTTTCTTTCCTAAAAAACCAGTAAGTGGGCTATATGCC
>NZ_JAWRWL010001156.1:0-241 GCF_046535495.1 Bacillus sp. SIMBA_008 | reverse complement strand
CTCCATGTGTCGCCACACTTCCACCTCAGACCTATGAACCTGCTCATCTTTCATGGATCTTACTTCCTTGCGGGATGGGAAATCTCATCTTGAGGGGGGCTTCATGCGTAGATGCTTTCAGCACTTATCCCGTCCGCACATAGCTACCCAGCGGTGCCATTAGCAGAACAACTGGTACACCAGCGGTGCGTCCATCCGGGTCCTCTCGAACTAAGGACAGCTCCTGTCAAATTTCCTGCGC
>NZ_JAWRWL010001155.1:0-241 GCF_046535495.1 Bacillus sp. SIMBA_008 | reverse complement strand
CCTCACCGACCCGTTCTTCCGCGTGCGTGGCCGGTCCACGGAGTCGACCTCGAAGGGACGGGGTCTCGGCCTGTCGATCGTGAAGGCCATCACGGATCGCCACGACGCCACTCTTCGATTCACGGCGAGGGAGGACGGCGGCCTCGTCGCCACGGTGGTCTTCCCGCCGGACAGCGCCCCCTGAGCACCGCGCACACAGGCCGGGAGCGTCCGCCACGGCCTTGACGCTCCTGCCACCCCG
>NZ_JAWRWL010001154.1:0-241 GCF_046535495.1 Bacillus sp. SIMBA_008 | reverse complement strand
ATACGGCTTGGGAAGGATACCAGAAAATCCCTCTCTCTATCATGCAAGGATATACAACAATTATTGCAGAAATATACAAACAAAATGAAGATTTCTTCAATACAATCAGTCATGTTATCCTTCAGGCTGGAGTGGGATCTTTCGCTGCTTCAATGGCAGCTTCCCTATTAAATGTAAAAAGCGGGAATATGCCCAAAATCTCCATAGTTGAACCCGAAAGCGCAAATTGTCTGTACCAGTC
>NZ_JAWRWL010001153.1:0-241 GCF_046535495.1 Bacillus sp. SIMBA_008 | reverse complement strand
CGAGGTTGACGCCCGCCGGCAGCGCGCCGGCGGTCACCGCATAGCTATACGGCGCCGTGCCGCCGCTGGCCGACAGGGTCTGTGCGTACGGCGAGCCGGCCGTACCCGTGGGCAGGCTGGTCGGCGTCAGCGCGATGGTCGGCGCGCCGGTGACCAGGGTGTAGGCCTGCGTGCCCTGGAAGCCCAGCGCGTCGGTCGCCGTCACGGTGAGGCCGAAGGTTCCCGCCACGCTCGGCGTGCC
>NZ_JAWRWL010001152.1:0-241 GCF_046535495.1 Bacillus sp. SIMBA_008 | reverse complement strand
CCGGCCCGCAACGCCGCCACGACGTACTGGTCCTCTTCGAACGTCGTGAGGATGAGCACCCGTGTGCCGCTCCCCTGGTCCGTGCAGATCTCCGCGGTGGCCGCGATGCCGTCGAGTTCCGGCATCCGGATGTCCATCAGGACGACGTCGGGCAGGGTCTCCCTCGCGGCGACGACCGCTGAGCGCCCGTTCGCCGCCTCTCCGACACCTGAAGCCCTCCGTCGGCGAGGATGTCGCGGAC
>NZ_JAWRWL010001151.1:0-241 GCF_046535495.1 Bacillus sp. SIMBA_008 | reverse complement strand
CACGCCGTCGGCCTGATCACCGACAACAAGGCCGATCGCATGGCGACGCTGTCGGCGCTGCACGACCTGCCGGCGACCTTCGACCCGATCGTGGTCTCGGCCGAGGTCGGCAGCGGCAAGGACGGCCCGGCGATCTTCCAGCACGCCCTGGCCCGGCTCGGTGTCGCGCCGGTCGAGTGCCTGTTCATCGACAACACCGCCGCCAACCTGCGCGCCGCCGCCGCACTGGGCATGGCGACGC
>NZ_JAWRWL010001150.1:0-241 GCF_046535495.1 Bacillus sp. SIMBA_008 | reverse complement strand
CACTAATCGAACAAGCAACTGATGCAGTATATGTAGTAGAGCTGAATGAAAATTATGTCCCCAGTCGATTCATTGAGGTAAACCCTGTTGGTTGTAAAAGATTTGGATATAGTAGAGATGAGCTGCTCTCGTTACCATTTCCAAATGTAGTACCACAAGATTCTAAAATGATTGTAAGGTTGTTAGAAAAAATTAGAGAGGGACAAACTTCCTTCACTTTGCAAGATGAATATGCTTTTCC
>NZ_JAWRWL010001149.1:0-241 GCF_046535495.1 Bacillus sp. SIMBA_008 | reverse complement strand
CAGCCCATCCTTTTATTTATGCCCAAATAACTTTCATTAAGTTTTTATATTCGTCATTTGCTAATTTATATAGCATTCTCGTATGTTCAAAGACAAGTGCTGGATTAAAGTTTGGTTCTGAGAATGCAAGCGATGCTGAAATATCAATTGCATTTTGCTTGTTTAATGTGAATTTTGCAAATCGATAAGATGTGTTTAATTCATTAATGACATGCAAAATATCATTTGTTGATGTTGCATC
>NZ_JAWRWL010001148.1:0-241 GCF_046535495.1 Bacillus sp. SIMBA_008 | reverse complement strand
AAGTTTTCTAAAGCGCTGGCAGGATGCTAATTCATCATTCAGAACGCATGCTGCCCATTATTCTGATGAGGATCTGTCAATTGAGGGGAATGTGTACCGTCAGCTTCAGCATCTATTGCCGAAGGAGAGTGTCCTTTTTATCGGAAATAGTATGCCGATTCGTGATGTGGATACATTTTTTGAAGCGCAATTGAAGCCTTTTCGAATGATGGCGAATCGAGGAGCAAATGGTATTGATGGC
>NZ_JAWRWL010001147.1:0-241 GCF_046535495.1 Bacillus sp. SIMBA_008 | reverse complement strand
CACCGCCTGCATCTGGGCTGCGACATCCGGGAGGATGTTCCCGCGGATCGCGTGGAGGCCGTTGCGAAGGCGGCCGATCGTGAAGAACCGCTGGTTCTGCGCACTCCGATCCGAAGGCTCCGGCCCGTCGGGGTCCATCGCCGCGGCGATCATCTGCGCGTACTGTCGCAGGTCCTCCGGTGTCGCCGGCGGACCTGGCTCGTCAGAGCCCTCGGCCGTCTCGGCTTCGACCCCCGCATCC
>NZ_JAWRWL010001146.1:0-242 GCF_046535495.1 Bacillus sp. SIMBA_008 | reverse complement strand
ACGTTGCTCACCACTACACCCGCTACCTCGGAGACCTGTCGGGCGGGCTCCACATCGGGCGCGTGCTCAAGCGACAGTTCGGGTTCGACACCAACGGCATCGGGTTCTATATCTTCGGCGATATCGCCGACCCGACGGAGTTCAAGAACGTCTACCGCGAGGAGCTCGACGCGGCACCCTGGGACGATGCGGAGAAGGAGCGCGTCGTCGCCGAGGTGCTCGCCGCGTACCGTTTCAACACC
>NZ_JAWRWL010001145.1:0-242 GCF_046535495.1 Bacillus sp. SIMBA_008 | reverse complement strand
CCGGATGCGATGAATCCGTTGACGTCGCCGACGGGCCGCCCCCAGTCGTGGACGGTGCGCAGTGTGCGGTAGCCGGTGATCTTCATGTCGCCCTTGAGTGTGAGAGATCGAGCAGTACTAAACACCATACATCATATGTCTGGGGTTTCGCGAGTGTCCGGTGTCGAGCGGGCAGGGACGTGAATAGAGTGTCTGGCATGACCCTGCCCGCAGATCCCGCCACCGCCGGTCGCGCACGCACC
>NZ_JAWRWL010001144.1:0-242 GCF_046535495.1 Bacillus sp. SIMBA_008 | reverse complement strand
GCGGTCACGCCTGCGCCGCGAGGAGCTGGGCTTCGTCTTCCAGCAGGTCCTGCTGCTGCCGGAGCTCACTGCGGTAGAGAACGCCGCGCTGCCGCTCATGCTCGCCGGGCATCCGCGCGCCGCAGCGGAGGCTCATGCCGCCCGGTGGCTCGCGGCACTCGGTCTCGGCGGGCTCGAGGAACGCCGCATCGGTCAGCTCTCCGGCGGGCAGGCGCAGCGCGTGGCGATCGCCCGCGCACAGG
>NZ_JAWRWL010001143.1:0-242 GCF_046535495.1 Bacillus sp. SIMBA_008 | reverse complement strand
GAAGCTACTTTAAATAATGAACTAGAAGCGTTATCAATGACTTCATTACCTTTATAAGAATGAAGTGACAATAGTCCTTTCACTCCCATATAAATTGGCACGAATCCTAATAACCCAATCCAAGATATAGGAATGAAAAAAGAGCTTAAAGAACCAATGATGCTCAGAAAAATAATTAAACTAAATCCTAAATATTGTCCAATAACAATATAAAGTTCTTTCATCTTAGTTTTTTCTCGGAC
>NZ_JAWRWL010001142.1:0-242 GCF_046535495.1 Bacillus sp. SIMBA_008 | reverse complement strand
ATGTCAAAAAGCACCTGTCATCAACACAGGTGCTTTTCTCTATCATTTATACGTGCTTGCTGAAAACATTTCGTTTAATTCTGCTGCTCGTTTTGTTGCGGTTTTGACACAATCGACAACGGCTTCTTCAAATTGATAGGCAGCAAGTGTGTTCAGGCCGGCTTCTGTCGTTCCGCCTTCACTTGTGATCTCTTTGCGCAGTTCAGCAGGTTCTTTACCGCTGCTTTGAAGCATGTTGGCGG
>NZ_JAWRWL010001141.1:0-242 GCF_046535495.1 Bacillus sp. SIMBA_008 | reverse complement strand
CAAGGTTACGAACTGGAGCTTGAAGAACGCTAAGCAACATAGATAGTACGCCTTCGCGAGACGGAAGTTCCGCAAGAGCCTTCACTTCTTCTACAGTCGCTACGTTTCCTTCGATGACACCAGCTTTGATTTCTAAAGCTTCGTGGCTTTTCGCAAATTCGTTGATGATTTTCGCAGGTGCGATAACATCTTCGTTACTGAATGCGATAGCGTTTGGACCTGTTAAGAAATCGTTTAAACCC
>NZ_JAWRWL010001140.1:0-242 GCF_046535495.1 Bacillus sp. SIMBA_008 | reverse complement strand
CAGGGCTTCGGCCTGTGCGGGAAGATAGCTGAACTCGGTGATGTCGATCGCCACGTCCATATTCTGCTCCTCGGATTCGGCGGCAGGAAATTGCGGAGCGATATGACAAGCAATATGCGGACATCAATGGACATATTCACTAGTCATCCTTCTTAGAGCTGAGCTTTTCGCATTTCACTGCCTGTCGATGACCGAGGGCGCCCTGTTCGCGCGACGAATATCATGGAGACATGAGCGAGACG
>NZ_JAWRWL010001139.1:0-242 GCF_046535495.1 Bacillus sp. SIMBA_008 | reverse complement strand
AAAATGGATGAATCACTTCCGTCTGCATTCAGCACTGGCAAACTCTTGTCTAAATCGTTTCCGAAGGCTTCAGACACGAATTGTTGTTCTCTTGCTCTCATCCAATTGATGTTTCCTCTTAATGTGTTAATTTCACCGTTGTGAATCAAGTAACGGTTTGGATGAGCCCTTTCCCATGTAGGAAATGTATTTGTACTAAATCGTGAATGAACAAGTGAAAATGCAGAAACAAATGTTTCATC
>NZ_JAWRWL010001138.1:0-242 GCF_046535495.1 Bacillus sp. SIMBA_008 | reverse complement strand
CGATCGTCAGCCCCAGGATGATGCCCCGGGGTACGGTGCGCCTCGGCTCGAGGGTCTCCTCGGCGCTCGTCGCAACGACGTCGAAGCCGAGGAAGGCGAAGAACACGAGCGCGGCGCCGCTCAGGATGCCGAAGACCCCATACATCGACGGCTCGGAACCCGACAGCCACGAGAACAGCTACTGCGTCCAGACCCCGCCGGCGGCCGGGCCTTCCTGAGAGGGCGGGACGAAGGGTGTGAAG
>NZ_JAWRWL010001137.1:0-242 GCF_046535495.1 Bacillus sp. SIMBA_008 | reverse complement strand
CTGGTCGACGACCTCCTCGTCGGCCCGATCGAGCAGCCGCCCCTCGTAGGCGGGACCGTCGGGTGTCTGGATGGGTTCGGGGATACGGCTCATGGTCGGGCTCCTCTCGAGTGAACCGATGGTGGGTCGTCACCATGGTCCTCAACCACTCGATCAGGATGCTCTGCCCGGGCTATGGGCTTCCTATGTCTCGGAGCGCGGCGCGG
This sequence comes from Bacillus sp. SIMBA_008, assembly GCF_046535495.1. Lineage (NCBI taxonomy): Bacteria > Bacillati > Bacillota > Bacilli > Caryophanales > Bacillaceae > Bacillus > Bacillus sp. SIMBA_008. The sequence goes on along the minus strand of NZ_JAWRWL010001137.1, from coordinate 36 downwards.
TGACGGAGTCGCGCGGCACCGGACGACGGAGGACCA
>NZ_JAWRWL010001136.1:0-242 GCF_046535495.1 Bacillus sp. SIMBA_008 | reverse complement strand
ATGCAATTCGGGAGGCGTATGAAGAATTATTAGATGAAGAGAGAGGGTATCGATATGCTATAGCAAAACTAGCGGATGAATTTGATAATTTAGGAAAGATTGAAGATGTTATCGTTGATACTGCCATAGGAGAAATAGCAGTCAATCATCATATGGTTTTTGTTGGGCGTATTAAAGGTATAACAAAGAGGCTAAGTATGTTTAATCTTCAAGAGGCAGAAGGTGAATTGACAGTAGAGGAA
>NZ_JAWRWL010001135.1:0-242 GCF_046535495.1 Bacillus sp. SIMBA_008 | reverse complement strand
CGCCGCATGCTCGAGCGCGGATGGCGGACGAGCGGATACCACCTCGGCTTCCGGCTCATCGGGCGCACCCGTGTGGACGCGCTCCAGCTCCTCCGCTTCGTGATCGGCGAGCTCGGTCGCATCTCCGTCGATTCGCACGCGACCACGGGTGGTCGCGGCGTGACCGGCTGGCTGACCTTCACCGAGCCGCCGGCGCCGCCGCAGATCGAGCAGTGCGTGGCGGCCCTGCGGGAGCTCCACCC
>NZ_JAWRWL010001134.1:0-242 GCF_046535495.1 Bacillus sp. SIMBA_008 | reverse complement strand
ATCCGGGTTCCGGCCTGCTTCCCGGACTCGCTGTGGGAGACACCCGGGCCGTGACGCAGGAACTGACCGACGAAATGCGCACGAGCGGGCTCAGCCATCTCACGGCGGTCTCGGGTGCCAACTGCGCGATCGTGGTCGGGGCCGTGTTCTGGCTGACCGCGCTGTGTGGTGGAGGGCGGATGCTGCGCGTCGTGCTGGCGGCGATGGCGCTGGCCGGATTCGTGGTGCTCGTCACTCCCGAG
>NZ_JAWRWL010001133.1:0-242 GCF_046535495.1 Bacillus sp. SIMBA_008 | reverse complement strand
CCTCAGCGGCTGCGCGCAATACATTGTATGTGCCGACGACATTGACGTCCCACAGCAAATCTCGTGCAGTTGGCTGGAACGAAATGACGGCCGCCATATGGAAAACCGCCTCGACACCTTCCATGACCTTGGCAACATCCTCGTAAGAAGCAAGGCTGCCCGTGTGGCACATAATCCCAACATTTTCAGAAGCGGACTTATTCGGATCACCAGGGATAGCAATGGTGCGAACCTTATGACCA
>NZ_JAWRWL010001132.1:0-242 GCF_046535495.1 Bacillus sp. SIMBA_008 | reverse complement strand
ACAAACGATCGGTGCTTTGAAATATACAACTGTTTTAACGAATGTAAATGCAAAGATTATTGAAATTATTATGTTTACTATTTCAGTTGGAATTGTCATTTCTGGTATCGTATTCTTAATCAGTAGACGATTAGCGAATTCGTTTGTTAAACCTATCGAATCTATTATTCATGCTTCTTCACAAATTGCAGAAGGTACATTAAAGAAGAAAATTAAAGAGGATTATCCAGGTGAATTAGGTG
>NZ_JAWRWL010001131.1:0-242 GCF_046535495.1 Bacillus sp. SIMBA_008 | reverse complement strand
CCTTCCTCCGACTTGAATCACATTAGATCCATCTTATCATTTTGGGAAAAAAGGGCTATAAATAATTATAGGGGGAATATAACATGAATAGTAAAATGACTAAAGAAGAGCTTATTAAACTTGTAGAGCAAATATGTGATCCTAAACTGTCAGATGAGTTAGGTAGTAAGTATATTGATATCTTAAAAGAGAATGTACCTCACCCAGCCCCAAGTGACTTAATCTTTTGGGATTTTAGAGAC
>NZ_JAWRWL010001130.1:0-242 GCF_046535495.1 Bacillus sp. SIMBA_008 | reverse complement strand
AGTTCATCTCGAGAAGGAACATCCATTGATAATACAGAACGATCTAGTACACTTAACATAAGTTTAGCTTCACGATTTGTTATGATTCCCTCTTCTATTAAACGTATAATCATACTCTCTGCATTCCCTTGCGCAACGCTATGATCAATCATATGAAGCATTTGATCGATCATGTCTATATCGTCATGCAGTTTGACTTTTATAATGCGAATGTAACCTCCTCCACCACGTTTACTTTCTAC
>NZ_JAWRWL010001129.1:0-242 GCF_046535495.1 Bacillus sp. SIMBA_008 | reverse complement strand
GGTCGCCGGTGCGGACAGCGTCGAGGAACGCCTGGACGAGCGCGTCGTCGGCGCCGCCGTGTCCGTCCGCCGCGCTCGCGTTGCCCCGGGACTCGGGGACGACGTCGTACTTCTCGTCCCGAGCGAAGTCGTGCACCACCAGCGTGCGTCCATCGCCCTCGATGCTTCCGTCCGTTCCGAAGAGGCGGGTCTTGCGGAAGTCGAGCTCCGTGAAGGCGGTGACGGTGAAGGATGCCGTCACC
>NZ_JAWRWL010001128.1:0-242 GCF_046535495.1 Bacillus sp. SIMBA_008 | reverse complement strand
GACGCTCGTCGCCAATGTAGTTCTGCTCGGTCTTGTAAGTGCCGGGACGTTTTTGAGCGCCTCGTCCGATGAACAGCAATTGTTGATGCGCTGTGCGTATCAGGTGTTCATTCAGGGGGCGCCATCGGCCAATGCCTGCTGCGCGTTGCTTAAGGCACGGGCGTACAGGAAGGTTTCAATATCGTCGTTGCGCGCTTCGCGATAATAATCGCCTGCCCCTGCATCTTCCTCGGCTTCAAGCC
>NZ_JAWRWL010001127.1:0-242 GCF_046535495.1 Bacillus sp. SIMBA_008 | reverse complement strand
AACCTGAAGGACGAGCGAGAGGTCGAGTACGTCGGTGGCCGCATCGCGGCCGTGGGCGACGGGTCCGCGTTCCCCGACGCCGCGCTCGCCATGGCTGAGGCTTTCCAGGACCCCGACGTCCAGATCGACATTTCGAAGATGGATGTTGGCGTGCCCGTCGGAATCGGTGCGGGCGACTCCGATTTCGTGAATTCGAATCCCGCGACAACGTTCGCCTGGCAGAACCTCGACAAGGGAGTCTT
>NZ_JAWRWL010001126.1:0-242 GCF_046535495.1 Bacillus sp. SIMBA_008 | reverse complement strand
GAGCCGACTTGCCACATCGGCGACTGAGTGCCCACGGCCAGTGACCTGCTTGACGCCGACGTCGTGCTAGATTCGCGAAAGTGGGACTCCCGCGAGAGGTACTTTCATGGATGCATCGGTCGAGAAATGCACTTCTTCATCAAAAGGTGGACTTCGGCGCCGCCCCTGGGTAGCAGGGTATCGCTGCCTCACAATCACTATTGCAGCGTTGGTACTGTCAGCGTGTTCGAGCGGTGCACGCC
>NZ_JAWRWL010001125.1:0-242 GCF_046535495.1 Bacillus sp. SIMBA_008 | reverse complement strand
GAAACGTTAAAGCGTGCGAATTATGAAGGACCAATCGACGATTTAATTTTCGGTTGTGCGATGCCAGAAGCAGAGCAAGGGTTAAATATGGCTCGTAATATCGGCGGATTAGCAGGACTTTCTTACGATGTTCCAGCTATTACAATTAACCGTTACTGTTCTTCAGGGTTACAAAGTATCGCTTACGGAGCAGAGCGCATTATGCTTGGTCACTCGGAAGCTGTATTATCAGGCGGAGCGGA
>NZ_JAWRWL010001124.1:0-242 GCF_046535495.1 Bacillus sp. SIMBA_008 | reverse complement strand
GCGGCAGGAAAAGACATAGCAAAAGGAATTAGTCTAGGACTAGACCTTCGCGGTGGTTTTGAAATTCTTTATGAAGTAAAACCAGCCAAAAAAGGTGATAAAATTGATCGAGACGTACTCGTAAGTACAGTAGGCGCTCTTGAAAATCGTGTCAATGTTCTCGGTGTAAGTGAGCCGAACATTCAAATCGAAGGACAAGATCGAATTCGCGTACAGCTTGCTGGTGTACAAGATCAGCAAAA
>NZ_JAWRWL010001123.1:0-242 GCF_046535495.1 Bacillus sp. SIMBA_008 | reverse complement strand
GGCCGCCTATCTGTTTCAATTCCTGTAGTTGCTTATGCTCACACTCCTCCATATTATTACCTCCCTTATCATATAATTAGGTCATTTTGTAATCACCATCACTACTAAGTTCATTCCTTATTTAACCTCTGAATAAAACGTTTAAATGCCGATATCCCTTCGTCATCTCGTTTAAAAACGCCAGCATCTTCAAGCGCCTGTATAAATTTCTGTCCTAATTCTGCTCTTACTATCTCCTGTAC
>NZ_JAWRWL010001122.1:0-242 GCF_046535495.1 Bacillus sp. SIMBA_008 | reverse complement strand
AAATGTCCCTTATTTGCTTGCAGATATCATAGCCTTCACCGTCTGGCAGCATGATATCCAATATCACAAGATCGGGATTTTCTTGATGAAATTGAGCCAATCCGTCACGGGCAGTTGAAGCGGTCACTACGCGATCAATGCCTTCTCTTATTAATACGGTTTTGATCAGTTCCGAAATTTCTTTTTCATCGTCTATGATTAATACTTTGCTGTGAAGCCGTGACATATATTGATCACTCCTT
>NZ_JAWRWL010001121.1:0-242 GCF_046535495.1 Bacillus sp. SIMBA_008 | reverse complement strand
AGATCGCAGCCCAGATACAGGGCATCGCCGGCAAGCTTGCCGAGGGGCTGGTGGTCACGCCGGCCGAAGGCGGCCTGCTGGTTACCATTTCCGACCAGAATGTGGACCCGATGTTCAACGTGGGCTCTGCGGTTCCGCGCCGGGAAATGGTCCTGGCAATGGAGAAGATCGGTCAGATCCTGGACGGACGCAAGGGCAACATCCTGGTGCGCGGGCATACCGACGGTCGACAGTTCCAGGGG
>NZ_JAWRWL010001120.1:0-242 GCF_046535495.1 Bacillus sp. SIMBA_008 | reverse complement strand
CGCCAAGGAATTTAACACCGTCTAATAACTCACCAGCAGATACACCAGTTGCTGAGAAGATTGCATCATCCCCAGATACTAAGTCATCTAACATAAGAAGTTGACGAGGATCTTCTAATCCCATTTCACGACAACGAGCTTCTTCTTCTTCGTTCATTGGAACTAAGCGAGCTTGCATTTCACCTTCAAGGCATTTTAATGCTGCTGCAGAAATAACACCTTCTGGAGCTCCGCCAATACCA
>NZ_JAWRWL010001119.1:0-243 GCF_046535495.1 Bacillus sp. SIMBA_008 | reverse complement strand
AGCGGGGCGGTATCCGTATGTTGTTCGTCCGCTGCGGGGCGCGGCGAGGATCCCGCCTCCGAACACGGCTGCGTTGAACACCGCCATGCCGCGATCCTTGGCATTGGCCACGATGGCCTCGGCGCTGCGATCGACGAGCGTGTAGCGGTTGTGGCAGAGCACCGCGTCGAACAGCTCGCTGTCGAGATAGCGCTGCAGCAGCGGAACGGGGCCGGCGGCGATGCCGATCGCGGCCGCCCCGCC
>NZ_JAWRWL010001118.1:0-243 GCF_046535495.1 Bacillus sp. SIMBA_008 | reverse complement strand
ACCATGTCCAGTCAAAGGAAAGCGGATACGCGACCATTACCGGTTTTCCTACGCCTGAGAACTCTTGTATCCAGTCGAAGGCTTCGTCCATCGCTTTGGCAGGCGATATTCCATGAACCGATCATTGTGTTCGATCGAGGCCGTTGATGGCCAAAGCTTCGGGATCGAAATCTTCGGAGATCGGTTTCAATTCGCGATAAAAGGAGCGGGTATATTGTTTTGGCCGAGAGAACGTGGTGCCAT
>NZ_JAWRWL010001117.1:0-243 GCF_046535495.1 Bacillus sp. SIMBA_008 | reverse complement strand
TCAACCTCTTGTAGTTTTCCGTTTCGGTCTGTTAAATAAATATTTAACATACTATCACCCCGATTCTTTTTACATGTAGGAATCTACCTCTCTAACATAACAGTTTTTGAACCGCCATGCTCAGCATATGAAACATACGTTTAAATTTCAATAGAAAAATTATTTTGAAAACGTTTTTATAAGAAAAATATTCTAAACAAAGAAAAAGACAGAGTGCTCTCTGCCTTAAAAAGCTTATGTTGC
>NZ_JAWRWL010001116.1:0-243 GCF_046535495.1 Bacillus sp. SIMBA_008 | reverse complement strand
CTGTTTGATAGGTGCATCGACGCACGAGGAGCATCCGCATGACCCTGACCATCGCCGGACTTCAGCATCACGGCACGCCCGGCGATGTCGATGCCAACCTCGCCGTCGTCGCCGCGGCCGCCGGCGAAGCGGCTGCGAGAGGCGCGCGCATCCTCGTCACCCCCGAGATGTTCGTCACGGGCTACAACATCGGCGATCGCCTGGCACCGCTGGCGACGCCGGGCCTCGTCGGCCGGATCACCC
>NZ_JAWRWL010001115.1:0-243 GCF_046535495.1 Bacillus sp. SIMBA_008 | reverse complement strand
CGATCACGAAGACACCGCCCTTGAAGCGGAAGTCGCCGAGCCTCGCGATCACGAGCGCGCCGATGAGGCCGCCAACGCCCGAGCAGGTCAGCAGCAACCCCAGGCCGTCGGCGTCGAGGCCGAACTGACGCTCGGCGAACACCGGCATGAACGACTGGTAGATCGGCCACAGCAGCAGGTTCGCGACGACCGTGACGCCGAGCACGGCAACCGCCATCGGCACGGCACGCACCGCGCGGAAAC
>NZ_JAWRWL010001114.1:0-243 GCF_046535495.1 Bacillus sp. SIMBA_008 | reverse complement strand
CACCTGTTTTTATCGATATATTACCACCTGAACTTTCATTCGTTCCTGATAGCTTACAAATTACTACCATCCCACAACTTGGATTTAGACCAGATAGCGGGATTTCTTTAGACCCCATTCCAGTTGGAGGAACAACAACAATTAGCTTTCAAGCTATCGTTGGCTCAATACCAGCTACAAATCCTACGTTGAATCAATCCAGTACGACATATTCTATCATTGTGGATCCTACCCAGCCGCCAG
>NZ_JAWRWL010001113.1:0-243 GCF_046535495.1 Bacillus sp. SIMBA_008 | reverse complement strand
GGCACGGGAACTGGGTTGAGGCCGCTGGGAGACCGCCACTTCGCTCGTCGGGGCTGAAGCCCCTCCCACAAGGCAACAGCAACTGCACTGTGGGAGCGGCTTCAGCCGCGACAGCGTCCGGGCGCGAAACCGCTCAGGACGACAGCTCGTGGCAGTCGGCCCGCCGCACTTCCTCGACGAAGCGGCGCATCTTGTCGCCGTCCTTGATCCCCGGCGCGCTCTCGATGCCGCTGGACACGTCCA
>NZ_JAWRWL010001112.1:0-243 GCF_046535495.1 Bacillus sp. SIMBA_008 | reverse complement strand
GGTAAAGGATAGAACAGTTAATGGTATACCTGCTATTTTAGAAGGGCAAATTCATAACCTTCCTCTAAGAACAGAAAGTGCTCTTCATGCTTATTTTACAAAAACTAGTCAATCCTTCAATAAGGAAAAAAAGCTTATATATCCGTTTGGTTTGAATCTTAGTCAAATTCAAGCGGTTGAATCTGCTTTTTCTTCTCAGGTTAGCGTAATTGAAGGACCGCCAGGAACCGGTAAGACACAAAC
>NZ_JAWRWL010001111.1:0-243 GCF_046535495.1 Bacillus sp. SIMBA_008 | reverse complement strand
ACACCTACCTCGAGCCGCTACTCGCCAAGGTGCGTTCGGGGGAGGTGCCGGAGTCGCTCGTCGACCGCGCCGTGACGCGCGTGCTGATGCAGAAGGAAGAACTCGGTCTGCTCGATCCCGGCGCGTTCGACGCCGACGCCCCCTCGGCGATCGACCTCGACACGCCCCGCCACCGCGAGATCGCGCGCCGCCTCGCCGAGGAGTCGGTCGTGCTGCTCTCGAACGATGGTGTCCTGCCCCTCG
>NZ_JAWRWL010001110.1:0-243 GCF_046535495.1 Bacillus sp. SIMBA_008 | reverse complement strand
GGACGTCATCGACGAGACCGTCTGCGCGGCGGGCGCGGACCCATGCACTCCACAGAAAGAGGAACCACATGAACATGACACCTAGGTCTGACGGTTTCGACACGGACGTCATCATTATCGGTGCTGGGCCGATCGGGCTCACCACAGCCTGTGCCCTTGCCCATCACGGCATCGAATTTCGTGTCTTCGAGCAGAGACGGCAGCCTAAGCCATATTCGCGTGCCAACAATCTGTGGGCGCGCC
>NZ_JAWRWL010001109.1:0-243 GCF_046535495.1 Bacillus sp. SIMBA_008 | reverse complement strand
CTGTGGCCAACCGCTGACCGACGCACTGGCCAGGATGCCGGCCACGCCGCTGGACGAGCCGGTGCGGCAGTACCAGACGGCCTTCCAGTCGTTGTATGCGCTGATCGAACGCGCTGATGGCTATTTCACCCGTGAGGACTATCGGCGCGACAACGGCGAAGGGATGCGCGCGCAGCATGCACCGCTGATGCAGGCCTACGCTGACTTCTTCAAGGCCAGCGAAGTGCTGGATGCGGCGTTGGA
>NZ_JAWRWL010001108.1:0-243 GCF_046535495.1 Bacillus sp. SIMBA_008 | reverse complement strand
AATGGCATATGTAATTTCACTCCAAGGATTGATGGCAAGTGGAAAGACAACATTGGCTAAAAGGTTAGAGAGATGTGGGCTTTCAATTATATATGAAAATCCATATCCAATTGTAGAAAAGCGAAAACAATTAAATTTGGATATGAATTCAAAAGAAGGATTTATAATAAATCAAAAAATGTTTATAGAAGCTAAAATAAAAGAGTTTAAAAATGCAAAAGATTCAGTCATTATTTTTGATCG
>NZ_JAWRWL010001107.1:0-243 GCF_046535495.1 Bacillus sp. SIMBA_008 | reverse complement strand
ATAACGATTCTAAAAGTGCACATTATGTAAAGTTAGCAATTGAGGATGGTTATAAACGATTAATTCAATCCTCCATTGAAAGAGAGATTCGAAAAGAATTAACAGAAACAGCTGAGGAACAAGCGATACATATTTTCTCTGAGAACTTACGTAATTTGTTATTACAACCTCCAATGAAAGGAAAGGTTGTGTTAGCTTTAGATCCTGCATATAGAACGGGGTGTAAATTAGCTGTTGTAGATG
>NZ_JAWRWL010001106.1:0-243 GCF_046535495.1 Bacillus sp. SIMBA_008 | reverse complement strand
AAATGCTCGTAGCCCAGCGGCGCGCGTGCGCGCACGCCGGGGAACATCGCGCCCTGCGGCGTGAAGTCGTGCCGCGCCGCCTTGCGCACCAGTCGCTCGGGGTCGGCCACCAGCTGATCGATGACCAGCAGCGGCGCGCCCTCGTTGCCGATGCGCGAGGCACTGACGCGGACCTGCGGATGCAGGTTCAGCAGCATCGGCGAGGACTCAGGCCACGACCGAGCGCGGCCTTGCGCCCCACAC
>NZ_JAWRWL010001105.1:0-243 GCF_046535495.1 Bacillus sp. SIMBA_008 | reverse complement strand
AATAGAAAAACAAATCGATGCACTGCCTGTCATCAAAGACACAGATAAAGGCTTTGAAGTGATAGGCAGAGTGACACAAACAAATATGACCAAAATACTTGTCAGTTTATCTGAAAATGAAATCCTATACGATTGCAAACTAACGGGGGGATAATATGAATAACCGCATTATCTATGCTGTATCGGATTCCGACGGTGAAACGGCTGAATTGGTAGTAAAAGCAGCACTCAGCCAATTTAACG
>NZ_JAWRWL010001104.1:0-243 GCF_046535495.1 Bacillus sp. SIMBA_008 | reverse complement strand
CAGGCTTGCGGGGCCACGCTTGGCCTGCCCGACGATCGCGGTCCGCCTTCGCCCGGGGATCGCATGCGGATGGATGCCTGCCTGAAGGAGAAGGGCATCGAGCGGCCGGCGCCGCCCGCGGGCGAGCCGCCATCTCCCGCCGATTGAAGGCCCGGGCTCCCGTCGCGATCGCGCAGGGAATCCCGTGGTGGCCCGGTCGCCGGAGAGGAGGCCGGGCTTTTTTCTGGTTCGTCGCCAGATCCC
>NZ_JAWRWL010001103.1:0-243 GCF_046535495.1 Bacillus sp. SIMBA_008 | reverse complement strand
ATAACAAGGAATTTCCCTATGGACGGCAAGAGCTCTACTTTTTAATTCCATTTGATTGGCATCTCCAACTTGAAATACAGCACTAATCCCTAAAGAAATAATAGAAACATTTTGGACAACAGACACATGATGTAACATAGTTTCTCAGTCTCCTTAACCTGGAGTAGGAGGGACATCTGTGACTAATGGTACAAATGGACCCTCTGTAACAGTTTCAAATGGTGTATCAAGAATAGAAGATAG
>NZ_JAWRWL010001102.1:0-243 GCF_046535495.1 Bacillus sp. SIMBA_008 | reverse complement strand
CGGCGCGCGCCAGTCCAGGTCGAACCAGGCCGCATGGCGGCTGCGCCGGCCATGGCGCAGCACGTCCCACCACCAGGCGTTGGCCGGATGCGCGGCGAGGTGGTTGGGGACCAGGTCGAGGATCAGTCCGATGCCGTGTGCGCGCGCACGCCGCGACAGCGCGAGCAGCGCAGCTTCGCCGCCAAGTTCGGGATTGACCCGGGTCGGGTCGATGCCGTCGTAGCCGTGCGGCGAACCCGGCAC
>NZ_JAWRWL010001101.1:0-243 GCF_046535495.1 Bacillus sp. SIMBA_008 | reverse complement strand
CAGGTGCAGCAGCGCCACCAGGGTGACCAGGGTGCGGGTGAGCATCATCGGCAGCGCTCCGTTCTCATGCGTCGGCGGCCATCTTCGCATCCCCGCGCCCGGCCGGCAGCTTGTCGGCCTCGCGCAGGACGCGCCAGGCACCGAAGGTCATCGCGCAGGCCACCAGCACGCCGCCGCCGAACAGCACGTGCGAGCCGAACGCCGACAGCAGCTTGTGCACCCAGGCGAAGGTCAGGTCGCCGC
>NZ_JAWRWL010001100.1:0-243 GCF_046535495.1 Bacillus sp. SIMBA_008 | reverse complement strand
AACAATTATGTTACAGCAAAAGGGAAAAAACAGCAGGCTTTATTAAAAATAAACAATTTATCGAAATAGGAGAGATGAGAATATGGTAAAAATCACACAGGATTTTATCCCGGCAGGAAACAATAACCGCCCAGGCTATGCAATGACTCCGATTTACATTACGGTGCACAATACAGCCAATACCGCAGTCGGGGCTAACGCCAAAAGTCACGCAAGCTATGTGAAAAATCCCGATACACCGAC
>NZ_JAWRWL010001099.1:0-243 GCF_046535495.1 Bacillus sp. SIMBA_008 | reverse complement strand
CAGGCCGAGAGCACCGGCGGCAAGCCGGGCACGCGCGTCGAGCTCAACCGCGCGTACTACCTCGTGTGCGTCGTGATCGTCCGCGCGCAGAGCGTGGAGGCCGTCCTGCTCGATCTGAGCGGCGCCCGCGTCCTCACCCGCGTGACGACATACGCCTCCGGTGTGCAGCCCGCCGACGTCGCCCGGGTGACCGGCGAGCTCGTGCGCGACTTCCCCGATCGCGTGCTCGCCGTGTGCCTGCAG
>NZ_JAWRWL010001098.1:0-243 GCF_046535495.1 Bacillus sp. SIMBA_008 | reverse complement strand
ATTAGGTGGTTTAACACTTTTAGATACGAAACAAGGTGGCGAAGGAATGCCTCTTGTACTTGTTCATCTTGAAAATTTACAAGCAAAAAGTGTATTAGCTTTCATGGGTGCTATGGAAGAAGTACATGCGAAGAGTTACAGTCATATTTTCACAACGTTAGCTACAGAAGAAGAAATTGATGATATTTTTGAATGGGTAGACAATCATCCATTACTTGAGAAAAAAGCTGGTATTGTTACTAG
>NZ_JAWRWL010001097.1:0-243 GCF_046535495.1 Bacillus sp. SIMBA_008 | reverse complement strand
AAAAAAACTTGGTGGACAAGGTACCTTTGAAAAAACACGTTACTCAGTTGCCTATTCTTATATCCCTTACGTTTATTCTCTTATATTAGTTTGGGTGCCTTCATTTTTCTTGTTTGGGATAGAAAACTTTACGAGTGAGACACCGGAAATGGATAGTAGCATAACTCTAACGATTTTGTTTCTTATTTTTGCCATAATTGATATAGTTATTGGAATTTGGACAATAATTATTTCCTTAAAATG
>NZ_JAWRWL010001096.1:0-243 GCF_046535495.1 Bacillus sp. SIMBA_008 | reverse complement strand
AGTACAGCATCGCCGACATGGCGATCTACCCGTGGATCAACCCCTACGGCGGTGCGCCGCTGGACCTGGCGCCGTTCCCGCACATCGTGCGCTGGCAGGCCGCCATCGCCGCCCGCCCGGCCACCGGCCGCGCCTACGCGCTGAAGGACCAGGTCAATCCGAACGCCGGCAAGCCGCTCACCGAGGAAGAGCGCCGGCACCTGTTCGGCAAGAAGTAAGCCGCTCCCCGCCCCCGAGCCAACC
>NZ_JAWRWL010001095.1:0-243 GCF_046535495.1 Bacillus sp. SIMBA_008 | reverse complement strand
CTGCTTTGCAGGGTTTTTTTTCTTTGTCTACTTTTCATTTAAAAAGTGAGATGGTACAGTAAATAAAAGAAAGAGGAGGAAAAAATATGATTCAACGCTTTATAGAACTCGGAGAAGGCTACTCTGATTTATATGAATTACTTGAAATTGCCAAAGCAAATCAAGAACGTATAACACATATGTTACAATTTGAAACGATTAAAAATGAAAAAAGAGTGTGCTCACTTGTTGTAATATTAAAAC
>NZ_JAWRWL010001094.1:0-243 GCF_046535495.1 Bacillus sp. SIMBA_008 | reverse complement strand
GTTGACAGGTCTGAGGTGGAAGTGTGGCGACACATGGAGCTGACAGATACTAATCGATCTAGGACTTAACCATATTTTTGAATGATGTCACACCTGTTATCTAGTTTTGAGAGAACACTCTCAATTTGTTTTGTGGCGATAGCGAAGAGGTCACACCCGTTCCCATACCGAACACGGAAGTTAAGCTCTTCAGCGCCGGTGGTAGTCGGGGGTTTCCCCCTGTGAGAGTAGGACGCGGCCAAG
>NZ_JAWRWL010001093.1:0-243 GCF_046535495.1 Bacillus sp. SIMBA_008 | reverse complement strand
CCACAGGAGCTATCCCCCTCTCCGCGGATTAGGTGGACGCCCTACCATCGGTAGCCTTGGCGGCTGCGGCTTTCGCGGCCGCAGCCCTTAGCAATCTCCGCTGTCCGCTCGGCAAAATTCGTGGTGAGTCGCCCCGGCCAAGCATTGTCTTGGGAATGGTATGCACCTCGATTTTTGCGCATCTTACGGAGCGAGTCTTCCTCGCTAGCACAAAAATATGATGCGCTTATCCGCGCTGCACCG
>NZ_JAWRWL010001092.1:0-243 GCF_046535495.1 Bacillus sp. SIMBA_008 | reverse complement strand
GGATTGGCGGATACCGGCTACGCGATTCTCGGCAATACGGTCGTGCTCTATGCGCGGCAAATTGACGACAAACTCGACACGGAATGGCTCGATCGGATTCGTCACCTGCGCCGTCGCCGTCCAGTCGACGCGATCGTGGCCATTACCCGTCACCGAAGTTCCAGCGATGCATCGTTTGACGTGGATGCGCTCGCTGCGCGGCTTGCTCGCCACGCACGCGCGTTGCGCTGGGCTGCTCCCGCC
>NZ_JAWRWL010001091.1:0-243 GCF_046535495.1 Bacillus sp. SIMBA_008 | reverse complement strand
AGGCAGCAAGCGTCGAGCAAGTGGCCTATCAAGTCGGTTACGAGAGCGCCTCGCAGTTCAGCCGCGAATACTCGCGGATGTTCGGGGTCGCTCCAAAGCAGGACGCCTTGAACCATCAGCGTATGTATAGCCAGTATGCAAGTCGCAAGGCACGCAGCGCCTGAGCCCGCAAACTCCAGAAGCCGCTCTCTAAGACATCTCTCTACATGAAGGGCGCCCGGTATCACCTGCCTGGCGCCCTGC
>NZ_JAWRWL010001090.1:0-243 GCF_046535495.1 Bacillus sp. SIMBA_008 | reverse complement strand
ATCACCTTGCCATGGCAAAGCGGCCGGGTGTGTCAGCAACCTCTCACTTCATCGCAGTCAAAGACCAACATGCACTATTGTACCAAATTGGCCTGCGTGTTGCAATAATAAATCGGATAAATTTATGATTTGCACACTTTTCATATTATACAGGGGTTGAACCTATAAATCAAGCTTTCCCTGAAGATGATGTACAGCAGTCTTTTTTATGGTACGAATAAATTCTTCTGGTTCTTCTAGATG
>NZ_JAWRWL010001089.1:0-243 GCF_046535495.1 Bacillus sp. SIMBA_008 | reverse complement strand
AACACTGTTAGACTTAAACGTACTATTAACAATAATCTGCCCTTCATCTATCATCACTTCATCTAATCGTACTTCTACACCGTTATCATTAACTGTTTGTCCTATTGTCGTTTTATATTCTTTTAAAGGTTCCCCTCTACTGTTTACGTAGTCTTCCATTTTACTTCCGATTAACGGTATATCCGCAATCATTCTTCTCATATCTACAGTCATCATCATAATAAATAATGCCGCAGCCGATGT
>NZ_JAWRWL010001088.1:0-244 GCF_046535495.1 Bacillus sp. SIMBA_008 | reverse complement strand
CACCTAAAACCGGTACTGTATAACCTAATTTTAAAGAAAATACGCCGCCAAGTGATAATCCAGCAACAGCAATTTTCTCAAAGCCTTTATCTTTTAAAAGCTGATATGCTTCCATTACGTCTTGCCACCAATCTTCAGGACCTGTATGAACAAGCTCTTCTGGTGGTACACCGTGCCCTTTAAAAATTGGCGCATGACAAGTGTAGCCTTTCTTCTCTAAGAAACGCCCTAACATACGTACATC
>NZ_JAWRWL010001087.1:0-244 GCF_046535495.1 Bacillus sp. SIMBA_008 | reverse complement strand
ACGCCCCTACCGCCGCCGTCCAGTCCACGCCCGTGGCCGAGGCGGTTGCCGCGCCGGCGCCGGCCGTGGCCGCCCCTGCTTCTGTCGCTCCCGAACCGGTGCCGGCCAGCACCGGCGACGACCTGCTCGACCTCGGCGCCCACGCCGCCATGCCCGCCCCCGCCGGCAAGCCCGGTTGGCGCGATCGCCTGCGCAACAGCGGCTTCGCACGCAGCTTCGGCGGCCTGTTCTCGCGCAACCCGCG
>NZ_JAWRWL010001086.1:0-244 GCF_046535495.1 Bacillus sp. SIMBA_008 | reverse complement strand
CTAAATAACTCCCTGGTACACCTAATAAAATAAGCACTGTCGGTTCTTTCTTTCCCTTTACTGCTGTTTTAATCTCTGTAACCTTGTTATCTAACTTCGTTACAACTGCTTCAGCCTGCTTTTCACGTCCATATTGCTTACCTAAATCGCTAATGGAATTTCGCATATTTTTCAAGCTTGTTAAATCTAAAAAGTTTGCTTTCGTGCCCACACCATCAAAAACTGGCTTTAATTCATATTCAAG
>NZ_JAWRWL010001085.1:0-244 GCF_046535495.1 Bacillus sp. SIMBA_008 | reverse complement strand
ACCACGGATATAAGCATATTCGTCCCTATTTTAGGGATGAATATGCTTTTTTGTATTCAATTTCATAATAAGCGAAGAAAAGGACACGAGTTATTTTATCCGGTTATACAGAGAAGGAAGGAAAGCTGAGAACTTCCTAACGCAGAAAAATAACTTACCACCTTAGAGCTGCAATAGGGAAACTAAGTATCTAGTGCCGTGTAAACGACGTTACCGTAAAAGAAGCCATTGTATGTTTACGATG
>NZ_JAWRWL010001084.1:0-244 GCF_046535495.1 Bacillus sp. SIMBA_008 | reverse complement strand
GCTTTGCTGTCACAAGGCTGACCGCCTCTGCCTTTTGAATGGCAATCGTTTTAGGCGCAAGTTCTCCCACAACGACATGTAAAAACGTAATGATCACAAATGCAATGATAAACGATAGGATGTCGGTTAATGCGGAATGAAGCCCCAGCTCCTCAAATAGTGGGTGCAGAAAATGCTCCACCGTCGGCTCGCCCAGCCACCCTAAACCTAAAGCCGTGATGGTAATGCCGAGCTGACAGGCGGA
>NZ_JAWRWL010001083.1:0-244 GCF_046535495.1 Bacillus sp. SIMBA_008 | reverse complement strand
CGCACAGCTTGATCCAGCAGGCAGAATGGAGATATTTCAACTTCTACAGCAGCTTGCAACTGATGAGCGGCAAACGATGATTTTTGTAGAGCATGTGTTAGATGGAGTCATCGAATGGATGGACCGGGTGATTTTATTAGACGATCAAGGCAGCATTTTAGCAGATGGTTCTCCAAAAGATGTGCTCGTGACATATGAAAAAGAAATGAAAGAGGCAGGAATTTGGCGGCCGAAATTATTTCCC
>NZ_JAWRWL010001082.1:0-244 GCF_046535495.1 Bacillus sp. SIMBA_008 | reverse complement strand
GAGTTTGATCGTTCTGTTCGTCTTTTAAAAGAAGCTGGGGAACTTGGTTTATTAGGCGCTGACGTACCAGAAGAGTACGGCGGAATTGGCCTTGATAAAGTAAGCTCAGCGTTAATCGCAGAGAAATTCTCGCGCGCTGGTGGTTTTGCAATTACTCACGGTGCTCACGTAGGTATCGGATCATTACCAATCGTGTTATTCGGTAATGAAGAGCAAAAGAAAAAGTATTTACCATTACTTGCAA
>NZ_JAWRWL010001081.1:0-244 GCF_046535495.1 Bacillus sp. SIMBA_008 | reverse complement strand
CTACGACGTCGAGGCGAACTTCGCGCGGACGCTCGCCGCGATCCGCGCCGTGCATCCGAACCCCGCCGCCATCGTCGTCACCGGTGATCTCGCCGACCTGGGGGAGCCGGACGCCTACCGCCGCCTGCGCGCCGCGGTCGAGCCGGTCGCGGCCGAGCTGGGCGCCCCGGTCATCTGGGTTGCGGGCAATCACGACGAGCGCCCTGCGCTGCGGCGCGATCTGCTCGATCTGGCGCCGACCGAG
>NZ_JAWRWL010001080.1:0-244 GCF_046535495.1 Bacillus sp. SIMBA_008 | reverse complement strand
GACTTCCTCGCGATGCGCCCGAACGTGCCGGACGCCGAGGCGCGCAGCCACATGATGACGGCCGACGACGTCGCCGACGCGGTCGAGTTCGTCGCGACGTCCCCTCCCTCGGTGTGCATCAACGAGCTCGTCATCACCCCCGTGAAGAAGGGCGTGGCGCGGCGGTGATCGGCCTGTTCGAGCAGGTGCTCGACCGGGTCGGCCCCGCGATCTGCGCGGGCACGGCGCCCGCGGTGCTGACGGC
>NZ_JAWRWL010001079.1:0-244 GCF_046535495.1 Bacillus sp. SIMBA_008 | reverse complement strand
CTGCAGGATCGCGGCGTACGCCCAGGGGTCGACCTTGGCGCCGGGGACGAACACCAGCCCGAGCTCGGACTCGCCGTCGGCCGGAGCGAGGACGATCCCCTGCTCGGCATCCTCGACGGTGATGGCGGCGTTCTCGCGGACGCCGGCCAGGGGAGCCGGCTCGGCGGGCATGACGCCGATCTGACTCCAGGCGACGATCCCGCCGACACCGAGGAGCAGCAGGATCGCGAGACTCCCGAGCACC
>NZ_JAWRWL010001078.1:0-244 GCF_046535495.1 Bacillus sp. SIMBA_008 | reverse complement strand
CGAGGGGGCCTTGCTTCCGGCATTTTGAGCGGTGAACATCTTCAGCTCGGCATGACACGTGTCACACCGAGTCGATGACATCGGCATCCGGTGCGGTCGAGTCTGCGCGACCAGGCTGGAGGCATGGACACTTCCTCCGTCACTGCAGCGGCCGCGCGGGCCTCTGTCATCTCGACCGACGAGCCCGTCGTCATCGCCCTGACCGGCGTGCGTCGTCACTACGGTTCAGACGACCGGCTCGTGC
>NZ_JAWRWL010001077.1:0-244 GCF_046535495.1 Bacillus sp. SIMBA_008 | reverse complement strand
ATCAGTACAGGACAAGGAGACAATTGTGAGACCTTATGGCTCACGCTTCCGAGCATCATTTCTTTAAATCCGCTGATTCCGCGGCTTCCGACGACAATCAGATTGAAATGCTGTTCTTTCGCTATGTTTAAAATTTGATGCGCAGGTTCGCCTTGGACGTACAGGCTTTCCGCATTTACCCCGCTTTCTGCCGCTTTCTGCTTGGCATCTTCCAGAATGGCCGCTCCTTTTTGCTCGACTTCAT
>NZ_JAWRWL010001076.1:0-244 GCF_046535495.1 Bacillus sp. SIMBA_008 | reverse complement strand
AGTGGGTGGGCGGCGGCGGGCGAGCCGAGGTTACGCGTCTCTGCGGCGCTTGGTATCTCGCCGTCGGTCGGGTCCAGCGCCCCGGAGATGATCTTCGCGAGCGTGGACTTTCCGGCGGCGTTGTCGCCGATGAGACCGACGACCTCGCGCGCGTTCACCGTGAAGTCGACGTCGACGAGCGCCTCCACGGCGCCGAAGCGCTTCGTGATGCCGTTCATGGCGAGCAGCGGTTCCGCCTGCGATG
>NZ_JAWRWL010001075.1:0-244 GCF_046535495.1 Bacillus sp. SIMBA_008 | reverse complement strand
CGTCGACGAAGGCGGAGCGGTGGTGGACGCGCCGCTGCCGTTCGTGCCGGGGCGGGCGGCGATGATCGGCGTCGGGGAGAAGGGCGTGATGACCGTGCGGCTGTCGGCCCGGGGCGATGGCGGCCACGCCTCGGCGCCTCCCTCGCTGACGGCCGTTCGGCGCATTGCCCGCGCCGTCGTCCGACTCGGACCTTCCAGGTTCCGGCCGCACGCGTCGTCGGCGATCCGGCGGATGCTGACGCAG
>NZ_JAWRWL010001074.1:0-244 GCF_046535495.1 Bacillus sp. SIMBA_008 | reverse complement strand
GCCGATCTTTCACGACCAGTCCGATGACTTGATTCGTTCCCTCTTTCAACTGAAGTGAGAGGGCTTCATGTTTTTCTAAACATTGCACCCGTCCCTCATTTAACATTCTTTGCATCAGCACCCACTCTAGCATGGCACGTCTTGTAACGGCTGTTTCTTCTGTATCAGTAAGCGTTAATTCACCATCTTTTGTGATAAATCGAGAGGTTTGTTGCCATGTATTAAATCCGCCCATTGTCAATAA
>NZ_JAWRWL010001073.1:0-244 GCF_046535495.1 Bacillus sp. SIMBA_008 | reverse complement strand
AGAAATTATGGTTCATCCAGCTTATATTGATCCAGAGCTTGTGAAGCGTTCTTCTTACGTAATGGATCGTGTGAAAGAATTGCGTATTTTAACAGAGAGCGAGTTGCCTGACGGAATAGAGCTTGTGAAGTTTTAATAGAAAAACGACGGCTACATAATGCCGTCGTTTTTTGTATTTACAAAATCGATAGGATATATCCGCCAAAGGCTCCGAGTATAACGATAACCCAAGGTGGTGTTTTCC
>NZ_JAWRWL010001072.1:0-244 GCF_046535495.1 Bacillus sp. SIMBA_008 | reverse complement strand
CTCCCGCACGGGATCCCGGGTACCACGCCTGCACGATTGCCGGGACATGTTCGTCAGCCCACCGGAGGTCCAGCGGACGTCCGGAGACGACGACCACGATGACCTTCGTGCCGGTGGCGTGGATGCGCTGGAGTTGCTCGAGCTGCCGCCCCGGCAGGTCGAGGGTGCTTGTCGACGACTTTTCGCCGATCTGATTCTGTCGCTGTCCGACGACGACGATGGCGATGTCGGAGACTTCGGCGAG
>NZ_JAWRWL010001071.1:0-244 GCF_046535495.1 Bacillus sp. SIMBA_008 | reverse complement strand
CCAGATATTTTAATTTTAGATGAAGCTACTAGTAATTTAGATTCCACAACAGAAAAATTAATTACAGATATGCTAAAAGAATTAGGTTTACTAGGAATAACGGTAATTATGATTGCACATAGATTAAGTACGATTCAGCATGCAAATAAAATTTTTGTAATGAAAAATGGAAATATTATAGAACAAGGTTCTCATGAAGAATTATTATTTATGAAGGCTGAATATTATCGTCTTTGGAAGAATC
>NZ_JAWRWL010001070.1:0-244 GCF_046535495.1 Bacillus sp. SIMBA_008 | reverse complement strand
CTGAGCGTCCTCGAACCGATCGATGTCCTCGATGACGACGATGTCGCACCGGGTGGCCTCGAAGAAATAGACGATCTCATCCAGATAGGCGTCGAAGTACGTGTCGGCGACGCGCGCCGATCACGCCGAGGCCGGCGCACTGCTCCTCGAGGCTCTCGAGGATCGCGACGAGCGCTCCGCACGGCTCGCGAGGAACTCGGTCGTCGTGGTCTCCCAAGCCGACCCCAAGGCGACCCCGACCGAG
>NZ_JAWRWL010001069.1:0-244 GCF_046535495.1 Bacillus sp. SIMBA_008 | reverse complement strand
AAAAAGGCCAATTCCGGTGATTTTTATTTTATCACCATGCTTTTTTAGAATTGGAATGTAGTAGTCTTTCCCTTCTTGATAATAACGGAATGCTCCTACATGCAGATTATCCGTTGGTAAAGGACCAGTTTCCATATTATGTTCTAGCAACTTTTTTATATAAATTGCAACGTTGTATGAAGTCGAATATTTGCCTTTTAAAAGTTCAGTACCATTCCCCTCTAATAAACCAACATATAAAGCG
>NZ_JAWRWL010001068.1:0-244 GCF_046535495.1 Bacillus sp. SIMBA_008 | reverse complement strand
GCTAAGTTTTGGTTAAAACTTTTAGTTTTGCCAGTTACATTTAGTGCGTGTTAACGAGATCGCCTCTCGGCTCGCAGCTCAAGCTCGAACCGCCCCTGTCGAATCCGTAACGTCCCCTTGTAAAAGGGATATACGGGATGGAAGTTCAGCTTAACTGCTTCCGTTTATAACTATTATAACAATCTCATCGCTTGAAACAACTGGTGTTTTCTGTAAGAAAAGCGATGATTGTTTACTGCATAAC
>NZ_JAWRWL010001067.1:0-244 GCF_046535495.1 Bacillus sp. SIMBA_008 | reverse complement strand
CCGTTGAACTGGACACGATGATGCAGGGCGCACGGCGCCTGAGTGTTTCAGGACGGGGGAAACTGCTTACGAATGGAACGAAGTCCGGCGGCCCGCCCTCGCCGCCGAAGACTGCTCGTGCCTTGGCGCGGCTAGATCAACACCGGCAGGACGAAGGAGAATCGTGCGCCTCCGAGAGAACTGCTGTTGTCGGCGTCCATCCGTCCTCCATGAGCCTCGATGATCGACCGTGATATGGGCAGCC
>NZ_JAWRWL010001066.1:0-245 GCF_046535495.1 Bacillus sp. SIMBA_008 | reverse complement strand
TGCGACGAGCAGCGCGAGTGCGAGAACACCCTCGAGCGCGGCCCACACGATGCGTGACCACGTCGGCGGGTTCGGGTGACCGCCCGACGCGAGCATGTCGACGACGAGGGAGGCGGAGTCGCTCGAGGTGATGTCGCAGCTCGGGCTGCAGACGCTCCAGAACATCGGCCAGTCGGTCGAGACCCTCTCCGGCGGTCAGCGTCAGGGCGTCGCCGTGGCGCGTGCCGCGGCCTTCGGCTCGAAGG
>NZ_JAWRWL010001065.1:0-245 GCF_046535495.1 Bacillus sp. SIMBA_008 | reverse complement strand
GAAATAACATAAAAAAATAAAACCAAAATGAAAAAATACGTGAACATTCGAGTATGTCGAATGACCTGCTTTTCTATTATAAACCTTAACAGATGAACTTAGTAAAGAAAACAGCTTTTAAAACCTCGAATCCTTATTATATCACGCTTTCTAGATTTTTTCGCTCCTGCTTCTTGAAACGAGAGCATCTATAAGAAAAATGGAAAGTCTTGTTCTAAGATCAAGCTTTCTCTCGATATGGCAAC
>NZ_JAWRWL010001064.1:0-245 GCF_046535495.1 Bacillus sp. SIMBA_008 | reverse complement strand
AATCCATGGGATTGGCAATGACCTTCGGTGTTCTTTTCGATGCGTTCATTGTAAGAATGACCATCATTCCGAGTGTCATGAAGCTGATGGGACATGCGGCCTGGTACTTACCGAAGTGGCTGGATAAAATCATTCCGAACGTGGATATCGAAGGCCATAAGCTGACACAAGGCAAAACACCGGAGAAACCGGAAGAATAAAATGAAAAAGCAGATCGTTATGATCTGCTTTTTTTATGTGCTGAC
>NZ_JAWRWL010001063.1:0-245 GCF_046535495.1 Bacillus sp. SIMBA_008 | reverse complement strand
AATGATTAATAGAATCATTGAATCACTTGGTGCGAATGCTGCTAATAAACCAGCAAGTAACAATGTGATGCCCGACGCTATGCTCATAGCTGTTCGCCCTAGTTTATCTACAAGTACACCCGTGATAGGTGAAGGAAGATACATCGCACCTATATGGAAACCAATTACAATGCCCACTTCGGCTAATCCATAACCATGATGCTGCATATGCACCGGTGTCATGGTCATGAGTGCAACCATGACGA
>NZ_JAWRWL010001062.1:0-245 GCF_046535495.1 Bacillus sp. SIMBA_008 | reverse complement strand
CATGGAAGCAGCCAAGACACTGGCCGAAATGACTGTCAGCGAGCGGCGGGAGCTGATCGACTTCGTCGTCACTGCGCTGGAAGACACAGCCGATGAAGCGCATGAACATGGCGATGCTTTGTCAGCCGCCAATTCCCATAATCTCGCCTCCGCCATTCGCGGCAACGCGACGGAACTGGCGACGCGAGATCTGAAGTCGGCCGAACTTTTGCTCCAGCAAGGCATCAACCTCGTTGCGGCAGGCC
>NZ_JAWRWL010001061.1:0-245 GCF_046535495.1 Bacillus sp. SIMBA_008 | reverse complement strand
ATTCATCATGTTCGCATGAACATCGGTTGTGGCTAAGATACTGACCTTTACGGCTTTGCCGTTTTCTGTTTCTGCATGAGTAGGTACTGCTGGGAGAATGAGACTAATCATCATAATGGAAGTGAGCAGAATAGACAGGTTTTTCCTTCGTTTAGACCTATGTGCTTGCTTCTTCACCTGATCTCCGCCTTTCTAATTTTTTTGACCACAATACCTATTGTAGAAATGTTTCGTTAACTTTTGTA
>NZ_JAWRWL010001060.1:0-245 GCF_046535495.1 Bacillus sp. SIMBA_008 | reverse complement strand
CAGGCGGTGTCTTTGAAGGTCTCGGACAAAACTTTTCCACGAAAGGTATTATCTTTGGTTTATTAGCCGCTGTCTCTTTTTCATTCTATGTTTTTGCAAGTGGGCGTGTTGCTACAGAAGTTCCGCCTTATACGAAAAGCTTTCTTATGACAACAAGCGCTACTCTTATCGTATGCCTATTCTTCCCGCCAACCTTTTTAACGGATGGTGCCCTGCAAGCCGGTCTTTGGAAATACGCTTTCTTC
>NZ_JAWRWL010001059.1:0-245 GCF_046535495.1 Bacillus sp. SIMBA_008 | reverse complement strand
AGTGCAAAGAATCGTCCGAAAATTGAAATGTCTTATATAGGAGGATAAGAAAGGGGGCTATCGTATGCAGGAGCGATATTCAAGACAAATATTATTTTCTGGTGTTGGAGAAGAAGGACAGAGAAAAATTAGAGAGAAGCATGTGCTTATTATCGGCGCTGGTGCTCTCGGTGCAGCGAATGCAGAAGCAATTGTTAGAGCAGGTGTTGGCAACATAACAATTGCGGATCGTGATTATGTAGAAT
>NZ_JAWRWL010001058.1:0-245 GCF_046535495.1 Bacillus sp. SIMBA_008 | reverse complement strand
GCATATTGAATGCTCAGCAATGGCGCGTAAATACTTAGGAGATACAATCGATATTCATGCTGGTGGTCAAGACTTGGCATTTCCTCATCATGAGAATGAAATTGCGCAGTCTGAGGCATTAACAGGAAAAACATTTGCACGTTATTGGATGCACAATGGATATATTAATATTAATAATGAGAAGATGTCTAAGTCACTGGGGAACTTCATTTTAGTTCACGATATCATTAAACAATATGATCCAC
>NZ_JAWRWL010001057.1:0-245 GCF_046535495.1 Bacillus sp. SIMBA_008 | reverse complement strand
GGCGGTATGAGACAGCGTGTCGTCATCGCGATGGCGCTTGCGGCAAATCCGAAACTGTTAATTGCCGATGAACCGACAACAGCGCTTGATGTGACGATTCAGGCACAGATCCTTGAGCTGATGAAAGATCTGCAAAAGAAAATTGATACGTCTATCATTTTTATCACGCATGATCTCGGCGTTGTCGCCAATGTCGCCGACCGGGTCGCCGTCATGTACGCGGGTCAGGTCGTCGAATCGGGCAC
>NZ_JAWRWL010001056.1:0-245 GCF_046535495.1 Bacillus sp. SIMBA_008 | reverse complement strand
AATTGTACCAACCTCTTGCTTGATTGTTTCAAAGCAAGCTGTAAGTTCTTCATCATTTGTTACATCACAAGGTAATACAAGTGATTCTTGTCCTTCTAATGTTTCCGCTAATTCACGAACGTTTCTTTCTAAACGTTCTCCTGCATATGTGAATATTAATTTTGCACCTGCATTATGCAAAGAGCGAGCAATTCCCCACGCAATACTTCTTTGGTTCGCAACGCCCATAACAACAAATGTTTTCC
>NZ_JAWRWL010001055.1:0-245 GCF_046535495.1 Bacillus sp. SIMBA_008 | reverse complement strand
CCAATAGCTAATGACAGTTGGTGGTCTGGAACAACAACAGTTGTTGCTTTTTCTTCTTCATCTGCAAGAACTTTAACAACTTGTGATGGGCTTAAAGCATTTGCAACATATTCTACTGGATCATTTGACCAGCGAACGATGTCAATCTTTTCGCCTTTTAATTCGTCTACAATGCGTTGTACACGTTGTCCTTTCGGTCCTACACAAGAACCTACTGGATCAACATCAATGTTCTCTGCATGTAC
>NZ_JAWRWL010001054.1:0-245 GCF_046535495.1 Bacillus sp. SIMBA_008 | reverse complement strand
CAACCTGCACTTCTCCCTGCTGCCCGCCTGGCGAGGAGCCGCGCCGGTGCAGCGTGCGCTGATCGCCGGTGACCGCGAGCTCGGAGCGAGCGTGTTCCAGCTCGTCCCGGAGCTCGATGCGGGCGACGTGTTCGCCATGCGCACGATCGTGGTCGCGCCGACCGCGACCGCCGAGCAGGCACTCGAGACCCTGGCCCGCGACGGTGCGGAGCTGACCGCGGAGGTGGTCGACGCAATCGCGAACG
>NZ_JAWRWL010001053.1:0-245 GCF_046535495.1 Bacillus sp. SIMBA_008 | reverse complement strand
TACAAAAAAGTCTTTCTGCGCTATTCAGAAAAGCTAATTTAATATACTCATTCTCGATTATACTTACGATTTCCTTAGAAAACAAACTATTTCCCTAAAACGGTTAAAAAACTAGGAAATGACTATTCCTTCTTGGAGATAAGAAACAGCCAACAGAAAAATCTGCTGGCCTGTTTTACCTTATCCAAACATGTCTTATAAGAAGAACCGCTGAATGTCATTCCATGTAACGACTATCATCAATA
>NZ_JAWRWL010001052.1:0-245 GCF_046535495.1 Bacillus sp. SIMBA_008 | reverse complement strand
CTCCAGCAAATTGACCGATTTTATCATATACACCACAACCTGTTAAAATCGCCGATAATAATACAAGCGTTGCAACTGTCGGATTTCCTGCCTCTTGTTCACTGAAATGAAAATAATGTATATAAAATTTCATCAATACTTCTCCGACAGTACAAATGAATCCACCTACAAGAAATGCCTTGACACAATTTAGAAAATAGTTTGGTTTTGGATGGTACTCCTTCACTTTATTTATGTAATCATCC
>NZ_JAWRWL010001051.1:0-245 GCF_046535495.1 Bacillus sp. SIMBA_008 | reverse complement strand
GTATACGTCCTCACCCACTCCGCCCCTCGCCCGTTGATCGCGATGGACGGCGGTACGACCTTCCACTTCCGAGACGCGGCGATCGAAGACGTGCTCGCCGAGGCGACAGAAGCCGCGGGCGGCCAGGATGTGCGGATCGGCGGCGGATACCGCACAGCGCGGGACTTCCTCCGCGCGGGCCTGGTCGACGACCTGCACCTCATGGTGGCGCCGATCTTCCTCGGCCGCGGCCACCGTCTCTGGGA
>NZ_JAWRWL010001050.1:0-245 GCF_046535495.1 Bacillus sp. SIMBA_008 | reverse complement strand
CTATTGACCATGAAGCCCTCAAGCTGAATCATCACAAAAATGGACAACCTCTTGAAAAACAATTGCCAGAAACGACAACAGAGCAATTGCTTGCTGCCATATGGGAGGACATTTTAGACGTTGATCGTGTATACAAAGAGGATCAATTCTTTGACCTTGGCGGACATTCATTAAAGGCGACTCAAACCATTTCACGGATCAATCATGAGTTTTCAATCAAGGCGCCTTTAAAAATATTATTTGAA
>NZ_JAWRWL010001049.1:0-246 GCF_046535495.1 Bacillus sp. SIMBA_008 | reverse complement strand
ACAGCATTATCAAGACGTAATCACGGGGTCGATTCCGGATTTTATCCTCTTGGCTCTTGTACGATGAAATATAATCCAAAGATTAATGAAAAGGTTGCACGCTTTGCAGGCTTCGCGCAAGTCCATCCACTACAGGAGGCGGACACTGTGCAGGGAGCATTAGAATTACTGTATGACCTAGGTGATCATCTTGAAGAAATTACGGGGATGGACGCTGTGACATTACAGCCTGCGGCAGGAGCACAC
>NZ_JAWRWL010001048.1:0-246 GCF_046535495.1 Bacillus sp. SIMBA_008 | reverse complement strand
ATTCTGACCGTCAGCAAGCTTCTTCGCACCTTGTGTCAATTGTTGTTGGCCACCATTTAAAGCGTTTGTTGCTTTAGCTAATCCGTTAGAAGTAGCAACGAGTTTTTGAAAAGCAGGATCTTGCTGCACTTCCGGATGACTTTTCACGTACTCTTCTAATTGTTGTTTTACACTATTTGCTGCATTGTCCGCTTTCACTTGCCCTTCACCAAGTTTCTCACTTCCGTTCACCCATTCATTTGTACC
>NZ_JAWRWL010001047.1:0-246 GCF_046535495.1 Bacillus sp. SIMBA_008 | reverse complement strand
CCCGTGGAACGATAACGCCGCCGCACTCCGCGCGCGACTGCAGCTGATCCACCGCGAACTCGGCGCACCCTGGCCCGACGTATCGGACGAGACCCTGCTCGGGACGCTCGAGGGGTGGCTCGCGCCGCACGTGCGCGGAGCATCGCTCGCCTCGATCGATGTCACCTCCGCGCTTCGCGGGCTCCTACCCTGGCCCGAGGCGAGCCGCCTCGACACACTCGCGCCGGAGCGGCTCGAGGTGCCGTC
>NZ_JAWRWL010001046.1:0-246 GCF_046535495.1 Bacillus sp. SIMBA_008 | reverse complement strand
TCTCTCATAATGGACATGTAGAACCCGCTGATTAAGTTGGACGTAATCGTAAATTCAAACAGCTTCTCTTCGCCGGACCGAAGCTTGACGGGCAGTTCTCCTTTGGCATTTCCTTTTCTGCGGAGGGTTTCCCAGATTTCTTTCAGATGCTTTTTGTTTTCGCCGTCGGTAAAATGGCGGAGCGACAGATGGGACAATTCATTCTGGCCGATCTCAAAGCTTTTGCAAAAAGAGAGGTTCGCATCA
>NZ_JAWRWL010001045.1:0-246 GCF_046535495.1 Bacillus sp. SIMBA_008 | reverse complement strand
GGAGCAGTGCATCGCCATCGAGCTCCTCACCGAGATGCCCGCCCTCACCGCAAACGTCCGCTCGCGGCTCGCGGCGGGACGCGCGGCCGTCGCCGAGGGACTCGAACGCATCGACGGCGTGCGCATGCCGCAGACCGACGGAGGGCTCTCCGCATGGGTGGATCTCGGCGCTCCCGTCTCGACGATGCTGTCTCTCGCGGCGCGCGAGCACGGACTGATCCTGCCGCCAGGACCGAGGTTCACCAC
>NZ_JAWRWL010001044.1:0-246 GCF_046535495.1 Bacillus sp. SIMBA_008 | reverse complement strand
ACTGGGTCGACATCGGCCTGCCGCACTCGTTCGCCGTGCCGGCCGATCTCGGCACGACCTTCTACGTCGGCACAGGCTGCTATCGGCACGAGCTCGCGATCGACGAGGCATGGATCGGCCGGCGGATCTGCCTCGAGTTCGGCGCCGTGTTCCAGCATGCCGAGGTCTTCGTCAACGGTGAGCGCGCCGGCGGACACACGGGCGGGTATACGAGCTTTCTCATCGACATCACGGATCTCGTGCGCG
>NZ_JAWRWL010001043.1:0-246 GCF_046535495.1 Bacillus sp. SIMBA_008 | reverse complement strand
AGCGTGCCGACAAGGCCGATGTTGCGGGTCACCGACGCCATGCCGGCGAGGAGCGCGAGGGTTGCCGGGCGACCGGCGACATCGAGAGCATGGATCTGGCCGCCGTGCTCGCGCACACGCAACCCTTCGGCAAGGAACACGTAGTCGAAGAGCCCGCGCTCCGCGGTCTGGGCGAAGTGCACGAACGACGAGAAGTCGATCTGGCTACCGGACTCGGGCGCGCTCCACACGGTGTGGCTGTTGACG
>NZ_JAWRWL010001042.1:0-246 GCF_046535495.1 Bacillus sp. SIMBA_008 | reverse complement strand
CCGGGCAGCCGGGCGCCGCTGATGCTGTCGGGCACGGCGAGCATCGTCGGCCACGCCACCGCCCACCACGACGACCTGCCGGCCCAGCTGGAGGAGATCTTCGTCAACCTGGACGCGCTGCGCGAGGCGGCGATCGGTCGCGGTGGCGCGGACATGCCGGCTTCGCTGGACGACCCGGGCACCCTGCTGAAAGTCTATGTGCGCGATCGCCAGGCCCTGCCCCAGGTCGCCCGGGCGCTGGACGAG
>NZ_JAWRWL010001041.1:0-246 GCF_046535495.1 Bacillus sp. SIMBA_008 | reverse complement strand
GGCTTTAATGGCTTTTTTAAGAATGGTAATGGCTTTCTTTAATTCTTCAAACTTGCTTGAGAGCAGGGCGTAATCGGCGCTCAGGTAGGGTTCACATTCAGCTGCATTAATGATTAATGACGTAATTTCACGATTTTTCAAATTTAACTTTAGATGTGTTGGAAATTTAGCGCCTCCGCTTCCTTCAATCCCATACTCTCTGAGAATTTCCAAAATTTCATCTTCATCAAGTTCGTGGATTTTAAA
>NZ_JAWRWL010001040.1:0-246 GCF_046535495.1 Bacillus sp. SIMBA_008 | reverse complement strand
ATAAGGCGACAGGGACATATCGGTGATCTTGCATATCAAGAAAAAGAGCGATAAGATAAAGATGGAACATTTGTTCTGTTTTGTGAAAATCATCATATGATTGCATTTGGCTTATCAAACAGTCTTGTTTATAATGGACTTCTAGTTCTCATTGCAGAATGTAGAACATTCTCATAGCCGTGCAATGGAGCATGTTTTTTTGAACCACACATGCATGGTGATGATGCAGCTTATTAAAGTGGACAG
>NZ_JAWRWL010001039.1:0-246 GCF_046535495.1 Bacillus sp. SIMBA_008 | reverse complement strand
AAACATGTCTGTTCGTATCATACTACATTTCGCCGAAACGTTCAATGTCAGATGTGATGTCAAATACCGTCAGCCGCCTCTCCCATTTGGTAACGGTCTCACCGGGCACCATGCCGATTTTTTCCGCGACGCGGACGGAGGCAGCATTTTCCGGATCAATCAGCGCCGCTATGCGTCCGTATTGCTGCGTATGAAAACCGTAGTCCAGACAGGCGTTCGCCGCCTCTGTCGCATAGCCGCAGCCCC
>NZ_JAWRWL010001038.1:0-246 GCF_046535495.1 Bacillus sp. SIMBA_008 | reverse complement strand
CCGAGAAACACGCCATACGGCGAGAACGAAAGAGACTCGGGCAGTCTCAGCTGTCCCGACCCCACATCGCACGCAACGCGGCCGATCCGAAAGGTCCGCAACGCCTGACTGTCGGGGTTCGGTTCCAATGACGCGGCTCACTATCCCGGTAAATGCGTTCTGGAACTATGGAACTGGAGTGCTGGTACGCCAGCATGGGGCGATAGAACGTCGAGCGTGACGGGGTGTGACGGGGTTCTCGGGTCG
>NZ_JAWRWL010001037.1:0-246 GCF_046535495.1 Bacillus sp. SIMBA_008 | reverse complement strand
GAGATCGAACGGAAGGATGCCGCCGCCCTGCGGTACGGCGACGACTCCGGCTTCACGGTGGATGCCCGCGGCGGGTGGCTCGACGCGAGCGGCGACACGAGCAAGTTCCTCAGCCACCTGACGTACTCGCCGACCATGAGCCCGCAGCAGATCCCCCTGTGCACGTGGGCGTTCCTCGAGGCGCGCGACCAGCTGGCGACACGGCATCCGCGGTTCCATCGGGCGCTCGGAGCGCGGCTGCGTGAC
>NZ_JAWRWL010001036.1:0-246 GCF_046535495.1 Bacillus sp. SIMBA_008 | reverse complement strand
CATCAAATAATCGAATAGAATCAACTTCTGTATCGAAAAATTCAATACGAAATGGTAACTCTTCAGTTAATGGGTAAATATCTAATATTCCCCCGCGCAAACTGAATTCCCCAGGAGCTTCTACCATCGACTTACGCTCATAACCAATATGATGTAAAGTATGCAAGAATGTATCTAAATCAATCTCTTGCCCTAGATTGATTTCGATTTGCCTTTGCTTCCACAACTCTTTCATTGGTAAAAATC
>NZ_JAWRWL010001035.1:0-246 GCF_046535495.1 Bacillus sp. SIMBA_008 | reverse complement strand
AAGAACCGGACGGACGATTAATTTTCATGTCTTCATACTCAACACGTCGTCGTATGCTCGGTTCTCTTGAATAAATAATATAAAAGTCTTCTAATCTACCAAATAGGGCGTATAGTTCATTTCTTTTTTCATATACGCCCTCAATATCTCCTGTATTCACAAGAACCCTTAATTGACACCCTCGCTCTGTATAACTTTTATTGTAATGACGAACGCCGAATTGCCCTTTCATCTTCATCTTGTCCG
>NZ_JAWRWL010001034.1:0-246 GCF_046535495.1 Bacillus sp. SIMBA_008 | reverse complement strand
AGTAGGTTATCGGCTTTTTTGAGTTTTTACGAGATTATGAGAAAGGTTTATAGTAGTGCTGGAGGTGGTTGCTGATGTTAGCAGGGAAACAGTTACTATTAGAGGAACTCTCTTCAGATTTACGGGATACATTACAAGATTTGAAAAAGAAGCGGGAGGTCGTATGTGTACAAGGTGTAAAAAAGAAAGCTTCTAAATATATGTGTCAACGCTGCGGAAATATAGAGCAGCGACTATTTGCGTCAT
>NZ_JAWRWL010001033.1:0-246 GCF_046535495.1 Bacillus sp. SIMBA_008 | reverse complement strand
ACCACTAAAACTGTCACTACGAATTCCATATTCAATTCTTGTTCTATTAGTAAATTCTTCACTACAATGCTCGTACTAACGTTATCAGATCAAAAGATCGTGCATTTAGATGAAGACGTAAATGATAGACTCACATCTTGGAACATACCTACCAATCTATTTACCTCACAGAAAAAAGTCACATTGCGAAATTTATTAAGCCACCAATCTGGAATCATTGATCCTCCTAATAGTTTTGAACATTAT
>NZ_JAWRWL010001032.1:0-246 GCF_046535495.1 Bacillus sp. SIMBA_008 | reverse complement strand
ATGTAAGGTACGTGTAAGAGAAATCGATGGGATGTTTTTTTACAACAAGGTATTCTTAAAGTAAGAGTTATACGCTGTGTGGAAAAGAGGTGTTCAAGATGAAAGAACGAGTATTATCTAGGGTGAACTATCATCAAAAAGTTGCATTAAATCCAATGACTAAATTCTTTTATAAAGCCATTATTTTATTATTATTGTTAAGTTGTACGTTATTATTCATTGGAAATGTAATGATCGAGCAAAGTG
>NZ_JAWRWL010001031.1:0-246 GCF_046535495.1 Bacillus sp. SIMBA_008 | reverse complement strand
ATCGATAAACAGCTACTAATAAGGAAAGCTTTATAATTACGCCAATTTCCTTTTACGTTATTAAGCGCGAGCTGGCGAAAGTTCATGATATTCTCCTCCTAGCATCGCAAGTACGTCCAGAATTTCTTGGAAAAAGGCTTGTTTCGTTCTTCCTTTATGTATTTCTGAGAAAATTTCTCCGTCGCGAATGAAAAGAATACGTTCGCAATAACTCGCCGCTACTGGATCATGCGTTACCATTGCAAT
>NZ_JAWRWL010001030.1:0-246 GCF_046535495.1 Bacillus sp. SIMBA_008 | reverse complement strand
CTTGGGAAAGCGCTCGGGATGGCGCGGCGCCCACACCAGCAGCAGGTTCGGGAACTGGCGGGCCAGGCGCCGATGCAGTTCGATCACCGCAGCTTCCTCGCCCTCATGGGTACTGGCGGCGATCCACACCGGCCGCGTCGCCGGCACGCGCGCATGGAAGTCGTCGACGAAGGCCGGCAACTGTTCGGGTACGGCGATGTCGAACTTCAGGTTGCCCAGGGCGACGACCTGGTCCGGTCGCGCACC
>NZ_JAWRWL010001029.1:0-246 GCF_046535495.1 Bacillus sp. SIMBA_008 | reverse complement strand
GAAGCGGGGCTGTTTGTGACGAATGAACCCGGAAGCGCCCAGGTGCTCCCTGAGTCTTATGATCATTTGTACCGTCTGAGAAACCGTGAAGGCTTGATCATTTTTCCGGGATTTTTCGGTTACACGAAGGAGCATGAGATTGTGACGTTTTCCCGGAGCGGTTCTGATATTACCGGCTCCATTCTCGCCAGCGGCTTAAAAGCCGACCTGTACGAAAACTTTACTGATGTGGACGCCGTCTATTCC
>NZ_JAWRWL010001028.1:0-246 GCF_046535495.1 Bacillus sp. SIMBA_008 | reverse complement strand
CATTTATTAAAATAACCTAGGTATCCATCAACATTAATAGATCCTTGTAGTAATATATGATACAAACCGAGGACATAATTGGTTATCAAGTCGGAGGAAGGCACCTTTGGGTGTCTTTTCTTTATGGGGCATGGTAACAATTAGATTTTCTGGTTATAAAATAAAACAGGCTCCATAAAGGAGCCATCTTATCACGGACATATTGTTCTACTTTTTTTCTTCTTTGTAATTCAATGCAATCTCTAC
>NZ_JAWRWL010001027.1:0-246 GCF_046535495.1 Bacillus sp. SIMBA_008 | reverse complement strand
ACTCTGATCACGGGCGGCTCGACGACGGAGGTGGGACGGAGACCCAGTGTGAAGCGGCTCAACTGCCACGTCGGCGCTCCACTCCACGCATGGCAGCGACTCCACCGGTCATCGAACACTTCCCACCAGGTGGTGGCGCCCGACGTGAGCATCCACCCCCAGCCTTCGCGCCAGAGGTTCCGCACGGTCTCGCCGAGACCGGCATCGAGCAGAACCGGGATCGAGTAGTTCGTGAAGTAGGGAGTG
>NZ_JAWRWL010001026.1:0-246 GCF_046535495.1 Bacillus sp. SIMBA_008 | reverse complement strand
CGAGTAGATCGCGAACGAGATGAACACCATGCTCGCGTAGGCGGAGACGAACGCGATGAGGGCGGCCAAGAAGAGGCCCGCGAGACCGATTGTCAGAACGAGCGCGATCGAGAGGACTGGCAACGCCAGCACAGCGAGTCCGAGGATCAGCGAGAGACGGTTGCCGAGGCTCCGCCCCTCCTTCTTCATCATCGTGAAGCCGTTGCGGATGAGGCCGATGCCGAACACGAGGATGCTGATCGGCAC
>NZ_JAWRWL010001025.1:0-246 GCF_046535495.1 Bacillus sp. SIMBA_008 | reverse complement strand
AATTCATGTTGCAATTGGACCAGCAATTGGATCTTGTTGTTACGTTGTTGATGATCGAGTGTTAACAGCAGCAGAGCAAGTAGTAAACGGCTCTGTCCCTTATAAAAAAATTTCTGATGGGCAGTACGCAATTAATTTAAAAGAAATTAATCGTATATTATGTGTACAATCAGGCATAAAAGAAGAGAATATTGTAATGTCATCTCTTTGTACAAGCTGTGAAGAACAACTATTTTTCTCTCATCG
>NZ_JAWRWL010001024.1:0-246 GCF_046535495.1 Bacillus sp. SIMBA_008 | reverse complement strand
CCGGGGGCCAAGCACAAGACAAGCAAAAGCACGGCAATCCGCCGGCAGGTCACGAGAATTCTCTCTCCGCGCGGGGCGACTGGATTCCACCAAAATTCTCGTTCTCGTTCAAACATTGCGGGTGCCTCCATGCAAAGCAGACGCGGGCTTGCGCGTGCTCGACAGAAAATTGAATGATGGTTGCTGGGCCAGGATGGCAGCTGAAAAATCAACGGCGGGGTCTAGGTCGCGATCGAAGGGTAAACC
>NZ_JAWRWL010001023.1:0-246 GCF_046535495.1 Bacillus sp. SIMBA_008 | reverse complement strand
CGGGCCGGTTTTGCTTCTACTTTGGGCTCACCCTGAACACCGCCTTCACCGCCTTCTTCTTTGCGGCTCGCCTGAACATCAGTGTCGAGGAGATCGCAGGCATTCTCGCCACTCTGAGCCTGGTCGGCATCGCGGCCACGACCATCGGTGCAATCGGTGGAGGTTTCCTCTCCGACAAGCTGCGCCGCCGTCGACTCTTCGTTCTCCTGGCATCCGTGATCTTCGCCGCGGGCGTCGTGACGGAAG
>NZ_JAWRWL010001022.1:0-246 GCF_046535495.1 Bacillus sp. SIMBA_008 | reverse complement strand
CTGCAATATGTTGAATTATCTCAAGGATTGCTCCAATTTGTTTCGACTTATCATCTAACAAAACAATAACTTTATCTGATTGTGAAACAGACTCATGGATTAATTGCATTTGATTCACAGTTTGTTCAACTAACTTTCCACCATCTTCAGCCTTTTTCTTCGTGTACATAGATGCTGTGGATACTAATGAAGAACTGTCTGCCACACGTTGAATTCCTTCTGTAACTTCTTCTAATAATGTTGCGC
>NZ_JAWRWL010001021.1:0-246 GCF_046535495.1 Bacillus sp. SIMBA_008 | reverse complement strand
AACCAACCGCAGAAGGCATACGGCCGAGAAGCGCGGAAACCTCTGAACCCGCTTGTGTGAAACGGAAAATGTTATCGATAAAGAACAGTACGTCCTGTCCTTGTTTATCACGGAAATGCTCAGCCATTGTAAGACCCGTCAGTGCTACACGCATACGTGCGCCCGGCGGCTCGTTCATTTGTCCGAAGACCATGGCTGTTTTCTTGATAACGCCTGAATCGCTCATTTCGTAGAAAAGGTCGTTCC
>NZ_JAWRWL010001020.1:0-246 GCF_046535495.1 Bacillus sp. SIMBA_008 | reverse complement strand
AATCGTCATTGAAGCAGGAAAGATTCAGGAGGACGGGGCCGAATTTATCATTAATCCGTATGATGAATACGCCATTGAAGAAGCCATTCAGCTGAAGGAAGAGCACGGCGGAACCGTGACCGCCGTAACCGTCGGCGGAGAAGATGCGGAGAAAGAACTGAGAACCGCCCTTGCGATGGGCTGTGACCAGGCGGTGTTAATCAATATTGAAGATGATCTGAGCGATCCTGACCAATACTCCGTTTC
>NZ_JAWRWL010001019.1:0-246 GCF_046535495.1 Bacillus sp. SIMBA_008 | reverse complement strand
CTCTCGATCTCGCGCGGCGCTTCGCCGAGGCGGGGTGGGGCGTGATCGTCGCCGACAGCGAGCCCCATCTGACAGCGCGTTCCCGCGCCGTGCGTCGTGCCTATCGGGTGCCGTCGGCGCGGTTCCGGCCGGTGGAGTTCGCGCGTGCGATCGCCGGGATCGCGCGTCGACACCGCGCCGATCTCATTGTCCCGACCTGCGAGGAGATCTTCTGGCTCAGTGCGGTGCTCGAGGCGGGGGACGCCC
>NZ_JAWRWL010001018.1:0-247 GCF_046535495.1 Bacillus sp. SIMBA_008 | reverse complement strand
CAAAGACTATCGCTATTTGCAAAAACTATATTTTTGAAAATATTTACAATCAAATATCTGTTAAACAACTTGCTAAATTTGCAAACATAAATTCGGATTATTTATCTATATTATTCAAAAAAGAAGTCGGTATTTCATTAATTGAGTACATTCAACGTGAACGAATTGAAGAAGCAAAAAAATTATTAACTCTAACTACTTATTCGTTATCAGATATCTGTGCTTGGCTTAATTTTAATGACCAAAG
>NZ_JAWRWL010001017.1:0-247 GCF_046535495.1 Bacillus sp. SIMBA_008 | reverse complement strand
CTGTTCCAAGTGCTAAACCTTTTGCAATTGGATGTTTTACTCTAAATGTTTTTAAGAATAATGCTCCTAATGCGTATACAATAACCGCGTTAAAAATAACTGCAAACGATGTAATTGCTGGTATACCACCAATACTTTCAGAGATCGGTAATGCAATTGCTGTTGTTGCTGCTTGTGGTAACATTGAATTCATTACTGCTGTATCTAGACCAATTACTTTTGCAACAATGAACACGACAATTACTGA
>NZ_JAWRWL010001016.1:0-247 GCF_046535495.1 Bacillus sp. SIMBA_008 | reverse complement strand
CTAACATTTTAATTGTGGATGACGATCCGCATATTAGAGAACTTGTTTCTGTATTTTTAGAACGAGAAGGTTTTCAAACATATGAGGCAATTGATGGACTAGATGCACTTAAGAAAATAGATGAAGTAAAAGTTGATATGGTTATTCTTGATATCATGATGCCAAATATGGATGGATTTGATGTATGTTTTGAATTAAGGAAGTACTATGATATTCCGATTTTGATGCTAACTGCTAAAGGGGAAAC
>NZ_JAWRWL010001015.1:0-247 GCF_046535495.1 Bacillus sp. SIMBA_008 | reverse complement strand
CCGGCGACGCTCGATCGAAGAGGACCTCGGACTCCATGCGTTGCGATAGCTCGTTCATGATCGAGCCACCGGCCGGCTGCGGCGGGGCGACGACACCGTCGTCAAGCACGGTGTCGACGTAATCGGCCGCAATTTGACTCGGCCCCTCGAGGAGAGGCGCCACGACGGCCAGGGTGTCCGGGTTGAAGGGCACACCGCGGGTATCAAGGATCAGCTTCGCGGGCTCGGGCTCGTTCAGGAACCAGTC
>NZ_JAWRWL010001014.1:0-247 GCF_046535495.1 Bacillus sp. SIMBA_008 | reverse complement strand
CCGAATGTGACCGACAAGAAGTTCCCCGGCAACCCCACGCGCTCGTATCGCAGCACCGAGCCGATCCGGGTCGTCTCCGAGGTGCTCGACTGGACCCGGCTGACCCCCGAAGCACTCGCGACCTGGCGGGAGACGCTGGCCGCGATCCGCGCCGACGAACGCGGCGAGATCATCAACTGACCGCGGCGACGACCGGTGCCGCACCATTGCCGCCGCGGTGGCGGCATGAGAGGCTTTCCGTCGTGAC
>NZ_JAWRWL010001013.1:0-247 GCF_046535495.1 Bacillus sp. SIMBA_008 | reverse complement strand
ACAGTAATCGCGAAAAAAGGTAGCAAAGATCCTTATAAAATTGGGGCTGAAGTAGATAAATCTCTTGCTGAAGATGGACATTTAGTTGCTCCTATTAAGAAAGATGCCAAAGTAGGCTCAATTACTTTAGAATCAACTGATAAATATGGTTTCTTAGACGGTAGTAAAAGTATGAAAGTTACTGCAAAAACGACAGAAGAAGTTGAAAAGGCAAATTGGTTCGTATTAACAATGCGCTCTATCGGAG
>NZ_JAWRWL010001012.1:0-247 GCF_046535495.1 Bacillus sp. SIMBA_008 | reverse complement strand
GTAGACAAAAAGTGAAGCTAAAGCCAGGTGATTTTGTAACAGGTCGTTTTGCTTTGATGGACATGTACAATACCGGTCTTAAATCTAAGGACAGGGTAAAGGGAGAAAAGACAATTTTTCGTTGGTTGGAACAGCTTCAAGAAATGGGATATTTGACAATAAAAAAGACCAACAAATTCAGCATTGTAAGCATTGATAATTGGGCTATTTATCAAGATGGAGCTTCCGAAAACGACAACAGTCTGAC
>NZ_JAWRWL010001011.1:0-247 GCF_046535495.1 Bacillus sp. SIMBA_008 | reverse complement strand
CGACAGTGCCTGGTTGCCGCCGAACGCCTTGGAGACCCCCTCGGTGCGCAGCAGCGCACCGTCGAGCTTCTCGATCTCCACCGGAACGGCCTCCGCCCGACGCACGCCGGTCTTGGCCTTCGCCGCATTGTCGGCCTTCCGCAAGAGGCCCCGCAGAAGCCCCGCGAGTCCCCCGGTGAAGGCCACACCGCCGATGAGCAGGAACGCACCGGAGATGATCAGCCCGAACTGGCTGAAGTTCGTCGAC
>NZ_JAWRWL010001010.1:0-247 GCF_046535495.1 Bacillus sp. SIMBA_008 | reverse complement strand
GGCATCCTCACGGACGACGACCGCGACACCGATCACGGCACCTTCATTTCTGGGCTTCTTATCGCGGAGAAGCGGATGAATCCCTCCTTCCCCCAGGACCAACAACACGGGTGCGTCATCTACGACATCGACGTGTTGCCCGCAGACCCCGGCGATACCGGCATCCCTTTCAGTGGCTACTACCCCGGCGGGATCGCACAGTTTTTCGACGAGATCGAAGCGGCCGTCGAGGCGTACAGGCGTGACC
>NZ_JAWRWL010001009.1:0-247 GCF_046535495.1 Bacillus sp. SIMBA_008 | reverse complement strand
GACGAACATTGTATCAGAGTGGAATTTTTCGGAGACGAAATTGAGCGGATCAGGGAGGTCGACGCTTTGACCGGAGAAATTCTCGGCGACCGTGACCATGTCGCGATTTTCCCGGCTTCCCACTTCGTCACCCGGGCGGAAAAGATGGAAAAAGCGATTCTGAATATTGAACAGGAGCTTGAGGAGCGCTTGAAAGTGATGCACGAAAACGGCAAGCTCCTTGAAGCGCAGCGGCTTGAGCAGCGGA
>NZ_JAWRWL010001008.1:0-247 GCF_046535495.1 Bacillus sp. SIMBA_008 | reverse complement strand
AATAAAAGGAGATGTCAACAAACGCTCTCAATTTAAAAACAATCGAAAGAACAGTGAAAATTCACTTGTAAAGGTTTATGACACAGAAGAAGATGCATACGGAATTGATATTGTTCATTTAGATCCTGGATATGAAGCAGTCAGAAACAAATTCACACATCCTTATATATATGAATTACAAGGGTACTTACATGCCAACAATACACCTGGCCAACGTAAATCTATTAAATCACTTTTTCTTTTCATT
>NZ_JAWRWL010001007.1:0-247 GCF_046535495.1 Bacillus sp. SIMBA_008 | reverse complement strand
AGGCGCGGCAGCCGCACGGCCGACTGGTGAGCGCCGACGAGGTCGCCGCAGCCGTCGCCTACCTGGTCGGCCCGTCCGCCGGTTCGACGACCGGCACGGCGATCGAGGTCGACGGCGGCATGGCGCAGCTGCGCCTGCGCACCGAGTAGCCCCGGTCGCGAAAAGGCACCGATCCCGAGCGGGGATCGGTGCCTTTCTGCGACGGGAGCTTCCTACTCCCCGCGCAGCCAGCCGAGGATGCCGCGGC
>NZ_JAWRWL010001006.1:0-247 GCF_046535495.1 Bacillus sp. SIMBA_008 | reverse complement strand
GGTAGGCAATAAAAGAAATGTGTACTTTTCTCTTCTACTTTCTTGTTACGGGCATCCTTTGTCCCTTGAATGGCATCTAACACACCTTTAATTTCGTTAATTTCTTTCCATTCTTCTGTAGGGTATGGACCATCACTCTCTGCCATATTCCGAAGTACCGAAGCATCTTTACCAAACTTACGAATCATTGATTGAATCATAAGACACGTAACCTCACTTTCAGTCCTTTCGTGATGCTTGCTGGATA
>NZ_JAWRWL010001005.1:0-247 GCF_046535495.1 Bacillus sp. SIMBA_008 | reverse complement strand
AGAGTGGGACTGATGTTCGATATTCACCAATCCGCCGCGTTCCCAATTTGAGAATTTTTCGATGATCTTCTCTCCGGCGAATTTCTTGTTTTTCGGGTTGTCGTTCGTCAAAAATGTCGCCTGACGATGGTCCCCAATTAATGCCACCTCGACGGCTGATTTCAGGAGGCACTCAATCAATTCAAGGTCCCAGCCCGCCAGGTCTTGCGCCTCGTCTACTATGATAAGGTCAAATATGCCCTGAATG
>NZ_JAWRWL010001004.1:0-247 GCF_046535495.1 Bacillus sp. SIMBA_008 | reverse complement strand
ATGATGCGTATCCAGAGAGTCTACTGTTAATGGCAGATTTGTATCAAATGCAAGGACTATTTGAAGTCAGTGAACAAAAGCTCTTAAAAGCAAAAGAGCTGCTCCCAAATGAAGCCATTATTGATTTTGCATTAGGTGAATTGTATTTTTCACAAGGTCTTTCAAAGAAAGCGGCCGACTATTTCTACAAGGTTGCAGATCAACAACATGAGGTTGGCGGCGTCAATGTTTATCAGAGGCTTGCTGA
>NZ_JAWRWL010001003.1:0-247 GCF_046535495.1 Bacillus sp. SIMBA_008 | reverse complement strand
ATTCGTTGCTTCGCTTACGTATTCAGTGTAAACCACTTTCCCATTAGGGTCTAATACGAAAACTGCACGCGCCAATAAACGCAATTCTTTCATATATACACCGAATGCTTCACCAAATGACATATCTTTGTGATCAGATAATGTTTCGACATTTTCAATTCCGTTTGCTCCGCACCAGCGTGCTTGTGCAAATGGAAGGTCTGCACTAATTGTATAAATATTGACCGGACCTAAACCGGCTGCCTCT
>NZ_JAWRWL010001002.1:0-247 GCF_046535495.1 Bacillus sp. SIMBA_008 | reverse complement strand
GCTTTTCTGGAAGGTGCTTCACCATCACAGCCATGACCAGCGCATTATCAGCGGCTAAAATCCCTTCTAATCCAATCAGTACGAGAAGAACCCACCCGTACTCTAAAATAATTGCTGCATCCATCATCATTCCTCCTTGTTTTTATCTATTGTCCCACAACAGACAAAGGCTTATGAATGCAAAAAAGACCTTTGCCTGTAATGGCAAAGGTCTTGCTAGACATGTGATATGTAGAATCATGCCAAC
>NZ_JAWRWL010001001.1:0-247 GCF_046535495.1 Bacillus sp. SIMBA_008 | reverse complement strand
AGCGGCTCGACGAGATAGCACAGCCCGTCAATTGACTTGCGCATGTCTACCGGGTCGCGACAGATGCAAGCGCGAACGTCGGAGGCAATCAGCACCGACCACCTCCGAGCGAATCCCCCCTCTCGGGAAATTACGGGCGGCATTGACAGTGCAACACGACTCGACCTTCGCGATGCTGCAACTGCCGATCGATGAGTCGACGGAAGTTCAGCACCTGGTCGTCCCCAGAGGAATTCCACGTAGCGCG
>NZ_JAWRWL010001000.1:0-248 GCF_046535495.1 Bacillus sp. SIMBA_008 | reverse complement strand
AGTTCGCACGATAGGGAAAAAATAACGTGAACCTTTAATCGGAGAGCCTTACTGCCCGTAAATAGCGAAATAAAAAAGGTTCTCATTGGAGAGAACCTTTTTTTATAGTGGTAACAGAATTTGATTCGAACATGCTTCGATATCATCAATATCTTGGCGAATTGTTGCCATTTTATTATCAAGATCTTCAGCTTTCATTGCTGCATCATGTAGTTCATCTTTTAAATACTCAGGTATTATCCCCTCAT
>NZ_JAWRWL010000999.1:0-248 GCF_046535495.1 Bacillus sp. SIMBA_008 | reverse complement strand
TGAAAAAGGCGGCAAGCCTTGATCAAGCAATTGTGGCACACTGTGAAGATAACTCGCTTATTTACGGCGGATGCGTTCATGAAGGAGAGTTTTCAAAAGCAAATGAATTAAACGGAATACCGTCCATTTGTGAATCGGTGCATATTGCAAGAGATGTTCTTTTAGCAGAAGCAGCGAACTGTCATTATCATGTATGTCATATCAGTACAAAAGAATCTGTGCGAGTCGTTCGCGATGCAAAAAAAGCA
>NZ_JAWRWL010000998.1:0-248 GCF_046535495.1 Bacillus sp. SIMBA_008 | reverse complement strand
CGTCGGGCGATCAGCTGCTGCAACCATCGACTACGTTTGTCGGTCTTGCCCGACGCGTATTGCAAAGCGGTTCTTGCACCGTGAATCAGAAGAGTTCGCAAATAGGTATCGCCGCGCTTGCTGATGCCCTGCAACCGGGCTTTGCCTCCCGAGGAGTATTGACGGGGCACCAGCCCCAGCCACGCCGCCAGATGACGCCCGTTGGACAACTGTTTGGCATCCCCGATAGCGCCAACGACGGCGCTCGC
>NZ_JAWRWL010000997.1:0-248 GCF_046535495.1 Bacillus sp. SIMBA_008 | reverse complement strand
CCGGTTTCTTTCCAGACGGGCCATTGAACGGCTTTAACAAACACGTTTCCTTTGCCTGCCTGATGATTTGCAAAAGAGTCCATAAATGAATTAGCCATCGCGTAGTCACTTTGCCCCGCAGCAAGCGAAGGGATCAGACCCGAAACGGATGAGAACAAAATAAAAAACGACAGCGGCTCATTCCGAACGGCTTCATAGAGACCGCCAAGCCCTGTTACTTTCGGCGTGCAAACGCTTTCGATTTCAGT
>NZ_JAWRWL010000996.1:0-248 GCF_046535495.1 Bacillus sp. SIMBA_008 | reverse complement strand
AATTCGTGCTCAACCTGCTGGACTACCTCTGCTCTTGTTCCTTTTTCTTGGGCTGCCTTTTGCTCTTCTTCCAGCATATCTTTTGTTTTATAGTAATAGCGATGATATGGACATGGGATGACCCCTAAGCCTTTCACAAAAGAAGGTTCCCAGTCTTTCGCTTCAATGTTCTTCATAGACCACTGACTATTCGGATTTCCTAATTCTTCGAGCACTTGATCCATAATGCTGACCCCGTCTAAATACAC
>NZ_JAWRWL010000995.1:0-248 GCF_046535495.1 Bacillus sp. SIMBA_008 | reverse complement strand
AATTTTACTTGGCGGTGAAATTAATGGTTTACTCCATCATTATAGAACGGGTGACAATAATTCCCGTAATGAAAAGTGAGCTCTTGTTCCATAATAAAAGGGAACAGGGGGGATATTTCATGAGTAATAATAAAAAGAATCACAACAACAAAAATAACAATAAACAAAAGAGCAGTTCGCATCCAAAGCATAAAACGAGTAGTAGTGCGAACGGGCATAATAGCTACCATTAAAAAAACGGGTCCTCT
>NZ_JAWRWL010000994.1:0-248 GCF_046535495.1 Bacillus sp. SIMBA_008 | reverse complement strand
AGCCGGGCTGCTCGATAAAATCGTCATTCTGCAAGAACTGCTTCAGCAGGAAACGTTTCGGCGGAAAAATGAGATGGAAGAAAAGCATCGTCTGCATCTTACAAATATAAAATTTGAAGAAGAAAATAAAAACTTACATACCCGCATCCGCTCACTTGAGACCGCCATTCAAACCGAACGGACTTCTCACGAAGATATGAAACAGCGTTATCATGCCGCTGCAGACGAAAATAGCCGGCTCCAAACAC
>NZ_JAWRWL010000993.1:0-248 GCF_046535495.1 Bacillus sp. SIMBA_008 | reverse complement strand
GTAGGTATCGGTGGAGACCCAGTTAACGGTACGGACTTTATTGATGCGTTAAAAGCATTTAATGAAGATGAAGAAACGCATGCTGTAATTATGATTGGTGAAATCGGTGGTACAGCAGAAGAAGAGGCAGCTGAATGGGTGAAAGCTAATATGACAAAACCTGTTGTAGGCTTCATTGGTGGCCAAACAGCGCCTGCTGGCAAACGTATGGGCCATGCTGGTGCAATCATTTCTGGTGGTAAAGGAAC
>NZ_JAWRWL010000992.1:0-248 GCF_046535495.1 Bacillus sp. SIMBA_008 | reverse complement strand
CACTGATACTTGATACGTTGATGTTTTTTAGACATGTACAACACCCCGAGGTTGATATAAATTTAATCTAAGAAAGGATGAGTTTGTGAAGAGATGCAAAATTGCCCTAATATTTGTGATAACTATAGCGTCAGGAAGTATCTACATGAAGTACCACCATGATTAAAAAGAAGCAGAACAAGAACTTTTTATCCAAGCGAAAAATAAAATGGAAAGTTATATAAAAGCTAATTACAAAAATATAAAGC
>NZ_JAWRWL010000991.1:0-248 GCF_046535495.1 Bacillus sp. SIMBA_008 | reverse complement strand
CGATGAAGCCCGGCGCGAGGACGAGCCCGGTCGCATCGACCTCGATCGCGCCCTCCGGCAGTTCGAGGTCGAGCGACGGGGCATCCGTGCCCCTCACGATCGCGACGATCCTGGCGCCCTCGACCGCGACGTCGGCCGTGTACCGCGGCGAGCCGGTGCCGTCGACGACGGTCGCTCCGCGATACACCCGCACGCGGCCTGCTGCCGCCTTCTCCGCACTCAGAAGCATGTCGCGACCGCTCCGATCA
>NZ_JAWRWL010000990.1:0-248 GCF_046535495.1 Bacillus sp. SIMBA_008 | reverse complement strand
CGTGCAGCTGCAGGTCGCCACGCTCTGGCACGGACAGCCGCTGGCGCCGCCGGTGGTGCGCGACCTGTCGGCCCTGGGCCTGCGCAGCCGTGGCGACGAGGAACTGGCGATGTGCACCGGCAAGCTGATGCTGCGCCTGGAAGACGATGGCCCGCGCATTGGTCCACGCCGCATCTTCAATGCCGACATCTTCAACCCGTGCTGGGAATGGAAGCAGGCCGACCTGGCCGGTACCCGCACGCTGGAAG
>NZ_JAWRWL010000989.1:0-248 GCF_046535495.1 Bacillus sp. SIMBA_008 | reverse complement strand
ATTTCGCAGTCGTTGCATTTGTTAAATCGAACAGTGGCGTCTCCATTTTTGTGTGAAGATTGTCACCTTTTGTGCTGTAGTAATACTGCTTACCAAATGCTGGAGCAATTGTTTTTATATCTTTATCTGGCAAGTTAACACGAATCATACCTGGGCGGTTAGATTTCGTAACACTTTGGTCTAAATATGTTGCTAGACCGATACCTTTATTTAATTTCTCGTAATCTACTTCTACGATATTTGCCCAG
>NZ_JAWRWL010000988.1:0-248 GCF_046535495.1 Bacillus sp. SIMBA_008 | reverse complement strand
TCAAAGGAAAAGTCAGCCTGACTCCTATTCAGCATTGGTTTTTCGAACAAATAACGACAGATCAGCATTATTATAATCAAGCCGTCATGCTGCATGCGCCGGAAGGTTTTCAGGAAACGCAGCTTCGTCAAACCCTGCAAAAACTTGCTGAACATCACGATGCGCTCCGTATGACGTTCCGGACTACGGAAAATGGCTGCGAGGCACAGAATGAAGAAATCGCCCAAAGCGGACTGTACCGCTTAGAA
>NZ_JAWRWL010000987.1:0-248 GCF_046535495.1 Bacillus sp. SIMBA_008 | reverse complement strand
CACCAGGTGAAAAATATCAATATAGTAATGCGAATTATATAATACTTGGTGCACTTATTGAGGCCGTTACAAATGAAACATTTTCATCATATATGGAAAAGCACATTTTTCAGCCATTAAATATGAATGGTGCGGCAGCAAGTAAAGAGACTGCATATGAAAAAGGTTATTTAACAGGTTATCAGTCTTGGTTTGGCATACCGAAAAAAAGTATAGTCGCCTATGATAATGCCGGGGCACCGTATGGC
>NZ_JAWRWL010000986.1:0-248 GCF_046535495.1 Bacillus sp. SIMBA_008 | reverse complement strand
GTGCGCAAACACCAATTACTGCTGATGGGATACCTGAGTTACTTGTATGTACACGGCCCGCATCTGTACCACCTTGTGAAATAAAGTATTGGTACGGAATGTTGTGTGTTTCTGCTGTATCTAAAATGAATTCGCGCATTCCTCTATGTGTTACCATCGTACGATCGTAAATACGAAGAAGGGCACCTTTTCCTAATTGACCGAACTGCGTTTTATCACCAGATGCATCGTTTGCTGGACTTGCATCA
>NZ_JAWRWL010000985.1:0-248 GCF_046535495.1 Bacillus sp. SIMBA_008 | reverse complement strand
TATAATGCTGCTGATATTTTGATCGTTTATGCTATGCAATAATTGAACATAGTCTTCTTCTGATCCGCTAATTAGGAATTTCCGCCCATTTATCTTCTGAAATTCATCCCCAAACTCCACTTCAATAACATCATCGTCATGAATTTTCAACTGTTCCAGTATAGATTTATAAATTTCCATGTTGTCTTTAAATAACAGTATAGGACCTGTTACCTCTGTTTTTTCTTCTTCAAAAGCTTCTTGCGCCA
>NZ_JAWRWL010000984.1:0-248 GCF_046535495.1 Bacillus sp. SIMBA_008 | reverse complement strand
CGCTCTCTTGTGCGTGCCGCCGGCGAGGAGATCGAACAAGGCACTCTTCTCGTGAGCATGACCGGACTGCAACCGCGCGAATTGGGTCCGGGAGAGCTGTGCAAGATCGTGCCTGGGTTGCTGCTTGATCTGGGCGGCCATCCGCTGCGTCGCTTTCGAAAAACCCTCCGGTCCCTCGTGCGGGTCCACAACGATGCAAGAGCCGACATCGAGATCGGAAGGAATGCAGCAGAGGCCGAAGGCCACGA
>NZ_JAWRWL010000983.1:0-248 GCF_046535495.1 Bacillus sp. SIMBA_008 | reverse complement strand
CATAACTAATCTTATAGCAAATACATCTGCACCACTTATAATGAATCGTTTTTCATCTTATTCCTTACTTTTCACACTACAATGGACAAAAACTGTTCTATTATTTTTATTAATGATATTATTCCCGGCCCTTTCCTCAAACGTTGTAACACTATTCATTTTCATTTTTTTCATTTCTTTATGTAGTGGCTGGAGCGCACCGTTATTATACGGTATCCTTCCTCGCCTTACACGAAAAGAACAATTAG
>NZ_JAWRWL010000982.1:0-248 GCF_046535495.1 Bacillus sp. SIMBA_008 | reverse complement strand
A
Source organism: Bacillus sp. SIMBA_008 (assembly GCF_046535495.1). Classification (NCBI taxonomy): domain Bacteria; kingdom Bacillati; phylum Bacillota; class Bacilli; order Caryophanales; family Bacillaceae; genus Bacillus; species Bacillus sp. SIMBA_008. The sequence goes on along the minus strand of NZ_JAWRWL010000982.1, from coordinate 247 downwards.
TACCGTCCATGAAAGCCTAATTGACCAGTTGTTCTCTCAATTTTGTTTAGGAAAATAATATAGCGATGTTTGAGAAAGATAGAGATTTTTAGGAGGAATAAACAATGGGATACAATGCCGGTTCATACGATGTCATAGTAATCGGTGCAGGTCATGCAGGATGTGAAGCTGGTCTTGCGGCAGCACGAATGGGCTCCAAAACATTAATGTTAACAATTAATTTAGATATGGTGGCGTTTATGCCATG
>NZ_JAWRWL010000981.1:0-248 GCF_046535495.1 Bacillus sp. SIMBA_008 | reverse complement strand
CGTCCAGTTCCTTTTTGACGCCATGGTTTACGACCACCACCACGAACTTCAGAACGAGTTTTTACTTTGTGTGTACCTTGACGTAAAGATGCACGTTGCATCATTACAGCTTCGAAAAGTACAGCTTCATTTGGTTCGATACCGAAAATAGCTTCAGCTAATTCGATTTCACCAACCTGTGAACCAGTTTGGTTATATACAGTAACTTTTGGCATTGGAATTCCTCCTTCCTATTGTGAATTATTTGC
>NZ_JAWRWL010000980.1:0-248 GCF_046535495.1 Bacillus sp. SIMBA_008 | reverse complement strand
CGACCGACGAAGCAGAGGACGAATCCGAGATGGCCGACAGGAGCCGAGACGCCCGGCAACCGCTCCTGCCGCGCGTCGGCGTGGGAACCGACGTTCACGCCTTCGGGGGAGAGGGAACCCTCTGGCTCGCCGGGCTCGAATGGCCGGGGGAACCGGCCCTGTCGGGGCACTCCGACGGCGACGCCGTCGCCCATGCGATCGTCGACGCGGTGCTGAACGCCGCCGGCCTCGGCGATATCGGAACTCAC
>NZ_JAWRWL010000979.1:0-248 GCF_046535495.1 Bacillus sp. SIMBA_008 | reverse complement strand
ATAAAACTAGCTTTTCGTTTAAATAAATAAGAAACATAGACTAATGATGAATCCTGCATATAGTAAGTTCACAACGCAAAATCCCATAATATCACGAGCGCCTAAACCAGCTATCGCTAATGCCGGTAATGCCCAGAATGGTTGAATTAAATTCGTCCAAGCATCGCCCCACGCAATTGCCATTGCTGTTTTTGCTGCAGGGACACCAAGTTCAGCACCAGCTGGAATCATAATGGGTGCTTGCACAG
>NZ_JAWRWL010000978.1:0-248 GCF_046535495.1 Bacillus sp. SIMBA_008 | reverse complement strand
CTGTCGGTGCCTGACTTTATTATAGACGGATTAAAAGGCGACCCGGTGTTGTTTGAAAAATTCGCCTGGTGTCTGAAAAATTCTACGATATTCAGGAAGGCTCGGGTTTCAGTTTCATCCTCTCGTTTGGCCGAACAACTGACGGATATTGTGCCACAGGATGCTGGATCACCGGATTTCACAATTGAATTTCATTCTCCATGCGTATTCACGTCGACGACATTGGAAAAGATGTTGCGTACCGCTGC
>NZ_JAWRWL010000977.1:0-248 GCF_046535495.1 Bacillus sp. SIMBA_008 | reverse complement strand
CTTGCACCCATTGCTGTGCCTCTGCGATGGAGTTAAGTCGTATGAGCGCCAGATCACTGGATGTCGGGTTATGCGCGACCAACTCTATAGTTGAACTCGTGGCGGCGCTTGTTTTTGTCAGAACCCACGCGACATAAGACTCGAACTCGGCGAGTGAAAGAGATTTCCCACCATTTTTTCCAAAGAAGTCTTTTGCGAACCCACTGGCTGGAGCGCGCGTTGCTGAAGTTGGATTCAGCGCAGGCAAG
>NZ_JAWRWL010000976.1:0-248 GCF_046535495.1 Bacillus sp. SIMBA_008 | reverse complement strand
GCCTTCGCCACTGGTGTTCCTCCATATCTCTACGCATTTCACCGCTACACATGGAATTCCACTTTCCTCTTCTGCACTCAAGTCTCCCAGTTTCCAATGACCCTCCACGGTTGAGCCGTGGGCTTTCACATCAGACTTAAGAAACCACCTGCGCGCGCTTTACGCCCAATAATTCCGGATAACGCTTGCCACCTACGTATTACCGCGGCTGCTGGCACGTAGTTAGCCGTGGCTTTCTGGTTAGGTAC
>NZ_JAWRWL010000975.1:0-248 GCF_046535495.1 Bacillus sp. SIMBA_008 | reverse complement strand
CTGTCAGGATTAGTCGGCTCACTGCGACGGCGTCGCCTTCTCGCATGGAAACGGGGCGGGGCCGCATGGGTTCCGTCTGCATCCGCGCTTCCACGGTCCGCGCGGAGGAATGTGGGGGACATGTCCCTCGTCCATCGTCCTCGATTCACTGCTACCACCCGCACCGTCCCCGCTCCCGCAGATTCGTCGGTTCCACGTTGGGGTCACGTGTCGCGCACCGTGAGCCACTACGGTACCGTCGCGTCCGT
>NZ_JAWRWL010000974.1:0-249 GCF_046535495.1 Bacillus sp. SIMBA_008 | reverse complement strand
CGGCGCGATCGCCTGCACGCCGAAGAACACGCCGCGCGCGTTCACCGCGAACTGCGCATCGAACTCGGCCGGCGTCACCTGTTCGGACGGGGTGATCGTCAGCACCCCGGCATTGGCCACGTAGATGTCGAGCTGGCCGAAGCGCTGGCGGATCTCGTGGGCGACCAACCGATGATGGTCGAGGTCGGCGACATCGCCGACGATGCCGGTCGCGCCATGACCGATCTCCTTGACCGCCTGCGCCAGCAC
>NZ_JAWRWL010000973.1:0-249 GCF_046535495.1 Bacillus sp. SIMBA_008 | reverse complement strand
GGCGGGTGTCGTGCCCCATCGTGCCAACTGTCCGTCAAATCAGATTCTGGAAACAGCCCTCTCACATGCATAGATCCGAGGAAAGGGGCACTGCGCCGTGCACCCAAACGAACGTCTTTCAGAGAGAGGCCAAGACATCGAAGGGTCCGGCCAGGTATCCGATCGCTGAAGTCAGGGCGCGTGCGTCATCGCGATACGGATTGCCCACATGTCCAGCAGGTGCGACCATGAACAGATGAACCGCAAGCT
>NZ_JAWRWL010000972.1:0-249 GCF_046535495.1 Bacillus sp. SIMBA_008 | reverse complement strand
ATATATTTTTGGTAAAGAGGAAGTTTCTAATTCTTTATACATTCATAGATTTGCGGTGAAACGGAAGTATAAGGGGAATGGGATTGGAGAATGGCTTTTACAGTGGATAGAAGAGAATGTACAACATGACAAAGAGTACTTGAAGCTAGACTGCGTCGGGCATAATCGTACGTTGAATGATTTTTATAAGAAAAATGGTTTTGAATATGTTGGGAGTACAGATGGACTTAGTAAATTTCAAAAGAGAAG
>NZ_JAWRWL010000971.1:0-249 GCF_046535495.1 Bacillus sp. SIMBA_008 | reverse complement strand
AGCATTTTTTATGTTTAGCAACTTTTTTTGTAGAAATCCTTCACTTTCCTTTCAATATTTAACACTATCTAAATAAAGTTTACGATAAATTCATAATTTTTTATTTTTTATACTATATTCCGTTATATTGTTGTATAATATCAATGAAAGCGCTTATTATTTCAATATACATAATTCGAACTCTTTTTATCGAAACATTCTAACTATTATACTTATATTTACATGCAACAATTTTAGTTATTTGTATAG
>NZ_JAWRWL010000970.1:0-249 GCF_046535495.1 Bacillus sp. SIMBA_008 | reverse complement strand
AAAAAAGATAATTGGTTTGTCGTAAGATTCACTAATATTAGATGATCTGTATCAGCAAAAGCACTAACCGGTAGGATGAAAAATAATAGTATGACGAAACATAATTTTTTCATCTATATCCCTCCCCTAGCGCTCAATATAATAAGTGGAATTAGCTTTACTTTGCTCTTATAAATGAAAACTATCCATTTACAATAACACCCCCATTTACATGTATCATTTGTCCGGTAACATAAGATGAATCGCCAG
>NZ_JAWRWL010000969.1:0-249 GCF_046535495.1 Bacillus sp. SIMBA_008 | reverse complement strand
CCTGTTAAAATAAATAAGGAAACGAGTAAGCTTCGCATGGGAATTTTACCGCGAACTCGTTTAACCTCTGACTTCGTTTCCAGTGTAATAAAAAATGGTTCTTACGCTCTTTTGGTGACGATTTAAAAATTGTACGTATTAAAGAAAAGATAGAGTCTTGCTTAAACACATTTTCACTCTGAAGTTTCATAAAAAATGAACGATTGTATTGTCAATTAAAAATTCTTTTGTTGTTTCGCCAAATATGCG
>NZ_JAWRWL010000968.1:0-249 GCF_046535495.1 Bacillus sp. SIMBA_008 | reverse complement strand
CGCATTGTCGAGATCCGCGCCTACTACGCATCGCCAGTCAACAAGTCGGAGCCCGTGAACAAGCTTCACGACTTCGACTACGAGGCGAGGGGATACGCACTTCAGCCGCCATCCGCCGCGCCGAAGGTCGCCTAGGAGAAGATCATGCAATTTACGATCATAGCCCGAGACGATACTGCCTCGGGAACGCTTGAACGGCGCCTGGCTGCACGTGCTGAGCACATGGAACGTATTCACGCTATGAAGGCA
>NZ_JAWRWL010000967.1:0-249 GCF_046535495.1 Bacillus sp. SIMBA_008 | reverse complement strand
CATAGTGAACGCAGAAGCATGCTAAGTGCGAAGGAAACACTTGCAAAAGAACCGCTTGTGAAAAAGGACGGTTTAAAAGGCGGCGGCTACTATGTTGAATACCGTACAGACGATGCACGCCTTACAATCGAAGTCATGAAAGAGGCTGTGAAATTCGGAGCAGAAGCGGTCAACTATGCGAAAGTAAAAGAATTTATTTATGATAAAGGCAAAGTGGTCGGTGTTGTCATTGAAGATGTCATGACGCAG
>NZ_JAWRWL010000966.1:0-249 GCF_046535495.1 Bacillus sp. SIMBA_008 | reverse complement strand
AGGAGAAAGAAAGTGCTGAAGGCATCGCGGAAAAAGCGGCGGAAAACCGTATGCATGCCGAAAGCGTCCATGTGAAATATGAAAACGGCAAGCGCTTTGCCGCTGATTGGGAAGAGATGGATATTTCTCAAGCGGAGCCGGACATTCCGTGGAAAGACGAAGGCGTTTATCTCATTACAGGAGGTGCCGGAGGTTTAGGTCTGATTTTTGCAAAAGAGATCGCAAACCGTACAAAAGACGCCGTCATCA
>NZ_JAWRWL010000965.1:0-249 GCF_046535495.1 Bacillus sp. SIMBA_008 | reverse complement strand
CGTATCGAACTTTATTTGAAGAGCTATTTCGTACGGAAGATGTGTATCCAGCAAATAAGATTGAGTTTGTTAGTGTCGAGGCAATTAAACAATGTGTTATTGCGGATTTAGGAATAGCTGTGTTACCAGCAATAGTAGTAGAAAAAGATATACGAGAAGGGACGATAAAAGAGTTACATTTAGAAAATGAAATTTTACCGATTTATACACAAATTGCTTGGCATAAAGATAAATGGATGACAGCTCCGC
>NZ_JAWRWL010000964.1:0-249 GCF_046535495.1 Bacillus sp. SIMBA_008 | reverse complement strand
GTATGGCAGCCGCTGGTGGTCCTCACCCGGGACGGCCTGCAGGAAGTCGAAGTCGCACCCCTCGTCGGCCTGCGTGACGTGATCGAGAAACAGCCGGCCGTAGCCACGGGTGTACTTCGCAGCAGGTAGCTTGATCTCAGCGAGGCGGCGGTCGATCTCCTCTGGAGCAACTTCAAGATCGAGAATCTGATTCGCCACATCGAGGGTGATCATGTCACCGTCTCGAACTGCTGCGAGAGGTCCGCCCAC
>NZ_JAWRWL010000963.1:0-249 GCF_046535495.1 Bacillus sp. SIMBA_008 | reverse complement strand
CTGATCGTTTGTTGTAGCTGCCTCAGCATTTGTGAATGGAATAGTTAAAAATCCTAATGATAATAGTGCGCTTAATAATAGTTTTTTCATTATATTCTCCTTTTTGCTATTGTAATTGTCTTACATACAATGAATTTGCAATCCTCGTAATACTTTATTTACATTTTCATCTAATGTTTCAAAGAAGGTAGTAATCTTTGGATTTTGTTTGTTGTTTTTATCAATAAGTAATCTTTCATTTAGTAAAAG
>NZ_JAWRWL010000962.1:0-249 GCF_046535495.1 Bacillus sp. SIMBA_008 | reverse complement strand
CCGTCGACGACGTCGGCGAGGGGGCCGCGGGGCTCGCCCTCGCCGAGCGCGAGTCGCCCGGGATCCGGGGCATATCCGGCGCGAAGCGTCTCGCCCGTCGCCTCGGCGAGCGTATGCTCCGGATCCGCGGGGATCGTGATGCCGCACGCCGCGGTCGCGAGACCGAGCGCAAACGCGATCGCGGTGAGTCCGGCTCTCCGGGAAGCGGTCATCGCGGCGTCCTCGCCCGAGCGCGCGCCACGAGCCGAG
>NZ_JAWRWL010000961.1:0-249 GCF_046535495.1 Bacillus sp. SIMBA_008 | reverse complement strand
ATGCCGGCGCGACGGAACACGTTTCCGACCTCCGGGACCGGGCACTGACCGCAGTACGCGAGCCATGCGGGCGAGAACACCATCGCGGTACGACTCGCGGGAGCGTGGGCGACGGAACGCTACGGCTTCCGCGACGAGGCGGCCACGGTCTACGGCGATCAGCCCCGTTTCGCCGCGCAGCTCGTCATCGAATACGCCGACGGGCGCACCGAGACGATCGTGACGGATGCCGACTGGCAGAGCGCCCCC
>NZ_JAWRWL010000960.1:0-249 GCF_046535495.1 Bacillus sp. SIMBA_008 | reverse complement strand
ACCAGTTGCGATATTTTGGTAGATTAGAAGGAATGTCGAAAAAAGAAGTAGATCTTGCTATTGATCACTGGTTAGAGCGATTAGCGATACCGGAATATAAATTTAAAACGGCAGGAGAGCTTTCAAAAGGGAACCAGCAAAAAATCCAATTAATTGCTGCCCTTCTTCATAATCCTGAACTTCTCATTTTAGATGAACCATTTAGCGGACTTGATCCAGTTAATGCTGGGATGCTAGCTAGCATTATTG
>NZ_JAWRWL010000959.1:0-249 GCF_046535495.1 Bacillus sp. SIMBA_008 | reverse complement strand
CGGCTGTACCGCTTTTTTCCGGGTGAAACTGTGCACCGAAAACATTGCGTTTCCCGACGACAGCCGGAACACGAACGCCGTACTCAGCGCTTGCCAGAAGATCGCCGTCTTCCATCCCGTCTATATAATAGGAATGGACAAAGTAAACGAAGCCTTCTTCCGCTTCCGAAAGCAAAGGAGACGTTTGGTGAAACGTCAGCCGGTTCCAGCCCATATGCGGCACCTTCAGCTTGTTTCCTTCGGCATCTC
>NZ_JAWRWL010000958.1:0-249 GCF_046535495.1 Bacillus sp. SIMBA_008 | reverse complement strand
CTGCTTTAACTGCCTTTCTCACAAGAAGTGTAGCAACATCCGGGTTTTCTTCTAAAAAGTAAGCTAAATGCTCTGATACAATGGCATCAATTGAAGAACGAGCTTCACTTGTACCAAGTTTCCCTTTCGTTTGCCCTTCAAACTGAAGTACTTCTTCTGGTACACGTACAGACACGATAGCCGCTACACCTTCACGAATATCTGTACCTTCTAAGTTTTTATCTTTTTCTTTTAATAACGATACTTTAC
>NZ_JAWRWL010000957.1:0-249 GCF_046535495.1 Bacillus sp. SIMBA_008 | reverse complement strand
CTGCATAACACGCATTAGTTTTCGCTGAACAACACCGACATGATTAATGCCTTCGCTTGTACATTTTCCATATGCGCGAATTAATCCACCTGCGCCAAGTTTAATGCCACCAAAATAACGTGTAACGACAACGACGGTATCTTTTAAACCGCGTTTTTTTAGTACCTCTAACATAGGTACGCCAGCTGTGCCGCTAGGTTCTCCATCATCATTTGCTTTTTGGATTTGATCTTGTTCGCCAATCAAATA
>NZ_JAWRWL010000956.1:0-249 GCF_046535495.1 Bacillus sp. SIMBA_008 | reverse complement strand
CGCTACCTTTTACCGTTTTCACAACTTCAGCATTTTCCCACTCTAACGTTTTTGCAACTGTCTCAAATAGTTCAGAAGCAATAATATATTTTTCATCATTTACTTTTACAATAGCGTATTCAAGTTCTGGGTGAACAGAAATACCTAAGTTTGCAGGTAACGTCCAAGGTGTTGTTGTCCAGATAATAAATTTCTCATCACCTTCTAATACGTTCTTTCCGTCTTTTACAGGGAATGCTACGTAAATAG
>NZ_JAWRWL010000955.1:0-249 GCF_046535495.1 Bacillus sp. SIMBA_008 | reverse complement strand
CACTTTGATCAGCTGTGTAACGCATAAGACGACCGGCACGCCGATCACAGCATCCCAAATATTTGTATGGATCAGCGGAAAATAATCCACATTGACACCTCTTTATTCCGTCTTTTGCTATCTGTTAGCCTGCCTAAGAATTCCGTTTCCTATTCATCTAAAAAAACAGCACCGGCACATGTCCGGTACTGTAAGAGTTGTTTATTTTCCTGCCGCGGCCCGTTCTACGGCTGCTGATACGGCCTGATG
>NZ_JAWRWL010000954.1:0-249 GCF_046535495.1 Bacillus sp. SIMBA_008 | reverse complement strand
AAGCAGCATCTATAATTAAATATGGCATTTTCGTATTAATCACATTACCTGTAAACCAAGCATCTTTATTGGCGCTATTATATAAATTGATACCCGATCCTTCTGGATACTTAGACGTTGCAATTCCTAGCCCTTTTGGTTGTATCGGTTTATTGTCACCGCCACCATTTCCTCCATCAAAATCTACATATTGCTTAACAATTTCAGAGTAGAAAAAATTCCCTCCATTTTTATATCGATAACCACCAT
>NZ_JAWRWL010000953.1:0-249 GCF_046535495.1 Bacillus sp. SIMBA_008 | reverse complement strand
ATCCAGAATTAGAAATATCTAAATTCTTCATTTTGACATTTAATGCAGCGCATCGTGCACAGCTATTAAGCATGTTACAAGAAGACACTGATATTTCAGTTACAGCATCAGCTCCTACTAATGTAGAAATTATGGATAAGCACGGTCATAAAGGGAACGGCCTACAAGAAATGGCAGCGTATTTCAATATACCAATTGAAGATACTATTGCAATCGGGGACAACTTTAATGATGTGCCAATGTTACAAG
>NZ_JAWRWL010000952.1:0-249 GCF_046535495.1 Bacillus sp. SIMBA_008 | reverse complement strand
CGATGAGCGCCTGCTCGTACCGTCGGCGCCCGCCGACCGAGATGCCGATGAGCGTGGGGACGAGCAGCATGACGGCCGTCTGGGCGATGTTGCCGGTGATCGTCGGCACGAGAGGGTTGTCGGGGCCGCCGGCGGCGATCACCAGATCGATCTGAAAGCCCGCGAACCAGATCACGGTCGCGATGCCGTAACCGATCCAGGCCGCCCGTGTCGAGACGAACACGGCGATCGTGTACAGGGCGACCCACG
>NZ_JAWRWL010000951.1:0-249 GCF_046535495.1 Bacillus sp. SIMBA_008 | reverse complement strand
AGATCGTTTTGCGAATGCTCGCAATGGATTCCGTGGCCATTGCCGCATCTCGGAAGGGCTTCGCGGCCGCCGTATAGACCTCCGCAATTGTGACAGCGATCGAGTAATACCCGAGTTCAGTCGGACCAATGAACGGCAAGAGAATCGCTTGGTCGACGTTTACCAGGATCACGCTTGCGGTTCCACCGCCGATCATCCACGCAAGCGAACGGATGTCCACGGGGGTTTTCTCTGCCTCATGGTGATCAT
>NZ_JAWRWL010000950.1:0-249 GCF_046535495.1 Bacillus sp. SIMBA_008 | reverse complement strand
AGGTACAACGGGAATAACCCTTGTACCTACGCGTAATTTTTCCGCTAGGTTTCAAGGGTTACGTATGATGATGATGTTTTTGTGCAAATGTAACTACAATTGTTGTATAAGTAAGCATAGTTCTTTGCTCCCTTTCTCCTCTGATTTTGAAGTTAGTATACTACATGTTTTTTTGAATGAAAAGAAAAATATAAAAAATTTTATAAAAATACGTTTTAGAGATTAAATATTTACCTGTATTTTTCCTAT
>NZ_JAWRWL010000949.1:0-249 GCF_046535495.1 Bacillus sp. SIMBA_008 | reverse complement strand
AAGCGATCCGCTAATCCTGTTTAAATTATCTCCTACGTATACGGTGAGGGAATCTGCTAAAGGATACTTTTCAGAATAAGAATTATTTACAGGTTTTAAGATTAATTCCGCATCTACAATCGCACCGTTCGTTGCTATATTTTTAAACTGCTTTATGTTAGGAAAATCAATCCGACAAGCCACTCCGGTTCCTGACTGAATAAATCCCTGGTTCCCTGTTAGTAAACTAGACAATCTCTCGGTAGAAAC
>NZ_JAWRWL010000948.1:0-249 GCF_046535495.1 Bacillus sp. SIMBA_008 | reverse complement strand
CGAAATTGAAAAAAGGAAAGAGCGACTAAGATATCAACGCTCAAACCACTAAAAGTCCGGTTTTTGCACAGCTTAAAGACGAGTATCACTTCGAAATGTTAAGAAACGGTAATTCGCTCGTGCGTCAGGGCTTTGATGGGTGGTGTCACGTTACCGGGCTTGAGGTCGCTGGTTCATTTCTCTGGGCGTAGGCGGTGCTGATGCAAACACAGAACGTCAGCTACAAACGCCACCGGTTTTCGCCGCAGA
>NZ_JAWRWL010000947.1:0-249 GCF_046535495.1 Bacillus sp. SIMBA_008 | reverse complement strand
CTACAGGAACCAGGACGGGAGCCAGAGGTGGGCCTTGTAGAGGGCCTCCGGTTCCATCCAGCCCGTGCCGAACGGCAGGAAGAAGAGGCCGACGGCGACGATCGCCCCCATTATCGTGTAGATCGCGATGCGGCGGGTGCCGGCCGCCCGCTCGACGCGCTCGCGTTCGCGGCGGATCTCGGTGCGGTTCGCGTCGGGGAGCAGCACCGGATCCGCGGGCTCGGCGAGCCGCTTCGTCGCGATCACGAC
>NZ_JAWRWL010000946.1:0-249 GCF_046535495.1 Bacillus sp. SIMBA_008 | reverse complement strand
CGGGTTCTTTTGTTTTTTGATCATAGCAGGTGTTTTTTGTATAGAGATAATCATCTGTAATAAAGTTCCCGTTTCTCAATACAGCGAAAGGCGTCCGTTCATTTGAAAATAAATCATTGCCAAATTGAATGGAATCCTTCGTTTCAATCCCTAGTAAGTGAAGAAGTGTAGGCTTCACGTCCATTTGACCAGCTGTTTCAGAAATCGTCTGCGGTGCTTGATCCGTGACACCAGGAATGTAAATCAAAA
>NZ_JAWRWL010000945.1:0-249 GCF_046535495.1 Bacillus sp. SIMBA_008 | reverse complement strand
CGTGAAACGAAAAAGCTGCTCGACCGTTTATATCCTCTCAGAAAATGTGCCACCCTCCCTGATCGCGTCTGTTTATATTATCATCTTGGACAATGTCTCGCGCCATGTGTGTATGACATTTCTGAAGAAACGAATAAGCAGCTCGTGGACGAAATCATAAGGTTTCTAAACGGAGGACATCAGCAAATCAAAAAGGAACTTACCGAAAAGATGGAAGAAGCCGCCGAACAATTAGAGTTCGAACGCGCA
>NZ_JAWRWL010000944.1:0-249 GCF_046535495.1 Bacillus sp. SIMBA_008 | reverse complement strand
CCTGGTCCAGGTAGGGTTAGATCCAGCCCTGATTGATGCCAGTCCCCTAGCAGAGCGCATCAGCGAGAGAAGCAGGAATGCCGCCAGAGGGGGATATGCGCCTGCACACGGATCAAGACGAAGACCACGTTCATCCGTGGCCAACTCTATGGCTATACGCTGCTCTATGGCTCTGTAGCGACTAACGACTGCTGGACCAAGCCAGTTCAGCAGTGGATCTGATCCGTGGGGTTGCGTGCCAGAAGAGAA
>NZ_JAWRWL010000943.1:0-249 GCF_046535495.1 Bacillus sp. SIMBA_008 | reverse complement strand
GGTAGCGGCGGAGGGGATCGAACCCCCGACCTCACGGGTATGAACCGTACGCTCTAGCCAGCTGAGCTACACCGCCAAATATTTTTTGAAACCAAGTGGAGCCTAGCGGGATCGAACCGCTGACCTCCTGCGTGCAAAGCAGGCGCTCTCCCAGCTGAGCTAAGGCCCCAAGAATGGTCGGGAAGACAGGATTCGAACCTGCGACCCCATGGTCCCAAACCATGTGCTCTACCAAGCTGAGCTACTTCC
>NZ_JAWRWL010000942.1:0-250 GCF_046535495.1 Bacillus sp. SIMBA_008 | reverse complement strand
CTGCGAAACGTGAGCCGAAACGAGAAGAAACACAGCATCAAAACACGGTGAACCGCCATACATCACAACCGGCGGATGATGCCCTCGACATTCCTACATTTTTAAGAAACCGCAACAAACGCGGCTGATGTAAAAAAGGACAAGCCCACAGGGTTTTGTCCTTTTTCTTTTTTGTGCCCAGTCTCCCCTCCTATCCCCCATCATCTATCCAGTGAAAAAAGAAGCTTTATACCTATGACGAATTGATTGT
>NZ_JAWRWL010000941.1:0-250 GCF_046535495.1 Bacillus sp. SIMBA_008 | reverse complement strand
CCCCTTGGTCTTTTTCAATTAAATCCAAGCATGCCTTGAGTAAAGTTGATTTACCAGCACCATTTGGACCTATGATTCCTGTCATCGTTCCTTCCTGTATGGAAAGAGAGATGTTCTCTAAAGCATCCTGTCCATGATATGAGACATGAAGACGGTCAATTGTTAAAGCATTTGGCATCTCTTGCAGCCCCTTTCAATCATCATTGCACTTCCTAAAGATATATGCATACATTAAATAATTTTGACTAAA
>NZ_JAWRWL010000940.1:0-250 GCF_046535495.1 Bacillus sp. SIMBA_008 | reverse complement strand
CAATCCGACATTCGATCACTCGCGGCCCGTACCGGTGACCGTCACGATCGACCCCGGCCCCGCCTTCACGCTCGGATCCGTCAGTTTCGAAGGCGACGCCGCAGGTCGTGATCCGGAAGACTACGACCTGGTTCGCGGAGAGCAGGTCGGCTCGCGCGCGATCCTGCGGGCAGGCGAACAGCTTCTGGTGGACATCAAGGCGGAAGGGCGGCCCTTGGCTCAGCTGACGGAACGCCAGGTTACCGCAGAC
>NZ_JAWRWL010000939.1:0-250 GCF_046535495.1 Bacillus sp. SIMBA_008 | reverse complement strand
GAGCTGGGCTACAGCGAAGCGCCCGTGTGTGTCGTCGGGGACGGCACCGGCCAGGATCACTGGTCAGGCTTCATCCCCGACGAGATCAACCGAATCGCCACCAGGGGTTGACCCACTGCCGGCCTTTTACTAGTATTGGTAGCAATAGAAGGGAAGGAAGCGATGGAACCAAACGAAGCACCGCGGCCCGACTGGGCCGAAGTGTGCATCTGGGAAGACATCGGCCGTCCCTCTATGACGCCAGGCGGCC
>NZ_JAWRWL010000938.1:0-250 GCF_046535495.1 Bacillus sp. SIMBA_008 | reverse complement strand
CGAAAAATATTGGATCATTTTTAACGGCGAAATCTATAACTACATTGAATTGAGAGAAGAGCTTGAAGCGAAAGGCTACACTTTCAATACAGATTCCGATACCGAAGTGCTCCTTGCGACATACCGTCATTATAAAGAAGAAGCCGCTTCAAAGCTTCGCGGAATGTTTGCGTTTTTAATCTGGAACAAAGCTGACCGCGTCATGTACGGCGCGAGAGACCCGTTCGGAATTAAACCGCTGTATTACACA
>NZ_JAWRWL010000937.1:0-250 GCF_046535495.1 Bacillus sp. SIMBA_008 | reverse complement strand
CAAGCCGTCTGATCAGCATCTTAAAAAACGGGGTTTTCTTCCTGATCGCGGTGATCGGGCTGCTTGTTTCTATTTTTTTCGCCGTCTCATTCGGCGCGAAAGACATTACTTTACATACGGTTTGGTCGGCTGTTGCTGATTACAATCCGAACATAACGGGCCAGCAGATCATTCATGAATTGCGTCTTCCGAGAGTGCTCGGCGCGGCCGTTACAGGAGCCGCTTTTGCCGCAGCCGGCGCCCTCATGCA
>NZ_JAWRWL010000936.1:0-250 GCF_046535495.1 Bacillus sp. SIMBA_008 | reverse complement strand
CCAGATCCTTATTACACTGGGAACTTTGAGGAAGTCCATGAATTAATTGAAACAGGAATTGACCGTTTTTTGACGTATGTAAAGAAAGAGAACCACCTTTAACTGAAAGGAGATCAGACGAGATGGAAGAAAAAAATCAAATCGTGCTCCGAGGAGCTCTCTTAGGTGCCGCTTGCGGCGCATTGCTGACTTTATTTCATCGACCAACAAGAATTGCACTCAAAGACAAATGGAATGACTGCCAGCAAAA
>NZ_JAWRWL010000935.1:0-250 GCF_046535495.1 Bacillus sp. SIMBA_008 | reverse complement strand
GGCTTTGTCTGAAGCGGCAGATCAAGAGTCCAAAGAGAGCTGAAAAAACAGCTCTTTTTTTATTTTTCGACAAAAACAAACATTTTCTATTGTAGTACAGTAGTACACTCTATACTAGTACAGTTAGAGTTGTTTGTTAAACAGATTGATACAGCTCACCATAAAAAGTAAAGCGAATCCATTTATTTAAATAAAGCCGTTAAATCAATTGACGGACTATTTTTCTTGTTGTAAACTAGTCCTTGTTAAC
>NZ_JAWRWL010000934.1:0-250 GCF_046535495.1 Bacillus sp. SIMBA_008 | reverse complement strand
CTTTTATTTAGAATGAATTAGTTTGCAACAACGTTAACAAGTTTTCCAGGAACAACAATTACTTTACGAACTGTTTTCCCTTCAATTTGGTCTTGAATTGCTTCAAGTGCCAGTTGTTCCATCTCTTCTTTTGATGCGTCTTTACTCATCGTTAGTTTCGCGCGAACTTTGCCCATAATTTGAACAACGATTTCAACTTCATCTTCTACAAGTTTAGACTCATCAAATGTTGGCCAGCTTGCATATGTGA
>NZ_JAWRWL010000933.1:0-250 GCF_046535495.1 Bacillus sp. SIMBA_008 | reverse complement strand
GGGCCAATCGCCGTGGCGCTGGTCTGGATGCCCTGCCAGACGCCCGCCGCAAGATCGCCAAGCGCGCGCAGCGCCGCGCCCCAGCCACCGGTGGCCACCACCAGCTGATGGAACTTCATCGCCAGGTAGCCCGCCCCCACCACCAGCGCGCCAATGCCGGTGGCAATCACCGCTCCGCGCAGCAGCAACAGCCCCCGCTGCAGGCCTTTCATGGCAAGGCTGGTCACCGCCGCCTTGGTCGAGGTGGCCC
>NZ_JAWRWL010000932.1:0-250 GCF_046535495.1 Bacillus sp. SIMBA_008 | reverse complement strand
CTCGTGGCAACCGTCGCGGGGGACGACGTCGCGGGGGACCAGCTGGGCCACGCGAAGGGCTCCACCGTCACGCGCAAGAACTACATCAAGCGGCTGCACCTTGGCCCCGACGTGCGCGAGATCCTCGAGCAGTTCGCAGTCGATCCAGCATTTACCCAGCGGGAATGAAACGAACTCGCGGGAAACCGCGGGCAATCGCGGGAAGGCATATCTACGGTTTATGCCTGGTCAGGGAAATATCGGGCAATTC
>NZ_JAWRWL010000931.1:0-250 GCF_046535495.1 Bacillus sp. SIMBA_008 | reverse complement strand
CTGGAATGAACTTGTTCTGAAGTGGTTAGATCAAGACGCCCAAGGAAAAGACATTGAATTTCCTGATGTTGGCTACAAATGGAACGAGCTTGGTGCGCTCGCTCAGAAATTCTATCGAGACTATTCAGCGAGCAGTTTTGCTGAAAATCGCAAAAGGCTCACTGTCGCCAAGGACCAGCTGGTATCAGAAATCTCTAAGCGAACCGATGATGAGTTGTATGGGTCAGCCTGGCACGGGAAGTGGACCAAG
>NZ_JAWRWL010000930.1:0-250 GCF_046535495.1 Bacillus sp. SIMBA_008 | reverse complement strand
CATCCCAGAACTCAAATCCCTGACCAGATTCCTCCGTTCGATACGTACGGCTAAAGCCATGAAGAATGATACTCGCTCCATTTTCTTGCAATTGTTTTAAAACACTCACAAGTTTCGGGCGGTCACTCAGTGTGACTTCATCACCTGTTGCCCGATTTATCCAAGCAGGGGTCACTGCAATCTGATAAGGAATATGCTGTGCGGATACGTATTGTCCAAGTTCAAGCAGCTTTTTCTCGTCACTTGCTGG
>NZ_JAWRWL010000929.1:0-250 GCF_046535495.1 Bacillus sp. SIMBA_008 | reverse complement strand
GACGGCCGGTTACCGCTTCCTTCGTCGTCCCGCGTTCCGCATCGGTGCGGTGATCGCCCTCGTTCTATTGGTCGTAGCCGTCGTGCTTCCGCTTTTCATCGGCGTCAGTCCCTACGCGGTCGCGCCGGAGATCAAGCTCAGTTCACCGAATGGGAGCCACCTCTACGGTACTGATGACTATGGCAGGGACCTCTTCTCGCGAACGAACGCCGGCTTCAAGGTATCCGTCATGATCGGCGCGTCCGTCGCC
>NZ_JAWRWL010000928.1:0-250 GCF_046535495.1 Bacillus sp. SIMBA_008 | reverse complement strand
GCGTTCGAGCACCGTGCAGTCGAAGCCGAAGCGCGTCAGCCAGTACGCGCTGGCAAGACCCGCCACGCCCGCGCCGGAGATCAGAATCGAAAGCTTCATCGGGATTCGCCGCAATGGAAAGCCGCAGCTTCGCCCGCACGGGCGCCACGCCGGTTGACCTGGGTCAAGCAGGGGCTATTCCCCGTCGCGGCGCCATCCGCTCCTGCATCGGCCTTGACCGAGATCAAGCGATCGCAATCCGCCTCCGAGC
>NZ_JAWRWL010000927.1:0-250 GCF_046535495.1 Bacillus sp. SIMBA_008 | reverse complement strand
ACGCTCCAAAGGTGGAACAGGATTGGGCCTTGCTATTTCAAAAAATATATTAGAGTTGCATGGCGCGGAATATGGTGTTTTGAATACAGAAGATGGAGTATTATTTTTCTTCTATTTAAATAAAAACGTGTAGAATTTCCGTTCTACACGTTTTTATCATTTTTAAACGAAATCGACATTATCTGCATTTTATCTTTATCAGCATTCATTACTATTTTCATTAGAAACAGAATGAAAAGTTGATAAGGAG
>NZ_JAWRWL010000926.1:0-250 GCF_046535495.1 Bacillus sp. SIMBA_008 | reverse complement strand
ATGCCATTCCTCGGTACCGCTTGTCCCCATCCATACGAAAAAGCCTGGAATGCGTTCTTGATAAAGGGCAAAATCTTCTCCGCCCGGTGACTGCTCAGCCTGAACGACTGTGAGATCCAGCGCACCTGCCGTTTCTTCGACCACCTTTGTCAAACGATCGTCATTCAACACAGAAGGCAGATATGGATGCCATTTCACTTCGCCTTTTGCCCCAAACCCTTCGGCAACCCCGCTCACGATTTGTTTCATG
>NZ_JAWRWL010000925.1:0-250 GCF_046535495.1 Bacillus sp. SIMBA_008 | reverse complement strand
CCATGACAATGGTAATGCCAGTGATAGAACAAACAATGATTGTATCAATAAACACTTGCGTCATAGAGACGAGAGCTTGACGGGCAGGCATATCCGTTTTCGCAGCCGCAGCCGCAATTGGTGCTGACCCCAGACCTGCTTCATTGGAAAATACACCACGTGCCACACCCCAGCGAATGACAGTCCCAATTGCACCACCTGCCACGGCTTGACCGGTAAAGGCATCTGAGAAAATAAGACCGACTGCGCC
>NZ_JAWRWL010000924.1:0-250 GCF_046535495.1 Bacillus sp. SIMBA_008 | reverse complement strand
GCTTGTCAGCGGGAATGTGACGTACGTAATTGACAAATTAGAACGAAATGGTTTTATTGAAAGAGAGCAGGACCCAAAGGATAAACGGTCGGTTTATGCCCATTTAACAGATAAAGGGCGCAGTTATCTTGATAAGATTTACCCGATTCATTCTCTGCGGATTGCGCGTGCCTTCTCAGGCCTCTCGCGAGAAGAACAAGAACAATTGATTAGTCTATTGAAAAAAGCAGGTATTCACAGTCAACATTTA
>NZ_JAWRWL010000923.1:0-250 GCF_046535495.1 Bacillus sp. SIMBA_008 | reverse complement strand
GTGCAGAAGAGTATGAACAAAACCAAAGTTTACAAATCGCAGGACCAATTCTATTTGTAGGTTTCTTTATTGGTATAGTATTTTTCGTATGTGCAGGAAGTTTCCTTTACTTCCGTTTGTTTTCTGATTTGGAGGATGATACTCGTTTGTTTGAAATGATTCGAAAAGTAGGCTTAACGAGTGGAGAGTTATCGAAAGTAGTTACAATCCGATTGGCACTTTTATTCTTCGTTCCAATAGGTGTTGCAAC
>NZ_JAWRWL010000922.1:0-250 GCF_046535495.1 Bacillus sp. SIMBA_008 | reverse complement strand
GGAGCGGAAGACGGGATTCGAACCCGCGACCCCCACCTTGGCAAGGTGGTGTTCTACCACTGAACTACTTCCGCAGAAATGGTGCGGATGAAGGGACTTGAACCCCCACGTCTGTAAAGACACTAGAGCCTGATTCTAGCGCGTCTGCCAATTCCGCCACATCCGCAACATGTAAATGGTGAGCCATGAAGGACTCGAACCTTCGACCCTCTGATTAAAAGTCAGATGCTCTACCAACTGAGCTAATGGC
>NZ_JAWRWL010000921.1:0-251 GCF_046535495.1 Bacillus sp. SIMBA_008 | reverse complement strand
ATCAAAGTGACGACCATTTATTTCGGCGGCGGCACGCCGACAAGCATTACCGCTGAAGAAATGGATCTTTTATATGAAGAAATGGTCCGCTCTTTCCCGGATGTCGCGAATATCAGGGAGATTACCGTTGAAGCGGGCCGTCCCGACACGATTACGGAGGAAAAGCTTGCCGTTTTAAATAAGTATAAGATTGACAGAATCAGCATCAACCCGCAATCTTATGAAAACGAAACGCTTAAGGCTATCGGCAG
>NZ_JAWRWL010000920.1:0-251 GCF_046535495.1 Bacillus sp. SIMBA_008 | reverse complement strand
CCCGGCTGCCAGTCGTTTCTCATCAAACGGCAAATGCTGATAAACAAGTACGCTTATCGGACAGCTTATTTTAATAGAAGGAGATAGATTTGTGCTGTATACTAATTGAAAAGAGGTGAACGTACAGATGATAAAAAAGGGATTCAGTCTTGCCGTCATCATTGCTGTCGTGATGATCGGCTTTATGCAAAAAGACGTCTGGCTCAGCATGATTCGCGCGGGCGGCATGTACGCCGTGCTTATGAGTATCC
>NZ_JAWRWL010000919.1:0-251 GCF_046535495.1 Bacillus sp. SIMBA_008 | reverse complement strand
CCTACACCGTGCAGGGCCTGGTCCGCGACCGCCTGGGTGATCCCGCCGGCGCCGGCGAAGCCTATCGCAAGGCCGCCGAACTGGCCCCGCAGCAGGGCGAAACGCTCAACAACTACGGCGCCTGGCTGTGCGGCAATGGCTATGCCGCCGAGGCCCTGGTCTGGTTCGATCGCGCCACCGCCGCGCCCGGCTACCGCACCCCGGCCGCGGCGCTGGCCAATGCCGGCGGCTGCGCGCTGGGGGCCGGCCAG
>NZ_JAWRWL010000918.1:0-251 GCF_046535495.1 Bacillus sp. SIMBA_008 | reverse complement strand
GATAAAAGCAATTTTACATGCAATTGCACCGGAAGATATTTCGTTTAAGACACCATTAAAAAATGCATGTATTAGTTATGTGAAAGAAAATAGTGGGAAATGGGATGTTCTGAAATATAATATTGCGGAACATATTAATGTATAAGTATGTGCTGGGATTATACGGAAAATAGTTAGAGTGATATCTTTCTGTTTAGTGAGACACTTCAATTAGTAGTTCTATTCTAAATGTGGTATGATGAATACTCGGA
>NZ_JAWRWL010000917.1:0-251 GCF_046535495.1 Bacillus sp. SIMBA_008 | reverse complement strand
ATTAATGTCAGCTGGAATGTCTGCACCCTTTACAAGCGGGTCTTGGTTGTCTGTCTTTTTTGTCAGGTCATCACGGTATAGCGTAATATCAAGTTCACCCACTATGACTGGATTTCCTTCAATTTGCTCGATGCGCTCTGCAAGGCGCTTTGCAAGATGAATGCCTCTTGTCTTGATCCCCGCAAGGATGACATCTTTCATCCCTTTGTTGCGCTCAATCATTTCATGTGCAATTCGGGTCAGCGCTCGTC
>NZ_JAWRWL010000916.1:0-251 GCF_046535495.1 Bacillus sp. SIMBA_008 | reverse complement strand
ACTGGCGGCGCAGACATCGGTGGAAGAGTCGATGCAGCAGTTCGATGCGGTCAGTCGCGAGGCGCAGCAACGTGCTATCGCGAACCAGATGGAGCAGCAGTTGGAGGACCAGCGCGTGCAGCACGAGATCCAGATTCGTGCGGCGAGCGGGGGAGGATGATCACTGGTCAGCGGCGAACAGGTTCAGAAGGATGGATGTGGTGAATCACGAAAGACGACACTCGCTACTGCCCCTCACTACCCACAGATAG
>NZ_JAWRWL010000915.1:0-251 GCF_046535495.1 Bacillus sp. SIMBA_008 | reverse complement strand
CACGATGCGGAAACGAACAACGTCATCGCTTCGCGGTTGTTGCAGGCGCCCGCGCTTACCGACAGGCTGCGCGGCTCACAAGCAGGAGCCCCTAGAATAAGGCGCAGTTGTGAGTGCCCGAGCATGACGGCAACAGTACCAGTTTCGTTCATGTGAAGCACGTTGCCCTTTACGACTGAAAAGGGCGAGCGGAAACCGCGGCCCTTGCCTCACCGATCCGCTGGCTGGCGATGTTACGCAGCCAACAACGC
>NZ_JAWRWL010000914.1:0-251 GCF_046535495.1 Bacillus sp. SIMBA_008 | reverse complement strand
ATTTAAATACGTTTTCATATGCGGCGCCTTCACTTTTAAAGGAATGGAACATATCCACTCATACTATCGCTTTTATTACATCTGTCTCCTATTTCGGAATGTTTATCGGCGCCTCTGCCGGAGGATGGTTTTCAGACCGTTTCGGAAGGAAAAAAGGTTTAATTCTGGTTGTCACCTTTTTCTCTTCCTTCTCCCTCCTCTCTTCTCTGGCTTGGAACCCAGAAATACTCGGTGTTTTTAGATTTTTTACG
>NZ_JAWRWL010000913.1:0-251 GCF_046535495.1 Bacillus sp. SIMBA_008 | reverse complement strand
ATAACGTTGTTCAACATCTTTAAGTCCATGATATTTATCAGGAAGCGGGCGAAGTGCTTTTGTGAGAACCTCAAAGCTAGTCGCTTTAATAGAAAGTTCTCCTACATTCGTTTTAAATACTGTTCCTGTTACACCGATAATATCGCCTAGGTCTGAGCTTTTGAATAATTCGTAAGCTTCTTCTCCTACACTATCTTTACGAACGTAGATTTGAATTTGTCCTTCTAAATCTTGTATATGCGCAAAGCCAG
>NZ_JAWRWL010000912.1:0-251 GCF_046535495.1 Bacillus sp. SIMBA_008 | reverse complement strand
TATATCCTCCTGTAACATTTTCTACACGCAATAACTCGCTCATACGACACCACTTTCTTCATTAGTATTCATTCTATATTCATCTTACCAAAAATAGCGCTGTACTACATAGTATCGATGCCCTCAAAAAAAAATTTAAATTTGTTAGCATATATTTTTACGAAAGCGGACATCATAATTAGTGAAGAAGGAACACATTGAAAAAGCAACCACCAATTGATGAGTACAACAACATAGTGAAGTCATCATGA
>NZ_JAWRWL010000911.1:0-251 GCF_046535495.1 Bacillus sp. SIMBA_008 | reverse complement strand
AGGCATGAGCGTTTGGCGTCAAACGGCGCCGTTCCCGTTTTGGAAAGGCTCATGCGGAATACGGGATCAGCGCATATCCGGCTGATATTCTTCCACTTCTCAGAAAACCGGCCTCCGTTATTCCGCTTCCATTCATTCAGCAGGCAGACTGTTCCGTGCTGAACGATGAAAAAATCCAGCTCCTGCCGGTATTCCTGTAAGCAGCCGTTTTCACGCAAAAAAGCCTCGTTCAGCCGATAGAGAACGAGACC
>NZ_JAWRWL010000910.1:0-251 GCF_046535495.1 Bacillus sp. SIMBA_008 | reverse complement strand
CACCATTACATCCCTCACGCCAACAAGAAGGCGGCGCCCCAAGGCGCCATGAGGGTGAGTCTGTGCAAAGTCATTTGGACTGAACTGGGCCGCTTGAAGCAAGCAAATTGCCAGCGCATCTCCAACGGCAAGCGTTAGCGTGGTGCTTGCCGTAGGAGCCAATCCTAGGGGGCAAGCTTCGCGTGGCACGGCGGTAGAAACGACCACGTCGGCGTGTTGGGCCAATGGCGAATTCAAGTTTCCCGTCATCG
>NZ_JAWRWL010000909.1:0-251 GCF_046535495.1 Bacillus sp. SIMBA_008 | reverse complement strand
AGGACTAGGATTAATACTTAGTTCACAAGCTTCCTCATTAATATTGCTTTATGTACTAGCAGGGGTTGTTGTAGGTTATGCAGATGGTACAGCATATATCACTTCACTATCCAATTTAATAAAGTGGTTTCCAAAGCGTAAAGGTTTAATTGCTGGTATTTCTGTCTCTGCATATGGTTCGGGTAGCTTAATCTTTAAATATGTTAACGCACAGTTAATTGAATCAGTTGGTGTATCACAAGCGTTTATAT
>NZ_JAWRWL010000908.1:0-251 GCF_046535495.1 Bacillus sp. SIMBA_008 | reverse complement strand
GGCCTCGGCCTCACGCCCGACTCCTTCTTCATGACGTGGGGATGGCGCCTGCCGTTCCTGTTCTCCTTCGCTCTGGCGAGCGCCGCGGTGCTGCTGCTACGCCACCTTGAAGAATCCGAGGAGTTCAAGACGCACTCCCAGGCGATCGCGACGAACCAGATCAAGCGCCGCTCGCCCCTCGTCGAAGCCTTCCGCCACCCGAAGAACACGATCCTCGGCATCCTCATCGGTCTGCCGCAGTCGATTGCCGG
>NZ_JAWRWL010000907.1:0-251 GCF_046535495.1 Bacillus sp. SIMBA_008 | reverse complement strand
CTTTGACAAATGCGGTCGGTGTATTAAAGGAAGAAATGCGTCATTTAGATTCAGCGATTATCGCAGCCGCAGATGAAAGCTCAGTTCCTGCTGGCGGAGCGCTTGCAGTAGATCGTCATGAATTTGCAGCAAACGTTACTGATCGAGTAAAAAATCACCCGAATGTGACAGTCTTTCAAGAAGAAGTACAAAGCATTCCAGAAGGCCCAACAATTATTGCGACAGGCCCGCTTACTTCTGAAGCACTTTCA
>NZ_JAWRWL010000906.1:0-251 GCF_046535495.1 Bacillus sp. SIMBA_008 | reverse complement strand
CCAAATGGAGCCAAGCCTGGATTTGTGACGTATGATCAGCAGCAAACATTATTTGTCACGCCTGACGAAGATGTCGTTCTAAAGCTGCGAAAATAATAAAAGCCGATAAAATCTTTTAAAGAGATTTTATCGGCTTTTTCTTTGTTGTTTTTTTCTTTCGATATAGAGAGCATCAAGTGCATCTACATCCTCTTGTTCAAGCAATGTCTCAATTTCCGCAGCCAGTTGTTTTGTCCGGGCTGGGCTCGCAC
>NZ_JAWRWL010000905.1:0-252 GCF_046535495.1 Bacillus sp. SIMBA_008 | reverse complement strand
CTTGCTTTTATTTCTCTCAAAAGCCAAAAAATACGGCAGCTGCTTGACGGAAAACCCACCATTATTATAAAACAGGGAAAAATTGATGAACGGGCGATGAGATCGCAGCGCTACAATTTTGACGATCTTCTTATGCAGCTGAGGGAGAATAACATCGATAGAATCTCTGACGTGTCGTACGCCATTTTGGAGTCTTCGGGCAAACTGTCAATCGTCAAAAAGAAAAACAATAAGGATAAGCAGATGGAAACA
>NZ_JAWRWL010000904.1:0-252 GCF_046535495.1 Bacillus sp. SIMBA_008 | reverse complement strand
ATGCCGTCGGTCTCGGGATCGATGCCGCCTGGCGCGCGGCGGAGCGGGCGGGGTTCGCCGACGATGTGCGCGCGATGCCCATGGGCATGCACACCGTCGTCTCGGAGGGCGGGTCGACGCTGTCCGGCGGACAGCGTCAACGGCTGCTCATCGCCCGAGCGCTCGCGGGGGACCCGCGCATCCTGCTCTTCGACGAGGCGACGAGCGCGCTGGACAACGTGACGCAGGCTGTCGTCGCCGAGAGCCTGGCCC
>NZ_JAWRWL010000903.1:0-252 GCF_046535495.1 Bacillus sp. SIMBA_008 | reverse complement strand
CTGGTTGTTTGGCTTGCTAGTAACAGGAGCTATTACATTTATCCCGCTTGATTATTTTGTGTTTCCAAATTTACGTCAACGTTATTATAGTTACAGATTAAATGAAGAAGAGATTGAGATTCAAAAGGGAATGTTCGTTGTAAAACGCGTACTTATTCCGATGATACGTGTGCAGCACGTAACGATTGAACAGGGCCCAATTATGAGAAAGTATAATTTAGCAGAATTACATATTTCAACAGCGGCAACTTC
>NZ_JAWRWL010000902.1:0-252 GCF_046535495.1 Bacillus sp. SIMBA_008 | reverse complement strand
CCATCCTCTAAGAGCTTGATGACACTTTCAATTTGTTTTGTTGAAAGCTTTAATTCTGTTGCAATTTGTTTCAATAAAAAGTCAGATGTCTTCATACTTTGCATCCTCTCACTGTTTCTTCTCTTTTAGTGTATCAAAAAAATCGGTAAAACAGAAAAAAGGTCAGCTATTTTACGTGAGCTGACCAAGTACATAGGTGAGATCGTCCTTCTTGTCTTGTGTGTATGTTTCAAGCTGCTTGGCAATGTCTGC
>NZ_JAWRWL010000901.1:0-252 GCF_046535495.1 Bacillus sp. SIMBA_008 | reverse complement strand
CGTTGAGTCGCGTCGGCACCGTGCCGACGCGAGCACTCAACGCGACTTAACCGGGTAAGTCAAGCGCTCTCGCGAGATTAGGCTTCGATATGCTTTGCGATACCCCGACAATCCGGCATTATGCCCGATATCTGTCGCAGAACTTGCGCATTTCGCACCTTTCGCCGCACGATCGAAGGTGTGACCACCGAGATCCCCGTACCCCACCCCGCCCCGCAGCATTCCGTGCTCGATGATGTGCTCGGGATCCTC
>NZ_JAWRWL010000900.1:0-252 GCF_046535495.1 Bacillus sp. SIMBA_008 | reverse complement strand
ATTGCTTCAGCTACTGTACCGACCTTTTTACGTGCCCAATGCCCAGCAATTTTCTCCACATACGTTTTCGCAAGCTTCATATCTGAGCGTAGCATAACGTAATAAATAAGTACATTCACAACACCTGGCGTTAATTTTTGATTGATCATTACATCTTCAACGATCTGCAAGTCAGCCTTTGTCGCCTCTGCACCACCAGAGATTTCTTTTAATAGTTGTTTTGGTGAGATTTCCTCTAACTGCTTTATTAAC
>NZ_JAWRWL010000899.1:0-252 GCF_046535495.1 Bacillus sp. SIMBA_008 | reverse complement strand
CTAATTAAACTTGGTACGACAGGTGTCGATTTTCTCTTTAATGGAATTCAAAGAGATTTTGTCTTTTTCTTAAATGTATTATTAATTATCGTATTTTTCTCAGCACTACTTTCTATCTTTAGTTATTTAGGTGTTTTACCATTCATCGTTCGCATTGTCGGCGGTGCAATTTCAAAAATTACTGGTTTACCACGCGTCGAGTCATTCCACGCAGTAAACTCTGTTTTCTTCGGTTCAAGTGAAGCTTTAATC
>NZ_JAWRWL010000898.1:0-252 GCF_046535495.1 Bacillus sp. SIMBA_008 | reverse complement strand
CATGTGCCTGCGCAATTGATTTTAAGGAAATTGGACCTTCACCAAACTTTTTTGCAAGATCGATCATAATTGTTAAGCCGTAGCGGCCTTTCGTTGAAATCTTCATCTATTTTGCACCTCTTTTCAAATTTTCACTTCTATTGGTTATATCTTATTTATAAAAGAACACAATTTAAAATCCTATGAAATTATAGCATAATATAGTATTATAAGAAATTTCAACTTGTGTATCAAAATGATAACATAAAATCA
>NZ_JAWRWL010000897.1:0-252 GCF_046535495.1 Bacillus sp. SIMBA_008 | reverse complement strand
CTCCGGATTTATAGTTTTCGGAATTTTAAATGGAGGGCTCTCAGTGATGCAGGTGTTTATTTTAAAATACAAACTAGCCCCAAGAAACTATGAAGAAGTTTCAATTATATTAAGTATAGTCTTTGGTATAGGAATTTTACTTGGTAGTGTTATAGCATCTATACTTTCTCAAAAAATAAAGCTTTATCATTTACTTATTTTAGCTTTGTTTATTGGAGGAGGAGCGATTATTTTGAGTTCATTAGTCAATAC
>NZ_JAWRWL010000896.1:0-252 GCF_046535495.1 Bacillus sp. SIMBA_008 | reverse complement strand
CGATACACCTAGTTCAAGGAGATACGCATGACACGTACGCTTCAAACGCGTCGCTACCGGCTTCGCCCCGACGCCGCAGAAGACTTTGTCTCGTGGTGGAGCAGCACGCTAGTGGAGCTACGGGAAAACGCGGGCTTCCAGGTGGAGTTCGCTTCCTACTCCCCAGATACGTACGAGTTCCTCTGGGGAGTGAGCGCTCCAGGTGATGAGGACGATTTTCTGGCACTAGAAGCCAAGTACGTCAAGTCTCCA
>NZ_JAWRWL010000895.1:0-252 GCF_046535495.1 Bacillus sp. SIMBA_008 | reverse complement strand
GAGCTACTTGGACGACGGGACCGACGAAAAGCGCAATGGACCCGAAACTCTTCATGTACTCCCGAATGATCGGTTCCGCGAAAAGCGACTCGTAGTCGAGCACCGTCGCAGCGACCATTCCCACGAGGAAGTAGGTCACGACGTGGGCCACGGTGACCTTGACGAGGAAGTTCGCGACTTCTGATGGCTTCTCCACGCAGATAGTCTCGTCAACGCTCCGCTCGGCGATCGGGCCGAAGGTCCCGCGGGCCA
>NZ_JAWRWL010000894.1:0-252 GCF_046535495.1 Bacillus sp. SIMBA_008 | reverse complement strand
ATCCCTAAAAACGGCTCAAAATCAAACCGTGATCCGGTATGCGGAACAGTATGCAAAAAATGATAAAAATCCGAAAATAAATCGGCCCGAAATAATAGTTTCGCTAGTTTTTTCCCTAATGTAATACGCTCCTTTACGTGGGAAAACTTCCGTATGGTTAACCCGTATAAATGCCCGTCCACCGTTGGAAAAACAACGGTTTGAAAATGTCCCCACTCGCTGAACAGATATTGAATCGAGTGAAAAACATTC
>NZ_JAWRWL010000893.1:0-252 GCF_046535495.1 Bacillus sp. SIMBA_008 | reverse complement strand
CCCGAACGCCGCGCCCATCGCGTCGTTCTCCACCACGACGGGTCGGCCGAGTGCGGTCTCGACCTCGTCGACCCACGATGTTCCTGACCAATCCGGCAAGGTGTGGGAGTTGTGCACGATCCGCGTCCGCACGTCGACCGGGCCTGTGATCGCCATTCCGACAGCGGCGACATCCTCATCCATCGCCACCTCACGGATCAACGCGAGCATCGCCTCGGCCGGCCGCTCGCCCGGACCCAGCGTTGCAGGACG
>NZ_JAWRWL010000892.1:0-252 GCF_046535495.1 Bacillus sp. SIMBA_008 | reverse complement strand
GAGATATCCGCGAAGGTGATGAGGTCAAAAGAACGGGCCGCATCATGGAAGTTCCTGTAGGTGAAGAATTAATCGGACGTATCGTCAACCCGCTCGGACAGCCGGTAGACGGACTGGGTCCGATTCTGACAAGCAAAACACGTCCGATCGAAAGCCAGGCTCCAGGCGTAATGGACCGTAAATCGGTACATGAGCCGCTGCAAACGGGTATCAAAGCGATCGACGCGTTAATTCCGATCGGCCGCGGACAGC
>NZ_JAWRWL010000891.1:0-252 GCF_046535495.1 Bacillus sp. SIMBA_008 | reverse complement strand
ACGTGTCCCATAACGAAATGTAGCATCCACAAATTCAATTTTTCCAGATAACTTTTTAGGGGAAACTTTATTATATTCTTTTTCATTTTGTTCTAAATCTAAATCAAAGATTTCATTTAATCGTTCTCCCGCAATTAATGCAGATTGCATTGTAGGCTGAATTCCTATTAAATTTTCAATTGGATTCAAAAAATAAACCAAAAGCGCATTATAAGAAATTAATTCCCCAATTGTCATATTCCCTTTTAACAC
>NZ_JAWRWL010000890.1:0-253 GCF_046535495.1 Bacillus sp. SIMBA_008 | reverse complement strand
GCCGAGGCCATGCACCTGACCGTCAGCGCGCTCAGCCACCAGATGCGCGCGCTGGAGGAGCGGCTTGGCTATCGCCTGCTCGAGCGCCACCCGCGTGGCGTGCGGCCCACCCAGGAAGGGCAGGGGCTGCTGGAGCGGATCGCCCCGCACCTGGATGCGATCGCGCGCGAGGTGCAGCCGTTCGCCGCGCGTCGCGACGACGTCCTGGTCCTGAGCGTGACGCCATCGATGGCCTCGGCCTGGCTGGTGCCCC
>NZ_JAWRWL010000889.1:0-253 GCF_046535495.1 Bacillus sp. SIMBA_008 | reverse complement strand
AACCCGAAAGTCGATAAGCTGCTTGAAGAAGCGAAGACAATTACAGACAGAAAAGAATACCAAAAGAAGTATGAAGAGATATACAAATTGATTGCTGAAGATCAGCCGTACAGCTTCTTATTCTATTACAAGTACCACAGAGCGATGCCGAATAAGTTACAAGGCTATGTATTCCACCCTAAAAATGACTTGTACAATATTGAAAAATGGTGGCTGGATCAAAAATAGCAAAAGCCCTGGAGAGGGAAGGAGG
>NZ_JAWRWL010000888.1:0-253 GCF_046535495.1 Bacillus sp. SIMBA_008 | reverse complement strand
ACGAAGACTTTGCTGGAGAGGACCGGAAAGATGCTTTTGCTGCCTTTCAATTGTTAAAGCATCACAAAAAGGGGAAGCAGGATCGTATTCATATCTTTGGTTTTTCGCGCGGAGGCATTATGGGCATTTGGACTGCTGTCGAAATGAAGCAAGAGGCGGCTTCATTTGTGACATGGGGAGGTGTCAGTGATATGAAGCTCACCTATGAAGAGCGTGTGGATATGAGAAGGATGATGAAACGTGTGATTGGCGG
>NZ_JAWRWL010000887.1:0-253 GCF_046535495.1 Bacillus sp. SIMBA_008 | reverse complement strand
ACCACCGGATCACTATGCTCTACTTTCGTACCTGATCGACCTGTATGTCTCTCAGTCAAGCTCCCTTATGCCATTGCACTCTACGCACGGTTACCAAGCGTACTGAGGGAACCTTTAGAAGCCTCCGTTACTCTTTTGGAGGCGACCACCCCAGTCAAACTACCCACCAAGCAATGTCCCCCCGATTGGGGGTTAGGCCTCAGATAAACAAAGGGTTGTATTTCAACAATGACTCCACAACGCCTGGCGACGC
>NZ_JAWRWL010000886.1:0-253 GCF_046535495.1 Bacillus sp. SIMBA_008 | reverse complement strand
CGGGGTGCGTGATGCGCCTCAAGCCCCGCGCTTCCGTCGTCGTTGCGATCCTCGTCGCGGCGCTGCTTCTCGTCGCCGTCGTCACCCTCGCGCTGAGCGTCGGTGACCGCGCGACGAATCCCGTGGATCTCGTCCGCGCGCTCGCCGGTCTCGGCGAGGAGAACGTCGTCTACGCCGTGCGAGAGGTGCGACTGCCGCGTGTCGTGATCGCCGTCGTCGTCGGTGCCGCCTTCGGTATCGCCGGCGGCATCAG
>NZ_JAWRWL010000885.1:0-253 GCF_046535495.1 Bacillus sp. SIMBA_008 | reverse complement strand
AATTGTTCTTCTGATACTTTCGATACTTTCGCTTCGTGTTCAAGTGAAACGTAATCGTTTTTGATTTCGTTGTAAGGAATTGTATCAGATGTAGATTGGTTATCCATAATTAACGTGTCACACTCGATGTTAGAGCGAGAGTTTTTCGCTTTTGGTCCGAATTGTACGATACCACGGTAAGTTACTTTACCACCATGCTTCGCAATCGATTTAGAAACGATTGTTGAAGACGTGTTTGGTGCTAAGTGAATCA
>NZ_JAWRWL010000884.1:0-253 GCF_046535495.1 Bacillus sp. SIMBA_008 | reverse complement strand
CGTAAATGACCGACAATTTTTTCCGTCACTTGCACTGCCTTTAATAATTCTGGATGAGATACTGTTACAAGTACAACATAGTAATAAGGTGGATATTGTCTTGTTCGTCTCATTTGCATTTCTTGGTCAAAAAACACATCATATTGTTGGTTCTTTGCTAACTCTATACTGTAATGTTCTGGCGTATACGTTTGAATTATAACTTCCCCTGGCAATTCATGTCTGCCTGCTCGTCCACTTACTTGCGTCAATA
>NZ_JAWRWL010000883.1:0-253 GCF_046535495.1 Bacillus sp. SIMBA_008 | reverse complement strand
GTGCGTGAGCCCCAATATACAAGTGGAGTAGGATTAATTAAACATTCTTATCAAAAAGCTAAATTACGTGGGAAAAATGTGCAGGAAAAGCAAGAACATTTTGAACCAGTACCAGCACCAGCACCAACGCCGGTACAACAGCAACCTGCGAAACAAAAAACTCGTAATCAAAACAATAATAATCAAAATGATGAACGTATGATGTCAAAAGTAAAACGTGTATTCCGTTATTTATGGGATTAAAATTGGACAC
>NZ_JAWRWL010000882.1:0-253 GCF_046535495.1 Bacillus sp. SIMBA_008 | reverse complement strand
ATTTAACTCAGCTGCAATATCAATCAGTGGCTTCTCACCTTTACTTGCTTTATATATTTCAAATGCTTTGTCACGATCTGGGCTTCGTTGCCTAGCCATATCCACCACCTCACACGCTAATCGCTTATATAAAATAAAAAAACATCCGTTCACGATGTTTTCTCTACTACTTTAAGTAACTTTTTTCCATCTTCTTTAACTGCGACCAATGAGTATTTAGTTTCCCATTAGATACATCATAAGAAGTAATTAC
>NZ_JAWRWL010000881.1:0-253 GCF_046535495.1 Bacillus sp. SIMBA_008 | reverse complement strand
CGGAGAGGGCGCTGCGGAAGGCTCCGCCGTCGGGTCCGAGGTCGTCGCGGATCCCTCCTTCGGGGGTGACGATACCCGGGACCCCGACGACCGCGAGATGCACGGGCCCCTTGAGGGCGCTGCGGCATCGCTCGATGAGTTCGACGATGCGCCCGACGCGGTCGCCGCTGAGGAAGGCGGCATGCTGCTCGGCTCGCACGGCTCCGGTCGCGTCGACGAGGACGACGTGGGCGGCATGATGGTCGACGTGCAC
>NZ_JAWRWL010000880.1:0-253 GCF_046535495.1 Bacillus sp. SIMBA_008 | reverse complement strand
CAGGTCGTCGGGGAGGTACGCGGCGGGGTCGAAGTCGCTCATGACAGGGCCTCCAGGAGCTGGCGGATCGATTCCTCGGGCTTGTCGCGGTGCAGGGAGGGGCCGGCGCCCTCGACGACCGACATCGTGAACCGGGGATTGGCGGCGAGCACCTCGGCGGCCAGGTCGCCGGTGAAGATGCTGTAGACAGCAGGATCGGCGGCGATCACGTGCGTGGGGACGGTCACCCGCTCCGCCTGCTCCCGCACATCCC
>NZ_JAWRWL010000879.1:0-253 GCF_046535495.1 Bacillus sp. SIMBA_008 | reverse complement strand
CAATCGGGCTGGACAGAGGCAACGCGATGCGGGTGAACGTCTGCCACCAATTTGCACCGTCAAGTCGTGCCGCTTCGATGAGTCCCGACGGTAGTCCCGCGAAGAAGCTGCGGAACAGAAGCACTCCTAGCGAGGCCTGCCCCGCCACGGGCAAGATGAGTCCCGCATAGGTGCCGACGAGCCCGAGCTTGAGAGTCACGACGTAAGTCGGAATGAGGATCAGGTTGGTCGGCATGAACATCGGCACGATGAA
>NZ_JAWRWL010000878.1:0-253 GCF_046535495.1 Bacillus sp. SIMBA_008 | reverse complement strand
CACGACCTGCAGGGGCATCACCTCCAGGTCATCGCGCTGCAGCTGGAACTGGCGGAGCGGCTGCTGCCGCGCGATCCGGATGCCGGCATGGAACAGCTCCGCGCCGCGCGGGTCAGCGTCGACGAGGCGCGCCAGCCCCTGGACCAGCTCCGCTCCTTCCGGCCCGACGTGGCCGAGCCCGCGGACTTCGACGACTTCTGGGCGCGCACGCTCGCCGAATCACGGGCACTCGCGACCGCGCCCGTGGTCCAGC
>NZ_JAWRWL010000877.1:0-253 GCF_046535495.1 Bacillus sp. SIMBA_008 | reverse complement strand
ATTCGGAATGCCTTGAATGTTAGGGAGCGACGGAGACAGCTTTTTCTGAATGGACACGCCTTTTAAGACCGCCTGAGATTCAACGACCATGATCACTTCTTCGAGCAGAAGATTGACATGTACTGGTTCAAATTTCACCGATTTGCTTCTAGAAAGAACGAGGAATTCATTAATAATCGACTGGAGCCGATTAAACTCTGACATCATCACATCTGCATAATCTTTCTGATACTTCTTACTTTGAATCATCAGC
>NZ_JAWRWL010000876.1:0-253 GCF_046535495.1 Bacillus sp. SIMBA_008 | reverse complement strand
AGTCATAATGCTCCTGAAATTGAGGGTGAAACACAGTGGAGAAAAAGAAAAAAGGCTGTTTCGCTGCCGCGGGTCTTATGATGATATGTGTTTTTGTCATGGTTTCCTTCTTCCTCATTCTGTTATTTTCAAATAATGAATGGCTCAAAAGTCTTCCGTTTGATGTCAAACCGATCGTGCTTGAACGGCTGACAGATTACAAACCGCTTGTTGAAGACGAGCTGGATGAAAAAGGACTCACCAAATATACATC
>NZ_JAWRWL010000875.1:0-253 GCF_046535495.1 Bacillus sp. SIMBA_008 | reverse complement strand
CCATCCAATCGGCGAAAGCGGCTTCGAACTGGGTCGTCACCTCGGCCTTGGTCAGCCGGTTGCCCGCGAGCATCCATTCGGTAGTCGCCTGAAGATCGTCCTGCGAGATTGTCTCTTCGGCCAAAAGGACGGGTTTCACTACCATCTCTGTCGTCATTGGGAAGCCCTCACCATCTGCATGGCTTTCAGTTCGACATAGAAGGCGCGCACCTCGTTATAGGCGGCGGCAATCTCTTCTTTCTTGCGGGCATCC
>NZ_JAWRWL010000874.1:0-253 GCF_046535495.1 Bacillus sp. SIMBA_008 | reverse complement strand
CATGCAGGCGCGGCGCCTCGAATCCGTCACCCAGCGAGAGGCGCAACTTTTGTGATTCGGCGGCGCCCGACGTCTCGATGATCGTGCTGACGTCGCCGTCCTCCGAGGCGAGGGTCACAGCCGATCCGCCGCCGGCGAGCTCGCGGCACGCGCCCGAGAGATAGGTCCAACCCAGGCCCGTGAACTGGCCGTAGTGAGCGTAGCCCCAGAGCGCCTCGCGCACGCGGTAGTGGCCCGACCATGGCTCGTGGGC
>NZ_JAWRWL010000873.1:0-254 GCF_046535495.1 Bacillus sp. SIMBA_008 | reverse complement strand
ATTAAAACGAAGTACGGTCAAATTGATATTAGTACAGATGTAATTGCAACAATTGCTGGAGGTGCCGCGGTAGATTGCTACGGTATCGTAGGTATGGCATCAAAAAATCAGTTAAAAGATGGATTAACAGACATTTTACGAAAAGAAAACTTCACTAGAGGTGTTATTGTTCGTAAAGATGAAGATGAAGTACATATTGATATGTATATTATTGTGAGCTATGGTACGAAAATTTCAGAAGTAGCACATAACGT
>NZ_JAWRWL010000872.1:0-254 GCF_046535495.1 Bacillus sp. SIMBA_008 | reverse complement strand
GTTATTTGTTGAAGAAAGAAGAGATTTAATTCTAACGTATACTGATAATAAAAACTGCGAAAGAATATTCAATGAAATATCTTCTCTAAAAGATGATGAAGTTTCAGTAATCGATTCCATATCAAGGATTTCTACAGAAACTCTTCAAAATATAAAGATAGCAACTATACAAACATTAGTACGAAATTATATTTTCACCATTAGTGTCAAAAAAGTGAAATCGTTAAAAAATAAAGCTCGAAAAACCTTAAAAC
>NZ_JAWRWL010000871.1:0-254 GCF_046535495.1 Bacillus sp. SIMBA_008 | reverse complement strand
GATCTTCCCTTCGTTTCTAGCAAAATACGATTTAGTAAACCGTTTACATGAAGGAGTATATAAAATATTTGTTCATTAATCAAGTTTTAAAAAGAAAATTTTTTTCATAATAAAAAATATATCCCCCTCATTCCATTTCACTTACATACTAAATTTAGATTTTCCCCGCGGTAAAGTTGCGAAATATTCGTTACGCAACACACTCTCTTTTTCTTTCATTAACAACACATACATAGTCCTTCCTTACGTTCTAC
>NZ_JAWRWL010000870.1:0-254 GCF_046535495.1 Bacillus sp. SIMBA_008 | reverse complement strand
CAAGCTGAAAATCATATTGGAGATCAAGTTGGTGGTTGTTTCGTTGCCTGCTAAAAGAAGAAGATTACAGAATGGTATTAGTTCATCCGCTGACAGTTTTTCTCCATTCTCCTCCGCTTGAATGATGAGGGAAATCAAATCATCACCGAGATTGTGACGTTTCTTTTCAATGGTGTCTGCAAAAAACGCCATCATGTCAGCTTCTCCTTTGTCACGTGTTTTCTGCCATTCAGCTACATCTTCCTCGTTTTCGC
>NZ_JAWRWL010000869.1:0-254 GCF_046535495.1 Bacillus sp. SIMBA_008 | reverse complement strand
ATTGAAAAAGGGATAATATAATTAGGAATGGTATAATGGGTACGTATCGTTTTATATTTTGAATCATGTAAAGATCCTTTATATGGATAAATATACTTATATTGTATCATGTTGAATTCTTTGCTTCATACATAATTTCACAAGAAAATGAAAGGAAAGATAAAAAATGAGCGTAACTGAACATAAAAAACAAGCGCCAAAAGAAGTGCGCTGCAAAATCGTGACGATTTCCGATACACGTACGGAAGAGACAG
>NZ_JAWRWL010000868.1:0-254 GCF_046535495.1 Bacillus sp. SIMBA_008 | reverse complement strand
GCGGAACCGACTTGAGCTTGAACGACAGCAGCACCAGCAGCATCCATCCCCAGAGCATGATCGGGGTCGACTCGGAGAGCCCCTGCACGAGGAGGACGATGGTGAACAGGCTCGGGAGCAGCGTGAGCGGCGAGAACGGCCGGGCGGCCTCGAGGTCCCAGCGCGGCCGGTCGACGGCGAAGAACCACGAGCGCCACAGCAGGCTCACGTAGGCGAGCGCCATGAGGACGACCCCGAGCGCGCCGAGCTGCAGC
>NZ_JAWRWL010000867.1:0-254 GCF_046535495.1 Bacillus sp. SIMBA_008 | reverse complement strand
GGCGACCCCCGCGCAGATCACCGATCGCATGAGCTCGCTCGGGGAGTGGTGATGACCGGTCAGCGTCTGAGCTTCGGCGGCCTCGTGCGCGCCGATCTGCGCCACAATCGCGCCAGCTTCGCCGGGGTGGCGGTGGCGATCTTCGTCGCGAGCATCCTGGTGACGGGGCTGGGCGTGCTCGTCGAATCCGGCATCCGCGGTGGGCTCGCCCCCGAGCGCTACGCTCAGGTCGACGTGGTCGTCGGCTCCTCGCA
>NZ_JAWRWL010000866.1:0-254 GCF_046535495.1 Bacillus sp. SIMBA_008 | reverse complement strand
CTCCATCTAGCTTTCGCTGTACATCCAAGCGATAAATCGCTAAGGACTTCAAAAAACGTTTATCATCGTTATTTTTCATACGCTGTTTGAGCTCTTCTGTAATATTGTGAAGTTTGATGGTGTAGTTTTCATACAGATGTTGATTACTCCTAATATTGTTATGTAATTCCTTTATCTCATGCTGGATTTTTTGTTCTATAGCATGATACACATTATGAAATCCACTTATTTTTACATCAGTAAGTGTTTGATTC
>NZ_JAWRWL010000865.1:0-254 GCF_046535495.1 Bacillus sp. SIMBA_008 | reverse complement strand
CATAAATTATCTAAATAATCGCTGATTGTTTGATACGCTACGATAAAACGAATGCATTCCTCTCGGTGCTCATTTGCTAACAGTGCTAAAATACCACCGCCTTCGCAATGAAACGTTTTATTCTCAATACTCGCGATTGCCTGACTATGAAGCTCATCATTCGGAATATGGTAGGCACGCTCTTTCCACACCGCTAGCTCATGGTGTACTACCGGAAACACATCACGGTATACTTTCGCCATGAGCGTTATGGG
>NZ_JAWRWL010000864.1:0-254 GCF_046535495.1 Bacillus sp. SIMBA_008 | reverse complement strand
GATTTTCAAGACCTCGAATATTATCCCTTACTTCAGCAGCTTTCTCAAACTCCTCTTTCTGTACGTATTGTTTCAGAATGAGTTTTAGTTCATCTAATTCTTTCTTTAAGTGAAGATTTCCTTCTATACGTTCCGGAATTTTTCCACAATGATCTGTATGTCCACCGTGCAGACGTTTTAATAATGGCTTTAAATGTTCCTTAAATGTATCGTAACAAGAAGCACATCCAAACCGTCCCACCTTTGTAAATTGC
>NZ_JAWRWL010000863.1:0-254 GCF_046535495.1 Bacillus sp. SIMBA_008 | reverse complement strand
CTAATTGCCCAAAGGCTTCAACTGTTTTTTCTACCGCTTTCTCGCAAAATGCTTCGTCACCGACATCTCCTGCAATCGTTAAACATTTGACGCCTTCCTGTTCTACGCGCTTTTGCGTATCCTTTGCATCCTCATGTTCATTTAAGTACACAATGGCGACGTGTGCCCCTTCTTTTGCATAGGCAACAGATACAGCACGTCCAATTCCACTATCTCCGCCTGTAATCAATGCAACTTTCCCTTTAAGCTTGCCA
>NZ_JAWRWL010000862.1:0-254 GCF_046535495.1 Bacillus sp. SIMBA_008 | reverse complement strand
CACGGAAAAGCTGGATAAAGAACTGACACTTGATCAATATTACTCGCTTCGATACATCAACTTACACCCAGGATGTACATCAACAGACCTTGCCATCGAATGTAATGTCAATAAAAGTGCTGTGACATCCATGACCAATCGTCTTTTTAATAAAGATTATATTTATCGAGAGCATGATCAAGCTGATCGAAGAAACGTTCATCTCTATGTGACGCCCGAAGGAAAAGACGTGGTCAGCCGAATGGAGAAGCAGC
>NZ_JAWRWL010000861.1:0-254 GCF_046535495.1 Bacillus sp. SIMBA_008 | reverse complement strand
GACAATCTCATGAAACGATTCAACAATTTCCAAAAGGTACCCGATCTCTTGCAAGGTCTGCTGAATATCTGTCTATTCTTTCTAGCCCTTGCTTTAAGCGTTCTCTTAATCAGTGAAACGTGGTATATTGTCCAATTTGTCTACAAGAATGTGGTCAACAAAGGAGAAAGCTATTATGAAATGCTTGGTGAGCTGCTGATCTTCTTTATGTACTTTGAGTTTATTGCCTTAATTATTAAGTACTTTAAATCAAA
>NZ_JAWRWL010000860.1:0-254 GCF_046535495.1 Bacillus sp. SIMBA_008 | reverse complement strand
CGACAATTCCGTCGATGAAGTTCTTGCCGGCTACGGAGATCATATTATCGTAACGATACATAAGGACAACAGCATCTCCGTTCAGGATAGAGGACGCGGAATGCCGACCGGGATGCATAAGCTCGGAAAGCCGACGCCGGAAGTTATTTTCACCGTGCTGCATGCCGGGGGGAAATTCGGACAGGGCGGCTATAAAACAAGCGGCGGTCTGCATGGTGTCGGCGCATCTGTCGTAAACGCATTATCGGAGTGGC
>NZ_JAWRWL010000859.1:0-254 GCF_046535495.1 Bacillus sp. SIMBA_008 | reverse complement strand
AACTCATTTTGATGAGAATGTGATTTGATGATAAAATACGTTTATAAAAAATTGGTGTCAGACAACATGATGCAGATGAAAGGAAGTTAAACTCATGGGAAATGAAGTGCGTGTTCGTTATGCACCGAGTCCAACTGGTCATTTACATATTGGGAATGCTAGAACGGCTCTTTTCAACTATTTGTTCGCACGCAGTCAAGGCGGCAAATTTATTATTCGAATCGAAGATACGGACCAAAAGCGTAATGTAGAGG
>NZ_JAWRWL010000858.1:0-254 GCF_046535495.1 Bacillus sp. SIMBA_008 | reverse complement strand
CATCCATGTCTGGCCGATCACTTGACTGTGTTGATGAATGGTCTTCTCATATATGAATGAGAGAAAAATCCATCGACAGTGCCAAATTTGTCTTGGTCTGTCTCGTAGTGGCGGGGCATCTCGTAGAAGTGTCACGAGGTGCCAATCCCGCACTGAACGCCCTGTATCGATTCATCTACGTTTTCCACGTGCCGGCGCTGGCTTATGTGTCTGGCATCGTGGCCTCTGCGACCATCGGCTCCGGGCAGGCACGG
>NZ_JAWRWL010000857.1:0-254 GCF_046535495.1 Bacillus sp. SIMBA_008 | reverse complement strand
GGGCTCAATGGGGAAACCGATTCCGGGAGTGGAAGCGGCGATCGTTGACAATCAGGGAAATGAGCTTCCGCCGTACCGAATGGGAAATCTCGCCATTAAAAAGGGCTGGCCGTCGATGATGGATTCCATTTGGAACAACAAAGAGAAATATGATTCTTATTTTATGCCGGGCGGCTGGTATGTTTCCGGAGATTCTGCTTATATGGATGAAGACGGTTATTTTTGGTTCCAAGGCAGAGTCGATGATGTCATCA
>NZ_JAWRWL010000856.1:0-254 GCF_046535495.1 Bacillus sp. SIMBA_008 | reverse complement strand
GTTCACTAATTGGAGAATATTTTTTCAAAATCACTTCTCCATCGCGATCAACAAATATTTCTAGTGGGTCTCCTTCTCGAATACGTAAAGTTCTACGAATTTCCTTCGGGATTACTACCCTACCTAAATCATCAATTCGACGTACGATTCCAGTTGCTTTCATTCTAATGCTGCCTCACTTTCTACTGATGATCAAAGTGGTGAATTTACCTGTTCATGTAAAAATCACCAACTGTTAGACATAGTATTTTACA
>NZ_JAWRWL010000855.1:0-254 GCF_046535495.1 Bacillus sp. SIMBA_008 | reverse complement strand
ATATATAAAAAAACGAAGCATGTGTAAGAAAGGAGGACCGGAATGATACCGCAGGGATTGTTGTACACAGAATGGAAAAAAAATCAGTGGTTGTTTTTATGCAGCGGCATTCTTTTAATGGCGGCAAACCCTTTTATGGTTTATAACAACTACTCAACATATCAAGAATGTTTGAATAACCCAGCTCTTCAAGATTGTGAATTCGTTGTCAATTATACGAATGGGTCGCCTCTTTCCTTCAGCTGGGTTGTGAG
>NZ_JAWRWL010000854.1:0-254 GCF_046535495.1 Bacillus sp. SIMBA_008 | reverse complement strand
ACTTCGCCGTGTCGGCGCTCGAGCCGTGGACCCACGGCCTGGCGCAATACCATCGCATGCACTGCGGCGTGGCCGAGCTGGAACAGGCCTACGCGACGCTGGCCGCGCTGCCGGAGGCGTTCAACGCCTTCCACGCGCGCTTCGACATCCTGCTGACGCCGACCCTGCGCACGCCGCCGCCGCGCCTGGGCGAGCTGGCGCCGGACCGTGATTTCGACGCCTTGATGCCGGCCATGTTCCACTGGATCAGCTAT
>NZ_JAWRWL010000853.1:0-254 GCF_046535495.1 Bacillus sp. SIMBA_008 | reverse complement strand
CGGGGAATTATTTTTAGCTTATTACAGTAATCAACAATCTCTTCCTTCGTTACTCCAAGTAACGGCCTAATTAAATATCCATTATGAAAAGGACGCTTCACTGCAATTCCTGCATATCCTTTCGGAGTACTCCCTCGTACAAGGCGCATTAAAATCGTCTCTACTTGATCATCACCATGATGTCCAAGAGCTACATATCTCGCATCATATTTCTTCATTATTCTTTCCAAAAATGCATATCTGCATTCTCTAGC
>NZ_JAWRWL010000852.1:0-255 GCF_046535495.1 Bacillus sp. SIMBA_008 | reverse complement strand
CCAAGCGCGGGTACTCCGCCACGACGGTCCGAGACATCGCCGACGAGGCGGGCATCCTGTCCGGCAGTCTGTACCACCACTTCTCCTCCAAGGAAGCGATCCTGCAGGAGATCCTGCGCAGCTTCATGGCCGGGCTCCTCGGGCGCTTCGAGGAGATCGTGGCCGAGGGCGGCAGTCCCCGCTACATCCTCGACAAGCTGATCGCGCACGCCTTCGCGACGATCGAGAGCCAGCCCGACGCGGTCGGCCTGTACC
>NZ_JAWRWL010000851.1:0-255 GCF_046535495.1 Bacillus sp. SIMBA_008 | reverse complement strand
CGAGAAGAATCGCTTTCGCCTGTTTAAACTCGTTTACTGTCGCAATCATCGGGAACATGATTTTTAAGTTTCCGTATGTACTTGCACGAAGCAGCGCACGAAGCTGAGTTCTGAAGATTTCTTGCTCTTCAAGGCAAAGGCGGATGGCTCTGTAGCCTAAGAACGGGTTCATTTCTTTAGGGAGCTGCAGGTAAGGAAGCTCTTTGTCGCCGCCGATATCCAATGTCCGCACGACAACTGATTTTCCTTCCATAC
>NZ_JAWRWL010000850.1:0-255 GCF_046535495.1 Bacillus sp. SIMBA_008 | reverse complement strand
CAAATACGTGATCGCGCTCGGCGTCAGCGTGCTGTGCGTACTGGTGCTGGCGGCGATCCGCCGGGTGGAGAGAAAGTTATAACCGGCAATGGTAGGACCAATAATTCCGTATAGCCCTATGGTCTAATAGGCTTTCGGCAGGATTGGCGGTCCAATTCGCGCCTGTGGTCCGATCACTGGTCAGTCTGGTACGACCAATATGAGCGGGCCCGACGCCCCACGCAGTGGGGAACCTCCTGTTCCTGTCGAGAGCCC
>NZ_JAWRWL010000849.1:0-255 GCF_046535495.1 Bacillus sp. SIMBA_008 | reverse complement strand
ATATATGATAATGACGGTAATTTTATTGGCTCACAGACTTTTAAACCCGAACATGCGAATCAGTTAGAAGCGGAAATAAAAGCAGATTTGCTTTCAAACAAATTAACCGCAACTGCAAGTTATTATGATATCAATGTTGCTAATTTAGTTACTAGCAATCCAATGTACAGCTCACAGGGTGGTGAAGCAAGAAGTCAGGGATTTGAATTTGACTTGAATGCTTCGCCATCAAAAAACCTAAGTATTATTGCGGGA
>NZ_JAWRWL010000848.1:0-255 GCF_046535495.1 Bacillus sp. SIMBA_008 | reverse complement strand
GTTCCACCGCCACGAATTTCTGATAAATGCGCACCAGAGCTATATGTTTCCATATGGGAAGCAATAATAGAAGATGTATGATCGCCTTTTGTTATGACAACAGCTGCCGCACCGTCACCGAATAAAATGCTGCTTTCATTTTGTCCCCAATTTAATCCAACAGAAGAAATTTCAGAAGAAATGATAACAACATTTTTGTATCTCCCGCATTCCATTGCGTACGAAATTGTATCAAGTGCTGTTATGAAACTTAGA
>NZ_JAWRWL010000847.1:0-255 GCF_046535495.1 Bacillus sp. SIMBA_008 | reverse complement strand
GATAGGTGGGTTGCAGTCGATCGAAAATGTCGCGCTCCTGCCCGCCCGACACTCGCACGTCCCAGCGAAGGCGACCGTCAAACACCTGTGCGCGCAGCTTGAAGCTTTGCCGAAGAAGATCTTCCGTCCGCGCCGATTCCATCCCATTGAAAGCAACGATCTGCATGTTCGCCTCGCGACTCTGCATCCTGAAACGATACAGCGCAGCCGCGTGCGCCGATATTCCCGAAAATGGGTAGAAAAGCTAAAAATGCC
>NZ_JAWRWL010000846.1:0-255 GCF_046535495.1 Bacillus sp. SIMBA_008 | reverse complement strand
CTTTCTGAAAACAAAATATTTCCTTCAATTTGAGGATCGTTTGTCGGAACAGGTCCTAAAAAGGCAAGATCAATATCTCGATTTTTTACAGCTTCAATGAGAAATTTATAGGATCCTTGACGAAGTAAAAAATCGACCTCTGGGTATTCCTGCTTAAAGGCGGAAATGACAGAAGGCAGTACTTGGCTTGCTAGGCTAGTAGGAAAGCCGATATTGACGGTTCCTTTGTGCGGATCTAAATATTCATCAATTTGC
>NZ_JAWRWL010000845.1:0-255 GCF_046535495.1 Bacillus sp. SIMBA_008 | reverse complement strand
ACCATTGCGGCCTGCGGAGATGTCAACCGAAACGTCATGTGCGCTTCAAATCCGCACCAGTCTGAAATTCATGCGGAAGTATACGAATGGTCGAAGAAATTGAGCGATGACCTTCTTCCGCGCACGAGAGCCTATCATGAAATCTGGCTTGATGAGGAACGTGTGGCGGGAACTCCTGACACGGAAACGGAACCGATGTACGGGCCGCTGTATTTGCCGAGGAAATTCAAAATCGGAATCGCCGTGCCTCCGTCC
>NZ_JAWRWL010000844.1:0-255 GCF_046535495.1 Bacillus sp. SIMBA_008 | reverse complement strand
GGCTGGATTTAAGCGGCTCATTTGCATCGTGCCTTAAAATCTCCTATCCTTAAATAGGAGATTTTTTTATGGAATGGAACAACTCATAAACAGCTAGCAATTGTTATTGCATTGAAACGACAGGAGTGGAACAAATGAAACAAGAAAAAGCGATCATAATAGGAGGCGGCCCATGCGGGCTATCAGCTGCCATCGCATTCAAGCAAATTGGAATTGATGCACTTGTCATTGAAAAGGGGAATGTCGTCAACAGTA
>NZ_JAWRWL010000843.1:0-255 GCF_046535495.1 Bacillus sp. SIMBA_008 | reverse complement strand
CTCGAAGCCGCCCTGCTGCGCGAAGAACCCGGCGTCACCGTGCGCCAGCACTCCCGCGACCACCATGTCGACCGCGAGCAGCGCCGCGACGACCCGCGTCGCGACCCCGAGCACCAGGAGCGCGCCGCCGACGAGCTCGAGCCCGGCGACCAGCGGCGCAGCGACCTCGGCGAACGGGACGCCCATGCCGGAGAACCCCGAGGCGACGGCGGGGATGCCCTGCCCGACCTTCTGGGCTCCGTGGGCGATGAAGAC
>NZ_JAWRWL010000842.1:0-255 GCF_046535495.1 Bacillus sp. SIMBA_008 | reverse complement strand
CGCAAATTTGATGAGTTCATCAGAACCACCTGAATGAATGACCCCTCCTCCAATATAAAGAAGTGGACGTTTTGCTTCGGAAATTGCTTTAGCTACCTCTCTAAGCTTCCTACCGTCTGGCATAGGCTCTAATTTGTACCCTGGAATCTCAATTACTTCATTATAAAAACTTGTTACATTTTCATTTTGAACATCTTTTGGAATATCAATTAATACTGGTCCTGGTCGCCCGCTTTCGGCGATGTAAAAAGCTTC
>NZ_JAWRWL010000841.1:0-255 GCF_046535495.1 Bacillus sp. SIMBA_008 | reverse complement strand
ATAGCGCTGCTGATCGCTATCCCGGTCTGGCAGACACCGTCCCTTTATGCCCTTGGCCTAATGGCCGTGCAAGGCGTGGGTGGCCTCATGGCTCAGCTCGCCTTCGCCCGTGCAATGAAGCTTGCGGATGCCTCGCTCCTCGTCGTCATCGATTTCATTCGACTTCCCCTCGCGATGGTCTTCGGCCTTGTCCTGTTCGGAGAACCGGTCCGGCTTGCCGTCGTCATGGGTGGACTGGTCATCTTCTCCGCGATC
>NZ_JAWRWL010000840.1:0-255 GCF_046535495.1 Bacillus sp. SIMBA_008 | reverse complement strand
CGAGCAGCACGACCGAGGCGATGCGGAACGGCATCGGGTCGCGCATGTCCCCGCTGCCGAATCCCAGCAGCGAGGCGACGACCGCGAGGGCGAGCAGCGCCCCGGCGGTGATGGCGACGAAGCGGGGCAGACGGATGCGGGCGTCCGGGGCCTTCCCGCGCTTCGAGCGACCGAAGAACGAGCGCACGAGCACGATGACGAAGACGAGCGCCGACGCGAAGAGGACGATCTTCAGCACGAAGGCGGGGATCATCC
>NZ_JAWRWL010000839.1:0-255 GCF_046535495.1 Bacillus sp. SIMBA_008 | reverse complement strand
AACAAAATGGATTACACAAGGATTGATGGACGATTTCGGTCCGCTGGCAGTCAATCATATGGTGGATGCAATTGAAAGTGCTGACCCTGAATTGCTCAAAGTGCTTGAAGCAAGGCTAGCGTCTAAAAAAGAGGAGCAGCAAAATGAATAAAATGAAGTCGAGTCTGCTGTTTTTAGGCGGTATATTGATTGGTCTAACGATTTTTTATCAGATGGGGTATTATGTGCTATCAAGCTTTTTTGGCTGGAATCAAG
>NZ_JAWRWL010000838.1:0-255 GCF_046535495.1 Bacillus sp. SIMBA_008 | reverse complement strand
ATGTCATCATAAACAATAAATCATATTTCACGATAGAAATCGTTCCCATACTCGGAACCGATACGTATCCAAACGATGTAATGATTACAGTTATAATCCCTGTGACAGTCGTACCAAATACACAAGTCAACGTAGAATAACGTAATGTTGACCAATCGCTACACGTTTGACCACCCATCGTATAAATAACCCAACCTACAACCCCAACAAATATAAAGGCCAGCGAAAACACGTTATCTTTCAATGTTAAAAAGA
>NZ_JAWRWL010000837.1:0-255 GCF_046535495.1 Bacillus sp. SIMBA_008 | reverse complement strand
CTCCTGGACGTCACCCTGCCGGCGCCGCCATCGCCGACCGGGCAGGACCTGCTGGTGCGGGTGCTGGCGGTCTCGGTCAACCCGGTCGACACCAAGCTGCGTGCACCGCGCGAAGGGTTCGAGCTCACGCCGCGCGTACTCGGCTTCGACGCGGCGGGCGTGGTCGAGGCCGTGGGCCCGGACGTCACCGCCTTCGCGCCGGGGGACGAGGTCTACTACGCTGGCGACGTCACCCGTCCGGGTGCGAACGCGCAG
>NZ_JAWRWL010000836.1:0-255 GCF_046535495.1 Bacillus sp. SIMBA_008 | reverse complement strand
CAACAGATTCAACATTTGTACCTACGATAACTTGTACACTCGTGTTACTTAATTTCATAACACCTTTTGCACCAGCACGTTTTAATGCTGCTTCGTTTACTTGACCAGCATCTTTCACTTGTAAGCGTAGACGTGTTGCACAGTTATCAATAACTGTTAAGTTTTCTTTTCCACCTAAAGCTGCTACGTAAGTTTCACCAATTGAACCTGCAACAGGTGCGTCACCCACTTCAGCTAGCTCGTCGTCATCTTCGC
>NZ_JAWRWL010000835.1:0-255 GCF_046535495.1 Bacillus sp. SIMBA_008 | reverse complement strand
CGATGTGGCACCCGAACGGGCTCGCCTTCTCTCCCGACGAATCACGCCTCTACGTCGCCGACACGGGTCACGCGCCCGGCACCGAGGCCCATGGCGAGATCCTCGTCTTCGACCTCGAGGAGGGGGAACCGGTCGGGGGCACCCGCTTCGCACAGGTCGACGAGGGCGCATCCGACGGCATCAAGGTCGACGCGAGCGGCCGCGTCTGGAGCTCGGCGGGCGACGGGGTCTACGTGTTCTCCCCCGGGGGCGCCC
>NZ_JAWRWL010000834.1:0-255 GCF_046535495.1 Bacillus sp. SIMBA_008 | reverse complement strand
AGTACCAGCATTAACTTGAATGTTTGCCGCAAATAGTGGTAAAAATGTTGTAATGCCACCAAAAGTAAAGGATAGAAAAAATGTAACAATAGCGACTGGTAATACAGTTTTTTCAAAAAATGATATTGGCTTTTTTGATGTATGCTGAACTGCTGGGATTTTTGTACCAAATGCAAGTATGAATGCAATAAGTGCTAATGCTGTGCATAGAAGAAATAGATAATGAAATGAAAATGATTTTACTACCCAAAGACC
>NZ_JAWRWL010000833.1:0-255 GCF_046535495.1 Bacillus sp. SIMBA_008 | reverse complement strand
CCCGCCAACAAACGAACCAATCATGACACTTCCAAGAACTCGCTTATTTTGAAGTGTCACACCATACAAAGCAGGCTCTGTGATACCAAAAAATGCTGAAATCCCTGCCGAAATGGCTGTTGATCTGAGTACCTTGTCTTTTGTGCGTAATGCTACAGCGAAACACGCTCCACTTTCCGCAATATTATGTGCAAGTGATGCAGGTAAATAAAGTGCTTCTTTCCCAAGGGTTCCCATCGTTGTGACTGCATAAGG
>NZ_JAWRWL010000832.1:0-255 GCF_046535495.1 Bacillus sp. SIMBA_008 | reverse complement strand
CTGTCAAAGGTGTCCGATGTTGCTACAGGTTCCAAATACAAAATATTCTGACACTCGAGTTCTTCAATAGGCAAATCTTTACTCAGCGCCATACGGTATATCATATCTAAAAATGTGACACCGGGTATAATCCGGGTGCCATGCACCCGGTGATCCCTGACAATATAGTCCGTATGTTTAATTGTTAATGTGAACTGATAGTTTTGATTACTGGCCACCTGTCTCATTCCTTTTCTTTTCTTTATAATTCTTTGA
>NZ_JAWRWL010000831.1:0-255 GCF_046535495.1 Bacillus sp. SIMBA_008 | reverse complement strand
CTCTGAATGCCCTTCACCCCAGATAGGGCGTGCTTGTCATCGTAGACAGTTGCTGGCGCTTGAGATCGACGGCGTCATCTATCCGCTCGGCCTCGAAGTTGGTGGTGAAGCCTTTGCTCTTTTCCTTCCTGACGAAGAGGCTGTGACCTGAAACCCACTTTCTGCTCTTCCGTGACACATGAACGCTTCATTCGTCCGTCTCCTGGTTGTGACGGACTCTACCAAAATCTGGAGGAAATTCAGGGTCACAAGTGA
>NZ_JAWRWL010000830.1:0-255 GCF_046535495.1 Bacillus sp. SIMBA_008 | reverse complement strand
ATCACGTTCTTGCGAAAAAAGCAGAAACGCTTGATGAAGCAAGAGAAAAGCTAATTGAAGTCATGAAAAACGGTAAAGCACTTGAGAAATTCAAGGAATTCTTAGAAAACCAAGGTGGAGACGGCTCGATTGTAGATCAACCAGAAAAACTGCCGCAAGCCCCTTACCAAATCGAAGTTCCTGCAAAAGAAGCAGGTGTCGTTGCTGAAATCGTCGCAGACGAAATCGGTGTTGCAGCGATGATTCTTGGAGCAG
>NZ_JAWRWL010000829.1:0-255 GCF_046535495.1 Bacillus sp. SIMBA_008 | reverse complement strand
GATTTGTTTTACACTTGGAAAATAAAAAGCCAGAGGTGCCTCCGGCTTTTCACTCACCTTGATGACGTTTTTTTAATACTTTTAATACATCATCAAGCGGCAATTGCTGTTCACGTAATAACACAAGCAGGTGATACAGAAGATCGGCTGTTTCCCATTTCAATTCTTCTTGATCCCTGTTTTTCGCGGCAATGATGACCTCTGACGCTTCTTCCCCTACCTTTTTCAGGATTTTATCGACCCCTTTTTCAAAAA
>NZ_JAWRWL010000828.1:0-255 GCF_046535495.1 Bacillus sp. SIMBA_008 | reverse complement strand
ATCAGCAGATACAGAAAGGATGTCGCATATGGATGTACTTATGAATTTTCCTTTACTGGCGAGTTTTGCCGCCATTATTTTTGCCCAAGTTGTAAAAGTGCCTATTCAATTTATCGTATCCAAAAAACTTGACTGGTCTCTTGTGACGAGCACCGGCGGCATGCCGAGCTCCCATTCCGCCGCCGTCACCGCGCTGTCAACCGGAATCGCTTTGGAACAGGGACTGGACTCGCCCCTGTTTGCAGTCGCCGCGAT
>NZ_JAWRWL010000827.1:0-255 GCF_046535495.1 Bacillus sp. SIMBA_008 | reverse complement strand
GTAAAGTAGTAGACACAAAAGAAGTAACAGCAAAAACAAACTGGAAGTACACGTTTGAAAAGCTCCAAGCATACGATGAAAATGGAGTAGCGTACAAGTATGAAGTGAAGGAACAACCAGTAGCTGGGTATGAATCCAAAGTAAGTGGTACTGACATCACAAATACAAAAGTGGGCGAAACAAAAGTAGAAGGAACGAAGACATGGAAAGACGATAACGCAACAGATCGTCCAAGTACAATCAAAGTAGACTTAC
>NZ_JAWRWL010000826.1:0-255 GCF_046535495.1 Bacillus sp. SIMBA_008 | reverse complement strand
GGCAGAACTGGCCAGCTCCCGAATTGCCCCGCGCGGTTCATACCCGCACGGGGCCATGCTTCAGGTCAGGAAATTCAGAAGGGTTTCGTCAAACCGCTCCGCTTCTTCCAATTGCGGAGTGTGCGCGCTCCGCTCAAAAAGCGCAAAAACCGGCTGGCGGTTTTCCGCGATGAGCGGAAGCCAGGTTTCCAGCGGGGCAACCAGGTGATCATGCCGCCCCATGCAGATCAGAAGCGGGGATTTAATCTCCTGCAG
>NZ_JAWRWL010000825.1:0-255 GCF_046535495.1 Bacillus sp. SIMBA_008 | reverse complement strand
CGTACAAATCTCAGGGTCGTCATAAAAGCTGAATTGTACACCATCTCCGTGATGGGCATCCGTATCAATATACAAAATTCTTGCACCGTATGTCTTTTGAATATATTGAATCGCCACTGAGCTGTCATTATAAATACAGAAGCCGGATGCACGTCCTTTAAACCCGTGATGAAGTCCACCGCCAAGATTCAGTGCATGCTGCGTGTGTCCCATCATCACTTGGTCAACGGCTGTGAGTGTCCCGCCAACAAGGAG
>NZ_JAWRWL010000824.1:0-256 GCF_046535495.1 Bacillus sp. SIMBA_008 | reverse complement strand
CGTCCTGCTCATGACGGTCGCGATGGGAGTCTCGTATACGGCCTTCCGCCTGTTCACCGACATGAAGAGCGGCATCTTCGACCGCTTCCACTCGATGCCGATCGCGCGTAGCGCCGTGCTCTGGGCGCACGTACTCCCCTCGCTCGTGGCGAACCTGATATCTGTGGCCATCGTGGTCGGCGTCGCGCTCATCATGGGATTCCGCACCGGAGCCGGTGTGCTCGGTTGGCTCGCCGTCGCCGGCATCGTCCTGCTG
>NZ_JAWRWL010000823.1:0-256 GCF_046535495.1 Bacillus sp. SIMBA_008 | reverse complement strand
CCACGCGTCCGCAAGGGCGATCAATTGCTGCCTGGAATGATGGAGGTGCTGGGCCTGCGTCGAACGTGGCCGATGTCCAGATGTATCTGATCCCCACCTCGGTACCCGTGGTCTCGGCACCGGGCCAGAGTCCTGGCGGCAATTTCTCCCTCAACTGGCCAGCGATATCGGCGGCCCAGTGGTATCGCGTGGAGGAGAGTACGGATGGGCAGAGCTGGGTCGTAATCAACAGCCAGTTGGCGGCGACGTCACTTGC
>NZ_JAWRWL010000822.1:0-256 GCF_046535495.1 Bacillus sp. SIMBA_008 | reverse complement strand
GACAGCCGCCATACTCACAATGGTCATCAGCCTCTCTTTTCTGCCGCAGCACAAAGCCGAAGCCCAATCCAAATTATACGACGCAGCAAAGCTCAGAAAGGTTGATCAAATGATTGAAAAAGACATCGCAGCAGGATTCCCCGGAGCCGTCCTCATCGTCGTAAAGGACGGACGGGTGATCAAAAAGAAAGCATACGGCTACAGCAAAAAATATGACGGGAACACCCTTTTATCCCGTCCGAAAAAAATGAAAACA
>NZ_JAWRWL010000821.1:0-256 GCF_046535495.1 Bacillus sp. SIMBA_008 | reverse complement strand
CGCCCGATCACCGCAACCGTTAAACCGCTCAACATACTGACCGTTCACCTTCTTTATTTAAAAAAGTCTGTAATATTTTCTGAATCTCCCTTTCAGCATATGAGGAGAGGATTCAGCCTGTGAACAAATCGAAGAGAGAAAAGAAAAAGAGCACCCATTTATGATGGATGCTCTTTTTCCCCGGGCGGCTGAAGTGCTTCAGGCACATCGAGAATGATCATATCTGATC
This sequence comes from Bacillus sp. SIMBA_008, assembly GCF_046535495.1. Classification (NCBI taxonomy): domain Bacteria; kingdom Bacillati; phylum Bacillota; class Bacilli; order Caryophanales; family Bacillaceae; genus Bacillus; species Bacillus sp. SIMBA_008. The sequence continues at coordinate 27 of NZ_JAWRWL010000821.1, read as the reverse complement.
CTATTTTTTGAATGTGATTCCAGGGGA
>NZ_JAWRWL010000820.1:0-256 GCF_046535495.1 Bacillus sp. SIMBA_008 | reverse complement strand
GCCAGACGGATGCCGGGGGAGGAGCGAACATCGGGCGCGGAGTGGGACCCGGCGCGCGTTCTCCGAAGCGCGACACCAGGAACCGCCAGGCGCCGAACGCCTGCACCGCCGTGACCTTCTGCTCGAGGATCGAGCCGACGAGAGCGTCGAAGATCTCATCGGTGCGCGTGAGACGGATGCCGGGGTGGCGCCGGGCGACCTCGGCGATGAGCGGATGCCGCGACGCGTCGAAGCCCGTGGGATCGTCGCGCGCGCC
>NZ_JAWRWL010000819.1:0-256 GCF_046535495.1 Bacillus sp. SIMBA_008 | reverse complement strand
GGAAGGCCGATCAGATCAGAATCAGCAAACTTCACGCCTGCGCGTTCAGCGCGGTCATCGTATAAAACCTCATAACCTTCCGCCTGGAATTTTCTGTAAAGCTGTTCAGCAAGCTCTTTTTGCGCTTCATTTTTCATATTCAGCGCCAAAATATGAAGATCATACGGAGCAACGCTCTTCGGCCAGATTAAGCCTTTTTCGTCGTGATGCTGTTCAGCGATGGCAGAAAGCGTTCTGGACACGCCGATTCCGTAAC
>NZ_JAWRWL010000818.1:0-256 GCF_046535495.1 Bacillus sp. SIMBA_008 | reverse complement strand
CAGGCCGGCGATCTGCTCGAGCTGCTCGCTATAGGCGAGGATCTCGCGCTGATTGCGGCCCGTTCCCGTGATCTCGATCTGACCGATCGCGATCTCTCCGGATCCGTCGAGCTCGGCGCTCGCACCTCCGGGCGCGCTCGATTCGGCGCCATCGGCGCCGGGAATCGAGAAGTTCAGTCCCGTCAGCGTGGATCCATCGGGCAGCGCCGCGCGCAACGCGCGGGTGAGCTCGGCTGGTGCGACGTCATCGGTGAGC
>NZ_JAWRWL010000817.1:0-256 GCF_046535495.1 Bacillus sp. SIMBA_008 | reverse complement strand
ATATGGATGTCCGTAGTTTTGAACTAAATTATGAAATCATTAGCGTACTTTATGAATCTAAGACAGTTCTTGATATTAAACGTGATTTTGAAGAGGACTTTAATCATTCAACTGAAATTCAATGGAAATCATTTCAAAAACGTAGTATTCGAAAACGAATATTGGAATCCCTAATGCGTCTAATTTCCCCTTTATTATAATTCTGAAAAAAGTAATCTAAACAAATTTGATTACTTTTTTCTTTTATAATCACATG
>NZ_JAWRWL010000816.1:0-256 GCF_046535495.1 Bacillus sp. SIMBA_008 | reverse complement strand
CATCGGCGCGAACGGTGCGGGCAAGTCCACCATGCTGACGATGTGCGGCGCGCAGCAGCACCCGACCCGCGGATCCGTGTTCGTGCTCGGCCAGCAGCTCGGTCACGTCGAGATCCGCAAGCTGCGCGAGCGGATCGGCCACGTCAACCCGCGGCACCGGGTCTCGTCGCCGTTGTCGATCCTCGATGTCGTGCTCACGGGCGCGACCGGCACGAACGAGCGAATGAACCGGTGGGAGCCGTCCGCCGCGCTCCTC
>NZ_JAWRWL010000815.1:0-256 GCF_046535495.1 Bacillus sp. SIMBA_008 | reverse complement strand
AAACTGTTTTTGGTAATAGAAGTAAAGCTTCACACTTAAGTTATATCGGGGATGCACAAGTTGGAGAAGACGTGAATCTTGGTTGTGGTTCAATTAGGGTGAACTATGACGGTAAGAATAAATTCAAAACTGTGATTGGTAACGGGGTATTTATTGGATGTAATTCAAACCTTGTCGCTCCTGTAACAGTTGAAGATGGTGCTTATGTGGCAGCAGGCTCTACAATTACAGAGAATGTTCCATCAAAAGCATTATC
>NZ_JAWRWL010000814.1:0-256 GCF_046535495.1 Bacillus sp. SIMBA_008 | reverse complement strand
AATACGGACAGTATTTACAGCGCAATGGATATGAAACTTCATAAAGCCAGAATTAAGGAGCTCGAAAACACTCATTTATTCTCAGAAGATTTTATTACTAACTACAATAAAATTGCATTAAAAATTGACAGTGCATTAAAAAACGGAACTATAAAATGGAATATTGGAGAACTTCCTCCGTTCGGTTCCGGAGCAAGTCCGTGGTGCAATTGCCAGGATACACCGGATAATTTTTTGAATAAAATCTGGATCATGC
>NZ_JAWRWL010000813.1:0-256 GCF_046535495.1 Bacillus sp. SIMBA_008 | reverse complement strand
GTATTTGCTGATGTAATAAGCACGGCAGATGCCGTGGCACCAATCATGACGAAGAATAGCGAGATTAATCTCATGAATGGAGGTAGTTTGTCAGCTGCATATACATAAATAGACATGAACAACGCCTCTAAAAAGAAGGCGAAAATCTCAATTTGAAAGGGAACAGAAATAACCTGCCCAACAATTTTGGCAAAACCAGGCCAAAGAAGTGAGATTTGCACACCAACAATTGTTCCAGTTGGAATTGCTACACCGA
>NZ_JAWRWL010000812.1:0-256 GCF_046535495.1 Bacillus sp. SIMBA_008 | reverse complement strand
GCGTGAGTTATATACAGTGATTACAGAATCGTATAAAGGTTTGAGAAATAAATATTATAAAAGATTACGGGGGAATGGGTGTATGGAAAATAGTATGACTTACATTCAATTATTAAATGAAACGTTACATTGTTACGCAAATAAAGGGAGTTTGGAAGCGTACACTTATATAATGGAGCATGCTAAAGGTGTAGTGGGGAATAAAGCGCAAATATATAATTTTAAATATGCGCTAGCGAGTGCAGCGGGGCTTGAA
>NZ_JAWRWL010000811.1:0-256 GCF_046535495.1 Bacillus sp. SIMBA_008 | reverse complement strand
GCCGAAATCGCTGCGCTGCCCATCCAAGGTGAAGGCAAAGGCGTGACGCTTGGCACGCATGGCGGAGGTGCGCGGGTGGTTTCGACCACCCAGGAGTTTGCCGCAGGTCCGCTGCAACCCACCCGCAGTCCGCTGGATCTGGCCATCGATGGCAATGGTTTCTTCGAGATTGAAGACCTGAACGGCAATCGCTTCTATACGCGTTCCGGGCGCTTCCGCCTGGATGACCAGGGCTACATGTCAGCGACCAACGGCA
>NZ_JAWRWL010000810.1:0-256 GCF_046535495.1 Bacillus sp. SIMBA_008 | reverse complement strand
AAAATTGTAGGAAAGTTAATCCCGTTAACTGTTATAGGAGCGGTCGCAGGCGCTTTAGTAGTAAAGTTTATTCCGCCAGATATTTTACGTCCGTTAGTGCTTGTGATGTTGGTGTTTATTGCCATTTATATTATTGCAAAAAAGGATTGGGGAAGTGTATCTACCTATAAGAAGATGACGAAAAGAAAAACATTAATATTTTTCTTCGTTATTTTAATGATAGGGTTTTACGATGGATTTTTTGGACCAGGGACAG
>NZ_JAWRWL010000809.1:0-256 GCF_046535495.1 Bacillus sp. SIMBA_008 | reverse complement strand
CACGAAGGCGGATGCCGCGCCGATCGCGAGCTGCTGCCAGCCGTGCCATCCCAGGACGAGTCCGATGACCGCGGCGAGCTTGACATCGCCTCCGCCCATCCCCGACCGGCTGATCAGTCGCAGCAGGGCGTAGAACCCGCCGAGTACGAGCATGCCGAGGAGAGCGCGGATCGTCGGAGCGCTCTGCCCCGCGACCGCGGCATCGATCACGACGAGGAGGATCAGCGACGCGAGGGTCGGCAGCACGATCCGATCC
>NZ_JAWRWL010000808.1:0-256 GCF_046535495.1 Bacillus sp. SIMBA_008 | reverse complement strand
ACGATCTTGTCACGATGCTGAAAGACCACTGCGTCAACATTCATACCGAACTGATCGAAACGGATGCAGCCGGGCTTTACGACGCTTTGCGCACGCAGGTGAACCGCTTTGAAGGAGGGCCTGTCATCATTCCGAAGGACAGCCGGTTTGAAATGTACGGCTTGCAGACCCTTATGACAGAAGAGTGGCCGGACGAAGGGATTCCCGTTTGGGAATGGGACGCGGAACAAGGAGCGAAAAATATTGAAAAAGCGGA
>NZ_JAWRWL010000807.1:0-256 GCF_046535495.1 Bacillus sp. SIMBA_008 | reverse complement strand
CGCGAGGACCTGCAGCAGCGGCTGGCCGCGCCGACGGCGTCGTAGTCATGCTTCGCAGCGTCGAGCTTGCTCGATCGCTGCCGGTTGGCCTTGTGTAGAGCCGAGCCCACGCTCGGCTTCCGTGCGAAGCAAGGCGTGTTCTGCAGCTCACCGCAGCCGGGCACGGATCCGGATCTACAGAGCCACATCTGCGGCCATTCCCCGCAGCGGCAGGCCGGCAGAACCCCGTTCAACGCAACTGCCCTACCGCCCAATC
>NZ_JAWRWL010000806.1:0-256 GCF_046535495.1 Bacillus sp. SIMBA_008 | reverse complement strand
AAGCTTACCAGGGATAGCTACTATTCATAAATCTTGTCATATGACACGCCTGCTTGGAGTAAAAGAGGCACCAGGAATTTTATTATCAACCGTAAAAGGATTAACTGTGAGAGAACTGCCAAACGAACAAAATTGTTGTGGGTTTGGGGGAACGTTTTCAGTGAAGATGACTCCAATTTCTGAGCAAATGGTAGATGAGAAGGTAGATAGTGCAATGGAAACAGGTGCTGATTATTTAATCGGTGCAGATTGTGGG
>NZ_JAWRWL010000805.1:0-256 GCF_046535495.1 Bacillus sp. SIMBA_008 | reverse complement strand
AATCCCTCTTACCAAGCTTTCAAACATGGTGTGGAAGGATTAACAAAAGCTGCAGCATTTGAATATGGCGTAAGAGGAATCAGAATTAATTCTTTAGCACCCGGTGCAATAAAGACTCCTATGCTGACTGCAGCTTTAGAGAGTCAAAATCTTACCGAAGAAGATATCATTCCAAAAATGAGTTTAGTTGGAAGATTGGGTGATGTGAAAGAGGTAGCACAGGGAAGTCTTTTTTTAAGTTCAGATGAAGCCAGCT
>NZ_JAWRWL010000804.1:0-256 GCF_046535495.1 Bacillus sp. SIMBA_008 | reverse complement strand
CTGTTTGTAAAACTATGTCGATAATAATCAGAAAAATTAGTCAAATCATTAGAGGACAATGTCTACTTATGGACGAAATGATAGATTTATGAAAGAGAAAAGGGGGAAATTGTTGGCATGTACATGACGATAGGGAGAATATTTGATTTAGCGGTTGGTAAGTATCCGAATAAAGAGGCGTTAGTAGAGCCGGAAAAAAATATTCGCTGGACATATAAACAGTGGGATGAGCAAATAAATAAAACGGCGCAAGCTC
>NZ_JAWRWL010000803.1:0-256 GCF_046535495.1 Bacillus sp. SIMBA_008 | reverse complement strand
CGCGTGGCACGCCGCTGTCGTCCGCGGACCTGATCAAGAACTTCGTCTTTCAGCAGATCCCGAGCGAGGATGCGCACCGCGCGTATGCCGACTACTGGGAGCAGTTCGAAACGCCGTGGTGGGAAGCCGTGGTGACATCCGGCCGCATTAAGAACACACGCGCCTCGCTGTTCCTCTGGCAATGGCTCGTGGCGCGCACGCGAGACGATTTCCCGATTCGCGAGGTGTTCACGCAGTTCAAGCACTACGCCGCGAC
>NZ_JAWRWL010000802.1:0-256 GCF_046535495.1 Bacillus sp. SIMBA_008 | reverse complement strand
ATTTTCGCTTTCCGCTCATGCATGCCGCTGACTTCAATCAGCTCCGTCAGATTCTGATGAACAATCTCTCCGCTGAAAAGCCCGCTCGGCATGACGCCGACAGCTTTTCCGCCGCCTGCCATTAACGCATCAGCGACGGTTCCCATCAGACCGACCCGTGAACCGCCGTAAACAAGGCCGATTCCCTGCTCCGCCATATATTCACCCAGTTCGGCCGCTTTGCGTTTGTACTCTTCATTTACCCCCGGGTTTGACC
>NZ_JAWRWL010000801.1:0-256 GCF_046535495.1 Bacillus sp. SIMBA_008 | reverse complement strand
ACCGCCCAGATCGCCAGCGGCTCCGGCTCGGCGTCGGCCAGGACGACCTGCTCCAGGCGCTCGTCGCCTTCGCCCTGCCCAAGCCAGGGGCGGGCGAACCAGTACGAGACGTTGGCGATGCCCAGCCCGCTCCTGCAGGCCTGGAACAGCACCTCGATCGAACTGGCCGAGAACCGCCCGGCCACCCGCTGCCGCATCGCCCTGCCCTCGCGCACGAAGGCCCAGTGCGAGGCGCCCGTCGCCACCAGGCAGTCAT
>NZ_JAWRWL010000800.1:0-256 GCF_046535495.1 Bacillus sp. SIMBA_008 | reverse complement strand
ATGTCGAAGCTCAGGTAGGGGATGTACCCGCGCACGTAACCCTGGCGGTCGCGGACCACCGGGAAGGTGCGGACGGTCTCCACATGACGCGGAGTCCTCGTGCTCTTCGGCGGCCGGGCGGTGAGCACGACCACCCGGTTCCCGCGGCCGGTCAGCTCGTCGGCGACGGCGCCGAGGAAGAGCGAGGCGGCAGACGGCTCCGGTCGGTAGATGCGGGAGACGATGGCGACGCGCATGGATTCAGACCGCCAGGAAG
>NZ_JAWRWL010000799.1:0-256 GCF_046535495.1 Bacillus sp. SIMBA_008 | reverse complement strand
CGAAGGGGCCACCAAGAGCACTGCCTCTGGATCCTGCGCTTGCGCCCGAAGCGCTGCGGCCAGCACAGCCGGCGCCGTATTGCGGCCGTCGGGCTCGATCAAAATCGCGCCGGGATCGATGCCTGCGGCCTGTAGCTGTTCCGCAACGATAAAGCGGAAATCGGAATTGGTCAGCACCATCGGCGCGCCAAAAGCAAACCCGTTTCCGGTCCCCGACATCCGTCTGGCCGAAGACTGAAACAAGGTTTCTTTGCCC
>NZ_JAWRWL010000798.1:0-256 GCF_046535495.1 Bacillus sp. SIMBA_008 | reverse complement strand
CGAAGAAGTGGTGCACACTCAAGGTCAAAGGGTCTGACAAATTTCTGCATATTTTCTTCCATCGTACCGCCTGTTAGCTGCTCTATTTGAAAAGGTACGGATGGAGCTACCCGCTGACGAGGAACGCCTTTCAACGTATGAAAAGACGTACGCAGCATATCATGACGTGTGATGAGTTTTTCAAAGGCTTCAGTCAGCCTCTCTTGCTGTAGCGTTCCTTTTAACCTCACAACAGCTGGCATATGATATGCAGTAC
>NZ_JAWRWL010000797.1:0-256 GCF_046535495.1 Bacillus sp. SIMBA_008 | reverse complement strand
CTGGGGCTGAGCGCCTGCGGCTTCCATCTGCGCAACAAGCTCACCCTGCCGCCGGACACGCCGACGGTGAAGGTGCAGTCGGCGGCGCCCTACAGCGAGTTGGCCAAGCTGCTCAATCGCGGCCTGGCCGCCTCCGGCGCCACCCTGGCCGCGGAGGACGCCGAGACCGGTTTTGCCATGCTGAAGGTGCTGTCCGAGCGCTGGGGCGACCTGCCGATCGCGATCGACGCCGAAGGCCGCGCGCAGGAATACAGCC
>NZ_JAWRWL010000796.1:0-256 GCF_046535495.1 Bacillus sp. SIMBA_008 | reverse complement strand
TAGGATTTACGAGTAATACGGCGTATAAACTCTAATCACCAGACCTCTTATATGGAATTCATACATATTGTGCGGAAATAAGCGAATTCTAAAGATTGTTCGCATCATAACGCTTATGTTACGGTTATTAAGATGCTAATTTGGAGGGAAAATATGAATTCTGAAGAGAGAACTATCAAAATCAAGATAAATAATGTATCTAAAATTTTCGGTAAAAATGCTAAAAAAGCATCTCAAATGCTTGAAAAAGGGAAAA
>NZ_JAWRWL010000795.1:0-256 GCF_046535495.1 Bacillus sp. SIMBA_008 | reverse complement strand
AATTGACTCGTTGGATCTCCTTTAGGAAAGAACTCTGCTGAAAAATAAACAGCGAAAGCAGAGTAAACGTACCAGTCATACCATTCAATTAAATTGCCGACAGAACCTTTGAAAATATTGCCGGCGACTCGGTTAGATTTTACTTGAGCCATAATCATTCCTCCTCGTGCTTATAAATAAAATGATAATTATGAAAGCGTGTTCATTGTAGTTGAATTGTACTGTCTAAAGAATGAAATCTCAATATTATGACAAT
>NZ_JAWRWL010000794.1:0-256 GCF_046535495.1 Bacillus sp. SIMBA_008 | reverse complement strand
GACGTTATATTTTGATGGTGAAATATTTCGTTTCTTTGATTATTTAGAATATTAACACTGGAAAGAACTATATGTCAATAATAAAAATTGATTGTTAATTTCTTAGAATAATATATTAAAAAAGCAGATTTCCTCGTATTAGGGAATCTGCTTTTCATATGTTTTGCTAAAAAAACAATTGGTGTGGGCTAATAATCAGTGGGGGGTGAAGAAAAACCCACTGATTAAAGTTTCGCTTTATTTTTCAATTTGTGCC
>NZ_JAWRWL010000793.1:0-256 GCF_046535495.1 Bacillus sp. SIMBA_008 | reverse complement strand
CGCAAATCGGTTTGGGAAACGTTGAGAATGTGAAGCAGGAGACGCCGGATGGTGCGCAGACAAAAGCCGACAAGGCCTTAACGGACAGCAAAGCGTACACGGACACACACGCAGGCCGGACTGATAATCCGCACTCAGTGACAAAGGATCAGATCGGACTTAGTAACGTCGAAAATGTTAGACAGGCCGACTACTATGCGTTTCGCCAACACGACAACAACGGAGAACGCCACACATCAAAAGTTGAGAAGGAAAA
>NZ_JAWRWL010000792.1:0-257 GCF_046535495.1 Bacillus sp. SIMBA_008 | reverse complement strand
AATCATTTGCTGATCATTATCAGCTGACCTTTCCTATTCTGATTGACAAAAGCGGAATTAACGGGGATTTCAACGTGCTTTCTTATCCGACAACATACATATTAGACGAAAAAGGAACCATTCAGCACATTCGCGTAGGCACGATGACAAAAAAAGAAATGAAAGAAAAACTGGATCTCAAATAGAGGTTCAGTTTTTTTATTGTGAAGGGCTTAGGTTTTGAAAAATTGGAAAAAATGAATGAAAACACGGAGGTG
>NZ_JAWRWL010000791.1:0-257 GCF_046535495.1 Bacillus sp. SIMBA_008 | reverse complement strand
ATCGCTTGAAACAAAATGATTTTGTGAAAGTAAAGTATATTTATCCGGGTGTAAGGATAAATTCACTCCTCCGGCTATGGCGAGGGTAGATTCTCCCCTTTTTAAACTTTCACATGCAAAATGAACAGCAGAAAGGGAAGAAGATCACATTGTATCAATTGCAAGGCTGGGTCCGTGCAGGTCAAAGAAATATGACACCCGGTTTGCGATAGACGAATAAGAAGACAAGAGCGCCTGACGTCCCTCATCATCTGAAG
>NZ_JAWRWL010000790.1:0-257 GCF_046535495.1 Bacillus sp. SIMBA_008 | reverse complement strand
GAAAGATATAAGCGCGGCGGTTATAGTGCGAACTTATATGTATTTCTTACATCTGCAATTGACCGTATGAAACTGTCCGCATGTGAAAGTGATGATCGTGTAGATGGCTGTAGTAAAAATGAGCAAAAATATGAGGGGGAAACAATTCTTTCTAAAAACATTCCACAAATAAAAGAGAATAGAAAAGAAACGTACGAGCTTGATGAGACGTATTGCCGTCACGATATACCGAAGCCTTTTATATACGCACTTGTGCC
>NZ_JAWRWL010000789.1:0-257 GCF_046535495.1 Bacillus sp. SIMBA_008 | reverse complement strand
GAGAGATGAAAGAAATAACAGGAGAAAGCTTATCTCTCTGTTCTCCTGATGAGCTAAGAGAAGAAACAGGCTGTACTCCAGGATGTGTAGCTCCTTTCGGTTATTCACAACATGTAACGATTATTGTGGATAGTGCTATTTATGCTTACGATAAAATTTTAATTACACCTGGTGTACCTGAATTTACAATGGAATTATCCACAGAGGAATTAAAGAAAATCTTATTAACATGCCCAAATACTGTTTTAGAATATAAA
>NZ_JAWRWL010000788.1:0-257 GCF_046535495.1 Bacillus sp. SIMBA_008 | reverse complement strand
ATATTGAGATAGCCTGAGTGTGCATTCACCGAAGGCCCTGCAAAAAGATCTAGGTTCCCAGCTCGTGTTCTGAGGCCGTATCCGACTGCAGGACTTTCTTTCCAGGTTTCTAGCCCTGTCTCCCAATGGTCGGTACGCCCCGTCAGTCCACTTGAGGTTCCTCGTTTTTCATCGCTCAAAAGCAGGACTCTGTCGAGAACCTGAGCTGCAATAGTCGGCTGTTGAAGACGCATCAGATCGACGACGGTCAGAAGGCC
>NZ_JAWRWL010000787.1:0-257 GCF_046535495.1 Bacillus sp. SIMBA_008 | reverse complement strand
CATTATTACGGGGGATTTCAGCCGATGTTTGAAGCGGTAGAAGCAGCGAAACCAGGATTTTTATCTTTACCTGATGAAGGGATGAGCATTTCTTGGTTTGTTTCTACTATTGTATTAACAGCTCTCGGTTTCTATATGTGGCCCCATACATTTGCTTCTGCTTTCTCTGCAAAAAATGAAAAAGTATTTAGGAAAAACGCGGCGATCATGCCCCTTTATTCTTTAGTATTGCTTTTCGTATTCTTTGCAGGTTTTGC
>NZ_JAWRWL010000786.1:0-257 GCF_046535495.1 Bacillus sp. SIMBA_008 | reverse complement strand
CAGAGCGTTTCTTGTTGGCAGATACGGTGCCGCAAACGAAAAGTTTGTGAAGAATCTCAGCTATTTACATGTCTTTCAAAGATTTTTGAAGGAGAAGGACTTAGAACAATATGACCTGTTTCACACGCAGGATTTATTTGCGGCATTTTTGCTGGGATACCTTAATCAAACGTGTCGGCGTCCGCTTTTTTTCACGCCGCACGGACATTTCACGAAAAGCCGGATGAAGTTTCATAAAATCCAAAAGGGTTCAATAG
>NZ_JAWRWL010000785.1:0-257 GCF_046535495.1 Bacillus sp. SIMBA_008 | reverse complement strand
ATTCCTCCATTCGAAAAGATGAATTACAGCCATAGCTTTTGTCATGGAGTGACGAATTATACACGTTTTTTAACAGTACCAGCCGCCATTAACGGATAAAACTTGACCTGTCATATAACTTGACTGCTTTGAGGCGAGAAACCAAATGACATCAGCAATCTCCTCAGGTGATGCAAGCCGGCCAAGCGGGATTTCTTCCTCCAGCATGTCAATATCTTCTTGTGTGAAGCTTTTCATCATGTCTGTATGGACGGCAC
>NZ_JAWRWL010000784.1:0-257 GCF_046535495.1 Bacillus sp. SIMBA_008 | reverse complement strand
GCCTAGCGTGAAGGGACCGATCCGAGGAGGCCACCGCCATGAACGCACGACACATCGACGACCGCCCCGATGACGGCTACACGCCGACGACCACGCATGCCGAATGGGGTGCCGGCAACCCGCTGCTGCGCATCACGCGCGACGATGAGCGGTCGGAGTTCGCACTCGAGGCCGACGTCGTGCGCATCGGCTCGGCCGACGGCAACGAGCTGCGACTGCCCGACACGGATCCCGTGCACGCCACGATCACGCACGAC
>NZ_JAWRWL010000783.1:0-257 GCF_046535495.1 Bacillus sp. SIMBA_008 | reverse complement strand
CTATTTCCATTACAAATCTAAAAAGATGGTAGATGCAGTGTTCGATGATATGAAAGCAATGAATTTAAAGGTCATACGTATTTGGGGATTTCACGACGGAGCCCCTCAAGAAAACTCCGTTTTACAATCTAGTCCAGGGGTCTATGAAGAATCAGGTTTTCAAAAACTAGATTATGCGATTTATAAAGCAGGACAGGAAGGGATAAAGCTTGTCATTCCACTAGTGAACAATTGGGATGACTTTGGCGGGATGAATC
>NZ_JAWRWL010000782.1:0-257 GCF_046535495.1 Bacillus sp. SIMBA_008 | reverse complement strand
CATAGCCGCTTTGGAATCTGGCGTAAGGTCAAGCTTTGTACCGTCATTAAATTCAACAGATGTGACAGCATGCGGTTCATTATAGTATCCATTATTACCGAATGCACTAAAGGCTCCAGCCATCTTCAGGGAGGAGACACCATCGTCAAATCCACCGATTGAGTAAGACTCTGGAATGTCAGACGGTAAGTCCATACCTAAGTTATTAGCGAATTTAACGGCATTGTCTGTGCCAGCTTCTTGGAAAGCCTTTAGGG
>NZ_JAWRWL010000781.1:0-257 GCF_046535495.1 Bacillus sp. SIMBA_008 | reverse complement strand
CCGTGAGGTTGGCCGTGAATACGGTACAACAACTGGACGCCCGCGCCGTGTTGGCTGGTTTGACAGTGTGGTTGTCCGCCATGCTCGCCGTGTGAGCGGGATTACAGATCTATCTCTTAACTCAATTGATGTATTGACAGGGATTGAAACATTGAAAATCTGTGTCGCTTATAAATTGAACGGAGAAATCACAGAAGAATTCCCAGCAAGTCTAAAGGAACTAGCGAAATGTGAGCCTGTCTACGAAGAAATGCCAG
>NZ_JAWRWL010000780.1:0-257 GCF_046535495.1 Bacillus sp. SIMBA_008 | reverse complement strand
GTTGTTGTGCGAGTCGCCGACCGCGAGAATTCGCTTCGCGCCTTGCACGTCGCTTCCGAGCGAGCACACGTTGACGGTTGTGTCATCCCCCCGGGACCAGCAGTCGCCACGATTCGCGTCGTCCTTGCGGAGGCTCTCGAGCGAGGGCACGAATTCCTCGCCCTCCCCCGCGTCCGCGCACTCGGGGCGGTCTGGATCCAGCGCCGCCGCGCCGGCGCATTCATCGACCCGAATCAGGCCCGTCCCGCGCGCCTCGA
>NZ_JAWRWL010000779.1:0-257 GCF_046535495.1 Bacillus sp. SIMBA_008 | reverse complement strand
ATGAGAAGCAGAAAAACAGGAATTGATTAAAAATATTTTTTATAAAAAAAATGATATGAAACAGATAAAAAGGTTTTGGTTGTATGGGCTTTGCTTATTACTGACTGTTTTTTCGGGATACGGGCAGTCTGCTGCCAGCTATAAAGGATACCATCAGGAAGATTTGAAAAATCTTCAGATCGGATATTCCAAGACAACCAGCATTGTTTTTCCCTACGCCGTTAAAAGCATGGACAAGGGGAGTTCCGAAGTGCTGG
>NZ_JAWRWL010000778.1:0-257 GCF_046535495.1 Bacillus sp. SIMBA_008 | reverse complement strand
CCCTCGTCGAGCGATCGACTTCGATCCTCTATTCGAAAAATGCCAAATCGTTTCACCCACCCAACGTTAAGGAAACGAGAACGATGAACAAGACCTATGCACTGGTATGGAACCAGACGCAGCAATGCTGGACCGCGGTCGGGGAAACCGCGCGACGTCGTGGCAAGACCGGTAGCGGCAAGCGTCTCGCCGCCGCCACCGCCTCGCTGCTCGGCCTCGTCGCCCTGCCCGCCTTCGCGCTGCCTTCCGGCGAAGCC
>NZ_JAWRWL010000777.1:0-257 GCF_046535495.1 Bacillus sp. SIMBA_008 | reverse complement strand
GGTGTTTATATCTGAAATTTTTCCAAACCATTTAAGGGCCAGCGGTCAGGCCTTTGGGTCTTCAACACACTGGGTACTTGCAGCTATCATACCTTCTATGATCCCGTTTTTATTCTCAACAATTGGGGCAGGGACTGTGTTTTTAATTTTTACAATAATGATGGTATTTCAATTATTGTTTGTGATGTTTATGATGCCGGAAACCAAAGGAAAATCTTTAGAAGAATTACAGGACACTGTTTTTAAGCAGAAATAAC
>NZ_JAWRWL010000776.1:0-257 GCF_046535495.1 Bacillus sp. SIMBA_008 | reverse complement strand
ATGATATAAATGGCAGAACATCGTGAAGATGAAATCCGTACTTTGTTACGTGCATTTCAATTAGTAGGAGCGAGAGTTGTATTATTTTTGCCTTCATTTCACGTAGAAGGTTTTATTACTCGAATCGGAGAAACTTTTGTTACACTTCGTCGTGGTAATGGAGAAGGCGTAGAAGTTGAAAGTAATGATAATGGAAATGCACTTGAAAATCCTAACCAAATTAGTGTCAAAATTAGTGATATTTTATCAGTTAGTGA
>NZ_JAWRWL010000775.1:0-257 GCF_046535495.1 Bacillus sp. SIMBA_008 | reverse complement strand
CCATTGGCAATAACCACATGCCCCTCTGCGATCTGCTGCAGCGTCTCCGCCGGAATACCGTAGCGCAGACCGTGCGCGTCCCAGGAAACCGCAAAGCCGCCGGATTGTGCGCGGCGCTCGAATTCGGCTTCAGAGACGGCGAGATGATCCTCGCCACCGGCATCGCCGTCACGGGTGATGACACGCCGGACGAACACGATATCCGCACGGCCACGCAACCGCTCGGCCGCAAAAGCCATCAGCGTATCCTTGCCGGC
>NZ_JAWRWL010000774.1:0-257 GCF_046535495.1 Bacillus sp. SIMBA_008 | reverse complement strand
ACTTTGATGTCGACCCCTAGTTGCTCAGCAGCTATTTTTAATGCCTCAGCTGCCATAAATGTATGTGCAATGCCTGTTGGACAGCCAGTTGCAGCGACAATTTTTTTACGGCTCATGTCTATTCCCCCTTATATCTTGTCAATGTGTACTTGATCAATTAATGAATGAATGTCATGTAAATCACTTAAGCCTTTAGAAAATGCAGTAGATGCGCCTGTTGCAATGCCGTAACGTAAGCATTCTTCAGGTGAATGACC
>NZ_JAWRWL010000773.1:0-257 GCF_046535495.1 Bacillus sp. SIMBA_008 | reverse complement strand
CCGGCGACGCCGCGTCGATTCCGACGCCCGAGAACGGCGATTACATCGGAAGCAACACGAGCGATGAGCTCGATCCGGGTGCCTTCACCTCCCAGCTGACGTCGCTGTCGGCGGTCGCGGCGGCGAAGTTCAACCCGGGCAACATCATCAGCGACTCGAAGATGTACACGAGCGGCACGATGACGGCGAAGCAGATTCAGTACTTCTTCGATCAGAAGGTGCCTCGTTGCGATCGCGGCTATACGTGTCTGAAGGAC
>NZ_JAWRWL010000772.1:0-257 GCF_046535495.1 Bacillus sp. SIMBA_008 | reverse complement strand
GCCGCTTTCTTAAACAGCCTGTAGCAGCCGCTGGACGGTTTTATCACATCAAAACCGAGTCTCGCCGCTCCTTTATGAAGCATTGTAATGCCGACGACTCCCTTAATCTCGTCTTTCCGTTTATGCTGGTTAATATAATCCGCTAAATGTGGCATGGATTGATATACCTTCTGATATAGCATAATCCCCCTTCTGACTGCGCTTTCAATAGGCTGCAGCTCTTTCAGGAGTTTGACATTATGAAGATGAATCTTAAC
>NZ_JAWRWL010000771.1:0-257 GCF_046535495.1 Bacillus sp. SIMBA_008 | reverse complement strand
GGCGGTGTAGCTCAGCTGGCTAGAGCGTACGGTTCATACCCGTGAGGTCGGGGGTTCGATCCCCTCCGCCGCTACCAATGGACCTTTAGCTCAGTTGGTTAGAGCAGACGGCTCATAACCGTCCGGTCGTAGGTTCGAGTCCTACAAGGTCCACCACTATACGGAGGAATACCCAAGTCTGGCTGAAGGGATCGGTCTTGAAAACCGACAGGGGTGTCAAAGCCCGCGGGGGTTCGAATCCCTCTTCCTCCGCCATA
>NZ_JAWRWL010000770.1:0-258 GCF_046535495.1 Bacillus sp. SIMBA_008 | reverse complement strand
GCCAGAGCCCGAGGTCGAACGACGGTCCAGAATCAGACGAGCTTCCTTGCGACGCCGACAGACACGGGCGACCGCATCTCCGCCCCGACCGGCTTCGGATCCGTGCCGGCAGAGCTCGCCTCGACGCGCTTCCTGCGGAACCGCGACTTCTCTCTCGAGCAGGTCGGTCGGTTGAGCGGCCTCGCCCTGCCCGTCGATGAGGAGGCCTTTTCGGCCCTGCTCGCCGAGACGACCGCAGCGGCCGCCGGCTACCGCACC
>NZ_JAWRWL010000769.1:0-258 GCF_046535495.1 Bacillus sp. SIMBA_008 | reverse complement strand
CTCATGTTCAGGCCCGGGGCGAAGGACGGGCTCCACACCGCGCCCAAGGTCTTGGACTTGGAGGTTTCCGGAGTCAGGTTCGGGTTCGAGCCGGCGGTGAACGGAACCGGGCTCTGCTCATCCGGACCTTCCGCTTCGCCGAAGCCCTCCTTCAGCTGGCGGAACGTTGCGGCGTTGGCGATGTCCTGCGAGCAGCGGGCCAGGACTTGGGCGTTGGTCGCCGCGGCGCCGAACGAGGTATCGCAGGGGTCGGTGAAG
>NZ_JAWRWL010000768.1:0-258 GCF_046535495.1 Bacillus sp. SIMBA_008 | reverse complement strand
CGAAATGCTTCAGTTTTTATTACATAAAAAAGCATCTATCACACTGCTACAACCTAACTTTTAAATCGAAAGAAGGTTTATTATGTTCGCGCTTATTCGTTACCATTTTCTCGACTATACAAAATCGTATAAGTACGTCCCTCCTATTGCGATGTACTTTGTGAGCTTACTTTTTGTATATACATATAAACCGACTCCTATTGTACCGACATACTTAGAAACAGCTATCGCCCTTTATTTATTATCTGCCTGGATTAC
>NZ_JAWRWL010000767.1:0-258 GCF_046535495.1 Bacillus sp. SIMBA_008 | reverse complement strand
CATCTCTTTTTTTATAAAAAGAAAGTTCCCTCTGTAACTCATCTAATTCTCTCTGTAACTCGTTTAATTTAGTTTTACGAAAAAACATCAATGTCCTCTCCCTTTTATAAATTAAAATCCAAGTTAAATTTCACGTACTATATCTATTGTGTAAAACCAAATTTCGCAATAAGGCCAATTCTACCATCCGTCCCCTTATCCTCTAACCAAGTAAGTTATAATTCCTTTATTTTATCCTCTATCCTAGTAAGTAGTTCC
>NZ_JAWRWL010000766.1:0-258 GCF_046535495.1 Bacillus sp. SIMBA_008 | reverse complement strand
GACGTGGAGAAATGGTTCGGTACATACGAAGCGAAGGGCAAAGCAAGCGGCATCAGCGAGCCTGAGTTTCATTATGAAAAGCTGACGAGAAAAAAAGACACCGAACAGGCGCATCTCTGTCTCGGTTTCAAAGGCCTGAAAGTCGGAGATCCGGACATTTACGATTTGATCGTCTTAAACAACGTGCTTGGCGGAAGCATGAGCAGCCGTCTTTTCCAGGATGTGCGCGAAGATAAAGGACTGGCCTATTCTGTATAC
>NZ_JAWRWL010000765.1:0-258 GCF_046535495.1 Bacillus sp. SIMBA_008 | reverse complement strand
GCCATAAATGGTCATGAGTCTGCTCAGCTTCTGTATGAATATCAGCCTGAAAAGTTAGCTGGTGCTGAAGGTTTATTTGAAACACAATCACATGCACCTCTCGCAATAGGTGGTTTTACTGATGCCGATTCAAAGGAAATTAAAGGAGCAATTGAAATCCCTTGGGCGCTTAGCTTTTTGGCAGGAAATAGCTTTGATACGGTGGTCAAAGGCTTAAATGATTTCCCACGTGACGAGTGGCCGCCTTTATTTATTCAC
>NZ_JAWRWL010000764.1:0-258 GCF_046535495.1 Bacillus sp. SIMBA_008 | reverse complement strand
CGTGACACGCCGGCGCGCATGAAGGCCTACGTTAGTGCGTTCGGCCGCGACTTCGTAGGCCTGACCGGCACGCCGGACCAGGTCAAGGAGATCGCCGACCACTACGATGTCTACTACAAGAAAGTGCCATACGGGACCCATGGCCAATACACAATGGACCATTCGACCTATTTGTTCCTGCTTGATCGCAATGGTCGTTACGTCGATCACTTCGGCCGCGGCGCGGATGAAGCGCAAGTCGCACGCACGATCGTCGAC
>NZ_JAWRWL010000763.1:0-258 GCF_046535495.1 Bacillus sp. SIMBA_008 | reverse complement strand
CGTCGGTCAAGCCCGTCGAGATCGTCCAGATCGAGCAGCAGCGAAAACACCCGATATCGCAGCCTGTGCGTTGCCGGTCGATGTCGGCGGTGAACCACGTCCCCCAGGTACAGCGCGGATGTTTCCATCATTCGGCGGCCTCGCGCGGCACGGCCGTAAAGATGCGGCCGGACGGATTGGCAATCTGCCAGGGCCGGCGGGTTCCGCTGAGCCTTTCGGCCACAGCCAACCCCGCCTGGAGCCCGTCTTCATGGAAGC
>NZ_JAWRWL010000762.1:0-258 GCF_046535495.1 Bacillus sp. SIMBA_008 | reverse complement strand
ATGGTCGGAACTGCTGGCCATACGAATAACTCACCAATCGTTAACGTCACCATCGCAACGAGGAACATCGTAAATTGCTGCGCTTGACTTAACACAATAAATGACGCCGCAAAAATGATGATTCCAATCATAATTTGTTGTTTTAAAGAACGTTTCATCCAGCGAATTAACATACTAACAAGTGGCTGCGCACAAACAATCATCGCTCCGTTTATCGTCCATAATAAACTATAATGGCGGAGGCTAATATTTAATTCC
>NZ_JAWRWL010000761.1:0-258 GCF_046535495.1 Bacillus sp. SIMBA_008 | reverse complement strand
CGCAATTCACTTGGCCCCATGCGGAAGACTATTTGCCAATAGATGAAAAAGGCCAGGTTTTGGACGAGGACAGTGAAAGTGCTCAACCTACTCGCTATCTTGGCGGATGGAAAAAGGCTCGTATTCGCCTTGCCGGAGGCAAAGATGTGTTTGTTTCGGCCTCGTCTGAATTTGGATTTCTCGTGCTACATCGGGGGCATACGTCGCATATCTGCGTTGAGCCAGTTAGTCACGTTCCAAATGCGTGGAACCTAAAAG
>NZ_JAWRWL010000760.1:0-258 GCF_046535495.1 Bacillus sp. SIMBA_008 | reverse complement strand
GACGCTGAATATGGCACTGTCTATCGCAAATGCAGGTAAGCGAGTGTTAGTCATCGACCTTGATTTTGGTATGGGGAATATTGATATTTTACTAGGGAAAACATCGACCAGCTCTATATTAGATGTTCTTGTCAGGAAGAAATCCTTCCAAGCGGCTATGACTCAAGGAACGAACAACCTATATTACATTTCTGGCGGAAGCGGACTTGAACAGCTGTTTTCTTTAGATAAAGATCAATGGTCGTTCTTTCTTGAGGA
>NZ_JAWRWL010000759.1:0-258 GCF_046535495.1 Bacillus sp. SIMBA_008 | reverse complement strand
GTTAATAAAATGTTTAAAGTTACAATTTGATTTGGATTCAATATCATTCACCTTTTCTATTGTTATCTACTAATTAAGCATATCAAATATATGAAGAGAATTTTAATGAGAATGTATAGAATGTGTAAAGATTCTGTAAATAAGCAATTGTACGTGAAAATGTGTGATATATTTCTTCATGTTTACGGAAGGCAATTTTATAACAACAAAATTGGAGGCATTAATATGTTGAAAAAAGTTTTTGCAATGAGTACGACA
>NZ_JAWRWL010000758.1:0-258 GCF_046535495.1 Bacillus sp. SIMBA_008 | reverse complement strand
GGCAGCCAGTACGGCCATCAGAACGCCGGAAGTCGGATTGACACAGTTTACGACGCCTTCCCCAAGCATGACCGCTTCAACCGCGACCTGTCTCGTGATGCCCATCAGATCGGCAAGCGGCGCCAAAATCGGAATAAATACGACCGCCTCCCCTGAGCCCGATGATATCAGAAAATGAAGCAGGGCGCTGGAAATATACATTCCGATTGCGCCTGCCATCGGGCTGAAACCGTGCAGCAGTGACGCAAGTCCATTGAC
>NZ_JAWRWL010000757.1:0-258 GCF_046535495.1 Bacillus sp. SIMBA_008 | reverse complement strand
CCGATCCGCAACCTCGTTCGTCGTCTGCTCGACCTGCGCGGCGAGGCGACCGGCCACATCGACCCGCGTGTGATGCGCGTGCGCCCACTCGGCTGCGCCCAGCACCTGCAGCGGCGACTCCACCCATGCAAGAGGCGACGACATAGTTTCTCCCGACAACACGATTCCTGCTTTCGGGCCACTCTGCGCCCGGTGCGTGAACACGGCCACCCGGGCGGGTGACGCGGAGCTGAACGCCGGACGAACAAGCGTGCGCCG
>NZ_JAWRWL010000756.1:0-258 GCF_046535495.1 Bacillus sp. SIMBA_008 | reverse complement strand
ATTATTTCTCTTGGCGGCATTGTGACATCACAATCAATCCGCGTGGCAGGAGATGAAATGGATGATGCCATCAGCAGCTACATCCGTAAAACGTATAACCTGATGATCGGTGATCGTACGTCAGAAGCTATTAAAATGGAAATCGGTTCTGCGCAGCCTGATGTACATGACGAAATGGATATTCGCGGCCGTGACCTTTTAACAGGTCTGCCAAAAACGATCTCGATTACAGCAGATGAGATTGCAAAAGCGCTTCGC
>NZ_JAWRWL010000755.1:0-258 GCF_046535495.1 Bacillus sp. SIMBA_008 | reverse complement strand
AGGCGGTCAGCAGCAGCGGCTGTGCATCGCAAGAGCGCTCGCCACCAAACCGGACGTCCTTCTGATGGATGAACCGACGTCCGCTCTTGATCCCGTGTCCACGCGGAAAATAGAAGAGCTGATTTTGACATTGAAAGAAAAGTATACAATCGTCATTGTGACTCATAACATGCAGCAGGCTGCGAGGGTCTCTGATCAAACCGCGTTTTTCTATATGGGCGAACTGGTGGAGTGGGGCGATACGGGCAAAATATTTTC
>NZ_JAWRWL010000754.1:0-258 GCF_046535495.1 Bacillus sp. SIMBA_008 | reverse complement strand
AAAAACTTACCGCATTTATTAGGAACAATTACGAACTTAGATGGAGCACAAAGTATGAGAGCGCTCGCATCAATTAAAGCTGAATTGCAAAAAAGACAACGCTTATTTGGGGAAAATGATGTAAACCATATTAATCAGTATCAAAAATTGTATAAAGAAGGCTTAGTAAGTGAACCGATGCCACATCTATTTTTAATTAGTGATGAATTCGCGGAACTGAAGTCAGAACAACCAGAATTTATGAAAGAGTTAGTTTCA
>NZ_JAWRWL010000753.1:0-258 GCF_046535495.1 Bacillus sp. SIMBA_008 | reverse complement strand
CTCGCAAAAAATAACCGACGCAATGACAGAGCGGGTTATCAGTGCAGAAGAAGACGCCTCTGTGGAGGAGGTGCTCCATTTGATGGCTGAACATCAGCTCAGAAGAATTCCCGTCACAAGGGATAAAAAACTGGTCGGCATTGTTACGCTCGGCGATCTTTCGTTGGCCGAGCAATCAAATGAGCAAGCAGGCCGGGCGCTGTCTGACATTTCTGAAGACGGAGGTCCGGAGGGGTTTATCCATTAAACATAAATCAC
>NZ_JAWRWL010000752.1:0-258 GCF_046535495.1 Bacillus sp. SIMBA_008 | reverse complement strand
ATGTGTCGAAACACCTTTGAAAGCTTCTGCAATCAAATGTTTCTTTTTGTCTGCCGTAATCTTTGGATGAACAAGAAAGTCATTCAACTCTTGGTCAGCCTTTAGAACTTTTTCAATCTCATTCAGCTCTTTTTCAGTTTCGTCTACTGCCGAAGAAGCAAGAACGATGTCAAAAAGAGCAGAAGCGTAACGCTTAGAGACAATAGTCACGCTCATCGGCTTTCGCCTGCCTCTTTAAGATACTCTTGAATCAATTTC
>NZ_JAWRWL010000751.1:0-258 GCF_046535495.1 Bacillus sp. SIMBA_008 | reverse complement strand
ACGGTGGAGGCATCTGGTCACATCGCTGGAACAGACATCACTAGTCGTTTTTCGCGAGACGTCCCAAAGGGATTGAACGACAAGGAGCGCTGGAAGCAAATTAAAAACACAGTGCTGTCTGTTTATTTACATCTGCTTCAGGAGCACACAGGAATGACGCAAAAGTGGGGGATTCTCACAGGGATACGTCCTACAAAATTACTTCATAAGATGCTGAGAGAAGGTATGACAAAGGAAGATGGGCATGCCGCATTAAAG
>NZ_JAWRWL010000750.1:0-258 GCF_046535495.1 Bacillus sp. SIMBA_008 | reverse complement strand
CTAAGTAAGTTAAATCAGAAACTATGCCGCCAGTTTCTTCATGAACCTCTCGAACTGCCGCTTCTTCCGGTGTTTCCCCTAATTCTACTTTACCACCTGGAAATTCAAGACCGCGACGTAAATGATGCGTTAATAACCATTGATCCCCGTACCGGCATACAACCCAAACATGCTTTGGCTCAGGAGAAAATGGATAACGTTCAAACGATAATTGTACAGTGTTGTGGTAATAATCTTTAAATTTGTACATGCCATTAC
>NZ_JAWRWL010000749.1:0-258 GCF_046535495.1 Bacillus sp. SIMBA_008 | reverse complement strand
ATACAAGACGCCACGATGAAAACATTTGAAACAATTGCAATGGCGAAAGTATCCACTTCGGCAGAGGAAGCGCGGGATATGAACATGCTTCGCGCGAGTGACCGAATCAGTATGAACGGAGATCACTTGATCTATGATGCGAAACAACTTGTGCTCTCTCTTGATGAAGCGGGTTATCGTGCGCCGCTCAAGCAAAAGGTGCCCGTCATGGGCGAACCAGGCGATGCAGCAATGATATTGGCGGCTGAAAATATGAGA
>NZ_JAWRWL010000748.1:0-258 GCF_046535495.1 Bacillus sp. SIMBA_008 | reverse complement strand
ATGTAGGCGTCGATGCACGAAGCGACGAAGGCCTGCCGGCCAAAAGAAGAGGTGCGAAAAGAAGCCATTCAGCTCCTGCAAAAGGTAGGACTTGAGGATAAAAAAGATTTGTATCCCTTCCAGCTGTCAGGCGGTCAAAAGCAGCGCTTGTCAATTGCACGAATGTTCCTGAAAAACCCTTCTATACTCATCCTAGATGAAGCCACATCAGCACTGGATACAGAAACAGAAAAAGCCATACAGGATGCGCTGAGTGAA
>NZ_JAWRWL010000747.1:0-258 GCF_046535495.1 Bacillus sp. SIMBA_008 | reverse complement strand
ACAAGAGGAAGAACGATCATGACGGCGAGCCCGGCCGCGATGAGCGTGACCCAGCTCCAGAAGACCACGCGCATGCTTCTCTCCTTTGCGCTCTCCATTGCGGAAGACACCTACCTGGCGAGCAGGGGCGGCTGGTGCGGGATTGCGATCGGTCGCGTCGCACGGCTTCTCTCCTGCAGCCGCCGGACGTCCTCGAGAACCTCGATCGGCGACATGTACCGCGTGGCACAGGAGATCTCTCGCATCCACGAGACCTCG
>NZ_JAWRWL010000746.1:0-259 GCF_046535495.1 Bacillus sp. SIMBA_008 | reverse complement strand
ACCAGGGAGAAGGAAAACGAAATGACAACCGCACCCAGAATGTAAATTACCGCAACACACCTAACGACGGTGCGACAAATATGAATACAGTGAACCGTCATAACCAAAACACCGATCACAATGACAACCGTAACCTGAGAGTGGCTGATAAAGCCGCCGACAAGGTGACTGATTTAAAAGAAGTTAAAAATGCGACTGTGATCGTTGCCGGAAACAGCGCTTATGTAGCCGTTGTTCTGACAAACGGACAAAAAGGCGC
>NZ_JAWRWL010000745.1:0-259 GCF_046535495.1 Bacillus sp. SIMBA_008 | reverse complement strand
GCCGACGCAAGGCACGGTGTACTCGAGCGACTTCGAGGGCAACCAGCCCGGCTGGGGTCCGTTCGTCTACTCGGGCGATCCGGGCGGCATCCGCACCAGCATCTCCCGCCGTCACGACCCGTACACGGGCAGCGACTGGCGCAACGCCGCGCGTCCGTTCGCCCCGGGTGGTGCGCAGGCCGGTCTCGCGGTCGACTCGACCCTGCACGGCGATCACTCGCTGCTGTCGCACTCGGAGCTCAGCGGCGTCGTCTACCGC
>NZ_JAWRWL010000744.1:0-259 GCF_046535495.1 Bacillus sp. SIMBA_008 | reverse complement strand
AGGCATTGTGCGGGTGTACCGCTGCTTCGTCGAAGTTCAATACCGGGGAGACGCAGGCGCCCTGCATGTCGAATGCAGCGTCCCATTCGTCGCGGGTACGGGTCGCGAAGAGATCGGCAAGCCGGTCCGCCATTGCCGTCCATGCTTCTCTGTTGTGCTGCTGTGCGAACAGTGGATCTTCGGTCAGTCCGAGCACTCTCATGGTTGCGGCATAGAACTGTGGCTCCACGCAACCCACCGCCATGAATCCGCCGTCGGC
>NZ_JAWRWL010000743.1:0-259 GCF_046535495.1 Bacillus sp. SIMBA_008 | reverse complement strand
CATGGCATAATTTTTATCCGCGTCCAGAAACAGGATTAGCAAAGTCCTTCTTACAAAAACAAAACGAATACTTACATGAGTGCGGAATAAAAACGATGGCATTTATTCCGGGAGATGATGAAAAACGTGGTCCGTTATATGAAGGCTTACCAACGTTAGAAAAGCACCGCAATATGCGCCCGCTTAAAGCGTACTTAGAACTTGTACAAGATTGTGGTGTCGATAAGGTGTTAATCGGAGATATAAGCGGAAGTGTAGA
>NZ_JAWRWL010000742.1:0-259 GCF_046535495.1 Bacillus sp. SIMBA_008 | reverse complement strand
ATAAAGATGGCGGCTAGAAGAACACCGATAAGTCCGCCTCTGCCTGGTAGAATATTTGTGCCAAATAGCATAATCTCTGCGGAGGCTGGGTTAATAATGAGGATTCCAGCTAATGCGCCTAATGCAGGAGAGCCCCCAAACTCCTTTGCGGCATTTGTTCCAACTAATATACCGAGATAAGCGAACAACCCTGAACCAATAACGGTTAAAATGATCGCCGCTTGGGATTTTCCATCAAGCCAGCCCGCTTGCACGATTG
>NZ_JAWRWL010000741.1:0-259 GCF_046535495.1 Bacillus sp. SIMBA_008 | reverse complement strand
GTCCCAATAATCGCCATACGTATTGTATCTAACATCGCTGTTGTAATAACTTGAAAATAACTCCAATCAGGCGGCACCATCTCTTTTAACAAATTAATCATATTAGGAAAACCAACTACTAGTTTTGAAAATGATGCGTCGACCTGTACACTACTTCCCCACAACAGTAAAATGACTAGAATAGCCGTTAACATATGTTTCAACTTACTCGGCGGCTTCGGTATCGATTTTGAATATATCGTCGCGTCATTCATTTAAC
>NZ_JAWRWL010000740.1:0-259 GCF_046535495.1 Bacillus sp. SIMBA_008 | reverse complement strand
GAAGTCGTTTCACATAATTACGACTAACTGGAATCGGTTGCTCATCATATTTATCTAAATACAGATTATATGTGCCATTATAATAAGGTTTTAGTTCTTGTACATATGACATATTAATTAAATAACTTTTATGCACACGTAAAAAATCATATACATTTAGCTTATTTTCCAGCTCCTGAAGTGTATATGTTGAAATATACTGATTATTTGTTGTATAAATTGAAACCGTTTTGTTTTCCTTATTTTTGCTTACATATAC
>NZ_JAWRWL010000739.1:0-259 GCF_046535495.1 Bacillus sp. SIMBA_008 | reverse complement strand
AACCGCCTAAAAAAACTTGGGTTACAATAAACCTTCCTCCTCTATTTTGGCATAGTTTTTGCATAATAATTTGTGCAAACCGAACTAGAGGAGGAATACATATGACGAATAAAGATCACTTAATTGTTTGTCGATGTGAAGAAGTTACATACGGACAACTTCAATCGACAATTGCTGCATATAAATGCTCGGCAAGAGAATTAAAACTAAGAACACGTGCTGGCATGGGATTTTGCGGTGGCCGCACATGTAGAATGAT
>NZ_JAWRWL010000738.1:0-259 GCF_046535495.1 Bacillus sp. SIMBA_008 | reverse complement strand
CCGGAAGACTTCCCTTCCGCGGTTCGCGCAGTGAAGAAGATGCTTCGGGAGCAGATCGGCGACGTCGCCGGCCTCTTCGCCCGCATCGAGGCGGCGATCGAACCCCGAGTCATCGAGATCGAGCAGACGCGCGAGCGGGGCGAGGATGTATGGCCCATCGTGCAGTACGCCGACATCGAGGCCGGCACCGTGCCGCAGGAGACTATCGACCTCATCCACCGTCGTGGCTGTGCGGTGGTTCGCGGACAGGTCTCGCCCG
>NZ_JAWRWL010000737.1:0-259 GCF_046535495.1 Bacillus sp. SIMBA_008 | reverse complement strand
ACAGGAGACGTGCTTGTCTGCAAAATGACGACACCGCTTTGGACCAGTCTGTTCCAGGATGCAAAGGCCGTCATTACGGACACGGGCGGCATCCTGTCACATGCGGCGATCATCGCGAGAGAATACGGGCTCCCGGCCGTTCTCGGCACACGTGCCGCGACTGACAGGCTCAACGACGGAGATATCGTCACGGTAGACGGGACAAACGGCAAGATTACGATTGTCAAACGCGCTTCATGCTAGGTTTCCCTCTTTATTG
>NZ_JAWRWL010000736.1:0-259 GCF_046535495.1 Bacillus sp. SIMBA_008 | reverse complement strand
GATGGTAACAATATCGCGTATCGTGCTTTCTTTGCACTACCGCTTTTAAATAACGACAAAGGTATACATACGAACGCAATTTACGGTTTTACAATGATGTTAATGAGAATATTAGAGGAAGAAAAACCAACGCATATGTTAGTAGCGTTTGATGCGGGGAAAACGACATTCCGTCATAAAACGTATAGTGAGTATAAAGGAGGACGTCAAAAGACTCCACCTGAATTATCAGAGCAATTCCCGTTTATTCGTGAGATGC
>NZ_JAWRWL010000735.1:0-259 GCF_046535495.1 Bacillus sp. SIMBA_008 | reverse complement strand
AGCAGGTGCTTGCTGAATTTCTGCAGAAGCATGACCAAGGGCTCTGGGAACGTTCATCCGATGAATTGAAAACGGGTCTGCTTCCGGGCGAAAAATAATTTGTGAACTTTTTGTGAACTTTATAAATATTTGCACTAATTTGCAATTGTACTGAGTAAACTGTTGATACAGAATCAGGACATGGAAAGTCCCGAGCCGAACCAAGACTCGGGGTTTTTCATGTTTACGCGGAGGTTTCATCATGTTCACCGTCTTTGAC
>NZ_JAWRWL010000734.1:0-259 GCF_046535495.1 Bacillus sp. SIMBA_008 | reverse complement strand
GATCGAGCTGGCCGGTCACATTCAGAGCGAACCACTGTTCATCGAGCTCGTCCCAGAGCTGTTCGTCCTCATCTGAAATGGCATAGGATGCTCCGCCGGGTCGCATCCGCGCATATTCGGCATGCGCGCGGTCTATCAACTGAGCAACAGCGGGTAGGCCCAAGAACAGAAAGGCAGCTATCGCTTCCGAAATTGCTCCGAGACTGTCGGTCTCCCGACAGTTCTCGATGCCACCGCCCATGAGGCCGCCATTATCGGC
>NZ_JAWRWL010000733.1:0-259 GCF_046535495.1 Bacillus sp. SIMBA_008 | reverse complement strand
ACAATTCCATCTATGATCTCATTTCCTTTCAATAACAAAAAAGGAATCGTGCTAATTATAATGACAAACTCGATGCTGAAAACAATTTTCTTTTTTCTGCTATATGCTTTCCATTCATCCCAGCGATACATAGGAGCAAATATGAATACTCCTATACATAATATAATTGGTACCCATTCACTTTTAAGAAATTGCCCTGAAATAACTGATAATAGTAAACAAACGAGCACACCATAATAACCTATTTTCTCTCTCATTC
>NZ_JAWRWL010000732.1:0-259 GCF_046535495.1 Bacillus sp. SIMBA_008 | reverse complement strand
CATCGAACGGCTGGCGCGCGTGGTACGCGTGCACTCGGGCGACCCCGACCTGGATGCCGCATCGATCGCGACGCGCGTGAAGGCGAAGCGGCGTACTCCGGTCGCCTCCGCGGAACGCGTGCGGACCGTGCTGACGCTCGTGCCCTGGCTGCTTGAGCGCGACGATGTGCCGGTCGCGCAGATCGCGGAGGCGTTCGAGGTGACGTCGGGCGAGGTGCGCGACATGCTCAGCACTCTGACACTCGTGGGCGAACCCGCC
>NZ_JAWRWL010000731.1:0-259 GCF_046535495.1 Bacillus sp. SIMBA_008 | reverse complement strand
AACTGAGGGGATGAGCTGTGGATAGGGGTGAAAGGCCAATCAAACTTCGTGATAGCTGGTTCTCTCCGAAATGCATTTAGGTGCAGCGTTGCGTGTTTCTTGCCGGAGGTAGAGCTACTGGATGGCCGATGGGCCTCAACAGGTTACTGACGTCAGCCAAACTCCGAATGCCGGTAAGTGAGAGCGCAGCAGTGAGACGGTGGGGGATAAGCTTCATCGTCGAGAGGGAAACAACCCAGACCACCATCTAAGGTCCCTA
>NZ_JAWRWL010000730.1:0-259 GCF_046535495.1 Bacillus sp. SIMBA_008 | reverse complement strand
CGTCGACCCGACGAACTGCTCCTGAGCCGTCGTGGCGGCGGCGACCCGATCGGCCGCGGACGACGCGTCGGTGCCGAGCGACCGACCGTAGCTGAAGGATGCGGTGTCCGCCGTGAAGTCGGCGACCGTTCCGAAGTTCACCGTGATGCCGGCGCGGGCGACGAGAGAGCCGCGGGCGGCGAAGGCTGCGGCCGCGTCTTCCGGCGGGAGGACCTTGAGCGTCGTCGAGGCGGCGAAGTCGTCGCCGTCGAGCCGCGAG
>NZ_JAWRWL010000729.1:0-259 GCF_046535495.1 Bacillus sp. SIMBA_008 | reverse complement strand
CAGTTCCCTTTCGTCAGGACAATGAAGGTGACACAGACGCATATTACGAAACGATTTATTAAAGAGGGGCTGGGCGTCTCATTTCTGCCGCTGTCAGCGGTACGGTCCGAACTCGCCGCAGGCAGCATGATTGAAATTCCGTGCGAATTCGCCCAGATGCCGAGCGCGGGCGCGTACGCCATCGCCCTCTATGAAAATGAAAAAAAGAAAACCTTTTTAGATTTTTTATCACATTTTCATTTTTAGGTGAAACAAATGG
>NZ_JAWRWL010000728.1:0-259 GCF_046535495.1 Bacillus sp. SIMBA_008 | reverse complement strand
AGTTAAGCCAAAGCCGATTCTTTTCCCTTTTAATGTTGTCATGATTCCATCCCCCTTTTTTCCTCTGCAAGTTCACATAAGAGCCCAGAAAGCACTTTTGCAATGATTTGCCCTGCTGTCTTTGGCGCAACAATTCCCGGAAGTCCAGGTGCAAGAAGCGCCTTCACTCCGTGTTTTTGTGCAAAGTCAAAGTCTGTTCCTCCTGGGCGGGAGGCAATATCCAAAATGAGTGTCTTTGGTGTCATGCTGACGATGACAG
>NZ_JAWRWL010000727.1:0-259 GCF_046535495.1 Bacillus sp. SIMBA_008 | reverse complement strand
ACATTGAGGACAACTTGTTTTTCAAGGGGATCATGAATAAAGCTGCCACATGACTGATCTATTCTTTTGAACTGATGCATATCTTAGAGTGAAGATGTTTTCATCTCGTTACCCAGACTAGCATCCCGCTAGTCTTCTTTTATGCCGTTAAAAGGCTGGCTTTCAGCGCTAACACACGCTTCCCCTTCGTTTTTTGATCCACCAACGCAAAATCTCCATTCTCATACGCTAATGAAAATAATTGTTCGATATGAAACAC
>NZ_JAWRWL010000726.1:0-259 GCF_046535495.1 Bacillus sp. SIMBA_008 | reverse complement strand
ATTGACAAAATGTTAATCGAACTTGACGGAACAGAAAACAAAGGGAAATTAGGCGCAAACGCAATCCTTGGCGTATCTATCGCTGTAGCACGTGCGGCTGCTGATTTCTTACAAATTCCACTTTACCAATACCTTGGTGGATTCAACTCCAAAACGCTTCCAGTGCCAATGATGAACATCGTCAACGGCGGAGAGCATGCGGATAACAACGTAGACATTCAAGAATTCATGATTATGCCTGTAGGTGCCCCAAACTTCC
>NZ_JAWRWL010000725.1:0-259 GCF_046535495.1 Bacillus sp. SIMBA_008 | reverse complement strand
GGAAACCGGGAAAATGAAAGTCTGTTCTTCTGCCGGTTCATACGCTGTTCTCTGTGATTCTTCAGGGATAAATTCCTCCAGAATGAGATGCACGTTTGAACCTGTCGCCCCGAAAGAACTGATGCCCGCACGCCGGGGATATACGGTCTCGTTTCCGTTTTCCGTCACTGATGGCTGCTGCCATGCTTCGGTATGATGCTGGACGTAAAACGGTGATTGTTCAAAATCTAAATACGGATTCAGCTCCTCGGAATGAAGA
>NZ_JAWRWL010000724.1:0-259 GCF_046535495.1 Bacillus sp. SIMBA_008 | reverse complement strand
ATGGGTGTCCCAGAGGAACCGATCATCAGGGGTCCGCCGAAACGCGTCCGCCGATCCGTGCGTGTCATAGAGGAACGTAACCATCAGCGCCCCCGATGCTTGGTGGCGTCCACAAGGCTGTAGCTCATGTTCGGCTTGGGGGTCGGAGGCATGGGCTCACCACGCGTGACCGTGCGCTCCTGTCCAGTGTGGCCCCCGCGCGGACCTCGGATCTCGTACTGTCCAGACTGCTTGGCGATCTCTCCAGACTTGAGAGACG
>NZ_JAWRWL010000723.1:0-259 GCF_046535495.1 Bacillus sp. SIMBA_008 | reverse complement strand
CGTTTACAGAATGATTGTAAGAACAGAACAGAACATTCTGAACTACCCGTCATTGGATAGCGGCCGCAAATTTGCTCTTGAACAGATGTTTGCCGCTGACATCAATACAAAAAAGATATCCGATTTAATGAGTTACTATAATGATTTATCCCTGTATGAGGCGACACTCTATCACTCTCTTGACGCGGGCTCGCTGCCTGATGTGAAAAACCGGGTGCTGAAAGCCCAGCAAGGCGAAGTCCAAACCGTTCTCGCCATC
>NZ_JAWRWL010000722.1:0-259 GCF_046535495.1 Bacillus sp. SIMBA_008 | reverse complement strand
CTTTTGTCATAGCAGACAAAACGAATTTCCATACTTGAACGGTCGCAAAAGGAATTTGATCAGGTCTTGCAGTGTCTGATTGATAGCCAAATTCAGGTGCAATAAAAAAGTAACCGTCTACTTCTCTTTTTTTCGGCCAAGATAGGTAATTTAGCAGTAATCCCGCTCCAGAAGAATGCCCGCAAAGATAAACAGCTCCTTTATGCTGCTGTTTGACCGTATCCACAAACTGCGAAATATCTTGCCACACATCTGTGAC
>NZ_JAWRWL010000721.1:0-259 GCF_046535495.1 Bacillus sp. SIMBA_008 | reverse complement strand
CGAGTGCCTCGAGAGCTGCCTCGACGACTTCCGGCAGGCCGAGAGCGGAGCCGCTCGTCAGCACGCCGACAGTCTCCTGCACCTGGCGATCATCGCCGCCGCGCACAACGAGACGCTCTCCGCGATCGTGCTCGACCACGAACGCCGGTTCACGATCATCGCCCCAGCCCACCCGTGGGGCGATTCGGCGAGCCGACCTGCGATGGAGGAGCGCGCCGGACGTGAGCACGGCGAACTGGTCGTGGCGATCATCGACGGC
>NZ_JAWRWL010000720.1:0-259 GCF_046535495.1 Bacillus sp. SIMBA_008 | reverse complement strand
GCCGGATTATTGCCGCGTCAACGGGGACAAGCGATCAGCGGGCGAGGATCTCGCCCGCGTCGCGTAGCCAGCGCAGCGGATCCTTCAGGGCCGCCTCTGTGGACCCCGCGATCTCGGTGAGCGATGCCGCGGCCGCGAAGGCCGAGGTGTCGGCCTGGATCGCGCCGGCCACGAGCGCAACCGGGACACCCGCTTCTCGTGCGAGCTGGGCGACGTGCGCGGGAGCCTTGCCCGCCTCGGACTGGCCGTCGTAACGCCC
>NZ_JAWRWL010000719.1:0-259 GCF_046535495.1 Bacillus sp. SIMBA_008 | reverse complement strand
GTTGCTCCTGCGAAAGTATTAAACGACTTCGCTACAAAACATGAAGCTTTAGAAATTAAAGCTGGTGTAATCGAAGGTAAACTTGTAACACTTGATGAGGTTAAAGCTATCGCTACTCTTCCATCACGTGAAGGCTTACTTTCTATGCTTCTTAGCGTTCTTCAAGCTCCAATCCGTAACCTTGCACTTGCTACTAAAGCAGTTGCAGAACAAAAGGAAGAGCAAGGCGCTTAATTTTTTAAAAGATAATTACTTGTTA
>NZ_JAWRWL010000718.1:0-259 GCF_046535495.1 Bacillus sp. SIMBA_008 | reverse complement strand
CGCGGCGGTCCCGGCTGCCCCGGACGCCAGCAGCGCTCCTTTAACCAAGAAGGGTTCAATTGCGTTTGTCACCGCATGAAATATACGAAGTCCCGTTGTCGGGATGGATACGGCCAGGAGGCGTTTCCGCACGTCTTTCCCGCGAAGATGAATGTGCTGATGGCCGGAAAGCGCCCTCCGCGCCAAAATAAACTGCGTATACAGATAAACGAACACCACAACATCGCTTGCGACCAGCACAAATAACGAAATAAGCACG
>NZ_JAWRWL010000717.1:0-259 GCF_046535495.1 Bacillus sp. SIMBA_008 | reverse complement strand
TGACGCTTGATATGGGAACCGTTGTAGCAGGAACGAAATATCGTGGTGAATTTGAGGATCGTTTGAAAAAAGTCATGGACGAAATTCGTCAGGCAGGAAATATCATTCTCTTCATTGATGAGCTTCATACACTGATTGGTGCTGGCGGAGCAGAAGGTGCGATTGACGCATCTAATATTCTCAA
This sequence comes from Bacillus sp. SIMBA_008, assembly GCF_046535495.1. NCBI lineage: Bacteria > Bacillati > Bacillota > Bacilli > Caryophanales > Bacillaceae > Bacillus > Bacillus sp. SIMBA_008. The sequence continues at coordinate 75 of NZ_JAWRWL010000717.1, read as the reverse complement.
ACCATCCTTAGCACGTGGAGAGCTTCAATGTATCGGGGCAACAACGTTAGATGAGTACCGTAAATATATTGAAAA
>NZ_JAWRWL010000716.1:0-260 GCF_046535495.1 Bacillus sp. SIMBA_008 | reverse complement strand
CGACTTACCGACACCCTTCGACACTTAAAGCGTACAACATACCCTATCCCCCAAGCAATTTACTGCCGAACTCTACGATTAAAAAGATAACTAATAGGATCGCGAGTATCTTTAATGCTACATATGCTACTTTAAAAACAGCATAAATGAGCAAGACTATTAAAAGAATCGTTAAAATTTCCATCTAGAATTCCTCCAAGCTTTGCTCTGCTTATCTTATTTTACTCGCCTCAGACTTTTTATGGAACGGCATAAGACGA
>NZ_JAWRWL010000715.1:0-260 GCF_046535495.1 Bacillus sp. SIMBA_008 | reverse complement strand
CCACGGCCGATTCGCCGGGAAACAGCTTCTGCGCCATCGACCGGGTGATGATGGCGCTGGCGATCCTGGTCTGGTCCTCGCCGAACACCGAGAACTCGTCGGCGTTGAACTTGCGACCCTCGACCAGTTGCAGGCCGAGCGTGTCGACCAGTCGCTCGTCACCCAGGTAGGTGGTGGCGTTGAGCGTGGCGATCTTCTGGTCCGGCGTCAGGTTCACGCCGCTGTTCCAGGAGGAATTGCCGAACGGGATCTGGTTGGTC
>NZ_JAWRWL010000714.1:0-260 GCF_046535495.1 Bacillus sp. SIMBA_008 | reverse complement strand
CTTGAGACCGACAAAGCTGATTAGCGACTCAACAATATCATCAACATCGCGCTGGAAGCGCTCTCTTAGTTCTTTGCTCGCGTCGTCAATCAATTCCCCTCCTTCTGGCCTGCTAACTCGCGACGGCACTTGCCCGAACGTTGATGACGTTGGCTCTTGAAACCGAATACGCGCGCGCACGCGCTGACCGATTCACCCCTGACCCGAGCTTACGGAGAATCTCCGCGCTGCTCTGGCGCGTTTTGGACGTTTGCCAAGCC
>NZ_JAWRWL010000713.1:0-260 GCF_046535495.1 Bacillus sp. SIMBA_008 | reverse complement strand
AGATGAATGACTTTTTCAATGGTGTGAAGATACTGCATATAAAACGGTTGGTCTAAACCAAATTCACTTCGTTTTTGCGCTAATATTTCATCCGTTGGCTGGATATGAGCCGCTGCTAAATATGCCTCAGCCGGGTCAACTGGCGAAAGGTGAATCATACCAGTCGTGAAAAGAGTGGCTAATAAAAATACAGGGATGATTGATAGCATGCGTTTGACGATATAGCGGCCCATTTCCTAACCTTCCTTCTATTACTTCAG
>NZ_JAWRWL010000712.1:0-260 GCF_046535495.1 Bacillus sp. SIMBA_008 | reverse complement strand
GTCCGATGATCAACCCTTTAATTGATTCGGCATGCTGCAAAAGCGAGGCAAGGTCTCTGGCGAACATTTCAGGAAAGACCAAGTCATCATCCTCCACAAATAAAATGGCATCCTTGATGCGAGGCATAAACGTTGTCCCTTGCAGTAAGTTCAGTGTACAAAGGTTCCCTCCATACAAGGTGCCTTCGGCTGTTCCTTCCTGATATATTCCCCATTTCGTCGGATGAAACTGTCTGTTCGCTTGATCAAGATACCACGCA
>NZ_JAWRWL010000711.1:0-260 GCF_046535495.1 Bacillus sp. SIMBA_008 | reverse complement strand
CGGCAGGTCATCGGGGTGATAGGCCTCATGCGCGCCGAGCGCCAGGGCGCGTGAGCGCGCGGCCGGATTCGGGTCGACGGCCACCAGCAGTCCCGGCAGGCGGGTCGCGGCCAGTTGGACGAGGCCGAGGCCCATGAAGCCGAGCCCCACGACCGCGACGCGATCACCCGGACGGATGCCGCTGCGGGAGAGCGCCTCCTCGAGGTCGGCGAGTGGCTCTCCGATCACATGCTGCGGCGCGAACCCCGCCGGCACGCGCA
>NZ_JAWRWL010000710.1:0-260 GCF_046535495.1 Bacillus sp. SIMBA_008 | reverse complement strand
AAGAGGATCTCGATTCAGTCCTGGCCAGCAAGGTTTACGGAACGATATGGCTTGACCGGTATACAGACAGAGAACCTCTGGACTTTTTTGTTATGTTTTCATCTATCAGCGCAATAATCGGGAATGCCGGACAAACTGATTATGCTTATGCAAACCGGTTTATGGATTACTTTGCGGAAATGAGAGCGGCGGAAAATAAACCTGGAAAAACAGTCTCGATTAATTGGCCTTTATGGAAAGAAGGCGGTATGCAAATTGAC
>NZ_JAWRWL010000709.1:0-260 GCF_046535495.1 Bacillus sp. SIMBA_008 | reverse complement strand
CTGAATGAACATCCACTTGAATGATCTGCGTAAAACGTCCATCTAAAAAGCCTCTGCCATCTGCTTTATAGGTTAAATCATCATATACCGCAGGAGCGAACTCATCTAGCTCTTCCTTCTTTTCATCATGAACAGATTCTGATGGTTTCAGTGACACAGCCGCATAAATGAAAGCTCCATCTAGTGAAAAGACAGGATGAGATACCCCGTAAGGAATCGCCGTTAAGGTGCGCACACCGCCTCCCTCGCTCTGAATGAGC
>NZ_JAWRWL010000708.1:0-260 GCF_046535495.1 Bacillus sp. SIMBA_008 | reverse complement strand
GCACCGCCGCAGGCAATCGCGCTGGTGCTGGTCGGGCCGCTGGCCGCGATACCGTTCTGCGCGATCGGCCTGCTGATCGGCAGCCTGGTGCCGGCATCGGGCGCGCCGGCAGTGGTCAACCTGGTGTACTTCCCGATGTCGCTGCTGTCGGGCCTGTGGTTGCCGCTGGCGGTGTTGCCGAAGCTGTTCTCCACGCTGGCGCCGCTGTGGCCGGCCTGGCACCTGGTCCAACTGGCGCAGCGCGCCCTCGGGCGTCCGGC
>NZ_JAWRWL010000707.1:0-260 GCF_046535495.1 Bacillus sp. SIMBA_008 | reverse complement strand
AAGGCATTTTACGTAGAGCACTGCAACCTGCTTTACCTGACGATGTACGCAATAGAAGAAAAAGTGCTTACCCAACTTCACAAGATCCACATTATTTACAAACAATCCGTCATTTATCACTCGACTTGTGCAGTAATAAAAACAATCCTATTTTCTCACTTATTAATCATTCCACATTACTTGCCATTGCCGATGAAAGCAATAAAGAAATTAACAATTTTGAAGCAAGAAGTGCTATGGAATATATGCTACAAGTAAAT
>NZ_JAWRWL010000706.1:0-260 GCF_046535495.1 Bacillus sp. SIMBA_008 | reverse complement strand
TCGCAATCTCCAAAACCAGGAACGCCGTTAAAAGAAGGAGATAAAGTGACGATTATCATCTCAGAGGGGCCTAAGCCGAAAGTAACGAAAACAGTGAAAGTGGATAATATTTCTATTCCGTATGAGTCTTCTATAATTGGTGAGAAAAAACCGCAAACAATAGAAATTTATAAAGAAGATATGCAACAAAAAATGGATAGACCAATTGAAACTAGAACAATTTCAGAGTCGGCAACTATTTCTTTAGAATTTGTAATTCA
>NZ_JAWRWL010000705.1:0-260 GCF_046535495.1 Bacillus sp. SIMBA_008 | reverse complement strand
ATGCGTAAACCCAGCTGACATTTCCAAGGGAGATGTGAGTTGCAGAACTTACAATTGCTGATAAAAATACGATAAACATCGAAGTTGCTACAGCAATATGTGCTGGGAATGCAAAAAGTAGCATCATTGCTGGAACAAGTAAGGCACCGCCGCCAATTCCAAATAATCCAGATATAAAACCAACTATAAAGGCGATAAAGATTGCGAGAAGCGGTGGAAATTGATAGTGTACAGTGTTTCCTTCGTTATCTGTAAAAGAA
>NZ_JAWRWL010000704.1:0-260 GCF_046535495.1 Bacillus sp. SIMBA_008 | reverse complement strand
CAGCATCATGCCGGGGATCTTCCCGATTATTGCTGATACAGAGGAAGAAGCCAAAGCGAAATATGAAGAATTACAGGAGCTGATTGTTCCTGAGATTGGGCTGAGCATTTTGCAAAACTACTTAGGTGGGATTGATTTGTCTCAGTATCCTTTAGATGGTCCGCTTCCAGAGATTGATCCAAGCGCGTCCAATGCGGTAAAAAGCCGTTTTGATCTCGTGATGAATATGGCGAGAAAGGATAACCTGACCATTCGCCAGC
>NZ_JAWRWL010000703.1:0-260 GCF_046535495.1 Bacillus sp. SIMBA_008 | reverse complement strand
CATTGCCGGTTTCTTCACGATCAAACTGTTTGAAATGCTGCTTATGATAAACATCCCCTTCCCAGCCAGCTCGATCAATGAGTCCAAGCTTTGCAGCCGTCTTTTCGATGATTTGATCATCTGTTTGGATCAGCTTGCCAGCAAGTGTTGCAAAGGTATAATTACAGCTCTGCGAAAAGCTCTCAGACAGATTGAGCACTTCCTGCGTTCCTTCTGGCTCTCCATATAAATTCTTTCGACAGTCATACATCGTTTGTGGC
>NZ_JAWRWL010000702.1:0-260 GCF_046535495.1 Bacillus sp. SIMBA_008 | reverse complement strand
AGTCCGACAGCTGGCTCATCGTCGGCTACTCGTTCCGAGATGAGCCGGTCAACTCGAAACTTCGGGCAGAGTTCTCCGAGCGTGCGAAGGAGGAGAAACCTCGCGTCCTGGTCGTGACGTACGGAGAAGAGCCGACCCTACAAGAGATAGAGAGCGCCTTTGGGTGGGGGAAAGAGGACGGGTCCTCGGCCAACTGGCTGACCGTCAACCGTGACGGCGCGAACGGCGTCGAGAAGACTGACGATTGGTCCCACTTCACG
>NZ_JAWRWL010000701.1:0-260 GCF_046535495.1 Bacillus sp. SIMBA_008 | reverse complement strand
CTTATGAGGAGCAAATTAAAAAGCAGCTCAGAAGATGTATGAAAAAAAGTGGAGACATTTGCGTGATGCAGCTATCGATGGTTCATGCGGCACAGCAGATGGAAAAGGAGACAGGCATTCCGATCATTCATCCGCTTTCCCCACTTAAACAATTTGTCCATCAAACAATATCCGCTTTGAAGGAGTGAACCTGTCTGGTTCGCTCTTTTTGTATAGAAACGGAAATGGAATGACATGTTAAAAAAATAATCGAGCGCAAA
>NZ_JAWRWL010000700.1:0-260 GCF_046535495.1 Bacillus sp. SIMBA_008 | reverse complement strand
CTGGTCGATCTTCGCATCCCATCCAGCCGTAAAGCCATCGACCCACTCGGCACGGCCGCCGTCCGGCGAGACCCAGGGCAATCCGACTGATACCTCATCGACGATCGCCATCGCCCCGGCCTTACTGGCGATGATCATAGCAATGTCGCTAAGTTCGAACTCCAAGTCCCCGCGCACACGCCATTCGCGCTCCCATCGCCAATCATTCGGGTACGTGCTCTGACGACTACGCACGCTTTCGATATACGGCGTCAGCTGCC
>NZ_JAWRWL010000699.1:0-261 GCF_046535495.1 Bacillus sp. SIMBA_008 | reverse complement strand
CCCTATAGAGAGCAGTTTTTATTAGAACCAACCTTTTACTGTGTCAACGATTCCGCCCCAAATGCCAGCGAAGAATCCACCTACACTACGCATTGCAAGAATGAACCAGTTTGCTTTTTCATCGCCTGTTTTCGTTATTAGCTCAACACCTGATTGATCTTTATTCAAATAGCCGTAGTCCTTCTCATCACCTGAATAAGAAGTCGTCAGCATGCCAACCTTCGTTCCTTTTTTCATAGGAGCTTCTAGTTTCGTTTTCTC
>NZ_JAWRWL010000698.1:0-261 GCF_046535495.1 Bacillus sp. SIMBA_008 | reverse complement strand
GCAAAATTGGCGATTCGGTTTACGGTCGGCGGCGGAATGCATCAATTAAGCGATATGAAACGAATGCTGCGGGCCGGCGCTGAACAGGTATCCGTGAATACAGCGGCCGTTCTCCGTCCCGAGCTGATTACGGAAGGAGCTGAGTTTTTCGGCTCGCAATGCATCGTAGCGGCGATTGACGCAAAGTATGACGAAGATTCGGAATGCTATAAAGTGTACACACACGGCGGCAGACAGAAAACCGAGCGGGAAGTCACGGCT
>NZ_JAWRWL010000697.1:0-261 GCF_046535495.1 Bacillus sp. SIMBA_008 | reverse complement strand
CTCACGGAGGGTGCGGCCGGTGAGCGCGAGGAACACGTCGTCGAGTGTCGGCGGCACGCCCGTCGCCCGCGTGACGGAGATGCCCGCGGCATCCAACTCGCGGACGATCACGGGCAGCAGCCGGTCGCCGTCCGGCACGGCGAGTGACACGGCGTCGCCGTCGAGCGCGACCTTCGCGGTGCTGAGGCGGGCGACCACGGGGTGCGCGCTCGCCGCCGTCGCGGCATCCGCGAAGCCGAAGGTGAGCACGTCGCCGGCGAG
>NZ_JAWRWL010000696.1:0-261 GCF_046535495.1 Bacillus sp. SIMBA_008 | reverse complement strand
TGTCCTGCACGATGTCATCCGCATATTTCGCAAGCTCCCGTTTCATAAAGGAGCGGACCTGATGTTCATTTCCCGGTGCGCCGGGAAGCTGCGTCAGCGTCCGGAAAAGCGTTTTCGTTTCCTCATTCATATTTTCCCCTCATTTCTATGTAATGCTTTTATTTTATTAGAAAAACAACCGTTTTCCAAGCGCTCAGATTGAATGGGCTGTAAAACCGCCGCTTTACTTAACACCGTCTGGCATCTTCTGTATAATAAAAA
>NZ_JAWRWL010000695.1:0-261 GCF_046535495.1 Bacillus sp. SIMBA_008 | reverse complement strand
CAGCTGTCCGTTCTTCGCTTTTTGGGTCCGGTAGTCCACTTCAGGCTCCGCCGTTGTCATCGGCGCCGGCATGTTTGGAAGCGTGCCGATATCAGTTGGTCGATTGTTGCCGTGACATTTGCGCCCCCATTCAGGGCTCAGGACATCGGACGAGAACAACAACCCCGGGGCAATCTGGATCAGCAAGGCCATAGACGCGTTTCCCGTTTGATTACCGCGATAAAAACCGGGCACCGAGCCAACCATCAGCGCCGGTCGTCG
>NZ_JAWRWL010000694.1:0-261 GCF_046535495.1 Bacillus sp. SIMBA_008 | reverse complement strand
CCCCACGAACTTCCGCCTGTCGCGTCGACGAACGTTCGTAGCGCGAGCGGGACCGTCTGCTTATCAGGCTTCGTGAGGAAGATGAGCTGACGGAAGAAGTCGTTCCAGGTCCAGATGAAGGTGAAGATCGCCGTCGTTGCGAGAGCGGGCGTCGCCATCGGGAGCATGATCTGCAGGAAGATGCGCGCGTGGCCAGCCCCGTCCAGACGCGCCGCTTCCTCAAGCTCAGCAGGCAGGCTGCGAAAGAACTGAACCATGAGG
>NZ_JAWRWL010000693.1:0-261 GCF_046535495.1 Bacillus sp. SIMBA_008 | reverse complement strand
GCTGATGGATTATTATTCAAAAGGCTCAGTTGATGTCGAAATTAACATTACCTCGTCTGACGGGCAGGAAGCGCTGATCGTCCGCAATGCGGGTGACAAAGAACCGACCGTCCATATTTACGATTAACCAAGATGCCCTTGTTCATTTCTGTATGAGCAAGGGTTTTTTAGTGTGAATATCGTTGGAGAGAGGAATGAGGTATGTTAAGATATTTGTATAATTAGGAATTAACAGGAAAACACATATCATTTCTAAGCGGA
>NZ_JAWRWL010000692.1:0-261 GCF_046535495.1 Bacillus sp. SIMBA_008 | reverse complement strand
CTTTGAATAGAGATTCATAGAGCAAGGATTATGCAAGACTGGAGATCATCGACGCCCGACGACGGGTGGCCGCCGACGCAGGAGGATGATGATGTTCCCCAGGTACGACACCGTCGAGCTCGCCTTCGAGGGCGCGGATCGTCTGCCGATCGGTGCAGAGCCGCCCTTCTCGGTGCGCCTGCGCAACGGCGGGGATGAGCTCGTCGTCCCGGCGTTCTGGGACGGCGGGACGACGTATCGCGTGCGCATCGGCCCCGAGAC
>NZ_JAWRWL010000691.1:0-261 GCF_046535495.1 Bacillus sp. SIMBA_008 | reverse complement strand
CGTTTCCCGTAATAGATCAGACATGGAATGGTTCAAAGCGCCAAGACCCGCACCAGCCACAACAAAGACTGTCGTTTAGGAAGGTGCGTCAGCGCGGCCGCGACGAATATTGACAGCGCCGTCTCCTCGATGACCTTCCAGCCTCGTGAACCTGCCCATCCGCGACAACCTTTGCATAATCATCGCGAGAGGCTTCTTTGCACACGTTGAGTACCAATTAGGGCACAAAAACTGCCGTGGCAAGGCGATCGACCTCTTCGC
>NZ_JAWRWL010000690.1:0-261 GCF_046535495.1 Bacillus sp. SIMBA_008 | reverse complement strand
ACGCGACCGACGGAAAGTGCTTGCGCCAGTCCGTCCAATAGCGCAGTGGCCAACCGTGGGTGCACCGTGGCGTCTGACCGCGACACACAAGATGCGTTCGGCGATGCACGTGTCGATGACGCCGTCGCCCCGGTAGTGCCAGTTGAGCAGAACGTCGGTCGGCAGCGGTGTGGTCAATCGCACCCCTGATAGATCGCGATGCGACACTCTCGGGCAGCGCGGGCGATAGAGCCTCAGCGATGTCGAGCGCCTGCTAGAGCA
>NZ_JAWRWL010000689.1:0-261 GCF_046535495.1 Bacillus sp. SIMBA_008 | reverse complement strand
ATTTTGAGACAAAAGCTCAATACCTTCTTCTCCATTTTGTGCAATATCAAGATGAAAACCGAAGTTGTTAATAACGCTTTTGGCTAATTTCTGATTTAAAACATTGTCTTCGCAAAGCAGTATTTTAAGATGTCCCAAACTATTTTTAGTTACCAATTTAGGAGCAGTTTCAGTAGGATTTGCCTTTTTATAAGTTAAGGTAAAGAAAAATTCAGAACCTCGATTCAGTGTACTTTTCACCTGAATATCACCATTCTGAAG
>NZ_JAWRWL010000688.1:0-261 GCF_046535495.1 Bacillus sp. SIMBA_008 | reverse complement strand
CTGCGATGGACTGCCGAAGGTGGGCGTCATCGTCAGCGAACGATCCGGCGCGGGCGTCCATGCCGATCATGCCGGCGGACCCGAGGTTCCGCCGCCGGGCTGCACGGCGCCATGCTTGTGCTGCTTGAGGCTGATCCCGCCACCCACCACGTCCTCGGACACCTCGGCCTTGCCGGTGATCGTCACCTGGCCGGTGATTGCGGTGTCGCCCTTGATGGTGACCGGGCCGGTGATGGTCACACCGCCGTCGGCCGTGATGGC
>NZ_JAWRWL010000687.1:0-261 GCF_046535495.1 Bacillus sp. SIMBA_008 | reverse complement strand
CGTGCCGAGCACCCAGGACGGTCGCCGCAACAACGCGAACAGGTGCGCCGTGCTGAGCCCCTGCTTGCCGGTTCGCCCCGACTGAGCCTCGACTTTCCGAACGCCGCGGCTCTGGTACTGGGCACCGAGCGACATGAAAACCGCGCCGGCGATGGCAAGCGGGATGCCGAGCAGAAGCCCGGGGTTGTCGAACAGGTCGACGAGCTCGTCGGCCGTTGTCTCCGCGACCCGGAAGGTGGTGTCAAGCCAGCTCACGATGTC
>NZ_JAWRWL010000686.1:0-261 GCF_046535495.1 Bacillus sp. SIMBA_008 | reverse complement strand
CTGCCATTGCCATCACCAATCAGCCCGGCAATCTCGGTGAGCTGCGCCACGGTCTCTGCCCCTGTCCCAGTGAGCGCCACATTGATGCGCCGCGACAGGTTTGCCGAGCGGGTCAGCACCAGGGCGCGGGTGTCCGGATCAAGATCCTGTGCCAGATCCAGACGCAGGCTGCGGCGCAGATCTGCCGCCGTGGACAGCGCCAGCGTGCGGGTGGCCTCATCCAGATCGGATCCCAGCACCAGATCCAGCGTTGCCACATGC
>NZ_JAWRWL010000685.1:0-261 GCF_046535495.1 Bacillus sp. SIMBA_008 | reverse complement strand
AGGAATTGTAGCGGTTATTATGTTAGGCTTATACATTTTCGTTACATTACTTGTCTTTAACTGGATGCATGCAGTTCTTACGTTGCCAGGTATTGCGGCGTTAGTGCTCGGGGTAGGTATCGCAGTTGATGCGAATATTATTACGTACGAGAGACTGAAAGAAGAGCTGAAAATTGGTAAGTCAATGATGTCAGCATTTCGTGCTGGTAACCATCGTTCATTAGCAACAATTCTAGATGCGAACATTACAACACTTGCAGC
>NZ_JAWRWL010000684.1:0-261 GCF_046535495.1 Bacillus sp. SIMBA_008 | reverse complement strand
CCCCTCGTTCCCTCACGATCGATGAGAGCCTGCTCCGACGGATGGCGCGCGATGCCGCTGTCTACTCGCTCACACGCCCGGTCGCGATCATCATGTGGGTGGCACTCGCCGCGGCCCTCGGCATCAGCATCCTCAACCTGTCGGGGCTGGTCGCCGCCGGCGAGGACGACGGCGGTCTCGCCGCGTGGATGCCGCCGCTGGTGATCGCCCTCGCCGTCATCGCGATCGTCATGTCCGTCTCGAGCGCCCGTCACGCCGTGC
>NZ_JAWRWL010000683.1:0-261 GCF_046535495.1 Bacillus sp. SIMBA_008 | reverse complement strand
CTTTTGAGGGAGATGAAGCAAATATAAAAGTAAAACAATTCTTTTTTGGGAGTAAAGAAAAGAAAGTAAAGGATGGCGATATAGTAGAAATTAAGATTAATAGTATCGCCATTTTATTCATGATTGTGTCAATAATGGCTGTTGTATTTGGTTCTTCAATGGGTATAAATATAGTTGTTTTTGGTGTTATTGGAGCGTTAGTTACGTTAGTATATGGATTTAACAATTGGTTTAGTTTGGAAGTGAAATAAGTATTGTATC
>NZ_JAWRWL010000682.1:0-261 GCF_046535495.1 Bacillus sp. SIMBA_008 | reverse complement strand
GCTCGGACGTCTTGTCTCTCAATCTATGAGAGAACCGGTAAAAGAAGTAGGCATCTCTTACGAAGGCTCTATTTCAAAACTCGAAACATCCTTTATTACAAAAAGTCTCCTGTCAGGCTTTTTAAAAGAGCGTGTTGATTCGACTGTAAATGAAGTCAATGCTGGAATGGTGGCAAAAGAACGCGGCATTAGCTTTAGTGAAAAGATTTCTTCCAGCGAATCTGGTTACGAAAACAGCATTTCTATTGAAGTCAAAGGCGA
>NZ_JAWRWL010000681.1:0-261 GCF_046535495.1 Bacillus sp. SIMBA_008 | reverse complement strand
CATCATACGCCTTTCGGTTCACTTGTCGATCTACAGCTTCTTGACCTTCTTTGACTGCCTCTGTTAAGCGTGCTAAACGCTCATCATCATAGGCTGCTTGCAGCTCTTCTGTGACTTCCTGACCGATATCTGCAAAGTCACCAAAACGAACGCCATGTTCTTTCCACACACGTTCAAATACGACATTGTCTGAACTGCTTCTGAGCTTTAAAATAGCTGCTTGGAAGCGTTCAGGCATGCCGAACCGCTCTTCTCTTTCAC
>NZ_JAWRWL010000680.1:0-261 GCF_046535495.1 Bacillus sp. SIMBA_008 | reverse complement strand
TCTTTTGCGCCGGCGCTTGTTCCGAGAGCGGAACCGTCCGTTTTCAGCTCCCGGGCCGCGGCCGCCTGCCCGTTATACATCAATAGCAAAAGGCCAGTTATCAATATCGCTTTTTTCAAAAAGGTCACCCGCTTTTATTTTGATTGTATCGCTCCGTTTTGTACCACTTGACTTCCTGCTTGAACAATCGGTGCTTGATCTCTGTGAATAATGACCAGATGACGAGCACGATCCAAGCCTGAGAGTATGTAAAGTACATCA
>NZ_JAWRWL010000679.1:0-261 GCF_046535495.1 Bacillus sp. SIMBA_008 | reverse complement strand
TGGATGAGCGTGGTGAAGTGAAGAAACTACCTGCAATTGAGTTATCGGATCTCATCTTTTATGGTGAGAGAAAAGAAATACTTCAATTATTAGATGGAGATATGTCCTTACAGCAGTTAATTAGCAGGGGACAAGTGAAAGTAAAAGGGTCATTCCGTGCGCTCCTAAGACTAGAGGCGGTGCTTTGGCTGACGAACGGTTTTTTTCGAAAAATGATAACGTAGTCGTTTACTAGGAAATTAGCGATTTACAGCGTTGACA
>NZ_JAWRWL010000678.1:0-261 GCF_046535495.1 Bacillus sp. SIMBA_008 | reverse complement strand
AGAGGCGCTTCACTTGTTTTCAGAAGCAAAATCTTATGATGACGATGAAGAATCCGATATTCATCTCGGTATGGCGATTTGTTTTCTGGAGCTGGGCGAGCTGCAGGATGCAAAGCGTGTGTGTGAAAAGATGCTGCATGAGGGATATGGTCATTACTTCACCGTGCTTCAAGTGTATATGACAATCTTGATTCAGCTGAAAGAATATGAAGAAGTGAAGCAGACAATTGAGGCGGTACTTGAGGAAAACCATCTTCCAGC
>NZ_JAWRWL010000677.1:0-262 GCF_046535495.1 Bacillus sp. SIMBA_008 | reverse complement strand
GCTGTCGAGCCGGATCTGATCCTGCAGCGCCGCGACCTGGGCGAGGTCAGCCTCGTCCGCGGGGTCAACCAGCGTGCGGATCGCCAGCACCACATGAGGCGTGCCGAACTGCTCGACGGTGAGGCGATGCTCGCCCGCGTCATGGAAGATCGCGTCGATGTAGTGGTGCTCGTTGACGACCATCGCCGACACGTAGCGATCGCCGTGCTCGGGGATGGTGAAGGTCGCACCGGCGCTGATGTCGACCACGGCGAAGCTGTAC
>NZ_JAWRWL010000676.1:0-262 GCF_046535495.1 Bacillus sp. SIMBA_008 | reverse complement strand
CTGAATGAAAAATTCGCATTAATAGACATTATTGATTCTAAAGAAGTAATTGATGATGGAGGGAAGTGACTAGTAGAACTAACATGTAAATACAGTATTTATCTAGATGAAAAATATTACTGTAAATCTCTCGATGATTATACTGGACAAGTATATCCGTTCTCGACCGCTAAAATAGGAAAAGGTCCCCTCAGAAACTTAAATTACTATTTCTCCTACGTTGATGCCTATGATCAAAAACCACCCGTTAAAGAAATTAGGC
>NZ_JAWRWL010000675.1:0-262 GCF_046535495.1 Bacillus sp. SIMBA_008 | reverse complement strand
CGATGCCCGCCTTACAGGACATCCGCCATGGCCGACTTCCAGCTTTCCGGCATCGACCCGCAACCACTGCGTCCCCTGTTCGAACTCGACGAGGCCGCCCTGGCCGCGCACGGTGCCATTCGCTGCATCGCCAGCAGCGAGACCGGCTTTCCCTGCCGGATCAGCCTGCGTGACGCGGCCGCCGGCGAGGAGCTCCTGCTGCTGCCTTACTGGCACCAGCCGGCCGCTTCGCCCTACCGCGCCAGCGGCCCGGTGTTCATCC
>NZ_JAWRWL010000674.1:0-262 GCF_046535495.1 Bacillus sp. SIMBA_008 | reverse complement strand
CGGCGGCGGCGGTGAGTATCCGCTGCAGGACGGCTTCGGCTGGAGCAATGGCGTGGCCCGCCAGTTGCTGGTCCTGTACCCGCCCACGGCGCCGTGACCCTGAACGCCGTGCGCCCGGGCACCACGCGGCCAGGACCGCCTTGCTCGAAGACGACCCGGGCCGGTGGCGATCGCCGGCCTCCCTGCACGGCGCGACGACTTACCTGTCGACCGTGATCTCCACGCGCACGCGACGATTGGGTGCCAGGCAGCGGATCAGCGC
>NZ_JAWRWL010000673.1:0-262 GCF_046535495.1 Bacillus sp. SIMBA_008 | reverse complement strand
GCTCCTGCACATGGCTGATCACTCCGACGGATAAGTTGTCCGATTGCAGCTTTTCGAGCGCTGTGACAACGGTGTCTAAGAGCCCTTGGTCAAGAGTCCCGAATCCTTCATCTAAGAAAAAGAATTGCAGCGGGTATTGCCCCCGCAGCTGAATCTGGGCGGACAAGGCAAGCGCAAGCGACAACGATGTCAGAAACGTCTCCCCTCCGGAAAGGCTTGATACGGGCCGTTTGACGCCTCCGTTCGCGTCATCACGCATGAC
>NZ_JAWRWL010000672.1:0-262 GCF_046535495.1 Bacillus sp. SIMBA_008 | reverse complement strand
ATCGCTCTGGTCGAGGGGCAAAGGCCGATCCTGGCCACCAAACTTTACAGCTACGACCGTCAACCCTTCAAGGCGGAGATCGCTTCCGCGGTAAGCCATCCGCCCGATGTCCCCATTACGGAATTTGTCCCCCACCTGCCTGTGCCAGCGGTCAATCCCCTTTACGGACGCGCGGCCGACACCGTCGGTGCCGCCGGGGAACCAAAGCGCTCGCCGCCGGCGGGACCAGCTTCAACCGGTCAGGCATCCGTCTTCGAAGCAT
>NZ_JAWRWL010000671.1:0-262 GCF_046535495.1 Bacillus sp. SIMBA_008 | reverse complement strand
AAGATATCCGCCATTTCTTATGGATTGCGCCGGATCGTTTCGCACCCGCATCCGCCAGTCAGGAAATGCTTGATGAGCAGGAGAATGGGGTGATTCAATGTTTCCGTTTCATCAAAGCGCTGCTGTCACTCGGGTATGGAAACCGAAACATCAGCTTTACGGCGGTCACCCGGCAGACACAGTCCGTGTATCCGGGTGATCTCCCGCAGCCTGAGCATGCAGGCGTACACGGTTTGATCGGTTCATTGGCAAAAGAATATCC
>NZ_JAWRWL010000670.1:0-262 GCF_046535495.1 Bacillus sp. SIMBA_008 | reverse complement strand
AATCGAAATATACTTCTCGTAATAATCCGATTTTAAGAATGTTTCTTCCGTATTAAGCCATTCTCTCCATGTAGGCATGATTAAAATCTCTCTATCACGATTATCATCAGTTGTCTTAAAATTAGCTAAATGGTCAAATCTAGATAAGCCAGTCACCTTAACCTCAGATTCTTTGTAACCAAAGTGATCCATCATCATTTTCTTTTCATAAACTGAGCTGACACATACTATATGAAAAGGATATTGATAGAAAAATCTGTGG
>NZ_JAWRWL010000669.1:0-262 GCF_046535495.1 Bacillus sp. SIMBA_008 | reverse complement strand
ATGGCTCTGCGCTTGGAAGGGGCGTTGGATGTGGAGGCGTTCCGGGCTGCGGTGACGGATGTGTTCTCCCGTCACGAGGCGTTGCGGACGATGTATCCGACGGATGCGGACGGCCCGTATCAGGTGGTCGTCCCGACCGCAGAAGCCCTGTCCGAACTCGTTGTCACACCGGTGGAAGGCGACGAGGCGATGCGCGACGCCGTCGTCGGCATGATGGCCCGCGGATTCGATGTCACCGCCGCTCCGCCGTCGCGAGTCGGAC
>NZ_JAWRWL010000668.1:0-262 GCF_046535495.1 Bacillus sp. SIMBA_008 | reverse complement strand
CGCGCATCCTGCGTCGTCTGCGGCGTAGTAGGCATAGGTGCTGACGTCGGCCACGTCGGTGCGTGCGCCGTCCACGCTCTTCAGCAGCCCCTCCACGGGGCAACTGCCGGCTGCGGCTACATCCGCGGCCTCGCAATAGGTATACGTGGCCGTACGCGTCTGCCCGGACGCCAGGTCCTTCAGGGTCACGCTCACCGGCTGTCTACGGGCGTTGTAGGCGGTACGCGTCTCACGCTGAGCGATGGTCGTCGCCAGCACCGCG
>NZ_JAWRWL010000667.1:0-262 GCF_046535495.1 Bacillus sp. SIMBA_008 | reverse complement strand
ACGCCGCGGAGGCCGACCTGGTCGAGTCCGTCGATCACGCGGATGTAGCGGGACGGATGCACCTGGGCCAGATGACGGATCAGATCATCGAAGCGGTCATCGGATGCCGTGCCGGCGGTCGCGCCGGCCTCACGCGCGCTGTCGTAGGCCTCGTCGTCGAGCACGACGGCATGGCCGTCCAGAGCGCGCTGCCGGAAGTCGACGCCGTCGATCCGGATCGTCTGGAAGCTGTCCGACATCGCATGGATCTCGCGAAGGAAGT
>NZ_JAWRWL010000666.1:0-262 GCF_046535495.1 Bacillus sp. SIMBA_008 | reverse complement strand
GGGAAAGACCGACCTTAAGGACATGGACGAGCTCGAAGCACGCATGCTGGTCAAAGCCGCATGGGAAGGATGCGGGCGGGGGATGCGTGAAGCGTTGAAGGAGGCGCCGTTTTGATGAAACACGACAACGACAATCACTGCAGTGTGGCAGCCTCACGCTGTGCGTAAAGATAATTCAGCAAGTCGGCCAGATCGTCGGCTTGCTCCTCACCCAGTCCAATTTGCCTGATGCCGTTCACTTCCGCAGCGTCGCCCGTCCAAA
>NZ_JAWRWL010000665.1:0-262 GCF_046535495.1 Bacillus sp. SIMBA_008 | reverse complement strand
CCGGATCGACCCGCTGACCGGGGAAAGTGGGGGGCTCATGGTGTTGGGACGGTCTGGGGATGGGAAGACCGCGCTCCTCAAGCGGATGCTGCGCATGAACCTCGTCCTCACCGAGATGACCGACACACAGGAGGGCAACACTCTCTATATTACGGTTCCGCCTGACGCGACCATCAAGAAGCTGGCAGAACTGATCCTGGCGAGGACGGGCTACCGGCGTGTCGTTTCCCGGCTGCGTTCGTCCGACGCCTGGGAGATGGTC
>NZ_JAWRWL010000664.1:0-262 GCF_046535495.1 Bacillus sp. SIMBA_008 | reverse complement strand
GAGCTAGAGGCAGTGCGAGTGGCTGGTACTATCGTTCGTCGTGCCTCTTTACATAACGAAGATTTAATTCGTGAAAAAGACATTCGAATTGGTGACTATGTTGTTGTGAAGAAGGCCGGAGATATTATTCCTGAAGTTGTGAACGTTATTTTTGATAAGCGTACTGGTGAGGAAGAAGAATATCATATGCCAACGCATTGCCCAGCATGTGAGAGTGAACTAGTTCGTTTAGAAGAAGAGGTAGCACTTCGCTGTATAAATC
>NZ_JAWRWL010000663.1:0-262 GCF_046535495.1 Bacillus sp. SIMBA_008 | reverse complement strand
ATTCGTCGTGAAACGCAATCAGTTCGCGTCCGCATCCTCGGCGAGCGCCCCGCCGAGGAAATCCGAGAACCAAAGCGCGCTACGCTTCGGCGTGCGCTTCTGGGTCTCATAGTCGACGTGCACCAGCCCGAAGCGGCGCGAGTATCCCCAGGACCACTCGAAGTTGTCCATGAGGCTCCACGCGAAGTATCCGCCGAGCGGCAGGCCGCGCCGCACCGCGACGGCGCACGCGTCGACATGCTGCTGCAGGTATTGGGTGCGC
>NZ_JAWRWL010000662.1:0-262 GCF_046535495.1 Bacillus sp. SIMBA_008 | reverse complement strand
GTAAAGTTTTCAGCGGCTGAATTACAAATTCCTTGGAAGAATTCCCAAGCGCCAATAGCTGTTTTTTGGTACCACGGTCTATTAGCTTCTTGTTCCTGCAAAGCCATTTTTTCTTCAATTTCTTTTTTTATTTCGGCTTCTTGAACTCTTTCCTCTGCAATTTTTTGAATAGAGGCTATCCATTCCATATTCAACCTTTGTGTACTAAATGTACCACTGACGGGACTAAAACCTTTTCCGCTTTGTACTTCGGCTAAACCTA
>NZ_JAWRWL010000661.1:0-262 GCF_046535495.1 Bacillus sp. SIMBA_008 | reverse complement strand
CCCTTAATTCAGGCTGCAAAGATACACTCGGCGCCACTTCAATGACCTTTTGATGGCGTCTCTGAACGGAACAGTCCCGCTCATACAGATGGACGACATTGCCTTCTTTATCTCCGATCACCTGAACTTCAATATGCTTAGGATTTTCGATCAGTTTTTCAACATACACTTCATCATTTCCGAATGCGGCTTTCGCTTCTGATTTGGCCCGCTCAAACGATTCTTTCAATTCACTTTCGCTTCGGACGATTCTCATTCCGCG
>NZ_JAWRWL010000660.1:0-263 GCF_046535495.1 Bacillus sp. SIMBA_008 | reverse complement strand
CTCGCTGCTGGACCGCGACCGGCAGTGGCGGAAGTCCGAGATCGGGCTCGGCGGTTCCGAGGCCCCACGCCAGGACTCGTTCTGCGACTACACGGTCAGCCAGGACCGCACCGTCATCGTCGAGGATGCCAGCGCCACCGACCTCTTCGCCGACATCCCGTTCGTCGTCGGCGACCCGCATCTGCGCTTCTACGCCGGTCACCCGCTGCACGCCCCCGGCGGCGAACCGATCGGCACCCTGTGCGTGCTCGACACCGTTCCGC
>NZ_JAWRWL010000659.1:0-263 GCF_046535495.1 Bacillus sp. SIMBA_008 | reverse complement strand
AATAGCAAAAATAAAAAAGGTAAAAATAATGACGTGTCGACCAGATAATTTTTTATGAGTAGCAATACTACCCCAATCCTTTTTAAATATCGTATAAATAGCGACCGCACCGAGCATGATCAGCATCAATGGCTTCAGTACTTCTGGGTTCATTAAATGAACGGTCCATGCACCTACTATAGAGCCTATAAAAGTGATTGGAAATAATTTAAAAGCCGATTTCAAATCAAGATTACCAGAACGATAAAACACAATATTACTAG
>NZ_JAWRWL010000658.1:0-263 GCF_046535495.1 Bacillus sp. SIMBA_008 | reverse complement strand
GCCGTTATGCCGGCAAAAGCGCCGTGGCTTGTGATGAAACGCCGCTTCGGCAGGCTGAATAAGAGGGCGGGGAAAAGCTGGGTGACAAGGCTGTAGCCCATTAAAAGCAAGGTGACGATGGTATTTCCGCCTTTCAGCGTAAAATATACGGAAATCAGCGCGATAACGGGTACGGCGTATTTTGCGAGCCGTGAGACTTTTTCGTCAGTCGTGCCGGGCAGAATGGCTTTGTACACATTTTTGGCGAACAGCGTGCTTGAGGC
>NZ_JAWRWL010000657.1:0-263 GCF_046535495.1 Bacillus sp. SIMBA_008 | reverse complement strand
CGATAAAAGGCATGATCAGTTCCCTGGATGATCCGTATTCTTCTTATATGGATCCTCAGGAAGGAAAGTCGTTTGAAGAAACAATTTCCGCTTCGTTTGAAGGCATCGGCGCACAAGTGGAAGAAAAGGACGGCAGCATCCTGATCGTATCGCCGATTAAAGGGTCACCCGCGGAAAAAGCGGGGGTTAAACCGAATGACCAGATCTTGAAGGTCAACGGCAAAAGCGTTAAAGGCCTTAATGTAAACGAAGCCGTCGCATTA
>NZ_JAWRWL010000656.1:0-263 GCF_046535495.1 Bacillus sp. SIMBA_008 | reverse complement strand
CCGGATGAAAGGCATGTCACATGCCGTCACTAAATACCATGCTGATTCTTTCTTTTGCATCGCCGTATAGATGCCGGCAAGCGGCCCGCATCCGCGCACCTGTTCATCATCCAACCATACATCTCGTTCACCTCTTTCTTTAAAAAAGGTCAGAAGTGTTGAATGGCTGATGATCACCATCTGTCCTTTCAAAAGCTGCTTTTTCACATGCTCATATAGTGGTTTTCCTTGATACATATAACTTGCCTTTGGCTCTCCAAAAC
>NZ_JAWRWL010000655.1:0-263 GCF_046535495.1 Bacillus sp. SIMBA_008 | reverse complement strand
CCCGCTACCGGAGGGGGCGGAGATTTTGGACGATAGCGTCGGTTGCGGAAGCGGAGGGTGCTCGGTGACCTTCACCGTGCGACCTCCCGCGGGGCAATCCCCGGAAGCGCTCGCGGAGGAGATGGGCGCGACCCCGCGGATGTCGATACCGGGCACGTTCTGGGATCCTCGCACCGTTTGGGTGTCGGCACGGCCCGCGGGCGATGTCCTCAATCTCGTTGTCGACTACTTGTCCACTAAGTGGGTTCCGTAAGGCTCGATGC
>NZ_JAWRWL010000654.1:0-263 GCF_046535495.1 Bacillus sp. SIMBA_008 | reverse complement strand
ATCCCCTTAGGGGCGGCCATTGGTAGGTTGCTGTCGGACACTATGTGACGTGACCTGGCCTGAAATCAGAGCAATCGCTATGAGGACGCCGAGTTGCTCGGAGCGGACAAGACGGCCCCGTACGCATGGTAGCCGCTGCGGTAAAATCGACGATCACGCGTACCCTTCGGTGGGGTCGGCGGCAGCGGCTTCGAGAAGGTCTCTAACTCGCCGCGTCATCGGGTGATCCGCGGGCAGCACGCTTTCTAGATCTTCCACCAGAC
>NZ_JAWRWL010000653.1:0-263 GCF_046535495.1 Bacillus sp. SIMBA_008 | reverse complement strand
CATAGGATTGTATGGCAATTGCAAGGCTGGCGATCATGATCAAACTGACCAAAGTCGTTACGAGCACAAATCCGCGATTTTGAGGTCGCCTCACATAACGTGCTTTCTCAGGCGCCATCAAAGCACCTGCTCAACGCTTCGCCATGCACCAGGCGCGCCGAAAGCTTGCGCTCCATCTCGCTAACAATATCCAACCTTTGTCCCAGCGCGCCACGCAATACGTCTCGGATGATATAAGTTGGCACGCCGAGATCCTTCAATCG
>NZ_JAWRWL010000652.1:0-263 GCF_046535495.1 Bacillus sp. SIMBA_008 | reverse complement strand
CGAATATTTTTTTGGGCAGCAATCGCTTGAGATAAGAAAATTAAACTGTAATAGCCTTTTTCAATGTGCGCCTGAAAAGCAGCTTGACGATTCGAGTTGTCATCTTCTTTCGCAGCTTCCCATAAATGCAGAATCCGCTGGATATTGATGCCTCTATTAGACAATGAATCTAGCATATTTCGGTAGTGCTGGCCTTCTGCCGGATTGATCGTAAACGAATCATCTTGCACTTGATAAGCTTCACCCTTTGTGACAGAAATGAC
>NZ_JAWRWL010000651.1:0-263 GCF_046535495.1 Bacillus sp. SIMBA_008 | reverse complement strand
GAAATGGCCAGCGCCTTACATGAATTACTCGAAATTCAGGAGATGGCTTCTTTTAAGTCACTTTGCCTGACGAAATCCAAAACCATGAAAGCGCTCGTATCCGATCCGCAGCTGAAAGAAATCATGCAGCAGGATGCGGATACATCAACAAGGCAATTGCAGGAATTTGCCTCGATTTTATCTGATGCAAAGCACGAATAGGAGATGAATGACGAATGAATCCGATTATTGAATACCTGACGGGGATGGATGCACTGACAGAC
>NZ_JAWRWL010000650.1:0-263 GCF_046535495.1 Bacillus sp. SIMBA_008 | reverse complement strand
GAGGCGAGCGGCTCGTGGGACATCGGGCTCATCGCCCTGATGCTGGTGGTCTGGCTGGCCGTGGGGCTGGTGCTCAGCCGGCTCACGTTCCGCTGGATCCGTCGCGATCGCTGACATCGATGGAAGAGTGGTCGGCATGAGGACGACCTTCACGGAGCGCGTGGGATGGGACCTCGCATCGGCGGCCCTGTTCGTCGTGACGCTCATCCTCGCCTTCACCCTGCCGCCGCGCTTCCCGGGCTCGTCCTGGCTGCTCGTCGCCA
>NZ_JAWRWL010000649.1:0-263 GCF_046535495.1 Bacillus sp. SIMBA_008 | reverse complement strand
CGGGTCACCCGGATCGGTCCGCGCGGCGGGGTCGCCGTGCCGGCCGGTGCCCGGGTGGTCTACGCACGCGGGCAGGTGGCGCTGGCGGGCTTCTGGAACAGCCACGGGCACCTGCTGGCGCCGCCCTACCATCCCGCCGGCGCGCCCGCGGCGGCGCTGGCCTCGGCGCTGCGCACCCAGTTCACCCGCTGGGGCTTCACCACGCTGTTCGACATCGGCTCGCTGCCCGGCGACGTGCGCGGCCTGCGCGCCAGGATCCGCAG
>NZ_JAWRWL010000648.1:0-263 GCF_046535495.1 Bacillus sp. SIMBA_008 | reverse complement strand
GAGCGTTCGATCTCGTCCAGTGCCTTGAAGTCGGCGAGCACGTACCGAAGGCATCCAGCGAGGTACTCGTCGACAATCTCGTCCGGCATGGCAAACACGTGCTGTTTTCTGCCGCCGTGCCCGGCCAGGGCGGCGAAAACCACATCAACGAGCAGCGCTACGAATTCTGGCGCGACCTGTTCGCGCGCCACGGCTACCAGCTGTTCGATTTCGTACGGCCGCTAATTGCGGCGGATACGCGCATCGAGCCGTGGTACCGCTAC
>NZ_JAWRWL010000647.1:0-263 GCF_046535495.1 Bacillus sp. SIMBA_008 | reverse complement strand
ACTGGGAACAGCTTTGTTTGAGAGAAAAGGCAGAAATATTAAGCTGAGTTCATCAGGGAAAATTCTTTTAAAACATGTAAACAGGATTTTTACTGAGATTGAAAATGCACAAACGGAAATTCAATTGGAGGAACATCAAATGTCTGACACCATCAGAATATCTATTTCTAATCCGAGATTCCTTGCAGGACTGATGAGTGAATATATCAACCGCTCCCCTCAATCAAAAATTCTCCAAGCCATCGGAGTTAAAAGCGGGATCC
>NZ_JAWRWL010000646.1:0-263 GCF_046535495.1 Bacillus sp. SIMBA_008 | reverse complement strand
ATGGAAAAGCAGGGACGCAGACCAATAGTTTCTTTTATCTACAATTTACTTAAGTGAGGACGGCCATTTCTCCACATCACATCTACCGGGCATTCAAAGAAGGAAGAAAGCAAGTCGCTTGTCATCATCTCTTTTGTTTTCCCTTGATCAAAAACAGACCCCTCTTTTAATAATAGGGTGTGCTGAAAAACAGGCAAAATCTCTTCTGCATGATGGGTCGTGTAAAGCAAAGTAGGCGCATCAGGCTTTGAAGCAATGAATGA
>NZ_JAWRWL010000645.1:0-263 GCF_046535495.1 Bacillus sp. SIMBA_008 | reverse complement strand
ATAGCCTGAACGAGCGGACCGAAAAACAATGCCACAATAAACAGTGCAGCGACCGTTAAAGACGTTAGCCCGGTTCTTCCGCCAGCAGCAACCCCAGATGATGATTCAATATAAGCTGTCGTTGGGCTTGTTCCAAACATAGAACCAATCGTCGTTGCAGCAGAGTCAGCGAGCAAGGCTCTTCGTACCTTTGGCAGCTGGCCTTTTTTCATGAGTCCTGCTTGTTCAGCCACTCCGATCATTGTGCCCGTTGTATCAAAAAT
>NZ_JAWRWL010000644.1:0-263 GCF_046535495.1 Bacillus sp. SIMBA_008 | reverse complement strand
CATGCATACGGTTCTACTAAAAACGGAAAAGATGGTGGACCACAAGCAAGTATTGATGCAGTTGAAAAATTAATGAATGTTCCTGTCGATTACTTTGTAAAGTTTAACTTCAAATCATTTATGAAAATTGTCGATGATTTAGGCGGGATTGAAGTCGATGTACCAGTTGAATTTA
This sequence comes from Bacillus sp. SIMBA_008, assembly GCF_046535495.1. Classification (NCBI taxonomy): domain Bacteria; kingdom Bacillati; phylum Bacillota; class Bacilli; order Caryophanales; family Bacillaceae; genus Bacillus; species Bacillus sp. SIMBA_008. The sequence continues at coordinate 88 of NZ_JAWRWL010000644.1, read as the reverse complement.
CTGAACAAGATAGCAATGATAATGCTGATGCAATTCATCTGAAAAAAGGTGTTCAAAAGCTAAATAGTGAAGAAGCTCTTGCTCTTGC
>NZ_JAWRWL010000643.1:0-263 GCF_046535495.1 Bacillus sp. SIMBA_008 | reverse complement strand
GGATTTCGACAATACTAATTTTACATTACCAAATTTACCTTATACGCACGACTAATGTGTTTGTGATTGAATTGCTTGTAAATACTTTTCATTTACCCGGTCCCAGTGCACCGTATGCCACCAGTTGGTAACAAATTCTGGACGCCGATTTTGATACTTTAAATAATAGGCGTGTTCCCATACATCGATGACGAGTAATGGAATTTTACCTTCTTGCAAAGGTGTATCTTGATTGGGTGTACTCATAACGGAAAGTTCCTCAC
>NZ_JAWRWL010000642.1:0-263 GCF_046535495.1 Bacillus sp. SIMBA_008 | reverse complement strand
CCATCCGGCCGCGCCCTGGCTGCGCCCGCCTCTCAGGAGCGTCGAGGTCGTCGAGATGTTCCTCCGCACGCTCATCGAGCAGGGATTCTCCGACCGGCAGGCGGTCGACACGTACCGCTCCTTCAGCAGCTTCCTCCTCGGGCAGCTGCTCCTGGAGTCCGCCGTGCGCGGTGCGGAGATCAGTCCTCTCGAGGAGACACTCGACGAGGGCGGCGCGGACATCCCGGAGCAAGACGGACATAGCGCTCCTCGTCGCGGATGGC
>NZ_JAWRWL010000641.1:0-263 GCF_046535495.1 Bacillus sp. SIMBA_008 | reverse complement strand
CTACCAGCGCCATCCCAGCTGGGATGGGCGCTACCGTCTCTACCCGGTGATGCGCAGCGACCGGACGCTGCACTGACCTCTCCTTGACCTGATCCCCTCCCCCTTCCGCTTTCGCACGCCCACGAATGAAAACGATTACACGCCTGTTCGGCTGCCTGCTCGCCCTCTCCCCCTTCCTCGCGCCAGCCGCCGCCCCGCCGCCTTCCCTCGCGACCGCGCAGCCGCGACCGCTCACCGTGCTGACCCTCAACCTGTTCCATGAC
>NZ_JAWRWL010000640.1:0-263 GCF_046535495.1 Bacillus sp. SIMBA_008 | reverse complement strand
GATAGATTTATATTTTGTTATAGCCGCAATCCAATTTTTCAAAGTATTTTTCTCTTCATCATACTTTTCAATATGATTCCAAATCGCTAATAACACATCATCCATACATTCCTCTTGTACATCTTGAAACGAAGCTAAATGCTTCTGAATAATACTTTTTATAAGTCCACCGTACTGGTCGATAATAAAGTATAATGCTTTTTCATTCCTTTTCCTTAGCTGCATTGCAACGTTCTCTTCTGTAATTTTCATGTGTCCCCTCC
>NZ_JAWRWL010000639.1:0-263 GCF_046535495.1 Bacillus sp. SIMBA_008 | reverse complement strand
CAGGGCGACGGATACGAGGAATGGCGCTCTGTCGTCATCGCCGACGGCTTCGACTGGGGCGACTCGCAGAAGCCGCGCGTCCCCCTCGACCGGACCGTGATCTACGAAGGCCACCTCAAGGGCCTCACCAAGAGGCACCCCGACGTGCCTCCGGCTCTGCGACCGCCGACGCCCAGGCGCTGAACGCGACTAGCACCACAAAGCGCTGAACCTTCTCGGCTGGTTCCATACAATGAGGCCCATTTGGCACTCAGAGGTCTAGG
>NZ_JAWRWL010000638.1:0-263 GCF_046535495.1 Bacillus sp. SIMBA_008 | reverse complement strand
CTGCAGGCCGTCATCGACCACGTCCACGCCAACGGCCAGAAGATCGCGACGAGCACGAAAAGCAGGAAGACGGTGCCGCCGACGACGATCTTGGCGGAGCGGAGTCCGTGCAGCCAGTCGAGGTTGCGCCCCTTCTTGGGAGCGGGCTGAGGCGCGGCGAGGGTGGCGGTGAGCGGGGTCGTCATCGGCGGGCCTCCTGACGGGTGCGGGGATCGAGCATCACGTAGGCGAAGTCCGCGACGAGGTTCGCCACCAGCACAGTG
>NZ_JAWRWL010000637.1:0-264 GCF_046535495.1 Bacillus sp. SIMBA_008 | reverse complement strand
CACCTGCGCGCGGCACTCGCGCTGGAGGAGGAGGAAGCCGGCACGGCGACCTCCGCGACCATCCCCTCCCTGCGCGTGTTCTCGGCGACCGACGAGGGTGACGAGTACCAGGGAGACCTGCTGCTCACCGATCAGACCTACGCGGCGATCGAGAACGCCGGCAGCGATGAGATCACGTTCCTCGTGCTCTCGTCGGCCGCTCATCCCGCGAGCATCCTCGCCGGTCTGCGGGTCGCGCAGTCGGTCGTGGTCGTCACGCGCGAG
>NZ_JAWRWL010000636.1:0-264 GCF_046535495.1 Bacillus sp. SIMBA_008 | reverse complement strand
GTCTGGGAATGGGGCTCGTCATGCCGCTTCTCACACTCGCTCTGCAAGAAACGTTTTCAAAAGAAGAGCTGGGCGTTGTGACTTCATCAAGCCAATTTTTCCGGATGATCGGGGGAACGTTCGGCATTACGGTGCTCGGCGCTGTCATGAATGCCAGATCAGGAAGCCTTTTAACCGACAGAATGGTGCCTTACTTAGACTCACTCCCGAAACAGGCAAGTGCCTTTGCCGCCCAGTTTAAAGGTATGATTGACAAGAATCCTG
>NZ_JAWRWL010000635.1:0-264 GCF_046535495.1 Bacillus sp. SIMBA_008 | reverse complement strand
CTGTATAAGCATCAAAGACTATCATTACCTTTGTACCTGTGTCTCCTTGGTAATCCGCCATCTTATCAATCAGTGCATCTCTTGATGATTGCAAATCTACATCCCGTAGTTTCTTCAAGTCTCCCCAAGCTCCGATAATGTTGTAACCGTCAACGATTAAAATATCGTTCATTTTTTATTTACCAATTTCGTGACGCTTACGATATACCTCATACATTAACAAACTTGCGGCTACTGAAGCATTTAAGGATGTAACTTTACCGA
>NZ_JAWRWL010000634.1:0-264 GCF_046535495.1 Bacillus sp. SIMBA_008 | reverse complement strand
GTATTACAAGATAGAATCAATGAAAGTTTATGACTTCTCCTATTACTTGCAACGGGTGCAAGATTAAAATATATAACAAAATGGCAGAGAAGTGAGAGGAGGGGGATTTTTATGACAGTTACAATTAAAGATGTGGCGAAGAAGGCAAATGTAGCACCATCTACCGTTTCTCGTGTAATTGCTGATAATCCAAGTATAAGTGAAAAAACAAAGCGTCGTGTTCGGAAAGTAATGAGTGAACTAGGGTATCATCCCAATTTAAAC
>NZ_JAWRWL010000633.1:0-264 GCF_046535495.1 Bacillus sp. SIMBA_008 | reverse complement strand
CATTCACCGGATCAAGTTTCGGCGAGGGGCTCGGACGCAATTCAAACGGCATCCATTCCACCTGTACGTCCTTGTCCTTGATTGCTTCTTCAAACGCCGCTTTGCCGACATAGCAAAACGGACATACATAATCAGAATATACTTTAATCTGCAGTGTCATTGTAAGTCTCCTTTCCTTATCATTTTAAGTTGTAACTTTTATAGTTACAAGTGTTTTTTTAAAAAAACACCCGCCATATGGAAGGTGTCACGATTCCAGCAGCC
>NZ_JAWRWL010000632.1:0-264 GCF_046535495.1 Bacillus sp. SIMBA_008 | reverse complement strand
ACCGAGCCGCTGTTTTCCGAGATTTGGCTGCGGCCTGATCTTGCGCCCCGCGACAGGAGCCTTGTGACGATCACATCACTCATCGCACTCGGCCAGACCGGCCAACTGGCAGGCCATCTCAATCGCGCTCTAAACAACGGCGTAACCGCAGTGGAAGCCGGCGAAGTCGTTGCTCATCTCGCATTTTACTCGGGCTGGCCGACTGCCTTCTCGGCGGGTCCCGTCCTCCGCGATGTGCTCGACAAGCGGGCCGACTGACCCACG
>NZ_JAWRWL010000631.1:0-264 GCF_046535495.1 Bacillus sp. SIMBA_008 | reverse complement strand
CTCACCGAGCTCTCCTCCGCCACCTCGGTCGACGGCCACCCCGGCGGCTTCTACACGAAGGACGACTACCGCGAGATCGTGTCGTACGCGGCAGAGCGCCACATGATCGTGATCCCCGAGATAGACCTGCCGGGCCACACGCATGCCATCGGCGTCGCGTACCCCGATCTCGTCGAGCCGCCGGTGCTGAACGACGGCCTCGTCGCCGAATCCGCGAGACTATGGCGCCCAGCACCGAGAAGAAGAAGTGCGCGTTGCGCGCCA
>NZ_JAWRWL010000630.1:0-264 GCF_046535495.1 Bacillus sp. SIMBA_008 | reverse complement strand
AGGCAGAACCCAGCCCCGCGCGGCAAGTGCTCGCCTTTGTTCCGCTTATCCTTGTGGGGATCATGAACAAATGCTTCACGATGTGGCTCCCGCATTGGTACCCTGACGGATTTGATTTTGCGCAGCTCGGTTTAAAAGCGTTCGGGAAGATTGACCTTTCCTCCGTCACTGCGATCTGGTCAGTAGAACTCGCACTGCTCATCGGAATCATGACAACGATTTTGTTCGATTGGAAAAAAGTGCTCTTCAATTTGAAAGAAGGAC
>NZ_JAWRWL010000629.1:0-264 GCF_046535495.1 Bacillus sp. SIMBA_008 | reverse complement strand
CGCGGTGACTGGGAGTACAACTGGTTGACCCAGTACATCGGCAAGACCGAGAACACCACTCTCAATTCCCGCTTCACCTATCAGGGCCGTCCGGATTCGTACCGTGACCTCGTGGCCGATGCGCGCGTTTACCACACTGCCTCCTTGAGCTACAAACAGGCCGATTGGGAAGTGCTGGTAGGTATCTCCAATGTGTTCAACACCAAGCCGGCGCTGATCTCTACCGGCGCAGGCACTCGCTACGGCAACACCGCCGCATTCGCC
>NZ_JAWRWL010000628.1:0-264 GCF_046535495.1 Bacillus sp. SIMBA_008 | reverse complement strand
CGCGGTTGCGGCGGGCGTAGCCGGGGCATTACGCAGTCCCGCGGAGCGGATCCCGTGCCCGTGCCGCGTCAGTCGCTGTTCTTGGCGTCGCGCATCCGGACGACGGGGGCATCGGGTTCGTTCCACCGGAACAGCACCAGGTGCCAGAGCCCGGGACGCTTCCGCGAGGGGTCGATCACGCCGTTCGCGCCGGCCTCAAGAAGGCGGTCGCGTACGGTCCAGGACAGGGGAGTGCCACCGGCGTCGGCGATGTCCTGCCAGGGC
>NZ_JAWRWL010000627.1:0-264 GCF_046535495.1 Bacillus sp. SIMBA_008 | reverse complement strand
CTAGGTATCCAGTGGCAATCTATTCGTCTTGGAGTAGGGATCTCACTTGGTGTTGTTATCATGACGATGCTGCCCATGTTTTTTTATTATCAGCTTGATCCGATGATTCTCCTCTCTACCCGCTGGTTCGGCATCCCGTTTTTTTGTATTTTACTGATCATTAGTCTTGCCATTGGGGTTTCTGCCTCACATGTATTTGGCTATCAGCATAAAAAGCGTCTTGATCAGCTTGTAGAGTCGATTTTAAAGTTTGAAAATGGGAAC
>NZ_JAWRWL010000626.1:0-264 GCF_046535495.1 Bacillus sp. SIMBA_008 | reverse complement strand
CTCGCCGAGACCCACGACGACATCGTGCTCGCCTACCCGACGGTGGACCGGACGAGCCTCGAGAGCCTGTTCGCCGATGAGCAGGCGGCGCGCCGCATCACGCTCATGGTCGACGACCCGGCGCATCTCGACCTCATCGACAGCATCAAGGGGCCGGGCGAACGTCCGGAGATCCGCGTCGCAGTCGATGTCGACGCCTCGTGGAAGTCTTCGGTCCTCGGGCACATCGGCGTCCGCCGCTCGGCGCTCTTCACCGCGGGAGAG
>NZ_JAWRWL010000625.1:0-264 GCF_046535495.1 Bacillus sp. SIMBA_008 | reverse complement strand
GATTCGTCACTGTCACCAGAAACGATCATGACTTCTTCTAGGCCTAACTTCCTCTTTAATGTATTTTCCAAAAAGGTTAAGCCTAAAACGTCCTTCATCATTCCTTCAAGCATTTCAAGCAAAGCATGACCTTCAGTCGTCAGCATCATACCGCTCGTTTTGACATCCAGCAGATTTTGTTCTTTTAAGAACTGAACTTCAGCTCTTAAGATGCGTTCACTGAGACCTAGACTCGTCGCAAGGCTTCTGCGGCCGATTGGTTCA
>NZ_JAWRWL010000624.1:0-264 GCF_046535495.1 Bacillus sp. SIMBA_008 | reverse complement strand
GCTTGCGCTGGCTTTTCTTCTCGGAATGCTTGCGATACTGGGGCCGCTCAATATAGATATGTATCTGCCGAGTTTCCCTGAAATCGCCGAAGATTTAAGCGCCCGCGCTTCGCTTGTCCAGCTCAGTTTAACCGCTTGTCTGATCGGACTGACAATCGGACAGGTTGTTGTCGGCCCGTTAAGTGACGCGAAGGGAAGAAGAAAACCGTTATTGCTATGTATTTTTTTATTTGCTTTGTTTTCTCTGTTTTGCGCGCTTGCACC
>NZ_JAWRWL010000623.1:0-264 GCF_046535495.1 Bacillus sp. SIMBA_008 | reverse complement strand
CTCCCTGGATAAAGTAATGAACCCGGGAAATTTCTATTTCGGCGGCGACCTGTCAACGCCGGGACAAGCAATTCCGCATGAGATGGCGAAAATTCCAATGTCACGCACGGAGGATCGCCAGCACGAGCCATCGAACTACACCAGGCCACCGCCAGCGGGGCCGTCGAAACCCCGAGCCGCTCGCCCCCTTGCCTGTTCTAAGATCGGCGCTCACGATCGCCTGCCCGCGCTCAGCTGGATCGAACGCGATCAGATACCCAATCC
>NZ_JAWRWL010000622.1:0-264 GCF_046535495.1 Bacillus sp. SIMBA_008 | reverse complement strand
AGTACGATACAAAAGGCTGATATGATGCATGATAGTGCAACAATTAGCGAACGAATAGAAGATAGTCTGCTATATATGTTTCTTACAAAAAATAGTTTTATTCATGGGCAAAGCAGCATGGACTTTCATAAAAAGTTCTCCCCTTATTTTAAAGAAGAAGATTTAGAGAATAGAGTTACATTGTTACGCGATATTGAGGACACTTTGTTGCGTCACATTCATATTATTCCTTTATATCGTAACAAACAACAAGTAACTTCTCAC
>NZ_JAWRWL010000621.1:0-264 GCF_046535495.1 Bacillus sp. SIMBA_008 | reverse complement strand
CTCATTTGTCTTCCTCCCTGACGTTCCGATTTCAATCGCCTGACTAATCAGCTCTTCTAAGCGTTCGTCCTGCTTTTCAATAAATAAATAACCCATGAGCGCTTCAAACGCCGTACTATAACGATACGTTTGAACGTCTGTGTTTTTAGGCACTGTGCCTGATTTTGCATTTCTTCCTCTTTTCAACACCGCTTCTTCTGCTTCAGTGAAAAAGCCTTGCTGCTGAAGCGTAAATAAAATAGCTGCCTGAGATTTAGCTGAAAC
>NZ_JAWRWL010000620.1:0-264 GCF_046535495.1 Bacillus sp. SIMBA_008 | reverse complement strand
ACGGCGACCCTGCGACGCCTCGAAGCACGAGCGCTGCTGGTGCGCACGGTCTTCGCCGAAGTCCCGGTCCGGGTGGAGTACTCGCTCACCGACCTCGGCGTCGACGCTGAGAAGCCGTTGCGCGCACTGCGCGGGTGGGTGGAGGCGAACATCGAGCGCTTCCCGGCGATCGACTGACGGGGCCGCAGGCCTCAGGCCGAGACGTCGGCCTCGAGCATCCGAGCGGTGCTGACCCACTGGGATTCGATCAGCGACGGATCGTTG
>NZ_JAWRWL010000619.1:0-264 GCF_046535495.1 Bacillus sp. SIMBA_008 | reverse complement strand
GCATTGGACCAGAACAATTTGTCGCAATGGCTCTGCCTCGGTCCATCGATATGGTCGTAAGTCTATTAGCCGTCGTCAAAACAGGGGCCGCCTATCTGCCACTAGACCCTGATTATCCTAACGATCGTGTCGCCTATATGCTAGAAGATGCCAAACCGGCGTGCTTGCTCACAGTCAAAGAGACAGCAGATCGTTTTGACCATTCACACATCATTCAACTGGATGATGCAACTACTCATCAGGAGATAGCCGGCAGTCCGCGCC
>NZ_JAWRWL010000618.1:0-264 GCF_046535495.1 Bacillus sp. SIMBA_008 | reverse complement strand
GCCATCTGCTCAAGCGCGAGCGGAGATCGAACGTCTCGGCCTGACCATGTATGACGTAAAGACTGGCGCCTTCCTTGGTCTGGAGAATGCCGCAGGGCAGCTCTCCAAGGCATACTCCAACATGGACGGCGCGTCCCGCGATGCGTCGATGGGCATCATCTTCGGCCGCGAGACGGTCACCGCGGCGACGGCGCTGTACAAGGCCAGTGCGGGCGGTGTCGACCAGTGGACAAACGCGGTCGATGACTCGGGTTACGCGGCCGA
>NZ_JAWRWL010000617.1:0-264 GCF_046535495.1 Bacillus sp. SIMBA_008 | reverse complement strand
AGCAACAGGGGTCACGCATATGTCCATAGCCATGGCAGTGGCGGACGCATCACGTCCGCACTCAACGCAGCTCTATCGCCGCGGACGGGCCGTCTTCCCAGATGGGATCACGCGCGCCACGATCGAACGGGATCCTCATCCCATTTACGTCGCCCGAGGAGAGGGCGCTTATGTCGTCGATGTCGATGAGCACCGCTATCTCGACCTCAACAATAATTTCACGACATTGCTGCACGGGCATGCCTTTGAGCCCGTTGTGGAGGC
>NZ_JAWRWL010000616.1:0-264 GCF_046535495.1 Bacillus sp. SIMBA_008 | reverse complement strand
CCTACTGGCTCAACCCGCTGCGGTACCGCGACTTCTTCTGGGCCTGGGCCTGCCGCCTGTTCGTGACGATGTCGATCCTCACGGTGTCGACCTATCTGCTGTTCTTCATCATCGATCGGCTCGGCGTGCCGAAGGAGCAGGCATCCGGCGTCTTCGCCACGGTGCTCATCGCCTTCACGCTCACCAGCATCCTCACCACCGTCGTGTTCGGCTGGATCTCCGACCGGACGGGCCGGCGCAAGGCGATCGTCTGGGTGTCGGCGC
>NZ_JAWRWL010000615.1:0-264 GCF_046535495.1 Bacillus sp. SIMBA_008 | reverse complement strand
GGCGGTATATTTGGTGAACATGATCATGGTCTATTTATGGTCGAGCTTTGCCGCATTTTACGGCAGGCGTGATGATACCATTCAAAGCGGATGGCGGCCTAACAAAATTCTCGTGTTATTTCCGTTTTTGTTTCTTTGTATTGTCGCAGGTATTCGGTACAAAGTAGGAACCGATTTTGTCACATATGGACAGATGTATGAGTTCTCCATCAATTATGAAAAGCCTTGGCATATCTTCGGATTTGGTGTGGACAAGGCGGCCAC
>NZ_JAWRWL010000614.1:0-264 GCF_046535495.1 Bacillus sp. SIMBA_008 | reverse complement strand
AAATCATTCTCTTCAATAACACTTGTCACGAAGCCCTTTGCGCCATATGTCCCATCAACTGTTGCAATAAATGTATCTCCGAGTGCTTGGAATTTCTCCTCGTAAAATATATTCTTTTTCGATTGAAAGCCAAGGACATGCTTGACGATGACGCCTTTTTTCGTTAAACGCTTGGACAGCTCATATAAAGGCGGTACTCCAATCCCGCCGCCGACTAGTAACGCTGTCTGACCTGGCTGAACAACTGAAGGATCATATCCGTTG
>NZ_JAWRWL010000613.1:0-265 GCF_046535495.1 Bacillus sp. SIMBA_008 | reverse complement strand
CCAACTAAACGGAATGCATCTTCTGGAAGGTCATCATATTTTCCTTCTAGAATTTCTTTGAAACCACTAACTGTATTTTTTACAGGTACGTAAGAACCTTTTTGACCTGTAAACTGCTCAGCTACGTGGAAGTTTTGAGATAGGAAGAATTGAACACGACGCGCTCTGTGTACAACAAGCTTATCGTCCTCTGATAATTCATCCATACCTAAAATGGCAATGATATCTTGTAGTTCTTTATAACGCTGCAATGTTTGCTGCACTT
>NZ_JAWRWL010000612.1:0-265 GCF_046535495.1 Bacillus sp. SIMBA_008 | reverse complement strand
AAAAGGGAAAAATGGTGAAAGAAAAGCCTATCAACTGATAGGCTTGTATTCTTTAATCACACGTAATGCTTGTAATGTCATATCTTCAGGACCTTGTACAGGTAAACCCGCTTCTAAGTTTTTCCGAATATACGCTAAGTTATCTTGTGTAATAATTTCTCCCGGAGTAAAGATTGGAATCCCTGGCGGATAAACCATAACGAAATCAGCTATAATACGACCTGCTGCATTTTCAAACGGAATGACTTCTGTTTCCGAATAAAAA
>NZ_JAWRWL010000611.1:0-265 GCF_046535495.1 Bacillus sp. SIMBA_008 | reverse complement strand
GGATTTTTATGTAAGTTAGGTATAGTGTCTCATTATTATTATCAGTAGCAGAAAAGAGTAGATTCCTCCTCTCACAAGGAATCCGCTCTTTCTTTTTTCTACAAATCTATTATTATACGTTCCTACCATAGCTGGCGGTACCCATTCTTGTTATTACCAGAACCTCCACCACGGCTTTTTCTTCTCCTTCGCAGCCGCAACTTCATCCCGGAATTCCTGCATCAACCTCTTCGCTTCCTGCATCTCACGTAGTGTCTTCATCAAC
>NZ_JAWRWL010000610.1:0-265 GCF_046535495.1 Bacillus sp. SIMBA_008 | reverse complement strand
CGAGCGGGCGGGCCTCGACATCCTCGGACTCGAGGCGGGGGAGGACGTGGGCGGCACCTGGTACTGGAACCGCTACCCGGGTGCCCGCTGCGACGTCGCGAGCATCGACTACTCGTTCTCGTTCGACGACGCCCTGCAGGGCGAGTGGCGGTGGAGTGAGCGCTATGCCACGCAGCCCGAGATCCTGCGTTACCTGAACCACGTCGCCGACCGGTTCGACGTCCGCCGCCACTACCGCTTCGGCGAGCGCCTGGCCGCCGCATCC
>NZ_JAWRWL010000609.1:0-265 GCF_046535495.1 Bacillus sp. SIMBA_008 | reverse complement strand
CACGCCGCAGGAGAATCCGTTCGCTGCGCCCGCACAGCAGCAGGCGGATCCTTTCCAGACCCCCGCATTCCAGGCGCCCGCCGCGGGCGCCGGGTACCAAGCGGCCGCGCCTGAGACCGGCTCATACGACCGCTTCGAGCCGTCGGCGGCGCAGGTCGCGGCAGAGCAGGGCGAGGACGATCCGAGCACCGCATCGGAGGCGCCCGGCGCGAGTGAGCCGGCATCGGCCGACGCGATCTCGGATGTCCCCGTGACGGGCGCTGAG
>NZ_JAWRWL010000608.1:0-265 GCF_046535495.1 Bacillus sp. SIMBA_008 | reverse complement strand
ATCCAAGTGCTTCCTGGGATGCTTTATAGTATATAATTTAAGTATTGGTTAAATTGAAAACGCTAAAACTTTTATGTTTTAGCGTTTTTTTGTTCAGGATCATAAAGCATGGCGGTGCATAAACAGTTTTTCCTTTCTTTACTTTTTAATATTGAATAATTTACGCATGAATTACAACTCTGCCAAAACACTTCGTCTGAAGGTAACTCTGAAAACGTCACCGGTTCAAATCCCAATTCATGATTCATTTTCATAACTGCAAGAC
>NZ_JAWRWL010000607.1:0-265 GCF_046535495.1 Bacillus sp. SIMBA_008 | reverse complement strand
ATGCCGGGCAGGCGCGAGATCGAATCGGCGATGCTGATGTCCGGCAGCTTGCCGATGTCCTCGGCGGAAATGGCCTCGACGATCGAGGTCGATTCGCTCTTGGTCTCCACCGCGGTCTCGATCGCGTGGCGGATGCCGGTGACCTGGACCGCGTCCAGCGTGGTGGGATCCTGCGCGGGGGCTTGCTGGGCCTGGGCGCTGGCGATGCCGGCCAGGGCCAGCCCGCAGGCGAGGACGAGATGGCGGCGATGGAACGCCACCTGCG
>NZ_JAWRWL010000606.1:0-265 GCF_046535495.1 Bacillus sp. SIMBA_008 | reverse complement strand
CGGTGCGCCAGAGCACCGCGAGGCCGAGGACCGCGACCGGGAGGGCCATCGACGGCGTCCCGATCCACCACGACGACGAGGTGCCGAGCCACTCGAACGCGCCGAAGGCGCCCAGGATCGAGACGACGGCCGCACCGAAGGCGGCGGGGTTGAGGATGTGTCGCCCGCGCCACGCGATCAGGTACTTCGACAGGCTGGCCAGCGCGCCGGCGAGCGCCAGCCCGATCAGCGATGCCGGCTCCAGGCCCGGACGCAGGACGAAGAG
>NZ_JAWRWL010000605.1:0-265 GCF_046535495.1 Bacillus sp. SIMBA_008 | reverse complement strand
AGATGGGGAAGAGATGACTGTTCCTATTTCTGAAGTGAAAGTGAATGATCTTGTGTTTGTCAAACCGGGAGAGAAAGTGCCGGTAGATGGAGAAATTGTGGAGGGAACAACCGCAATTGATGAGTCCATGATTACGGGCGAAAGTCTGCCTGTTGATAAAACGGCTGGTGATGCGGTCATTGGGGCAACCATCAATAAAAATGGGTTTGTGAAAGTGAAAGCGAAAAAGGTTGGGAAAGAGACCGCCCTTTCACAGATTATTAAA
>NZ_JAWRWL010000604.1:0-265 GCF_046535495.1 Bacillus sp. SIMBA_008 | reverse complement strand
CAGAAAAAAACAATCACATAAAACCATCCCCTCAAGATACGGCCCATCATCTGATCAAACGTTTCTCCATCTAATATGCTTAACCATTTCATTGCCTCAAACCCCTTTTCTTTTTGTTTACTGCATTTATATGTATGGAATGAGCCATTATGACAAACTGTAATAAAAAACAGGCGTCGTTCATACATCATAAAAAAGGAGGCGGAATGGAATGAAAGAAGCAGATTTGGTGATCGATACAGAGGAAATTGCGGAATTCTTCTAC
>NZ_JAWRWL010000603.1:0-265 GCF_046535495.1 Bacillus sp. SIMBA_008 | reverse complement strand
CTCTCGACTAGCCGCCCAGCAGAACTGCGGAGCCGATCTCGAACAGGCGCTCAGGCAGGTCTTCACGACGACGTAGCCGGCCGATACGCACCGCGTTTTCCACAACGGTCAATGCGGCATTGACGGTTATTCTGGCCGTCGCGGGTTCGAGCCCCGGACGAACGTCGTCGAGCATCTTGACCCACAACGCGACGTACTCACGCTGATTCTGTTCGCACGTGCGGCGGAACTTGTCCGGCAACTGGTCGAGTTCACTGATCAACAG
>NZ_JAWRWL010000602.1:0-265 GCF_046535495.1 Bacillus sp. SIMBA_008 | reverse complement strand
ATCGGCGCGAGCCGATCTACCACCGTTCCTACGTCTCGATGACGGCCACCACGGTCATGGCCGGACTGGGTGCCCAGGGTTATCCTCTGGCGGTGCAGGCGCTGGAGATGCTGATTGCAGGGTCGATGCGGTGAGAGTTGCGGGCGATTGTCTCTGCTTTCGGACCTCGAGGTCGCGGTGAGTAACCGCAGGTCGTCCGGCAGCGAACATGACGGACTGACAAGCGCTTGAACCAAGCCGAGAGTCCCGGCGGTGTTCGAGGAAA
>NZ_JAWRWL010000601.1:0-265 GCF_046535495.1 Bacillus sp. SIMBA_008 | reverse complement strand
CGCGTCGATGGGGGTCGCGGCCCGCGTGCCGGATTTCTAACCAAGCGTGAGCGAGCCTGTCGAGATCACCGTGGGTGCGGTCGCGATCCGGCTGGCCGCGACGACTTCGATATCTCGCACCGCGGTGATCGCTCATCGCCGTCTGGTACCGCGCATCTACTCGGAGCAGTAGATCTGGAATCTTCTCGCCGAGGCCCAACACCTTGCTCCCCAAGGTGGCTTGCGACCTGCGACCTATGAGATGGTCTTCGGATTGATTGCTGCC
>NZ_JAWRWL010000600.1:0-265 GCF_046535495.1 Bacillus sp. SIMBA_008 | reverse complement strand
CATAATTTCCTGGTGGACATAAATTCTTTGGACAGAAATACAGCTTTGACCAGAATTACTAAAGCCTGTCTTGGCACAAAGGGATGCGGCTTGTTCAATATCAGCATCGTGATGAACAATCGTCGCGCCATTCCCTCCGAGTTCGAGCAATACTTTTTTTAATCCCTCATAAGTTGTAATATCTTCTCCTCCGGCAGCCCCGCCCGTACAAGAGATGAGATTTGTTCTTTCATCAATAACTAACTGTTTCCCAGCGTCGACTCCG
>NZ_JAWRWL010000599.1:0-265 GCF_046535495.1 Bacillus sp. SIMBA_008 | reverse complement strand
CGTCTTCCGCAGCTGCTTCATGGAACGTTGCGTACACCTGGCATGGCTGAGCCAGCTGTGAGTTCACGCTCTGTGACCACCCGATATGTTGAGTCGACGGAGGAGTCGCGGAAATCGCGATCGTGGCGGTCCCTGCGGTCGTGGCAGTCGCGCAGATCACCACAGTATTAGAGACGGCCGGGTCGCTGCCTTCGATGACCAGCGTCGTTCCTGCGAGGGTCGCGCCCTCCGAGCAGACTGACCATGTCGTGTCGGCCGAACCATC
>NZ_JAWRWL010000598.1:0-265 GCF_046535495.1 Bacillus sp. SIMBA_008 | reverse complement strand
CTCACGACCGCGTCGGTACCCTACCGGACGCTCGGGCGCCTCGCGTGGAGTCGCATGCAGGCACTCATCGACGGTGAGACCCCCGAGCACGACATCCTCGTCCTCCCACGGATTGAGGAGCGCAAGTCGACGGCCGCACCGAAGAGGGCGTGACAGGCCTATTCAGTCGGCGTCGCCGATCAGCGCCTCGGCCTCCTCGAGCGCGCGATCCTCGTCGCTCTGCTCGGGGTGCCGCTTGTTCGCCGCCGACAGCGGTCCGTGCAGC
>NZ_JAWRWL010000597.1:0-265 GCF_046535495.1 Bacillus sp. SIMBA_008 | reverse complement strand
CCTCGGGCTGCACGTCAAGGTCGCCAAGGAATGGCAGCGCGACCCGAAGCAGCTCGGCCGGCTCGGGTTCTGACATGAGGACCGGCGACACGTCGAGGGCGGCGGGCAGGCCGCCGACCCCGCGGGCATGAACGGGCGCAGCCCGGACCCGGAAGCGCTGCGGAACGAGGTCTTCACACGCGTCTTCGACGACCACTGGGCGTCGGTGCGTCACCACATCGAGTGCGTCGTCGCTGACGACGCCGAGGTGGCGGAGATCGTCTCC
>NZ_JAWRWL010000596.1:0-265 GCF_046535495.1 Bacillus sp. SIMBA_008 | reverse complement strand
CTCATAGCCTCGCTGTTGCTCACGAGGCCTGAATAGGCTATATCGAGCAGGCCCAAGGCAGCGGTGGGTGTTCGGTCCAGCTTGTCGAGCAGTTCATCCCAGAGCAACGCTATGCGTAGCGAAGCTGCGCTGTCCGTCTCACGGTCACCCAGCAACTTCACGTCCTGAACTGACAACAATCGGGGGCTAGGCCCGGCGAAGACACGGCGAACGATCGTACCGGTCCACCTGTGACGATCAGTCTGCGTTGCGCGGCCGTCGACAC
>NZ_JAWRWL010000595.1:0-265 GCF_046535495.1 Bacillus sp. SIMBA_008 | reverse complement strand
GAGCTCACGCGCGCCCTGTCGCGCAACAACGTGCGTCCTGTTGCAGTTCTCGGCGGCCGCAGCCACACCAAGTTCCAGGCGCTCGCGTTCCGGGCCGTCCTCGGCATCCGCACGCTCCGCGTCTTCGCGGCGTCGAACGAGGCCTCGGGCTTCGGCCACAGCAGCGACCGCACGTAGGCGAGTGCCTCGGGGGCGCCCGTCGACTTTCGGATTCAGGTACGCGTCCCAGATGCGTTGCATCTGCCCGGCGACCTCCGGCAGCAGA
>NZ_JAWRWL010000594.1:0-265 GCF_046535495.1 Bacillus sp. SIMBA_008 | reverse complement strand
CGCGATGCTCGACGCATTGCCGGTGCCGCGCGCGGTGAAGATCCTCGAGCAGCCCGAGCTGCGCGACGCCAGCGAACTGGTCGCCGCGCTGCCACCGCAGCGCGCGGCGCTGCTGCTGGGCCAGATGGCCGACGATCGCGCCACCGACATCTTCCACGAGCTGGACGAGGCCGAGCGCGACCTGGCATTCTTCCGCCAGAACCCGGGCGCGCAGCTTTCGCCGGCCCGCTACTGAGCACAAACGAAAAAGGGCTCCGGCGAAACC
>NZ_JAWRWL010000593.1:0-266 GCF_046535495.1 Bacillus sp. SIMBA_008 | reverse complement strand
AAATAATGCCGACAACCCCGAACAGCTTTCCGGCGGTTAAAAGAACAAAGATGATGGTAATCGGGTGAATGTGAAGATTTTTCCCCATGATCTGCGGCGAAATTAATTTCCCTTCCACGAGCTGGACAACGGTCCAGACAATCGCAAGCTTCAGCAGCATAAAGGGCGAAGTGACCAACGCGATAATAATCGCCGGCGTGATAGCAATGGTCGGCCCTAAATACGGAACAACGCTCGTACAAGCGGCAATGACCGCAAGCAGTGAC
>NZ_JAWRWL010000592.1:0-266 GCF_046535495.1 Bacillus sp. SIMBA_008 | reverse complement strand
CGAGGCATCCGTGTCGACGGCCACAAATGTGTAGATGGTGCGAATGGTGGAACTGGCGATTTGGCCGTTCATCTCCGCCTGGAGCTGCCACTGCGCCTGCGCGTTGTCACGCAGCATCAGCCATCCGGCCGAGGCGCCGACGCAATAGGCAATGACGGTGGCGAGGGTAAGAAATAGCGTTGTTTTGCCCAACAGCGAGCGGTACCAGCAAAGCCTGGGCGAGGCCTCTTGCTTTGCCAAATCCTCCCCATGCTCAACGTGTTGTC
>NZ_JAWRWL010000591.1:0-266 GCF_046535495.1 Bacillus sp. SIMBA_008 | reverse complement strand
GTGAGGTACTCTCAACCTTCTCCAAGCCACCGCATCATGTAATGTTTTAGCTCTTATTAGCTACGCGCTTTACGTTCGGTGACTGGGAGAAGACTAAGAATCTTCTCGTTTATACTCCGTAGAGTTGGCCAATACTTCAGCTGCTGCCTTTGCAAGCCAATATCGAATTATAAAGAATTTTTATCAAGACGTATGTGTTTATTCCGACGCCTTGTTTGAGGTAACAGGCGGTAGGAATCGAACCTACAATAGTCTCACGAGTGCCA
>NZ_JAWRWL010000590.1:0-266 GCF_046535495.1 Bacillus sp. SIMBA_008 | reverse complement strand
GGAGGACTTACGCTTCATGGGTTTTTCAACCACGGGAGCCTCGCACTGCTTTTAAACATAAGATACTATTCCTTACTTCCAAGCGACCATATCACCACCGGGATTAATAATAACGATAATATCCCTCCGCCAAGTGATAATGTCAGGTAACCGGCACCTGCTACGACCATTCCGGACAATGCTCCGCCGGCGGCTCCGGACAACGCAATCAAAACATCCACAGTACCTTGGGTTTTAGCCCGTGTTGATGTTTCAGTTGAATCAAC
>NZ_JAWRWL010000589.1:0-266 GCF_046535495.1 Bacillus sp. SIMBA_008 | reverse complement strand
AGGATCCGCAGTGGGTCGGTCTCGATAACTACGCGCGCATGGTCGGCGACACACGCCTGCATCAGTCACTGATGGTGACCCTGCTCTACGTCGTGATCGGCGTGCCGTTGCAGCTTGGCGTCGCGCTCGGTCTCGCAATCCTGCTCGACAAGGGCATGCGCGGCCTCCCGTTCTATCGGTCGGCGTTCTACCTCCCCAGCCTTCTGGGGTCCTCCGTCGCGATCGCCATGCTGTGGCGTCTGATCTTCGGCGCAAACGGCCTGCTG
>NZ_JAWRWL010000588.1:0-266 GCF_046535495.1 Bacillus sp. SIMBA_008 | reverse complement strand
CTGGTCGTCAAAGCCTTTGCGATGGAGGGACCAGTCTTCCTCTGAAATCAAAAAATTTCCGCTGTCATTACGGGACATGAATTCCCCTCCTTAACCGTTATGGTCGTTTTACATGTGTATTCCGGCTTGGTCCTGTTTATGAAACAAGTCCGGCGAAAAGATTTATTTTTATCTTATGCCGGCCGGACTCTCCAATTGACAAACAATTGCGAAAAACAGACAAAAGAACCCGTCCTTTTACAGACGGGCCTCTCAATGAAATAAAA
>NZ_JAWRWL010000587.1:0-266 GCF_046535495.1 Bacillus sp. SIMBA_008 | reverse complement strand
CACTTCAATCCCCACTCTTCATCTCTCCTTATGCCTTTTTCATCAATAGGTGGCATTCGTAGGACAGATAACTTGAGCATATCGACCCTGCATTCGGATAAAATTGGAATGGATACGCATGCAAAAAATAAGACCCTTCCAAAGAAGGGTCTTTATGTTATGTTTGGTTGCGTGCGGCAATATGGAACGTGCCGTCCGCTTGGTTTTCCAAATGGCTTTCATGGCCGATCACCTGTGTAAAGCTGAACCCCACAGCAACTAGCAGC
>NZ_JAWRWL010000586.1:0-266 GCF_046535495.1 Bacillus sp. SIMBA_008 | reverse complement strand
AATGATACATTCATGTCATCCTTCGGCGGGTCTTTTACCCGGACGGACAGCTTTGCTTTGCGGGCGCCGATTTTTTGACCGGCAAGCTCCGGCTGGTTCGGCTCCTCCCGTTTGATATGGAAGGTGCGGACGGACGTTGTTTCATTTCCGGCAAGGTCTGCCGCAATGATAGTAAGGGTGTGCTTTCCGGGCTTGAGATCGGCTGATGACGTGTGATGCGGGAGCGTAATGCTTTCTCCGTCCAAAAACGCTTTCACCTCTTCCAC
>NZ_JAWRWL010000585.1:0-266 GCF_046535495.1 Bacillus sp. SIMBA_008 | reverse complement strand
CCGGCCGCCAGCTGATCTTCCCGGGCAATCGTCACGCCCGACACCGAACCGTCCGGCTGGATCATGACTTCGCCCTTCACCAGCAGGCTGTTCTCGACCTGGGCACGGACCGCGTCCAGGTCGCGTGCCTGGGCCGTCGCGGCCATCGCGGCCAGCGCCACCAACATTCCCCACCTGACTGCATGCCTGCCGATCATCCGCGCACTCCATTGCCCCCGGGTGGGGCGATTTAACGGCAATGCCCCGGTCAGGGCAAGGCATCGACC
>NZ_JAWRWL010000584.1:0-266 GCF_046535495.1 Bacillus sp. SIMBA_008 | reverse complement strand
AGTCACGTTCATCTAAAGACAATCCGAAGCGTGATTGGTATATTTGGCATGATGGTAAAGATGGTGCGGAACCAAACAACTGGGAAAGTATTTTTAACGGTTCGGCATGGGAATATGATGAAGTAACAGGACAATATTATTTACACTTATTCTCGCGTAAACAACCAGATTTAAACTGGGAGAATAAAGAAGTTCGCGAAGTGTTATACGATACAGTTAATTGGTGGCTTGATAAAGGAATTGATGGTTTCCGAGTGGATGCAATC
>NZ_JAWRWL010000583.1:0-266 GCF_046535495.1 Bacillus sp. SIMBA_008 | reverse complement strand
CTGTGTACTCTTTCAGAGAGGATGTGAAACGTAACGTCAAGTGGAGCACATATGAGCAGATCTATCAGGAGCCTACACTGAAACACAATGCGTAAAAAAGGAATCTTTGTCAAAGGGAGTGAGCGGCTGTTTTAAAATGGCTGCTGCTCAGATTTGGCAAGGATTTTTTTCATGCAAACAAGCAAATGTGACAATTTCAAAAACGTTCTGACAGTTGTTTTCAAGTACGCACGAAATAAGGTAATATCATAAGTAAAGACTAAGAC
>NZ_JAWRWL010000582.1:0-266 GCF_046535495.1 Bacillus sp. SIMBA_008 | reverse complement strand
AATCTTCTTGAGAACAAGTATGAAGCCACGATTCCAACTAATAAGCTAATACATGCCATTATAAGGATTGTATTTCTCATACTATTTAATAGCCCATCAATTGTTTCTTTCGGATAAAAAATTCCTATTTTCCATTTCATCAAATCAAATGACTGACTATAAACAACTACATCTTCACCTTTTAATGTAGTGACAGCATATTTTGTTACCTCTTTATTTAAACTCTTCACAAGTGGCTCTTTCGAAACATCTTTCCCTATTTTCTC
>NZ_JAWRWL010000581.1:0-266 GCF_046535495.1 Bacillus sp. SIMBA_008 | reverse complement strand
CTGATAAAAACGGCTCTCTCTTCCATCGCTTCACGTCCGGTCTGATACGTAAATGCCAGATCATGCAAGGAAACATCGTTTTCGGCTTCATCCAGAAAGCCGGATAAACAAGTTGCATAGGCAGTAAGACGCTGCTTATTTCTCGCTGACAGCGGAACGATATAAGGCGGCTGTCCGTCATTTGATCCGCTGATCGTTTTGTTTTCATACTGTTCAAAAATGGCGTGTGCGTTTGTTCCTCCGAGTCCGAATGAGCTTAACGCTGC
>NZ_JAWRWL010000580.1:0-266 GCF_046535495.1 Bacillus sp. SIMBA_008 | reverse complement strand
AATAATCTATATCTGTTCAAAAAAAGGAGGACCAGCACATGGTTCATTTCAGACTTGCTAGAGAGGACGAACTGCCGGAAGTGGCAGATCTGTTAGAAGATTCGTTTCGGGATTATTCATTTTTTGATTTATTATGTGAAAAGGTATCAAAGCGCTCTGCTTTCGCTCGCGAGCTGCATTTGGTTAACACAAAGGTTTATTTCCAGCATCAAATCTGTTTAGTCGGAGTGAAGAACGGTCATATTGTGTCTGCCGCTCTGTTAAAG
>NZ_JAWRWL010000579.1:0-266 GCF_046535495.1 Bacillus sp. SIMBA_008 | reverse complement strand
CTACAAGGTCGGCAAGGACCTGGCGCTTCGCGACAACCACCAGTGCAGCGCACCAACTTGAACTGTCGACGGCGCCTGGCTGGCGCCGTCGATCTTTCATTGCGGCGATGGATGCATGGCAGGGTCGCCCACGACGGGCGGCCTGCTTCTCAGAACCGATACCGGAAACTCAAAGTCGCACTCACCGGCGCGGCGTAGTACAGGTTGCTGTACTCATCCAGCACGAAGTATTTCTCGTCCAGCAGGTTGTCGGCATTGAGCTGCAG
>NZ_JAWRWL010000578.1:0-266 GCF_046535495.1 Bacillus sp. SIMBA_008 | reverse complement strand
ATCCGTACTTTTCTAAAATGTGACGTTCTAATGAACCTGCGTTTACACCGATACGAATTGGAATACCGCGTTCTTTTGCCGCATTTACAACAGCTTCTACTTTATGGCGACGACCAATGTTACCTGGATTGATACGTACTTTATCAATGCCGCCTTCAATTGCTTTTAAAGCAAGACGATAATCAAAATGAATATCAGCAACAAGTGGAATGTTGATTTGTTTTTTAATATCAGCAATAGCATTTGCTGCGCGTTCGTCTGGAACA
>NZ_JAWRWL010000577.1:0-266 GCF_046535495.1 Bacillus sp. SIMBA_008 | reverse complement strand
CCGAATACCTCGCTTGGCCGCTGCTGCGCTGAGCGTGGGCAGACGTCGCCGAGGCGTTTGGGATGGCGGCGTTTGCTGCACGAGGTGTGCGCTCTAATTGGCATCACGCATCGTGACCTGAGTTTATATGTCTGAGAGCGGCTTCCCTAGCCCACGCGCATGTCGCACAGCTGGTTCAGGATGGAATCCTGGCCGCGACGGATGGAATGCTTAAAGAGTCTGATGTGCGTGAATACAAGGCAAAGCAGCAGGCTGCGGCTCAGACC
>NZ_JAWRWL010000576.1:0-266 GCF_046535495.1 Bacillus sp. SIMBA_008 | reverse complement strand
CACGACGAGTGCGCCGATGAAGGGCAGCACGAGGACGGTCGCGAGGATCTGTGCGCCGATGCGCGCCGTGCGAGTGCGCAGTTCGAACATCGTCACTCCTCCTTGCCGCTGCGGAGGCGCACGAGCACACCGCAAACGATCGCGAGAACGAGAAGGGCGACGGAGATGGCGGCCGCGTAGCCGAACTCCTTGTCCGCCGTCATCGTCTGGTAGATGTACGTGCCGAGGAACTCGGTCGCGTGGTTCGGACCGGCCTTGGTCACGAG
>NZ_JAWRWL010000575.1:0-266 GCF_046535495.1 Bacillus sp. SIMBA_008 | reverse complement strand
GCTTGTAAATTCGTAGCTGTGCCCGCGCCATATATAAGTAAAGAAACTAGTAAAAGAATAATACTATTTGTTAAAGCTGCCACCACAACTCCAATAGCCCCTAGTCCACCTACTATAAAACCTCCTGCAAGCCCTATGCGGCGACCATGTTTTTGTGATAACTTCCCAACAAAGAAAGCCGCTACCGCAGATCCCATTGTAAACATAGCAGCTGGTAATCCTGCATATGCATCTGTCCCAAGCATTTGCTGCGCAAGAAGTGCACC
>NZ_JAWRWL010000574.1:0-266 GCF_046535495.1 Bacillus sp. SIMBA_008 | reverse complement strand
CGGCGAAGCGAGGTCCCGTCGGACGGCTACTTCATCGGCGGGTCTCTTTTCGACCATGTCACCCCCGAGATGCGCGTCTACCGCGAAGAGATCTTCGGTCCCATCCTGTCGATGGTCCGCGCCGACAGCCTCTCCGAGGCAATCGGCCTGATCAATAACCATGAGTTTGGAAACGGCGCGGCATTGTTCACGGGCGACGGGCGCGCGGCGCGCGAGTTCACCGCGCGGGTGCAGGTTGGAATGGTCGGGATCAATGTGCCGATCCC
>NZ_JAWRWL010000573.1:0-266 GCF_046535495.1 Bacillus sp. SIMBA_008 | reverse complement strand
CTCATAGTACTATCACCTCCAATTAAATATATAAATATTATATGTATGTACTCTATTAATTGTTACGAAAAAAATAGAAATGGAGGATATACAATAAAAAATCTCCTGCGTATTTTCCGCGGAGATGAATAATTGTCTTTTCAGTATATAAATTAATATCCCCAGTAAAGAGGGAAATAATATGAATCTTGGTAATATAAATTTTGTTGTTGATTAGGAAGCTGAGTTGTTGGGTTTATCGTGCCGCGGTTCTGATTACAGTTCGC
>NZ_JAWRWL010000572.1:0-266 GCF_046535495.1 Bacillus sp. SIMBA_008 | reverse complement strand
CACTCCCACCGCGCATCTCGGAGGCACACCTGGTCTGGGTCGAGGACGTCCACACCGGCGTGGAGGTGCGCGAACCCGCCGAGGCAGGCTAGCGTCGCGCGCCGCTCACGCCGGGATCAGCGAGGCGATGAGCGCCTCGACGCGCGTCCTGATCTCGTCACGGATGGGGCGGACCGCCTCGATACCCTGACCGGCCGGGTCGTCGAGCTTCCAGTCTTCGTAGCGTTTGCCGGGGAAGAAGGGGCAGGCGTCGCCGCATCCCATCG
>NZ_JAWRWL010000571.1:0-266 GCF_046535495.1 Bacillus sp. SIMBA_008 | reverse complement strand
CTCCTCGACCTGGCTTGTGACGGGCAAGGGGGCGGTTGGTGTCAGGCCGGCGAGCCGGAAAGCGTGTTCGCGCTGGTCGCCGTCCAGTTCTAGTGCGCTGACGAGGGCATTGAGCAGGTTCGGTGAGGGGTTACGCTCCCTTCCCTGTTCAAGGCGGGTGTAGTAATCGACACTCACTCCCGCCAGCATCGCTACTTCCTCACGGCGCAGGCCCGGCACCCGGCGACCGGGGGCGGTGGTCAGGCCAACATCGGTTGGCTGCACCA
>NZ_JAWRWL010000570.1:0-266 GCF_046535495.1 Bacillus sp. SIMBA_008 | reverse complement strand
ATGAAATGATGCTATCTGAATCACAAGAACGTATGCTAATCGTTGTGAAAAAGGGTAGAGAGCAAGAAATAGTAGATTTATTTGAGAAGTATGGTCTTGCAGCCGTTACGATGGGGAAAGTAACGGAAGACAAAATGCTTCGCTTATTCCATAAAGGTGAAAAGGTAGCTGAAGTTCCAGCAGATGCTCTTGCAGAAGAAGCACCAATTTATCATAAGCCATCAAAAGAAGCAGCATACTTTGCTGAATTCCAGGCAATGAAAATG
>NZ_JAWRWL010000569.1:0-266 GCF_046535495.1 Bacillus sp. SIMBA_008 | reverse complement strand
GCCTGCTGGAGTTCAGTACGGACTTATTCAGAAAAGAAACGGCTGAAGCACTTGCCGGACGCCTGCTTCTTCTGCTCGAAGATGCCGTATCACATCCGGATAAACCGATCGGAAGCTTAACCATTCTTACTGATGAAGAGCGCCGGAAGCTTTTGCCGGTTAAACGGGCAAAACAGCATATTCAGCCTCGGCAGACACTGCCTGAACTGTTTGAAATACAGGCCGCCGCAAAATCGGATGAAACGGCGGCAGTACTTGAAGAGAGC
>NZ_JAWRWL010000568.1:0-266 GCF_046535495.1 Bacillus sp. SIMBA_008 | reverse complement strand
GGCCGGAGACAAGGCAAAAGGAGCCACCATTTATGTGACCCTCGAGCCTTGTTCTCACCATGGCCGTACAGGTCCTTGTGCGGAGGCACTTGTGAAAGCAGGCGTCGAAACGGTTGTCGTGGCGGCTCTTGACCCGAACCCGCTTGTCGCTGGCCGCGGAATCGCCATTTTACAAGATGCTGGCATCCAAGTGATTACAGGCGTACTTGAACAGGAATCCATTCTCATGAATGAAGTGTTTAATCATTTTATTACGAAAAAAACAC
>NZ_JAWRWL010000567.1:0-266 GCF_046535495.1 Bacillus sp. SIMBA_008 | reverse complement strand
ACTTTATTCTACTATACTTCTCCTCACATGAACATCTCTAGTTCTGTTAGCTAAAGTGGACAAACCGAACACGATTTATACCGCTACTGGCAGAACTCTTTGACTCGTCTCTTCGATAAAGTTTCTTCTTCTCCACGTTGCATGATAAAATAAACGCAATATCTATACATGGAGGTCATGTGTTATGGCAAAAGAAAGCTCATTTGACATTGTATCGAAGGTGGAACTGCCAGAGGTGCAAAACGCCGTTCAAGCAGCGCTCAAGG
>NZ_JAWRWL010000566.1:0-266 GCF_046535495.1 Bacillus sp. SIMBA_008 | reverse complement strand
GTGCCGGCAAGAGGACTTGAACCCCCAACCTACTGATTACAAGTCAGTTGCTCTACCAATTGAGCTACACCGGCATATATGTAAAACCGATATGTATAATGAAAAATGATGGAGGATGACGGGCTCGAACCGCCGACCCTCTGCTTGTAAGGCAGATGCTCTCCCAGCTGAGCTAATCCTCCATACTTGCACTAACGTGCAATTGCTTGGCGGCGTCCTACTCTCACAGGGGGAAACCCCCGACTACCATCGGCGCTGAAGAGCTT
>NZ_JAWRWL010000565.1:0-267 GCF_046535495.1 Bacillus sp. SIMBA_008 | reverse complement strand
GAAGCGCTCAGAAGGGTGAAGGACGCATGATCACGAAACGAATCATTCCATGTCTCGAGGTGAAAGAAGGACGCGTCGTCAAGGGCATTCAATTTCTCGGGCTAAAAGATGCGGGCGATCCTGTCGAGCTGGCCGAAGCCTACGACAGGGAGGGCGCAGACGAACTTGTTTTTCTCGACATTTCCGCCTCTCACGAAGGCCGCAAGACGATGACAGACGTCGTAGAACAAGTTGCGGCAAAACTGGCGATTCCGTTTACGGTCGGCG
>NZ_JAWRWL010000564.1:0-267 GCF_046535495.1 Bacillus sp. SIMBA_008 | reverse complement strand
AAAAGAAACGTTTGCGTCCGTACATATCGGACAGTTTTCCGTAAATCGGCATACCGGCCATAACGGCTACCATGTATGATGCCGTCACCCACGCGAACTTATCGAAACTTCCGAGGTCCGCCACGATATTTCCCATCGCAGTGGCAACGATTGTATTATCCATAGCCGACATTAAAATGCCCAGCAAAAGACCGATGACGACAAACTTCGTCGAGGCGTCCTTCGCGGCTGTTTGTTCCATGCTTTTTCCTCCCATACTTACTTTTG
>NZ_JAWRWL010000563.1:0-267 GCF_046535495.1 Bacillus sp. SIMBA_008 | reverse complement strand
CAGCGATTGCGACAACAGGGTCACCTTCTGTATTGGCTGTTAATAGACCTGTTGCTAAATTAGATGCGCCGGGACCTGATGTCACGAGACAAACACCTGGTTTGCCGGTTAAGCGGCCGACAGCAGCTGCCATAAAGGCGGCATTTTGTTCGTGTCTGCATAGGACAAGCTCTGGACCTCTGTCTTTTAATACATCAAATACGGCGTCAATTTTGGCACCTGGAATTGCAAAAACATGGGTCACACCTTGAGCAATCAGCGTATCAA
>NZ_JAWRWL010000562.1:0-267 GCF_046535495.1 Bacillus sp. SIMBA_008 | reverse complement strand
CGGTGTAAACAGCTGCTGACCGTCCAGGATGAGCCGACCCTGCCGTTCATGCAGGCGGTCGCTGGCCAGCAGGCGCAGGGCGGCGATCAGCAGCGGATGCTCGCGGGCCAGCACGCGGTCGGCCAGGGTGGCGGCATCGTCACCGGCCAGCACCGGGACCCGGGCCTGGGCGAACACGCTGCCGGCATCGAGCTCGGCGATCACGAAGTGCACGCTGGCGCCGTGCTCGGCGTCGCGCGCCTCCAGGGCGCGGGCGTGGGTGTGCAG
>NZ_JAWRWL010000561.1:0-267 GCF_046535495.1 Bacillus sp. SIMBA_008 | reverse complement strand
ACATTAGTAAGCAGATTAACAGGTATGGTTGTACCGAAAAATAAAGCGATCGTTGGAGCGAATGCATTTGCTCATGAATCGGGAATTCATCAAGATGGTGTTTTAAATGAAGTGACAACATATGAAATTATTGAACCAGCGCTAATAGGCGAATCTCAAAATCTATTCGTACTTGGAAAACATTCTGGACGTCACGCGTTTACAGAAAAAATGAAAGAGCTTGGCTATGAATTTACAAAGGAAGAACGAGATGCGGTGTTTGAAGCG
>NZ_JAWRWL010000560.1:0-267 GCF_046535495.1 Bacillus sp. SIMBA_008 | reverse complement strand
CCTTCAACGAACATCGGTGGGACAAACCCGATAGTTTTCAGTCCCGTATCTGTAGCGGCAGGCGCGGGGCGGGTGTTCATGGTATTGGTCATGGCCGTTCCTCGCAGAAAATACCGCACTCGATATTCATAGATTTAAGAGACCTGCCCTTGGCATTGGCTGGCAGTTCATCAAGAAAGATGCGCTTGCCGTTGTATCTGCACAGCCGGGCACCTAAGCGGCGTGATTGCTCCGCCCTCTCTTGGAAAACTTCCGGTCGTGTCTGGC
>NZ_JAWRWL010000559.1:0-267 GCF_046535495.1 Bacillus sp. SIMBA_008 | reverse complement strand
CGTAATGAACAAGATTTAGAAGGCTTACGAAAAATCGGCCGCATCGTTGCACTTGCACGTGAAGAAATGAAAAAAGAAGCGAAGCCAGGTATGACAACGAAAGAGCTTGATTTGATCGGTAAAAAAGTATTAGATGAGCATGGTGCTATTTCTGCACCTGAAAAAGAATATGATTTCCCAGGTGTAACTTGTATTAGTGTAAACGAAGAAGTTGCTCACGGTATTCCAGGAGATCGCGTATTAAAAGAAGGCGACTTAGTAAATGTC
>NZ_JAWRWL010000558.1:0-267 GCF_046535495.1 Bacillus sp. SIMBA_008 | reverse complement strand
GAGGACATTCATGCCGCCCGCGGATATCAGGAACAGATGGATGTCGCAGAGCGAATCCGCTATTACTTGTCAGACAGCAAGCTGACGACCGTCCAAGGGGAGCTGCGTGTCCAGGACGCTTATTCAATCCGCTGTATCCCTCAAGTCCACGGCGCATCATGGCAGACATTAGCGTATGTAAAAGAAAAATTAGAAATTGAGATGAATGCCGCGACAGATAACCCGCTCATTTTCGAAGACGGCGCCAAAATCATCTCGGGCGGAAAC
>NZ_JAWRWL010000557.1:0-267 GCF_046535495.1 Bacillus sp. SIMBA_008 | reverse complement strand
CTTTTTGTTGCAGATAAGACGTCTGTTGTCCATGACGCACTTGGTGCCCTTCGCCTAAAACTCGGTAAAGAGCTTGGGCTCATCGATGAGTCTCTTTTCAACTTCTTATGGGTTGTTGATTGGCCGCTGCTTGAAAAAGATGAAGAAGAAGGCCGCTTCTATGCTGCCCATCATCCTTTCACAATGCCAGTGCGCGACGATCTTGAATTAATTGAGACAAGTCCAGAAGACATGAAAGCACAGGCTTACGATCTTGTCCTAAATGGC
>NZ_JAWRWL010000556.1:0-267 GCF_046535495.1 Bacillus sp. SIMBA_008 | reverse complement strand
GTTCTCTGAAACTTCATATGATTCAGAGGTGGAAATGCCGACGTTCAAATATACACGGTCTCCCTTTCTCATGTTTTGATATGGTGGAACGGTAACGAGAACGACGAAGTCTTCTTCCTCAACCCCTATTTTCTCAGGAGAAAGTGTTGGGCTCTTTAAATTTTGATTAGGTGTCGCGTTCCTGGTCAAAGAGTCATCGGACCGATAAATTGACGGCGTTACGTGAATCTTTTTCATTATGATCCCTCTTTAAAAATACGTTATTTA
>NZ_JAWRWL010000555.1:0-267 GCF_046535495.1 Bacillus sp. SIMBA_008 | reverse complement strand
CATCGCAAGCCACATCATCAATTGGTGGGTAAAGCCCGTATCGTGAATAAAGATCAGGGTGAATACTCTTAAAATGGCATACAGGCCGACTTTCGTCAAAAGAGACCCGAATAAAGCCGAAATTGCAGCCGGCGGGGCGTAATAAGAGCCCGGCATCCAGAAATACAGCGGGAATATCCCGCCCTTTAAACCGAAAACGACGAGAAGAAGGACGCCGATCACGGTTATCAGCCCGGTCTGGCCCGATTCGCTTATTTTTACGCTTAG
>NZ_JAWRWL010000554.1:0-267 GCF_046535495.1 Bacillus sp. SIMBA_008 | reverse complement strand
GTTATAAGACTCATCGAACGCTTGGCCTTCCAATCCTTTATCCAATGTAAGAGGCTCTCTGCAATGCATGCACATATCCACTCTGCCCAGAATCTTCGTTTCTTTCTCGCAAGCGGGACACATCACCCGGACCGCTTTTGTGGACAGCATACCGATCCAAAAATAAACGGCGGTGCTGAGTCCGATCGACAGCAGGCCGAGAATCATAAACAAGCTGGCAAGCAAAACAGACTGCTTAAAGAACAGCCCGATGTACATAATGATAAA
>NZ_JAWRWL010000553.1:0-268 GCF_046535495.1 Bacillus sp. SIMBA_008 | reverse complement strand
CGGTTATCCGATGGGGTTACATATCTGATATCAGCCCCCGCCCCGCCTTCTGTGCAGACTGCCATGGGCCATTCATCACGGTCAAACCCGGGCTTTGTCGGAATTCCTTTCAATGATTCTTTCCTTCTGTTCTCCGCTCCGCCCCGATCAATTGTACAAATCTCAGAATGACCTGCCGAAATGGCGGCTTTTATATGATTTCCCGTCTCCGGATATTTTGACAGCGGGAAATACAGCACCTGATCGTATCGGGATGCAGCATGAGCAG
>NZ_JAWRWL010000552.1:0-268 GCF_046535495.1 Bacillus sp. SIMBA_008 | reverse complement strand
AGTTCAAAGGTGGTAAAACCATTTCTCGTGTTAGGAAGCTCACACCCTTGACTTCCCTCTCTGTAAACCGTAAAAATGATTTCATGTCCTTATCGTTACTTTTTCGTTCATGTCTATTTGTTAATTTATTATAGTTATGAAGTTTTTAAAAAGCAAGCCTATTTTTACTAACTATTATCAAGATTACTTTTTATTATATTTCACAATAACATTTTACAACCACCGCTTGATTTACCTATTTTGTAATTTTCCCAGTTTGTAAATCAAC
>NZ_JAWRWL010000551.1:0-268 GCF_046535495.1 Bacillus sp. SIMBA_008 | reverse complement strand
ATCGCTGTAGTACCAGGCCTGGACCGGGTCGCCGCCGGTGACGATCCGCCGCGTGCCGCGGTGCGACAGGCCGGGAGTGTCGACCGTGTACTCGTGGGAATAGCCGCGCGGGCGCGACGGCAGGTGCCCTTCGCGGTTGGCGAAGACGCTGCCGTCCTGGTCGTACGGGTACGGGCCGCCGCGCTGGATCAGGGCGATGGTCCGGCGGGCTTCGGCGGGCAGGAAGGCCGGCAGGCCGGCCGCTGGCGAGGGGCGGTCGGCCGGCGGC
>NZ_JAWRWL010000550.1:0-268 GCF_046535495.1 Bacillus sp. SIMBA_008 | reverse complement strand
AAGTAAAAGAAGTAGCTGACCTGATTGGAGTAAGCATACGCACTCTCCATCATTACGATCAAATTGGATTATTGACTCCTCAGGAAACGACCGATTCCGGTTATCGGCTTTATTCTGAAGAGAATCTTGAACAGCTGCAGCAGATACTATTTTTCAAGGAGCTCGATTTCTCCTTAAAAGAGATTAAAGAAATCATTACTAATCCTTCATTTAACCGAAGGGAAGCATTCATTTTACAAAAGAAAATGTTGATTGAGAAACGGAATAG
>NZ_JAWRWL010000549.1:0-268 GCF_046535495.1 Bacillus sp. SIMBA_008 | reverse complement strand
GCCGCGACATCGAGGTTGCCGGCGGTGATCGTGCCGCCGGGGGCCTCAGCACTGTCGTACCACAGGGCGTAGGTTCCGCCGCTGAGGAGGAGCGCGGCGCCCGCGGCGCCGGCGACGATTCCGGTGAGCTTCTTGTTCATGGGGTTCTCCTTGAGAGGTGCGCTCTGTTGCGCGGTGGGGGTTGGGGTCAATCGAGGGCGGTGACGGGGCCCGTGGCCGTGCAGGTCATGCTCTCGCCTATGGCCAGCTGGGTCTTGGGGCACGAGAC
>NZ_JAWRWL010000548.1:0-268 GCF_046535495.1 Bacillus sp. SIMBA_008 | reverse complement strand
AACGGTAAGTCTATGTGAAAAATCACCTTGTACAGGAACTCTTTGCAAAGTATTTTGTCTGCAGTCATGATTTTTAAAGTTGATGAGAGCTGTTATTCGACTAATAAAACTAGCCATTAAGCTTCCAAAAAAGAAACCCCATCGACCAGTTACTAGAGTAACAGTTAAGAAAAGAGTGGTATTAAAATAATTATTATTAAAGATGTTCCTTTCTATGAATTGAATTCCGAAAACAGGACACAATTGTAGTCCATCTATCACTTATGAT
>NZ_JAWRWL010000547.1:0-268 GCF_046535495.1 Bacillus sp. SIMBA_008 | reverse complement strand
ATCCGACGGGGCTAGCGCTAGGTCCATAGGCGCCACTGCTGTGGATGGCAACCAGATCGCCCGTCTCAAGTGGAGGCAAGGAAATTGCGTTGGCTAGTCGGTCAATCGACGTGCACAGGGGACCCACCAGCGTAACCGGTTCCAACGGCCCCTGGCCATTCACCTTGTGCATAGGGTAGTTGCGGTGCATGACCATGCCGAAGTGGCCACTGGCGGGGAGATGAGCGTTCATACCACCGTCGCAAATCGCGATCTTGGTGCCGCGTGA
>NZ_JAWRWL010000546.1:0-268 GCF_046535495.1 Bacillus sp. SIMBA_008 | reverse complement strand
AATCAAGAGTTGTAGAATTGGAAGAGAATCTTAAAGTGAAAACGCCGATTCTATTAGAAGTGCAAAAACGTAAGGCTGTTGCTTCGTGCATAGCTTAGTGGGTGCGTCAACCATCCATGTGTACTCGATTTATCGGGGCTTGTAGCACACGCCGGAGTCATCTGAGTGGTGGCTTCTTCCACAAGGAAGAATTGCTCTTTTTCGAAAGGGTGGTGCAAGTGGGGAAACGATTGTTCGTTTCTAGTACCAACCAAAAACATACTTGGGG
>NZ_JAWRWL010000545.1:0-268 GCF_046535495.1 Bacillus sp. SIMBA_008 | reverse complement strand
CCGTTTTCTACGAATGCGAGCGGGCCGCCTTCAGCCGCTTCAGGTGATACGTGCCCGATTGAAAGACCCCGGGACGCTCCTGAAAAACGGCCGTCTGTAATAAGCGCCACTTTCGGGCCAAGCCCCATCCCGACAATCTGAGACGTCGGAGCAAGCATCTCCGGCATGCCCGGTCCGCCTTTTGGCCCTTCATAACGGATAATGACAACATCTCCTTCTTTTACTTTGCGGTTTATAATACCTTCAAGCGCGGCATCCTGAGAATCAA
>NZ_JAWRWL010000544.1:0-268 GCF_046535495.1 Bacillus sp. SIMBA_008 | reverse complement strand
AACAAACAGACACGGCACATCTTCATAATCGGGCACTTCCGGATAAGAAAAGACAGGCTGGAGCTTTTCGGCGGGAATCCCGAAGCGTCCGGCCTTCGGAACTGACACCGTCTCATGATAAATATCGCATCTGTCAGTGAGCAGCCGTTCGTAGCTCATAAAGGTCTCACCTTTGCGTGTGCAGAAACCGGGGAATAACCCGGCGCGATATATTCACAGAGCAGATGGTGCACCGCCGGTTTTCTGATTCCGCCTTCACCTGCCACCG
>NZ_JAWRWL010000543.1:0-268 GCF_046535495.1 Bacillus sp. SIMBA_008 | reverse complement strand
GGATGGGAAAGATCCGGTAATCCTTTGCATTGGGCGATTCGCGGCGATTGACGCCCTTTCATAACTAGTCACTGCCTTGCAGCTGAGCACAGCAACATATGGGTAGGTTTCGGTACGGAACCATATGGACCTGTCTGCTGCGCAATACCCTGAGGCGGTTAGAGCGATGGTGCTAGGTCTGCCTCAATTCGCAACTGCCAACAGCCATGTCGCGCACCTGGTGTCAATGGCTGGGTTACTTGCAGTGTTCGGTGCAATTGCTCTCGAC
>NZ_JAWRWL010000542.1:0-268 GCF_046535495.1 Bacillus sp. SIMBA_008 | reverse complement strand
CACTGATTGGGTTTATTGGTCATCTCATTAAAGATGCTACTACATTCGGCCCTTGGTGGAGCTGGATTATCGTTTCAGGTGTTGTTGGGTTATTGATCGGCTTCATTTCGAACCGTCTAAAAGTAGAAGAGGGCGACTTTGGCTGGAAAAAAATCACGCTCTTCAACGCCGTACAAGCCGGCGCACAAGCATTGGGCTGGTTTGTCATTGCCCCTGTACTCGACATTGTGATCTCTGCAGAACCTGCGAACAAAGTCTTTGTTCAAGG
>NZ_JAWRWL010000541.1:0-268 GCF_046535495.1 Bacillus sp. SIMBA_008 | reverse complement strand
CGACTGCCGACGGCGCTGCGCGCCTCGTACGGCATCGCACTGCACGTCGGTGACGGGGAGCCGAACTGGCGCACGGCCACGGGACGAGCGGCCCGTGATCCTCGCCGCGATGGCTCGAGCGCTCCTGATGAGCGCTGCCGTGCGCGTGTTCACGGCACGGGCGGGCGGGTCTCGTCCGTCGGGGCGGGACCCGCAGCCCCCGCGGATCCGCTGACCGGATGCCCGTCGAGCGCCGCCCGCGGCGCGACGGGGAGCGGTACGACGACTC
>NZ_JAWRWL010000540.1:0-268 GCF_046535495.1 Bacillus sp. SIMBA_008 | reverse complement strand
CGCTCATTTTCATCTGAAAGAGCTGTTTGAATTTAGGCCAGAATTCACGCGGACGGCGTTCAAAGTATTCCCTGCTCATCGCTTCCATTCTGGAGGTGTCTTCGGTCCATATACCGCCCGCCGAACGAAAATCGGGAATGCCGGATTCCGTGCTCATTCCCGCTCCCGTCAGCACCAGGATACGTTCAGCCTGATTGATCAATGTTATAAACGCTTCCACTCTTCCACCGCCTTTTCTTTTTATCATATCATGAAAAAAGAACGGCGC
>NZ_JAWRWL010000539.1:0-268 GCF_046535495.1 Bacillus sp. SIMBA_008 | reverse complement strand
ATTTTTGAAGGTCACTGCGTGGTGCTGATTAACGGATTTCAGCATGCTTATATATTAGAAACAAACGGAACGAAGAAACGCAATTTAGGGGATTCTACCTCTGAAACAGTCGTAAGAGGACCAAAAATTGGTTTTATTGAAGATTTAAATACGAATTTAGCGCTTGTAAGACAGCGCTTAAAAAATCCTGATGTCAAAACCATCGATATGAAGATTGGTCTACAGAAATACACACAGGTGACCATCATGTACATCGACGGTATCGTAC
>NZ_JAWRWL010000538.1:0-268 GCF_046535495.1 Bacillus sp. SIMBA_008 | reverse complement strand
CGGCCGACGGACATCTGATCGTCCCGTTCCTGCTGGCGCTCGTGGTCACGACCGTCACGGCATCCCTCGCCCTGCGGCTGCCGCAGGTGGCATGGGCGCTGCTGCCCGCCGGCGCGGCGCTGATGCTCGTCATCGCGCTCGGCACCCCGCAGCCGGCGTTCCCGATCGTGCAGGGTCTCGTCTTCGCGATCGTCAGCATCGCCTGGCTCGCCCTCTGTCAGATCTGGGCCCCGCAGAACATGGCCGTCTCGGTCAGCGAGGTCGATCC
>NZ_JAWRWL010000537.1:0-268 GCF_046535495.1 Bacillus sp. SIMBA_008 | reverse complement strand
CAGTAGAAAGTAAGCTCAAGCTGACAACGGTTTATAAAGGGACAAAAGTAAAACAAATTGAAAAAACGGATGGAGGCTATGGTTTGCAATTAGACAGCGGTCAAACGCTTTTTGCAGATTCAGCCATTGTCACGACTCCACATCAATCGATTTATTCTATGTTTCCTAAAGAAGCAGGGCTAGAGTATTTGCATGACATGACCTCTACATCTGTTGCAACGGTAGCACTCGGTTTTAAAGAAGAGGATGTTCATAATGAATATGACGG
>NZ_JAWRWL010000536.1:0-268 GCF_046535495.1 Bacillus sp. SIMBA_008 | reverse complement strand
ATCATAGGCTTTCAGCACATGATCAACAGCCTGCATGACATCCTCATAATCAACGTCACCATAGCTCCCTCTCACACGGTCGGTAAACATTTGTCCGTATCCATGACTGCCATGAGGATTGATATATACGATGGCATAGCCTTCAGAAGCGAGCATTTGAAATTCATGAAAATACGTATAACCATACATGGCATGCGGTCCGCCATGAATTTCTAAAATAAGCGGATAAGTCTTCCCCTCTTCCATCTCGGAAGGCTTCATAAACCAG
>NZ_JAWRWL010000535.1:0-268 GCF_046535495.1 Bacillus sp. SIMBA_008 | reverse complement strand
CTTATATTACCGGTCTGATGGGAGATTCACAAGTCTCTTTTACAGCATCACAAATTGATTCGTATCAAAACCTGCTTAACAGTCTGAGCTTGTCAGTGCGCAACGGTTATTTAGAAGTGTATGTCAATCCGGCTGCGGGATCGCTGAATATTCAATTTAAAATTTATACACCTGATATTCCGGTCGGTGACAGTGCTACTACTGGACTAACAACTACCATTACATTTAAAATAAAACAAAAGAGCTTCAGATTGCCGGATTCCGAAGA
>NZ_JAWRWL010000534.1:0-269 GCF_046535495.1 Bacillus sp. SIMBA_008 | reverse complement strand
AGCTGAAATTATGTATGGTTAAACACCTCTAGCGCGTGCAGCAGAGCAAATTGCGTCACAAGTAGGCACTCCTGTGAATCGGTTATTTGAACAATTTGCAGAAAAGCTGAAAGGTGGAACTTTTTCTGTACGGCATGCATGGAATGAGAGTCTTGAGGATGTTTGGAAAAAAACCGTCTTAAAAAAAGGCGAATATGAGGCACTGAAGCACTTTGGAGAAACACTTGGCCAGCATGATGTCACGTCTCAGCAAAAATATATCAAGCTTG
>NZ_JAWRWL010000533.1:0-269 GCF_046535495.1 Bacillus sp. SIMBA_008 | reverse complement strand
GGATCGGCGCCACAGCGAGCGTTCGCGCGATGCCGAGCCGGCGCGCCCACCGATCGGCCAGCAGCGCGTAGACGACCATCGCCGCTGTCGATGCGAGCAGATCGACCGGAGTGCCGGAGGTCGCGTTCGCGTCGACCATCCCGACGGACCCGAACAGGAAGATGAGCACGTTGTTCACGATGTGCAGCGAGATCGCCGCCTCGAGACCGCCCGTCCGCCAGCACAGCCAGGCGGCGACGATCGCGAAGACCCCCACGCTCGCCGCGCCC
>NZ_JAWRWL010000532.1:0-269 GCF_046535495.1 Bacillus sp. SIMBA_008 | reverse complement strand
CATCGGGAGCGAGACGACGCGGGCGGAAGCGAGGAGGTCTGCGAGCGGGGGGAGCATGACCCCATTGTGCCCCCATGCCTTCTCGTTCCCGTGGCAGCTGTGGCGGGTCGTGGATGGAGACACCCGCCAGAACTGCCACGGGAGCCCTCACATAAATGTGTGATTGACAATGGTGTGTGACGCACAGTAACGTGTGATTCATGAACGAGACGCTCGACACACATCTGCAGGAGCTCAGGCGCGGCACCATCGTGCTCGCCTGCCTGCAG
>NZ_JAWRWL010000531.1:0-269 GCF_046535495.1 Bacillus sp. SIMBA_008 | reverse complement strand
GCATTCAATCAAGATATCCGTCCTTTGAATATCGTGATCTTAAATTTAATGCCAAAAAAAATACAAACTGAAACGCAGCTGCTAAGAATGCTCGGAAATTCTCCTTTACAAGTGTACTTTACGTTTTTGATTCCAAGTACGCATACACCGAAGAATACGTCGAGAGAGCATCTAGATGAATTTTATACGACCTTTGAATCGATTCGCCATAAGAAATTTGATGGAATGATCATCACCGGCGCACCAATTGAGCATTTAGCTTTTGAAGA
>NZ_JAWRWL010000530.1:0-269 GCF_046535495.1 Bacillus sp. SIMBA_008 | reverse complement strand
CTAGTAATCTAAATGTATACAATATATCATACATTATACAGAACAAACGTTCCGAAAATCAACACTAGCACTATTATTATTTTGACCTTTTCCTTAAACAGTATACAAAAAAGAGTAGTGATTTGATTGTATCTCAAACCGGCTACTCTTTTCTTTACAATCTACCTATTAAATTATATGGCTGCACTTCCCACGTTTCGTACGGAATACAATGTGTTGCTCTCATCGCATCAAGCGTTCTGGATTTCATATGAGGACGCGTTATGTAC
>NZ_JAWRWL010000529.1:0-269 GCF_046535495.1 Bacillus sp. SIMBA_008 | reverse complement strand
ATGATACGTTAGGGCATACGTTATCACTCATTACTTTAAAAAGTCAGCTCGTGGAAAAGTTAATTGTAAAAAATCCGGAGCGTGCAAGTGTGGAAGCAAAGGAAATTACGCAAACATCTCGTACCGCTTTAAAGCAGCTAAGGGAACTAATTTCTGATATGCGTATGATTACAGTAGAAGAAGAGCTTGAGCAAATAAAAGCGATCTTACAAGCTGCTACTATTGAATTAGAAATAAAACAAGAAACGAGTGCAAGTTCGTTATCACCC
>NZ_JAWRWL010000528.1:0-269 GCF_046535495.1 Bacillus sp. SIMBA_008 | reverse complement strand
CCGTCAATCGCTTTAAATTCATATCCCGGATAAATGAAGATGGACGTCCAGCCGCTTGAAGCGGTAAATACGCCGTCATGCTCGCCGGCAATGGTTTCCAGGGTGCGCGTTGATGTCGTCCCGACCGACACGATGCGCCCTCCCGCCTTTCTGACCTCGTTTAAAGAGGCGGCGGTTTCTTCCGTCATTTCATAAAATTCCGCGTGCATGTTATGCTCTTCCACATCATCCGCACTGGCCGGGCGGAATGTGCCGAGTCCCACATGAAG
>NZ_JAWRWL010000527.1:0-269 GCF_046535495.1 Bacillus sp. SIMBA_008 | reverse complement strand
CGCGGGTCGAGGATCAGCGATGTCGCCGCGGCCTCGGCCTCGTCGCGGAATGGCTCGGGGAGCGCGCGCACGAGTTTGCGGAGCGCAGATCTCACGGCCGGAGGCGCGGTCGACGCCGGACCCGCGACGAGGAACAGAGCGCGGGTCTCGCTCGCGGTCAGCCCCGACAGGTCGGTGCGGCCGCCGCCGAGCAGCCGCCAGCCGCCGGCTCTGCCCTGGATCGAGTAGACCGGGACGCCGCTCTGGGCCAGCGCATCGAGGTCGCGCCG
>NZ_JAWRWL010000526.1:0-269 GCF_046535495.1 Bacillus sp. SIMBA_008 | reverse complement strand
AAAAACAGACCTTGTTGGGTCTGTTTTTATTTTCAGCACTAAGCTACTGTCTCTCTGCATTTCCTTTCAAATAGATGCTCTGTATTCATAACGTCCATAAATCTAATTTAAAAAGATTGCGATATCCTTTTTATTAATGAAAAATAAATGGTTATTATCATGATCTTTTTTAGGATAATGGTCAATTAAATATTGTCTCAAGGTATTTAATTCATCTATTTCAATCATTTTTGACTCAATTGCATTTTCCCACATTACAATTAATGTTT
>NZ_JAWRWL010000525.1:0-269 GCF_046535495.1 Bacillus sp. SIMBA_008 | reverse complement strand
CAACTTCACTGCCTCCGGTTACGTGGGGGAGGGATCGCCTGACCGTGCCGACGCCCTTGTATGGGCAATCACTGAATTGATGCTTGGTGCTGAGATGCCGAAAGCTGTCTTCGGAACCTATGGACGATTAAATGGCTGATACAGATTATCTCGCAACATCAGCCGATTATAAGGCGATGCTAGGCTACTGGGCGAAGGTTGCAGCTATCCGTGGCGGTGTGGCTGCGATGCGGAAGGCTGGCAAGACTTATCTCCCGCAGTTCCCGAAC
>NZ_JAWRWL010000524.1:0-269 GCF_046535495.1 Bacillus sp. SIMBA_008 | reverse complement strand
ATAAGAACCTAAAGCAATCCCTGCGTTAAATGCGGCAATGTTAATTGCTGAAGCAACATCAACCGCACTCGGAACAAAGCGCTCTGCCAATATAACTACATATACTAGTAGCCCGGGAACATTCATAAATGCGAATAGTCCCATGAAAATAATTGTGATTAATCCAGCTACTTTAAATGGCGCTGTAAATGTTAAAACAAATAATATAATCGCTTGAATCAAGAACGTGTAAAATAGTGCTCGAATCGGATTATGATTCGATAATTTTC
>NZ_JAWRWL010000523.1:0-269 GCF_046535495.1 Bacillus sp. SIMBA_008 | reverse complement strand
GTAAATGTAAATTAATTTATTAAGGAGTAAATTAACTTGAATCTAACAAAAAAAGACTTTATTAGTTACTATAAAAAATACAAAGAACTCTCACAATTACATCAAAAATTATTCAAAAAAAATGCAAAACCCAATATTCCTTCCCTATATTCAGAATCGTTATGTAGATTCTTATATAAGATGAAAAAATCGGATATTAAAGAATATGATGCAATTTTTGAAGAAAATAGAATTGAAATAAAAGCCACTTCTAGTAACTCTGGAACAAC
>NZ_JAWRWL010000522.1:0-269 GCF_046535495.1 Bacillus sp. SIMBA_008 | reverse complement strand
CTGACTTGCGGCGATGGTGCCCTCGCACACGAAGGTCAGGAGGTCTCCCGGTGAGGTGTCGGCGGGCAGGAAGACCTGCAGCGGGGGCGCCTGGCGGTCCCGCTGCTGCACGAGGAGCCGGGTGCGCTCTCGCGTACGGGGACCGTTGAGCAGCAGCGCATCGAGGAGTCGGGGGCCGATGATGCGCAGATCGCAGTCCACGGTGATCTCCGCGGGCCGGCGGTGATCACCCTCCGTGCGTCCCAGGACGGTCGCCAGGACGACCGTGC
>NZ_JAWRWL010000521.1:0-269 GCF_046535495.1 Bacillus sp. SIMBA_008 | reverse complement strand
GGTACGATTTTGAATTATGGAAGGATTACGGAAATACCGCAATGACACTCAATAACGGCGGGGCATTTAGCGCGCAATGGAACAATATCGGAAATGCTTTGTTTCGAAAAGGGAAGAAGTTTGATTCCACTAAAACTCATCATCAACTTGGCAACATCTCCATCAATTACAACGCAGCCTTTAACCCAGGCGGGAATTCCTACTTATGTGTCTATGGCTGGACACAATCTCCATTAGCTGAATACTACATTGTTGAGTCATGGGGCACC
>NZ_JAWRWL010000520.1:0-269 GCF_046535495.1 Bacillus sp. SIMBA_008 | reverse complement strand
CGCGACTGAAGGACGCTGCCCGCGACGTGGCGCCGCTGTCGGAGGTCTCATCCCGCGACCTCTACGAGGCAGCGCTCGCCGCCCGCTCCTGATCCACGGCGTCAGTCGACGTGGATCTCCGTCCACACCTGGCGCATGTGGCCTCGGGAGAGGTCTTCGGCGGCGTCGGCGTCGCCGCGCGCGATCGCGGCCGCGACGAGCTCGTGCTGCTCGAGAGTGCCCTCGGCGGGAACCTCGGGCGTGAGCCCCAGCCGGCTGCGGCCGCGCAG
>NZ_JAWRWL010000519.1:0-269 GCF_046535495.1 Bacillus sp. SIMBA_008 | reverse complement strand
ACTGAAATGGGCGTTCCCCTGACGCCTGAAGACATACAGAAAACAGTTAAGCTGTCGTACTTATTTTCTGCAAACCGTCCGTTAACGAAAACAGTGGAAGAAGGCGGGAAAATCGACGGGCTTAACGGCTGGACGGTGCTCGAAATCCCGGGTCATGCCGCTTCTCACATTGCGCTCTACCATGAAAAAAGCGGTGAAATGTTCAGCGGCGATCTGCTTTGGTCCAACAGCTCCACCAATCCGATTCTGGAAGCTCCGGAAAAGGGGGG
>NZ_JAWRWL010000518.1:0-269 GCF_046535495.1 Bacillus sp. SIMBA_008 | reverse complement strand
CACGTGATACATATACAGAGATTGTTGGAAAAGGTAAAAGTGATAAAATTAATCATGCCTATGCATTCGGTGGAGTGGACATGTCTGTAGCGACAGTGGAAAAATTCTTGAATGTGCCTATTAACTATTATATTGAAGTGAATATGGAAGGATTTAAAGATATTGTAGATGCAGTTGGTGGTGTAGATGTAAATAATGATTTAGAATTTACACAAGACAAGCATCATTTTGCTAAAGGAAATATCCATTTAACGGGTGATGAGGCACTA
>NZ_JAWRWL010000517.1:0-269 GCF_046535495.1 Bacillus sp. SIMBA_008 | reverse complement strand
CGGCTCTTTCACGCTGCCCCAGATCTTAGTGAGCTTGCTGTTTATGTGAACCGGAATGAGGTCTTGAAAAAAATGCCTTACAGCCAGTTAACAGCCTATATGGAGTGGGATGAGGGAATGTATGAGATAGAAGTGTTCAAGCTAGCTACAAAACAAAGAGTTCTTCATTCTCGTATGATAATTAAACGTGACGAGATTTACACCCTATGTATCACGGGTGCACATGCAGGTTTTGCGCTGCTGACAGAGCGGCAAGACCCTCTGATTCA
>NZ_JAWRWL010000516.1:0-269 GCF_046535495.1 Bacillus sp. SIMBA_008 | reverse complement strand
GGATTAAGCAAAATTTATGAGCTGGTCATCAATTCAAATCCTTGCTACGCCTTTCTACTTGATAACAACACGCTTGTTCAAAATAAATTAATTGTGGCTCATGTACTGGCTCACTGTGACTTCTTCAAAAATAATTGCCGTTTTCAAAACACAAAACGAGACATGGTAGAAAGTATGTCAGCAGCGGCAGAGCGGATCAAGGAATATGAGCACCTTCATGGAACAAAAGAAGTTGAATCCTTTTTAGACGCCGTATTGGCTCTTCAGGA
>NZ_JAWRWL010000515.1:0-269 GCF_046535495.1 Bacillus sp. SIMBA_008 | reverse complement strand
ACATCGCCACTTCGATCCCGCGCAGCAGCCCAGCCAGCAACTCGATGTCTTCTTCGCGATGGCGCATGTGGCGGGCTCCGGGGGCGTCCACCGCATCAGAGCCCATCGCCGCGCAAGGCGACGTGAACCATCGTCGCTCATCCGCGCCGCGGATCAGCCGCCGCGGCGAGCCGCATTCACGCCGATCCCCGCGCCGCCCATGCCCCGGCCGCCAGCTCGAACGAGCGCAGGCGCGCGGCGTGGTCGTGGATGTTCGCCGTCAGCAGCAG
>NZ_JAWRWL010000514.1:0-269 GCF_046535495.1 Bacillus sp. SIMBA_008 | reverse complement strand
AATCTTCAAAAACATATAATTTTCTGAATTTTATCCCCTGTCTTCATTATATAATGAGTGAGCATTCAGTCAACAGTTTTTTGTTATACAACAACATATTTTTTAATAAAGCTGTTTATTTCGGTGAAACTATAAAGTGAAACTTTAATCCGTAGGGGGTTGTTTCCTCTCGCCTGATTCCTTTAAGTAAGCCTAATTTTTAAGTAGGAGGCTTACCGCCCCTTAATATGGGATAAGGTGAAGCCAATCGGGATTTTCCGGGCAGCCAG
>NZ_JAWRWL010000513.1:0-269 GCF_046535495.1 Bacillus sp. SIMBA_008 | reverse complement strand
AGTAAACAATCCATTTTTACAGATGGTACTTGCTGCGAATGAAACCCTTAGGATATTAAACCTATTTCACTAAAAACTTTTCTAATTCTTCAGCTTAATGTTTAGCTCCAGTAGGACTTAAAGTAATTTTACCATCTGCTAAAGTTATATTTTTTGCAGATACCTCTCCAGTAATTTGGCAAGCATTATAAGGCGAATATCTTTTTAAAATTATATTTTCATTATCAACATAAATTTCTAATGGTGATTTAATCCCTATGCCTAGCGTA
>NZ_JAWRWL010000512.1:0-269 GCF_046535495.1 Bacillus sp. SIMBA_008 | reverse complement strand
AATCGAAATGGGCATGGGCATTCACGGCGAACCCGGCATATGGCGCGACAAGCTGAGACCCGCCAATGCCATCATCGATGAGATGATCGAACGGCTGCTCGCCGACAAACCGCAAGGTGCCGGATCGAAACTGTCCATCCTGATCAATAGTCTTGGCGCAACACCGCTGGAGGAATTGTTCATCCTGTATCGGCGCGCCGTGCAGAAATTGGGTGAAGCAGGCATCCAGATCGTACAGCCACTGGTCGGCCATTTCGCTACGTCGATGG
>NZ_JAWRWL010000511.1:0-269 GCF_046535495.1 Bacillus sp. SIMBA_008 | reverse complement strand
CTGGCGGGTCTGCTCCTTGACGTCGGGCGCGACGGCATTGCCGTTGGCCGGATCCTGAGGCCCGAAGCCGGCGGTGTAGAGCAGATCTCCGCTCAGGATCCCCTGGCTGTAAGGGCCGGCGGGCTGCGGGGCGTTCGAGGTGACGATGGCCTTCTTCTCGGCAGTCATTTTTCTCCTTGGGTGTGGGATGGGTGAGGTTGTGCGGCGCGGATGCCCCCGCCGGGGGTTGCACCAGTCAGCCGGCCTTCCGCGAGGACGCGGGTGCCGGA
>NZ_JAWRWL010000510.1:0-269 GCF_046535495.1 Bacillus sp. SIMBA_008 | reverse complement strand
GGATTCTTTAGTCTTTTTCTCTACCGTATCATGCTCATCGCCGCTTTTGCTTTATTCATATGGCGGATGAGAGATAAGGGGACGTACATGTCTCAGTGGCAGCAGATTCGTGTCAAAGGTATTCTTGGTTTTTTCGCTGCATGGTTTCTTTACGGGCTCATCTCACTGCTTTGGGCTCATTCAGTCACAGACGGCCTGAAGTATATGTCCCTTCTTGCAATGGGGATGGGATTTGTCTTTCTTGTCGTCATGTATATTCAGCGAATGGA
>NZ_JAWRWL010000509.1:0-269 GCF_046535495.1 Bacillus sp. SIMBA_008 | reverse complement strand
CAAACGCGTCGTCAATATCGGTCTGATTATCGTGTCGCTCATCGCTTCACTGGTGATCCTGACCGTCGGGATGCTGCCGTTTCTCGGTTTGATCATTCCCAATATGGTGTCGATTTACAAAGGGGACAACCTGAGGAGCAGCCTGCCTCACACCGCTCTCTTTTGCGCTGTCTTTGTGCTGTTTTGCGACATTTTGCGAACGGAGATCATTTTCCCGTACGAAATTTCCATCGGCCTGATGGACGGTGTTATCGGCAGCGGCATCTTCC
>NZ_JAWRWL010000508.1:0-269 GCF_046535495.1 Bacillus sp. SIMBA_008 | reverse complement strand
TAACATTGGAGCATATAAAAAAGGCTCCTCGAAAGACATTGATGATGCTATGCAGGCTTATCCTCATCTGATTTCATTTTTGAAGCAGGATGTAGAAGAGGCTGTATCTATTGAAGACAGTGTGAATGTATTGCTCGGTTTGATGAATAGAGAGGATTGACGAAAACAGTGAGATATCAATACAAATTTCAAAAGCTCTTAGAACTGAAAGAAAGTGAAAAAGACAAGTCACTCGCAGCGTACCAACAATCCGTTTCGGCATTTGAGCA
>NZ_JAWRWL010000507.1:0-269 GCF_046535495.1 Bacillus sp. SIMBA_008 | reverse complement strand
AGACGTTTCGCAACCGCAACGTGCGGGCCGATCGCTTTGTATTCGTGCAGCGGACGGGTGATCTGTTCGTAGATCGCCAGTTTTTCCGGCGGGATTTCGTATTTAGACAGTTTCTGGGTAACTTCTTTAACGATACGAACCGCTTCTTCAACGTTACCGTGTTTCAGGATCGCTTCCAGAACACGCGCCTGGGTTTCTTTCGCGATTTCAGACCAGTCACGACGAACGATTTCCAGACCACGGGTGATGATTTTACCTTCTTCGTCGAT
>NZ_JAWRWL010000506.1:0-270 GCF_046535495.1 Bacillus sp. SIMBA_008 | reverse complement strand
AACCGATTTCTTCCACCGTCTTGACTAGAAGCCTGCACCTACCGCCCTAATTGCGCTGGCAAGCGGGTAGGCGAAGGAATGGGTGACGATGGGTAGGGTAGTCGGATCGGCCGTAAATGGGCCGGGGCGAGGATTTTCATGATCCTCAGTCTGAAATTTCTGCATATTGCAGCGATCGCCATCTGGGCGGGAGGTCTCGTCAGTCTGCCGGGCCTCTACGTGCAGCGCGCCTATGTCGAAGACAAGGATTCCCTCTACCGCCTGCAGATG
>NZ_JAWRWL010000505.1:0-270 GCF_046535495.1 Bacillus sp. SIMBA_008 | reverse complement strand
CACACCGAAATAACCGCTCGTCTTTAATAACGGAGAAATATCATCAACTTTCTTTTGTAATACGATTTGTACATCATCACGATCAACGAGCTGCCATTCTTTATACTGCTGTAAAAACTTTTCTAAGTCCGCTACTTTTTCTGTAAATATTTCCTCACTTACTTCTCCATCAACATACATTCGCTCTAATAAAATTGTAACTTCAGGCTCTTTTTCTGTTACTTCTGGTACTGGCCCTTCCGCCTTCACATTCGTTTCATAAACGAAACA
>NZ_JAWRWL010000504.1:0-270 GCF_046535495.1 Bacillus sp. SIMBA_008 | reverse complement strand
GCAACAGCCGCGTATCGGTCAGCCATTCTTCTCGCGCTCCAATTTCGACATCAACGAAATCGGCATGGTTAGGGTTGAGCAGATAGTTGGTTTCAGCCGGGACGACTGCACTGGGAACCGCCAGCACGGCACTAGTACGCATCTGCGACCATGTGTTCCCGATCTGCTGCAGTTCGCCCCTCGCTGATATCTCCCGCCAGTCGGCGGGCAGGCTGGCGGGATCAATACGTTCCACGAGTCTTTGTGGGAACCTGGCCGGAATCATCACAC
>NZ_JAWRWL010000503.1:0-270 GCF_046535495.1 Bacillus sp. SIMBA_008 | reverse complement strand
CGGTGGATTTCACCGATCTAAAACAATTGATCTTCCCACGAATATAACAATGGACATTTATCGATACTGCTTGATTTTGTTTGATAAGTTCTATACAGGAAAAACAGTAAGAAGTATTTCAGTTACTTTATCCAATATTGAAGACGATGTGAATCAACAATTAAGTCTGTTTGAAAAGGATAATGAGAAGAGAAGGAAGCTTGGATTTGTTATGGCCGGGATAAGAAATAAATATGGATCTAAAGCGATCTTACGAGCTGTTTCATATAC
>NZ_JAWRWL010000502.1:0-270 GCF_046535495.1 Bacillus sp. SIMBA_008 | reverse complement strand
CCCGGCGCGCAGGGCGAGCCGGTACGGTTCGACGATGCGCCGCGACTCGGTGTCGGAGTGGGTGCGGTAGTCGAACCGCAGTTGCACGGTGTCGCGGCAGGCAGAGGCCAGAGTGAGGAGCACGTCAGGGTCCACGGCGGGTCCATGGCCGGGGACCGGGACGACCGTCGACTGCAGCGTCGTGATGCGATGCCGGAGGTGCGAGGGCAGCACCTGGTACATCTTGGCCAGTGCGCGGAGAGAGGCCTCCTCGAGGTCGGCGATCGACCC
>NZ_JAWRWL010000501.1:0-270 GCF_046535495.1 Bacillus sp. SIMBA_008 | reverse complement strand
CTCCTTAAAAGTAGAAAAAGGACAAACGGTTGCGCTTGTAGGAATGAGCGGTGGGGGGAAGTCCACTCTCGTCAGCTTAATTCCAAGATTTTATGATGTGACAAACGGATCACTTGAAATTGACGGCATTGATATAAAAGAGTACAAAGCAAGAAGCCTTCGAAATCAAGTCGGAATGGTGCTGCAGGATACATTCTTATTCAGTGACACGATTAAAGAAAACATTGCCGTTGGAGATCCAGAAGCCTCTTTTGAAAAAATCGTTTCGGC
>NZ_JAWRWL010000500.1:0-270 GCF_046535495.1 Bacillus sp. SIMBA_008 | reverse complement strand
CGAGCGCGCCTCGTCGGCGGTGATGATGCCGAGGTCGCGCGCGGTGACGGTCGACCAGAGATACCCGCCGATGTTCGTCGGCGAGGTGTAGGCACTCGAGGTCTCGAGATCGCCGGTGACGTTGTCGGCAGGAAGCCCGGTCTCCTCGTCGGTCATCGCCACGAGGGACTGCCAGGTGTCCTCCGCCCATCGATTCAGGTCCTGGGTGCCTGGTCGTCCGCCACCCGCCGCGGCGGGGCCGGCGAGGGCCAGGCCGGCGACGACCACTCC
>NZ_JAWRWL010000499.1:0-270 GCF_046535495.1 Bacillus sp. SIMBA_008 | reverse complement strand
CAGTTAATTCCTTTTAAAAAAGGAAACAAATATGGTTATTGTGACAAAAACAAAAAAATAATATTACCAATACAATACGAAAACGCCTATCCATTTGGTTATAAAACGAATTTCTCATACTATGAAGGTTTTGCTTGTGTACAAATTGATTCTGAAACTTATATAATTAATACAGAAGGTAAAATACTTGACAAAAAAGATGATTTCGACCGAAAAGACAGAGAAGAAAGTTTTGGTCCGCCAAGAATAGAAAAAGTTAAAACAGTCGGC
>NZ_JAWRWL010000498.1:0-270 GCF_046535495.1 Bacillus sp. SIMBA_008 | reverse complement strand
CTATAATCTTTTTATCTGTATCACCCAAAAAGAGCAATTTATGAGCTTGAATACTCTGTTTTAATTGTTCTAACATTCCTTTTTTCTTTTCTAAATGTTTAATAATTTGATCCAATTGACTCTGTTTATCTATTAATTCCTGATTTTTTAATTGAATTAAAACGTCTCCTTTTTTTACCTCATCACCTGATTTAACAGAAACAGTATCTACAATTCCTCCAATTTGCGTTCTCGATACGCTCACATCATATTTACCTTGTATCATTGCAG
>NZ_JAWRWL010000497.1:0-270 GCF_046535495.1 Bacillus sp. SIMBA_008 | reverse complement strand
GACCTGCGCCTCCGCCTTGTACTCCTCGGGGAAGTCCTGATCGAAGAGCCGGGGGCCGCCGGGCGCGACGAGGCTTCCGCCTGCTCCGCCGATCACGCCGAGACGCGTCTCGGTGCCGGCGAGCCTCGCGGCCACCTGCCGCAGTGCGCCGAGCACCTTGTCCTCCATGTCGCCCCGCGGAGACAGCGCCCACACGACGGCGTCGGCTCCCTCGAAGGTCTCCGCGATCGCGTCGACGTCGAGCGCCGACCGCTGCACGTATGCGGCGCC
>NZ_JAWRWL010000496.1:0-270 GCF_046535495.1 Bacillus sp. SIMBA_008 | reverse complement strand
CTCCTTGTTTTTGAGCACGGTAACCAACACCGACTAATTCAAGTCCGCGTGCGAAACCTGTAGTTACACCTTCAACCATGTTTCCGATTAAAGCACGAGTTGTACCGTGTAATGCACGGTGTTCCTTCTGTTCAGATGGACGCTCAACTGTTAGTGTATTTTCTTCAATTTTGATAGACATATCAGCATTGAATTTACGAGTTAATTCACCTTTAGGGCCTTTTACTGCTACAGTATTGTCTTCTGCAATTGTAATAGTAACACCTGCAG
>NZ_JAWRWL010000495.1:0-270 GCF_046535495.1 Bacillus sp. SIMBA_008 | reverse complement strand
AGAGGAGGCCGCCGTGGTCAATCCCGCCGTGATCGTGATCGGCGACGTCGCACGCGCCGGACTGCTGCTGCCCACGACGTCGCAGTTCGCGGAGAGCTCGGCGTGACGAACACACCCACACTCGACTCCGCGCTGGCCGGCTGCACGATCATCGTCGCCGCCGACCGCCGCTCGGTCGACCTCGCGACGGCGCTCGAGCGGAGGGGAGCACAGGTGCATCGTGCTCCCGCGCTCAGCATCGTCGCGAACGCGGATGACGCGGAGCTGATG
>NZ_JAWRWL010000494.1:0-270 GCF_046535495.1 Bacillus sp. SIMBA_008 | reverse complement strand
CTCTGAGCCGCCGCCGGCACCGACAGAGCTTCCCCTGCGCCGCCGCGAGCAGAGCTTCATCGATACGCGCGAGCCGTTGCGGGCAGAGCCCACTGCAGGATGGCGTCGGGCACTGTCGACGGTCGGAATCAAGGTCGGCGCGTCGAAGAAGGACCTGGACAACGAGCGCGCCCGTCGCACGGTCTCCGCGCAGTGGGGCCAGTGCCGCCGCATCGCCGTGGTCAACGGCAAGGGCGGCGTCGGGAAGACGAGTGCCACAGCGCTCCTCTC
>NZ_JAWRWL010000493.1:0-270 GCF_046535495.1 Bacillus sp. SIMBA_008 | reverse complement strand
CTTGCAGCAGCGGCGACAACGACGTGATTGCCAAGACGGATGCCGGAAATGTAACAAAAGGCGAACTCTACACGAATATGAAAAAAACCGCGGGCGCAAGTGTGCTGACACAGCTCGTACAAGAAAAAGTATTAGCAAAAAAATACAAAGTATCGGATAAAGAAATCGATAACAAGCTGAAAGAGTACAAAACGCAGCTCGGCGATCAGTACAGCGCCCTTAAACAGCAGTACGGCGAAGATTACCTGAAAGATCAGGTGAAGTACGAAC
>NZ_JAWRWL010000492.1:0-270 GCF_046535495.1 Bacillus sp. SIMBA_008 | reverse complement strand
CAAAAAAACGGAGGAGAAAATCCTCAAGGCTCTCGGAGAAGCCGGAAAACAGCCGGAACGGTTTCCGATCGGCTATGCGCTCAGCATTGCCTCAGTCATTGAAGAACATTTGGCCCGGCTGACGGATATTCAGAAATATTCTCGGGCCGGCAGTCTCAGAAGAGCGCGGGAAACCGTAAAAGATCTGGATTACATTATCGCTACAGATCATCCGGAGGCTGTCAGAGAACAGCTTCTTTCCCTCCCGAACGTAAAAGACGTGATAGCGGG
>NZ_JAWRWL010000491.1:0-270 GCF_046535495.1 Bacillus sp. SIMBA_008 | reverse complement strand
CTCGCAGACACGTCGATGTTCGTCACCGCGGTGCACGCCGAGCTGCAGCCGGAGACGGGAGAGCTGCAGGTGATCGATGCCGGACACAGCCTCGCCTTCATCCTGCGCGCCGACGGCTCGTGGGAGCACCTGCGATCGACCAGCCTGCCTCTCGGCATGGGCATGGGCCTCCAGCCGCCCGAGGAGAGGGAGCCGCGCACGACGCGCCTCGACAAGGGCGACTCGTTCGTCTGCTGCAGCGACGGCCTGCTCGACGTGCTCGACCCCGAC
>NZ_JAWRWL010000490.1:0-270 GCF_046535495.1 Bacillus sp. SIMBA_008 | reverse complement strand
CTGATAATCCAGCAATGGAAACAATTAAAAAAAAGGGATCAAAAATAGATTGAATATATTTTCTATAAAGTACAAAATAACAAATCATTGTTACAATTAAAAAGAAGATCAAACTTGCAATATGCTCTTCAGCAAAAAGAAAAAATTCAATATAATCCATATTACAATAAATTAGAATCTCTAATTGCCTTTACTATAACTTTTTTTCTTTTCACATCATATAATATTATTTTTACTAAAGAGGTAAAATAAGTATATAATAATGATGAC
>NZ_JAWRWL010000489.1:0-270 GCF_046535495.1 Bacillus sp. SIMBA_008 | reverse complement strand
CGCCGCACACGCTGACCGTGACGCGGAGCTCGCAGGGGACCCTGAGCGCCGTCTTCGCCGACGGCACCAACGGACTCGAGACCTACCGGTTCCGCTTCCTCCCGGTCGAGGAGCCCGCCGATGACGGTTCCGCGATCATCGACTTCAACCGCGCCTACCTCCCGCCCTGTGCGTTCTCGG
The DNA here is from genome assembly GCF_046535495.1 of Bacillus sp. SIMBA_008. NCBI lineage: Bacteria > Bacillati > Bacillota > Bacilli > Caryophanales > Bacillaceae > Bacillus > Bacillus sp. SIMBA_008. Next base: position 90 of record NZ_JAWRWL010000489.1, on the reverse strand, counting down.
ATCAGTTCGTCTGCCCGCTTCCGCTGCCGGGCAACCGCTACTCGACGCCGATCCGGGCGGGCGAACGCGTCGTCGTGCTCGGCGGCTGAC
>NZ_JAWRWL010000488.1:0-270 GCF_046535495.1 Bacillus sp. SIMBA_008 | reverse complement strand
AGATCGCGGATAAAATCGGCATGAAATTTCATATCCATCTGCACATTGCCGTATATATCGGCGGTGTGGGCATGAATGATCGCAATATCAGGATCGAGCCGACGAACGGCCAAGGCTGCTTCCCCGCCGAAAACATCTTCCACCGCTACGATACCATCGCTTACTAGTTGCATCGTTTCCGGCTTGACCAGAACATATGGTAAATCTGCTGCGGCAGCCTCGAACCGGGCAAAGGCCGCAGTCCTGCCCATTGGCTTCGACACCACGCCA
>NZ_JAWRWL010000487.1:0-271 GCF_046535495.1 Bacillus sp. SIMBA_008 | reverse complement strand
CGGTGATTTGGGTGGCGCATATGATTCCCGCACCGTTTACGGCGAACAGCAGGCTGAACATTTGCGCCGATACGCCGTAGATGTTTTGCAGTATAAACGGCGACCCGGCAATATATGCGAACATGCCGGTCATCACAAATGCCTGGCTGAGCGCAAATCCCATAAACATCCGGTCGCCAAGCAGGCCGCGAAACGTCATCAGCGTCTCCCGGAGTCCGCCGCTTGTCCGCTTTTCCGGCGGGAGTGATTCAGGCAACGCCGTAAGCACGGC
>NZ_JAWRWL010000486.1:0-271 GCF_046535495.1 Bacillus sp. SIMBA_008 | reverse complement strand
CGATGTTGAACGCGGCAGCGGCGATGAGGCCGGCGCCCGCTCCCGTCGTCGCCCATATCGCGGACGTGACGGCGACGGGCACGATCACGGCCGTGACGGCGGGCACGATCGTGTGCGCGAAAAACACCTCGACACGGTCGATATCGCGCGTTGCGACGGTCGTGAGGTCGGCGGAGGCCGATTCCTCGTCGTCGGCCGACAGCGGTGCGACCGCGTCGAAGAATGCCAACCGCATGTCGGCGAGCAGGTCGAACGCTGCCCGGTGGCCGAG
>NZ_JAWRWL010000485.1:0-271 GCF_046535495.1 Bacillus sp. SIMBA_008 | reverse complement strand
ACCTACAAGGGCGCACCGCACGGCATTCCTACTACGCACGCCAACCAGGTCAATGCCGACTTGCTGGCGTTCCTCGAACAGAAGTAATCGAGCTCGACACGAAAGAGCACGCCCCGCGCTGGTTGCGGGGCGTGTGCTGAGAGACAAGGGAAACAATGCAAACGATATTGGGCGCGAACGGCCAGATCGCCGTGGAGCTGGCGCGTGAATTGAACCGCAACTACACCAGTGACTTGCGATTGGTCAGCAGGAATCCGCGCAAGGTCAACGC
>NZ_JAWRWL010000484.1:0-271 GCF_046535495.1 Bacillus sp. SIMBA_008 | reverse complement strand
AATCCATTCCAGAGGCGTCGCTAAAAAGTACAGTAAATTTTTCACGCGCGAATAATCTTGGCTTAGCGTAAGCTCTCTTGCATTCATAAACGTTTCTGGATCTGCACTCGTTCCTTTATACATGTCCGGAATAAGTTCATGATTCCATCCAAATAAATACCAATATATAAGCAATGCAAACCCAACGTACAAAAAAAGCGACCACCCAATAACCTTCCTCACGCTATTCCCTCCTCTATGCTGCCTGTCTATTATTATTGTAAGTTCGTAC
>NZ_JAWRWL010000483.1:0-271 GCF_046535495.1 Bacillus sp. SIMBA_008 | reverse complement strand
CTCAGCGGCCCCCATCGCAGGGTCTCGTTCCAGTCAGAGCGGCGCACGCGCCCCTCACCCGCGAGGAAGGGCGCCTTCTTGCCCGCCATCACAACGGCCGCGTAGGTGTATTCGGCGACAGGGTCGGCGTTCGCGTCGGCGGCGCTCGAGAGCACGATCCCGCGCCGCCAGAACTCCTCCGAGACGATCGGCCGCACGCTGCCGGCGCAGTGCAGCACGGCGCGCAGCTTCGGCATGAGCGCCAGCCGCTCGGCCGTGAGGCGTGACGCAC
>NZ_JAWRWL010000482.1:0-271 GCF_046535495.1 Bacillus sp. SIMBA_008 | reverse complement strand
CGATTGTACCAAGGACCATTAAAATAGAAATGGTAATGAACACCCACTCTATACCAGCAGTTGCTTTCATAATTCCACTGAAAGCCGGTCCTACAATTGCCGCTGTTCCAACAGCAGCACCAGATAGAGCCATTGCCTTACCTTGTCTTGCTGAATTTGTTTGTTTTGATAAAAACGTAAAGGCAGCAGGAATTAAAAATCCGTCACTAAAGCCGTGCATAAAGCGCACAACTAATAGTTGTTCACCACTTTGAACAACGGTGTATAACAA
>NZ_JAWRWL010000481.1:0-271 GCF_046535495.1 Bacillus sp. SIMBA_008 | reverse complement strand
GAGCTTGGTGCGGGCAGCAACCTGCAGGACAACGTGGTGGTGCACACCGACGAAGGCGCGCCTGCAATCATCGGCGATAACGTCGGTGTGGGTCACCTCGCCCTCATCCACGGCGCAACCGTGGGGGATGGAAGCCTGATCGGGATGGGGGCGAAGTTGCTCAGCCATTCCGTGGTCGGCGCTGGCGCCTTCGTCGCCGCAGGCGGGCTGCTATTGGAAGGGCAGCGCATCGACGACCGTCATCTCGCCGCGGGTGTTCCGGCCAAGGACC
>NZ_JAWRWL010000480.1:0-271 GCF_046535495.1 Bacillus sp. SIMBA_008 | reverse complement strand
GGGATACGGTCTATGTGATTTACCGCAATCCGCATGCCGCCAATGTTGCCCATATTAAAGAGGCGGAGATCGTCCATCACCCGTATCATGAGGGAGAACTGTCTCTGTTTTTATACGAAACCTATCATCCGCTGGCCGAAGATGACGCGGTCTTTTCAACATATGAGGAAGCGGAAGCGCTTTACAGCGAGCTTTTTGAAGAAGACCGGTATCATTGATCAAAGGAAATGTTTACAACGCATATTCACTCTCTTTTAAACGGAAAGTAACA
>NZ_JAWRWL010000479.1:0-271 GCF_046535495.1 Bacillus sp. SIMBA_008 | reverse complement strand
ATCACATTAATTGTACTAGTTGGCGGCGGTATTGGCGGTTATTACTATTACAATCAAGCGGAAAATTATTTAAAAACAGAAAATGCAAAAATTGATGGAAAGGTAATTCCGATGGCATCACCAGTAGCAGGTAAATTAACTGACTGGAAAGCTGAAGTAGGAAAGAATTACAATGAAAATGATAAATTAGGTGCTGTTACTGTAGCGGCAGCAAATGGAGAACAGACAGTAGATGTAACAATTCCACAAAATGCAACAATTGTACAATCAA
>NZ_JAWRWL010000478.1:0-271 GCF_046535495.1 Bacillus sp. SIMBA_008 | reverse complement strand
GGAGAGAAAGAGAAGTTCTTTAGAAAAGGGCTTTGCCTTTCTCTTTTTTTCTGATAAAAGATGAAAACGCTTAAAAATGAAATAGAAATGCTTGACTTCAATGATACTTAAACGTATGATAATTACAAATGTAACACACAAGAACAAATGTAAAGGGGAGAGAATAAATGCAAAAACAAATCACTTTGCCTGAACAGATTAGTCATGAGAGATTAGCAGATTTATATAAACAAATGTGGTTAGTGAGATATTTTGATGAAAAGGTCGATCA
>NZ_JAWRWL010000477.1:0-271 GCF_046535495.1 Bacillus sp. SIMBA_008 | reverse complement strand
AGAGTTGATACCCACGCCTGCACCTCGGAATGTCGGATGCTGCCGATCGCACGCTTTCCCCACTGCGGCTCGACCTGGATGCGCCAGGTGGACTCCACGGATCGGTATGTCGAGGGCTTCAGCACGGAGGCGCGGTCGTTCAACCACTCCGTGCCGAGCTGGGCGACGCTTACCTTGGCATCGGTTGGGTTGACATAGTCGCCACGAGCTTTCGACGTGTCAATGTGAGCCAGGTAGAGCTCAGCTTCCTTCTTCGTGGTGAAGCCGCGCT
>NZ_JAWRWL010000476.1:0-271 GCF_046535495.1 Bacillus sp. SIMBA_008 | reverse complement strand
GCGGTTGCACACTTATTGCTGCCAAAAGAAGCCGCATATGCTCTTGAAAATTATACATTGCATCCGTCTTTAATTGATGGGGCTCTGCAATCTTTGTTCGGGATTACGGACGGAAGAGAAGAGGCATCTGTTTATGTTCCTTTTTCAATAGGAGAGATTACGATTCGGAAAAAAGTTTCAGCAGAATGCTGGGCTTATGCGCGTAAAACAGGCCAAAAAGGTCAATCCGAGCTTATTTACGATATTCAGCTGCTTAATGAACAAGGAGAAA
>NZ_JAWRWL010000475.1:0-271 GCF_046535495.1 Bacillus sp. SIMBA_008 | reverse complement strand
ATATAAGTGGCAGATATTTTTTCAACAGTTCAGGAAAAGGTTGCAGGTAAAGGAGTAAAGATCGTTTTTCCTGAGGGAATGGACGAACGCACTCTAACAGCCGTTCAAAAACTAGCAGATGGCAAAGTCTTGCAGCCAATTGTTGTAGGTAAAACACAAGAAGTTGAAGCAAAAGCAAAAGAATTAGGTCTTACACTTGATGGTGTTGACGTGTATGATCCTCATACATATGAAGGTTTTGAAGAGCTTGTACAAGCTTTCGTAGAAAGAC
>NZ_JAWRWL010000474.1:0-271 GCF_046535495.1 Bacillus sp. SIMBA_008 | reverse complement strand
AATAAAAAGTGATTACGATGATTTCTTAAATGAAGTCTTGCGTACGGTCGGAAAATTACTAACCAGAAATCAGATTCCTATTGCCTTCGACGTTCTGGGGAGAACTAAATCCTTGGAATCAATTATCGAAAAAGCGAAAAGGGTTGATCTTAAAAAAAGCATTACTGATTTCCAAGATATCGTCGGGTTACGGATAGTTTTACTATTTCCGGAGTTCAAAGAGAAGGTGGTCGAGCTGCTTTGTCACGAGTTTAAGCTTTTAAACGATCCC
>NZ_JAWRWL010000473.1:0-271 GCF_046535495.1 Bacillus sp. SIMBA_008 | reverse complement strand
AGGGTTACCTTCCATGTGACGTTGACGCCGTTGCCGGGCAGGATTTCCTTGACGACGTCTCCTTTGGCATTGAAACCATATAGCCTGAAGCGGGCAGCCTGCCGCTTTATCCTGCCGCTTTCATCCCGTATTTTCTTGAGGGGCATGGGAGGAGGCGTATCGGTTTCCGGACCGATATACATATCGGTATAGTCGTCCTCGCCGCGAATCCACGAGCCATCCTTAAGCTCACTGTTGCCAACCCGTGCGACGCCGATGCCAGGATGAATGG
>NZ_JAWRWL010000472.1:0-271 GCF_046535495.1 Bacillus sp. SIMBA_008 | reverse complement strand
AGCGACTTCCGCCGGGCTTACCTCTTCCAGCTGAACAGGCTCTCTATGCAGGCTGCTCAGTTCCTGAAACTCTTCAGCTTCGCCGGCCACAATGACATGCGCCAAATCCGGAAGTTTGTCTTTCACCTGTCTGGCAAGCGCCCTGTAATCAAAACCTGAATGCATATCAGGAATGATGTATGCTTTCGCCTCTGCAAACTCGCAGAAATACGTAATCTCACTGCTTCTATGAGAAGGCAGCGCGAAAACGGGCAGTGCTCCGAGTCGGAAC
>NZ_JAWRWL010000471.1:0-271 GCF_046535495.1 Bacillus sp. SIMBA_008 | reverse complement strand
CGCAAGGATATGCCAAATTCGGAAGCTGGCTGATCTGAATCCTTTTTTGTTTGATAAACTTGAGGATCAGCTCTTCATCCACACCTGTTTCCTCAGTGATCTGCTGCATCGTCGACTGTCTGTTGATCTGCTTTCTCAAAAATTTATAGACGGTTTCAAATGCTTTTTCTTCTTCTTTAATACATGCCTGGCACACGGTCTGCAGGTTCGTTTTAAAAAATAAAGCATTGCATTTTGGACAATTCGCCAATTCACCCATCGTATTAACTCC
>NZ_JAWRWL010000470.1:0-271 GCF_046535495.1 Bacillus sp. SIMBA_008 | reverse complement strand
ACCGAAAACGATCGTTTACGGCGCAGACGCGCGAGGCAGCAAGAATGCCTTGCCGCAAACGGTGTCCAAAACCTCGTTTCGACAGACGTTTCCGGCGGTTCGTCTCTAATTCCGGGCGAACGAGGGCGTGAATACGCGAGAATTCATCCTCTGGCAGCAAGACTCAACGCCGACACGACCGTTGCGGATCGATCAGTTATCGGAGCGGAATATTTTCCAGAGCAACAGGCCGAGGGTTGCTCTTTCACGGCCAGCGGCGGAACGTAGGTCG
>NZ_JAWRWL010000469.1:0-271 GCF_046535495.1 Bacillus sp. SIMBA_008 | reverse complement strand
ACCGCGCCGGGGCCGACCTCGTCGGAAGGGATCAGGCGATCGCAGGCGGCGACCACGAAGGCCCATTCGGCGGGGGTGAAGTAGGTCGGCGCGTAGTCGGCCCTGGCGGTTTCGGCACCGGCCTGCGGGGACTTCGGGTCCGAGCAGCCGGGGGCCGCGGCGGCCAGCGGCAGCAGGCCCAGGCCCTTGAACAACGAGCGGCGGGTCAGCGAGGGGCTTTCATCTGAAGGCATTGGCGGGCTTCCCGGGAGCAGGGGCTGGCCACTGGCGC
>NZ_JAWRWL010000468.1:0-271 GCF_046535495.1 Bacillus sp. SIMBA_008 | reverse complement strand
TGAGTCATCGTCTCGAGGGGCTGGAACACTTCCCCCTTTGTTCATCTTATCTAGCTTGACGCTGTTGTAGTCTGAATGATGTGGTGTCATCACATCCACTTTGAATGCTTCTCCTACCGTCTCAGGCATCATGAGCGCATCATGAAATTCGATGATGCCAGCACGTTCGTTTGTTCCAAACAATGTGTTGTAATCACTACCACCTTGTTTTAGTTCAGGAAAGTTTTCACCTAATACAGAGTGGGCATAATGAGAGGCTACACCTTTTAAA
>NZ_JAWRWL010000467.1:0-271 GCF_046535495.1 Bacillus sp. SIMBA_008 | reverse complement strand
GCCCTCCGTCGCAACCGCTGCGCCTTCCGGCCCGGCTGTGACGACCGACTCCTACGCGGAGACCCCTGGCGTGAAGGTCGATGATCCGATCATCGACATCTGCGAGCCTCGAGGTCAGCGGCGAAGTGCTCGCTGCTCGGTGCATTCACCCGCACGATCACACGATCGGGATCGATCGCGGCGCTGATCAGGTTGGTGCGCGCCGCCGCCTTCGCGTCAGGGAGCACGGCATCCTCGAGGTCGAGGATCACCGCGTCCGCCAGGCGATCAC
>NZ_JAWRWL010000466.1:0-271 GCF_046535495.1 Bacillus sp. SIMBA_008 | reverse complement strand
GCCCGAGGGGAGCTTCCTCGTCGCTCCCTCCCCCGACGCCGCCGGCCTCTCGCGGGCGCTGCGCGGACTGTGCGAGAACCCCGGCGTCGTCGCCCGCATGTCGACGGCGGCGATCGCCGGCCGCGACGACGTGTGGCACGCGTCGCACACGGCGGCGCTGGTCGGGGGATACGAGGGCGTCGCCCGATAGAATCGGATCCCGGATCGTGCGGCGCATGTTGCCGCCCGGACACGCCGGACACGGGAGCGCGCATGACCTGGGGCCTCGCCC
>NZ_JAWRWL010000465.1:0-271 GCF_046535495.1 Bacillus sp. SIMBA_008 | reverse complement strand
CATGCCGGTCGACTTGGTTTACGATAAAATAAAGATTTGGCACTTTCTCTTTAATGGAGCGAATGAAACGAATGTTTTCCTCCGAATGAACATGGTTGTAGTGAACGACATAAAAAAGAGCATCTGCTTGATGAAGAATAGACGCAGCAGATAAAAAGTGGGCATGATCCGTCGAATCAATTCCGGGCGTATCAATCAGTGCCACCTTTTCTTCCAGTCCTCTATAGTCACCGCTAATTTCCACCATTTCAATCTGTTCTCCGTCCTTACA
>NZ_JAWRWL010000464.1:0-271 GCF_046535495.1 Bacillus sp. SIMBA_008 | reverse complement strand
GGGCGGGCCGGATTGAATCTGATCAACCTAGACGACGTCCCCGGCCAAATAGCAGTACGAAAAATAGCTCTTCAGTCTGGCTTTCTGCCCGGCGACTCCGAACAGGTTTTAGGTAAAGCTGCCTTGGGCGCGCCCATCACTCCCACTAGCTTTTCCGCACTCGCGGATCGTACCAGATTGGCCTACGGTTGAGGGCAGTCGCACTTGCTTCCTTCTGAGTTTGAGGATTTTGATGAGCTTTTAGAGGCTGACGAACAAAAGTTTCAAAGTA
>NZ_JAWRWL010000463.1:0-271 GCF_046535495.1 Bacillus sp. SIMBA_008 | reverse complement strand
ACATACACTTTACTGCCGAATCCGCTTCTTTTTTCATCAATAATTTTCATATCACCAATGGCAGCCGAAGCACTCACACATACTTCAATATCCTGCGGCACGAAAATATCCACATCTCCGATGAGCCCGCTTATTACGATCGTGCTCTCTTCTTCTGCGATGATGGCCTTTGATAAGTCGATTTTGACATCTCCGATAAACCCTGAAATCGTCAGATCACTTAATTGAAACGGCTTTTTCATCAGTCTGACTTCACCGATAAAGAAGTCAT
>NZ_JAWRWL010000462.1:0-272 GCF_046535495.1 Bacillus sp. SIMBA_008 | reverse complement strand
GGCGTTAAAAGAAGCAGGCGGCGGTTTGACTGTTGTGAAAGAAGGGCAGTCACTTCATACGCTGCCATTACCAATCTCTGGTTTGTTGTCAGATCAGCCGGCACATCTCGTCAATGAAAGCCTTCATACACTTCATGAAGCGCTAAAAGAAACTGGTTTTTCCTTAGACTTTAATCCGTTTTTGACGCTGTCCTTCTTGGCACTTCCAGTCATTCCTGATGTGAAAATGACGACAAAGGGCTTGTTTGATGTCAGAAGCTTTCAGCACCTCC
>NZ_JAWRWL010000461.1:0-272 GCF_046535495.1 Bacillus sp. SIMBA_008 | reverse complement strand
GAACAAAATGGCGCAGCAAACAATTGAACAGCCTAAACTGATTCATACAAAAAAAGGCGCTCTGTCCTATAAAGAGAAGACGCTCGTTATGGGGATATTAAATGTAACGCCAGACTCCTTCTCTGACGGCGGCAAATACGACAGTACGGAAAGGGCGCTTCTGCATGCGGCGAAGATGGCTGAAGAAGGGGCGCATATCATAGATATCGGCGGCGAATCGACAAGGCCCGGCGCATCACTCGTTTCGGCTGATGAGGAAATGTCACGAGTCA
>NZ_JAWRWL010000460.1:0-272 GCF_046535495.1 Bacillus sp. SIMBA_008 | reverse complement strand
CTCCGGGTTACCTCCTACCTGATGACGTAGTTCATCCGCTCGACCCGCAATGCGGTTCGGGAGACGACGGAGAAAGGACTGGCCGTGGTGACTGACGGGTCTCGACAAGGGCGGACTGCGTTCTGGATCTGGATCACGGTCATCAGTGCGGGGTTAGCGCTCACGATCGAGCTGCCGCTCGCTGGACGGTGAATCATGCGCAGGGCAGCCCGCGACAACGGCTTGAGCATCGTCTTTCTGACGATCTTCGTCCTAGCCCTGGCGGGTAGTCC
>NZ_JAWRWL010000459.1:0-272 GCF_046535495.1 Bacillus sp. SIMBA_008 | reverse complement strand
CTGTTAACGAGTTTCATCTAGCCATAGAAGCTGCTAAGCGAATCAAAACGCTTTTAGACGGTCTCTTTCTTACAGCCTTTATTAAAACAAGCGGTGGTAAAGGACTGCAAGTTTATATTCCATTAAAGAAAAATGCCTTCACATACGAAGAAACGAGAACATTTACCGCGTTTATATGCCAATTTTTATGTGAACAAGCACCTGAGCTATTTACTCTGGAACGTCTTAAGAAAAAACGCGGCAATCGCTTGTATTTAGACTATATTCAGCAC
>NZ_JAWRWL010000458.1:0-272 GCF_046535495.1 Bacillus sp. SIMBA_008 | reverse complement strand
GGTATGAGAGAGGTAGAAGAAGAGATTGGTCTTACTATACCTTTTGAGGATTTGACCTTTGCAGGAGTTATACAGGATGAAATCCATCTATCCGATTTGACTGATCGTGAATTTTGCCATGTCTATCTTTATGTCCATCAAGAAGAGCAGATGAACATTCAATTACAAAAAGAAGAAGTCGCTGGACTTTACAGAGCAAAGCTAATGGATGCACAGCAGCTTTTCACAAGAAAATGTGAAAACATGCAGCTGGAGGGCTTTGAAATTGATGA
>NZ_JAWRWL010000457.1:0-272 GCF_046535495.1 Bacillus sp. SIMBA_008 | reverse complement strand
CAAACTTCCTAAGAAGGTTCGTCGTTTAGCAATCAAATCTGCATTAGCTACTAAAGTAGTTGAGAACAACATTGTAGTTCTTGAAGACCTAGTGTTAAATGCACCAAAAACAAAAGACATGCTAGCAGTACTTAAAGGATTAACTGTTGAGAAGAAAGCTCTTATCGTAACTGCTGATGCAAACGAATCTGTAGAGTTATCTGCTCGCAATATCCCTGGAGTAACAGTAATCACTGCTGATGGCGTAAACGTTTTAGACGTGCTTCATCATG
>NZ_JAWRWL010000456.1:0-272 GCF_046535495.1 Bacillus sp. SIMBA_008 | reverse complement strand
CTATCAGTAATCCAGGCTGGTGGAAATAATCGCATTGATTCGTTTAAAACTGCGTTCGTATAAGTCATTTTCTGAAGCTGCTCTACAACCTCACTTGTTTCAGATTCGATCTTTAAAATTTCTTCCAAAACTTTCTGCTGTACCTTGGGATTGTTACCCAATAAATGCAACGTAAAAGTTAGAGCATTAGCAGTTGTTTCATGGCCTGCGATAAACAGAATTTTTATTTCGTCTATTAGTTGCTTCACAGACATTCCCTCACCAGTATCTTC
>NZ_JAWRWL010000455.1:0-272 GCF_046535495.1 Bacillus sp. SIMBA_008 | reverse complement strand
ATGAACTGACATTTTGTTATGACAACCTTAAAACAAGTGCACCGCAAATTTATGTCGGATTGGGCGTATCAAAAACGTTTGAAAAATATCCTCATTATTTGAGTCTGGAATTAGAACAGCCTCTTAACGCCTATGGCTGTGACAACGTTAAAAACATATTTGTGAAAATATATAACGAAAATCCTTCATTCGCGCCTGATGGCAAAACGAGTATTATCGTGTATGCGAAAACTTCTGCTGAATACTGGGAGACTTTGCAAAAAAACAACCGC
>NZ_JAWRWL010000454.1:0-272 GCF_046535495.1 Bacillus sp. SIMBA_008 | reverse complement strand
ATCGTTCAGGTGAGCGGTGAGGACGACTCGCTCTCCACAGAGGACGAGTCCGCGGAGTAACCGCTCCACTTCTGTGGACAGCATCCTCTCCGGATGCGCCATGCTGTGCACTGAGGTGCATGGACTCCTTTCCGATCACGCTCCCTGCTGCGCCGCCTTCGCCACGGAGGCCCGCTCTGCCGTTCATGGCGGCGATCGTCCCCGTCGCGGCCGGCGTGGTGCTCTGGCTGGTCACCGGTTCTCTGTTCGCCCTCTGCTTCGCCGCACTGGGA
>NZ_JAWRWL010000453.1:0-272 GCF_046535495.1 Bacillus sp. SIMBA_008 | reverse complement strand
CCACGCGAAGCGGGAACATTCGCCTGTGTCTGAGATCCCCAAGGCTCGACGCAAGGGTGGATCCGGCAGGGATCCGCTCGAACTCGCGCAGATCAGACGATGGGCACGCGCGAACGGATACGAACTCTCGGACCGTGGCAGGATCTCCAAGGAGATCTTGAACGCGTATGATGCTCGCTAAAAGATAGAAAGAAAAATCCCCACTAGCTCTGTCAGCCGGTGGGGATTTTTCCTTATTCGGAGCATCTGGTTAGCAGTATGTCAGCTCGCAG
>NZ_JAWRWL010000452.1:0-272 GCF_046535495.1 Bacillus sp. SIMBA_008 | reverse complement strand
AGGATACGTGATTATAAGCATATGTAGCATCCGCGTCCTAATTATCTAAGTTGCGTCATAAAGATTAAAATTCGCAAGCCGATGGGTAAGTACATTATTGAAAAAACTATTGCAGAGCAAACAGCTGCTGATTTGGTAGCTCTGCATTATTCAAATATTATTTTAAGTCGATTTATTTTTGTTCGTCCTTCTCCTGCTGTGACTGGTTTATTCCCTCTTTGTACTGTTCCAACAAGTATATGACCTTATCGACATATTGAGAGCTGTTCAGG
>NZ_JAWRWL010000451.1:0-272 GCF_046535495.1 Bacillus sp. SIMBA_008 | reverse complement strand
CACAAGCCCGTCCGTTATCGCTTCGCCCGCCTGTTCAAATGTCCGCCGCACGTGGTCTGTCAGCAGATGAAAGTCCTGTTCGCTGACCGCCGCTGAGTCGGATCTTAAAGACCCGTCCTTTTTCAAACCGGCATTGACGATATTTGAACGCCCTTCCTCCAAAGTCGTGTCCATCAGGCTGATCGCCTCCCGGTCACCGAGGAGAAGGCCTTTCATTTTAAATTTCTTGAAAATTTCCTGCTCGATTTCATCAAGCCCCATCGGCAGACTGG
>NZ_JAWRWL010000450.1:0-272 GCF_046535495.1 Bacillus sp. SIMBA_008 | reverse complement strand
ACCTTCCCTGAGAATGCGAAGAGACCAAAAAACTGTCCTCTCTTTTCCTTCGGTGTCAGCTCGATAATCAATATTCGTGATGCTCCCCAGCTTGCACCGAGTGAAATTCCAAATAAACTGCCAGCCACCCAGAAGACCCATTCTGTTGCGGCTGTCACAGCCAGAATCAGAGCAACGATCAAAATCACATACACGACTGTAATCGAGCGCTTTGCCCCAATCGCTTTTGTGATATATCCAAATAGAAAGGAGCCAATGATACTTGAAATAGT
>NZ_JAWRWL010000449.1:0-272 GCF_046535495.1 Bacillus sp. SIMBA_008 | reverse complement strand
CGAATCGATGGCGACCATCGGCCTCCCCGCGTTCGGCTACGGTCTGCGCTACGAGCGCGGCCTGTTCCGCCAGTCGTTCGAGGACGGCCGCCAGGTCGAGCACCCGGACGAGTGGCTGGGCGACGGATCCCCGTGGGGCCTCGCGAAGCCGGCCGACGCGTACCGGGTGTCGTTCGGCGGATCCGCCGACGGCGAGACCTGGAACCCGGCGACCTCGATCGTGGCAGGTGCCTTCGACACTCCCGTCGTCGGGTACGGCGGCCGGTGGGTCA
>NZ_JAWRWL010000448.1:0-273 GCF_046535495.1 Bacillus sp. SIMBA_008 | reverse complement strand
AGAATCGGCTTCATAAGCCGTTTACAAAAGCCGCTCCTCAACCGAGCGGCTTTTGTTTGTCCTGGGTCTTTATAGCTATATGTGACATGTAACAAATAATCAGGATTTAAGACCCGCTATAAAAGAGGTCTTAAGGGGTAATGAGAAGCAGAATGAAAGCATATTTATCCCATAAAAAGGGTACAAATCCCTATTCAAACGTGAGTCTTTGAACCTTATAATAACAATAATGGAAAAAGTGCTATTCACCTTACGCTCGTTTAGATGAAATCT
>NZ_JAWRWL010000447.1:0-273 GCF_046535495.1 Bacillus sp. SIMBA_008 | reverse complement strand
ATTATATTCGCTTTACTATTTACTCTGATTGTCGCCATCTTTGCTGTCATTAACGTGCGGGCGGTTGAGGTTGATTATCTGTTCGTAACCGCTGAATGGCCGCTGATTTTAGTCATTTTAGGCTCTGTGTTAATGGGAGCGCTGATCGTGTTTTCAGCCGGTATATTTCAAGTGATGAAACTGAAGCGCGAAATTAAAATGCTGCGGAAAGAAAACAGATCCGCAGGTGAATTGACGGCTGATTCGGACGGCAAAAAAACAGCCGCGCCGCCG
>NZ_JAWRWL010000446.1:0-273 GCF_046535495.1 Bacillus sp. SIMBA_008 | reverse complement strand
CATCATAGTAAAGCGTATAATCATCCAGCAGTGAGTATAAGCTGTACATGCGGTTTACCTGCTTATACGCCCAGCCGATGTCTGTCGCATACTGATGAGCCGCGGCTGAAGACCATCTCATTTTATACAGCGTATCCTGCTCGTATGAAGGATTGTGAATATAAGACGCACCGATAAATTGGGCTCCGCCGATAATCGCGGCTTCCGGAGTAAACCAGCCTTGCTTATACGCGTATTGTGCGCCGTAGTAATTCGGGTTGCTGTCATAAGCCC
>NZ_JAWRWL010000445.1:0-273 GCF_046535495.1 Bacillus sp. SIMBA_008 | reverse complement strand
GGTCGAGCGTCGCGAAAGCCACCTGCGACCCGCCGCTCGACACGAAGAGCGTCGCGCTGTTCGAGGACGTGACGCGGATCACCGGGTCGGAGAGCGTGATGTCGAGCACCCCGTGATGGCCGGTGAAGCGCACCGAGCCGCGGTAGACGACGCTGCCGACGCCGGTCGCGACGTCGAAATCACCCCCGACCGACTGGCCGAACTGGAACTGTCCGCCCGAGCGCGTCGCTCCTCCGGAGACGGAGATCGACCCCTGTGCGATCGGACCGGTGA
>NZ_JAWRWL010000444.1:0-273 GCF_046535495.1 Bacillus sp. SIMBA_008 | reverse complement strand
GCAGCGTGCCCTCGACGCAGACATACACGTGCCGCCGAGGGCACGTATCCGGGGCCTCGAACGCCTCACGATCGGTCACACCGAGATCGCCGCGATGCGCGTACCCGACATTCTCGAGCGCGGCGATCGTTGCGGGAACGGCGGCGCGTTCGACGACGATGTCGATGTCGAGGATCGGCTTCGCCGCAAGTCCCGGCACGGACGTCGAACCGACATGCTCGATCGAGCGGACGGGGACCTCGGCGAGGGCATCGGCGAGCGTGGCCTTCACCC
>NZ_JAWRWL010000443.1:0-273 GCF_046535495.1 Bacillus sp. SIMBA_008 | reverse complement strand
CATCAGCTGGGATTAGTATATCTTTTGATACACCAATATTAACAAACACACCTAAACTAGGAATAACTTCTACAACCTTTACCCAGTTCCAATCAAAAGTTGTAATAAGCGGCTCCTTCATTGTTGCTGAAATACGATTTTGGTGATCAAGGTATAAGAATACATCAATCGTATCGCCTTCTGCAATTTCTCCAACTAATTCGTTTTTATGTAAGAAGATTTCTTCTTCTTCATTCCCAACCATATAGCCGATTTCCGTTTCGCGTAAAACAG
>NZ_JAWRWL010000442.1:0-273 GCF_046535495.1 Bacillus sp. SIMBA_008 | reverse complement strand
AGACGGCGCTGCGCACCGTCGCGGAGCGCCTGCCCCGCGTGGGGTGCGTCGCCGGCCTTCGCCGTGAGACGCGCGCGCCCGTGCATGGTCTCGGATGCGCGCACGGTCACCGGAAGAGTCTCGGCGACGAGCGGTCCGAAGCGCTGGCCGCGCCAGATCGCGGCGGCGACCCCGGCGGCGAGGAGCAGCAGGATGACGGGCGTGACCCACGGAGGTGTGAGGCTGCCCAGCGTGTCGGGCGACTGGCCCTCGATGTCGGTGTCGCCGAACGAC
>NZ_JAWRWL010000441.1:0-273 GCF_046535495.1 Bacillus sp. SIMBA_008 | reverse complement strand
AGTTCAGCAGCAGGACCTTCAGAGTAGTATCCGCCACGTGCTTGGATGTGTAGAGCTTTTTTGTCTGTTAATAATCCAACAGGACCTTGCTCAGTGTATTTGAATGTTTTACCAGCTACAGCAACAGAGTCGATGTATGCTTTAAGAACTGGTGGGAATGAGAAGTTCCAAAGTGGTGAAACAAATACATATTTGTCAGCAGAAACGAATTGATCGCTTAATTCGTTTAGGCGAGCAACTTTTGCTTGCTCTTCAGCTGAAAGTGTATCGAAG
>NZ_JAWRWL010000440.1:0-273 GCF_046535495.1 Bacillus sp. SIMBA_008 | reverse complement strand
CGAGCCGCTCGTGGTGCGCGAGCGCGAGCGCGTGCGCGGTCTCGCCGCCGGAAGCCTCCGACCATACCCACTCGGCATAGCAGGCGGGTCCCTCGTTGAGCCAGATGTCGCGCCACGCTTCGAGGCCCACGGCGTTGCCGAACCACTGATGCGCCAGCTCGTGCGCGACAAGGCGTTCAAAAGTTCCCTCGCCGTCGACGAGGTTCGCGCCGAAGACGGCGCCGCCCTGCGCCTCGAGCGGAATCTCCAGCTCATCGGCCGTCACGACGATCG
>NZ_JAWRWL010000439.1:0-273 GCF_046535495.1 Bacillus sp. SIMBA_008 | reverse complement strand
CCGGCTTCGAGTCGGGCGAGCACCGCGGGGCCCTCGTCGAGCGCGTGCATCTGCGGGGAGCCGGGGGTGTAGACGCCCTGCGCGATGAGATCGTCGAGCTCCGTGAGCAGATCGCGGTACGCGGCGGGCGCTGCGGCTGCCAGCGCGCCGATGTGCAGGCCGCGCAGCTGTGCGTGATGCTCGAAGATCAGCTCCTGCGTCGACACACGGGCGGGGCCCGAGGCGGAGCCGAAGATCACCACTCGTCCGGTGAAGGGCTTCGCGACCGCCAGG
>NZ_JAWRWL010000438.1:0-273 GCF_046535495.1 Bacillus sp. SIMBA_008 | reverse complement strand
CCTCCCTGCGCACGACCCCAGCCTCGCCGTCTGGGTAGGTGCGCTCGAGGGCGTCGGCGCGCTCTGTGCGTTCCTCGCGGCTCCGGTCTTCGGCAGCCTTTCCGACCGCATCGGGCGCCGCCCGATCATCATCATCGCCGCGTTCGGTGCCGTCGTCGGGTACACGATCTTCGGCATCGGCGGCGCCATCTGGGTGCTCCTTCTCGGCCGAATCATCCAGGGCATCACCGCGGGCGACATGCCCGCGCTCTTCGCGTACGCCGCCGATATCAC
>NZ_JAWRWL010000437.1:0-273 GCF_046535495.1 Bacillus sp. SIMBA_008 | reverse complement strand
CAAACGGCTGTGTTACACGAAGACCTTATCGCAGCCTGACCTCGAGCGGCTTGTGAAAATGACGCCCTTAACATGGAAATGTACTGATGAAAGCATCCGGCGGTTTATCAGCCGAAAAGCGGCGGATATTACGATAGATATCGATATTTTAATCGGAACCGGTCCTCTGTAAACAGAAAAGACACGCTGATCGCGTGTCTTTTTTTTATTTCCAGACTTCACCGGCAATGCTGACGACATGACGCAGTTTCGCCCATTGCTGTTCTTCTGTGA
>NZ_JAWRWL010000436.1:0-273 GCF_046535495.1 Bacillus sp. SIMBA_008 | reverse complement strand
GGAACTTGCGTTCTTTCTCGCCATAGCCAAAGGTCAAAACCATCTCCAAGATCTTCATGACGTGTGTGATCAGATGTATATAATGTTCCTCCATCTACAACTTACCTTTGTTCTCGGTTCTGCTTATGCTGTATGAGTGGTTGATAAACCGAATACCCATAATTAGGAACATAATTTGCTCCTGTACTATAATTTTGATTTAAATCCATCAGAATCACTCCTCAATTAATTCGTTTTATTTTATGACAAGAATCTAGACAGGTGCTTAGTCAA
>NZ_JAWRWL010000435.1:0-273 GCF_046535495.1 Bacillus sp. SIMBA_008 | reverse complement strand
CCCGCACACCCCTCCCTCGGCGCTCAGCACCGAGGTCTCCGCGCGCACGAACTGACTCGGAGGCTCAGGCGACGACGATCTCGCCGTTCTCGGGCACTCGCCGCGCACCGGCCGCGCTCGTGAAGACGAGGGGGATGCCGCGGGCCTTCCGCCCGAACGACTCCGACGCCTGCACGTGCACGTGCGGCTCGGTGCTGTTGCCGGAGTTCCCGCATTCGCCGAGCACGTCCCCCGCCGTCACGCGCTGCCCCGGGCACACGCGAATGCTCCCTC
>NZ_JAWRWL010000434.1:0-273 GCF_046535495.1 Bacillus sp. SIMBA_008 | reverse complement strand
CGGCGAGCTTCCCGGCGATCGCCGCGCGCTCGACGACAGTGGTCTTCCGCGCCCAGGAGCTGTAGGCAGCCTGCGCGGACGCGACAACTGCTTCGATCTCCTGATCGGTAGCCTCCGGATAACTGGCGAGGGTCTTGCCGGTGGCGGGATTGATGACGCTGAATGCACCCATCAGATGTACTCCTTCATAGCGTGTGATGTCGTGGACGGTCGCGAGGTCCGTGAATTATGGCGAAGATGCACCTCAGCGGGCATCGATACAAATCGACGCCC
>NZ_JAWRWL010000433.1:0-273 GCF_046535495.1 Bacillus sp. SIMBA_008 | reverse complement strand
ACCCCAATGATAATTTCAAACACAGAGATTTTTTTCACACGCTGCTCTGTAGAAGACGTAGTTCTAAACAAAGATAAAATGGTCTGTCTGTTAATAAACCATCGATTTCTTAACATGATTAATCCATAGATGATGAAAAAGACGATCAGTGTCTGCAAAAGGGCCATGCCTGAAAAGTGCAGGTTGGCGATGGCGCTGACGCCGGATACTTTAAATAGCACCATCAGCATGAGTTTTGAACCGATAAATCCAGCTATGATGCCAACAGCCATG
>NZ_JAWRWL010000432.1:0-273 GCF_046535495.1 Bacillus sp. SIMBA_008 | reverse complement strand
CATCAGATAGACATCGCTCGGCTTTCCGGCGTCACCCGGCTCGCATAAATTGGCGGTAAACGCAAGCTGCCTGCCATCCGGTGAAAAGGCCACGCCATAATGATCAGCTTCATGATCTGTCAGCTGCTGAATCTCCCCCGTTTCAAGATGAATCAGCACAAGCTGTGTCCGGCTTCCGTTCAGCAGGCCCTTCCCGTCACGTTTATATGTTAATGATTGAATCTCAACCGGCTCATACTCGTCATGCTTCTTTTTTTCTTTCTCATCGGCGCG
>NZ_JAWRWL010000431.1:0-273 GCF_046535495.1 Bacillus sp. SIMBA_008 | reverse complement strand
GCCTGATTTCATCCCGTCATCACAAATTGGCGTCAGCCATGCCGACCGATCGCCAGCAGCCTCTGGTCGTCGGGGACGACCAAAGCCGGTCGGGGCCGCCGTCATGGGCGACAAGAGCGGCCTTGACCTCCGCCGTTGCGCGGACGCGGCCAGCGATGGCGTTCTCAGTCATGACGCTGAAGGCCGTCGACAGACCGTCTGTGGTCACTGCATCGCCGGCCACCATCTTGCGGGCAAAGCGCCGGACCGTTCACCGACGGGCCGAGACCTGCC
>NZ_JAWRWL010000430.1:0-273 GCF_046535495.1 Bacillus sp. SIMBA_008 | reverse complement strand
GAAGGAAAATTATGCACAATGGAATTCGAATGACAACTTTAGTAAAAAGGGCTATGTTGATTTGCGCGGGGGTATTATTTACATACGAAGCGGCTTTAGGATCAACACATATTGCTCTAGCAAGTACAGAGGATAAAGCAAAATCTGTTCAACTTGTAAGTGAAATTCAATCATCTCTTGCACCGAAAGAAGCTCCAAAACAATATAATGGGCAAGTTAGAAAAGTCGCTTATTTAACATTTGATGATGGTCCTGGAAAATACACAGCTGAGC
>NZ_JAWRWL010000429.1:0-273 GCF_046535495.1 Bacillus sp. SIMBA_008 | reverse complement strand
GCCCTTTCCTTCCTTTTCATTGAAGCATTCTAAAATAAAACAAACCATGACTTAAAATGGCATTTATTTGTACATTCAACACTTAAAAAGTTGACGCAGCAAACCGATAATACTACTATATACCCATTGCATCTATCAAAAGGCACATTTGCCACAATGAACGAACAAATGGAAAATTGCGATAAAAAACGGAGGAGTTCAATTTGAATGAAGAAAAAGAGACTTGCCAGATCACACAAGAAACAGCGGCAGGTAACATAGAGAAGCTTTCAA
>NZ_JAWRWL010000428.1:0-273 GCF_046535495.1 Bacillus sp. SIMBA_008 | reverse complement strand
GCTGCCTTGAAGGCAGAAGTGCCTCAAGAACCTTCCTGCCCGATCACGCAGGTAACAATTGGAGAGGACTGGGAAGGCATTCCCGGGGGCGGCGCAGGTGCGGGCGCGGATGGCAGCAACACCGGCGAGCAAGGTGGAGCTACCGTTGACTTCTACTATCTCAACCCGAGTACTTCAACTTGCGTGCTGATAGGCGGAACCCGCTATCTTCAGCGCACGCGTGAAGTCAAATGCCCGAACATCAACAGCACCATCATGACCTGGCAGGCAGCC
>NZ_JAWRWL010000427.1:0-274 GCF_046535495.1 Bacillus sp. SIMBA_008 | reverse complement strand
CGTCCGACAGCACGCGGCGATCGCCGAACGATTTCGCCAGCGACGACACGGCGAGGCTCATCGCTCGCTCCCCTGTTCGACGCGCACCCACGGTACGCAGATCCGCTCGATCATCACGACGAGCGCGTAGAGCGCGAGCGTGAGGATCGTCGACACGACGACCGCCGCCAGCACGAGGTCGGTGCGGAAGACGTTCTTATGCTGCTGCATGTACACGCCGAGGCCCGAGACCGCCCCCGCGTACTCGGCGAAGATCGCCCCGACGACCGCATAG
>NZ_JAWRWL010000426.1:0-274 GCF_046535495.1 Bacillus sp. SIMBA_008 | reverse complement strand
ATAATCGAAGGAAAGAATGAAATAAGTGAGGTATGCATTATGACGAAGACGTGGGAGCAGCTTTCTGCTATACAACCCATCGGTGTAAAAATGTTGATGAATAGCATTGCAAAAGAGCGTATATCCCACGCTTACTTGTTAGAGGGAGGGAAAGGGACTGGAAAGTTTGCAACGGCAATTCAAATGGCAAAGAGTTTCCTCTGTTCTGGGCGGAATGGGGTAGAGCCTTGTCACGTATGTACAAATTGTAAGCGAATTGATTCAGGTAACCACC
>NZ_JAWRWL010000425.1:0-274 GCF_046535495.1 Bacillus sp. SIMBA_008 | reverse complement strand
TAACGGGATTGGGATAGCAACAAGTATTCTATTAATGGGGCTTGTGCAAACTGTTTATCAGCTATTCGCCCTGCGGCTCTTCATGGGGCTTGTCACGGGCTTTATCTCGACTTCAATGGCACTCATCTCTGCACAGACAGAAAAAGCAACTGCGGGTAAAACCCTTGGCACGATGCAGCTGAGTAATGTCGCCGAAGGATTGTTTGGCCCATTAATGGGCGGATTCATGGCAGACAGCGTCGGATTTATTTATACGTTTTTCCTCACAGCGGCT
>NZ_JAWRWL010000424.1:0-274 GCF_046535495.1 Bacillus sp. SIMBA_008 | reverse complement strand
CCCCTGTGTTGCCGATAATGCCAATTGGCTGTCCTGCTTCTAGATGGTCACCCTTTTTAACAAAACGCTCATGTAGATGTGCATAGACGGTTTCATATCCATTTGGATGCTGGATAAACACAACCTCGCCATATGTAGCAGATACATACGAACGCGAGACCACACCTCCACTTGCAGCAAAGATGGATTCTCCTTCTGGCGCAGCTATATCTAATCCCATGTGCGAGCCGCCTCTTGTCCCAAACAAATCCGTGACTTCTCCTTTTATCGGCTC
>NZ_JAWRWL010000423.1:0-274 GCF_046535495.1 Bacillus sp. SIMBA_008 | reverse complement strand
GACCACCACCGGCACGTCGCCGCCGGGGCCTTCCAGCGTGGCCTCGGTACCGACGTCGATCCACTCGCCGTCCGGGCCGCGCAGGGCCAGCTCCAGCGCCACCACCGCGTGCATCGGGAAGCGCGCCAGCATGCCGCTGCCGGTGGCCGGCACCGCCGCCAGGCGAGTGCGCGCGACATGCACGTCGGCCGGCAGCACCAGCGGGTCGATCGACAGGTCGTTGTCCTGCCAGGCATTGAGCGCGGTGACGAGCAGGAAGCCGCGTGCGTCGGTC
>NZ_JAWRWL010000422.1:0-274 GCF_046535495.1 Bacillus sp. SIMBA_008 | reverse complement strand
AAGCAAGCCAGCGGATCGACAGCTCGCCGATCTGACGTTGTGCTACATGCGGGAGCTCATCACCGCGCAGGAGGGTTACGCTGACTTTCCTGTTCCCCGAAGTGGCGTCGCCGCAGGGCATGGTGAAAACAACTTCGCAACCATGCCGTCCCTAGTGATCGAGATAGCATTCCACACCAATGCCACGGACGCCGCCGCCCTCCAGGACCCGGTGTTCCGCACTGCCTCCATGAAAGGAGTCGAGAAGGGCTACCGGCTCTTCCGCGAAGGCAAG
>NZ_JAWRWL010000421.1:0-274 GCF_046535495.1 Bacillus sp. SIMBA_008 | reverse complement strand
ACAGGTGCGCCCATGGTGACGTGATGCGGTGAGGGCCAATGTGCGCTCCCACCAGAAGGACCTGCCACGCCGCCGGGTCCATGCGGGTAGCAACACCTTCCGGGTTGAGGATGCCATCCAGATCGAGTGCGTGCTTGATCGCGCGTGTCATCGCGAATGTTTCCACGGTGAATGTCTGCGCAGCGCGGGTGACAGCGCCTTGCGTTCGGCGTATCGCATCGGGCTGCATCATGGAAAGCTGGGGGTGTGGCAACGTCCGTTCCATCGGAATCAC
>NZ_JAWRWL010000420.1:0-274 GCF_046535495.1 Bacillus sp. SIMBA_008 | reverse complement strand
AACACTTGCATCATCTCCGATGCCCATAATTAAAGAACGCTGATGTGTTTCTTTTGGTGTAATTCGGCGAATAAGATCAAATTCATCCATAAAAAGACAGCCCCTTCATGCAATCAATTGATTGAATAGACACGATGTCAGACATAATTAGTATTAGTGTAAGCCAATATGAGTTTCAGTTTCAATTAAAAATGATATAAAGAAAGCCTGGTATGAAAAAACCAGGCTGGGTTGAAGTGATCTATCTTTTTTTACATAACGTGTAGCCAAACAC
>NZ_JAWRWL010000419.1:0-274 GCF_046535495.1 Bacillus sp. SIMBA_008 | reverse complement strand
CAGGAGAATCATGGACCTCAACAACCAGACCCTCGCCGACATCGATCCGTCGGTGCGCACGCCCTCGTACGATCGCTCGGAGGTGTCGGCCGGCATCGTGCACTTCGGCGTCGGCGGCTTCCATCGCGCCCACCAGGCGATGTACCTCAACGAGCTCATGAACCAGGGGAAGGCCCTCGACTGGGGCATCGTCGGCATGGGCGTCATGCCCTCCGACGCGCGCATGCGCGACGTGCTGCGATCGAGCGACGGCCTCTACACCCTCGTCGTGAAG
>NZ_JAWRWL010000418.1:0-274 GCF_046535495.1 Bacillus sp. SIMBA_008 | reverse complement strand
CGATAGCAATTGATTTCACGACATCTACACCAACATTGGCAAAACGTATTAACGAAACCGGTAAAAGTAAGAATGTATATACGTTAGATGCGCCTGTATCTGGAGGAGACGTTGGTGCGAAAGAAGCAAGGCTCGCAATTATGGTCGGTGGCGAAAAAGAAATATATGAAAAATGTTTACCGTTATTTGAAAAACTAGGGACAAATATTCAGTTGCAAGGACCAGCTGGAAGTGGACAACATACAAAAATGTGCAATCAAATTGCGATTGCTTC
>NZ_JAWRWL010000417.1:0-274 GCF_046535495.1 Bacillus sp. SIMBA_008 | reverse complement strand
CTTCGCTTTGAACTCTTTTAACAGCTCAATCAGCCCTTCTTTTAAGCCTTTTCCTTCTAAAGTGACGGGCCGCGGATGCAATAGCAGCGCTCTCATCTCGTTTTGCGCTTCCCCCGCCATATGTTCAACCATGCGAATCCGTTTGACGATTTTGTCATCCGCATCTTTCACCTGCTCTAAGACGGCGGATGTCATCATAGAAATGGCACAGAGCTGCTGGCTGACGGCATCGTGCAGATCGCGCGCCAGCCGCTGGCGTTCTTCAGTGATGACC
>NZ_JAWRWL010000416.1:0-274 GCF_046535495.1 Bacillus sp. SIMBA_008 | reverse complement strand
CCACATGATCGAGCCGACCAGCCCGAGGTTCAGCGAGACGACGAGCCCCAGGTACGCCGACGAGGTCGCGATCAGCATCGCCAGCGTGAGCCACCCGATCAGGAACCGGCGGCGGACGACGCACACCACGCCGAGCAGCCCCAGGCCGCCGATGTACCAGGTGGCGAACGGCTCGGTGCGATCAGCGGGATCGAGCGAGAAGGTGACCAGCACCGGGATCAGGATGCTGGAGACCGCCGCGAGCACCGCCGCCCACAGCGGCATCCGCACCGAC
>NZ_JAWRWL010000415.1:0-274 GCF_046535495.1 Bacillus sp. SIMBA_008 | reverse complement strand
CACGGCCCGCTACGACCTCGTGCTGGCACATCGCATGGAGCACTCCGATCCGTGGCCGCCCCAGGGAGTGCGCAGTCTGACGCTCATCCGCGAACCCCTCGACGTGGCCGTCCCGGCCTCGCATCCGCTCGCGTCACGCCGCAGTGTCACGCCGCAGGACGTCGCGGGTGAGCGATGGGTGACGAGCCGCGTCGGATACTCCCCCGATGACGTGCTCCGCGCCGTATCCGCGGTCGCGAAGCGGCCGATCGAGGTGCAGCATCGCATCAACGAC
>NZ_JAWRWL010000414.1:0-274 GCF_046535495.1 Bacillus sp. SIMBA_008 | reverse complement strand
AGGGTATCCCGGCTACGGAGGCTATGCGGGGTACGCGGGCTATCGCGCTGGCTTCGGCGACGTTGAGAAAGTCTTGCTGAAGAGCTAGCGTCACAGGTTCTGGACCCTTGACGAAGAAGCCCCCCATTAGCCGTTTCTGGTCGATGGGGGTCTTCTCGATCTAGTTAGGTTCCAACACGCTACCTGCTCCCCGAACTCCCCTCGACGTGGCGGACCGTAGCGCCTTGCCGAGAAGCCGACCTTGAGACGCACTCGGTCGATGCTTCGCGAGTAT
>NZ_JAWRWL010000413.1:0-274 GCF_046535495.1 Bacillus sp. SIMBA_008 | reverse complement strand
CATCGCATATCGGTTTTCTTAATCGCGCTGACCTGGGCTTTCTCGATTCCCCAGCCTGTGGATGAGAACCGGCTTCAAGGGATGATTGAAGGTTTTGCCGTCATGGGAAGACATGTGCAGAACCTGGGGAAAGTCAAGCCGAGATTCTGCCGGGCGCGTCATCGCGCGATGAGCGTTCGCGGCTGCGCGAAATAGCCCTGGACAACCGCCTTAAGCGCGAGTATCGTCGCCCCATCGATGCACGTTCGTGTCGATGGTGCGTTGCCTTCAGAGG
>NZ_JAWRWL010000412.1:0-274 GCF_046535495.1 Bacillus sp. SIMBA_008 | reverse complement strand
CCCATGTGGCTGGAGAAGAGTCCCCTTTGTTAAGCAACTGTGTCAGAGGTCAGTGGGTAGCTGTGGCGAGGTAGTCCCTCATTCGCGCATTGAGGATGACCAGCATCTTGCGCATTACCGCCACGATGGCGACCTTGGCGGCCTTGCCGCGTTCGCGCAGGCCGCGATAGAAGGCGCGCAGTGACGCGTCCAGCCGTAGTGCGGTCAGGACCGCCATGTAGAGCGTGGTGCGGATTTGAGGTCGGCCGCCCCAGGTGGTGCGTCGGCCTCGCAG
>NZ_JAWRWL010000411.1:0-275 GCF_046535495.1 Bacillus sp. SIMBA_008 | reverse complement strand
AGAAAAACTTTCCTTTTATTTAATCTCTTGTTTTTGAAAGTGTTTTCTTAAATAAAAAATGATTATCTTTATGAAATGCTGTCCCCCTCAGCTGCAATTCGAATCATGATATTTTTTAGAGGATTATTTTTTTAGTAACCGCTGCAGGTTCAAATCTTTTTTGAAACTGCCTTAAAAAAGTAAAGACATGTCACAGCAGCAGAACACTGAACTAATTATCTATTTAGCCGAGGATGATGAAGATGATCGAGTACTCTTTCTCGATGCAGCAGCAG
>NZ_JAWRWL010000410.1:0-275 GCF_046535495.1 Bacillus sp. SIMBA_008 | reverse complement strand
CTCATCATCGGCGGAGTGGGGCTCGCACGGTATCTGGATCCCGTGAAGGACGCTGAGAAGTATGCGCCCATGCCGACGCTCGGCTGGGAGCGGGCATACCGATCGGGCGACCTCGTGCGCCTCGAGAACGCGGGGCTCGTCTTCCAGGGACGCGCGGATGATCAGGTGAAGATCGGCGGGCGCCGGATCGAGCTCGGTGAGGTCGAGGCCGCGCTGCAGAATCTCTCGGCCGTCACGGCGGCAACCGTTGCGGTGCGCCATTCGGCGGGCGGAAC
>NZ_JAWRWL010000409.1:0-275 GCF_046535495.1 Bacillus sp. SIMBA_008 | reverse complement strand
AAAAATTGATGATTTTATGAAGCTCACCAAAGTGAGCCGGAATACATTGCTTGAAGATATGAAACAGCTAAAAGAAGCACTTTCAAAGCAGCAGCTCACGCTTCACTATCAGCCAGCCTTCGGCTATTTGATTTCAGGAGAAGAAAGAGCGATTCGATTGGCTCTGAAACCTTATATTCATTCCATTCGCACCATGATAAAAAATGAAAAAGCTTTTCCATCTCTTTGGTTAAAGGGGCCTATTTCATATAACAGGTTAAAATATCTCCTCGAGC
>NZ_JAWRWL010000408.1:0-275 GCF_046535495.1 Bacillus sp. SIMBA_008 | reverse complement strand
CTTGTCGGCCGACGAGACGTCATCGGTGACCGTGACGGTCTGGCAGGGGATCCCCGCCTCGCGCAGCTGCGCCTGCGCGGCGTCGAAGTTGAGCACGTCGCCGGCGTAGTTGCCGTAGCGCTCAGGCCGAAGCCCTGCTCGGTCGTCGTATCGTCCTTGGAGTCGATGTCGGCCTGCAGCGCGGCGCCAATTTCCATCCGCTGTTCCTGTTTCAGCTGATGGGCATCATCGGCGCCTTCCTGACCGGGGATGCGTTCAACCTGTTCGTGTTCTTC
>NZ_JAWRWL010000407.1:0-275 GCF_046535495.1 Bacillus sp. SIMBA_008 | reverse complement strand
ACATACAGCGCGCACGTCACAAAAATCAGCATGACTAGCTCAATCGGGGCAGAAAAGAATCCGTTCATTTGAGATTTCAGCCAAAGGCTCACCACCCCAGTGCCGATGATCACAAGAACACATATCCCATATTCCTTCATTGGTAAATGAATAGGCAGTACTTTACCGACAGTTGCCGCATGAAGCAGCGTGACAAGGACGATGCCGATTAATATCGCAAGTGCTGCCCCCATAATGCCAAAGCCCGGCTGTGAAGCAAGAACAAAGATCATTCC
>NZ_JAWRWL010000406.1:0-275 GCF_046535495.1 Bacillus sp. SIMBA_008 | reverse complement strand
ACGGCGCAGGGCGGCTTGGCGGCGGTCGTCGAGCGGTTGTTGTTGTCTGCAACACCACAGGGGGGAAGGCGGCGGGCCACGAGGTCCTGCCAGAACAGTCCGGCGTGCCGGATCCAGCGGTGGAGATGAAGCAAGATGAGTACCTGCTTTTCCGAGCGGCAAGAACCGCCGCAGCGTGCCATGCATGCGTCAACGTGTCGTGCCTGTCCTTTCGGGCTGGACTGCCTGCCAGGCGTCCTGCAGGAAGACGAACTCGCCGATCTCGCCGGCGTCAT
>NZ_JAWRWL010000405.1:0-275 GCF_046535495.1 Bacillus sp. SIMBA_008 | reverse complement strand
AAAAGAACTTCGTAAATCAACACCTATTACATACGACGACTTAAAAAATTACAACGTGTTTATCGTTCCAGAGGCAAATATTCCTTACAAAAAATCTGAACAAGATGCAATGTTACAATATGTAAAAAATGGCGGCAGTATCTTCTTCATTGCCGATCATTATAATGCAGATCGTAATAAAAATCGCTGGGACTCTTCTGAAGTATTTAATGGATATAGACGCGGTGCTTGGGAAAATCCCGCAAAAGGAATGTCTAACGAAGAAGCAAACTCAC
>NZ_JAWRWL010000404.1:0-275 GCF_046535495.1 Bacillus sp. SIMBA_008 | reverse complement strand
CAGGAAGCGGGGCTTCACCCCTATTTCCTGCATATACACTTGAAAAGCAATAACACTGACCGTTAAAATAGCGGGCTGCGCGTTCATTGTCTTTGTCAATTCATTCATATCTCCGTTAAAACACAGTTTTTTTACATCCAAGGAGATCGCATCGCTCGCTTCTTCAAACAATCTCTTTGCGAGCACAAAATCATCCCAAAATTGTTTGCCCATTCCTACAAATTGAGACCCTTGTCCAGGAAATAAAAAGGCAAGATTGTTCATGAGATTCCTCC
>NZ_JAWRWL010000403.1:0-275 GCF_046535495.1 Bacillus sp. SIMBA_008 | reverse complement strand
CTCCGGCACGCGCACGCCGCGCGAGACGAGCGTCGACACGATGCCGATCGCGAGATGGTCGTTCGGCACGACGAGGCCCGTGGGACGGTTCTGGGGCGCGCGGTCGGCGATCTGATGGCCGAACGCCCGTCCCACCTCCGAGTTCACCCGCTCGGTCCAGATGCGTTCGAGCGTCGCACCGCCGTGCGCTTCGACCGCCTGCTCGGCGCCGCGCAGACGGTCGCGGATCTGCCTCACCTCGTCGCGTGCGCCCACGAATGCGAGGCGCGTGCGCC
>NZ_JAWRWL010000402.1:0-275 GCF_046535495.1 Bacillus sp. SIMBA_008 | reverse complement strand
GAACGCGCGAACCGGACCTGGAATCGAAGAGAACGCCAGTGGTTCGTTGCGATCGCTTTCGCCGACGAGGTGATGCACGATGCGTTCGCACGCACGCCCATCTCCATACGGATTGTGCGCACGCGCCATTTCCTCGTAGCGCACCGCATCGTCGAGCAATTGGCGACAGGCCTCGACAATTCGGCTGCTGTCCGAGCCAACCAGACGAACCGTTCCGGCCGCCACCGCTTCAGGTCGCTCCGTCGTATCGCGCATCACGAGCACCGGCTTGCCGA
>NZ_JAWRWL010000401.1:0-275 GCF_046535495.1 Bacillus sp. SIMBA_008 | reverse complement strand
AGGTTGTCCTGTAAAAGTAACGAAAGTACTAGTACAAAATATTGAAAAAGAGAGAGAAGTAGAGGTACCTTCTACTCTATTAACACAAGATGCAAATGAAATTTTAGATAATCCAAATATTGACGTTGTCATCGAAGTGATGGGTGGCATTGATGATGCAAAAGCATATATTTTGCAAGCCTTACAGAGCGGGAAGCATGTTGTGACTGCCAATAAAGATTTAATGGCGTTACACGGGGCGGAACTCTTAGCGGTAGCAAAAGATAATAAAGCAG
>NZ_JAWRWL010000400.1:0-275 GCF_046535495.1 Bacillus sp. SIMBA_008 | reverse complement strand
GCCAGCGCCAGGCTGATGGCGGCGGCCAGAACGACGGTACGCGTCATGGAAGGAAGCTCCTGGGAGTGCGGAAAGGGGAACAAACGACGAGTGGCCGAACCCTAGCGCGTTCCGGCCACGGCCGCCAATGCCATTGGGGGCATGGCGCGCTCAGGGCTGCTCGTCGCTGAAAATCGCCACGTGCGGCACACCGTCTGCGCCGATCCAGCCGCGGTACATGCCTTCGGTGTTGAACGGGAAGGCCATGTTGCCCCGGTCATCTAGGGCGATCGCAC
>NZ_JAWRWL010000399.1:0-275 GCF_046535495.1 Bacillus sp. SIMBA_008 | reverse complement strand
AGACGACAATTGGAATCACTATCATTTTGATTAAGCGTAAAAACAAATCGCCGATAGGCTGTAAATATGTTGGAATGGCGGGATTGCCGTACCAGATGACACCGACTACAACCCCTAGTATGAGTCCGACGAAAATTTGCGTCGCTAGTCCAAAGCGTAATTTTTTCATAGATTACCTCCCGAAGAAAAAAGTGCAATAAGTATCTAAAAAGATAGCTATTAGAACAAATTATAATAGAAAAGAAAACCATCCGTCTATAGAAAAATATAGATTG
>NZ_JAWRWL010000398.1:0-275 GCF_046535495.1 Bacillus sp. SIMBA_008 | reverse complement strand
TCTCGTCCGGCGACGTGGTCCGCGAGGGCGTGGGCGCCCCCGGCCTCGCCGCGGCCGACGGCGTGAACGCGGCGACCGCCGCCATCCTGCCTCTGCTGCGGGCGGACGACGGCCCCATCGACCTCGTCGGAGTCGGCGCCGCGTTGATGCCGAGGTGGTGACCGCCGAACTGCACCTCCCATGCGGACGTGTCCGACGGGTCGCCGAAAAATGCGATGTAGTACTGGCCGAGTGAGGTCTCGGTGCTGCTGCTGTTCTCGAGCAGATACTCGTCA
>NZ_JAWRWL010000397.1:0-276 GCF_046535495.1 Bacillus sp. SIMBA_008 | reverse complement strand
ATTGTTACTGTATTTGCTTGTACAGAATTGAAAATTAATCCGTACGCAACTGTAATAAGAAGTGAAAACCAAACACCCATCCAGCGTTTGTTTAATCCTTTTTCCATATAATAAGCTGGGCCACCACGGAACGCATTCCCATCTTTTACTTTATAAATTTGCGCTAATGTGCTCTCTACAAATGCAGAAGCACCCCCAATTACCGCGATTAACCACATCCAAAATACTGCTCCTGGTCCACCTGCTGAAATTGCGATAGCTACACCAGCTAAGTTA
>NZ_JAWRWL010000396.1:0-276 GCF_046535495.1 Bacillus sp. SIMBA_008 | reverse complement strand
CACCGACTCGGCGGCGGCGATCGGGATGTCCCATGATTTCAGGCGAGAGCGCAGCTCCGCCAGCTCCTCGACGCTCGCGCAGGGCTGTTCGGCGGACTCGAGATCGAACTCGCTGAGGGCATGGAGCGCGCGCTCGGCCTCGTCGACGTTCCAGCCCATGTTCGCGTCGATGCGGATCCGCCCCTCCGCGCCCAGCGCCTCGCGCACCGCCGCGACGCGGGCGACGTCGTCGGCGAGCAGCTGCCCGCGCTCGGCGACCTTCACCTTCGCGGTGCG
>NZ_JAWRWL010000395.1:0-276 GCF_046535495.1 Bacillus sp. SIMBA_008 | reverse complement strand
CCTGGGCGTCGAGGGGATCGCTGGGCAGCAGCGCCGCCACGAAGGCGTGCAGCTGCGCACGCCGCGGCGGCGGCAGCGAGGCGTCATGGGTGGCCGAGAGCAGTTCCTGGCCATGCTTCCACAGTTCGTCGCGCGGGTAGTCCAGCAGCACCCCGATCAGCTTGAGCACGTTCATTCCACGGTCTCCCGCTTCGGCACCGGCTGCACCATGAAGCCGGTGTTCTTCCGCTGCCCGAACAGGTCGGCCGGACTGTCGCCGTTGCAGCCGTTGCCGAA
>NZ_JAWRWL010000394.1:0-276 GCF_046535495.1 Bacillus sp. SIMBA_008 | reverse complement strand
GAACGCGCCTGTCCCTATTCGAAGATGTTCCGGCACGGCATCAGCCATGTCGTCTCGGTGGCAACGCAGGCCGCTGACGCGCCGGACGATGCCTGCCCCTGACTGGAGTCGCGCCATGCATACCGGAAAGTCCTACCGGCTCCCCGAATTCCTCGCCTGGACCCGGCGCACGATCTACCTGCTGCTGGTACTGAGCGTCGTGCCGGTGCTGCTGTACCAGCTCGCCGGCTGGACGTGGCTGGCGGTACCGTGGGGCGTGGTCCTGCTTGTCGGCAC
>NZ_JAWRWL010000393.1:0-276 GCF_046535495.1 Bacillus sp. SIMBA_008 | reverse complement strand
CCTCAGGCGTTTCCTCTGCAATTCCTTCATCAATCGCTGCTTGCGCCACACGGACAGCCACTGTCGCTGAAACGGTTCGAAGCTGATCAACACTCGGCAGCATCGCTGCACCCGGCTTTCCGACATTGACCATGCTGGCAATCGCTTCAGCACTCGCAACAAACATGCTGTCTGTCATGAGGCGTGCTTTAGACACAATCGTTCCAAGACCAAGCCCTGGGAACACTAGAGCATTATTCGCTTGCCCAATTTCATATGTGACGCCGCCATATTCGA
>NZ_JAWRWL010000392.1:0-276 GCF_046535495.1 Bacillus sp. SIMBA_008 | reverse complement strand
CGTAGTACGCCATCCGGTCCAGCCCGAGGTAGTGGTATCCGCCGGTCAGGTCCGGCCAGGGCGCGGCCGTTACGCGGTCGCGGAATCGGGCAGCGCGCGACGCATCGTGCTCGAGGGCGTCGAGATAGGCGGCGAGGAGGTCGGCCTGCTCGGCGCGGCCCTGCCAGCCGATGCCGGAGGCCTCGATCATGCCCATGACGTACAGCCCGTTGAACGACGCGGGGAAGAGGTTGAGGAACAGGCGCGGCGAGGCGCCCTGCCAGTGCAGGTGCTCGC
>NZ_JAWRWL010000391.1:0-276 GCF_046535495.1 Bacillus sp. SIMBA_008 | reverse complement strand
GCAGAGCCTTCTCTGAGGAACTCTGGATTGGATACGACATCAAAAGGATATTTACTGCGCGATGCTTTTTCGACAATGGCTTGAACGAGCCGGCCTGTTCCAACGGGCACTGTGCTTTTATTGACGATGATTTTATAGCCATTTAGATGTTCACCAATTGTTTGAGCGACAGCTTTCACGTACGTTAAATCAGCTTCCCCCTGTGCTGTCATCGGTGTCCCTACAGCAATATAGATAATCTCTGATTCCCGGATAGCAGCAGGAATATTGGTTGTA
>NZ_JAWRWL010000390.1:0-276 GCF_046535495.1 Bacillus sp. SIMBA_008 | reverse complement strand
AGGAAGAAGCGCTGCTATGGCAGTGCTTCTTTTTTTATTTTACAAAAAAACAAGATGATGGTAATGTCTAGTTAACAACAAGCGGGTTCTAGGAGGAAATCAGATGTCGATATGGAAGACGTTTCGCTATTCATTCTTTCACTTTCTCATTGTATTCATGCTTTTTTCAACGTCATTTTTGAGAAAGCCAAATGGAGGACAGTGGATGCTCATATTTATGGTGCTCATTGGCATCGTGTCTTTTTCCGTGGAATATATGCTTCACCGGAAAACAAG
>NZ_JAWRWL010000389.1:0-276 GCF_046535495.1 Bacillus sp. SIMBA_008 | reverse complement strand
ATCAGGCTGGATCGTATGTGCCGCTGTTTTCGCCCCGCGTAGCCCGACTTCTTCTTGAACCGTTCCGACCCCATATACTTCATTCGGGTGATCACTGTTTTTCAGATTTTTTAATACATCGATGGCAATCGCACAGCCGATACGGTTGTCCCATGCTTTCGCCAATAAATGCTTTTCATTGTTCATCACTGTAAATTCAAAATACGGCACAATCTGGTCACCCGGAAGAACGCCCCATTCCATTGCTTCTTCACGGCTGGACGCCCCGATATCGAT
>NZ_JAWRWL010000388.1:0-276 GCF_046535495.1 Bacillus sp. SIMBA_008 | reverse complement strand
CGAGTAGCCTAGAAGCTTCCCTCTTCTGCTTAATACGAAAATGTTTGAATCAATGACATCTCTCAATGTTTCTGCCATTTCCTTAAAATTAACTGGTTTCCCCGCTGCATCTTGCAGCATTGAGTTAATAATCCTTGTTTTTTGTAGTAACGCCATGTTAATGATCCTCCTAGATTACTTTATTCATTTGTTAAAGTATAAATTGACTTAAGTCTTTGTTATTTGCAATCTTTCCTAGCTTCTCTTCTACATACTGAGGGGTAATGGTCACTGTCC
>NZ_JAWRWL010000387.1:0-276 GCF_046535495.1 Bacillus sp. SIMBA_008 | reverse complement strand
CCGTATTTTGAAAGGTGATATTTTCTGCGTAAAAGTCGTTCGCACGAATCATTGTGCTTGAGCTATTTGTTGTGCTGCCAGTACTTGCATTTGTATCATTATACGTTAGAATCGTCTTGTGTTGGTTTTCCCCGATAAAGGACACATAAGGTTTATTTTGCGGAAGCAGGATTTTTTCTTTATACACACCATTTTTAATATAGATCGTTACGCGCTGTTGATTGTTCACTGGAATCGCATCAATAGCAGACTGAACGTTTCGAAACGAGCCATTTC
>NZ_JAWRWL010000386.1:0-276 GCF_046535495.1 Bacillus sp. SIMBA_008 | reverse complement strand
AAAGATGACAATAAAAATAGACTGTTCCACAAAAGGAACAGCCCACTTCTCTCTTTATTTCTTTAAAGGTGTTACCGTCCAATACGTAATAACACGCCAAATCCATTCTAATGGACCCATTTTAAAGATTTTCATCCAAATTACACTAAACACAATTTGAATAGCGTAAATTGCGATACATACATATAACGTCTGCATGTATGTTAAGTTTCCTGCAAAGTTAAATACACTACCAGCAATTAAAATCATTGCAGTTTGTCCGATATAATTCGTCAA
>NZ_JAWRWL010000385.1:0-276 GCF_046535495.1 Bacillus sp. SIMBA_008 | reverse complement strand
AGATAACGTGCTTCGCGCACAAACAGGGGGACTAATTGTTCTTGGGTATAATGAACAAATTAAAAGTATTGTTGATGGGGGATTTCACATTAATTGTGCATTCTCTCCTGCTAGTTTATACGAATTAGCAAAAATGGATGGGGCACTTATTTTAAATGAAACTGGAAGTAAAATTTTAATTGCAAATGCACAGTTAGTTCCAGAGGCATCTATTGATTCTATTGAAACAGGTATGCGCCACCGGACGGCAGAGCGTGTAGCAAAGCAGACAGGTAG
>NZ_JAWRWL010000384.1:0-276 GCF_046535495.1 Bacillus sp. SIMBA_008 | reverse complement strand
AGCGCGCATTATTAGCAGCGGTTATTGCAGTATTTGCTCTTTTTATGTTTCAGCGCTTTCCTGCAGGCGAGCTTGTTACCCATTTTATTAAGGGCGGAAACGAATTGATCAATGTTATTATTATGTTATCGCTGATTTGGGCCGTAACAGCAGTAGCTGAAAATCTGGGATTATCGAAATATGTTACTTTTCATTTAATCATGGATCCCTCATATGTTTATTGCGCTGTCTCTTTTTATACTGGGGGCTGTTATATCTCATTTTATCGGTTCATTC
>NZ_JAWRWL010000383.1:0-276 GCF_046535495.1 Bacillus sp. SIMBA_008 | reverse complement strand
AATCCCAAACAGGTTCTGGGAAAACACATGCATACTTACTTCCTACATTGAACAGAATTAATGCAAGTCGTGAAGAAGTACAACTTGTTATTACAGCGCCTACTCGTGAGTTAGCACAACAAATTTACGAAGAAATCGTGAAATTAACAAAGTTTTGTGCGGAAGATCAAATGATTACAGCACGTTGTTTAATTGGTGGAACTGATAAACAACGATCAATTGAAAAGTTGAAAAAACAACCTCATATTGTAGTTGGAACACCAGGACGTATTAAAG
>NZ_JAWRWL010000382.1:0-276 GCF_046535495.1 Bacillus sp. SIMBA_008 | reverse complement strand
CTATTTCCTCGGCGCCTTTCAAGTCGACTACAACTTCATTCTCGGGGGAGACCCCGCTCGACTTCCCGCCGACGTTCTTCAAGAGATCGTGAAGCACCTCGACTAACGCGCCACCAAACAAAAGGCGCGAACACCCAATTCAAATTCACCCCAAGCGGCAAAAGCAACTTGGCAACCAGCCTGTATATCATTCGATTCCCGTTTTTGTTCTCCTTTTGTACTCTTTTCAGATTCCTAACAAGCCCCACCTAGGCACTCAATGTACGATTTTTTCGC
>NZ_JAWRWL010000381.1:0-276 GCF_046535495.1 Bacillus sp. SIMBA_008 | reverse complement strand
ATCACGATACTAGAGGTTAAAATTAAACCAAACATATAATTGGCACCAAACGCAGATTCGAATAAACGACCGCCAGATACCATACCTGATGAGGTGTACAGTGTAAAGAAAATCATAATAATGACAGCCGAGACAGCTTTTAATAAAGTAGAAGAATCTCTAAATCGTTTGTCAAAAAAGTCTGGAATGGTGATCGCATCATCAGCAACC
Organism: Bacillus sp. SIMBA_008; assembly: GCF_046535495.1. Taxonomy (NCBI): domain Bacteria; kingdom Bacillati; phylum Bacillota; class Bacilli; order Caryophanales; family Bacillaceae; genus Bacillus; species Bacillus sp. SIMBA_008. Next base: position 66 of record NZ_JAWRWL010000381.1, on the reverse strand, counting down.
TCAGTATACGATCGTAAGCGAGGAGCTAAAAATAGATAATTCAAGTAAGCCCCGCTAATCAAACCA
>NZ_JAWRWL010000380.1:0-276 GCF_046535495.1 Bacillus sp. SIMBA_008 | reverse complement strand
CCCACCTCGATTGTGGAAATTAAATACAGTCGGAGTTCTTAGGTACCGGCTTAGCGACGAGAAATGGATGTCAATGTTCACAAGCACGGCCGGGGGTTAGAACCCGGTGCCTCCCCTGATCTCACGCACTAGTGTGCCCAGAATGATCTTAAGGTCGAGCCAAATTGAAAAATTTTCCACGTAGTAAAGGTCCGACAAAACACGGGCTCGTGCTCTGCTTGCGCGGTCGGTCGGCCCCCTCAGTCCCCGCATCTGCGCCAAACCTGTAATGCCGGG
>NZ_JAWRWL010000379.1:0-276 GCF_046535495.1 Bacillus sp. SIMBA_008 | reverse complement strand
AATCTGTGCCCGGCACAACGAAGAAATCAATATCTCCCGCTTTTAACTGGGCCACGGCCGCGTTAGAATCAGGAATTGTTTTGACTGTCACTGTATCAAGGTAAGGTCTGCCGCCAAAGTAATCATCATTTGCTTCCAGTTTGACATACTCACCTTTTTTCCACTCAACAAACTTAAACGGACCGGAGCCGATTGGATTTTTACGGTTAAATTCATTCTCTCCCAGATCTGCAACCGGCACCTTACCCAATATATGTTTTGGCAAAATGCCGTAAC
>NZ_JAWRWL010000378.1:0-276 GCF_046535495.1 Bacillus sp. SIMBA_008 | reverse complement strand
CCAGTTGTCCGCGAGCACGCCTACGGTGATTTTCTGAGGGAAAGCGCCAGCCGTTTGCGCAGAAGAGGAACTCCCAAACGGCTGCGCGACCGCCGCCGATTGCGCAGCGGCGAAAATAGCCAGCCCGACGAGACACATGCATACGCGCCGAAGGATGCGCGCCATCGCGGCCCCATGGAAGCGCATCGCGGTGAAGTTCAGCGACACGGCGCGGCTCAAGCGGCTTCGCTCTGCCCTTCGGCAAGCGCAGCGACAGACTGTTCCGATCTGCCGCAG
>NZ_JAWRWL010000377.1:0-276 GCF_046535495.1 Bacillus sp. SIMBA_008 | reverse complement strand
CTTCCCAACAACTCCACCTAGCATCCCTTTTGCATTTTCCATCCCTTTATTCCAAATTGCCTCTTGTTTATGTAAAAACTGCTTTTCTCTCTGTTGTTTTACATCACAAATTGCAACTCTTACAAATGACCCATCTGTAACAACGTCTTTCAAAGGCATATCAGTTATATCATACAACGTTTGAAACAATTCAATTTCACATGAAAGAAACGTATCCTCTTGATTACTATTTAAATAAATGGTATCGTGAGCACCATTCATAAATGATTGATACGC
>NZ_JAWRWL010000376.1:0-276 GCF_046535495.1 Bacillus sp. SIMBA_008 | reverse complement strand
ACAGAAAAAGGTGAATTCAAGCGTGAAACTTATTCATTTAACTCATCCACATGAACAAAATAAATTAGAATTACCACCTACTGTAATGGCATTAGGATTTTTTGATGGCATTCATTTAGGACATCAATGTGTGATTCGAACTGCGAAACAAATAGCTGATGAACGAGGATATAAAAGTGCAGTTATGACATTTTATCCGCACCCATCTGTTGTTTTAGGAAAAAAGGAAGCGCATGCGGAGTATATTACACCAATGTGTGATAAAGAAAAAATAGT
>NZ_JAWRWL010000375.1:0-276 GCF_046535495.1 Bacillus sp. SIMBA_008 | reverse complement strand
ATATATGCCCCCTCTGGAAGTGGTGTGATTTTCAACAAATGTGTCCACCCTTGCCCCTTTTCCTGAGAAATCCTTACACCGAAACTAAAAAGTGCCGTCCCTACAATACTAAACGTCGCCATTGAGATTAAATAATGCGCTTTCCAAGCATCTCCGTTTTGTGGCACTTGAATAACATTTGTGAAAATGTAGTAAAACATAACTGGCATTAGTAATGAGAAAAAGATAAACAATTTATTACGAAACGTACGTAAAATTTCTATTTTGCATTGCATC
>NZ_JAWRWL010000374.1:0-276 GCF_046535495.1 Bacillus sp. SIMBA_008 | reverse complement strand
CTGTTATTTTAGATATTTGTAAGGATATGGAGGAGCTTTGTCCGAATGCATGGTTAATTAACTTCGCGAACCCAGCTGGTATGGTAACAGAAGCTGTCCTTCGTTATACAAATATTCAAAGAGTAGTTGGTCTATGTAACGTTCCAATCGGAATCCGTATGGGTCTTGCAAGATTACTTGAAGTAGATGCAAGTCGTGTCCACGTTGATTTTGCAGGTTTAAATCATATGGTATACGGACTAGACGTATATTTAGATGGCGTAAGTGTAATGGATC
>NZ_JAWRWL010000373.1:0-276 GCF_046535495.1 Bacillus sp. SIMBA_008 | reverse complement strand
GGCGACGAGATGGAGTGGGCCGTTCTTCACGATGAGCCTCGCCAGGTGGGGCGCGGCGAGGGCGACGAAGGCGATGGGGCCGATCGCGGCCGTGACGACGGCGCACAGACCGACCGCGATGGCGACGAGTCCCGCCTTCGTGAGGGCGATCCGTCCGCCGAGGCTCGTGCCGATGTCGTCGCCCAGCTCGATGAGCCAGAGCCCGCGGCGCGACAGCACGAGGACGACGATCAGCGCTGACACGATGATGATCGGAGCGATCGCCTGCGCCCACCC
>NZ_JAWRWL010000372.1:0-276 GCF_046535495.1 Bacillus sp. SIMBA_008 | reverse complement strand
CGGAGGACGGCGGAGATCACATCGGCATCGAAGGCATGGGGCACATTCACACCTTAGGACGCCCGCCGGAGGGGCCGCCGGTCCAGAATTTCAGCATCCGCGTTCTAGACTCGGGAGACACGTCTTCGGGGGTACTTTCCATGCAGCATCTCTCGTCGCGCCGGTGGCGCGCCGTCGCGGCCACTGCGGCCGTGCTCGGTCTTGTCCTCACCGGCTGTTCCTCCGGTGAGACCTTCACCTACACGCCACCCGCGCAGGTCGACGGCGCACTGCCCG
>NZ_JAWRWL010000371.1:0-276 GCF_046535495.1 Bacillus sp. SIMBA_008 | reverse complement strand
CGTCCACGCCTGGAGCTTGTCGAGGATCCAGGCGAACTGCCCGACCGGGCTGTCGGCGAGCACCTGTCCGACGAGGCCGGGACGCGTGGACTGCATCGAGATATAGCCGAACTCGTTCTGCATGAACTCGGAGATGCGGCGCAGACGATCCTGCTCGAGGGGTGTGAGAGACGCGGTGGTCTCCTCGTCGAGGTCGCCGACGAAGTTCCCGAGCGACCCGTTCACATGCACGCCGATCACGCGCTCCGGTGCGAGCCGGCCGATCTCGGGAGCGAC
>NZ_JAWRWL010000370.1:0-276 GCF_046535495.1 Bacillus sp. SIMBA_008 | reverse complement strand
CTACGCAACGACCGAGTATGTCTGATTTGACCCTCGATGATCGCGATCGTTGCGCCGCGACACGCTAAAGCACCGATCAGATGCATTAGTGTGAGTGATGGGACCGCTTGGATAGCGCCGAGCTCCCGCGAACAGAGAAGACTCAGACGGAGGCACAGATGGGATTCGCAGACCGGTGGACATCGGCATTCGGCATGGGGCCGGTGGACTACGCCGAGGCAATCGCCGAACAGTTGACGAGCGGGGACGAAGTGATCGCGCACGCGCAGGTCATCC
>NZ_JAWRWL010000369.1:0-277 GCF_046535495.1 Bacillus sp. SIMBA_008 | reverse complement strand
CTGCTTATAATGGTCAAGAGTGTTTAAATTTATTAAATGATAAGCAGCCGGATGTACTTGTTTTAGACATTATTATGCCACATTTAGATGGTTTAGCTGTACTAGAGAAAATGCGAAATATTGAAAGGCTAAGACAGCCTAGCGTAATTATGTTGACAGCATTTGGACAAGAAGATGTGACGACAAAAGCAGTTGACTTAGGTGCTTCATATTTCATATTAAAACCATTTGATATGGAGAATTTAACGAGCCATATTCGTCAAGTGAGCGGTAAGGC
>NZ_JAWRWL010000368.1:0-277 GCF_046535495.1 Bacillus sp. SIMBA_008 | reverse complement strand
CTATGATCTGCTTAAGAAGATCATCGAATTTAACATCAAAGAAAAAGCTGAAAATCCGGGGTTTTGGCGTTAGCGGACGTGATGTTGAAGGAGGAAGACATGGACGTTTTCAAAGACTATTTATCAAGTATCGACAGCCCTGACCATCGTCTGCGAATGGAGGAAATCCTGTCGTGGACGTCTGAGCAATTCCCGGGTTTAACACCGCAGATCAAGTGGAACACGCCGATGTTTACCGATCACGGCACCTTTATTATCGGCTTTGCGGCAGCAAAGC
>NZ_JAWRWL010000367.1:0-277 GCF_046535495.1 Bacillus sp. SIMBA_008 | reverse complement strand
CTATCTGCATGAGCTGATAGAAGGCAGAAGGTGTTTGATTAAGCACAGTCACACCTTCATCGACTAGAAGCTGCAGCATCTCTTCTGGAGAACGAGAGATGGTATGAGGAACAATGACAAGCCGACCGCCATATAAAAGGGGTCCCCATATTTCCCAAACTGAAAAATCAAAGGCATACGAATGGAACATTGTCCAAACATCCTCTTCATCGAAATGGAACCAATGTTCAGTAGATGTCAGAAGACGTATGACATTTTGGTGTGGGATGACCACTCC
>NZ_JAWRWL010000366.1:0-277 GCF_046535495.1 Bacillus sp. SIMBA_008 | reverse complement strand
CAGACGACAAAGGATAATGCTCCTTCACTTCGGCTTTTTCAATCGCATGATAAGCAGCAGTATCTGCTTGATCGATATATGCTGCCATTAATCGTATCGTAGGTATTTGGAAAAATTGTGGAAGCGTCAGCTCTACACTAAATGCACGATGAATGATACCAATGAAGGTAATCGCCTTTAGAGAATCTCCACCCATTTCAAAGAAATGATCATCTATGCCAATTTCATCAATCTTAAAGAAAGCTTGCCAATGTTGACTTAATGCTTTCTCCAGCTC
>NZ_JAWRWL010000365.1:0-277 GCF_046535495.1 Bacillus sp. SIMBA_008 | reverse complement strand
AAGCAGAGCGGCGATCTGCTTCGCCCACCGATCCAGATCCGCCAGCCATGTGATCGTCCCGATGCTCGTGTAGACCACGTCGAAGTGACCTTCGACGACGTTTCGGGCGTCGAGCACATCCGTCTCCACCCAGGTGGCGGATGTGCCCGTACGATTCGCGAGCTCCGCAGCGGCACGGAGGGCGGGCCGTGAGAACTCCACGCCGGTGACTGTGGCGCCCGCGCGAGCCAGTGAGACCGTGTCTGTCCCGATGTGGCACTGCAGGTGGCACACATCC
>NZ_JAWRWL010000364.1:0-277 GCF_046535495.1 Bacillus sp. SIMBA_008 | reverse complement strand
CTGGAAGTACTTTCGATATTTCTTCGGTGGCAATTGAAACATTCTTTTAAAAGCTCTCGTAAATGCCTCTTGTGAGGAAAAGCCGTATTGTACTGCAATATCAATAACAGCCCTCTCCGTTGACACTAAGGCTTGCGCAGCATGAGTTAACCTTCTCTTTCGAATATAATCCGTTACACTCATCCCAACATATCTTTGAAAGATGCGATGAAAATGGTACATCGATACTGCACTGTGAGACGCCACTCTTTCTGTTGTAAGCTCCTCATGTAAATGC
>NZ_JAWRWL010000363.1:0-277 GCF_046535495.1 Bacillus sp. SIMBA_008 | reverse complement strand
CTTCATCCGTTGCAAGACAAGTAAAAAAAGCAATATATGGCAAATGGAAGGAATACGCAGATTTTGTAAGAGGGATTGTGGATCCTTATATTCAAATAGGCACATGGAATCGACAAGTAGATGATTTAATAGAATTTTATGCTGTGTGGACTGAGATGCAAACTCCAGAGGAAGCGCCAAATGCGTCCGCAAGTTCATATCATATGGCTCTTCAAGAAGTCGAAGGTTTAATGGCGGCAAGGAAGACTTTAAGAGATTTTAAACAAAATGAGCCAAG
>NZ_JAWRWL010000362.1:0-277 GCF_046535495.1 Bacillus sp. SIMBA_008 | reverse complement strand
CTTATCTCGACAGATTTTGATCAGCTTGGAGAGCAGGCTGCCTACATGGTTTTGAGAAATGAGAAAGAGCAAGTGCGAAGCAGGTTTGATGTTGTAATAAGAAATTCATTGTAAAGCATTATGTTAAATTATTACGGCACACGATGAAATTTTAATAATATTATCATTTTTATTCAATCGTAATAGTTCATAACAGTTCTTTGAATTGTTATTTGTAATGTTGCAACCATGTAGAATTTCTGTAACGATATAGTGAAAGTAAATTAGAATATAAACA
>NZ_JAWRWL010000361.1:0-277 GCF_046535495.1 Bacillus sp. SIMBA_008 | reverse complement strand
CTGCGCTAATTACGTAGTTTACAACTTCCATCACACCGATGAAGGCAATCATTAATGCAGCAACGATACCAGCTACTTTTAAACCATCAAGCGCACCGTTAATCATTGCGCCGATAAAGCTGTCTCCGAATAAAGTTCTATCAAATTTTTGAATCACTTCATCTTCTTTCTTCGTATCAACCGGTGTTAATAGCGAACAAACGATCAAGCTTGAGAATAAGTTTAGCGGAAGAGCGGCTAGTACATATTTCGCATCTAACATCATTACGTATGATGC
>NZ_JAWRWL010000360.1:0-277 GCF_046535495.1 Bacillus sp. SIMBA_008 | reverse complement strand
AGTGGCTTAGGGGTTATATATTCCTCTATGCATATGAAAGAAAAGCATCCATTGATAGGGAAAAGATGTACAAATCTTACTATTTCTTCTCAAAATAAGAAAACTTATAAACTCTTTGAATTGATGCAAGATGGTAAATATATTTTATTAATACATCCTTCTTATAAAGAAGAAATAGATAAAATAAACATTGATTCGCACACAAAGGTGGTTGTAGGAGAAATACAGGATTATCAATTAAAAAATATTGATGTCATTTTAATTCGCCCCGATGGTC
>NZ_JAWRWL010000359.1:0-277 GCF_046535495.1 Bacillus sp. SIMBA_008 | reverse complement strand
CAGGGACTCTTGTCGGCTGCTGCCATTTTTCAATGGACTTTACTTCTGATACTGAAATGGCGTATTCTTTTTTGTTTACGATAAACACAATCATCTTTTCGCCAGTTTTGATATCTGTACTCATTTCAGACCGCTCCTCTATTGTTTTTTACTTGATCAGTGCATTACAGTCAACGATGAGTGCAACTTGACCGTCGCCTAGGATTGTTGCGCCTGAAATCGCAAACACGTTTGGCAGGTAATCTCCTAGTGATTTCAATACAACCTCTTGCTGACC
>NZ_JAWRWL010000358.1:0-277 GCF_046535495.1 Bacillus sp. SIMBA_008 | reverse complement strand
GATGCAATCCTTTACTGCACTTCGTGATGAAGCATACGGTGTCGCGCTGTTGACGGACTGCGTGAGAGAATACCAGATCACAGGAGAAGACTACACAACAATCGCGTATACGCTCTTCCGCTGTTTCGGAAAAATGGGGAAAGAAAATCTTCTTTACCGTCCAGGACGCGCATCTGGCGAAAAAATTGTTGAGACACCTGACGCTCAGCTGCAAGGGGCACTGTCGTTTTCATTTGGCATGCACTATAGCAAGGATGCTGTCAGCGAGGGGCACTTA
>NZ_JAWRWL010000357.1:0-277 GCF_046535495.1 Bacillus sp. SIMBA_008 | reverse complement strand
CTGCTCGCCGTCGCGCGCCTTGCGCTCGGCCTCCAGCCGCAGCTGCGCCGGGACCAGCCTGGCGGCCAGCGCCAGCAGCGGATCGGCCGCCATGTCGCGGGCCTCGCGGGCATCGGCGAAGCGCGACAGGCGCTCGCTTTCGGTGCCCAGGGTGGTGCCCGCGTAAAGCGCGTCCAGCGCCAGCTTCAGCTCGGCCGGCGTGCGGCCGAAGGCGGCGTCGAACTCGGGCACGCGCTGCGCTTCGGGCAGCAGCTGGTAGCGGGCCAGCAGCGTAGTC
>NZ_JAWRWL010000356.1:0-277 GCF_046535495.1 Bacillus sp. SIMBA_008 | reverse complement strand
CTGCAAGTAATACAGGGAAATTCGTTGCAAATGAAGCAAGAATGGTACCGACTGTAAAGATGCTAAGCGCCGTTAAAACTAAAGAACGGCTTGAAAATTTCTCGATTAAGAAAGCCGTGATCGGGATGAGAATCCCGTTTGTCAGCATAAAGGCTGTGGTGAGCCACTGCCCTTTGCTGACATCAATATTGAATTCCTCCATGATATGTGGGATCGCTGGAATGAGCAATGTTTGGTTTAAAATTGCGACAAATGCCCCAACGAGGAAAATCCCCAC
>NZ_JAWRWL010000355.1:0-277 GCF_046535495.1 Bacillus sp. SIMBA_008 | reverse complement strand
CCGGTAGACGGCCGTCGTCGCCTGGACGCTGATGATCGACAGGCTGTGCGCGACCACGTCGTGCAGCTCCTGCGCGATGCGCGTGCGTTCATCGATCTCGCGTCGCTCCGCGTTCAGGCTGGCATTCGCCTGCCGTTCGACCCGCAACGCACCCCGGCTCACGGCGATCGCCCGGAGGGCCGAGCCGGCGATGGCGACGCCAAGCGTGACGCTCGCGGAGACGACGAGGCTCGCGGCCGCGGCGCTCCATCCGGGGGTCAACCCCTCCACGTACGCG
>NZ_JAWRWL010000354.1:0-277 GCF_046535495.1 Bacillus sp. SIMBA_008 | reverse complement strand
ACTGGGGATGTACTCAAAACGATGAGAGCCCAAAATGCACTGCCGAACATGGTACAGGTTGGAAACGAATTGAACTCAGGTATGCTCTGGCCGAACGGCAAAAGCTGGGGTGAAGGCGGGGGTGAATTTGACCGGCTTGCTGCTTTGCTAAAAGCGGGAACAAATGCGGTTCGCTCTGTCGATTCAAACATGAAAGTCATGCTTCACCTTGCCCATGGCGGGGACAACGGGGCCTCCCGCTGGTGGTTTGATGAAATCACCAAAAGAGGCGTCTCAT
>NZ_JAWRWL010000353.1:0-277 GCF_046535495.1 Bacillus sp. SIMBA_008 | reverse complement strand
GGCAAAATCAAATAACTATCCGCCCCCGTGGCTGTCAATCTGCCACCATTTCGGATAGTGGTCGTGCCATTGCCAACCTGCACATGGCTGCGGTCAAACGTTAGTGACCCGCCATCGATATCTATTGTAGTCGGCCCTCGGAACCAAAGCGCATCGTTCGGATCCGTCGACTGCCGCGAGCCGGAAAGCTCAAATGTAGCACTGGCACCGGATCGCACGGAAATCGACGTTGCGCCTGCAAACGAGGTATTAAAATTGGTAACTGTACTGTCCCCAC
>NZ_JAWRWL010000352.1:0-277 GCF_046535495.1 Bacillus sp. SIMBA_008 | reverse complement strand
GGAGCCTCTATCTTTGGCGCCATAACGGGCTCTTTCGCTTCAGCCTCGCTGCCTATGAGTAATAGAAGCATGATCATCATAAGAAGACTGGCGGGTAGATATTTAAGATTCATCAGGATCTTCCTTCCCAGTTTTCTTATAGCTTGCCCGCTCGCCGAAGAGGGCATTCATGCTTTTTTCATTCTAAGAAACATGGAAACACCGAGCTCCTTACAAATCGTCGCATAATGCAGTGCAGTCAAGAGGAGCATGCCCGTATTCATCCCTAATATAACCC
>NZ_JAWRWL010000351.1:0-277 GCF_046535495.1 Bacillus sp. SIMBA_008 | reverse complement strand
CGTATGGAAAGAAGGTATGTATTCATGTCCGAAATACCGGTAAACCTTCAATTCTTTTTCCGTTTCCAGATGATTGTAAGCGGCAAACACCGTCGACGGCGGAGTCACGCGGTCAATCAGCCCGATAGACATGAGCACCGGAACTTTTACGCGGTCCGCCAGATTCATGATATCAAAATAGGCCAGTGTATTCATCGCGGCCTTCTCCGTCTCAGGGCTGCCGTTCTTTCTGAAAAAGGAGTTAATCTCAAGATACGGCTCATCAAGAGCGACATCA
>NZ_JAWRWL010000350.1:0-277 GCF_046535495.1 Bacillus sp. SIMBA_008 | reverse complement strand
ACGATTGGATCTTCTTCTACTCCACGCGTGACCTCGTCACGCTCCAGCCGGCCCAGTGGGAGCGGCTCATCGCACTCACGGATGCGATGTCGGACAAGATCGATCGCTGGGGCCGTTGGCGCGACGAACGCCTGGGGCTCGCGCATCCCGCCGTTCGGACCCCCTCGGAACCGCTGGCGTCGCTCGCGACGGATCCGGCATCCGCCGCGTCGCCGGGGCGCGCGCCGCGGGGTGTCGCGCACGCCGGCCGACGGCTGCGCCGCGGCCCCGCGTGGGG
>NZ_JAWRWL010000349.1:0-277 GCF_046535495.1 Bacillus sp. SIMBA_008 | reverse complement strand
CACGATGCCGAGCGCGTAAATATCTGATTTTTTCGTTGCCAGACCGCCTCTCGCCTGCTCCGGAGACAAATAATGAACCGAGCCCAGCACAGAATTCGTATGTGTGATTGTCGTAGACGTAAGCGCTGTGGCGATGCCGAAATCCGTCACCTTGATATGCCCTAAATGATCTATCAATATATTGTGCGGTTTAATATCCCGGTGCACGATATGGTTTTGATGGGCATGGGCGATGGCCGAGACGATCTGCTCCATAACGGACAGCGCTTCTTTCGGA
>NZ_JAWRWL010000348.1:0-277 GCF_046535495.1 Bacillus sp. SIMBA_008 | reverse complement strand
GAGACAGGTGATGACCAGTCTGCCATTGTTGTAGCGAAAGCTGGCTGGAATCCGGGTGTTGTTGGAATTGTTGCCTCTAAATTGACAGATACATTTTCTCGTCCGGCGATTGTGCTTGGAATAGATGAAGAGACGCAAATGGCAAAAGGTTCAGCACGGAGTATTCCCGGCTTCGATCTATTTTTCCATTTAAGCAAATGCCGCGACATTCTGCCGCATTTCGGCGGGCACCCGATGGCTGCGGGCATGACACTTCGAGCGGATGATGTCCATTTAC
>NZ_JAWRWL010000347.1:0-277 GCF_046535495.1 Bacillus sp. SIMBA_008 | reverse complement strand
GCCATTAGCTCAGTTGGTAGAGCATCTGACTTTTAATCAGAGGGTCGAAGGTTCGAGTCCTTCATGGCTCACCATTTTACGCGGGTGTGGCGGAATTGGCAGACGCGCTAGACTTAGGATCTAGTGTCTTTATGACGTGGGGGTTCAAGTCCCTTCACCCGCATTATATAGGATAACAGTTAGAAAAACTGGACATCCTGTCTGCGGAAGTAGTTCAGTGGTAGAACACCACCTTGCCAAGGTGGGGGTCGCGGGTTCGAATCCCGTCTTCCGCTCC
>NZ_JAWRWL010000346.1:0-278 GCF_046535495.1 Bacillus sp. SIMBA_008 | reverse complement strand
AACGAGGATCTCAAACAGCAGCTCCTTCAAATGAAGCAGAATCTGGCCGCCGAAACAGAAAAAAGAGAAGAACAAAAACGACAAGACCTCCTTCGGCAGCAGAAAGAAAAAGAAAAAAACAAAAGCTTCTCCGAGCTGCTAGATGAAAGTCATTTGGACTGGAGAAAATATAAAAGCTAAAAAAGGGAGCATTGATGCTTCTTTTTTGATGTCATCATTGAAATTGATCAACACACAAGAGTTTCTGACTCCTGTAATTCTTACTTCATTTCAACCCC
>NZ_JAWRWL010000345.1:0-278 GCF_046535495.1 Bacillus sp. SIMBA_008 | reverse complement strand
CACAGCCTCGGATACAGGCTCGGGAACAGGTAGCACTCGGCCACGCTCCAGCCCTGCACCTGCGCCTGCGCCGATAGCGGCACGCCGGTACCCAGCATCAGGGTCGCGGCGAACATCACCGCCGCACCGGTCGCGACCTGCTCGCCACGGCCGGTCTTCTTCTTGCGTCCCTTTGCTACTTCCGATGCCACGACCCAGCGGTTGATGGTGGCATTCCAGACGATACGGTAACTGCGGTTCACGCGACTTTCCTTGGCTGATTGAGGGGGTGTCCACGA
>NZ_JAWRWL010000344.1:0-278 GCF_046535495.1 Bacillus sp. SIMBA_008 | reverse complement strand
AATTGAAAAATTACAACAGCTACTCAATATTGAATAAGAATAGGTAAAGACCTATTCTTATTTTTATCCCACTATTTGTGGGCAGTAATAGCCCGATTGGTGCGAGCTATTAATCAGTGAGAGATGAACATCCCCCACCAATTACAGTTTCACTTTATAATTGTTGTAATCGTTTTATTTCAGTTAAAAGTTCTTGGCTTTCATGATATCCGGCCAATTTCCATTTCCCTTGATCTCTTTGCAATGTTACAATATGATATTGTCCACTTTTTGCCCGC
>NZ_JAWRWL010000343.1:0-278 GCF_046535495.1 Bacillus sp. SIMBA_008 | reverse complement strand
CCGTCAGTCGCCGCAGGCATGTGCCAGCCCCAGGCGCGGTGCCTGCCGGCACAGGAACTCGCGCTGCGCGGCCGGCTGGTCGGCACCGTCGTAGCGCAGCAGCGTCCAGCGCTCGCCGGCCTGCATGCGCTCGCCCGGGGCAAGCTGGCGGTAGGGCGCATGGACCTCCACCGTCGATCGCGACAGCCACGCCCGGTTCCAGGCTGGCCACGCCAGCGCGCGGCGCGGCGGCGCAGGCGAGCACCGGTGCCAGCAGCAGGCACCACAACAAACCGCGC
>NZ_JAWRWL010000342.1:0-278 GCF_046535495.1 Bacillus sp. SIMBA_008 | reverse complement strand
ATGCGGCCGTTTCCTCGGACGCGTCAAAGAAATCCTAGAAAACATTGACGAAAATACTTCAGTCTATTAAAAAAAACTCCTTTTGCCCGGGCGGCAAAAGGAGTTTTTTTATTTTCATTGTGAATCCTCGGGAACAAGCATAGTGAGATGATGTGTTTTCACTTCGATCGTACTAGGCGTTGTTCCGTATACCTCGCCATCTGTATCCGCGTCCATTTCACGTCCGGTTTCGATTTCAATCCTGGAGGCCTGAATATAGGACAGCTCCCCTTCGAAAT
>NZ_JAWRWL010000341.1:0-278 GCF_046535495.1 Bacillus sp. SIMBA_008 | reverse complement strand
CGGCGTAGATGAAATCCGTGATATACGTGATAAAGTGAAGTTTGCACCTTCGGCGGTTACATATAAGGTTTATATTATAGATGAAGTACATATGCTCTCTATCGGGGCGTTTAATGCCCTTCTTAAAACGTTAGAGGAGCCGCCCGCTCATTGTATCTTTATTTTGGCTACCACAGAGCCTCATAAGATTCCTCTTACCATCATATCTCGTTGTCAGAGATTTGATTTTAAACGAATTACGACAAAAGATATTGTTGGAAGAATGCAGAAAATTGTAG
>NZ_JAWRWL010000340.1:0-278 GCF_046535495.1 Bacillus sp. SIMBA_008 | reverse complement strand
GAAGAGGATCCGAACGCCTCCACCCCGACAACTTGAGGTCCTTCGATAATTTGAGGAATGTCCTCTCGTACCTCATCACACGCCGCTTGAAGGGCTGTAATCATTTGATCCACATTCTCTTCTGGAGACAGCTCGATATCAACGAGTGCCTGCATAGTCCCTCTTGAATGGTTGCTCACGTTCAATATGCTTCGATTTGGAATAAAATGAAGGGTGCCGTCAAAACTTCGAAGCTGCGTGGTCCTAAGTCCAATTTGTTCTACGATCCCATCAAAACC
>NZ_JAWRWL010000339.1:0-278 GCF_046535495.1 Bacillus sp. SIMBA_008 | reverse complement strand
ATCCCATTATGACGATTACCAGAAGCAGTCCGCACAAAACTGCTAAACTCGTAAGTTTAAAAGCCAATGAAAACAGAGAAGGGGAAGCACCTTCTTTTGTGTTGCGCATAACAATCTCTCCAGTAGCATAAGTTTCTGCATAATGCCGATAACAGCGGAGGCTTGCGAAGTGCCATAAGTTAACAGCATATGTATGTCGAATCAAGTATACAGGAACAAAACTGGAAAAGACATAGAAAAGATGTCGAATAATAAGATTTTAAGAAAAAAATAAACTC
>NZ_JAWRWL010000338.1:0-278 GCF_046535495.1 Bacillus sp. SIMBA_008 | reverse complement strand
GACAACACGAAAGCAATCACTCGTTTCTTCTAAAGCTGCGAGCTCTGTTAAAAAACTAATTTCCATGTCCGCTTGCCCGTTTTGATAGAGCGTGGCTTTTTTCTGACAAACGATATGAGAAATAGCTGGCGCACTTCCTTCTGTCACTTGCTTTAGTTGGTTCGCAGGTATATAGCCAGGATAGCCTTGTGGATGTTTCCGGCTGGCCTGCTGCGGAATAACGACTTTCATCCAGCCGTCTGTCTCTTCTAATCCAATGACTCGTTCACCGAGCAGTA
>NZ_JAWRWL010000337.1:0-278 GCF_046535495.1 Bacillus sp. SIMBA_008 | reverse complement strand
GGCGGTCCCGGCAGAGCATCACATCTGGATGGGCACCGCGGGTACACGACGATCCCGCTGTACGGAATGCCGTCTCCACTGGGACGCGGGCCGCGTCGAAGTCGGCATCCTCCCACCCGTCGCCAATGTCCTGCTGCAGGTCGCGCTGTGCGAGGGCGAGGAGCCGTTCTTCGCAGCTCTCGAATCCGCGTTCCGACATTCACGACTCTCCGCCGGTGAAACCGCATGGCTCTGGCGGCATCTTCCTCTCGAGCTGCGGTGGCTGGTCGCGTTCGCAC
>NZ_JAWRWL010000336.1:0-278 GCF_046535495.1 Bacillus sp. SIMBA_008 | reverse complement strand
GGGCCCGTCACGCTGGAGCCTGGTGAGGCCGCGCAGATTGACATTTCATTTGCGGCAGAAAAGAGTGCCGAACGCTTTACCGCAAGCTGCACTGTCTCCGGTAAAGAAAGCCGGAAGACATGTGCGGAAGGAGAAATAAGCAGATATACAGAGGCACCCATAAAAAAATCATATGACGTTGAGCAAATGAAGTCGCATGCACAAAAGGTGGCGCCGGATGTCATTTCCCGTCTGTACGATTCGGTTGCCGACTTCACGATAGGCCCGATGCTGAAAAC
>NZ_JAWRWL010000335.1:0-278 GCF_046535495.1 Bacillus sp. SIMBA_008 | reverse complement strand
AATCCCATTCTCGACATTCAGCCAGGCATGGGGGTCCTGCTGGCTTTCAAGTCCTTTTGAAGACAAGTGCTTTACTTTGACGCCTTTACTCATTTCGGCTACAGGTGCATCATCCCCGTCCTTGCCACTCGATTCGAGCAGCTTTTGAAACCAGCCGTTCCCTGTTTCAAGGTTTAAACCATTATATAGAACAAGGTCTGCATCCGTTGTATGCTGAACATCCTTTGGCAGTGGATCAAATTCATGCGGGTCTGTACCAATGGGAACAATGCTGTGAA
>NZ_JAWRWL010000334.1:0-278 GCF_046535495.1 Bacillus sp. SIMBA_008 | reverse complement strand
GAATTACTTTGTTTGTAACTTCTTCAATTGAAATAGGTGTATCAATTACTTCATAATACGTATGTGTCATCTTGCACCTCTTATCTTTGTATAAGTTAGCAATCTATTTTTTCTATTATTTGTATGATTGAAGCGGTTCTTCCCACGGCCACTCACTTCCGGCGCTTGATTCTAATAACAGTACCGAAACAGTTATTCCTGCTTCAAATCCTCTCGTTCCTCCCGGCAGGACGATACATGCATTCGCCTCTGCAAGTGAAGAAATTGCACTAGATTTA
>NZ_JAWRWL010000333.1:0-278 GCF_046535495.1 Bacillus sp. SIMBA_008 | reverse complement strand
GGAAGATACAGAAATTACATTAGAAGATATTGAACGGGAATTTAATAAAGAAATTGCTATGCTTGTCGATGGTGTAACAAAGCTCGGAAAGATTAAATATAAATCTCATGAGCAACAACAAGCAGAAAACCATCGCAAAATGTTTATTGCAATGGCTCAAGATATTCGAGTTATTTTAATTAAACTAGCTGATCGTCTTCATAACATGCGTACATTGAAACATTTGCCTCAAGAGAAGCAGCGTCGCATTGCAAATGAAACGTTAGAAATCTTTGCAC
>NZ_JAWRWL010000332.1:0-278 GCF_046535495.1 Bacillus sp. SIMBA_008 | reverse complement strand
AACGTTAGTGGATACTTTGGGCTATGATATTGAGCCAGAGTATTTATTCAATGTATTAGCCAATCAAGCGAAACAAAACACATTCCAGCTGAATGATTTGAATAAGGCATTTATCGATTTGTCTACGAAATATGACCAATTCAACGGGTTGTTTGACGATGTAGATTTGACATCAAAAAAACTGGGATCGGATGATCAACAGCGAAACATTACGATTACTGAGGTATTGAAGAAACTAAATGATGTCAATGTAATCGGTCATGATGGGGATGTCATTG
>NZ_JAWRWL010000331.1:0-278 GCF_046535495.1 Bacillus sp. SIMBA_008 | reverse complement strand
CTGCAGTCTCTGGACGCCGGCAGCTGGTATGGGGCTGAGTTTAAAGGGGAGCGGATTCCCCTGCTCGAAGAGGTTCTGAAGCGTTATCATTCTGAAATCGGATTTTTAATTGAACTGAAAGGGCACGTTTCTCAAGTCGGTCTTGAAAAAGCAGTCGGCCAGCTGTTAAGCAGGTTTACCTTTTCCATTCACCCTATCGTTCAATCATTCAGTCTCAAGTCGATTCAGACCTTTCACGACATGTATCCGTCCGTTCCGACTGCAATTATCGCAAGACC
>NZ_JAWRWL010000330.1:0-278 GCF_046535495.1 Bacillus sp. SIMBA_008 | reverse complement strand
AGGATTCGCAGCCCGCGCGGGGGCAGTAATGTCCAAGAAGGTCAAGCTCAAGGACCAGCTCGGGCGCGTCATTCGGGTTTCCGATGACGTAAAGGGGGCGACTGTAGGCAAGGATCTGCGCTGGCCAGATGGCACGATTGTGCAGGCAGCGCAGATCCGCCAAGCGGCGACTCCAGCCACTAACGCCTCGCCGACGCTTTGGAGGCTGATCCGGGAAATCCCCGCCAACATCCAGGCGCTTGCGGCCATGGTCCTGGCCGGCTTTCCATCCCGGGCAT
>NZ_JAWRWL010000329.1:0-278 GCF_046535495.1 Bacillus sp. SIMBA_008 | reverse complement strand
TCTGGGGCGGCGCGATCGTCTCGCTCGCGATCGCAGCCGTCGTCGTCGCGGCGGGCGGATCCGCGATCGCGGTGCCGCTCGACGTCACCGACTCGGATGCCGTGCTCGCCGCGCACGACACGATCGTGCGCGAACTCGGCCCCGTCACCGATGTCGTCGCCTCCGCAGGACTCAACGCGCCGAACCGCGCCTGGGCCGATCTGACACCCGAGAGTTTCCAGGCGATCGTCGGAACCAATCTCACGGGCTGCCTGAACCTCGCCCACGCGGCCCTGCCC
>NZ_JAWRWL010000328.1:0-278 GCF_046535495.1 Bacillus sp. SIMBA_008 | reverse complement strand
GACAGGACGCGTGTTGGCGAAAAAGTCGCCAATTATCGCCCGCGGCGCAGTCCCCGGCCAGCCCGCGCGACAGCGCCGTTCAGATCGACGGTTCCGGCACCTGCAGGCGTTCGCGCACTTCGGCGGCGATGCGCGTGGTTTCGCGCAGCGGCACGATGCCCTCGTCCGGCGCGAAGGACAGCGCATCGGCCAGCCGGCCGCGCCCCCGCAGGCCGGCGATCAATCCGGCCGCACGACTGCGGGCCTGGTCGGCGAACCACGCCGCGACCGGCACCCGC
>NZ_JAWRWL010000327.1:0-278 GCF_046535495.1 Bacillus sp. SIMBA_008 | reverse complement strand
CTCGCCGTCGGCTCGGTCGTCGGCTGCAGCAGCGGCGACAAGGGTGCCGCACCCGTCAAGAACGAGGACGGCTCGACCGTCGTCGACATGTGGGTGTTCGCCGAGGTCCACGCCGACTACTACGAGGCGATGGCCGAAGCATGGAACGACGCCAACCCCGACAACAAGATCGACCTCGAGATCACGATCTATCCGTTCGAGGAGATGCACAACAAGCTGCAGCTCGGCCTGAACTCGGGAGACGGGCTGCCGGACGTCGTCGACATCGAGGTCAACAA
>NZ_JAWRWL010000326.1:0-278 GCF_046535495.1 Bacillus sp. SIMBA_008 | reverse complement strand
CTAGACGTTAAAGGGGAAGTAACGAGAGCTGGTGCACTCGCGCTCGACGATATGCCGGTAGCCGCGTGCGATGCGCCTGTGGTATCTCGGCTACGGTCGTCGGGGGTGGTGCTCATTGGCCGTACCAACATGACGCCCTTTGCATTCTCGGTGGTCGGGCTCAACTCCCATTTTGGGACGCCAGGAAACCCGTGGGACCGCGATCGCATCCCGGGAGGTTCGTCGTCCGGTGCGGCGGTCTCGGTGGCTGACGGCATGGTTGCCGCCGCGATCGGCTC
>NZ_JAWRWL010000325.1:0-279 GCF_046535495.1 Bacillus sp. SIMBA_008 | reverse complement strand
CCGTTCATCCTGATTGTCCCCTGTCGCCAGATCGATCCCGGGTTATCGGCCCCCGGGCGTCGAGCTTGCGTCCCATGTTGGAAAACCGCCTAGCCGATCAAGAAACCGGCCCCGATGTCGCCTTCGTGCGGCAGCCGCACCAGCCGCTCCACCCGCGCCGAAGGCGGTCCTTCGCGGAGCCGTTCGGCCAGCGCGTCGACC
Organism: Bacillus sp. SIMBA_008; assembly: GCF_046535495.1. NCBI lineage: Bacteria > Bacillati > Bacillota > Bacilli > Caryophanales > Bacillaceae > Bacillus > Bacillus sp. SIMBA_008. The sequence goes on along the minus strand of NZ_JAWRWL010000325.1, from coordinate 78 downwards.
ATCGCCGCCGCGCCGGCCACGACCACCTCGACATCGCCGTCGTCGAGGTTGCGGGCCCAGCCGTGCAGGCCGAGTGAC
>NZ_JAWRWL010000324.1:0-279 GCF_046535495.1 Bacillus sp. SIMBA_008 | reverse complement strand
AGCAGGGCCTGCCGCTGCCCGTGCTCAACCCCAGCCAGGGAATGCTGCTGCACCTCCAGGCCGTCGAGGCCTGAGCCTCGCCTGAATGGGTTGCGCTCGGCCCCAGGCAGAGTTATATTACGATGTAAAGTAATCCACCCGAGAGGTAGCCATGACGCTCAGTGTCGAGCATGACCTCTCCGCCGAGACGGCGGAGACGCCGGCCCCGGCTCCCCGACGGCGCTCCCGCTTCGTCCGGAGTCTGCGCCGCTACTGGCAGCTGTATCTGCTGCTCCTGAT
>NZ_JAWRWL010000323.1:0-279 GCF_046535495.1 Bacillus sp. SIMBA_008 | reverse complement strand
ACAACCTCTTTCCAAAGCTGCTGAATGGTGATGCGGCATACTTTGGCGCCGCTGTGTTTCACGACATTGGTGACGGCTTCTTTAATGCACATGCTGACGATGTTTTCGTTCAGCAAAGAGATATGTTTGGGCGCTTCTTTTTCTTCATACACAAATTCAATTCCTGCCGCTTCAAGAATTTGCCGAACATTGCCGAGCTCATCCTTCAATCGGATGCCTTTCATCGATGAGACGATTTGTCTGACCTCATTTAAGGAAGTGCGGGCCGTCTGCTGCACG
>NZ_JAWRWL010000322.1:0-279 GCF_046535495.1 Bacillus sp. SIMBA_008 | reverse complement strand
AGGAGGGGCTTTTTGTTTGGATTAATTGTCTAATTTCTTTACAATTCTTAATCCGAACATCATTGTAAAGAAAAGAATGCCAAACAAATAATACAAGGCATACTCAACTCGTATCATCGAGTTTTTGTCAGTGATATATATAATAAATAGTATCGCAGAACCGATTAAATGAGAGAGGCCGAAAATTTGCGCCATAAGTTTTAAACTCATCTTTTCGATTCTTTCATCCATCTCAGGTAATGGATATTTTTCGGGATCGCTCTTTTTTTTCTTAAAGAA
>NZ_JAWRWL010000321.1:0-279 GCF_046535495.1 Bacillus sp. SIMBA_008 | reverse complement strand
GAGGTGGCTCATCACCACCACAACTTTTTTCGCCTTTTGCGCAAGCTCAATCGCTCCGCCCATCCCAGGTACTCGTTTACCTGGCACAATCCAATTCGCAAGATCGCCCTGACTGCTTACTTCAAGTGCACCTAAAATGGTCATATCCAGCATGCCTTTTCGAATGATGCCAAAAGCAGTCGTGCTGTCCATGTATGAGCCGCCTTTTGTTAACGTAATAGGAAAGCCGCCGGCATTGCACAAATTAGGATCTTCTTCCCCTTGTACTGGTGAGGCGCC
>NZ_JAWRWL010000320.1:0-279 GCF_046535495.1 Bacillus sp. SIMBA_008 | reverse complement strand
GCAGCAGCCGATGACAGAAGGCGACGGAAACAGTCCGGCCGTCAAAAAGCAAAGGGCACCCGTTAATAAGATGACGAGCAGGACACGTTTTCTCCCGAATCGATCGCTTAATAAACCGAGAGGGAACTGGAATACAATACTTCCGATGGCAAAAGCGGGCAATATCAGCGCGACGGCATCCACGGATATGCCTAAACGAAGGGCGTACACGGGAAAGCTTCCGTTCAGCGCCGTTTCTAAAAAACCGTACCCGAAAGCCGGGAGAAAAGCGACCCAGCC
>NZ_JAWRWL010000319.1:0-279 GCF_046535495.1 Bacillus sp. SIMBA_008 | reverse complement strand
CGGCTCAGCCGACGATCGCTCCGTGATGAAGCGGCCGATCACGGCCGGGGTGATGTCGGCGGTGTCGCCGATGCCGTCGGCCTCCAGCCATTCCCGGTACCCGTCCAGGTCTCGTCGGTAGGCCGCGATGGTGTGCGCACTCAGACCGCGCTCGATCGTGACGTGTCGCAGGTAGAGGTCGAGAGCGCGAGGAAGCAGCATCCTCAGTGCCGATCGCGCAGCCTCTGCGCCGCCGCGATGGCCGTGAAAAGCTCGGTTCCCGTCGGCGTCAGCTGCGCC
>NZ_JAWRWL010000318.1:0-279 GCF_046535495.1 Bacillus sp. SIMBA_008 | reverse complement strand
ATCGGCGAGCACTACGCCTTCGACATGCCGACCATCGGCCAGTACCCGTTCATCCGCTCCAACGCCGCGCCGCGCCATCGGCTGGTGGTGACCGGCAACTACGACGGACCATGGGGCATCACCTTCGGCGGCAAGCTGACCCTGGCCACGCCGGTGACCGCCAACACCAGCTACTGCGTGGACCAGGCACCATTCGGCAACCAGCCCAAGTGCGTGCAGGTCGGGGTGACGCCGAACGGCAACGGGCGTTTCCTGGTCGGCGGGCCGATCTTCGGCTAC
>NZ_JAWRWL010000317.1:0-279 GCF_046535495.1 Bacillus sp. SIMBA_008 | reverse complement strand
CAATCATTTCTCCAATTACTTCATCCAGCGGAAGTGATTTCACTTCATCCTCTAATGTCTTTTCGGCCACATGCTTAATTCTTTCGCGTAATTCAGGAATCGACAGTTCCAAACGATCAAGACGAACCGTTTGAATACTTACACCGAATTTACTTGCCAATTCTTCATCAGTAATGAACGGAGTCGAGCTGATCGTTTGCTGGAGAAGCTTTTGACGTTCTTTTTTATTTAGTTTCATATGCAGACACCATCCGTACATTTATGACTAGGTACTAATAG
>NZ_JAWRWL010000316.1:0-279 GCF_046535495.1 Bacillus sp. SIMBA_008 | reverse complement strand
ATTAACGAAACATTCATATCCAATGCTTTGAACAACTTCTTTCGTCAACGCATGCGGTACAGCTAATAAAGAATCAATCTTTAATTCTTCGCGCTCTAATATTGCATTTAATATTTGGCGCCATACTGTCACGGCGTGCGGTTTTTGTTTCTTTAAAAATAATGCGTCCAAATTATTTAAAACGATGTCGGCCTGATCATGTAAAATCGGATTAAGGAATAATTGTAATTTTGAAGTTTGAATAGCAAAATCACCATCTATAAATAGTAATACATCACC
>NZ_JAWRWL010000315.1:0-279 GCF_046535495.1 Bacillus sp. SIMBA_008 | reverse complement strand
GGACTCGGCCTCGCCGCGCTCGGCCTGATCCTCGCCTTCATCCCGTTCACGCTGCCGTTCGCGTGGGTCCTGCTCGCCGCGGGCTTCATCGTGTCGCTCATCTCCCTGTTCCTCAAGGGAAAGAAGTGGCCGGGCTTCACGGGTCTCGGCGTCTCCATCGTCGGCGCCATCGTCGCCTTCATCATGGGCTTCGTCTTCCTCTTCGCTCTCGCGAACGAGATCGAGGACGCGATCCCGGATCCGATCCCCACCTCCGACTCAGGAACCGATGACGGCACC
>NZ_JAWRWL010000314.1:0-279 GCF_046535495.1 Bacillus sp. SIMBA_008 | reverse complement strand
CTGAAAATTTTTTCCACCTTTATCAGCAAAGAATTCAGGAAAAATTCCTTACTGATTTTGAATATTATACTATATGATATAATGAAAAAGCAAAAGTAAGGGCTATGAATACTTTGCTTACAAACGTTGTTTTATCAAGCTTTTTGTTATATTTTCACCTCACTGCAACGTACAGTAATGATATTGTAAAATACCGTCTATAATTGATAACCTATCGTAACGTATTTGGGTTATATTTAACCTCTTTGTTATGCTAAAAGGAATTTTCAGCAAAAAAGA
>NZ_JAWRWL010000313.1:0-279 GCF_046535495.1 Bacillus sp. SIMBA_008 | reverse complement strand
ATCGGATGGTTTAAAGAGAGCGAAAGAAGCCGGATACGATGTCTTTGATAATGGAATACAAGCAATTATTGATAATCCAAGTATAGCTGATATTGTATTTGATGCTACCTCAGCTAAAGCACATAATTATCATGCGAAAACATTAGAAGAGATTGGGAAAATAGTAATTGACTTAACTCCGGCTGCATATGGGCCATTTGTTTGTCCTGCTATTCGAAATAACAATTTTTTAAACAATCAAAACGTTAATATGATTACATGCGGCGGACAAGCAACGAT
>NZ_JAWRWL010000312.1:0-279 GCF_046535495.1 Bacillus sp. SIMBA_008 | reverse complement strand
AATCATTAATACAACTATCGCGATAACAGTAATACATAATGCCGGGAGTATGATAAATACTTCTCCATACTTATCTAATAGTTTTCCTGAAATTGGTCTTACAATCGTTAAAGCAACTGCATATACAAGAAAGAATGTCCCAGGATTCACATCGATTGAAGATGCAAATAGCGGTAAAAACGTCGTAATCCCTCCATATGCAAATGATAAAAAGAAAACTACAATTGTAATGGATAGAACCGATTTTTCAAACAACTGCATTTTCCCTTTTTCTTTTTG
>NZ_JAWRWL010000311.1:0-279 GCF_046535495.1 Bacillus sp. SIMBA_008 | reverse complement strand
ACCGATTTAGAGCTTGCACTGAACTGGGCACTCAGTCAGCACCCAGCACATATTTACATCTACGGTATTACAGGAGGAAGGGCGGATCATTTTCTAGGAAATATCCATCTTCTTTACAAAGGGATTCAGCACAAGCAGAATATCACCCTTGTAGACAAACAAAATATCATTCAAATGTTTGAACCTGGTACATACGAAATAAAAGAAGATCAGGATAAACAATATGTGTCGTTTCTGCCCTTTGGAACACCGGTTGAAAAGCTGACATTAAAAGGTTTC
>NZ_JAWRWL010000310.1:0-279 GCF_046535495.1 Bacillus sp. SIMBA_008 | reverse complement strand
ATTTTTTAAAGTAACGATGCACTTTCGTTCGATATGCTCTCCATTTTTCTCCATTCTACACTGGCTATCATCTTTTTTATATTCTATTGCTTCTACCCCTGTTTTTCCTGCGTAGTACCATGTTTTATTCAATGTCTGGAGGATGTTATTTAAAATAAACGGCATCATTAAAATCAAAATACTAATGCCTACTACTTTTATCTTATTCATTTTTCTAAATGTATTAGATTCCTTTTTCTCTAACCATTTTACAAATAATATAAATGCGATTACATGTAG
>NZ_JAWRWL010000309.1:0-279 GCF_046535495.1 Bacillus sp. SIMBA_008 | reverse complement strand
CAACGTACAATGCTCCGCATGAGAAAGGTGTTGTTCTTAAAATAGTTAATAGATTAGCAATAATAGAATTTCCAATTTGTTTTTGTGCTGGAGACAAATCTAAGCAATTGAGGAATTTTTGTAGGTTATTTAGGGCAGCAATCAAGTTATCGATATTATTTTGAGAAGGGTTTTGAAAGACAGCTTGAATAGCTTGGCCAAGAGATTGAAGAAGTCTAACGAATTCTGTAAGTTCGGACTTAGAGATGTTAATATAACTACAAGCTCTGACTTCGCAAC
>NZ_JAWRWL010000308.1:0-279 GCF_046535495.1 Bacillus sp. SIMBA_008 | reverse complement strand
AGAGATGCACTAGCCGAAGTATATGTCACTGTTTCAATAGAAGGAAAAGAAACAGCAGGACGCGGTGTAGCGCAAGATGTCCTGGAAGCATCGGCGAAAGCCTACGTCAATGCAGTAAACAGGCATTTAATCTTTAAATCAAATCTCATTGAAATTGAGAAACATCACGCGATCTCATAGGAAAGGAGGTAGGTCCTCATGAAAAAGAAAATTGCACTTTTGCCCGGCGATGGAATCGGACCGGAAGTTGTGACATCAGCTGTCGCTGTCCTCAAAGAG
>NZ_JAWRWL010000307.1:0-279 GCF_046535495.1 Bacillus sp. SIMBA_008 | reverse complement strand
CTCGAGGGCTTCGGACTCCCCCCGCTCGAGAGCATCATGACGGGTACGCCCGTCATCTATTGGACGGGTTGCTCGGCCGTCGCCGAAACGTCCGACGGGCGAGGGTGGGGCGTCGCGCGTGCGCACGACGCAGAGGAATGGGGATCCGCCTTCGCCGACGCGCTCGCCTCACCCATGCGGGTGAGCGCGCCCGTCGGGAAGTACGACTGGGCGACGACGGCGCGCACTGTCGACGAGTGCGCTGGTGCTAGGAGAGCCGCTTCAGCGTGTCATCGACAG
>NZ_JAWRWL010000306.1:0-279 GCF_046535495.1 Bacillus sp. SIMBA_008 | reverse complement strand
CGTCCATTCCGCCGTAAGACTTGAGCCGAACCGCTCATATACAGCATATTCTGCCAGCCCCTCCATCATGATTGTATCAAGAAATGTCTCATCTTTTTCGTCCTTTGTCACATGTTCTAACCGGCAGACGTGATTATATTCATGTGTCATAAGGGCGGATACAGCTGAATTGGAACTATCCGACGATAGAAAGAGGAACATTTTGTCCCGAAAGGCCAGACCGGATTTTGATCCGAATTCCTGACGGATTTTCCGGTTTCGTTCATCAACGGGCAAAAC
>NZ_JAWRWL010000305.1:0-279 GCF_046535495.1 Bacillus sp. SIMBA_008 | reverse complement strand
GCAATCGTTTCTCGAAAAATAAAAAAAGAGACAGCCGGATCGAAAAACTCCGGCTGTCATTTCATCACCATGCTCTGTCGTATTGGACCGGTGACGGTATTTCAGTATTCAGCTGCTTCGCTGCACTCCTTGCAAAGTGCGGATCGCGGAGAAGTTCTCTCGCGACAAAAATAAGGTCAGCGCGGTTGTTTTGCAGAATTTCTTCGGCCATTGTTCCCGTCGTTATCAAACCGACGGCGCCTGTTGCAATTTCGGCCTGTTCACGGATTTTCTCCGCGA
>NZ_JAWRWL010000304.1:0-279 GCF_046535495.1 Bacillus sp. SIMBA_008 | reverse complement strand
GGAAGATACGGTACGCTGTACTGGTTGCATAGAGATGCTATCTCTTTTACAAAATGAGAGCTGACGATAAATGAGGCGCCTGATAAAATGGCGTGTCTCGCTGTTTCGGTATCCATTACAGAACCGGCTCCAAGAAGAATATCTTGATGCCGGAGTTCCTTAAAGACATCTTCCACTTCAGGAGTTGTGTATGTAAGCTCAATGGCGCTGATACCTCCTGAAATGGCCGCTTTTGAAACTTCAAGCGCCTCTTGGCTGTTTTGTCCCCTTATGACAGCC
>NZ_JAWRWL010000303.1:0-279 GCF_046535495.1 Bacillus sp. SIMBA_008 | reverse complement strand
GTGCACACGCCGGTCATCTCGACGTGGTTCGCCGGCCGCGAGGTGCACTCCGCCTGACGTGAGGACCACCCGTACCGCCGAAACCCCCACCCGCGGTCATCGCGGGTGGGGGTTTCTCGTCGGCGTCGCGCGCGGCGTCTCAGTCCGCGAGCACGAACCCCGCCCCGCGCTCCCCGATCATCGCGGCGGGCGCATTGGTGTTGCCGGTCGGAACCGTGGGGATGACAGAGGCGTCGATCACCCGCAGACCGTCGACCCCGTGCACGCGCAGTCGAGGGT
>NZ_JAWRWL010000302.1:0-279 GCF_046535495.1 Bacillus sp. SIMBA_008 | reverse complement strand
AGCCGAGGTAGTCGGGCACGGAGGCGCTGAGGTCGAAGCTGTAGGGGTTGACCGACGGATCACCGGATCCGGTGGTCGGTCCGATGTTGAACGAGACGATCTTGTTCTGCGTGAGGATCGGCAGCATGGCCTCGGTGATCGTCGAGGGACCGGAGTTCATCACCAGGTCGGGCTTGCCCTCGGTCGCGATGTACTCGCGCAGCTTCGTCACGGCCACCGTCGGGTCGGCGTTGTCCTCGAGGTGGGTGATCTCGACCTCGCGGTCGAGGATCCCGCCCA
>NZ_JAWRWL010000301.1:0-279 GCF_046535495.1 Bacillus sp. SIMBA_008 | reverse complement strand
CAGCGTTCGTCCTGAGCCAGGATCAAACTCTCCGATAAAGTAGTTTGACTGACTACGCACATCGCTGTGCGATTTTTTAAAAGCTGAATTAACAGGTACGTTTTGTCTTGTTTAGTTTTCAAAGATCATTTTGTTTGCTTTGTTAAAGCAACTTTATTAGTATACAACGTCACTTCTTCAAAGTCAACAACTTTTTAAAAACTTTTGGTGGAGCCTAGCGGGATCGAACCGCTGACCTCCTGCGTGCAAAGCAGGCGCTCTCCCAGCTGAGCTAAGGCC
>NZ_JAWRWL010000300.1:0-281 GCF_046535495.1 Bacillus sp. SIMBA_008 | reverse complement strand
CTTTGAAGTGCAAGATGAGCAAGGAAAAGTAGTAACGAAAGTGACAACAGATAAAGAAGGAAAAGCAAACATTTCAGATCTATCTGTAGGAAGTTACAAATTAGTAGAGGTAGAAAGTTTACCAGGTTATAAGAAATTAATAGAGCCGGTATCGTTTGAAATTGCAAAAGGCATGACCGAGGTCTTATCATTAAAAATAGAAAATGAAATGGTAGATACGGGGAATGTAGAGATAACAAAAATAGACAAAGATAATAAAGCACCGTTAGCGGGAGTAACGT
>NZ_JAWRWL010000299.1:0-281 GCF_046535495.1 Bacillus sp. SIMBA_008 | reverse complement strand
CCACCTTGCGCTTGCGGATCATACCAAGGTACCCCAAATGAGCTACGAACAGTTGGACGAGGATGAGCTGTTGCACGCAGCACTCGGGGCGATGCGTGCCGAGCGGGTCGCGAGCTGATCGAAGCTGAACCTCTCCTCGGAGCCGTCCTCTTCCACGATCCACAGCGCGGTGCGCTCATTGCCGCGCGCGATGCGGTCGAACCAGTCGATTGCCCAGTTGAACCGCTCGCCGACCTCCGGCCACGAGAACTCCGCGGCGGCGCGTGCGTAGTCAGTGCGCG
>NZ_JAWRWL010000298.1:0-282 GCF_046535495.1 Bacillus sp. SIMBA_008 | reverse complement strand
CGTTTGGTCCGAATGGTGATACATTTGGTCCTGGTCCAAATGGTGATACGTGATGTCCATGATGTCCATGACCACATGGTCCACATCCGCCGCCGAACCCTGGGTCGATCGGGTCTACAACATTTACATTCGAGTTTGTTTGTGGGAAGAAGTTTTGGTTTTTAATTTGTTGATGATGAACATGTGTTGTATGCGTTGGGAAAATGTGTGGCACCACCGTTGTTGAAAAAGAATGTGTTACACACTGTTTCGTCGGATGAATGACAGGAGCAGTTGTACAGA
>NZ_JAWRWL010000297.1:0-282 GCF_046535495.1 Bacillus sp. SIMBA_008 | reverse complement strand
TGGACGATACGGCCAACTAATAAAACGGAAAATGTCGGTGCGAATCCCGCAATTAATGTACCGACTAAAAACGTTACCATAGCGATCAAAAACATTTGTCTCGTTGTGAGCCATTGCTGAAGTAACGCTGTAATCGGGACTAAAACACCAACCACTAACATGTAAGCTGTAGAAAGCCATTGAATCGTTGAAGCCGTTACGCCAAATTCTTTCATTAATACAGTTAACGCATTACCAAGTAACGTTTCGTTTAATAATGCAACCATTGCCCCTAAAAGTAAT
>NZ_JAWRWL010000296.1:0-282 GCF_046535495.1 Bacillus sp. SIMBA_008 | reverse complement strand
ATAAGCTAAGTGCTAGAAGAATTGAAATTCGTACTGATGCAACAAATGCAAATGCATGTAACCTAGCAGAACGTTTAGAATTTATTCTAGAAGGTACAATGGAAAATGATTTCATAGCACCAGATGGTAGCTTACGTGATGCACGCGTATACGCAAAAATCAATTAAAAAACACTCGCCTTTGGCGAGTGTTTATTTTTGTAGTTGTAAATATTGTACTGCAAACATCGTCTTCGCATCATGAATACGAAGATCTTTCATAAGAATAATCGCTTCTTCTAAC
>NZ_JAWRWL010000295.1:0-283 GCF_046535495.1 Bacillus sp. SIMBA_008 | reverse complement strand
CTTCAAGCACGACACCTCAGCCTTCATCCGCGCCATGCGCCAGAAATGTCCCTTCCACCGCGTGTTCCATCGGATCCACACACCGCCGACACGAGGAAATCCGCCAGCCTGGATGGTGATTCCTCCGTACTGCCAAGCACCGCAAACAATCGATAACGTCAGACCCACTTGCAATGCGCGGCGCAACCCTTCAATCACAGGCCTTGGCACTACGCCTGCCAGCCAGATGGACAAGCTTCGCCAATATCGCTGGCATCGCGCATTTCCCCATGGCATCGAACCG
>NZ_JAWRWL010000294.1:0-283 GCF_046535495.1 Bacillus sp. SIMBA_008 | reverse complement strand
AGCAAATGCCGGTGACCTCGCCACAAGATGTACACACCGCGGCACAGTCATTGCTTAAAACGGATTATGCCTATCCCATTGAAAGGAAGTCCCTTGATGTCAATCGAGATCATGTCTTTTTTAAAGGGAAGGAATACATAGAGCAAGTCAGTCAGAAGCATCCCAATGCAGGTATCTATCTCACTGGACAAGCCCTTGCCGGTGCTGTTTGTGCTTATGTTGCAACAGAACAGTCAGCTGTCAAAAAAGCCGTCACCTTTGATAGCCCCAATATATGGAGCAG
>NZ_JAWRWL010000293.1:0-284 GCF_046535495.1 Bacillus sp. SIMBA_008 | reverse complement strand
CTAAATTGTTGTTTTGCAAAAGCGCAGTCAGTATACATACAGCAAGCGGTTGAACGCGTATTCGGGACTTTTGGAAAGCGCTGGCTCTTTCTTGACACGATTTCTCATCATGGTACGATAACTAACGTGCGAAAAACACGAACAAAAAGCGAACGTGGGAGAGGATCAATATCATTGATCAAAAGAAAGTTGCTTTCATTGGAGCAGGTTCTATGGCGGAAGGAATGATTGCAGGGATTGTGCGATCAGGACAAATGCCGCTAGGCCAAATTTACGCAACAAAC
>NZ_JAWRWL010000292.1:0-284 GCF_046535495.1 Bacillus sp. SIMBA_008 | reverse complement strand
CGAGCGAATGGATTGAGAGCTTGCTCTCAAGAAGTTACCGGCGGACGGGTGAGTAACACGTGGGTAACCTGCCCATAAGACTGGGATAACTCCGGGAAACCGGGGCTAATACCGGATAACATTTTGAACTGCATGGTTCGAAATTGAAAGGCGGCTTCGGCTGTCACTTATGGATGGACCCGCGTCGCATTAGCTAGTTGGTGAGGTAACGGCTCACCAAGGCAACGATGCGTAGCCGACCTGAGAGGGTGATTGGCCACACTGGGACTGAGACACGGCCCAGA
>NZ_JAWRWL010000291.1:0-284 GCF_046535495.1 Bacillus sp. SIMBA_008 | reverse complement strand
CGGCGCATGGCGCAGGACGATCCTGGCGCGCCGCTGACATCGCGCTTGCTGCCAGGCACCGGGCGACCATCGCGAACATCCAAGCGGCAACCGGAAAGTGCAAGGCAAGCGCCGGCACGCGCGCTAATGTCCGCCCCGCGATCCAGGTCGCCGGCGGCCCATCCGGGCCGCGCGCACCTTGCCGGAGTCACGCGATGTCCACCGTCCAGCCCGGAACGTCCCAGCCCGCTCCTGCGCCGCCGCAGGCACGCGTCACCGCCACCGCCAACGCCACCGCGGATCCC
>NZ_JAWRWL010000290.1:0-284 GCF_046535495.1 Bacillus sp. SIMBA_008 | reverse complement strand
GCGTATCAATCCTTCGTACAGAGGATGACCAAGTCCGATTGATATGGAGCTTCCATCATATTTTAATGGATGGCTGGTGTCTGCCTCTTATTACGAATGAAGTATTTGAAACCTATTATGCGATTCTTGATAGAAGAAAAGCGGAGCGGGAAGTCGTCACCCCGTACAGCCGATATATCGAATGGCTGGAAGACCAGGATCATAAGCACGCTTCAGCCTATTGGCAAAAATATTTGGACGGTTATGAAGGACAAACTGTTTTACTGAAAGAACCTGTCTCAAAC
>NZ_JAWRWL010000289.1:0-285 GCF_046535495.1 Bacillus sp. SIMBA_008 | reverse complement strand
GTCGCGGTCGTCTGTCGGGGCGAACATCGTTCCCAAGTACAGCACGAAGCCATCGGGGTAGGCGTGATGCGCGCCACTGGCCTGCCGCGCGAGATCGGCGGGGTCGCGGCTGATCTGCGCCATGTGCGACGACGCCTCCATGCGGACGCCGTCGTCGCCGTCGACCGAGAGGGTGACGGTCTCGGAGCGCACGTCGTCGAGCCCGAAGCGGTCGTCGAACAGCCGGATGAAGGGACCGACGGATGCCGATGCGTTGTTGTCCTTCGCCCGCCCGAGCAGCAGGGC
>NZ_JAWRWL010000288.1:0-285 GCF_046535495.1 Bacillus sp. SIMBA_008 | reverse complement strand
CGAGCTCAGCGCGACATACGCCGGGACCTCCTCGCCGAGAATGCTGAGGGCTCCGAGGCGCGCCTCGGTCACCCCCTGGTCATACGGCAGTTGCGCACCGAGGCCGACGACCATCTCGTCCTCGGCGAGCGCGATTGCGACGTTGGTGCCCAAGTCTTCGGTCGCGAGCTTGATGTCGGTGCGGCCAGTCTCTCGGGCGGCGGCCATCACGCCTTCTGCCGGGACATCCCAGACAGCCCAGATGGCCTCGAGGTCGGGCTCGCTGGTGAGCATCGCATTAGCAAC
>NZ_JAWRWL010000287.1:0-285 GCF_046535495.1 Bacillus sp. SIMBA_008 | reverse complement strand
ATTGTCACATCACTTGTCCGCGTCGCACTGGGGAACGACTCCGAGCGTCTGAACCACCAGGTGAAACGACTGGTCAGCGCGCTCGTTGCCGACGGTGATAGCACGCAGGCGGCGGCTCTCACCAAGCTCCTCAACCAGCGCACTCGAAGCACAGAAGTCGCGCCCAGCCGGCTCACACAGAGCGTGCACGCGACTGCACCCACGACCAGTCTCGAGGCGCTGACCGCCCAGACGGCCGTCCCCGTCGACAAGGACTCGTCCGCTCCGTTGGCGACCGTCATCATG
>NZ_JAWRWL010000286.1:0-285 GCF_046535495.1 Bacillus sp. SIMBA_008 | reverse complement strand
ACAGCTCGCCGGCACCGAGCACGCAGGGCCCCTCCGGCATGCGGTCGACACGGTGCACGCTGTCGCTGCCCCACGCGAGGTGCACACCCCACAGCTCGCCGCGCCGGTCCGCGAAGCCCGGCTCGCCGAGGATCGTCAGCAACGGGGCATCGTGCCCGCTTCGGCCGCGGCGCGATTCGCGGGCGTAGGATCCCATCATTGCGGGGCGGCGCTGCGGAGCGCGCTCGCGGATCCACCGGCCGCCGAAGTCGAGCATGTCGCTCGCGCGAGCCGGAACGGGCAGGG
>NZ_JAWRWL010000285.1:0-286 GCF_046535495.1 Bacillus sp. SIMBA_008 | reverse complement strand
ATAGAGCTGGCAAAAAAACAGCGGAAAGAATTGCGTAAAAAAATAGGTATTCATTCCTCTGGTTTACCACAGCATGCGTTAACCATAGAAGAAAAGACTTCTTCAAACCAGGCTGAATTGACCCTTCGAGAAGTGATTCAGTTTTTAGAGCAGCTTGAAAAAGAACCTGATGGACCCGCTCATTTACGCGAAGAACTGGCAGATGCACAGTATCAATTGAAGTCACTTACAGAAGAAAATGAACACTTAAAGCGGCAATTAAAAATGACAGAAGAAGATTACCGGG
>NZ_JAWRWL010000284.1:0-286 GCF_046535495.1 Bacillus sp. SIMBA_008 | reverse complement strand
CAAAATCACGATTTGCAAAAATACAAGTAGCTTACGAACGTTCATTACCTCAAAAACTAGAAAACTTAAGCAATATTAAAATATTAAACCAAACAGGAAAAGTATATACAATCTTAATCGAGGGAAATGTGGCTACAACACTGGAGAAGTTTTATAAAGAGCAACCTATACTCATTGAAGAATTAACCATGTCACTTGAAGATGTCTTCGTTACGACACTTGAGGAGGATGGGTATGTTTCATAAGGCGTTATGGATGTGGAATTGGAAGCGCGGGAAATATGCTG
>NZ_JAWRWL010000283.1:0-286 GCF_046535495.1 Bacillus sp. SIMBA_008 | reverse complement strand
GACTTCAGCCTTTGTTCGTCCTTTTCTCTCTGCCTTTGCGATGTAGAGAGGATAGACTTTTGCAAAGCTCATTGTGTAAATTTTAGGTTTCGTCATGTGTTCTTCTCTCTTTCTTTATTAAATATTTGTCATGTATTACCTAGGCAAGGTGCCTTTAAAGTTATGGCTATAAATACAACTTATAAACGATATATCAACCTTTACTATTCCCCTTTTTATTCTCTTTATCTTTTTTGAAACCCCTATATTTAAGAAATTGAACAATACAAAATCCAATGAATACACA
>NZ_JAWRWL010000282.1:0-286 GCF_046535495.1 Bacillus sp. SIMBA_008 | reverse complement strand
CGAAATAATTTTTGAAGATAAACCAGTCTCATTTTCTGATCCGTTAAGTGCGCAAAACGTAGGTATTACTATTATTCACCAGGAATTTAATTTATTTCCCGAGCTTACAGTAGAAGAAAATATTTTTATCGGCAGGGAGTTTTGTAAAAAAAATCGCTGGCGTCTGGATGAAAAACAGCAACGCCAGGCGACGATTGAAATTTTGCAAAAATTAAATTTGGCGATCAAACCAGATACTCTGGTTGCCGACCTTACGGTAGCTCAGCAGCAGATGGTAGAAATTGCC
>NZ_JAWRWL010000281.1:0-287 GCF_046535495.1 Bacillus sp. SIMBA_008 | reverse complement strand
CGCGACGGCGGCAGAAGCCACGATGGACCCGAACGAGTGCCCCAGGATCACGGACCCCGGCGCCACCTCGCGCGCGAAGGCTCCGAGCCATTCCGCGTAGGCGTCCAGGTCGTGTGTCTGCCCCGTGAACGACGGCGTCTCGCCGAACCCGGGAAGATCGGGCATGATCCAACGCATGCCCTGCAGATGGCCGACGATCGGCTCGAGGCCGTGATGGTCGCCGCGGAAGCCGTGCACCGCGACGATCGTCGTCTCGGCATCCGGTGAGCCGTACTCCCAGTACACCG
>NZ_JAWRWL010000280.1:0-287 GCF_046535495.1 Bacillus sp. SIMBA_008 | reverse complement strand
CCGCCCTCTGTCCGCTTTGGTGCTGATAATAAACCAATCTCTTCATAGAAACGAATCGTCCGTTTGGTCAGTCCGCTTCTTTTCGCCACTTGATCAATTTTCATCCATTCCATTGCCAGTGCCTCCTGCTCATCAATTCATGATTTATTATACACCTTCATAACCTTAACGTAAACGTAAATGTTTGGGTTCTTGATTCTCTCGTGTTTTGATGAAAATAAAAAAAACCTGCAAAATGTTCTGCAGGTTTTTTTATTTCAATCATTTTATTAGGATTAACCCTCTAA
>NZ_JAWRWL010000279.1:0-287 GCF_046535495.1 Bacillus sp. SIMBA_008 | reverse complement strand
AGCGCCGCCGACAGCTTGCACGCCCGTACCGGGCCGACCCCGCGCAGGCGGGCCAGGTCGCCGGGTTCGCGGTCGAGCAGGTCGCGCAGCGAGCCATGCTCGTCCAGCAGGGCGCGCGAGGCGGTCACCGCGTCGGAGCCGCGGGCGCCGGAGCCGACGAAGATGGCCAGCAATTCAGCGTCCGACAGCTTGCCCGGGCCATGGTCGAGCAGCTTTTCACGCGGGCGTTCGGAGAGGGGCCAGTCTGCAATGCGCATATGGCTAAGATGCGCGGGCTGATCGCCCAC
>NZ_JAWRWL010000278.1:0-288 GCF_046535495.1 Bacillus sp. SIMBA_008 | reverse complement strand
AGCTCCTGCTGGATCAGTTCGACCTCCGCGTCGATCTCGTCTTCATCCCAGTCGGGGTGAATGCTGCGGACGATCTCCTTGCGGGACGCGGCGCGAGCGGCGTCGAGCAGCTGTGCGGTGCGGGCGAGCTTCTCCGGGTCGGCCTGCGACACCGGGGCGAACTCGACCGCGGGCGGCTGCGACAGGTCGCCGAGATCGTCGCCGCCGAACACGGCCTTGTCGATCTCCAGCGCGGCGCGGGACCAGCGGGCGAGAGCAGCCTTCGCGTGGAGGGCCTTCTTGTCGCGG
>NZ_JAWRWL010000277.1:0-288 GCF_046535495.1 Bacillus sp. SIMBA_008 | reverse complement strand
CTTTATAAATTTGAGCGAGCGTACATTCTACGAAACTAGTAGCTGCTCCGATAATTGCGATAAACCACATCCAAAATATTGCACCGGGTCCACCCATTGAAATGGCTAATGCTACACCAGCTAAGTTTCCGATACCGATACGTGCTGCTGCACTTAAGCAAAATGCTTGGAATGGAGAGATGCTATCTTTCTTTTTTTCTTTTCGATTAAACCCTTTACTAATTAAACTGACCATCTCACCGATATGAGTAATTTGGACGAATTTTAATTTGAAAGAGAAATAAAGAC
>NZ_JAWRWL010000276.1:0-288 GCF_046535495.1 Bacillus sp. SIMBA_008 | reverse complement strand
ACTTAATTTGAATAGTTGATGGGCTGTCGCTTGGTCGATATCTCTTTTTAAAAATTCGACGCTGACTGTCCCAATAATTTCTTCATGACTGCCTGTTTCTTTCATAATTGGGGCACTGCCTCTGACAACGGTTTCACCATCAGAATCACCCGTTGATATGGAGGTTCCTCCAAATAGCAGGGTACTTCTTCCTTCCGACACACTGATGGTTTTCCCTACATCCTCATGATTTGTATGAAAAAGAACCTTTCCTTTTTGATTGGTGATAAAAATGGCATGCGCTCTTAC
>NZ_JAWRWL010000275.1:0-288 GCF_046535495.1 Bacillus sp. SIMBA_008 | reverse complement strand
CATGTCACCGTCGCCCGCCTCGCGGATGTCCTCCGCGACCTCGGCGAACTCCTCCCACGTCGTCGGCACGTCGAAGCCGTACTCGTCGAAGATGTCGTTGCGGTACATCATGCCCGTCGGGCCGATGTCCTGCGGAACGCCATACACGGCGCCGTCGAAGGTGACGAGATCGTTGATCGCCGGGGCGTACTTCTCGGCGTACGGCTCGTAGACATCGGTGATCTCGCGAGCGACGTCGCTGATGACCATCGAGGGCAGCTGGCCGTACTCGGCCTGCGCGATGTCCGG
>NZ_JAWRWL010000274.1:0-289 GCF_046535495.1 Bacillus sp. SIMBA_008 | reverse complement strand
CAAGCGCAAACGGCAAACCCGCAGGCAAACCGAATACGTACGCGTATTGGACCGGAAACTTTGACGGGAAGGAATTTACCGCCGATCAAGAAGAACCGCAATGGCTTGATTACGGCTTTGACTGGTACGGCGGCGTCACATTTGAAGACGGTAATAGCGAAGATCCGCTGACAAAACGCTATGCGCTGGCATGGATGAACAATTGGGATTATCCGAATGAAACACCGACACTAAAAAACGGCTTTAACGGCACGGATTCTATCGTCCGTGAAATCCGTCTTCAGCAACA
>NZ_JAWRWL010000273.1:0-289 GCF_046535495.1 Bacillus sp. SIMBA_008 | reverse complement strand
CTCCATGGGAAATCATAATTATGTGGTGTAAAATCATTTCCTGCATGACGAACAATAACAACTTTTTCAACAGTTGGACAATGTTCGCAAGCTTTATCTACTTCGTCTTTTAATGAAACAACTTTACCTCGGCGTGAAAAACCATCTGCAGTAACGATCATTTTTGATCCTGCCGCTTGTACACGAGTCATGACTGCATCACACGCAAATCCTGAGAATATTGGTGAAATAATTGCTCCGATTTTCATAACAGCTAGCATTGCAACAACTGTTTCTGGAATCATCGGCA
>NZ_JAWRWL010000272.1:0-289 GCF_046535495.1 Bacillus sp. SIMBA_008 | reverse complement strand
AAGTTGAATTAACCGGGCAAGAAAAAGTGGTAGAATATACTTGGGAAGAATTATTACAAGAAGGCGTTGTATCTGCACAAACAACTGAGTAACGAGGTGTGCCACCTTGGATAAAAAGGAACTATTTGATACGGTGATCAATTTAGAAGAACAAATCGGTTCTCTTTATCGCCAGTTAGGTGATTTGAAAAATCATATCGGTGAAGTGATTGAAGAAAATCATCAGCTTCAGATGGAGAATCAGCACTTGCGTGAACGTCTGGATCAGTCCGATCGGGACAAATCGTCT
>NZ_JAWRWL010000271.1:0-290 GCF_046535495.1 Bacillus sp. SIMBA_008 | reverse complement strand
CATCGAACACGCGTAGATCTCGGTGGTCTCCGCCTCAGTCTCAATCGGGCAGTAGTCGTACGGGTGAGCCGGCTCGTGGGTGTCGAGCGTGAGCAGGCCCAGGCTGAAGAGCTGGCCCGTGGTCTCGTAGGCCTCGTGAAGCTCATCGACCTGCTCGATCGCGCGTGCGGTGAGGCGCTCGTCACTGAGGCCCCAGTCGCTGCGCATATCGGCGTCGCTCTCGCCGAGTTCGCGCCAGTGCAAGAGATCGAGCTCGGTACCGTACCCATGGTCGCTCAGGAACAGGCCCT
>NZ_JAWRWL010000270.1:0-290 GCF_046535495.1 Bacillus sp. SIMBA_008 | reverse complement strand
CAGCAGCATTTAAATGTAAGCGGATTTACCGATGCCTCCTACTACACGAAAAAAGCGAAAAGTGTCGATTTTACTCTCAGTACAGCGTATCCGTCAGATCGAACCTTTAAAGGAAACCTATACTTACAGCGAAAGTCCGGAAAGAAATGGACGACTTGCAAAAAAACAACCTTTTCTTTCTCAGTAAGGGTGACTAAGTCATTCTCTTTAAAAGGATGCAAGACAGGTTATTATCGTGTCAAAGCTACGTTCAGCGGTTCAAAACTTGTCAATACGACAAACTCTTTTAA
>NZ_JAWRWL010000269.1:0-290 GCF_046535495.1 Bacillus sp. SIMBA_008 | reverse complement strand
CGCCTGTGCGAGGCGGTGGACGGTCGCGCCCGGTAGGCCGAGCCGACGCCCGAGTTCCGTCACGCCGAGCGGGCCATCGGCTGCTTCAAGGCACTCGAGTACATCCAGCGCACGAGTCAGGGACTGCGCACCTGTGGTCTTTCCTTGCATGGACTCTCCCGCCCGTCATACCCACATCTACAATGCCCCACGGAATGTAATCCTCAAAATGCGGAAGAGAGCACGATGAGCATCCGGAACCGTGCGACGCGATCGATTGGTGTCCGTTCTACGTCGTCGCCTTGACGATA
>NZ_JAWRWL010000268.1:0-290 GCF_046535495.1 Bacillus sp. SIMBA_008 | reverse complement strand
AATTAAAATTAATTGTTCTCCATTGTTTGTTGTATAGCGTAAGGAACGTTTTGGATTATCAATACTTAAATACATGCCACCTGGATAATCCGATTTTGCTTTGATTGCGAGAGCATAAGAGCGTTCAGCATACATTCGCGTAAAGAAAAAGCTATTCGCATCATAGAAAGGAAAATGTGAACAAGAGACAACATATTTGCAAGTGATGCGATGTCCGCCCTTTGTAATGACTTGTGGATAATCACCTTTTTCCACATCAATAGCTGTTGTTTGTTCATAAACTTTTCCAC
>NZ_JAWRWL010000267.1:0-290 GCF_046535495.1 Bacillus sp. SIMBA_008 | reverse complement strand
CATTCAGAAGTTTTCGGCATATAGATTGTTGCTATTTTTATCTTCGTAGTAGCAGGTTATTTTGTTCATTTGAATTCAACTTATTAGTGATATAGTAATCTAACATTTCATGAATAAGCTCATTATTTTTCATATCTTTCATTGTACAAATGGTTTTTATTTTATTAAGTGTTTCAGGAGATACTTTTATATTTTTCCTGTCTGCTGCTGACAAGGGATTCTTTTTCTTTGTTGCAGAATTACTTTGAATAGGTGCCACAGTCACCAAGTATTGTTTATCCAAAATGACC
>NZ_JAWRWL010000266.1:0-291 GCF_046535495.1 Bacillus sp. SIMBA_008 | reverse complement strand
CTTGAGCCAAAAGATCAGTGTCCGCTAACTTTTCCCTTGCCAATTCCATTTCAACGGCAAGCGACTTACTCAATTTGACCAGTTCCTCCTTGCTGTAGTTCTCTTCTTTATATTCGGTATAAGACAAAAAAGAATATCTGTAATAGTTTATTCCACCCAAAATAGTATAACAAAAATATATCACGCTACAGATCGTAACTATTCCTAGAGCACCACGATAAACTACCATCCTACGTACACCTTTACTCATGATAACCTTGCGCACATAATAAACGATATAAAATAGAAAAA
>NZ_JAWRWL010000265.1:0-291 GCF_046535495.1 Bacillus sp. SIMBA_008 | reverse complement strand
CCTGCAGGAACGCTACATCGCACCACCGCTGCTGGTGCTGGAAGATGCCGAAGGCAACGCGCACCTCTACAACATGCAGCAGCAGAAGGTCGTGGCGGCATCCTTCGGCTCGGTCGAGGAACTGACCGGCGCGCATCTGATCTTCCTGCGTGACGGCAGCTACGGAATGATGCTGGCCGATGGCCGCGAAGTCCTGCCGCCGATCTATGCGCAGATCCTGCCGATGACATCGGAGCGGATCTGGACGCGGCAGTACGTCGGCCGCGATGGCGACTGGCAGAACGAAGGCAC
>NZ_JAWRWL010000264.1:0-291 GCF_046535495.1 Bacillus sp. SIMBA_008 | reverse complement strand
CATTTGATGACCAAATTGATCGTCCAGCTGACGTAAGCGTTCTGCGTTTACGTCAATCAGAGTGACATCTGCGCCAAGTCCAATCGCCATTTTCGCTGCGTTTGTTCCAACAACACCGCCGCCTATAATCGTGACCTTCCCTCTTGATACCCCTGGTACGCCTGCGAGCAAGATGCCTTTACCGCCTTTTGGCTTTTCTAAAAATTGTGCACCGATTTGAGCGGCCATTCTGCCTGCCACTTCAGACATAGGTGTTAAGAGAGGGAGTGATTTTCCGTCCGTTACTGTTTC
>NZ_JAWRWL010000263.1:0-292 GCF_046535495.1 Bacillus sp. SIMBA_008 | reverse complement strand
CGATATCATCAATTTCCGTCCAATTTGTCATACCGTGTACCTCTTTTCTATGTATAGCTTATTCTATAGCATACTGATAAAGGCGATGAAAAAGCAAGGAAAATGAAAAAAATGCCTTCTCACGTAAAAACGAACCATTTCCTGCGGTTCGTTTTTACTATTCTTTATCCGTTAAGCCGAATCCATTCTTTTCTGAGACGTTCCAGTTTTCTTTTGCTGAGATCGATTTGATCTTCATTCTCTTTTTGCATGGCCTCATACAGGGTTGCCAATTCATAATCAACCTCTAGTC
>NZ_JAWRWL010000262.1:0-292 GCF_046535495.1 Bacillus sp. SIMBA_008 | reverse complement strand
ATGCTTGCAGAAATAAGCGGTCTTGAAGTGAACCAAGGCATTATCGTCAATGATTTCATGGAAACAAGTGTACCGGGCATTTATGCAGTCGGAGAATGTGCAGAACACAGAGGACAAACGTACGGTCTTGTTGCGCCTTTATACGATCAAGCGAATGTGCTTGCTGGGCATTTATGCGGCATGAATCCTGCCCCATATGAAGGTTCTGTGATGTCAACACAGCTGAAAGTGTCAGGAGTTGATGTATTCTCTGCTGGTGATTTTATTGAAAACGATGAGAAAAAAGCGATCA
>NZ_JAWRWL010000261.1:0-292 GCF_046535495.1 Bacillus sp. SIMBA_008 | reverse complement strand
CAGTCATCGGCGGACAGATCGTTTCACAGCTTGTGAAAATAAAATCTGCCACCCATACTTTCCCCTTCAAATCATCTAATGACACCTTTTTCCCATCCTGATTTTCATATTCAAACGGCTGTATTTGATAATTTAACGCATCTTTGATTTGTCCATTTGAACATGAGACTAAAAGAAGCACGCTTATGATCATAAGCGCACCAAGTAAGGCTCTCCTTTTTTTAAGCACGGTACGTCCATCCCCTTTTTCAAGTCAATCGGTATAAAAAGTAAAGCCTATTGCGCCTTTTCC
>NZ_JAWRWL010000260.1:0-293 GCF_046535495.1 Bacillus sp. SIMBA_008 | reverse complement strand
GGAGCAACTGCTCCCTTGCTTTCAGCGTACCGATCTCGCGTTCGCCGAGTGTCCGGGATAGCTGGTCGATGGCTAGTTCATGGAGCGCGAGTGATTCGTCTATTCGACGCGCTCTAGCCGAAGAAGCTGCCCAGAGGAGAACCGATTCGAGATAGTCGCGATGGCCCGTTCCGAGCGCCTCGCCACGCTTCGTGGATACGTCTCTGAGGATGTCGCACGCTTGCAAGCTCCTCCCGGCACCGTCAACTATGAGTGCGAGGCTCTGTCGCGTTTCAAGCGTCATAGGGTGGTAG
>NZ_JAWRWL010000259.1:0-293 GCF_046535495.1 Bacillus sp. SIMBA_008 | reverse complement strand
AAAAGGCGTCGTCATTTGGACGATCATTACGCTTCTTCTCGGTGCGGGCTTCGTCGGATGTGAGCTTAACGAGTTCATCCACTATGTACATGAAGGAGCATCTCTCGGTACAAGTGCTTTCTGGTCTGGATTCTTCGTCCTTCTGGGAACGCACGGAACGCACGTAACGATCGGTATCTTCTGGATTGCCGGCATCTTACTGCAATTGAAGAAACGCGGATTAACGCCGCAGACGTCTTCAAAAATCTTTATCTCAAGTTTATACTGGCACTTCTTAGACGTTGTTTGGATCT
>NZ_JAWRWL010000258.1:0-293 GCF_046535495.1 Bacillus sp. SIMBA_008 | reverse complement strand
ATGCGCAAGGATTTATTTTATCGTCTCGGTATTGTCACCTTATTTATTCCGCCGCTTTCTGAGCGAAAAGAGGACATTCCTACGTTTGTGAATCATTTTATTCAAAAATATAATGAGCTGTTTCAAATGAAGGTGAAGGCGGCTGATGAAGAGGTACTTGCCCTTTTTAAGGCGTATGATTGGCCAGGCAATGTAAGAGAACTGGAGCTTGTGATTGAGGCGGGGATGAATATGATGATGGATGAAGACGACTTAGGCATGCATCACCTTCCCTATCATTTTAGATTTAAGCA
>NZ_JAWRWL010000257.1:0-294 GCF_046535495.1 Bacillus sp. SIMBA_008 | reverse complement strand
CTCGACACGACCAGGGAGTTCCGCTTCCCCGGCACGACGCAGTTCATCTCCGACAGGCTCACCGTGAGCGTGCTGCCCGGCCTCGTGCGCAATCTGCTGGGCGCACGGGGGCGCGTCGAGCTCATCGAGGAGTGCAGTGTGACGGCGCAGGGCGCGCTGCGGATGCGGACGCGCCGGATCGCCCTGAGCCTGTGTGGCCGTCGCTTCGCTCTGCGCGGCACCCTCGGCATCCCGGTCGATCTCGAGGACGGCTGGGACGAGGCGCAGAAGCGGCGCACGATCGAGATGCGCGCC
>NZ_JAWRWL010000256.1:0-294 GCF_046535495.1 Bacillus sp. SIMBA_008 | reverse complement strand
CCTCTTCATAAAAAATCAACTCCCTCACCCTTTGATGTAAACGCTTAACTGTTATCTGTAGCTAAATGATAGCGATTTCAACAAAGGCTGTGAAGCTTATGAACATATCGTACATTTTGGTCTTTTTGGTCTCTTAGTCAGAATGTACGATATATTTATTAACAGGCCGGCCAACCCCGCCATATTGCATATCTAATTTCAGCTCGCCTTCTTTCACTAAGAAGTCTAAATACCGGCGCGCCGTGACACGTGCAATGCCAAGTGCATTGGCAACTTCCTCCGCAGACTGCGGTC
>NZ_JAWRWL010000255.1:0-295 GCF_046535495.1 Bacillus sp. SIMBA_008 | reverse complement strand
CTCCTCGAGCACATACCGGTAGTCACGGATCGGCCCGGCCGGAACCCCCGCCTCCAGCAGCCGCGTCACCCATTCGTCCGTGCCCGCCTCCGCCAGCCGCTCCTCGAGGGCACCAACCAGCTCCGCGCGGTTCGCCATACGGCTGTTGTTGTCCGCGAATCGCGGATCCTCGCGGAGCTGCGGAAGCTCGAGCACCTCGCAAAGGAGGCCCCAGAGCTTTTGATTGTTCGCTCCGATCGTCAGATATCCGTCCGCTGTCGCAAGCGCCTGATACGGGGCCGACATCCTGTTCGCC
>NZ_JAWRWL010000254.1:0-295 GCF_046535495.1 Bacillus sp. SIMBA_008 | reverse complement strand
ATGAACCTATATATCAGCAAATTTTATCCGTTTTAATTATAGCCCCTATAGTAGAAACTTTAATTTTCCAGGTTTTTTTATTCTGGATTCTTCGTTGTATTCCTTGGATTCGTGAACATGATTTATTAATAGTTTTAATTGCAGCATTAATGTTTGGTTTATATCATCCATTTGGGATAACTTATGTAATATGTATTACAGTAACAGGAATTCTTTATAATTATGCTTATTTGATTTATTATAAAAAAAATGAAAAAGCACGTGTTACAGTATCAGCATTTGGGATTGTGTTTTG
>NZ_JAWRWL010000253.1:0-296 GCF_046535495.1 Bacillus sp. SIMBA_008 | reverse complement strand
GATATGCGCCCTAGTCATGAATTACTCTTCTGGATCACCCGCTAGGAATTCTGGATGAATATCTTCTAACTCCTCATCCACCTCTTCTTCCCACTCATGATCATCTTTTTCTTTCCAGCTTGAATTGACCTCTACAACAATTTTTGTTTCCCCTACCACTTCAGCAATGAATTCCCGCTCTGCTTGAACGATAATTTTATTGCCGTTTGGAGAAATGGTCACTTCTAAGCAATTCGGCTGCTGGAGCACTTTTGCAATCACTTCATGCTCATCATCAAGGAAATTTTTGTCTTTAT
>NZ_JAWRWL010000252.1:0-296 GCF_046535495.1 Bacillus sp. SIMBA_008 | reverse complement strand
CATGGATATAGGAGAAAGACGTAAGCCGCAAAACGGTTCATTGTCTCTGCCGCTTCCGACGGAAACCGTTCATTTGAGAATGTCAACCTTGCCGACAATGAATGATGAAAGTCTTGTCATCAGGCTTTTGCCTAAGCGGCAGATTCCCCCTCTGGATAAACTGTCCTTATTTCGGGGGGCGGGCGCCGCACTATTGTCCTTTCTGAAGCATTCACACGGCCTGCTTCTGTTTACCGGCCCGACCGGCTCTGGAAAAACGACCACTCTTTACTCGCTTGTCAACTATGCAAAACGGC
>NZ_JAWRWL010000251.1:0-297 GCF_046535495.1 Bacillus sp. SIMBA_008 | reverse complement strand
AGGGCGCTTTGGTTGTCCCCATTCTTCAAGGGCGCGCCGGAAGAGGAGGAGGAGAAGAGCGGCGTCCCGATCTTCGCGGCGACCTGAAAGATCGCCACTTCGCCTGCGATTGCACTGTAGGAGCGGCTTCAGCCGCGACCTGCCGGACCGCGCGGTCGCGGCTGAAGCCGCTCCCACAGTGCGATCGCAGGCGAAGCGGCGGCCTCCACGGTCGTTGCGGTAATCAGGCGCGTGTTCGCGATTCCATTCAAACCGCAGCCATCCCCTGTAGGAGCGGTTTCAACCGCGACTGCCGGA
>NZ_JAWRWL010000250.1:0-297 GCF_046535495.1 Bacillus sp. SIMBA_008 | reverse complement strand
GGAAGCCTGCTCGGAATGGGAACGGGCTCACAGCCTTCCTGGTGGGAGGCATTACACCGCATCAAGGCGCCCGTCCTGCTCATATGCGGTGAATGGGATGAAAAGTTTTGCGCTATTAATCAAAAGGTGCATAACCTGCTCCCATCAAGTAAAATAGAGGTTGTCAAACAGGCGGGGCACACGGTACATGTGGAACAGCCGCGAATTTTTGGTAAGATAGTAAGTGAGTTTTTATACGGCTTGTAAAGCATAAAGAAAATAGCTTTTCGGCCGGACTCAGGCAAAAATGAAGGAGGT
>NZ_JAWRWL010000249.1:0-297 GCF_046535495.1 Bacillus sp. SIMBA_008 | reverse complement strand
CTGTATCTTCCTTTAATATGACAGCTGCTGCGACAACGGGGCCTGCAAGTGGACCTCTTCCTGCTTCATCTATTCCAGCAATACATGTGTATCCCTGCGCTTTCGCACTGTTTTCAAATTGCAGCATCTCATTCCATGCTGCTTGAAGTTGCTGCTGCTTTTCTCTCTCTTTGCGCCACTTCTCTATCAATTTTTGGACACTTTTTCTCGTATCATCTTTTACAAGTTCATGAATGTATGACTCGTCTTGCGAATGCTTTTCTATCAGTTCTTTTATTTGTTTCACTGTGTACATCA
>NZ_JAWRWL010000248.1:0-297 GCF_046535495.1 Bacillus sp. SIMBA_008 | reverse complement strand
GGGGCGAGTTTTACCATTGGAGAGTATGTGCTGCCGCAAATATTGGCAGAGTTTCATCAGCTCTATCCGCATGTGGACATTGAGGTGGTCATTGATAACACAGAGGCGATTGCCAGTCATGTCCGCTTATTCCATGTCGACATCGGTTTGATTGAAGGACAGACGAATGACAAAGAATTGACAGTAGAAACTTTTCTAGAAGACGAGCTTTATATCGTCGCACCATTAGATCACCCCTTTGCTAAGAAAAAGGATGTCACGATTGATCAATTGCAAAACGAAACATGGATCACGAGA
>NZ_JAWRWL010000247.1:0-297 GCF_046535495.1 Bacillus sp. SIMBA_008 | reverse complement strand
CGGTGCCGCCGGAGACCTGCGCATCGAGCATCTGCAGGCCGCGCGCGGTGGCGGCCTCGGCGACCTTGCGGGCGCTGGCAGGCGCGATCGTGCTGCAGTCGATGACCAGCGCGCCGGCGGGGATCTTCGCCAGCAGGCCAGCCTCGCCCAGGTACAGGCCTTCGACGTGCCGGCTCGTCGGCAGCATCGAAATCACTACTTCGGCATCGGCAAGGGTGTCGGCGGCGGAACTGGCGGCGACGGCGCCGGCCTCGACCGCATGCGCGAGCGCCTCGGGTACCAGGTCGAACACGCGCA
>NZ_JAWRWL010000246.1:0-298 GCF_046535495.1 Bacillus sp. SIMBA_008 | reverse complement strand
GCCAGGATATTGGTACATGGCAGGCAGCCACCATCACGCAGCTGACCGGCTTTATCATCTCGCTCGTCATTTTACTCGTCGTACGAGACGGACACTTCAGGGAATATCAAAAGGTGCAGCCGCTTTATTTAATTGGCGGCGCATTTGCAGCGATTATTATTTTTAATGAAGTCACCGCGATCCAAATCATCGGTGTGACACTCACTATCGCAGCGTTACTGATTGCACAGCTTGCTTTTACCTTTGCAATCGATGCAAAAGGATGGTTTGGTGTTCAGAAAAAGAAAATGAAATGGCC
>NZ_JAWRWL010000245.1:0-298 GCF_046535495.1 Bacillus sp. SIMBA_008 | reverse complement strand
GGCGGCCGGCGCATGTCAAAGGCTGAGTGTTATGAAGCATTCGACAGCCTCGGCATCACCTACGGACCGTCTCATCAGGCGCTTGACGCCGTCTATGCCGGAAGCGGAGAAGTGCTCGCGAAGCTCACTCTTCCGCCGTCCGCCCGCGAGGAAAAGGAGCCGTTCATCCTGCATCCGAGCATGCTGGACGCCGCCCTCCAGGCTTCTATCGGTCTCGTGCACTCAGACGGTTCCGCGTCCGGACGGCCGTTTCTGCCGTTTGCCCTCCGGGATATGCAGGTGTTTTCTGCGTGCCGGG
>NZ_JAWRWL010000244.1:0-299 GCF_046535495.1 Bacillus sp. SIMBA_008 | reverse complement strand
ACCGCTTGCCAATGAGTTCCGGGAAGCGGCGCAGGATAAAGATGAGACGAATGCCCATCGCGGTTCTGGTGGACGGCGGGTGAAGCCGTCGCGATCCGCGCGCGGCAAGGATCGGGGTGGTGAGGATAAGGATTTTGAGCGGGAGCGTTAGTGATCCCGGCTCATGCGCTCGTGTTCTGTCATGAGGAAGGTCACGTAGCTGCGGATCAGATTGCAGTAGAGACGCCCTTCGTCCGGGTTGATCGTGATGCCACTCTTCAGGTCAACGCCGTGACGGACTGCGCCGCCTGTCGGAGACG
>NZ_JAWRWL010000243.1:0-300 GCF_046535495.1 Bacillus sp. SIMBA_008 | reverse complement strand
GGAGGTGATGGTCGTGAAGTTCACGCCACCGACCTCACGGCTCGACTCCTGGTACTTGCCGTACGCGGCCGCGTAGGCCGCGGACAGCTGCCGCTTCTGCGTGGAGCCGACGACGATCGTCTGGGTCGCGCTCTCGCGCATCCCGCCGTTGTCGAACACCATCTGGAACAGGCCGTCGTACGTGTTCTTGTTCGGCGCCGTGGTGGCGAGCTTCGACACCGACACCGTGGCGGTGCCGATGTTGATCGGCGTGCCGTTCGGGACGGAGGCGACCTTGAACGCGTTCGTGGTCTGCGCGAC
>NZ_JAWRWL010000242.1:0-300 GCF_046535495.1 Bacillus sp. SIMBA_008 | reverse complement strand
AGCGGCTGAGCTTGCCGCAATTGAAAGGGTGACAGAAAAATGACGCGTATTTCTCGGGAAATGATGAAGAATATGTTATCGGTTTATTTTATTATGGGATCAAACAATACAAGCGCAGACCCGGTTTCCGTGGTGAAAAAAGCAATTGAGGGCGGCGCTACGCTTTTTCAATTTCGGGAAAAGGGGAGCGGTTCTTTAACAGGGGATGAACGTGTCCTGTTCGCGAAGCGGGTGCAGGATGTCTGCAGGCAGGCCGGGATTCCTTTCATCATTAATGATGATGTCGAATTGGCCTTGCGC
>NZ_JAWRWL010000241.1:0-300 GCF_046535495.1 Bacillus sp. SIMBA_008 | reverse complement strand
ACGACGAGCGTGACACCACGATGCCTGCAGCAATGGCAACAACGTTGCGCAAACTATTAACTGGCGAACTACTTACTCTAGCTTCCCGGCAACAATTAATAGACTGGATGGAGGCGGATAAAGTTGCAGGACCACTTCTGCGCTCGGCCCTTCCGGCTGGCTGGTTTATTGCTGATAAATCTGGAGCCGGTGAGCGTGGGTCTCGCGGTATCATTGCAGCACTGGGGCCAGATGGTAAGCCCTCCCGTATCGTAGTTATCTACACGACGGGGAGTCAGGCAACTATGGATGAACGAAATA
>NZ_JAWRWL010000240.1:0-301 GCF_046535495.1 Bacillus sp. SIMBA_008 | reverse complement strand
GCCGTACTCGCTGACGAGCTGGCCAAAGAACGACCCGGGTTCGGGATAAGACCAAGTCGGCTCGATGACCCCGACGGTCCGCGTCTCGGATCGGAGCATCCAATTGCGGATGACGTGGTTGACGTGCGCGTCCGCGAAGCGGTAGCCCACGATCACGAGATGGTCTGCGCGCTCGATCGCTTCCTCTGCGGCGTGAAGCAGTTCGAGGGTCGGACCGTCGGTCGCAAGCTTCTCCCGGTCGCCAACCACGATCCAGGGCTGCTCGACCGCTCCCTCCGCAACTTTGAGTCGCGTCGAGGAC
>NZ_JAWRWL010000239.1:0-302 GCF_046535495.1 Bacillus sp. SIMBA_008 | reverse complement strand
CGGCGCTGGACGTCATCGCCCGCCACCCCGACCGCCTGCGCGCGGCCGTGCTGGCGGCTGGCCGCAACGTCGAGGCGCTGGTCGCCCTGTGCGCGCGCCACCGGCCCGACGATGCCGTGATCGCCGACCCGGCCGGTTTCCCGGCCCTGCGCGACGGGCTGCGCGACGCCGGCCTGGCGACCCGCGCCCATGCCGGCGAAGCGGCGCTGGAAACCTTCGCCGCCGCCCCGCAATGCGACACCGTGGTCGCCGCGATCGTCGGCGCCGCCGGCCTGCCCTCGACCCTGGCCGCAGCCCGCGCC
>NZ_JAWRWL010000238.1:0-302 GCF_046535495.1 Bacillus sp. SIMBA_008 | reverse complement strand
GCCATCGATTTGCTGACATACCCGAGTGCGCCATTCTCCATCGCGCGGCGTATCACTATCGGATCCGAGTGCATGGACAAGAAGACGAACGGGATGTCGATCCTTTCCGCACGGACTGCATGAAGTAGTTCAAATCCATCCATGCGGGGCATGGCCACATCTACGATCGCGACCTGGTACTTCAGCGTGCGACATTCGCACATGGCCGCCTCTCCATCGTGGACCAGCTGCACCTGCCAGCCACTCGCCCGCAGAAGCGCAGCCACTCCTTCGCCGACCAGCTGATGATCATCTGCCAGCAC
>NZ_JAWRWL010000237.1:0-303 GCF_046535495.1 Bacillus sp. SIMBA_008 | reverse complement strand
GAAGCCCCTCCCACAAGCTACTCCGGCAGATCCAGCAACCGCTTCAGGCTGTCCGACCACGGCCGGCCGCGATGGCGGATCCGGTACAACGTCCGCGACAGTGGCGGCAGTGTCGTGGACAGGGCCACCAGGCGAGCGAGCTCGAGCTGGTCGCGCACCGTGCTGTGCGACAGGCAGGTGATGCCCAGGCCGGCCACCGCACCCTGCTTGATCGCCTCGGTGCTGCCCAGCTGCAGGCGCTCGTCGAAGCCGCCCAGGTGCGGCAGCAGCGCCTGCTCGACGGACTCGCCAGTGCCCGATCCG
>NZ_JAWRWL010000236.1:0-304 GCF_046535495.1 Bacillus sp. SIMBA_008 | reverse complement strand
AATTGATGAGTACCGTGCGCGCTATCCGTTTAAAGAAATCGTGCCGATCTCAGCTTTGGAAGGGAACAACGTCGAAACCCTTCTAGCGCAGGTTGAAGCGTATTTACCGGAAGGGCCTCAGTTCTATCCGAGCGATCAGGTGACTGACCATCCCGAGCGGTTCATTATTTCTGAACTGATCAGGGAAAAGGTGCTCCATCTGACAAGGGAAGAAGTACCGCACAGCATCGCTGTCGCTATCGAGTCCATTAAAGGGCAGGAAAACGGCTCCGTCCATGTCGCCGCCACCATTGTGGTCGAGCGG
>NZ_JAWRWL010000235.1:0-305 GCF_046535495.1 Bacillus sp. SIMBA_008 | reverse complement strand
CCTGGACGCGGCGCCGGTAGGCCTCGGCGTCTTCGTAGCGATGGCTCGCCGGATCGTAGATGCGGGTGACCGCGGCCGGCGTGCTGTTGCCCTGCGGGTTGGCGCGCACGCCGTGGTGCAGGTCATGGGTGTGGCTGGCGATCTCGACCAGGCCACTTTCGCGCATCTCGCGCAGTTGCGCCCAGGTCAGGAAATCGTCCGGCCCGAACGCGCGCGGACCATAGTCGACCTGGCGGCCGGCGGGCAGGTCGATCCAGTCGGTGACGACCGCGACCAGGGCCGGGAACCCATACGCGCGCAGCAGC
>NZ_JAWRWL010000234.1:0-306 GCF_046535495.1 Bacillus sp. SIMBA_008 | reverse complement strand
CACACACGAAGATACAGAAGAAGATGTGCATTATTTAGCTGATAAGCTTGCACATTTACGTATTTTTGAAGATGAAAACGGGAAAATGAATCATTCGTTATTGGATGTAAAAGGAAGCGTGCTGTCTGTATCTCAGTTTACCCTTTATGGTGATACAAGAAAGGGCAGAAGGCCAAATTTTATGAAAGCAGCCAAGCCAGATGCTGCGAACGCCCTTTACGAATGTTTCAATAAAGCCCTTAGAGACAAAGGTATTCATGTAGAAACTGGCCGCTTTGGCGCGATGATGGATGTGTCATTGACCAA
>NZ_JAWRWL010000233.1:0-307 GCF_046535495.1 Bacillus sp. SIMBA_008 | reverse complement strand
GCCCGAATGATGCAAGTGATTTAGGCATCGGTATGGTGCATCAACACTTTATGCTTGTCGATACCTTCACCGTCGCTGAAAACATCATCTTAGGAAAAGAGCCCAAGAAATTTGGAAAGATCGACAAAGAACAAGCCATACAGCAAGTACAAGAGCTTTCTGACCGCTATGGCTTAAAAATAGACCCTGCCGCAAAAGTATCTGACATCTCTGTCGGCATGCAGCAGCGTGCAGAAATTTTAAAAACACTTTATCGCGGCGCTGATATTTTGATCTTCGACGAACCAACAGCCGTCTTAACACCTCA
>NZ_JAWRWL010000232.1:0-307 GCF_046535495.1 Bacillus sp. SIMBA_008 | reverse complement strand
CCAGCGTTTACTTAGGATGTCGACCGCTTTTTCGAATCTGGGGCACATTTCTGATTGGTTCATGCTTTTTCACCTCGTCTTCTGCTATTATACCGCAAAATCGGAGGGAACGTACGTCTGGCGCTTGTTAAGTTGAGGAGAGGATCAAAAAGAGGATGAGGAATCCGGGGAGCGTTTTTTCGCTTCAGCCGCAATAAAATCAAAGTATTTGCTGACGCTTTCAATATCTTCTTTTGTGAAGTGCTGCCACTTTTTGCTGTCAAACAGCGGCAGATGCTCCGCGCCTCTGTCAACGGCGGTCTGATAG
>NZ_JAWRWL010000231.1:0-307 GCF_046535495.1 Bacillus sp. SIMBA_008 | reverse complement strand
ACCGCTACCGCGGCATCCAAGGCGGACGCCGGGTGGTGCTCGTCCACGCGGAGGACATCACCGAGCTCGGATTCGCCGAGGGGGAGATCGTCGACCTGGTCTCGGAGTGGACGCGCGCCGACGGCTCCACTCCCGCTCGACTACGACCTCGACGACATCGCCGCGGGCGAGGGGATCGGCCCGATGCCGGTCAACATCGTCGACGGCGTCCGGTGGAACGGCGCCTTCGCCTTCCTCGACGCGGTGAGGTCGCGCCCCCGCCTGCAGATCGCGGATGGCGTGCAGGCCGAGCAGATCGTGGTCGAGG
>NZ_JAWRWL010000230.1:0-308 GCF_046535495.1 Bacillus sp. SIMBA_008 | reverse complement strand
TTTACCGACAAAATATCGAGCTGATCTCATTTTAAAAAAAGGCGATCAGCATAAGGTGGAAGAGATCGCCAT
The DNA here is from genome assembly GCF_046535495.1 of Bacillus sp. SIMBA_008. Lineage (NCBI taxonomy): Bacteria > Bacillati > Bacillota > Bacilli > Caryophanales > Bacillaceae > Bacillus > Bacillus sp. SIMBA_008. The sequence continues at coordinate 236 of NZ_JAWRWL010000230.1, read as the reverse complement.
CCGCCGAGTATAAAGAAAAACCGCTCAAACGAGAGCGGTTTTTTTAGTGACCCCCCCTTACTTTTACAGCGACGGCAGCCGCCGTTCGTTTTTTTAGGCGGTAGTATCCGATGAGTAAGAACGGAACGCCTGCAGCAGTGACAATCGCCAAGACTGAAAAAATGGAAAGGGGATGGGATGCACCAAATAAATCAATACACAATCCTCCGACAAACGGTCCGACGACGCTGCCTAGC
>NZ_JAWRWL010000229.1:0-309 GCF_046535495.1 Bacillus sp. SIMBA_008 | reverse complement strand
GACTCGCCCAGCATGTCCAGGCTGTACTGCCGACCGCCCACCAGATCGTCACGCAGGGCTTCCAGGCGTCCCAGGTCATCGCGGCTGGCTTCGCATGCGCGGGCATCCTGCGAACAGTCCACCCATTTGTCGCCCGTGCGGGCCAGCAGGCCGCCGATGAACATGCGCGTATGCGCCGCCTCTGCGCCGGTCAGCGTCGCGTATGGCAGGTTCTGTCCCCCCAGCAGGTCGAGAATCAGCGATGGCAGCGCGTACAGTAGCCTGGGCCCGACCTTGATCGGCCCGCGCGCGCCGTCGATGACCAGTAGC
>NZ_JAWRWL010000228.1:0-309 GCF_046535495.1 Bacillus sp. SIMBA_008 | reverse complement strand
CCGTGCTTGATTTATTGATCGGCGTAATCTGGGGCAGCATTTCCGGATTCCGCGGCGGACGCACAGATGAAGTGATGATGCGCATCGCCGACATTCTGTGGGCTGTTCCTTCATTATTAATGGTTATTTTGCTGATGGTTGTCCTGCCGAAAGGATTGCTCACCATTATCGTCGCCATGACGATCACGGGCTGGATCAATATGGCGAGGATCGTCCGCGGACAGGTGCTGCAATTAAAGAATCAGGCGTATGTGCTTGCTTCACAGACACTCGGTGCCAAAACCGGCCGGCTTTTGTTTAAGCATATCG
>NZ_JAWRWL010000227.1:0-309 GCF_046535495.1 Bacillus sp. SIMBA_008 | reverse complement strand
CATCCGTATATTACTGGATTTTTACTCTCTGCTATTTTAGCTGCGATTATGAGTTCGATTTCTTCACAGCTGCTTGTGACTGCAAGTGCAATGACAGAGGATTTATACCGGACTTTCTTTAGAAGAAAAGCGTCAGACAAAGAACTAGTAATGATTGGACGTATGTCTGTATTGGTCGTTGCCATTATCGCGCTTTGTCTTTCACTTAATCCAAGTGATACCATTCTTGACCTTGTTGGTTATGCTTGGGCAGGTTTTGGATCTTCATTTGGTCCAGTCATCCTTCTATGCCTATATTGGAAGCGAATG
>NZ_JAWRWL010000226.1:0-310 GCF_046535495.1 Bacillus sp. SIMBA_008 | reverse complement strand
CAAGAGTTGGAGCCTCCGGCAAACCCGGCGCGGTTCAGAGACAGGCATACCGCCCTTTGCCCGTTTCAACACTGTCGTGATCGGCGTGTCGCTGTATCGTCCGATCTTTATTATAAATCTCCTCAGATATCTTGCCGAGAAAACTCAACTTGTGAACAACACTATTTTTAGGAGGGATTGCCGTTGGTCATGATCGCCAATGCAATCATCAAAACCGGTAAGTCGTGGTAGATTCGACGCGAAAGATCGACACAGTTGCTAGGTCGTGTTGACAAAAGGGATTCACATCCGCTCGCGGGCGTGATTCAAG
>NZ_JAWRWL010000225.1:0-310 GCF_046535495.1 Bacillus sp. SIMBA_008 | reverse complement strand
GTATGTCTTCTTAAAGGTGGAGACTGTGTCATTCTCGTCAAAAGCATACGGGGGCGGGATGTAAAGTGACGGCACCTGAAATTGTTCAGGCAGTTCATTTTCATATACGGGCACACCGCACTGCTGATACAAAAAAGCGGCGATTGAACCGGTCTCGCGATTCATCCGATATCTCCCCCCAACGTGTTAAGCCACTGATTGAAACGCTTGTCCAGCGATTCGGCGAAGAGTGTTTCATACAAAAGAAGGGCTTTGTCCCAAAACCCATTTCCGCTGATCCACTGTTTTTTGAGCGCCATACCCGTTGAAG
>NZ_JAWRWL010000224.1:0-310 GCF_046535495.1 Bacillus sp. SIMBA_008 | reverse complement strand
GCTCTACGGCGATGCAGGTGACGATATTGTTAACGGCGGCACGGGCGATGACAGCATCTGGGGCGGCACGGGAAACGATACCCTTTCCGGTAATGAAGGGTTTGACTACCTGCTAGGCGAAGCTGGAAACGACACTCTTTCTGGCGGCGCAGGAACCGACTGGTTGAGTGGTGGCGACGGCAATGACGTCCTTGATGGCGGTACCGAGCGTGACACCATTCTGGCAGGTGATGGCGACGACACTGTTCAGCATAATGCAGAAAACGCCGAGTATTTGCAGGACGCTATTGAAGGCGGTGCTGGAACTGAC
>NZ_JAWRWL010000223.1:0-311 GCF_046535495.1 Bacillus sp. SIMBA_008 | reverse complement strand
CCTTTAAGAACTCTTACAATACCCCTGCGATCCGAATGCTGGATACAGTTGGTGTCAAAAAGGGCTTTAGCTATTTAGAGAAATTCTCATTCGAACATATCGTAGCGGATGATTATCGCCTTCCTTCTGCACTTGGTGGATTTACGAAGGGATTTTCGCCGCTAGAAATAACAGATGCGTATACCGTCTTTGGTAATCAAGGAGCTTACACGCAAAGTCATTCAATTACAAAGGTGACAGACTTAAACGGCAAGACCCTTTACAAGTGGAAAGAGTCACCGAAGCTAGTGTATTCTCAGCGGACAAATGAC
>NZ_JAWRWL010000222.1:0-311 GCF_046535495.1 Bacillus sp. SIMBA_008 | reverse complement strand
ATGCTCCAGCAGTCGGGAGGGCGGTCCGGCGGATGCGCCGGACCGCCCCGGCGGTCTTACTTCGCGGCGGCGTAGATGTCGTCGACGGTCTGGCAGATCGTCGCGGCATCCGTGCCGGGGGTGAAGGCGACCGAGGTCGCGCGGTACATGGGGTTGGAGACGTCGGCCGGCACGTAGATGTCGGGCATCACGGGGAAGTCCACGGCCTCGGGCAGCTCGGTCAGAGACTGGGCGAGCAGTGGAGAGGTGACGCCGGACGTGTCGCCGCCGAAGTCGGCCACCGGGATCACGCCGCCCTCGTCGAGGATGCC
>NZ_JAWRWL010000221.1:0-312 GCF_046535495.1 Bacillus sp. SIMBA_008 | reverse complement strand
CTAGACTTTTTGAAATTTTCCTGAGTATAATGGGTTTTTCTGTTGAAATCCCCCTTTTTATTCAAATAACTTTTAAAAAGTTGTTTTGAGATTAATTGAATTCTTTCCGTTAAATCATTGAAGTTTTTCATTTCCAGAATGTCTTCAATTCTTTTAATTTCACTTTTTAATTCCTCAAGCTTTAGTCGATAAAAATGATATTGAAGCTGTGTAATGATTTTTTCTTTATAAGATTGATCTTTTATTTGTTTCGGGCTGTATAAGCCATAATAAAAAAGATATTTTGTTTGTTTAAACAATGTCATTCTATTC
>NZ_JAWRWL010000220.1:0-313 GCF_046535495.1 Bacillus sp. SIMBA_008 | reverse complement strand
TGAAAAATGAAAAAGAGCAGTATTTTAATGTACTGGAAGATGTTGAGAAATACAGAATGTTTACAGGAGAGATCGGTGTCAAAGGAAAAGGGGTAAAAGTGTCTCTTGAAGATGCATCTTATATCCCGAGTGGACAAAATGTCAATAATTACATTGTGCATGAGAGCCATATTTTTCATGTGATAAACGAACTATTTATATCAGGTGCTTCTGCTGTATCTATTAATGGACAAAGAATCACACACCAATCATACAGACATTGTAACGGTCCAGTTGTCACAGTAGATGGTGTTCAGCATCCAGCACCATTTGT
>NZ_JAWRWL010000219.1:0-313 GCF_046535495.1 Bacillus sp. SIMBA_008 | reverse complement strand
CAGATTCAGTTGAGCTTCTGCTTCTTGTTCAGAAAGTAATCGATAAGATCGGATCGCTTCCTCCGGCGCTTGGACCATCTGCTCCAGCAAATACATATAATGATGCAGCATCTGCTCGGCTGTACTTCGTTTAAATAGCGCCGTACTGTAATCGAGGACAAAGGATAAACCTTGATCTGACTCCATTGCTTGCAGCGTTAAATCAAACTTTGCAATATGGAAATTGGTTTCTTCGATTTCAACTTGCATTTCTCCAATATGCTGGGCTGATCCATGATCTGGCATGAGTGTAAAAACGGTATCGAATAATGGA
>NZ_JAWRWL010000218.1:0-313 GCF_046535495.1 Bacillus sp. SIMBA_008 | reverse complement strand
GAAGCATTAAGTACTAAATTAGAAGGATATTATTTGCTCTTATTCGATGCAGCTGTTGTTGCCATCGTTTTATTAGCTTATAAACCAGTTCTTCATTTTATTAAATATATTTGGGATTTATCCGTTTTGAAGAATGGGAAGACATATTTATATCTATTAATTGGTTTTATTGTCATTGCGTTATCACAATATTTAATGTTACATGTGTTTAGTTTTGAAAGTGCAGCAGAACAAAAGAAACAATTAGGGAGTTTAGGGATTCAAAATAGCATACAAAGTATTATATATGTGTTAAGTGTTGCTATCATTACAC
>NZ_JAWRWL010000217.1:0-313 GCF_046535495.1 Bacillus sp. SIMBA_008 | reverse complement strand
CGCGCCGCCTGTCGCCGCAACATTGGCCTTATCGGGACCGTGGATCCAGCGCGTCTCGCATCAGCAGATCGTCCACGCCATTCTCGATCAGGACTCCAAGCTACGGAAAACGCCCTTCGGCGGCACTTGGTGTCGGCGGCGCAAGAAGTTCTCGTCAAGCGCCAGGGCCAGCAGGTTGAAACCCCGCGGTCAATTCGAGCCGTTGAAGAAACGTGAGGAGCCCATGTCAGCGGAAGAGTCAGACGGCTTCGGCGATCCTGCGCTGATGGTGCGACTGACGTCCGGCCTTTAGCACCGTGGTTTGGCCTTGCTT
>NZ_JAWRWL010000216.1:0-314 GCF_046535495.1 Bacillus sp. SIMBA_008 | reverse complement strand
CTGATGGAGATAACCCGGCCGAGTGATTCAGCCGTTTCTTTAAAGCCGGGTGTGCCGAGGTGCTTCTCAAGCACTCTTGCCTTATGAACGGCTGCATACGGCTCAAGCTCTGTGCTGTCCAGAACGGCATCAATAACGTCATGACGGATGTCTTCAGCGTTTAAGACGTATTTCAGACGCTGTGTAAAGAAATCAAGGAGCTCGTTCTCTTTTTTTGTTTCTGTCAACGACAGCAGTTCTTTAAAAGAAATGCCCCAGTTGCGGTCGATTAGAATGGAAACAATGCCGCTTGCCTGACGGCGCAATCCGTACGG
>NZ_JAWRWL010000215.1:0-314 GCF_046535495.1 Bacillus sp. SIMBA_008 | reverse complement strand
GTCGCCAATCAACGTAAAAATTTCCTTCATCATAAGTCTAAAGAATTAGCTACGAACTTTGATGTTGTAGCAATCGAAGACTTACATATGAAAGGAATGTCACGAGCATTTAGATTTGGTAAGAGTGTAGCGGACAACGGTTGGAGGATGTTCACGACATTTTTAGCATATAAGCTACAAGAACAAGGAAAACAGCTTGTAAAAGTAGATAGGTGGTTTCCTTCTACAAAGATGTGTAGTAATTGTGGAAACAGAAAAGATATGCTACTATCTGAACGCACGTAGGAGTGTTCTTGTGGACTAACAATAAGTCG
>NZ_JAWRWL010000214.1:0-314 GCF_046535495.1 Bacillus sp. SIMBA_008 | reverse complement strand
ACTTGCACACCGTTAGAACCGACTACTAAAAAAGCAACTGGGCTAATAGAAACCCCAGCCCCGCTTCCGCCTCCAAATGGATGGCTTTGCTTGTTCTCTTTATGCTTCCCTTGTCCGTTATTATGCTTTTCGGAAATAAAATCACCTTTAAAGTCACTTCCGCCGGCACCAAAACCAAAAGCCACTTGAGATACTGTTAATACTACATTTCCATCAGCTGTTGAAACTGGACTTCCGACAATCGTATTTACATCTACCATCTCTTTTAAATTTGTCATTGCTGTTTTCATTAAATCTTCAATTGGATGTTCCAT
>NZ_JAWRWL010000213.1:0-315 GCF_046535495.1 Bacillus sp. SIMBA_008 | reverse complement strand
GGATCAAATTTGTCCACGTCTTTCAAAAATCCTCCCCATTTTCCGTACGTCTTGCCTTCTTTATCTTTATCAGCGTCGTAATAAAGACTGTGATCCCAGCGATCGTTTGGAATTTCAGTTATGCAGTCAGTGCCTTCACTCAAGTTCTTCCAAAATTCCTGAAGATTTTCGGCCTGCGGATATCGTCCTGATATACCGATAATCGCGATATCTTCACGCTCCGTCACTGGATTTTTCCGCGTGTCTGTGCGGACTTGCGCAAAGCCTTTTTTGCCTTCATTCCGTATCGAAACGGGCTTTATTTCGGCTTTTTCA
>NZ_JAWRWL010000212.1:0-315 GCF_046535495.1 Bacillus sp. SIMBA_008 | reverse complement strand
CCGGCGCCATCTTCAGCGCCGACGTCAAGCGAGCCAGGTCACTCGTGTCGCAGATAGAGACCGGCTCTGTCTGGATCAACATGCGGTCTTCCACTTCGCCGGAACTGCCGTTTGGCGGCGTCAAGCGTTCGGGGTACGGACGCGAGTTGTCCGAAGCCGGAATCCGGGAACTGGCCAACCAGAAGATGGTGATCGTCGCTCCTGGCTGACGGCCATCCGTGCGCTCAGGCGCGAACTCACCTCCCCCACTCTACGGCGACCGCCGTGAAAGCTACCCGGACGTACGCTCTCTCCCTGCCCCTGGCCCTGGAGGAC
>NZ_JAWRWL010000211.1:0-316 GCF_046535495.1 Bacillus sp. SIMBA_008 | reverse complement strand
CATCATTGTCCGTAAATCGATTAAAGGATATGACATTGTAGCAGGTGAACGTCGTTTCCGTGCAGCACAGCAAGCTGGTCTGACAACGATTCCTGCGATCGTCAGAGAATTTTCAGAAACGCTCATGAGAGAGATTGCCCTTTTAGAAAACCTGCAACGCGAGGATTTATCTCCATTGGAAGAAGCGGAAGCCTATGCTTCTTTGCTAGATCACCTAAGTGTGACGCAAGAGGAATTAGCGAAGCGATTAGGGAAGAGCAGACCGCATATTGCGAACCATCTCCGTCTTTTGACTTTACCGGATGAAGTACAAAAG
>NZ_JAWRWL010000210.1:0-316 GCF_046535495.1 Bacillus sp. SIMBA_008 | reverse complement strand
CCCATCATCCAGCAAAATCCGTCCATTTTCTTCCCGATAAGAATGCTGCCCATAGTTCCAATGACCAATATTCACGCCTTTTGTTTGAATATCTTCCACTTGTTCAAACAGCTTCGGCATATGATCGAGATATCCTTGATCGCCAAACTTTCCTTCGCCGGGCGCATTTTTGCATTCCTTCAAGCATTCTTCCTTCCACCAACTAAGGCATTTCCGGCCAGCTTCATCTCCTTTAAAATGCAGGAAGCCTGAGTTATAGCGGCCTAAAAGCTTCTGAAGCATCTTCACTTCCTCAGGATCGAAGCTCGGAATTACA
>NZ_JAWRWL010000209.1:0-316 GCF_046535495.1 Bacillus sp. SIMBA_008 | reverse complement strand
ATCGCCCTCGCCGATCTCGGGGAGTGCCTCGGGCTGCGCGTACGCGGCGGCGATGACCGCCTCGGTCACGGGCGAGGATCCGGCGGCGTTGCGAGCCGTAAGCCGGTACGACCACGCCTCGGCGGTGTCGACCTCGTCGGTGTAGCCGGGTTCGGTGACCGTCGTGATCTCCGCGAAGGAACCATCGGATCCGGCGCGCTCGATCACATACTCGTCGGCGTTCGCCGTCGCGTCCCACTCGAGCACGACGCCGTCGGCCGTGACGCGGGCGACCGCCAGCCCCGTCGGCGTCGCGGGGGCCGCGAGCTCGGGGATC
>NZ_JAWRWL010000208.1:0-317 GCF_046535495.1 Bacillus sp. SIMBA_008 | reverse complement strand
CTCAAAGGATTGTTTACAGTATAACATACCGGATTGACGATATGTGGAATATATAAATGATTTGTTTTTATGTTCTCAAGGTAACGGTATGTTATTCTTTGTTACAATTCGCATATCTTTTTTATGAAATAAGATAAACAACTGCTATTCACTGTCGCAAGAGATGTAAGAAATTCTGAAAGATAAAGGGGAGAGTGGTTGTTTTTTCTTCCGGAAATAATCACTTAGACCTAAAACAATGAAAGACCTGCCTCTCTTCCATCGTTACGGCTCCTTGTCCGTGCCAGGGTGAATCAGGATTACAAAAATCAAGTGAC
>NZ_JAWRWL010000207.1:0-317 GCF_046535495.1 Bacillus sp. SIMBA_008 | reverse complement strand
ATCCCAACGTGCCGCGCTCGATCGGCGCGGTCGTTTCCCGCCGGCTCGCGACGCTGCACGAATTGCAGACGGTATATGGGCAAGAGGATCTGCATGACCTGCTCGAAATAATCGTCGTCGACAGCCATAACGAGCGCGTCGCGACAGAACCGAGGAATTGACGGTGGCCACAATTGTCGACGCGTTGGTGGTGACCCTCGGCTTCGACCTGGCTGCGTTCAAGCGCGGCAAGTCCGAAGCCGGCGCAGCAACGAAGAAGCTCACCGCCGAAGAACTGGCCGCCGCCAAGGAAATCGAGCAGCGCAACAAGAAGGCGG
>NZ_JAWRWL010000206.1:0-318 GCF_046535495.1 Bacillus sp. SIMBA_008 | reverse complement strand
CTTTTCGTTCCTTCTCCTATTATCTGCCTGCTCACAGGCACCTTTAAAAGGACAGATTGAGAAGGTGGGTTTACTCGTCCCCGATACTATTAATGATCAAGTTTGGGGAACGAAAGGTTATAAAGGCTTATTAAATATTCAATCAACATTTGGTGTAGATGTTTATTATAAGGAAGGAATGGTCGACAAAGAGAAAATCGTTGATGCCATTGAAGAATTTCACAAAAAAGGAGTCAATTTGATTATTGGCCATGGCAATGAATACAGCGAAATTTTCAATTTAATCAGTGAAGATTATCCGAAAACACAATTTATCAC
>NZ_JAWRWL010000205.1:0-319 GCF_046535495.1 Bacillus sp. SIMBA_008 | reverse complement strand
CTAGGTTAAGCCGGAAAGCCACTTCTTCTTCCACAACAAGAGCACGATTCAAATGCTCACAGCACTGGAAAGCCAGCTCAATGCCGGTCTCTCGTCTTAACTGATCCAATTCTTGATAAATGGACGCAGCTATTTGCTCACTTCCTGCTGTCCCAATATGCTCACCAGCCACTTCTGATGTACTGCAGCCGATCACTAAAATCTGCCCAGCACGCAGTTCAACCATTTGATGAAACTCTTTTAACATTTCAAGGAAACCGTGACCAACGTTAATGTCAACAGGACGTAATATGTTCCTCTATACGACGTTCTTCAGATC
>NZ_JAWRWL010000204.1:0-319 GCF_046535495.1 Bacillus sp. SIMBA_008 | reverse complement strand
CTTCGTTCATTCCCTCTGCCGGTACGGCATCTGTCAGAACCGGTCTGCCGTTTGTCACCGTTCCTGTTTTATCCAGTACGATTGTCGTCAGACGCTGGGTCTTTTCTAAATGCTCTCCGCCTTTAAAAAGAATGCCGAATTCAGCTGCGCGGCCGGAGCCCGCCATAATGCTCGTCGGAGTGGCGAGCCCGAGTGCGCACGGACAGGCAATAACAAGCACGGCGATGAATTTGCCGATCGCTGCAGAAAACTGTCCCGGCGCCGCCCATACATACCAAATGAGAAAAGTCAGCACGGCCAGCCCCAGCACAATCGGGAC
>NZ_JAWRWL010000203.1:0-320 GCF_046535495.1 Bacillus sp. SIMBA_008 | reverse complement strand
AAAAATGTTTTGTATTATTTTTTATATGTTTATTATTGTTAACAGCTTGTAACAGTGCAGCATCTACTAAAAAACAGCTTACCACAGACAACGTGATTGAAGCTTTCAAAAGTGCTGGGCTTGAAGCAGAAAAACCATCTGATCTTAAACAAAAAGAGTTTGGAAATATAAGAGAAGAAGGAAAAAGAATTCTCGTTCCTTCCTTAGGTGAAAATGCTGGCGGAAGGATTTTTAAATTTGGAAATGAAACTGATTTACAGCAGGCGAAATCTTATTATGATGAGTTAGGCAATGCTGGATCTATGTTCTTCTCTCACACC
>NZ_JAWRWL010000202.1:0-320 GCF_046535495.1 Bacillus sp. SIMBA_008 | reverse complement strand
CGCCTTCCCCTTCAGGGTCTCGTACTCTCCCGCAGTGATCGCACCGGAGTCGAGCAGCGCCTTGGCCTTGGTGATGTCGTCGGCGGGCGACGCCGTGCCGGCGGTCTCGCGGATGTAGGCGGTCTGCGCCTCACGCAGAGCGCCCATCTCTGCCGTGCGGCGCTCCGCCATCCCCTGTCCCCGGGCGATGAGGTAGACGAGGGCGGTGAGGAACGGCAGGAACACCAGGAAGATGATCCACACCGCCTTGAGCCAGCCGTTGAGCGACTGGTCGCGGAAGATGTCGCCGATGATCGTGAACACGACCATCAGGTAGGAGA
>NZ_JAWRWL010000201.1:0-320 GCF_046535495.1 Bacillus sp. SIMBA_008 | reverse complement strand
CGTATCAACACTAGCCTACCTCATTCCATATCTCGTTTCACCAATCTTCCAGTTAAAACTAGTCGCAACTGGTGAAACATATAAAAATGAAATGCGGGCAAGAATTACAGATGGTATAGTCGCAGTAATCGCACTTTGCTACGCACTATGGGTTATTAAAACCGGCGCAGCCGATATAAAAACGTTCCTTCTCGGAATTGGTTTATTCGTAATCGGATTTGCTTTCTATCCATTAATGAATCGTGATGAGAAAAAAAATAACGAAAAGAAAAACGGGCAAGTTGCATAACGCAATTTGCTCGTTTTTTCTTTTATAAAAC
>NZ_JAWRWL010000200.1:0-320 GCF_046535495.1 Bacillus sp. SIMBA_008 | reverse complement strand
GGGTACCCGAAGAACGGCGCCGCCGCGGCGACCACGACGATCCACCCGCCGAGGATCAGCATCGGCACCGCTCGCCAGACGGCGGCCCCCACGACGAACATGAGCCCGGCGAAAAGCACGAGCGCCGTGGGGAAGAAGATGCGCGCGAGCGCGGCGTCCATGCCGTTCGCGAGCAGGCCGAGCCCGAGGACGACGATCGCGACGGTGCCGACGCTCCAGGTGCAGCCGTAGACGATCGCCGGGAACGCCGTCGCCGCGTCACGGCGCATGCCGCGTCCCGAACGAGCGCCCAGCACCGCCGAGAGGACGATCGCGCCGAC
>NZ_JAWRWL010000199.1:0-320 GCF_046535495.1 Bacillus sp. SIMBA_008 | reverse complement strand
GGATAGGAAAAGCGATCCTTTATGTATTTTTGCTGTCTGTCCTTTTTACGCTGCCAAGCGCTTATTACCTTTGCTCCGGCACCGTAAACTCAATGAACGGTTTCAAAACCGTGTTAAAGAAAGATTTCCCTGATTTCAGCATTTCAAACGGAGAATTGCAGACGAAAGCGTCCGCCTCTAAGGAAACGGAAGCGAACGGGTTCGTCATCGTCTTTGATCCCACAGATGCTTACGGCGCGAAACAAATAGCGGCGAAACAAAATGCGATCGGCATTTTGAAAAATAAAATGGTGCTTGCTGTAGACGGACAAGCGACAGAA
>NZ_JAWRWL010000198.1:0-320 GCF_046535495.1 Bacillus sp. SIMBA_008 | reverse complement strand
CACTTGAAGCTGATGAACAAAGCAGCAGCGCAATCAAGACAAGACCTGCCTGCGTTGAACATGTTGCTGGTTGGCGGAGAGGTGTTCACAAAAGAGCTGATGGATCAATTTTTACAGCATATATCAGGTGAAAAACCGATCATGATTAATGCGTATGGGCCGACTGAATGTACGGTTCAGTCATCATCCTTTTTGATTCCCCAAGACTGGGATGAGCAAGTCATTCCTATTGGACAGCCGATGCCGAATGAGCATATTTTCATATGTGATGCGCAAGGAGAGCCAGTTCCGATTGGCGTCTTTGGAGAGTTATATATAAC
>NZ_JAWRWL010000197.1:0-320 GCF_046535495.1 Bacillus sp. SIMBA_008 | reverse complement strand
GTACTTTATGTTGGGCATGGAAGCAGGGTAAAAGAAGCACAAGATAAAGCCATTTCTTTTATGAAAAGCTGTATGCCGTTAGTAGAAGCCGAAATACAAGAAATTTGTTTTTTAGAACTGACAGCCCCTTCTATAGAGGAAGGTTTTGAAGCCTGTGTGAAAAAAGGAGCTACACACATTGCGATCGTCCCGCTCCTCCTTTTAACTGCAATGCATGCTAAGTCGGATATTCCAGTTGAGATTGAGAAAGTACAAAAACGATACCCGCAAGTGAAGGTCACCTACGGGAAACCAATTGGGGTCAATCAAGAAGTGACAAA
>NZ_JAWRWL010000196.1:0-321 GCF_046535495.1 Bacillus sp. SIMBA_008 | reverse complement strand
CTATTAAAACATCAACGTAAAATATCAAAAAAACAGGAACTCTATTTACATTATCAGCTGATGCTTTTTCGGCATCAGCTCTGGATGAATCAGACAGAGGACTTAGAAAAAATGAAACATGAACTGATGCAGTAAAAAGACCAAATGAACGATCAACTGCATTATTATTTTAACTTCTTTCTCGGTTTATACGAATCTTTAAAAAGTGATCAAAATGATGCCATTCATTATCTTGAAAAAGCAGAAGAAAAACTGCCGCTGCTAGACGATGAGCTAGAAGAAGCCGAGTTCCATTTTCGTACAAGTGGTGTTTATTATAAC
>NZ_JAWRWL010000195.1:0-321 GCF_046535495.1 Bacillus sp. SIMBA_008 | reverse complement strand
ATTATGAATGTATTGAACCCTGATCTTCATTTTAAGATGCTGAATCAAAATGGACATGTCGTGTTTACAAGTGGTCCACAGCCAGCATCAGAAAATGGCAGTACCGTGTCTACATATTTAGATGAAAACAGCTGGAAGCTGGAGGTCTATCCGCAGCGTGCTTCTACAGGTGAAGTGCTGTCTGTTATGCTGATCCCCTTATCCAGTGCTTTTATTTTATTAAATATTTTATTCACACTTGTTCAATATATCATTTTAAGGCGGCAAACCCAGCAGGAGCGTCACCAAAATGAAGCGCAAAAGCTTGAATTAATCGGGACC
>NZ_JAWRWL010000194.1:0-321 GCF_046535495.1 Bacillus sp. SIMBA_008 | reverse complement strand
CGGAGCAACCCCGTTGACCAACATGAGCAGTGCAAAGAATTTCGTCATTTCTGAGCCTTCATAATGATCTCGCACAATGGCTCGTGCAATGACAATGCCTGCTGAACCAGCGAGTCCTTGAATCAATCTTAAGAGGATGAACATCCAAATCGACGAGACCACCGTGCATAAAAGAGAGGCGGCGATAAAAATGATTAAGCCGATCATCAGCGGTTTTCTTCTACCGATCGTATCACTAATAGGCCCTGCAATCAGTTGTCCAAGTGCCAGTCCAATAAGACAAGCCATCAGACTTAATTGGGACAAAGCAGTGCTTGCTTC
>NZ_JAWRWL010000193.1:0-322 GCF_046535495.1 Bacillus sp. SIMBA_008 | reverse complement strand
GGCAGTGATGATATGAAGAATGAATCCGAGAATCGGAATCCACGCAAGGCAGGATGTGACAATTCCAATGATACTTCCAATCATTGGTCCCTGGTCTCGCTTCGATAAGACGAGTGTGATAATATGCAGAATAAGCATGACCATGAGCGGCGAATAGCCATTGCTAATAACGAATAGACCTCCGATCACAGGGATAGCAAGGCAAGCTTCAAAAATCCCAGTGATCCATGTCATAATGCGAGATATAGACATCAGATCCAACTCCTTTTTCATATATGTCTTATTCGTATTTTCCCAAAACGTGAAGAAGTCATGCAGAATT
>NZ_JAWRWL010000192.1:0-322 GCF_046535495.1 Bacillus sp. SIMBA_008 | reverse complement strand
AACTCCCGTGAGCGAACCCACCGGGCTCAGCGCGCCCGAAGACGCACAGAATCCCTCGGATGACATCATTCCCGAGGTCACCTACGAAGACTTCGATCAGGCCAACCCGCCGACCCTCCAGAACCCACTCAGCGGCCTCGAGTTCGAGCTCGATCCCGCCATGTCAAGCGTGCCGACCGCCGTCTTTCCGACCGAGGAAGATGACGACGAGAAGATCGCCGAGAAACTGCGTCGGCAGGGAGTGAAGCTTGGCAAGGGGCTCATCGCTCCGCGCGTGTTCTGGCCCGCCTTCATCATCGTGCTCGGTGTCGCGATCGCATCG
>NZ_JAWRWL010000191.1:0-323 GCF_046535495.1 Bacillus sp. SIMBA_008 | reverse complement strand
GTCGCGGTGGTCGCCGTCGTGGTGTTCGTCGTGATCCGGAGCGTCTTCAGCCGCGCCGACGACTGAGTCGCCCGCGCCGTCGATCCGCCGTGACCATGACGGCCGCTATGACCACGGCGAGGACGTAGAACCAGGTCGCGAACTGGAAGACGGCGGCGTATGCGCCGGCGTCCGCCTGCGCACCCGCGCTCGTCGTCGCGTTCGCTGCCGCAGCGGTGAAGACGACGGTCAGCAGCGCCAGGCCGATGGTTCCGCCGAGCTGGTGCGCCGTGTTGACGAGACCGGATGCCGCGCCGTTGTCCTCCGGTGCGACGCGCGTCATG
>NZ_JAWRWL010000190.1:0-323 GCF_046535495.1 Bacillus sp. SIMBA_008 | reverse complement strand
AGCGCGATCGACACCGTCGGCCGGATGGCCGCTTCCTTCGAGAAGAACTGACGATGCACATCGACCGCTACGGCCCCGAAGGCGGCACACCGCTGCTGCTTCTGCACGGAGGCGGTGTCGCCGGCTGGATGTGGGAGCCTATGCGCGCGCACCTGGACGAGGGGCACCGCATCCTCGTGCCCGACCTGCCGGGGCACGGACGCAGCGCGGACCAGACATACACCTCGCACGACGACGTGCTCCCGGCGCTCGAGGAGCTGCTGGAGGACGAGGGCCGTCCCGCCACGGTCGTCGGCTTCTCGCTCGGCGCCCAGCTGGCGGTG
>NZ_JAWRWL010000189.1:0-324 GCF_046535495.1 Bacillus sp. SIMBA_008 | reverse complement strand
AGAAACGAATGTGCTTACGCGGTGGCCTGTAGCTGCGTCCGTTCTCTCTGTTCGAATAGTATCCGTCGCCATTTTAGAAATTTGACGAGCACCTGCGGTGTTTGTAAGGATTGTATTTGCTGAACCGCCGCGCTGATATACTTTTTCCATTAATGCATTAATATCTTTCGCTTGAACCTCTGCTCCTTTCAGGTTAGCTTTAGCAGCGTCCTTCAAGTTCGCAAAGTTCAGTAAGCCTCCAGTCATACGAGGCTTGTCGTCAATTCTGCGGCCGTAGATCAACCAGTCGTTAAATTCACGCGCCATCTCTTTAAGACGTAGTTG
>NZ_JAWRWL010000188.1:0-324 GCF_046535495.1 Bacillus sp. SIMBA_008 | reverse complement strand
CTGATCACTGAATCTGGCGGTGTTCTCCTCCATTATCGCCTATCTGAGCTGACGCTTGAAGATATTTTCATGAAGGTTGTGACGGCATGATGATGTTGAAAAAGGAATTTAGGGAGTTATTCACTAGTTATAAAATCTTATTTGTGCCAATCATTTTTACGATTTTAATGATCACACAACCTATTACGCTCAAAATGCTGCCGGATCTTTTGTCGAAATCAGCTAATTTACCAGAAGGGTCTTCATTTTATATACCAGAGCCTAGTGCTGGAGAGGCTTTAGCCAGTGCTTTGAGTAAATTTGATTCGCTTGGCGTGTTTATCC
>NZ_JAWRWL010000187.1:0-326 GCF_046535495.1 Bacillus sp. SIMBA_008 | reverse complement strand
CCAAACATTGGACCAGAGGCAATGGATCAAATTTCTTTAATTACGTGGATTCCGATTCTCATGATGCTGATTAGCTTAACAATTGGAAGAAAAAAAGCGTCTGCTTTAGATTGGTCTCAGTTTTTCAAGTCGGCCATTCCTAAGTTTACAACGATCGGTGCCTTGATGTTGTTTGCTGTTGCTGCTAGTCAGGTGCTTGCTGAATTAGGACTCGCAGAAGATTTGACACACATCACATCAGTACTTGCCATTCCGAAGTGGCTCATGGTGCTCATTGTTGGTGTTCTTGTCACGCTGGTGGCCGGACCATTATCTTCAACTGCTAC
>NZ_JAWRWL010000186.1:0-326 GCF_046535495.1 Bacillus sp. SIMBA_008 | reverse complement strand
CCAATTGAATTCAGCTGTTCCGTAATACCTTCTAACGGAACTGGATATACCCCTTGAACGCCAAGCGTATTTTGAGCAGTAATTGCCGTAATAGCCGTCATCCCATACACACCAAGCTCTTGGAAGGTTTTTAAATCTGCTTGAATGCCGGCACCGCCTCCACTATCAGATCCTGCAATTGTTAAAGCTTTATTTACTTTCATCCCACTCATCCTTTTCTATCCAAAATAGCGATGATAAATTGTTTTTGCTTCGCTTATATCTTTCGTTCCATGTACGAGTACACGTCCATCTTTGAAAGCAACTAATCTCTTTTCTTCATCTGA
>NZ_JAWRWL010000185.1:0-327 GCF_046535495.1 Bacillus sp. SIMBA_008 | reverse complement strand
ACGTTGACATATTCCTCAATCACATCACGCGTCGTTCCCGGAATATCGGTTACGATCGCCTTCGTTTCATGGACAAGGCTGTTAAGCAGAGAGGATTTCCCGACGTTCGGACGGCCGATGATCACGGTAGACAGTCCCTCACGCAAAATTTTCCCCTGCTCAGACGTACGGAGCAGCGCCTCGATTTCTTTCTTCACGCCGCTTGCCTTCTCCACTAAAAGCTGATGCGTCATTTCTTCGACGTCATCATATTCCGGATAATCTATATTCACCTCAACATGGGCAAGTGTTTCTAACAACTCATCACGCAGACGGCGGACAAGCGCG
>NZ_JAWRWL010000184.1:0-327 GCF_046535495.1 Bacillus sp. SIMBA_008 | reverse complement strand
ATCAGGCTTTCCGGCATGCGGGTATGATCTACGGGCCGAGCCATCAAGGCATTGATCAGCTGATGATCGGAGAGAGGGGGGCTGCAGCCCGGCTGTCGCTGCCGGAAACGGCAGACAGTACCGCCGATCAGTTTGTCATCCATCCGAGTCTTCTGGATGCCGCGTTTCAGGCGTCACTGGGTGCCGGTTCAGATACTGCCGGAGACACTCCGATGCTGCCGTTTTCCCTGCGGCAGGCAGAAATATTTCAGCCGACTCAGAAAACGATGTGGGCGCTTGTCCGCAAACAGAGCGATCGGTCAGATAACGGAGCGCTGACGCTGGATA
>NZ_JAWRWL010000183.1:0-327 GCF_046535495.1 Bacillus sp. SIMBA_008 | reverse complement strand
CGTAGTTCGGCACGCCGGTGTAGTCGCCGACGAACTTCCATGTCACGGCGACGCGCGTGCCGGCGTAGCGGATGTCGTGATGCGCCTGCACGTCGCGCACCTCGAACGTCCCCGCGGGGAAGGATTCGAGCAGTGAGAGCAGGGCGCGGCGATATCCCTCCGGACGGATGATGTGCCGGTTCCCCACGGTGAGGAGAGTCAGGTCCCGGTGGAAGAACCGCTCGACGGCACGAAGGTCGCGGTCGTTCCACACGGTCCCGATCATCTCGAGCACCGTCTCGACGTCGGCACGGTGCTCGTCGGGTCGCACACCGGAGTCGCCCGCAG
>NZ_JAWRWL010000182.1:0-327 GCF_046535495.1 Bacillus sp. SIMBA_008 | reverse complement strand
ACAACGGACCGTCGCAGTCGACAGCACAGTCGCGTCGGTACCTCTCCTCACCGACGGCTTCGAGCCGTTTGCCGCGACGCTCTGAGTACGTTCATCGCATCATGCTTGATGGATTCAACCAGGTGACGCTCACTGTCTACGAGGTCCGAGACGGCACCAGCGACGATTTCGAGGATGCTCTTGCGAGCTTCTGGTCGGCACTTCACCTCCTAAGCTTCATCGCACCGCAAACCCCGAGGCTATTTCGCTCGGTTAGCCCGCCCCTCCGATATCTCGAGATCACAAAGTGGACTGCCGCCATGCGCGATGCGATTCATCAGCATCCGG
>NZ_JAWRWL010000181.1:0-328 GCF_046535495.1 Bacillus sp. SIMBA_008 | reverse complement strand
GCCCGTCATTATCGCAGAGCGGTGGAAAACGGCGACATCAGGGTGGTGGACTATCCCGAAATGGTGAGCTGGGACCGTTTTCGCGCAAGTCAGGAAGGACTTGCCTTCTGGCCGGTTCCTTTTCTGGGCGGCAATGACAGTGTTAAATACAACCCCTCGATCAAACTTTTCGCGTGCCCGATCACCGGGCGTCCCAGGCATGCGGGTCCGGCCGCAGATGTCGATGTCGTCGTCATTCACGCCCTTGCAGCGGACGAACGGGGTAACGTGGTCTTTCCGGCCCGCCGTCTTCTGCCCCAGAGCAACGATGTTCTGATGGGGCGTTCAG
>NZ_JAWRWL010000180.1:0-328 GCF_046535495.1 Bacillus sp. SIMBA_008 | reverse complement strand
CATCCAGCAGCCGATCGAATTGATTTCCAAAACAGCCATCGAGATTTTAGCAAAAGAAATTGAAGGCGAATTTGATGATTTGCCGCTGGAAACGTATTTGCCGGTACGGCTTTTGGAAGGACGGTCAACGTAGTCAGACCGTTCAGCCGTATGTACCGACGCGACTGCGGTCTATTTTGAGCGCTCCGGCCATATCATTTTCTCAAGGCTCCGGCGCTGATCATCCTCATTTTCACTTTGCTGTTTGAACTTTTTGTTTTATGGGAAAAATGGTGTTAGAAGAAAAGGTTGGCATTTTGGTCAGCGTTTTGTTTGACCTTTATTGACC
>NZ_JAWRWL010000179.1:0-329 GCF_046535495.1 Bacillus sp. SIMBA_008 | reverse complement strand
CCCGAGGGTCTGTTCCTGAAGGACTTCGATGGCAAGTCGATCAGGCTGGCCTCGCAGGCGGAGAGGGACTTCTTTGGTGGAGCCAGATCCGTCTCGAATGTCGCCTTTGAGAAGGCAATGAAGAGTTCCAACGGAATTGATTACCTTGATTACGATTACTCCAGAATTCTGGTGAGCGAGGCTGAAAGAAGAGTCGTCCCTCGCGCTTGATCAACCTGTGGCGATCGGCCTGGCATCCCTCTCGTTGGCGGCTCACAAGCGCAAACACCCTGGAAGCGGCCGCCCCTGCGCTTTGCCGTACGCCACCCGGGGGGTACGGACCCACCCCG
>NZ_JAWRWL010000178.1:0-329 GCF_046535495.1 Bacillus sp. SIMBA_008 | reverse complement strand
CTTTTGAATCGTTACGTTTAAACCACGATTTTTTAAAAGTCTTCCAAGAGATGCTGCTGTAATACCTTTTCCTAAAGACGATACTACACCGCCTGTTACAAAAATATACTTAGTCATGAAAAAGCTCCCTCCTATTTTGCTGTTATATAATCACCGTTGCAAAGCGCAACGTATGTAGATAACACTGTATCCATCTTATTGTTAGACTCTTTTTATTTTCTAAACAAAAAACAAAAAAGAAAATTGCTCCCCTCATCACATAAAGTAATAAGTAGGGAGCAATTTTCTTTTATATTTACACTTTAAAAGTATTATCGTCCTTTTTTAAA
>NZ_JAWRWL010000177.1:0-330 GCF_046535495.1 Bacillus sp. SIMBA_008 | reverse complement strand
GCCGTCAGATTCACCTCGCCGATATTCAGGACGGACTCAATCGAAAAACGTTCCGCGCTTTCCGGCGATGTGCCTCTCGCGATGAATTCCGCCAGATTGTTGGACGGATCTTTGAAATAAAAGGAACGCGCCTGAATATGAGTGAAATACACCTCATCCTCCCCATCTTCCGTTTGAAAAACGACTTTATCCTTTATCCACGCCTTCGCCTCATCAAAACGATTATTCGGAATATTAAACGCGAAATGATACGTCGGATGAGAGTGAGAATCGGCGCGCCTGAATTCCAACTCACTTTCTCCCGCCTTGATGGTAAACGAATCACCGGAC
>NZ_JAWRWL010000176.1:0-330 GCF_046535495.1 Bacillus sp. SIMBA_008 | reverse complement strand
CTGCGGAGATTGAGCCCGAGAGGATCCTGGACGGACTCCAGAAGGCGCCCCTCACCGTCGTAGCGATATGTAGTGAGTCGGCCAGCTGCGTCGGTCACGCTGAGCTGACGACCCTGGCCGTCATAGCTATAGCGAGTGACGGCATTCAATCCCGCAGGATCGACAACGCGCTCCACCAGGCGCCCAGCGGCGTCGTAGCGTAGTTCCACGCGCCGGCCTTCACCGTCAACAGTCGCGCTGAGCAGGCCACTAGCTTCGTCGTACTCCCGGACTTCCTCCATGACTACCGTGCCGGACGGTGTCGAACGGCGCGTGAGCATGACATCGCCA
>NZ_JAWRWL010000175.1:0-330 GCF_046535495.1 Bacillus sp. SIMBA_008 | reverse complement strand
GCTTCAGCCCCGACAACCCTCAGCGCTCGGACACTTCGGTGGCGGCCTCGGCCGGGCGCGGTGGCACCGCCAGCTCGTCGTCTGCATGGACCGGCGCCGGCGCAGGACGGGAGGGTTCGGTCGGCGTAGCCGCGGCGGCGGCGCTGTCGGCCGCGGCGGCTGCCTCGTCGCCGGCCTGCTCGGCCTGGGCGGCCGCGAACTGCGCCTGCAGCGCGCCGAACACCCCCGAGACCGCGCTGAACATCTGGATCCAGCGCGTGGCCTGGTTGGCCACCTGGCGGCTCCGCTCGGGCTGCAGCTTGCCGGTGATGAAGCCGCCGACCAGCCCGG
>NZ_JAWRWL010000174.1:0-331 GCF_046535495.1 Bacillus sp. SIMBA_008 | reverse complement strand
CCTTGTATAAAGAATGAAATGCATCCAATAAATAAGGATGAACAGGGCAAATTAAAAAATATTTGATGAGTACACATATAATCAAAAAAGAAAGAGGTAATCAGAATGAAGAAAGTAAGAAAAGCCATTATTCCAGCTGCTGGTCTTGGAACACGCTTTTTACCAGCAACAAAGGCACAACCTAAAGAAATGTTACCAATTGTTGATAAACCAACAATCCAATATATCGTTGAAGAAGCGGTAGCTGCTGGTATTGAAGATATTATTATCGTTACAGGAAAAGGAAAACGTGCGATTGAAGATCATTTTGATAATGCATTTGAATTAGAGC
>NZ_JAWRWL010000173.1:0-332 GCF_046535495.1 Bacillus sp. SIMBA_008 | reverse complement strand
AACACTCGACTTCACGTCTTGTCGGTTCTCCTCCGGGATATGTCGGCTATGATGAAGGCGGCCAGCTGACAGAAAAAGTGAGAAGAAAACCTTATTCTGTTGTGCTTTTAGACGAGATTGAAAAGGCGCATCCAGATGTATTCAACATCTTACTGCAAGTATTAGAAGATGGTCGTCTGACGGATTCTAAAGGGCGTACCGTTGACTTTAGAAATACGATTTTGATCATGACATCCAACGTTGGAGCTAGTGAACTGAAGCGAAATAAATATGTTGGCTTTAACGTGCAGGATGAAGGTCAAAATTACAAAGATATGAAAGGCAAAGTGATG
>NZ_JAWRWL010000172.1:0-332 GCF_046535495.1 Bacillus sp. SIMBA_008 | reverse complement strand
GGGCGGAAGGCGCAGTTCTTATCTTTATTTTTTCGTTAAGCGGCGCGCTCGAAACATATACGATGAATAAAAGCAGCCGTGATTTAACATCCTTGATGAAACTGGAACCGGAGGAAGCGACCCTGCTTGCGGACGGACGGGAAAAGCGGGTGCCGGCTGCTGAACTTAAGATCGGTGACATGATCGTCATTAAGCCGGGCGAACGCGTAGCGGCAGACGGGATTATTGAGTCTGGCGTGACGAGCCTCGATGAATCGGCGCTGACGGGTGAAGCGATGCCGGCGGAAAAAACAGCAGGAGATTCTGTGTTTACAGGAACGGTAAACGGAAAC
>NZ_JAWRWL010000171.1:0-333 GCF_046535495.1 Bacillus sp. SIMBA_008 | reverse complement strand
GGTGAAGGACCAGCTCACCCGGCGTCTGGCCGCGGCCCGTGAGGAACGCGGCGAACTGTCACGCGAGTATCGGAAGATCACGCGCCGCATCGATCTTGCCCAGAAGGAGATCGCTGTCCGCGGCACTCTCGGGGACGACATCGGCCGGTACGAGCAGGATGCACGCCGCCGTGCGCTCCGCGAGCGGCGTGCGTCGACTACGCCGGCGTGGGATGACCGCACGGCGCGGCCGTTCGGTCGCGTGATCGCCCTACGATCGTTGCAGGAATCGATCGATAAGAAGCTTGCCGAGAGCGCGGCCGAGCGTGACGAACGCGCAGAGAGGATAGCGAC
>NZ_JAWRWL010000170.1:0-334 GCF_046535495.1 Bacillus sp. SIMBA_008 | reverse complement strand
CGGAAGTCGTCAGAACGGCTTATGACAAAGCAGGCATTGATCCGAGAACCGTCACTTATATAGAAGCGCACGGAACCGGAACGGAGCTTGGCGATCCGGTTGAAATCAACGGCCTGAAATCCGCCTTTCAAAAGCTGTACGAAAAAACAGGCGATCCCGCCGTTTACGCGAGTCACTGCGGTTTGGGATCGGCAAAAACCAATATCGGCCACCTGTCACTGGCAGCCGGTGTCGCGGGTGTGATCAAAGTGCTGATGCAGATGAAGCATAAAACACTTGCAAAAAGCCTCCACAGCGAGGTCATCAACCCGTATATCAAACTGAAAGACAGTCC
>NZ_JAWRWL010000169.1:0-335 GCF_046535495.1 Bacillus sp. SIMBA_008 | reverse complement strand
CAGCACGCCGTCGTCGTCCCACGCGAGACCCTGCGGATTCCGATGCCCGTAGCTGTAGACAGGTGAGCCGTCGAAGGGGTTGTCCGCGGGGATCTCCCCCTCCGGGGTGAGGCGCAGGATCTTTCCCGAGAGGGAGTCGAGATCCTGCGCGCTCGAGGGGTCACCCGCGTCGCCCACGGTCGCGTAGAGCATCCCGTCGGGACCGAACGCGATGCGTCCGCCGTTGTGGTGGCCGGCGGCATCCATTCCGGAGATGACGGTCTCCGCCCGTCCCAACGCGAGGTCACCGGCCGACCCGGTCAGCTCGAAGCGCTCGATGCGGTTCTCGTCGGCAC
>NZ_JAWRWL010000168.1:0-336 GCF_046535495.1 Bacillus sp. SIMBA_008 | reverse complement strand
ATTTCCGCGCCGATATGCCGGGCCATTTGCACCGCGATCAGCCCCGTTCCTCCCGTCGCGGTCTGAATTAATATTTTTTCGCCTTTTTTAAGTCCGGCTTTCCGGAAGGCGTCTATCATTGTCACCGCCACGGTAGGAAGAGCGCATGCTTCTTCAAAGGTCAGCCGGGCCGGTTTATGGTAGACTTGATGTTCTTTACATGTGATGAGATTCGCCTGAGAGCCAAATTCCTCTCCCATGCCGACAATCACTTCATCACCCGGAATGACGGATGTTACATGCCTCCCCGTCTTGATCACGACGCCGCTTGCTTCGAATCCCGGAGTGAACGGATAA
>NZ_JAWRWL010000167.1:0-337 GCF_046535495.1 Bacillus sp. SIMBA_008 | reverse complement strand
AGCCCTCAGGGAAAACGGCATCAAAGAGAATGTTGTGGTTCCTATTTTGGTAAGAAGGTCTTTCCGATTGATTATAGGAATATTAGGAATACTAAAGGCAGGGGGATGCTACTTACCGCTTGATCCTGATTATCCGGCAGACAGGATCAATTATATGCTGAAAGACAGTAAAAGCGGCCTGCTGTTAACTGAAGAAGGACTTCCAAATGAATTAACGTACAGCGGAACCATATTTAACATAGATTCAGAGGATTTATTACATCAGTTGGAGACGAACATTGATGTTATTAACAGGGCCGAAGATTTAGCATATGTCATTTATACGTCGGGATCAACC
>NZ_JAWRWL010000166.1:0-337 GCF_046535495.1 Bacillus sp. SIMBA_008 | reverse complement strand
CAATCACAGCCGCTTCTCCTTTTCGATCGGCAAGCATAAGGTGAACATTAGAGGCAACAGGCATTTCCTGAATAGAGAAAATGGCTTCCTCAACCGTTCTACAGGTTTCCAGAACAGACCGTATCACATGATACACTTGCAAGCCGGCAACTGCCGGAGGCTTTAAACCTGGTTCATTTCCAACCGGCGGACCACATGCAGAGAATGTGACAGAAAGACCATGCTCATTCATCCCATCAGATCTGCCAAACAAGAGCAGCGACGAGCCTGTATGATATGCCAAGCCCTCCACATGTGTCGTCACAAGACGCATATCATCAAATATCGGGGAAAAATC
>NZ_JAWRWL010000165.1:0-337 GCF_046535495.1 Bacillus sp. SIMBA_008 | reverse complement strand
GGCCCGACCCGCTCCTCGGTGCCAGGGTGAAGAGGATCTCCTCACCGGAGATCAGCAGGATGGCGAGCTTCCGGTACGACATGCTGGTCGCCTCGCGCGCGAAGACATCGCTGATCTCATCGAAGCGGATGCTGCGCCGCTCGCGCGGGGCCCCGGCGCCGAGCGATTCCCGGCGAAGGTCGATCTCGAGGCGATCGTCCCAGACGAGGACGAAACCGGGAGCCGACGAGTCGCCCGCACGACGGGCATCGCCGGGGAACTGCGCCTGCAGGAATGCGAAGCTGCTCCGGGCGCCTCCGTCCGCTGCCGCCTTGTCTGCGCGCCTGACCAGAGGCAC
>NZ_JAWRWL010000164.1:0-337 GCF_046535495.1 Bacillus sp. SIMBA_008 | reverse complement strand
CGCTGAAGGGTCGGAAATACTAAGTGCGGTCAGCTCCGCCATCATCGAGTCCGAAGACAGTATAAAAGCCTTCCAGACGGAGGATGAAGCCGATTTATACAAACGTTTAAACAAGCTGTTTTATCATTTCATTCAGGAGAAAGGACAGCGGTAAACAGAAAGCGCACACCTCATATGGGGTGTGTTTTTTTCTGCATGTATGAGGGTAAGGGGAAGGGAAGAAACTAAAAACATGGGACTATTGTATCATTCACGAATGGAATAGTTCTAAAACAAAATTGTTTTACAAGTTATATTTTTTGGTTTAAAATGGGTTGCGTGAGGAAGAAAATCTGAC
>NZ_JAWRWL010000163.1:0-337 GCF_046535495.1 Bacillus sp. SIMBA_008 | reverse complement strand
CTCGTAGGTGCGCGATGTCGACACGCTGATGCAGATCACCGGATCCTGCGTGAACCGTTCGCGGTACGCGCTCGAAGAAAGGAAGCGCTCGAAGACGCGGCCATGCAGCACGCCGAAGTCGTTCGGCATACCGTTCGGTAGCTTCACACTGAAGTCGTAGTCGCGGATGTACGACGAGAAGTTGTTGCCCACGATTCCGGGCGTCACGGATCCCGTGGTCGTGTCACGGATCGACACGTTCAGTACTTCGATGACGGGAAATGCCTCCTCCAGGAGCAGATCGACCGACACGATGTCGAGCTCGAGCGCATAGCGATCACCCGTCGGGTTGTCCCAC
>NZ_JAWRWL010000162.1:0-338 GCF_046535495.1 Bacillus sp. SIMBA_008 | reverse complement strand
CGTATCACGAACAGAGTCCGAGTCGCCGTTTTGAAAATCAAAAACTCGAAATCAAACTGCGGGCCGTGCAGGCCATCCGCAACGAAATCCAAACATTATTCGAAGAGCGGGAAATTTCCCGCGACATGTCGCATGAGCTTCGCCAATACATCAATGATGTGGAAGCGGCCATGCTTGACGGAGATGAATAAAAAAAGTCCGGCATCTGTTCGCCGGACTTTTTTAGATTACGGACGATGGAATTCGACGTGATCGCCGTCGCGGTCAAACCAGCCTCTGAAGGCCCAGTTGATCCAGCCGCCATCTCCTTTGTTGGTGAAGCTTCCGTCTTCAAACAC
>NZ_JAWRWL010000161.1:0-339 GCF_046535495.1 Bacillus sp. SIMBA_008 | reverse complement strand
AAATCTGCTCGGTGATGTGCTGCAAAACCCAGCAGAACAGTCAGATACACAATAAGCTGTGCCGAATGATGGCACAGCTCTATTATTGAAGAGAAATATGTAGCTTTTTCATTCGATATTGCAGACTTTGCCTGCTCATGCCCAATAACTTTGCAGTCTGTGAAATATTATCGTCCATTTTTTCTAAGTAATGGACGATGTATTGTTTTTCGAACCGCTCCATTTGGGTTTGGAAATCAGTCGTCTGTTCAGGGCTTGTATACACAAAGGTGTCAGCAGCTGCGGTTTGCTGCAGAGAATTTGTTTGCAATTGCGCCTTAGGACGGCCTTCCCCGTGCT
>NZ_JAWRWL010000160.1:0-340 GCF_046535495.1 Bacillus sp. SIMBA_008 | reverse complement strand
AGGGTAAACATACTCAGGATAATGCGACCGTGAGATTAATTGGTTTTCTTGTAATGTTTATTTGGTTTGTTGTTATTCAAGGGTTAAGAACACTTATTGATGAAAAAGAGAATAATACTTTCAGCCGATTACTAAGTACGCCTATAAACTATACAAAATATGTTTTATCCAAAATGGCTGCTACTTATATTTCCGGAATCATTCATATAATCGTTATAATACTTGCGGGAAAATACTTACTCAAGATCAGCATAGGTCATAACATCTTTGCCATCGCTGTTATGCTCGCTGTTTATTTATTTGCATTGACCTGCATTACGATGATTATGGTTCCATTTAT
>NZ_JAWRWL010000159.1:0-341 GCF_046535495.1 Bacillus sp. SIMBA_008 | reverse complement strand
TCGGTCCCCTCGACCTGGAAGGGGCGCCCGCCGCTCTCCCAAATGAGCGAGAGCAGCAGGAAGATGTCCGCCGAGTCGTTCGTGATGTAGTGGTCGCCGCCGAGCGCCCGGACCTTCTTGGCGGCCTCGTAGAACTCGTCCCAGGTCGCCGGGGGCTCCTCGACGCCCGCCTCCGCGAGGACCTTCTGGTTGTAGAACATCGCCGCCGGCCCGTAGTCGGACGGTAGCGCATAGGGGGCGCCGTCGATGTTGACCTCGCCCCACGCGGCCTCGACGTAGTCCTTGCCCAGCTCGTCCGCCCCGTAGACGGAGAGGTCGGTGAGCTTGCCGGGGATCGCGAA
>NZ_JAWRWL010000158.1:0-341 GCF_046535495.1 Bacillus sp. SIMBA_008 | reverse complement strand
CATCTCCCGCATCGCCGTCGACGGAAGGGACGAGCGCGG
Organism: Bacillus sp. SIMBA_008; assembly: GCF_046535495.1. NCBI lineage: Bacteria > Bacillati > Bacillota > Bacilli > Caryophanales > Bacillaceae > Bacillus > Bacillus sp. SIMBA_008. The sequence goes on along the minus strand of NZ_JAWRWL010000158.1, from coordinate 302 downwards.
ACGCCGGAGCCGCACCGGACGCCGTCGGCAGCCCGCGCAGCCGCATCCCCACCAGAGCGGATGCCGTCACCAGGAGCCCCGCGCCTCCGGAGATCGCGAGGCGACTGTCGAGGCCCGCGTGCAGAGCGGCGGCGAGCAGCAGCCCGCCGCCCGCGGCGCCGAGCGTCCAGAAGCCGTGCATGCGGGCGATCACCGGCCGCCCCATCGCCGTCTCCACCGCCATCGCCTGGGTGCTGAGCGCGATATTCGTCGCACCGCAGCCGAGTCCGAACATCCCGGCCGCCAGGAGCAGCACGGGAAGG
>NZ_JAWRWL010000157.1:0-341 GCF_046535495.1 Bacillus sp. SIMBA_008 | reverse complement strand
AGCGCGGAGGACGAGGCCGCCCTCGCCGGTTCCAGCGCCGAGCGGCGTGCGCGGCTCAACTCCCTGTTGTTCCCTGCGCCCACCGCGGAGTACACCGAGCGGCGCGAGCTCTTCGGCGACCTCTCCGTCCTCGACACGAGCGACTACCTCTTCGGACTCGTGCAGGGACAGGAGCATCGCATCGAGATCGACCGCGGCGTGCAGCTGTTCATCGGTCTGGAGGCCATCGGCGACGCCGACGACAAGGGCATGCGGACCGTGATGACGACTCTGAACGGGCAGCTCCGACCTGTCTTCGTGCGAGACAGGTCCGTCGCGGTGGACGCGCACGAGGCCGAGCG
>NZ_JAWRWL010000156.1:0-341 GCF_046535495.1 Bacillus sp. SIMBA_008 | reverse complement strand
ATAACTGCCATCGCCTGTTCGGTCGATCTCTAGCCGCTATGCGGCGCGCGGAATCCGACGCACGAATATCCTCAATTTAATTTAACAATATTGACAATATGACAGTCAGCAACAATTATCCCCTTTCACAAAAATAGATACTTGAAAAATCACCCGTCGAAAGTCTACCTTGCGGTTTACACAATACGCCTCGAACGGTGGGGCGGCAGGCCGGACAGCCCTACCGGCATGACGCGATGCGGGGATTGCTTGAACTGAAATCGGGGAGCTCGAATGATTCAAAATAAGAATTATCAACATGTCGTTCACGCGACATTCTCGAAGCGCTTCTTCGATGCCGT
>NZ_JAWRWL010000155.1:0-342 GCF_046535495.1 Bacillus sp. SIMBA_008 | reverse complement strand
GCGACAGGGGAATCGCGAGAATCTCCTCCGGCAGCATCATCGTCGACAGGATCAACAACATGATGAGCTGCATGCCCGGGAACTTCTTGCGCGAGAGCGCGTAGGCAGCCGAGACGCTGACGAGGATCTGCAGCACGAGGCCGAAGCCGACGACGATGAACGAGTTGCCGAGATAGGTGAACACGTTCCGGTTGAGCGCACCCGCAAAGTTGTCGAACGTGAAATTCGTGGGGATAAGGCTGACGTTCGCCGGCGACGGCACCGCACTGAACGCGTTGACGAGCAGGATGTAGATCGGCCCGGCGAAGATGAACAGCACGACGGCATAGATCACGAATCGAA
>NZ_JAWRWL010000154.1:0-342 GCF_046535495.1 Bacillus sp. SIMBA_008 | reverse complement strand
GCCGCGTGAACACGCCCGTGGACGGCGCTGTCACGGTGTACACGATGATCGGAATGGCCACACCCGGCTTTGTTTTCGCACTCCTGCTCGCCATGGTGTTTGCGCTCCAGCTGCGCTGGCTGCCGATCTCGGGCTACGTCCCGATAGAGAACGGCGCGAGCCAGTGGCTGCAGTTCATCCTGCTTCCCTCGATCTCGCTAGGAATCATCCACTCCGCGCTCCTCACGCGCATGACGCGCTCCTCAATGCTAGACATCTTGTCGGAGGACTTCGTCCGCACGGCGCGGGCAAAGGGCGCCTCGGCCGCACGCGTGGTGTACGGGCACGCGCTGAAGAACGCGG
>NZ_JAWRWL010000153.1:0-343 GCF_046535495.1 Bacillus sp. SIMBA_008 | reverse complement strand
GATGTACAGTTTGCTAGTTCATCAGGCGAAGAAGCCAAGTTCTATCTTGTATCAGCCACCGCTCACAAAGCGTACCCTACGCAAAAAGCTGCCATCGCTGAATTAACACCGAATCACTTAGGGGAAGCGTCTGCTTCAAACGTACGAAACTTGTATCAAGTCATCCACGCAAACGGTATTCAAAGCTGTCAGCTCATGATGGGAATCACTCAACTGGAAACCAATAACACGTGGAATACGATGCCCGCTCATATTCATGATCGGCGTATGGAAGTGTACTTATATCTTGATATCGAAGAAGATGCTCGTGTCTTTCATTTTATGGGGGAGCCATCTGAAACAA
>NZ_JAWRWL010000152.1:0-343 GCF_046535495.1 Bacillus sp. SIMBA_008 | reverse complement strand
CGATGGATTATCGAAAAACGAAAGAGAATCCTGCAATTCATTATTTTGATGTTGAGATGGAAGAAGACTTTAAATTAGCAGATTCCTTTGATGAATTCATTCAGGGGCTTTATACAGCTGAGTACACAATTGATGAGGAAGCAGCAGAAGGTGAATATGAACTTTCTGAAGTTCATTTAAGTAAAGAAGAACTTGAAGCCATATTTGAATTGGACGTCCTTGATGAAGAGAATCTTTATAAAATTCAATATTACCCGATGGTTGATTTGAACGAAATTGAATGGTTTTTTAAAAAGATGCAATATCACATTGAAAAAACAAAAGATGAAGATACGCTTTATCA
>NZ_JAWRWL010000151.1:0-343 GCF_046535495.1 Bacillus sp. SIMBA_008 | reverse complement strand
CCGCACGAACCAAAATGTAAAGGGTGGTCTAGTATGGGTCTTATCGTACAAAAATTCGGAGGCACTTCCGTCGGCTCTGCCGAAAAAATTCAAAATGCCGCAAATCGCGCCATTGCTGAAAAGCAAAAAGGCCATGATGTCGTAGTCGTCGTTTCGGCAATGGGAAAATCAACCGACGCGCTCGTTAACCTCGCGGCTGAAATCACATCTGAACCAAGCAGACGCGAGATGGATATGCTTTTGTCTACGGGGGAGCAGGTCACGATTTCGCTTTTGGCCATGGCGCTTCAGGAAAAAGGATATGACGCCGTCTCTTATACGGGCTGGCAGGCGGGTGTCCGCA
>NZ_JAWRWL010000150.1:0-344 GCF_046535495.1 Bacillus sp. SIMBA_008 | reverse complement strand
GGTCTGCAAGGTGTCCAAGGAATACAGGGAGACATAGGAGCAACAGGTCCAGCGGGTCCGCAAGGTGTTCAAGGTGCTCAAGGAGCGATTGGCCCAACAGGTCCGATGGGGCCACAAGGAGTTCAAGGAGTACAAGGAATTCAAGGAGCAACGGGTGCTCAAGGAGTGCAAGGTCCACAAGGAATACAGGGAATTCAAGGTCCAACCGGAGTAACAGGAGATACGGGCGTAACTGGTGCGACAGGGGAAGGAACTACAGGCCCAACTGGAGTAACCGGTCCAACAGGGGTAACTGGTCCTTCTGGAGGACCAGCAGGACCGAGTGGTCCAACGGGGCCATCAGG
>NZ_JAWRWL010000149.1:0-344 GCF_046535495.1 Bacillus sp. SIMBA_008 | reverse complement strand
GAGGTCGACAGCTTCCATCGGTCTCCGCCTGCCGCACGGGCGCGGACCGCCGCCGCTCCCGCCGCGGCGGCGAGCTCGTCGTAGTCGTATCCGGTGGAGGCGACCGTCGCCCAGCCGATGCTCGCCGACGCCCGGATGCCGTCGATGGGGACGCCCCGCTCGATGGTCGAGATGCGGGTGAGGATGGCGCGCATGTGGAACCGGACCGCTTCCTCGCTCCCTCGGATGATGACGATCGCCCGGGTGTCGTCGATGCGGATGGCGTCTGCGGCAGCGGGAAGCGCGTCCTGGATGTCGTCGTGGAACCGGTCGGCGATCATCGCGAAAGTGGAGCCTGTCGATGC
>NZ_JAWRWL010000148.1:0-344 GCF_046535495.1 Bacillus sp. SIMBA_008 | reverse complement strand
ATGCGAATTTTTTCATGACTTTCACCTCATCTGGTTTTTAAGAAAAGTACACACCGATCCGCTGACTGTCAATCTCTTGAATCGGGATGGTCATATCATAAATATCTTCAAGCACGGAGGTTTCAATGATCTCCTCCGCCGGCCCTTCTTTGACGATCCGTCCGTTTTTCAGTGCGACGATATGGTCTGAATATACGGATGCGAAGTTGATATCGTGAATCACTACGACGACCGTTTTTCCGAAGTCTTCCACAAGCCGCTTCAACAGCTTCATCATTTCAACGGAATGCTTCATATCTAAATTGTTCAGCGGCTCATCGAGAAAAATATAGTCCGTATCCTGA
>NZ_JAWRWL010000147.1:0-344 GCF_046535495.1 Bacillus sp. SIMBA_008 | reverse complement strand
AATTTCCGAGGCCGCGGTCTGTACATCACGATTCTGCTGGCCACGGCGGCACTGCCGTTCGAAGTCATCATGGTGTCGACGCTGATTGTCACCCGTGGGCTAGGGCTGCAGGACACTCTGTTGGGCGTGGTGTTGCCGCAAGCAGTGTCCATCGTCTCGATCTTCGTCATGAGGCAAGCGTTCATGAACGTGCCAGACGAACTCGAAGAGGCGGTCGTTGTAGACGGCGCCGGGCCGATCCGCACCTTCTGGTCGATCATGCTCCCCTCCGTTCGCGGATCAATTGCCGTTGTCGCCGTGCTCGGCTTCCTCGACAGCTGGGACCAGTTCCTCTGGCCGTTGGT
>NZ_JAWRWL010000146.1:0-344 GCF_046535495.1 Bacillus sp. SIMBA_008 | reverse complement strand
GACCGCGAGCCCGGCGGGCAGCAGCATCGCGACGGGCAGAGAGGTCGCGGCGGCGAGAAATCCGATCAGGGCGGGGCCGAGGAGCCCGCCGCCGTAGCTGATCATCGTGACGACGGAGAGCTTCGGGGCGGTCTCGCCGCGCTCAGCCAGGGTGCCGATCACGATCGGCCAGATCAGGGCGGTCCCGGCCCCCGCGAGCGCCCAGCCGGAGACGGCGACGATCACGGCGACGGGCCTGTCCGGCACCAGGCCCGCGGTGAGCACGGCGGCATAGCCGATCGCGGCGAGCCCGCTGGTGAGGCGGACCGTGCGCAGCGGCCCGAGCCGGCGGCGGAGCGCGTCGC
>NZ_JAWRWL010000145.1:0-344 GCF_046535495.1 Bacillus sp. SIMBA_008 | reverse complement strand
AATACAATTGCAAAAATGGCAGGCGTGACAACAGAAGAAGCAGAAGCGATTATTCAAAAACTTGAAGATCAAAAAGTCATTATTGATTACTCAACCATGATTGACTGGCGTAAAGTAGATGGTCACGAAGGCGTCACAGCAATGATTGATGTCAAAGTGACACCAAAAAGAGGCGTCGGATTTGATGAAATTGCTGAACGTATTTACCGCTTTCAGGAAGTGGAGTCTGTCTATCTCATGTCAGGTGTTTACGATCTATCTGTTGTGATCCGCGGAAGATCTATGTCTGATATTGCCCGCTTCGTGTCTGAAAAATTATCGACACTTGATTCCGTTGTTTCAAC
>NZ_JAWRWL010000144.1:0-345 GCF_046535495.1 Bacillus sp. SIMBA_008 | reverse complement strand
GACGGACGTCATAGCTTGAATAAAAAACCAAACTTGGTTATTAAGTAAAAAGCGTAAGCAGCTCGTTCAGAATGGGAGGGGGATGGAGCTTCTGACGTAGAGGCGCTTTTTGCCTCGTAGGAAGAAGTGAAGCCACCGACCATTCTAGCTGCTGAAGCTGGATTGAATAAAAAGTGCAAGCGGCTCGTTCAGAATCGCAGGGCATTGGAACTCTCGACCTTGAAGCGCTTTTTGCTTCGAGTGAGAGAGTGAAATGACCGGAGATTCTAGCCGCTGGAACTGGATTAAATAAAAGCGTAAGCAGCTCGTTCAGAATGGGAGGGGGATGGAGCTTCTGACGTAGAG
>NZ_JAWRWL010000143.1:0-345 GCF_046535495.1 Bacillus sp. SIMBA_008 | reverse complement strand
ATTCTCCTTTAACCTATGTTTGTCCAAGAAGGGTTAGAACTATTTGAATGAAGAGAGAGTGCGCCCTCCTGCCGCTTTTTGCAGACGGTTCATAATTGCTGAACCAACCCCCTGCTCTGAAAAGGCTTCTGAAATAATGACATCTACATCTGTCTCATCAAATTGTCTCAATACACGATATAAGTTTGCCGCTATCGTTTCAGGTTTTTCTCTCCATCCACAGCTGAAGACAACATCTGCTGCAAACAACGATTTCTTTTCTTCTGTTGTCAGCACACCAACTTTTAAACCTTCTGCCTGGTATGTTTGAATGTGACGCTGCATCTCTTCATCACTTCCAAAAAA
>NZ_JAWRWL010000142.1:0-346 GCF_046535495.1 Bacillus sp. SIMBA_008 | reverse complement strand
CTCTCGCACCGGGTCGCCGCTCGTGTATGCCCACACCCAGGTGCGGGCGAGGGCGAGCAGGGGCTGGCTCACGACGAGGATCACGACGGTCACCGCGATCACGACGGGCGTACGGGCGAGCAGGATCGGCGCCCCGATGATGATGAGCAGGCCGAGGTAGGCGAGCACCACGGCCACCCACGAGCCCCAGGAGGCCATCCAGACGCCCAGGACGACGAGGAAGAGGCCGCGGAGCGTCTGCTGGAGCAGCGTCGTCCCCACGCGCCCTCCGCGCCGCCACACCAGTTCCGCCGACATCCCCATCACGAGCGCGAACAGGGGCGACGCGACGTCGCTGAAGTTCGCC
>NZ_JAWRWL010000141.1:0-346 GCF_046535495.1 Bacillus sp. SIMBA_008 | reverse complement strand
GCGTATGCGCGAATAAAAGATGCTTCTCATGAAGTGTTTCAGCTGAAAATAGGCATCGTCCATGACCTTTACTTAACGAATGCACCACAAAGATTTCAGCAAATTGATGAGAAATTAAGAAAGTTAGAAGAGAAGAATGAATATCATGAAGTAAAAGAGCTTTCACATTTTGCGGCTAAGTATTGTGAAAAGCAAACACTTTATGAGCAGTCTGTTTTTTACTTCAATAAAAGTTTAGAAGCGGATTTACATATGAAAAGAATGGGGTTGATTTAAGATGAAAACAGGATTAAAAGTATTATTCGTTGTGGGTTTAGCGGTTGCTGTGGCAGTTTTAACTGAAAAC
>NZ_JAWRWL010000140.1:0-347 GCF_046535495.1 Bacillus sp. SIMBA_008 | reverse complement strand
GAAGACCATGTCTGCGCCTTTTAATACTTCTTCAATCTGCTCTTTGCTTTCCTCAGCAGCTTTTTTACCGACTTCAGGATTCGCACCTGCTCCAAGCCCTCTTGTCAGCTTAGCACCGATTTGCATTTTAGTTTCTGCTTTTGATAGATTTAATGCCTGTGCATCAGTATTGACTGCAATAAAATCGACACCTTGTACGTCATTTTCAATCATTCGGTTGACAGCGTTATTCCCGCCGCCACCTACTCCGATTACTTTAATTGATGCTAGGCCGTCTATATTTGTTTCAAACTCCAACATGCTGAATCCTCCTAATCCGTCGAAAATCTAATTCTATTCCCAGAACA
>NZ_JAWRWL010000139.1:0-347 GCF_046535495.1 Bacillus sp. SIMBA_008 | reverse complement strand
CTTCTACTTGATGAAAAAGCTCATCAGTTTGTTTTTCGTAATATTGAATTTCACCTTCTAGTGTCGCGAGCTGCTGCATCGCATGTTGAATGGATACATGTAATGTTTGACGTTCTTTTTCTCTTTTCGCCTCATCTTCCAATATCTCTTGAAAGGCTGAAATATTCTCCTGAATAGTTCCTTCCTTTTTTTGAAGAATACTGGTTAACGCTGAAACCTTGCGCTCATAAATCGATTGCTGATCGGAGAGTTCTTCTATTTCACGCTGAAGCTCCTCATATGCCGCTGTATTGATTTTTAATTGTTTTAGAATATGGAAGGCCTCTACTAGGAAAGAAAGCTCAGAC
>NZ_JAWRWL010000138.1:0-348 GCF_046535495.1 Bacillus sp. SIMBA_008 | reverse complement strand
CGCCTGTCTAATCCACCAAGTCGCATATGTTGAGAATTTGTATCCTTTTCGGTAATCAAACTTCTCAACTGCCTTCATAAGACCCATGTTTCCTTCTTGAATCAAGTCTAGGAACAGCATACCACGACCGACGTAGCGTTTCGCGATGCTGACAACGAGACGAAGGTTTCCTTCCGCTAATCTTCTTTTTGATTCCTCATCGCCTTCTTCGATCTTTTGAGCATACGTAATTTCTTCTTTAGCAGATAACAAATTGACGCGTCCGATTTCTTTTAAGTACATACGAACAGGATCATTAATTTTGACACCTGGTGGTACGCTTAAATCATTCAGGTCAAATTCTTCTTC
>NZ_JAWRWL010000137.1:0-349 GCF_046535495.1 Bacillus sp. SIMBA_008 | reverse complement strand
GAACAAGGTGCTGAACATGTTATTGTATCCATGGCTGGTAATGGCGCTCTCTTATTCAGTAAGGAAGGGATTTATCAGTCCAATGTTCCAAAGGGTACACTTGTTAATTCGGTTGGTGCAGGGGATTCAGTCGTTGCAGGATTTTTAGCCGGCGTTTCGAAAGGCCTTTCGATTGAAGAATCATTTAAGCTTGGCGTCACATCAGGCAGTGCTACAGCATTTTCTGAGGAGCTTGGGACAAAAGAGCTTGTTGACACACTATTACCACAAGTAAAAGTCACACGCATTTAAAGGAGGAGTCACCATGAAAATAACAGAACTACTCACAAAGCAGACCATTAAGCTTCAA
>NZ_JAWRWL010000136.1:0-350 GCF_046535495.1 Bacillus sp. SIMBA_008 | reverse complement strand
ATTTCACACATATTTCCGGTCACTTCATACGTTATAATTCCGATTATTCTGTCATCCGAGAGCGCAACAAATCCTGGCAACTCTTCTAACTGATGCCCCTTACCACGTGAAACCATCAATGAACTCCCCCAGTTCTCACACATGAACATTCGGATTGTTTCTTTCATCGCTGGCGTAATTTTTTGTATATACACCATTTCCTATTTCTCCCCTTTTCTATCATTGTGATACAATGTAAGTGTATCACATGTAACGGTATTTGGAGGATGAGGTAAAGTATGAAACGTTTTTTTGCAGCATTGTTTACTATACTAGGTGCGATAACTGCCCTTGGGATTTTCTTTACAAAT
>NZ_JAWRWL010000135.1:0-350 GCF_046535495.1 Bacillus sp. SIMBA_008 | reverse complement strand
ATACTACACGCATTAAAAAAGGTAGAGGGAATTCCAGAAGAGCAATTGCTCTATACAGAGCAGCATGAAGATCTCTTTTTTTTAGTGGAACATTTAATTTCTCAAGAAGCGAAAAGCGATTTTGTAAGTAATATGCATATTGGTAGAAGTAGAAATGATATGGGTGTAACGATGTATCGCATGAGTTTAAGACGATATGTATTACGATTAATGGAGCATCATTTGTTATTGCAAGAAAGTATACTACAACTTGCTGCTGATCATAAAGAAACGATTATGCCAGCTTATACACATACACAACCAGCGCAGCCAACAACATTTGGTCATTATACGTTAGCGATTTATGATAC
>NZ_JAWRWL010000134.1:0-350 GCF_046535495.1 Bacillus sp. SIMBA_008 | reverse complement strand
AAGCTCTTAGTGCGCTCGTGCTGAGGTGCACCGAGTACCGAGGCCGGAGGACCCGACTCGACAACCTCGCCGGCATCCATGAAGTGGACTGTATCTGCGACCTCGCGAGCAAATCCGATCTCGTGCGTCACCACGATCATTGTCATTCCCTCACGTGCCAGGTTTTGCATCACGTCGAGCACCTCCCCGACGAGTTCCGGGTCGAGCGCCGATGTCGGCTCATCGAACAACATCAGCTGCGGCTCCATCGCAAGCGCGCGCGCGATCGCAACTCGCTGCTGTTGACCGCCGGACAGCTGTGACGGGTAATGTCCGCCGCGGGAGCCCAGCCCCACTCGGTCGAGCAGCTC
>NZ_JAWRWL010000133.1:0-351 GCF_046535495.1 Bacillus sp. SIMBA_008 | reverse complement strand
CGCCAGCGGCTACTTCCGCGGCAAGATCCTGCAGGAGCGGCTGGTGCGCGAGTCCAGCATCCCGTACACCATCATCCATTCCACCCAGTTCTACGAATTCCTGCCGGGCATCATCCAGTCCGCGGCCGACGGCCAGCAGGTGCGCCTGCCCACCGCGCAGGTACAGCCGATCGCCGCCGAGGACGTGGCCAATGCCGTTGCCCGGGTGGCCGTGCAGGCACCGTGCAACGGCATCGTCGAGATCGCCGGCCCCGAGCGCGAGTCGATGGCCGAGCTGGCGCGCCGTTTCATGAACATCGTGCAGGATCCGCGCGAGGTGGTCGCAGATCCGGCGGCGCCGTACTTCGGCGC
>NZ_JAWRWL010000132.1:0-352 GCF_046535495.1 Bacillus sp. SIMBA_008 | reverse complement strand
GCTTTCCCTACTTTCAGGAGAATCCGTCACATGTGTGGGAGCAGGCGATTCCTGAGGACCCTTACGGCCGCAAAAATATTTTCGCATTTATTGAGGGAAACGGCGAAAGCCTGAATACGGTCATTTATCACGCTCATCTTGATACGGTCGGCATCGAGGATTTCGGCCCTTTAAAAGATATCGCTTTTGATTCCGACCGTCTCGCGGAATATTTCTCAAACTATGAATTTGATCGGGATGTGCAGCGGGATGCCCGCTCAGGCGAGTGGATGTTTGGAAGGGGTTCGGTTGATATGCAGAGCGGTATTGCCGTTCATCTCGCCAATCTGCTTCACTTTTCTGAACGGCGCGA
>NZ_JAWRWL010000131.1:0-352 GCF_046535495.1 Bacillus sp. SIMBA_008 | reverse complement strand
AAGCGGTAATGGCAGGCTTCGCATTCCCGCCTTCTGCGGATTGATTTCCCTTCGTCCGCAGGCCGTGAATCAAGTACGCGGGAACCGTTATGCTGGCATGAAGGACATTTCAAATTGGATCAGCTCCCATCTGTTTCGTTGCTGTAATGCGGTTCGCAAGCTTCCGGTAAATGCCCGCCAACGTTTCTAGGATGAGCCTATTTGTTGGGAGAGCCGATAGACCGGCCTTATCTTTTCTATTTTACAAAAAAAATGCTTAAAGAAAAAGCAATGCTGTTTTTTTACATTAGAAAAGGAGCATCAGCTTCAAAGCGCGTAATGGCTTTTTCAGCTTAGCTCCCTTGTGTTTGCG
>NZ_JAWRWL010000130.1:0-352 GCF_046535495.1 Bacillus sp. SIMBA_008 | reverse complement strand
CTCTATAAAATAGTTACTATCAACCTCAGTATTATCAAACTTACGATTAAATTCATTAACTGTATCTTCTATGTCTTTAATTAATCTCTTTTCACCTCGATTTGTTAAACCTTTTGACAAAAGATAACCCGCAAAATTTGGGGCTATCAAAGTTCCTGCTATATATGCTAAAATGCTCACTATTATTCCCCCCTAATCGACGACCATGATTTTTCTTATATTCCAATAACAAACCTTCTCATCATCCTTTTAATTACCAATTTTACATTTTATTCATATTTCTATTATATCAAAAAGTTAAAATAAATTTTCTGTGAATTGTCTGATTAAGTACCAGCAGTTACCGACAAAG
>NZ_JAWRWL010000129.1:0-354 GCF_046535495.1 Bacillus sp. SIMBA_008 | reverse complement strand
CCTCATCCGCCTCGAGCGACACGAGCGAGCTCGCCGCCGGACTCGCGGTCGCCATCTGCACGCCGCCGACCGCCGCTGCCGCGACCACGGCGACGACGGCGAGCGCACCGACCGACGTGGCCAGCGGATCCCAGCGCCGACGGGAGCGCTTCGCGGGACGCCCGGCATCCGCAGACCCGGCCGCGATCGGCGCGGCGTTCTGCGCGGCGACCTCGCCCCGGCGCATCAGTTCGTTCGTGTCCGCCAGCGGCCGCACGGGGCCGCGCGTGTCGCGGGGCTCGCCGATCATCTCCCGCAGGCGCCGGACCGTGTGATGGTCGTCCAGCGGCGCGCGCCCGGACGCACCGTCGCGCG
>NZ_JAWRWL010000128.1:0-354 GCF_046535495.1 Bacillus sp. SIMBA_008 | reverse complement strand
CAGGCCTTCTTTGCGCCACAATGGGCCCCCGTGGCAGCCGCTGAGGTGTGACGCGCCGACGATCACATGGAACTGCGGTGTGACCGCGAACGAACCCCGCACATAGCCACCATCCATGGTGAAGTCACCTGCGCTGTCGGCATCCAGCTGCAGCCGGTTCCAGCCGCCCTCCACGTAGGTGTAGCTGAGCTCGTCGCCGGCCGACGCCAGCAGGGGCGTTGCAAGCAACAGGCTGGTTACCAGGAGCATATTGCGCATCGTTCAAGTCCTTATGGAGCGAGGGTGCGGAGCAACGCCGGCCCGTGCCACAGCACGGGGCCGTGCAGGGGCCTGGAGGTCGCGGCATTCGATCAG
>NZ_JAWRWL010000127.1:0-356 GCF_046535495.1 Bacillus sp. SIMBA_008 | reverse complement strand
CCGGTTTTTCACCCGTTTCCATCAGCATTTTTGCAGCGCCCAATAACGTTTGCGCGCCGATTTTGCGGGACAGCCGTTTGTCTAAGCCGGCTTCTTCACCTGCTTTTTCAATAAACTCCATTAAATAATAGAAGTACGCCGGTCCGCTGCCTGCGATGCCGGTGAAAATGTCCATCTGATCTTCCTTGATCACGTACACTTCCCCGAGGCATTCCAAAAGAGATACCGCGGTTTTTGCTGAACCGTAAGAGACATGGTCTCCGAAAGCCGCAGCTGTTGCCGATTCGCCGATCATGCTGGATGTGTTCGGCATCACTCTTACAACTGGCTGACGGTCATGTAATGATTGTTGTATA
>NZ_JAWRWL010000126.1:0-356 GCF_046535495.1 Bacillus sp. SIMBA_008 | reverse complement strand
AGTCAGAATAGAAGTACCTTATCATAATATGCGTATAGGAGCTTCAACAGTAGTTATTGATGATACATTATACCTTATAGGTGGTAGAGATTATAATGCGAATTATACAGAGATTGCAGATCAAAACTACAAATCCGTCATCTCTTTATCTTTAAAAGACCTGCAATTTCCAAACAACACTGAAACACCCGGTGACAAAGATCCAGAACCGACAACACCACCAAAAGACGATTCTACAAATCCAGGCGACAAAGACCAAGAACCAACCACACCGCCTAAAGACGATGCAACAAATGAAGATGGCGATGCTCTCCTCATCATCACAATGGTCAATGGCTTACAGAAAGAGTATGACC
>NZ_JAWRWL010000125.1:0-356 GCF_046535495.1 Bacillus sp. SIMBA_008 | reverse complement strand
GTCTGTGTCGACGAAGTCCACGTCGGCCCCGTGCTCTACGAGAAACGAAGCGATCGCGAACTGCCCGGAGGGGACAGCGACCTGCAGCGGCGACTGCCCGCCGTACTTCTTCGGAGGAGCGGTCGCCGTCAGCGCGACGATACCGGAATCCCGTTCGAGCCGCTCGACGACCTTCTCGGTTTCTCCGTCGATGATCTCCTTGAACAGAGCCTGCATGTCAGCTTCCTTCAGGCAGGCGGACGCCCTGCCGCTCGATGGAGAACAGGCTCAGTGCCCGATGACACCCTGCAGGTCTACCGCGACCTGGATCGATGCGATGGTCTCCCTCTTATGCAGGTTCTCCACCTTCTCCTGAC
>NZ_JAWRWL010000124.1:0-357 GCF_046535495.1 Bacillus sp. SIMBA_008 | reverse complement strand
GTGAGGTCCGCTTCCGGTATATGGTTGTGGTTTGAATCTGCGCTTGTTGCCGTGACGGATGTGTTTCCGAACAGTTTCGCCTCGGCGAGTGCTTTTTCAGACCATGCGCCCGTTACGATGAAGTGCGCCGTTTGCTCCGGCGTTAAAAAGTTCATCGGCAGCATGGAGAATTGAAGGCTTGCGCCGCCTTGAAGAAATAAAATATCATAATCGTCGGGAATATCCATCAGTTCTTTCAGAAGGCTTTTTGCTTTTTGATGCACCGCATCATATTCTTTGCTCCGGTGGGACAGCTCCATGACGGACATGCCGGTGTCATTGAAGTTGACAAATTCTTTCTGTGCTTTTTGCAGCACA
>NZ_JAWRWL010000123.1:0-357 GCF_046535495.1 Bacillus sp. SIMBA_008 | reverse complement strand
CTGCGCGCGCTGGCGCTGCGCGCGCCCGTGGGCGCCGAGCGCGTGCTGGCCTGCATCGATGCACGCATGGGCGAGGTCTATGCGGCCTGCTTCGCGCGCGACGGGGGCGCCTGGACCGCGCTGTCGAACGAAATGGTGCTCGCCCCGGAAGCCTTCGCGCTGCCCGACGACAGTGCCGGCTGGCAGGCGGTCGGGAGTGGCATGGCCGCCGCCGGGGAACTGCTGCAGCAGCGCCTGTCCGCGCAGCTGGCTGGCGTCGATGCGTCGGCGCTGCCGCATGCGGCCGATGTGCTGGCGCTGGCGCTGCCGGCGCTGGCGCGCGGCGAGGGCGTGGCCGCCGACCGGATCGAACCGGCC
>NZ_JAWRWL010000122.1:0-358 GCF_046535495.1 Bacillus sp. SIMBA_008 | reverse complement strand
CCTTTTTTTAAAATAATCGCCACTTTCCAAGGAATGGATGGATTGACAATGGAGATTGCCTTAACTAAACTTTGATCAGTCTTTTTCACTATCGACTGAGGGAAAATGGAAATACCTAGTTCTTCTCCAATCATTTCGCTGATAAAATCCCATTGAGAACTTTCATAAACAATATTTGGACGAAAACCGGCTCTAATACACTCCTGAATAATCCGATCGTGAAGAGAAAAGTCTTCACTAAACAGGATGAAAGGTTCATTTTTCAAGTCTTGCATTTCCACAATCTCTTTATGAACAAGCGGGTGAGCGGAATGAACGAAGAGCATCAGTTCTTCATTAAGCAATGGAATGATATCAA
>NZ_JAWRWL010000121.1:0-359 GCF_046535495.1 Bacillus sp. SIMBA_008 | reverse complement strand
CTTGGCAAGGTGGCTTCCTGACGGAAACATAGAATTTTTGGGGAGAATTGATAATCAAGTCAAAATCAGAGGCTTCCGGATTGAAACTGATGAAATAGAAAGCCAGCTTCTGAAAATAAGCGGGATAAAAGAAGCAGTTGTTATAGATAAGTGCGACCTTCACGGTGACAAATACCTTTCTGCATTTGTAACCGCAGAATATAAAATATCCGGAGCAGCTTTGAGGGAGCAATTGGGTGACATTTTGCCGCAATATATGATTCCCGGTGTCATCATCCAGGTTGAACAGCTGCCTCTCACACCAAATGGGAAAATTGACAGGAAAGCACTTGCAGAAATAGAAGAGCCTAAACATATAA
>NZ_JAWRWL010000120.1:0-359 GCF_046535495.1 Bacillus sp. SIMBA_008 | reverse complement strand
CCCACCATACGTAATGGTATGGTATCCTTGCCTGAATACATAGGGTAAGGAAGACAGACCCAGGGAACTGAAACATCTAAGTACCTGGAGGAAGAGAAAGCAAATGCGATTTCCTGAGTAGCGGCGAGCGAAACGGAACATAGCCCAAACCAAGAGGCTTGCCTCTTGGGGTTGTAGGACATTCTATACGGAGTTACAAAGGAACGAGGTAGACGAAGCGACCTGGAAAGGTCCGTCGTAGAGGGTAACAACCCCGTAGTCGAAACTTCGTTCTCTCTTGAATGTATCCTGAGTACGGCGGAACACGTGAAATTCCGTCGGAATCTGGGAGGACCATCTCCCAAGGCTAAATACTCCCT
>NZ_JAWRWL010000119.1:0-360 GCF_046535495.1 Bacillus sp. SIMBA_008 | reverse complement strand
ATGACGACTCGATAAGGATATTCGTCGTTGTAATGAACGCCTCTTCGTTATCCTTTTCGTTGCGGCTCGCCGACTCGTGCATCATAGGCCCGAAGTCTTCCCGCAGCTTTGCGTTAAACTTCATTTGCTTGTTAACCCATCCGATGAGCTTTTTCGAGAGCGAATCCGTCTCTGATATGACGAGGATATATTTGCGCTTCCTATAAGCCGCCTGATGTAACGGCAAAGCATTCGAAAACATTCCGGACTTTGAGTGGCCCCGCGCAGCCGCGATTGCAAGACGCGCATTCCTTTTTTCTTCGTTGACGTAATCGCAAAGCTCAAAAAACTCTTCGTGTATCTTCGCGATATCTTCAATGC
>NZ_JAWRWL010000118.1:0-361 GCF_046535495.1 Bacillus sp. SIMBA_008 | reverse complement strand
GCTATGAAATACACCTGTGCCAGCACTCATATATTGAACATGTCCTCGCTCAATTGTTCCGCGGTTCCCCATGCTATCCTCATGTGTTAAAGCACCATCCACAACGTACGAAATGATTTCCATATCGCGGTGCGGATGCATATCAAAACCAGTTTGTGCCGCTACTAGGTCATCATTAATTACACGCAATGCTCCAAAGTTCATGTTATTCGGGTTATAGTAATTCGCAAAGGAAAAATGAAAATGTGTATTTAACCAACCATGATTTGCTCTTCCCATATTTTTATGATCAACTTTTCTAAACATATCCTTCACCTCATATTATCTCGAATTCAAGATTTATTTTAAAAATTTTTCTCAC
>NZ_JAWRWL010000117.1:0-361 GCF_046535495.1 Bacillus sp. SIMBA_008 | reverse complement strand
GCTCCTGCCGCCCGTCGTCGTCGACGCCGACGACATCGCGGCCCAGCTCCGGGGCGATGGCGTCGATCCCGCGACGGTGACGCATGTCGTGCTGTCGCACCTGCACCCCGACCACATCGGGGGAGTGCACCGCTTCCCCGGGGCCCGCTTCGTGCTCACGGCACCGCAGCTGGTCACGCTCGCCGCGCCGGGCATCCGCTCGGGCGTCCTCCCCGGACTCCTGCCCGACTGGTTCGACAACGCGGACCGGCTCGTCGCCAACTCCTTCGACACCGTCGAGCTCGCCGGCCGCGAACTCCGCGCGCACGACCTGCTGGGCGACGGCAGCTACCTGCTCGTCAGCCTGCCCGGGCACGCCGCC
>NZ_JAWRWL010000116.1:0-362 GCF_046535495.1 Bacillus sp. SIMBA_008 | reverse complement strand
CGATGATATGTGGACGGTTATGACTGACTATAAAAATGCCCGCAGCAAAGTCACTCAGCATGAACTGAAGGGAACGGGAACGAGAATCAACAATATCTATTATTACAAATTAGATGAAGCAAGCCTCGCTTCAGTCAAAAAAGAATTAAAAGAAAGCCTGAAATAATAAAAAACTCTGCATATGATGCAGAGTTTTTTTATTCTGTAAAAGGCTGCGGACGGGTTTTTCTATAGCCGTACCGATAAAGCAGTTCTTCCGCAATCCGTTTTGAGGCCGATCCGTCACCATAAGGGTTTGACGCCTTTGACATCCGTTCATACTCGGCCTGATCGGTTAAGAGCTGTTTTGTCAGCTGATACAC
>NZ_JAWRWL010000115.1:0-362 GCF_046535495.1 Bacillus sp. SIMBA_008 | reverse complement strand
CGAAAGAAATCAAACTGAAATTAGTAGAAGCAGGTCCGAAAATTCTTCCTGTTCTTCCTGATGACCTTATCGAACGCGCGACAAAAAGTCTTGAAAAACGCGGCGTTGAGTTCTTAACAGGTCTTCCTGTTACAAATGTTGAAGGAAACGTTATTGATCTGAAAGACGGTTCAAAAGTCGTTGCCAACACATTTGTATGGACAGGCGGCGTACAAGGCAACCCGTTAGTCGGCGAATCCGGCCTTGAAGTGAACCGCGGCCGTGCGACGGTTAACGATTTCTTACAATCTACTTCTCATGAAGATGTATTCGTTGTCGGAGACAGCGCTGTATACTTTGCGCCGGACGGCCGTCCGTACCCG
>NZ_JAWRWL010000114.1:0-363 GCF_046535495.1 Bacillus sp. SIMBA_008 | reverse complement strand
ATCATTAATGAGCACTTCTCGTGGTTTACTACCTTCATACGGACCTACTACACCATTCATTTCCATTGCATCACTTAAACGGGCAGCTCGCGTATAACCTACTCTAAACCTACGTTGCAACATAGAAACAGATGCTGTTTGCATTTCCACTACAAGCTGAACTGCTTCATCATATAATTCATCTTCTACTTCCTGCTTCGTATCAGGAACATCTTGTGGAATCATATCTTCTTGATATTGCGCTTTTTGCTGAGTGATCACATGATCAACGACATGCTCCACTTCTTCATCTGATAAAAAGGCGCCCTGCACACGAACAGGTTTATTTGCACCAACTGGCAGAAACAGCATGTCCCCTCTGCC
>NZ_JAWRWL010000113.1:0-363 GCF_046535495.1 Bacillus sp. SIMBA_008 | reverse complement strand
GACGCGGGTCCCGACATCTACCGCTACTGGCAGGGCGCGGGCCTCGGCGGAGAGCTCGTCGCCGCGGACGTCAGCCTCGACCTCACGGAGTACTACGACGAGTACGGCTGGGAGGATCGCTTCACGCCCACCGCGATGGCGAGCATCACCCAGTACGGCGGCTACCACGGCGTGCCCTTCATCCAGGCGACCGAGGCGCTGTACTACAACAAGACCCTCTTCGAGGAGGCCGGAATCACGGACCTGCCGACCACCTACGACGAACTCGTGGCCGCGGCCGACAAGCTCGTCGCGGCGGGCATCACGCCCATCGAGTTCGGCGGCACCGTCAACTGGCACGTCATGCGCCTTCTCGACTCGATC
>NZ_JAWRWL010000112.1:0-364 GCF_046535495.1 Bacillus sp. SIMBA_008 | reverse complement strand
CGCGTCAAGGAACGCGTTGAGTCCAAGTGGCACGGTCTTCATGCTGTCCTTGTTGAGATAGAGCAACGGTCCTAGGAAGTCATTCCAGGTCCAGATGAACGTGAACAACGCCGTCGTTCCGATGGCCGGTAGCGCGCGCGGCATGATGATGCGCCCAAAAATGCGGAAGTGACCACACCCGTCGATGCGAGCGGACTCGTCGAGTTCGCGCGGCACGCCACGAATGAACTGGACCATGAGGAAGATGAAGAAGGCATCCGTTGCGAGCCATTTCGGCACCACGAGCGGAAGAATCGTGTTCACCCAGCCGAACGAATTGAACAGCATGTACTGCGGTACTAGCGTCACGTGCATCGGAAGCAGC
>NZ_JAWRWL010000111.1:0-364 GCF_046535495.1 Bacillus sp. SIMBA_008 | reverse complement strand
AGGTGGACCCGGATCCCACGACCGGTGACTTCTCCGGCGAGCGCGTGCGCGCCTCGTTCGAGGAGAGCCTCGACCGGCTGGGGGTCGAGCGGATCGAGATGCTGCACTTGCACGATCCGGAACGCATCGGCTTCGAGGCCAGCATGGCCGGGGGCGGCCCCGTCGAAGCTCTCGTCGAACTGCGCGAGTCGGGCCGGGTCGACCACATCGGCGTCGCCGGTGGCCCGATCGGCATGCTGACGCGCTTCATCGAGACCGATCTCTTCGACGCCGTGCTCAGCCACAATCGTTATTCGCTGCTCGATCGTTCCGCGAAGCCGCTCTACGAGGCCGCGAAGGAGCGGGGAATCGCCGTGATGAACGC
>NZ_JAWRWL010000110.1:0-364 GCF_046535495.1 Bacillus sp. SIMBA_008 | reverse complement strand
ATGAAACGCTTGACTTAAAGCCTCCGAAGACGATTCTAGAAGAAGTTCTTCTCCCTAATCAACATACAGTCATTCCTTTAGAGAGGCTAAGAGAATTCGAGGCGGATCACATGTTTTTTATTGTAAGTGTTGAACATGGGTGGTATGAACAAATGGATCAGCGGCTGGAGGAAAGCGATGTTCTTCGTCAATTATCTGCTGTGAAAAACGGAACCTTCTATCCACTAAAGCTAGAGGAGTTTCGATTTGATGAGGGGGAGCGGGTGATTCATTTAATGAACCGATTTGTCTCCCAATTAACTCAGGCAGCCGATCCAACAATTGTCCATATGTAAGTTGCGAGAATCCTCCATAGACCATTTCG
>NZ_JAWRWL010000109.1:0-365 GCF_046535495.1 Bacillus sp. SIMBA_008 | reverse complement strand
GGTCAACGAGGACGGCACCGTCTCGGCGCCGAGCTACAGCGTCGGCGGAAAGGAAGTGAACAGCGTCGGCGACGCGGGCAAGGGCCTGGACGGGGCGATCACCGATCTCGGCCAGCAGCTCAACGACGGCAGCA
Organism: Bacillus sp. SIMBA_008; assembly: GCF_046535495.1. Lineage (NCBI taxonomy): Bacteria > Bacillati > Bacillota > Bacilli > Caryophanales > Bacillaceae > Bacillus > Bacillus sp. SIMBA_008. The sequence goes on along the minus strand of NZ_JAWRWL010000109.1, from coordinate 231 downwards.
CCGGCCTGGTGCAGGCCGAGCGTGGTGAGAAGGGCGCCGATGGGCAGGACGGCAAGGTCGAGACCCTGACGGTCGGCAAGGAACTGGGCGGCGACACCGTCGATTTCACCGGCACGGAGGGTCCGCGGGTGGTCACCGGCGTAGCCGACGGCAACGTGGCCGAAGGCTCGAAGGACGCCATCAACGGCGGCCAGCTGCACGACAACGCGCAGTCGGTGGCCGACGCCTTCG
>NZ_JAWRWL010000108.1:0-365 GCF_046535495.1 Bacillus sp. SIMBA_008 | reverse complement strand
CTGCCATTTCCAGTTTCTAAAGAATTTTCTACTATAGTTGAACATCCGGATAATATGATTTCGATGAATAGAAGAGCACTTAATTTCTTTCTCATAACATCCCCCAATTTCAAGTGATTTTTGATTTTGGCATTGCTAGACTGCTAGTGCGAAACGTAAATGTTTAGTTAGCACTCTTCTTAATTGTACCATAATATGTAAATTAAAACAGGCTGTATATCCAATCTAAGGGAGATTGAAAAGTTTACTTATTGTTGAGAATCAGTATTTTTCCAGTAGGTATATATTTTCTGTAGAAAGCAGTGTTGTTAAAATCATTACGAATTGGATATCCAACTATATGATGACATGTAGACAGGCGAAAG
>NZ_JAWRWL010000107.1:0-365 GCF_046535495.1 Bacillus sp. SIMBA_008 | reverse complement strand
AAGTGTGACTATTGTATGAAAAACAGCCGCTCTGAATACGGCTCTTTTCCCTCTTTGCTAAAAATAGACACATAAAAGGCACTTTCTTCCCTTTAAAAGGATAAGGACGTTTTTATATAATTAAAAACAGTTCTTTTTTATACACTCTTCTGAAAGGATGACCCCATTGCTGAAAGAACATCTGAGAAAAAAAGCGCTGGAGATCGGGAACATACCGCCGCACTATGAGCTTGAAATAGAAGATTATGATGAAAAACAAAAAACGAGAGCCTATTATATATGGAAAGATCGTAACCATCCGGATAAAACGGTAACGATTGAGCTGGGCGACGACGGATCTTTGCTTACCTATTCACGCAACGACT
>NZ_JAWRWL010000106.1:0-367 GCF_046535495.1 Bacillus sp. SIMBA_008 | reverse complement strand
ATGTAATCGTGCAGCATGGCGATCTGCCCGCGCGGCGCCACCGGCAGCACGCCATCGAGCAGGCCTGGGTGCGGCGCCTGGGTGATGGTGGCGCGTCGGTTGATCATGTTGACCATTGGCCAGCCCCACAGATAGGCCATCTGGCCAACAGTGCGGACATAGCCTTCGTGGAGCACGGTGTCCTTGTCCGGCTGGGTGAGGTGGGAGGCATCGGGGACTTGCGTGCTGGCCATTTTGGTTCCTTGCGCCGGGACGGCTTCGGCGGGTGGTTGGGCTGGTGCCACAGCAGCCTGGTTATCTGGAGCGGGCTTGCTGCAGGCCGCGAGCAGGGCAAATGACAGTGACAGGATCGAAACTTTTCTCATGA
>NZ_JAWRWL010000105.1:0-367 GCF_046535495.1 Bacillus sp. SIMBA_008 | reverse complement strand
ATACAGCCATTCAATGGAGAATGACGTATTTCCAAGGAAAACAGATGAGAAGGCTTGATGCAGTCCTTCGTTTTCTATTGAATATGATTTTAATCTATACCGTTTTACAGGCATCCTATGCAATCGCAATCGTTTTTTATCTGATCTATGGTGTCTATCTTGTTTACTTAACAAATGCAGTCAAAAAGCAGCCTTTTCAATGGGAATTGCATATTTCTGACGAATTAAAACGAAAACAGCGTTTTTATCGTTTGGCAAACTTATTTACAGATGTGCCTCATTTAAAGAAACAGGTGAAAAGAAGAGCCTATATGGACTGGCTTTTGCAGTTTGTTCCGTATGACCAGCGTAAAACTTTTTCTTACAT
>NZ_JAWRWL010000104.1:0-367 GCF_046535495.1 Bacillus sp. SIMBA_008 | reverse complement strand
TCCAGCTGAATCCGTAACTCCCACTGCTGTTGGTCGCCGGCACGGTGAGCACGGGGCCGGGGAACTGATCGTTACGAACGGTCTGGAGGCAGCGCCCTCCTGCACTTCATACCGTGCTGCATCTTCCACGGCCGTCCATGTCAGCGCATAAGCCCCCGTGTAGTTGGCTAACGGCACCGTCGCCGTTGGCGCGCTGGCCGGGAGCATCGACAACGCCCAGGAAACCCACACCCAAACCAACAAATTGCGGTTGCGCGCAAGACACCGAAAAGCAGAAAGCCCGCTGAAAGCGGGCTTCCGGGTGAAAACGCAACAGTGGGTCCGAGGCAGGTCCTAGAACGGAATATCATCATCCGAGAAGTCATCC
>NZ_JAWRWL010000103.1:0-367 GCF_046535495.1 Bacillus sp. SIMBA_008 | reverse complement strand
CTTAAGAGCTTTGCGGGACGGCATTATTTTGACTATGCCGCTTATCATCATCGGATCGGTTTTTCTGATTCTGACGAGTCTTCCGATTCCCGGTTATGCCGATTTTATGGCTGGTCTTTTCGGTGAAAATTGGGTTGAAAAGCTCGGGTATCCCGTGAATGCGTCCTTTGACATTATGGCGCTTGTCGCCGCCTTTGGGATTGCTTACCGGCTTGCGGAAAGCTATGAGGTGGATGCCCTGTCGTCGGGAGCCATTGCCCTTGCCGCCTTTTTATTGGCGACGCCGTATCAGATTCCGTTTATCCCTGACGGCTCGTCAACAGAGATTATGGTGGGAGGCGGCATACCGATTTCGCTGCTCGGAAGC
>NZ_JAWRWL010000102.1:0-367 GCF_046535495.1 Bacillus sp. SIMBA_008 | reverse complement strand
ATCAAAAATTTTAGATGAGGCCACTCATTTATACGGAGTCCAGCGAAGTGACATCCACTTTATCGCAGATGCAGAAAACTATGTGTATGAACTTAAAAAAGACGGAGAGTCTTTCATTTTAAAAATTACCCATACCATCCGCAGATCACCTGATTATATTTTAGGTGAAATGGAATGGCTCCATCACTTAGCGAAGGGCGGACTTTCGGTTGCAAAACCAATTGCTTCATTAAATGGCCGTGATATCGAGCAAGTAGACGATGGGCAAGGTGGTTCATTTTTGCTGCGAGTCTATGAAAAAGCACCAGGTCATAAAGTTGAAGAGGCAGACTGGAATGATGAATTATTTTATGCGCTTGGACAGTAC
>NZ_JAWRWL010000101.1:0-367 GCF_046535495.1 Bacillus sp. SIMBA_008 | reverse complement strand
CACGGGTTGTGTACGCTTTAGATACACCGACGACGTGCTGGATTTTTGTCGGACCTACGCCTGAACCGATCGTCACCCCTCCGGCGACCGGGTTGGATGAAGTGACAAACGGGTATGTCCCTTGGTCAATATCAAGCATAACCCCTTGAGCGCCTTCAAATAAAACGCGGCGGCCTTCATCCAGCGCGTCATTCAGAACGACGGATGTATCGCATACATACTTTTTAATCTGCTGGCCGTATTCATAATACTCATCCAGAATATCTTCAATTTTGAAGCCTTCCGTTTCATACATTTTTTCCAGCAGACGGTTTTTCTCTTCAAGGTTCCGTTCAAGCTTTTCTGCAAACACGTCACGATCTAGCAG
>NZ_JAWRWL010000100.1:0-368 GCF_046535495.1 Bacillus sp. SIMBA_008 | reverse complement strand
GGATAATATGAATTTAGGTTCGCAATTGAAAAAGTTTCGTGAATCAAAAAGCTTTTCACAAGAAGATGTGGCTCGAAAGGTTGGAGTGACTAGACAAGCTGTTTATAAATGGGAGAGCAACAAAAGTTATCCTGATATTGATAATTTGATTTTGCTTAGTGAATTATATGAAGTAACAATTGATGAGTTAATAAAGGGATCAGAGAATGCTAGGGAGGAGTTGGATAAAAAGGATAAGGATGAGTGTTAAGACGATGAGGATGAAAATGATTTTGGCTTTTTTATAGGTATTGTTCTTATATTTATAGGGATATTTATTGGAATTGAAGGAATTTCTTTATTTATAACTATATTGGGAATGCTGATGA
>NZ_JAWRWL010000099.1:0-370 GCF_046535495.1 Bacillus sp. SIMBA_008 | reverse complement strand
GTTCACCGACGAGCCCGACACGGCCATGAGCTCGCTCGACCGGTTGGCAGGGGTGTCGGCGTCGTGGGTGCTGCCGGGGCACGGCGCCCCGTGGCAGGGGTCGCCTGCCGGCATCGCCGCGGCGGTGCGGGCTGCGGCCTGACCGGGGTCCCGATTCGCGGAGTCCGTCCCGATCAGCGGACGGTTTCGGGGAATTCGCCCGCAGATCGGGACAGGGTATGCAGATCGGGACAGGGCTCAGCGCGCCGCGAGGACGGATGCCGTGTCGCTCACGGTGATCTGCGGCGGATACAGGCCCATGACCTGGATCGCCGCGGCGTGGTTCTCGGCCGTCGACCCTGCGCAGGCGTCGGCGGCGATGGTCACGTGT
>NZ_JAWRWL010000098.1:0-370 GCF_046535495.1 Bacillus sp. SIMBA_008 | reverse complement strand
CGGCCCCGTCCTCAATCGCTTTTTTGAATGCGGGCATCGTATTTTCAGGGCAGTCGCCCGACGCCCCCCGGTGGGCAAAAATATTCGTCATATGTGTCACCTCAGATGTTTGTCATCGGTTTTCTCTATTATAATCGTTATGCACATCAGGAGGGCGCTATTTACACATATTTTATCATTACCGTCCGCTGTAATAGGTTTCGATTCCGTTTACAACGGCGTCCGCGGCGTGCTCTTGTCCGTTATCGCTTTTCAGCTTGTCCGCATCTTGAGGATTTGTGATAAAACCTAATTCAGCCAGCACACTCGGCATCTTTGAATATGTAATAACATAAAAAGGAGCTTCTTTTACGCCTCTGTCCCTCATCCC
>NZ_JAWRWL010000097.1:0-371 GCF_046535495.1 Bacillus sp. SIMBA_008 | reverse complement strand
GGAGATCACGGAAGCCCCGTCTCGACGCAGCTCGAACGCGCCGTCCGGCCAGGACTCGACCTCGAGCGCGTCGCCCGGGACCACGGGTCCGCTGAAGCGCCCCTGCAGCGCGGTCAGGTCGGCCGGATGCGCCCCCTCCTCCGCTGCGAGCACGAGCGTGGTCGCAGCGAGCGTGCACAGCCCCTGCAGGATGGGGGTCGGCTGCCCGATCCGGGCGGATGCCGCGGGGTCGATGTGGATGTGGTGGCGGTCGCCGGTCAGCCGGTACAGCGCCGCCTGGGTCGGGAAGGTCCGCACTACGGACCTCGTGCCCTCCGGTCGCTCCTCGGATGCCGGGAGTGCAGGCCCGCGCTCTCCGCCGAAGCCGCCGA
>NZ_JAWRWL010000096.1:0-372 GCF_046535495.1 Bacillus sp. SIMBA_008 | reverse complement strand
AGCGATTGGGAACTTTATCGACCGCGTTTTCCGTCAGGAAGTGGTAGATTTTGCTCATTTCGTCTTTGGGAATTATCACTACCCAATCTTTAATATTGCAGATTCTTCTCTATGTGTAGGGGTTATTCTGCTCTTCATTCAAATGCTGTTAGATGGAAAGAAAACGAAGGAGTCAACTACATGAATCAAGTAAATATTGCCGTTTCAGAAGAACAAACAAGTGAACGGCTTGATAAATTTCTAAGCACGACAGAACCAGAATGGTCAAGAACTCAGGTCCAGCAGTGGGTAAAAGATGGGCTGATCGAAGTAAATGGGAAGCAAGTGAAAGCCAATTACAAAGTACAAGCTGGAGATCAGATTAAAGTCGAG
>NZ_JAWRWL010000095.1:0-373 GCF_046535495.1 Bacillus sp. SIMBA_008 | reverse complement strand
CAAGTAGAAATTAAAAATGAAATCTTATCTTTTTGTAAAGAGCATATCAAACAGTCCGGTCACCATGTGATTTCGATAGAGGGTGATGCAGGAACTGGGAAGAGTGTTTTACTAAGTTCTCTCTTTAATACGATTCAGGATTTATCAAATGATATGGAATCTGTCTTAAACAAAAAGAGCAATTATTTACTTGTGAATCATGCGGAAATGCTTAAAACATATCAAAACATCGCAATGAGTCTGCCAAATCTGAAGAAGAAACAAATTATGAGGCCAACCTCGTTTATTAATCAGATGACAAAGTCAGGTGATATAGCTGACATCGTGTTAATTGATGAAGCCCACCTTTTATTAACAAAAGATGATAAGTACA
>NZ_JAWRWL010000094.1:0-373 GCF_046535495.1 Bacillus sp. SIMBA_008 | reverse complement strand
AATCAGATGCAATGTTGTCTCTCCTGGCTCTACCGCAACACCTATGCAATGGGCTTTATGGTCTGATGAACAAGGAGCAGACCATGTGATCAAAGGGTCATTAGAGACGTATAAAACCGGTATTCCATTACAAAAAATCGCTGATCCTCAAAACATCGCTGATGCAGTCATCTTCTTTGCGTCTGAACAATCCAGTCATATTACGATGCAGAATCTCACGATTGATGGTGGCGCAACACTCGGAATCTAGCATTTCATCAAAAAGGAGGCCTTTTCATGAAACATTCATTATTGCCGTCAGAAGAAAAAGTACAGTTGATTCAAGACTATCAGCCAGGCGCTTTTTTCCTTGCTTCCCCTAGACGTACAATAC
>NZ_JAWRWL010000093.1:0-373 GCF_046535495.1 Bacillus sp. SIMBA_008 | reverse complement strand
GTCGACGGCGATGAGGGCGAGGGTGTCGTGACCGCGATTCGTCACCAGCACCCGTCCTGGTCCTACGAGCTTGATATCGCCGGGGTAATTGCGCTCAGAACGCGAGCGGGCGGTCCCGATGCGCCGTGTGCTCGGCGTCGATCCCCACCGCACGACATCGCCGCTCACCTCGCCGCGGCATACCGTCTCGCCCAGCTCACCGCTCACGACGATCGTCTTCGCGCCGTCGCGCAGCGCCTCTTGGAGGATCACGAGGTGGCGAGGGCCTGTTCCCTCCGGGGTCGGCAGCGGCGAGCGCGGCTCATACGCTCCAACGGCGCCGCGGTAGCGATGGATGAGGTCGGCGCCGAGGTCGGGCACATACAGTTCACCC
>NZ_JAWRWL010000092.1:0-375 GCF_046535495.1 Bacillus sp. SIMBA_008 | reverse complement strand
AAACGGGCGATGTGGCTTCCTTGGTCAAAGCATCAACAGGCTTTATCGGTCACAGTCAATCATTAGGCGCGCTCTTGATGCTGGTGGTCGGTTTATTAATCACGATGGGAATCGGATCATCATTTGCAACCGTACCCGTCATTACGACCATATTCGTTCCGCTGTGCGCTCAGCTCGGATTCAGCCCGATGGCGACGATCGCCGTAATCGGAGCGGCCGCCGCGGTCGGTGATGCGGGTTCTCCTGCAAGCGACAGTACGCTCGGGCCGACGTCAGGCCTCAGCGCCGACGGACAGCACCACCACATTTGGGATACGTGCGTACCGACATTTATTTTCTATAACATCCCGCTTGTGATATTCGGCTGGATTGCCG
>NZ_JAWRWL010000091.1:0-376 GCF_046535495.1 Bacillus sp. SIMBA_008 | reverse complement strand
CGGCACGCGAGGCGACGCCCACGACGACGGCGGAGACACCGGCGATGGCGGCGAGGGCGAAGAAGCGACGACGGTCGATTCCCTTCGGGGCGGCCGGGTTCTCGGGCACCTCGCCTGTCGCGGAAGCATGTGGCTGCACGACGGCTGCACGCCAGGCGCGCAGCCGCCGCACGAGCAGGACGAGGATCAGGGATCCGACGACCGTGCCGATCACGGGCGGGAGGAAGGCGAGCGGAGTGACGCCGGCGCGCGTCACGATGGCGGCCGTGGAGAGCACGCCGGCGATGACCAGCGCGATGACGCCCAACGGTGCCCTCACGAGCTGCAGGATGCCGGCGCGAGCCTCGCCCGGCTGTTCGGCGTGATCGGTCTGCCC
>NZ_JAWRWL010000090.1:0-377 GCF_046535495.1 Bacillus sp. SIMBA_008 | reverse complement strand
CCTTTATTCATAATGAAATTCTCTCATTAGAAGAAGGCACAATTGAAAAATATTTAACTGAAGAAACAAAACTTGAACCTTTCCGTAAATCATTACTAGACACATTACAAAAAAGGCAGCACACACTTTCTCCTGAAACAGAAGAAGCACTTGCTGCGCTTGGCGAAGTACATAGTTCTCCATACAAAATTTACGGTATGACTAAATTAGCCGATATGGATTTTAACTCCATACAAGATGAACGAGGAAATGAACTTCCTGTATCATTTGCATTATTTGAAAGCAAATATGAGTTCTCTACAAGTGCAGACATACGCAGAAAGGCATACTCATCATTCGTGTCCACCTTGAAGCGATATAAAAATACCGTGGCAACA
>NZ_JAWRWL010000089.1:0-378 GCF_046535495.1 Bacillus sp. SIMBA_008 | reverse complement strand
CAAATACTTTTAGACCGGCTATTGTGGGCTGGACAAAAACAGCCGCTCAAGAGCTTGCCAAGGATGGGATTTTGATTAATACGTTAGCCCCAGGAAAAATTGAAACAGACCGAGTTAAACAGCTGGACAAGCACCGCGCGCAGTCAGAGCACCAAACGGTTGAAGAAATCAAAGCACAGGCTGAACATGCGATTCCGCTTGGCCGTTATGGACAGCCAGAGGAATTTGCAGCATATGCAGCTTTTCTTTTATCTGAAGCAAATACATACATGACAGGTCAAACACTCATCATTGATGGTGGTTTGACAAAGTATCTTTAAGGAGGAACAAGTGATGACAATCAAAACAGTTGGTTTTATTGGAATTGGTGTAATGGGA
>NZ_JAWRWL010000088.1:0-378 GCF_046535495.1 Bacillus sp. SIMBA_008 | reverse complement strand
AGACCTCCGTTTTGAAGCTCATCTAGATATTGGCAAAAAAGGAAGTACAAAAGAGCTGATTCAGGAAATGACCGGAATGATCACAGCTATGGGAATTGAAGCTAAAATAAAACCCGACTCATACGCAGCATTTTGCTATGCCAATCGATACACAAAATAAATTCCGTCATTTTTCTCCAAACCTTGTCGAAACGTGCGGTTGACGATTCGATTCTAGTTCCTTATTCTAGCTGTATAGAGAGGAAGCAGACATTCAAAAGCCTGCTAATCAATATAAAAGCATATATGAAACAGGGGGCCTGATGTTGGATGAGCGTCATCGAAAATCGTTTTAATGAAGAAGAGAAAAAGCTATTATTAAACGTATTGCTGAATCAG
>NZ_JAWRWL010000087.1:0-378 GCF_046535495.1 Bacillus sp. SIMBA_008 | reverse complement strand
CAATAAAGATTTGCCGGCGCCGTTTTTACCGATAACACCGATGATGTCGCCTTGCTGAACACTCGCGCTGATCTGTTCAAAAAGGGGAACGCTGTTGATTTCGTAACTGATGCCGCTTATTTTTAACATTTCTTTCATATGTCAATCCCTCGCTTTAAAGGGAGGACAAAAAAATCCTCCCAATTGATTTGGAAGGATTAGCCGTACCTGTGCGTGATCAAATAAGCTATTTTTACATAGCTTTCTCGTATCGTATAGAAAATGGGCAGACTAATCCTATTTTTTCTGATTTGAAATATTTGATTTCAAACGGTCAAAATAAGATTAGTTAATCATTGTCCACCCATCATCCCTTCGTATTTGTTACGAACAGTGTAG
>NZ_JAWRWL010000086.1:0-379 GCF_046535495.1 Bacillus sp. SIMBA_008 | reverse complement strand
CCGGTGGCGCTCCTTCGACGAGCGCGGCGGCGACAATCAGCTCGACGCCCCCGACGACGAGCTGCCACGCCGTGATCGCGAGGATGGGCGTGTCGTCCCGCCAACGCCGCGTCAGGATCGCACCGATCGACGACAGCACCATCGAGGCGAGCGACGCAGCGATGCCCCATCCGTCGAGCTCGCCGCGCGCGGTTCCAACGATGAGCAGCACCCCGGCGGCGCCGACCACCGCACCAACGACGACCCGCGACGTCGGCCGTTCCCGCAGGAGGGCCCACGCGCATGCAGCGATGGCGAAGGGGCTCACCGACATCACGGACGCCGCAACGCTCGACGGCAGCAGCTGAGCCGCGACGTAGACCAGGAAGAAGAACGCCCC
>NZ_JAWRWL010000085.1:0-381 GCF_046535495.1 Bacillus sp. SIMBA_008 | reverse complement strand
AATGTCGGGTATCCATTGGTGACAGTCTGTGCGCTGAAAAAAGATGATGAGATCAGAATGGCCTTCAGCGGCGTATGTCCATTTCCGTTTCGTTCTGCTGAAATGGAGGCTGTGCTTAACGATAAAAGCTATTCATTAGAAGATAGAGCGCGCAGGTCTTTACAGTATGTACCCAAACCCGTTCTTGATGATGCGGAAGGCTCAAGTGAATACCGAATATTTGTCTTGCAACATACAATTTTAGATGCCTTACGGGAATTAGAAGGAGGTCCAAATGTCTGATCTTATTACGTTGAAAGTAAATGGCGAGGAAAGACAGATGACGGTCAGACCGGCTGATACTTTGTTATTTGCTCTTCGTCTTCGTCTCGGATTAACTGG
>NZ_JAWRWL010000084.1:0-382 GCF_046535495.1 Bacillus sp. SIMBA_008 | reverse complement strand
GTCCGTTGCCGATCAGCGCGTGACGGCGCCATACTGAGGTATGGCACTGGAAACGCTCGAAATCGGTCAGTCCGTTGCGGGGCTTCTCGTCGACGGGGTTGAATCCACTCCATACACCGGTGCCACGTTGAAGCATGAGCAACCCAGTGGGCTCATTGTCGAAGTTCCGTTCGTTTACGGCGACCCTACGGAACAATTCTCGCATGTGGCGGACTGGTTCGATAATCAACAGCCGCCAACAAACATGTGGTTAATGACGCATGAAGGTACTGTCGGACTTTATGGGGTTCGCTGGCGTGGGCACTCTATGAAATCGGGAGTTTCATTAGGAAAGCTCTCTCCTCGAGAAGCGCTCTTCGGCAGTTCGACAGCCGCGATCGAC
>NZ_JAWRWL010000083.1:0-383 GCF_046535495.1 Bacillus sp. SIMBA_008 | reverse complement strand
GTGGAACATCGGCAATGCGGCAATCACCTTGTCCTTTGCATCAATGGATAGGTACTCAGCAACGTCTCTAGCATTTGAATACAGGTTGAAATGAGTCAGCATCGCACCCTTTGGTTTTCCTGTCGTGCCAGATGTAAATAAAATAACTGCCGTATCATCCTGATGAATAGAAGGATGCACGCTCTCTTTCGCATGGCCAGACACAAGCTTTCCAAAGAAGACAAGTTGATCTGATACTTCCTTAAAACTTGATCTGCACGCAGATTCATTTTCTGCACAAATAATCACCCGTTCAATAGACGGAAGCTGTTCGTACACCTGCTCGTACACTGGCAGTAGCTGTTCAGGGGCAACAAAGCCTTTTACATCACCTGTAATCAGCA
>NZ_JAWRWL010000082.1:0-383 GCF_046535495.1 Bacillus sp. SIMBA_008 | reverse complement strand
AACGCTATTCCAATTGTTACAAGTACTAAAATAGCTAGTGCTATAATCGTTATCTCGCCACCTATGACAGTAGCTAACCAGCCTACAACCACATAACCTAGTGGTAATAAAGCAAATGAACCTAACATATCAAGGCTTGCCACTCTTCCAAATGCTTCTTCTGGCACAAGCTCTTGTAAACTTGTTTCCCAAATGAGTCCAAATATCATCATACCGAACCCTTCAATTGCCATTAATCCAATTAAAGCAGGTGCCCAAGTAATAAACGGCATTATTAAAAGCGCACAACCACTTATTAAAACACCACCATAGGCAAGTAATCCCCGCTTACGCCACCGCTCCTTCCCACCAAAAATAAGTGCGGCAATTACACCAGAGGATGC
>NZ_JAWRWL010000081.1:0-384 GCF_046535495.1 Bacillus sp. SIMBA_008 | reverse complement strand
CTTTAGAGATAGAGGATTTTTCCACCACCATAGGCTTGTGGTGTACTCTCGTCAGTTATACGAGATAGTCGTTGAACGTTCATCTTATCCATTTTGACTTAGATGATTCGAGGCGGAAGACCCATTGCTCTAGTGTTTAGGATTTAACCTTGCACCATCTGATTGATTTTTTCTGCTTTCGCGACATTCACGCTCACTATTTCTAGCCACGTTGTAGTTCAATCAGCTTTAGGGATTGCCCGCAGTTAACCCTCACTACTAGCCAATCACTTGACTAGCAGGGCTTACTGATATATTTAATTAACTTTCGTTATAATTGGTTAAATAAATCGTAACAGTTAGTTACCCTCTTAACATAATTTATGAAATACCTTATCTTGATAC
>NZ_JAWRWL010000080.1:0-385 GCF_046535495.1 Bacillus sp. SIMBA_008 | reverse complement strand
TCAGCTGTTAGATGTATTAAAAGCACATCATGTGAAGGCGACGTTCTTCATGCTTGGACCGCAAATCCAAGCACACCAAGCAGCTGTGAAAAGACTTTATCAAGAAGGACATCAATTGGGGCTTCATGGCATGACGCATGATATAAACCTCTTTTATCAGAACAGTGAGTCTCCCGCAAATGAAATGAGAGAAGCTCAGCGCATTCTTGCTTCTGTTACAGGCGTCTACGCCCGTCTTGTGAGAACACCCTATGGCAGTGTTCCAAATTTAACATATCATCAAAAAGTACGTTTAAACCAACATGGCTTTATTTACTGGGATTGGACGATTGATAGCCTTGACTGGAGATATAAAAACTCACAATATGTTCCAGAGGTATTGAAT
>NZ_JAWRWL010000079.1:0-386 GCF_046535495.1 Bacillus sp. SIMBA_008 | reverse complement strand
AACAATTTAATGAAATTGTCGATCCGAAAAAAATGATTGCTCCGAAAGAGTAATAAAAAAGCCGAGATTCTTTAGAATCTTGGCTTTTTTGATATTTATTTTTATGACTTCCATTTGTATTACTACAAGTGCCAAAATATATTATTTGTTAGCAGGCATGTTCAATATTTTCATTTGTGGACAGTTTTCTTTTAAGAGTGAAATGAACTTTTCTTCTTCTTGTGGTACGAAAGTCACAGAATCAAATAAATTGTAATGGATTTCTAATTGCTGCCTAGTCCACTTTTCTGAGCGAAGTGTTTTGCCAGAGTATGTAATGTGGCGAATATCTTCAAATGGAATTTCAGTACGCAGTATGAAACCATATTTTACAACAAGAGAGGATT
>NZ_JAWRWL010000078.1:0-386 GCF_046535495.1 Bacillus sp. SIMBA_008 | reverse complement strand
GAGGCGCAGACGAGAACGCTTCATCGCACGCTCCTTCGAGTGAGAAGCCGTCCGGAGACGACGATGACGACGATGACGACGAGCTGGAGCACAGACAGCGTGCTGGAGTATCCGACGTCCTGATGCACAAATGCTTCCTGATAGGCGTACAGCCCGAGCGATCGCGACGCGTTGAGGGGTCCGCCATTCGTCATGATCAATGACACGTCTAGTGAGCTGGCGACGAAATTGATCACCTGTAGAACGCCCAAAATGAGTGTCGTGGGGAAGACACTCGGCCACGTCATCGACCAGAGGATCCGCCACGCGCCGGCGCCGTCGAGAGCCGCGGCCGCGTATATGTCGTCCGGCACGCGCTGAAGCGCGGAGAGGTAGATGATGATGAC
>NZ_JAWRWL010000077.1:0-387 GCF_046535495.1 Bacillus sp. SIMBA_008 | reverse complement strand
GCACAGAAAAAAGGCAGCTGAAAAAGCATTGGAAGAAGCGACTGCAAGGAGTGGGTCCGCACATGAACACCTGCGTGTGATGGAAGAGAATAATCAGCGCTTTGCAAGTATTCACGAACGATTGGAAGCACTGCAGCAAGAAATTGATCGCCTTGATAAACTGCAAACTGTTTTTAAAGGGAATACGTTTGTTGAATTTTTAGCAGAAGAACAGCTGGAAAGTGTCAGTCGTGATGCATCCGCCCGCTTAGGTATGTTGACGAGACAAAGATATGCGATTGAGGTCGACTCAGAAGGCGGCTTTGTTATGCGTGATGATGCAAATGGCGGTGTTAGGCGTCCCGTGTCCAGCTTGTCCGGCGGGGAAACCTTCTTGACATCACTGGC
>NZ_JAWRWL010000076.1:0-390 GCF_046535495.1 Bacillus sp. SIMBA_008 | reverse complement strand
GCGTTCCGCTGCCACCACGCTCGACCTGCGCACCGCGGCGGGCGTCCTCGGCGACCGTGCGCCGCGCTTCTTCCGGCGGCTGCCGCTGTCGCGAGTGCTCGGAAGATCAGACGGCGCGACGCCGACAGCGCAGGCCGCTACGGATGCGCCCGCCCGCGCCGACGACGCGCCCATCGGGCACGGCGCAGCCGCGCGCATCCGCGCGGGACTCCCGCAGGCTGCGAACGGCGGATCCACTCTGCTGCGCGCCGTGTTCGCGCGCGACCTCGTCGGCGGGATCCGCCGCTGGCCGGATCTCGCGGCCGCGGCCGTGCTCATCGCGCTCGGCAGCGGGATCCTCGCCGCCGCGCCGCACACGAACTGGTCGCTCGCGGCTGTCGCCCTCGTGAC
>NZ_JAWRWL010000075.1:0-391 GCF_046535495.1 Bacillus sp. SIMBA_008 | reverse complement strand
TCCGCAGTAGCTCAGTGGTAGAGCTATCGGCTGTTAACCGATCGGTCGTAGGTTCGAATCCTACCTGCGGAGCCATTGCTTCCATAGCTCAGCAGGTAGAGCACTTCCATGGTAAGGAAGAGGTCAGCGGTTCGAGCCCGCTTGGAAGCTTTATTAAATGTATTATTACCAAGGTTTCTCATAAGGAGAAAGCTTTTTTTATTGCGATATGCAGAAGTAGTTCAGTGGTAGAACACCACCTTGCCAAGGTGGGGGTCGCGGGTTCGAATCCCGTCTTCCGCTCCATTTATCCCAACGGGATATTGTAAATTGAATTGCGCCCGTAGCTCAATTGGATAGAGCGTTTGACTACGGATCAAAAGGTTAGGGGTTCGACTCCTCTCGGGCGCGC
>NZ_JAWRWL010000074.1:0-392 GCF_046535495.1 Bacillus sp. SIMBA_008 | reverse complement strand
CTCATTGTTGTGCCAACTGTTAGTAAGGAAAAGAATTGCTTTTTTGTTACTTTATGACGTGAAACGAAAAGAACGAGCAGAAGAAGCCCGATCCATCCGAAGACATATTGTCCTCCTAATAGTTGATGTGCTGAAAATCCATCAATGAATCCGAGTTTGAAAATAGTTGAAAGTACGCCGTAGCTACAAGCTCCGAATAAAACAAGTAATGAATACTTAAATTTCTCCATGAAAATCCTCCTTTTAAATAATAAAAAACGCCCGCTATCCAAATAAGGATAACGGGCGAACGAAACAGAGTAAGATACTCTACAAAATTCCGCCATTCATACGAAGTATGAATTTGGGGTATGAAATTGTAGTAGGTTTTTTACATTGCTTTTGGGAATACA
>NZ_JAWRWL010000073.1:0-392 GCF_046535495.1 Bacillus sp. SIMBA_008 | reverse complement strand
AGAGTGGCCGATACATGCACGCCATCGACCGACAAAGCCAGGGTGATCTGATTGAGTCGCGCCTCCCGGATAGTGTCTCCCACTGCCACTGCGACCCGACCGCCAAGCATTGACGGGGCGAGGGACGAGATGTCGTCTCGCGGGGTGACGGAGAAGCCGGATTGTTCCGCGCCCGCCCCGATCTCGTTCAACGCCCGTTCGCTCAGTGCCGTGACGTCCGAGCCTGACCCGCCGAAGTACGCTTCCATCGGAATGCCCCATTTGGATTCCATTTCCGCGTTCGTGGCTTCCGCGATTGCTGTTGCAGTGCCGGTCGAATCTCCCTCGGCGATCGCGCGAGTGAGATTCGGGGCGTCGATTTGACTGGACTCCCAAGAAATCTGACCGTGCTC
>NZ_JAWRWL010000072.1:0-394 GCF_046535495.1 Bacillus sp. SIMBA_008 | reverse complement strand
ATGCTCGGCACATCCGTAATCCTCAAGAATGTCCCACAGGTCTTCCAGCTCCTGAATTAAGCTTTGTCCGGAGATTCCGATGATCTCCTCCGCTTTGGCGCATATCTCTTTCCCGCCTCGCAATTCCAAAAGTGCGAGCAGCCGGCTTTTGTCTATTGAAGAAAGCGGAAGCGATTTGACATGTTCCCTGTATCCCACGTAATTCTTTTCAAAGAGAAAGCGCCTCAGAACATCCGCCCGCTCGGCATTGCCCAAAACCTCGACAAACAGCTCATCAGCGAGTCCGGCATGGCCGATCGCGATTTTAAACCGGTGCAATCCCGCGTTTTTCAAAGCGCCGGCCGCCAGCGCAATCACCTCGGCGTCCGCGCTTGTTGATCCGTCGCCGATCAGC
>NZ_JAWRWL010000071.1:0-395 GCF_046535495.1 Bacillus sp. SIMBA_008 | reverse complement strand
GATCAGGCAAGGCGCATTCTTTTTCGCATTTTCGAATAAATCACGCACACGGGAAGCACCGACACCGACAAACATTTCAACGAAGTCAGATCCGCGGATGCTGAAGAAAGGAACGCCTGCTTCTCCTGCAGATGCTCTCGCAAGTAATGTTTTACCTGTACCTGGAGGTCCTACTAATAGAACACCCTTCGGAATACGGGCACCAACTTCAGCGAACTTGCGAGGATCTTTCAAGAATTCAACTACCTCAACAAGCTCTTGTTTCTCTTCATCCGCTCCAGCAACATCTCTGAAACGAACTTTTTTCTTTTCGTCATTATATAACTTCGCCTTACTTTTCCCGAAGTTCATAACACGGCTACCGCCGCCCTGAGCCTGGTTTAATAAGAAGAAGA
>NZ_JAWRWL010000070.1:0-395 GCF_046535495.1 Bacillus sp. SIMBA_008 | reverse complement strand
GTTTCATATGTAAGCTTGACAGCTCCTTCAATTTCATCGGCCAATACGCCGAGCCCTGACCCTAAAATCAGACCGATCTTTGGTGTTTCTTTCACGTGTTCTTTAATAAATGCAGCAGCACGTTCGATCTTTTGTTTCAAAAAAAGTCCCCCTACTGTAATCTTGATAAAAAGCTTTTTCCGTATTCCGGCTTTTCCGTTTTAAAATTATCGGCAATAGTTGCGCCGATATCGGCAAATGTATCCGCAAGCGGCAGCTGTTCTGTATGTTTGTGCTTTTTGCTGTAAACAAGAAGCGGCACATACTCCCGCGTGTGATCCGTGCCGTGATGGACAGGATCATTGCCGTGATCCGCAGTGATAATAAGCAGATCGTCTTCTTTCATTTTTTCAAAC
>NZ_JAWRWL010000069.1:0-396 GCF_046535495.1 Bacillus sp. SIMBA_008 | reverse complement strand
GTCGTCATCCGCCACAACGGGACGACGGCCGCGGTCCTGCGCGGCGCCCGCGCCGAGGAGTTCCTCGTGGACGTCGAGCACGGTGATGCCCAGCTGCTGATGGCTCGCCTGACCGGGAACTACCGCCGGGGCAACGAGCGCACCGCGAGACAGCACCCGCGCAACGCCCGCTGACGCTCAGCGACCCGACGAGATCGCGGCCGGATCCGACACCGGCAACCGGCACACGAAAGCGCGGCAGTCGTAGGCGCGCTCCACCGTCGCCGCCTTGCCCTCGAAGAGCTCGAACCCGGCATCCGCGAACGCCGCCGCCTGGGCGGGGGCGACCACGGCGATCACGTCGGCATCGGCCCGCTGCGCGGACCGGGCCAGCGCGCCGCCGGGCTCGTTCGTCAC
>NZ_JAWRWL010000068.1:0-398 GCF_046535495.1 Bacillus sp. SIMBA_008 | reverse complement strand
CCCATTCAATATCCTGCGGCCCTCCAAGATCTTTTTCCAGCTTTTTCGCCAGTTTATAGAGCTTTGACGCATATTTGCGAAATTCCCCGGGGCCGTCATATTTTTTCTTGGGCCGTGCCAGTTTAAAAGAATAGGCCTCGGCTTCCCCGGAAACGAGCTGCTCCCCGAGACCGTAGACGTAATTGCCTGTCATCTCCCGCCTGCTCCCCGTAATTGGATCTGCGGTAAACAGCACTCCGGATATCTCAGACGGTATCATCAGCTGGATGACGATTGCGATTTCATGCTCATCTTCCATTCCCTGAACGGCGCTGTACGCTTTTACTCTTGCTGACTGTACCGACCGGCGGACTTCCTCAATCGCCCTGGACATGTCTTGATCTGTTCTGACATTCAAC
>NZ_JAWRWL010000067.1:0-398 GCF_046535495.1 Bacillus sp. SIMBA_008 | reverse complement strand
ACGCCGATATGGATGCTGAATCATTGAAAACATTTTTGACGTTATTTGATATGTCTAAAAAAATGAATCAGGTCATGGAGCATTATTTCTCAAGTCACGGATTGTCCGAAGGGAAATTCAAAATTTTAATGTTTCTGTTTGACGAACCCGGCCACAGCCTGAGTCCGACGGAGCTGGCGAAAAAATCCAATGTCACCAAAGCGACCATCACCGGATTGATCGACGGACTCGCACGGGACGGCTTTGTAAACCGCAGCCGGCATACCGGTGACAGACGAAAAATCAGCATCGAACTTACAAGGGAAGGAAAAGAAAAGCTGATGCTGTTTCTTCCCGGCCACTTCTCCAACATTTCAGGAGTCATGGAAAGCTTCACCGCTGGAGAAAAAGCGGAATTG
>NZ_JAWRWL010000066.1:0-400 GCF_046535495.1 Bacillus sp. SIMBA_008 | reverse complement strand
CACGCCGGCGTCACAGACAGCTGGCTTGATCTGATCGACATGAAAATCGCATTTCTCACAAGCCTTCCCGGTAAGGTCGAAGATGCCGGACTTTCCAATTCGCATGTGGAGGAATCATTTCTGGAGCATGAGCTCACCCACGCCCTCAGTAAATCAAAGGCGATTATGGAAGAGCAGAAAAAGGACATGCGCTCCATCCTCGGAGAGATCGAAGACATCATCTCGCTTGATCTGTTTTCAACCGAAAACACGGATCAGAAGCTGTCTTCAGCTGACAAAAAAAGAAGCGAAACGATACATAAGCTCGGCAAGCTCGATCACGATTTAACGAAAGAATACGCAGAAACCGAAGCGAACGAACAGTTCATCCAAGCCGACTTCCAGCAGCTTCAAAACGCCA
>NZ_JAWRWL010000065.1:0-402 GCF_046535495.1 Bacillus sp. SIMBA_008 | reverse complement strand
AATGAACACATTGGGATGACTCAATCATGAGTCGTCCTTTTTTGTATGGAATGAATTTTCTCTTAACTTAGTGAGAAAAAGTGATATGATTTTCTTAGAGTCTATTCGGGTGAATCTACTGAATTAGGGGTTGTGGCGGTGAGGATGGGCAAAAGGAAAGTCACTTTACAAACAAAAATTTTTGGGTTAATTATTGGTCTTTTACTTGTTGTTATTGCCTTATTGACCATTTGTTTTGGTTTTTTGCAGACATCAGAAAGGCAGAGCCAAGCTGAACAGCTGGCGGTGCAAACTGCTAGAACGATTTCATATATGCCGCCTATTAAAACATCAGTGGCTACAGGAGATTCCCAAAACGAAGAGCAGGCTGTACTTGAGCAAATGAAGGAGCAAGTAAGAGCG
>NZ_JAWRWL010000064.1:0-403 GCF_046535495.1 Bacillus sp. SIMBA_008 | reverse complement strand
CTTCGCACGAATCGTCGCCATTTTCTTCTCGGAGGAGCCCTCGCCGGAATCGGGGCGACGACAGCAATCGGCGCAGAGTATGCCCTCGGCTCCCGTCAGCAGCAGACCTCAGATTCGGCGCCCCCCGCGTTGAACGGCGGCAACACGGTGCCGTTCTTTGGCCATCACCAAGCGGGCATCGCTACCGATGCGCAAGCCTACGCGACCCTTCCCGCCCTCGATGTGCGGGACGAGGTCGATCGCGACGGCCTGCGCCGCATGATGCTGATCCTGACCGCTGACGCGGCCCGCCTGACGCAGGGCCAGAGCGCGCTCGCCGATGCCGAGCCCGAGCTCGCCGTCGCGCCAGCCAGGCTCACAGTGACGTTCGGCTTCGGTCCGCATTTCGTCGAGATCGCTCAGG
>NZ_JAWRWL010000063.1:0-404 GCF_046535495.1 Bacillus sp. SIMBA_008 | reverse complement strand
AGGAAAATGAAAACGATGAAGCCTCGTATCGTCGCGTACAAGCCGTTGCCCGATGTTGTTGTCGCGTACCTGCGCGAGCATGGTGTCGCGGTGCGTCCCGGCTCGGAGTTCGGACCGAGCGGTGAGGGCCGCCTCCGGTTGTCCTATGCGGCGTCCGATGATGCCATCCGCACCGGCGTCGCACGCATGGCGGAGGCACTGACCGCACTACGATCGTCCTGAGAGAAGGGGACTCATGCGCAGCGATACCGAACGCAACCGGCGACGCCTGATCAAGGCAGCGGCGTATCTGGTCGCCCGACGGGGTTCGTCCGTGCGCATGACCGATGTCGCCGAGCGTGCTGAGGTCTCACCTGCGACCGCCTACCGGCACTTCGGTTCGGTCGACGAGATCCTCTCGCAGT
>NZ_JAWRWL010000062.1:0-404 GCF_046535495.1 Bacillus sp. SIMBA_008 | reverse complement strand
CAATATAATGTGAACCTGATGCAAAAATAACAGTAGATGTTGTCGAAATAGAGAGAAAGATTTAGAATTTTCTCATTTGCAGAGTTGCTCCGAGTCAACAATTATGGTACGCTTCACAAAGAATAGAAACGAGAGGTAATGATATGGAAGAACGATCTCAACGCAGAAAAAAGAAAAGACGCCTCAGAAAATGGGTGAAATTTGTACTGGTATTCGCCGCTTTCTTATTGGTGATCGCCGGTTCCGTCGGCACCTACGCATTTGTGAAATTGAATAATGCGACCAAAGAAGCGCACGTCAGCCTTGACCGCGGCGACCAGTCCGTAAAACGGATCAAAGAATTTGACCCGAAGAAGGATTCTTTCACCGTATTGCTTTTAGGAATAGACGCCCGTGACAATAAG
>NZ_JAWRWL010000061.1:0-404 GCF_046535495.1 Bacillus sp. SIMBA_008 | reverse complement strand
CTTCTTGGATGTATCTTTACACGCTTCGCCATTACGAACGTAACAGATACAATCTGGAATATGTGGACAATACTATTTGCAGTTATGGCAACAATTGATTTTAATTTGGCACTTCGCCTTATATTAGTTAAATTCACAAAGAAAAAACAATAATAAAACGCAGAGGTCGCTTCCTCTGCGTTTTATTGTGGATAATTCTTTAAAAAGTAAACAAGTGTTTGTAACTCTACCGCTAAATCAATATGGTGAATTCTTATATTATCTGACACATTTAAGCGCGCTGGTGTGAAATTTAAAATACCATGCACGTTCGTTTCTGCCAATCTATCTGCTACAGATTGTGCTACGGTAGCGTCAGAAAATCGCTGATATAATTTCATGTATGAAAACGTTCATACAATACA
>NZ_JAWRWL010000060.1:0-405 GCF_046535495.1 Bacillus sp. SIMBA_008 | reverse complement strand
CTTAAATCAACATAGGCCGCAGTCTGCTCCAGCGTGATCTGTTCACAAAAATGCGTTTTGATGTAGCGCTTTGCCCGCTCAATATCATTCACAGTCTGGTTTCTTGCTTCGTACACGTCAAATAAATATTCACAGCACTGGCGGCATTCTGCTGCGGTGTTGATCGTTAATATAGGCCAGTCTGTTCGGAGTCGTGATTTAAATAAGATCAGCAGCTCTTTTAGTTGAGACAGGGTCGCCCCCTCTAGTTCAAAAGCATCGAATAAAGCGAGCGCCTCCTCTCTTCTCCCTTCTTCCATTGCCTGCATCATATCGTCTGCAAGCTCAGGCAGATGGATCAATGGATGGGACTGTTCTTCTGTTTGGTAAAAGCCATAACGAACAACGCCAGGACTCTTTTTCCGC
>NZ_JAWRWL010000059.1:0-407 GCF_046535495.1 Bacillus sp. SIMBA_008 | reverse complement strand
CCGAGTGCGGCGCCCAGCGCGAGGGCGAGCAGCACGCGCGGCATCCGCCATCCCCAGACCACCAGCTGCGAGCGGGAGTCGCCGAAGCCGAAGACGGTGGCGACGACGTCGGGGATCGGCACGACGTAGTCGCCGACGCCGAGGCTCACGACGGCGACCGCCGCCGCAGCGAGGACCAGTGCTGTCACGACCACCACGGGGCGACGTCGGACGAGGATGCTGACGCCGCCGTTCCTCGATCGGAGCAGCCAGGTGCGGTACCCGCGCTCGACGTGCACGCTCACAGGGCGCTCGCCCCTCGGCGGCGGACGAGCATGATCAGCACCGGCGCCCCGACGAAGGCGGTGACGATGCCGACGGGCAGTTCGCCGCTGCGCAGCACGACGCGGCCGACGATGTCGCTCGCG
>NZ_JAWRWL010000058.1:0-410 GCF_046535495.1 Bacillus sp. SIMBA_008 | reverse complement strand
CGTGAAGATAATCCGAGGATGTTCGCCATGCGATCCTCAATTCCGACCGGCATGTCGCAGATGTTCAATATTTTTGAATTCGGTCTGAGGCGCCGTGTAGCTTCGGCCACAATCGCCGCCGGATTGGAGTAATTCAGCATCCATGCGTCAGGCGAGTACGTTTCCATATAATCAAGAATCTCAAGAACACCGCCGATAGAGCGCATGCCGTATGCGATTCCGCCCGGCCCGCATGTTTCCTGGCCGACCACGCCGTACTTCAGCGGGATTTGTTCATCGAGCGCGCGCATCGCGTATTTTCCGACGCGGATATGCGCCATGACGAAGTCAACATCCGTAAAAGCCGTCTCTGGGTCATCAGTCGCCAAAAATTCAATGTCCGGCGCTTTTTCTTTTATGAATACCTCACA
>NZ_JAWRWL010000057.1:0-412 GCF_046535495.1 Bacillus sp. SIMBA_008 | reverse complement strand
CTGTCGATGGCATCCATGTCCTAATTCTTCCACGTCTTCCGCATATATCCGCAGAAGTTGGAATCCTATTGCCGAGGATCGCGAATAGTCTTGCTCCATGACTGAGACCGGACATCGCAGCGGGGCACCGAGGAGCGGATCGTGAACCCCCTCGCGATCCTCGCCTTCTGGGGAGTCTCGGCGCTCTTCGTGATCACGCCGGGTGCGGACTGGGCCTACGCGATCTCAGCCGGTCTGCAACGGAAGGTACTGCCCGCGGTCCTCGGGCTCCTCACCGGGCACCTCGTCGCCACCCTGATCGTCGCCGCGGGTGTCGGCACGCTGATCATGAGCATCCCCGGTGCGCTGACCGTGCTCACGCTCGCGGGCTCTCTGTACCTGGTCTGGCTCGGGGTATCGACGCTCCGGCACC
>NZ_JAWRWL010000056.1:0-414 GCF_046535495.1 Bacillus sp. SIMBA_008 | reverse complement strand
GCCTTACACTCGTCCAAGAACAAAAGCTGGTTATTTGAAAAAGAGTGAATACGTATATGATGCATATTTTGATTGTTACATTTGCCCCAACGGGCAAATTCTCTCTTATCGTACAACGACTAGAGAAGGCTATAAGCAATATGCGTCTGAGTCAGAGATATGTAAGTCCTGCTCGTATTTAGATAACTGTACACAAAGTCAAAATCACACCAAACAAATTCATCGGCATATTTGGCAGGACTATCTAGATGAAGCAGATCATCTGAGACTGACACAAATGAATAAAGACATTTATGCAAAACGGAAAGAAACAATAGAACGCGTTTTTGCGGATGCAAAAGAAAAGCATGGTATGCGTTGGACGAAACTTCGTGGACTCAAAAAAGTTTCAATGCAGGCGATGCTTACTTTCGC
>NZ_JAWRWL010000055.1:0-414 GCF_046535495.1 Bacillus sp. SIMBA_008 | reverse complement strand
GCCGCGTGAAGATCAAACCCGGCGATTTTTATTATGTGCCGAGCGGAACCATCCATGCCATTTGCGCCGGGGCGCTCGTGCTGGAAATACAGCAGAATTCAGACGCCGCCTACCGGATATATGATTACGGGCGTACAGATCAAAACGGCGGGGCGCGTGAGCTGCATATCCGCGATGCCGTCAACGCCGCCACCGTTCCTCATGTGGACGGATTTTTGGATGAATCAACTGAAACGAGAAAAGGCATCACCATTAAAACCTTTGTGCAGGGAGAATATTTTTCTGTATACAAATGGGATATCAGCGGGACGGCGGAAATGACCCAGGACGCTCCGTTTATGTTATGCAGCGTCACAGAAGGAAGCGGCTCCATCATCTTTGAAGGCAAGTCCGCCAAGCTTGAAAAAGGCGCGC
>NZ_JAWRWL010000054.1:0-415 GCF_046535495.1 Bacillus sp. SIMBA_008 | reverse complement strand
CGGGGAGGATCTGACCGGCGACGTCGAACGCGACGCCGAGTCCGTTGCCGACCCAGAACAGGGCAAAGCTGCCGAGTTCCTCACCGGCCCCGACTGCGCGCTCGGCGACGGCCGCGACGTTGACGTCGTTCCACACGGACACGCGGATGCCGAGCTCGTCGGAGAGCGCTGTGACGACGTCCATGCGCGGCCAACCCGGCATGTCGTCGGTGAAGGAGAGGTCTCCGGTCGCCTCGTTGACGGCCGCCTGCACGCCGACGACGACCTCGCTCCCCGCCCCGCGCTCGATGCCGGCCGCGTCGCAGGCTGCAGCGCTCGCCTCGGACAGCTCCTCGGCGGCGGGAGTGCCCTCCCGTGGATGGGTGTTCTCAGCAATCGGATACTCGTTGCCGACCGCGTCCACGACGACGGATCG
>NZ_JAWRWL010000053.1:0-415 GCF_046535495.1 Bacillus sp. SIMBA_008 | reverse complement strand
CAGCTACTTCCTAATTGCTCACTTCCACTACGTATTAATCGCAGGTACAGTATTCGCTATGCTTGCTGGATTCACATTCTGGTATCCAAAAATGACTGGTCATATGTTAAACGAACGCCTAGGTAAATGGACATTCTGGATCTTTATGAGCGGATTCAATATCTGTTTCTTCCCAATGTACTTCTTAGGTTTAGACGGTATGACTCGTCGTATGTACACTTACTCTGAAAGTCTTGGATGGGGATGGCTAAACCAAATCGCATCTGTTGGTGCGGTAATGATGGGTATTGGTTTCCTAATTCTTTGTTACAACGTAATTTGGAGTGCTCGTCACGGTGAACGTGACACAACTGGAGATCCATGGGATGGCCGTACACTTGAATGGGCAACTCAATCTCCTGTACAACATTACAAC
>NZ_JAWRWL010000052.1:0-416 GCF_046535495.1 Bacillus sp. SIMBA_008 | reverse complement strand
CTCAGATTCCGGATCGTCACCGTCGCCATGCCGCACCTCCTTGACAGCACAATGCTAGCAATCCGCCCCGGCGGAAACAGGGCTTCAGCCCAGCCGGCGGAATCGTATTCCGGCATACTCGAACGCCGTCACCGAACGTCGCGATGGCCCGACGAGAACGACGTCCTGCGCGAGCTCAGCCAGCGGCAGATCGCTCGCCGAGTCGGTGAAGAAGCGTCCCAAGCGTCCGGTCGGGTGCGCGGCGCGGAGTGCGGCGGCCTTGCGTCGTCCGACGTTGTGCGACCGGAAGCTCGGCCCGGCGTGCGAGAACACGAACTCCGACGCGTGTACCTCCGCGCCGGACACGCCGATCTCCGCCAGGAACCGCTCGGCGAGGAACCTCTCGGTGGCCGTCGTCACCAGGCACGCACCTGCGG
>NZ_JAWRWL010000051.1:0-420 GCF_046535495.1 Bacillus sp. SIMBA_008 | reverse complement strand
AGGTACACCAATGTAGACATCTTCTGCTCCGTACTCTCCATCTAAGTAAGTGCTGACAGTCAAAATACTGTTTTCATTGTGCAGAATCGCTCTTGTTATGCGGGCCAAACTCATCGCTACGCCGTAGTAAGTAGCGCCTTTTTTCTCAATGATTTGATAAGCGGCATGACGGACATTTTCCATCATCTCATCTAAATCTTCTTGTTTGTATTGATCATTTTTCTTCATTAATTCTGTAATCGGTACACTTCCGATATTCGCATGACTCCAAACAGCAAGCTCTGTATCGCCATGCTCTCCAATGATGTAAGCATGCACATTGTGTGCCGCTGCGTCAAAGTACTCACTGAGCATGTATCTAAATCTTGCAGTATCAAGTGTAGTTCCACTGCCAATCACTCGTTCTTTTGGCAGTCCACT
>NZ_JAWRWL010000050.1:0-421 GCF_046535495.1 Bacillus sp. SIMBA_008 | reverse complement strand
GACCTTAACACAGATTGGGAGGCACCCACTTTGAAATCATTCTGGGAGAAAGAAGAAGAGAGTCCTTTTACGTTAAAAAAGATAGATGAGGAACAAATTCATGAAGCAGAGGGCACTCTTGGAGTCATTTTACCTGATACATACAAAAAGCTCATTTTAGAATGGAATGGCGGGTTTACAGTTCGTAATGCTTTTCCAACCGAACAGCCGAATTCATGGGCTGAGGATCATGTTCAATTTGACAATTTAAGAGGAATCGCCAAAGATGATGGCATCATGAATAGTCTTCGGTTAAGTAATGAATTGGATCTGCCTGAGGGACTTGTCATCATCAGCGGAGAAGAAGATACATGGATCGCCATGGATTATCGAGAAACGAAGGAACATCCTTCTATTCACTATTTTGATTTAGAGCTGGAAG
>NZ_JAWRWL010000049.1:0-421 GCF_046535495.1 Bacillus sp. SIMBA_008 | reverse complement strand
CGTTAAAATGTGAGGAAGCCGGTAGGTGCATTGTGTTTCAGATGCACATATTCTCAAAATGCCGCTTGGCTCATTCATCCCGCCAACAGCCTCTAATGCTTCCCCTGTTAAACCTAAAATTTTATCCGTATATTGTTGAAATTGTTTGCCAGCTTCTGTTAAGATCACCCTTTTTCCAAGCCTTTCAAATAGAGGGGTTCCTAGCTCTTCTTCCAATGCCACAATATTTGCTGTGATGCTAGATTGAGCATAACCAAGCATTTGTGCAGTTTTTGTAAAGTTTAATACTTTTGATGCTGTTTGGAACATCATTAGTTGTTTGATCTCCAACTTCAAGCCTCCCTAAATCGGATGCACCGATTGATATCATCAGAAAACCTCTATAGATTGATCATAACATTTTTACTATCATAAAAGTAAG
>NZ_JAWRWL010000048.1:0-422 GCF_046535495.1 Bacillus sp. SIMBA_008 | reverse complement strand
CATATGCCGATCGGAACCCCAATAATAATCGAAATCAAAACAGATGTGACGACAAGCGCCAACGTTTGCAGCATCGGCGACCAATAACCCAAATAATCAATAACAAGGAATCCGATTAGCGTAAAGAGTGCAATTCCTCTCGTACTGATCCACCAAGCGAGAGCTGCAAAAATAACAGTCAATAAAATAGACGGGATGAAACCCAAACCGCTCACAATCGCGTTTACGAAAGCGGCCAAACCGTTTGAGATTCCGTCAAAGAAACCTCCGAACGTCATGGTAAGCCAGTCAACAAACCGGTCAACGATATCTGCTAACGGAATTCTAGGCAATCTGTCCATTTACTTCACCCCCTGAACAGAAGAATCCTGAGCTTGTTCAGCAGAATCTTCAACATTTATATAATCGTTATTTCCTGAAAG
>NZ_JAWRWL010000047.1:0-422 GCF_046535495.1 Bacillus sp. SIMBA_008 | reverse complement strand
ATGAAGGCGGCTGAAAACGGCAAGCACATCTTTGTTGAAAAGCCGCTCACCCTGAGTCTTGAGGAATCGATAAAAGTCATGAAAAAAATCGAAGAAACGGACGTCATCTGCCAGGTCGGTTTTATGAGGCGGTTTGATCCGGCATACGCCGACGCGAAAAGAAGAATCGACGCCGGGGAAATCGGCAGACCCATTTATTATAAAGGATTTACAAGAGATCAAGGCGCACCGCCCGCGGAATTTATCAAACATAGCGGAGGGCTTTTCATTGACTGCTCGATTCATGATTACGACATCGCGAGATATCTCATGTATGCCGAGGTTACGTCCGTCAGCGGGCACGGGAGGATTTTAAAGCACCCGTTCATGGAGGAGTGCGGCGATGTCGATCAGGCATTAACATATCTTGAATTTGATTCGGG
>NZ_JAWRWL010000046.1:0-424 GCF_046535495.1 Bacillus sp. SIMBA_008 | reverse complement strand
CTGGCACAGGGCCACGGCATCGCGCCGCCACAGCTGCTGGAACTGCTGTCGAGCACGCTGTTCGCTGCCCCGGTCTACCAGGTCTACGGGCGGCTGATCGCCGAACGCCGCTACGATCCGCCCGGCTTCACCGCGACCCTGGGGCGCAAGGACGTCGACCTGGCACTGCAGGCCGCGCAGGCCCGGCAGGTACCGATGCCGCTGGCCGAGGTCCTGCGCACGGCGCTCGACGAGGCGATCGCCGCCGGCGATGGCGGGCGCGACTGGGCGGTGCTGGGCGAGGTGGCGATGCGGCGGGCGGGCCAGGCCGTCGGCTAGGTTGCGACTGCAAGTGTCGCGTGCCGGCGGGGGGCTGGCTATGATCCGGCCGATGCGCGCCGACTACATCCTCACCCTGTCCTGTCCGGATCGGACCGGCATCGTC
>NZ_JAWRWL010000045.1:0-429 GCF_046535495.1 Bacillus sp. SIMBA_008 | reverse complement strand
TTTATAAATAAAATTAAGTATAGCATCATATTTAAAGAATCTCCCATATGGTGCATCTGGGGTCAATCATGATATGATAGAAAATAATGAATGAATAGTCATTCAAAACCACAGAGGGGGAGAACAAATGACGAAACAAACAGTGATTGTCACAGGAGGATCAAGCGGAATGGGGAAGGCGATGGCTGTCCATTTGGCACATGAAGGCTGGAATGTTGTGATTACTGGAAGAACAGAAGAAACGTTAGAAAAAGCGGCAAATGAAATAAAACAAAATGGCGGCTCGATCGCTTACTTCCAAATGGATGTGCGAAACCCAGAAGATGCTGATCAAATGGTCAAGTTTGCCGTAGATACATTTGGCGATGTGGATGCTCTCATTAACAATGCTGCAGGAAACTTTTTAGTTCCAGCAGAAAAACTATCTCC
>NZ_JAWRWL010000044.1:0-430 GCF_046535495.1 Bacillus sp. SIMBA_008 | reverse complement strand
ATCCGCGAGCGGATCTTGAGCGAGCGGTCTGCATCGTACCCAGACAGCTCGTCGGCGACCAGGGCCTTTACTTCGGCCGCCTCGATGCGCTGGCCCGCTTCGGGCGTGATCGTGACGTCGGCCGTGCGATGTCCGACGCCCACGACGACCGCGCCCCGTGGCAGGTTCAGCTCGCGCCTCACCCGCTCGGCGAGCGCCGATGCGATCACCTCGTTGTCGACGACGACGGTGCCGGCCGACACCTGGATGGCGTGGCGTGCGCGACGCCCGGGCGCGACGGCGAGCACCACGAGGACTATCCCGATCACGGCGGCGAGGGCCGCGACGGCGACAACTGCCGCGACGGATCCGGCCTGCGGCAGCTCGACGGCGCGTTGCGCGAGCTCGACCGGGGACACCAGCAGAGGCCTTTGCCCGGCCAGGTGCAGAA
>NZ_JAWRWL010000043.1:0-430 GCF_046535495.1 Bacillus sp. SIMBA_008 | reverse complement strand
AATGTGTATCGGCGGGGGCATGGGAGCAGCAGGAATTTTTGAATTGAT
Organism: Bacillus sp. SIMBA_008; assembly: GCF_046535495.1. Taxonomy (NCBI): domain Bacteria; kingdom Bacillati; phylum Bacillota; class Bacilli; order Caryophanales; family Bacillaceae; genus Bacillus; species Bacillus sp. SIMBA_008. The sequence goes on along the minus strand of NZ_JAWRWL010000043.1, from coordinate 382 downwards.
CTAAAGGGGGAAATCAGGATGAAAGCAATGGAAGAGGTAAAAAAGGGTGGAAGCTTCTTAATTGATGAGACGAATTATGAGCATATCTTTACACCAGAGGATTTCACTGATGAGCATCAAATGATTGGAAAGACAACAGAGGATTATATTTTACAAGACGTTGTTCCATATATAGATCAAATTGAAAAGCATGAATTTGAGCATTCTGTCAGGCTTCTCAAAAAGGCTGGAGAGCTTGGACTGCTGGGAGCTGACGTGCCTGAAGAATTCGGCGGGCTCGGATTAGATAAAATCAGTTCAGCCATTATTACCGAGAAATTCTCCAGAGCAGGGAGCTTTTCCCTTTCCTATGGCGCCCATGTCGGCATTGGATCTTTGCCCA
>NZ_JAWRWL010000042.1:0-432 GCF_046535495.1 Bacillus sp. SIMBA_008 | reverse complement strand
GTGGACGGCATCGACGGACGATTCGGGCTACGTCGAATACAACGTGTACCGAGTGAGCGCCCTGCCCAATGAAACTCCCGCGGACTGGGGCGAGCCGCTCAACGGTGCGCCATTGGCGACGACGAGCTTCACCGACGGCGAAGCTCTCGGTGCGGGCTCGTATCTGTACCGTGTTGTCGCTCTTGATCGTGTCGGCAACGAAGCCGACGGGACTCCGGCGCTCGTCGGTGGATATGCAGCCACGTATCGTCCGGTCGTTGCAATCACGAACGGTTCATATTGGGTTCCTGGTCAGACCACCGCGCACCTGGTGCTCCGCGGCCCCGCCAACTTTGCGATAGAAAACGTCGGCGTCCGCTTCTACACGGAGACCGGTCCTGTCTCGATCCCGATTGGGAACGTCGTCTTCGGAGCGGACGGTATCTCGCAGTT
>NZ_JAWRWL010000041.1:0-433 GCF_046535495.1 Bacillus sp. SIMBA_008 | reverse complement strand
CGGTGAACGCCGAGCCCACGCTCAGCGGCGCCGAGAACACCGCCCACGTCGTGGTGCCGCAGGGCGGAGCCGTGCCCGCCCCCATCGACTACCACGACGCAGGACTCGACGACCCCGGCTTCAACGCCGGAACTCTCGACGGCTGGCACCCGCAGGGCGACGTCTCGATAGAGCGCACCGACCTCGGCGCGCAGAAGAACCAGTCGCGTGGCGACAACGTCGCCGCGCTGGGTGCGGCCGCGTCGTCGATCTCGCAGACGGTCACCGGGCTCGCTCCCGGACAGCGGTACTCCTTCTCGGCGCAGGTGCAGATCGACCAGCCCGCCGCTCGCGACGTCGTCGTCGCGGTCGACACCCCTGCCGGCGCGATCACCCGCACCTGGAACCTGTCTCCGACGCTCAACCTCATGCTCCCGGATTCGAAGGCGGGACA
>NZ_JAWRWL010000040.1:0-433 GCF_046535495.1 Bacillus sp. SIMBA_008 | reverse complement strand
GCGGACTAACAGTATCAATCCACGTTTTCACAATTGCTTTTTCTCCGTAACGCATCGCTTTACGATATGAAATTTGCAAATCTAACACAGGAGAAATAATTCCCTCTTTCTCCATTTCAACATATGAAAATCCTAAATCTTGTATAAGTTTCGTGCGACCTAGTTCAAGCCACACCAAATAGTTTGAATGGTAAACAACACCCATTTGATCTGTTTCCGCATAACGGATTTCAACTTCATGTTCTGCTACAAACATATGTATTCGCCTTCTTTCACTTCTGCTACCTTGCATACATTTAATCATAATACAGTGACATCAAAAATAAAATAAAAATAGTGAATCTTTTACTGAAAGGAGCAAGCATATGATTCAAATTGTAACTGTTCGTAGCGGTGATAGCGTATATAGCTTGGCATCAAAGTATGGATCAAC
>NZ_JAWRWL010000039.1:0-437 GCF_046535495.1 Bacillus sp. SIMBA_008 | reverse complement strand
CCCATCTTCCGTTCCCATCCATGATAATGGCGATATGTTCAGGAATTTCTCCATTTAATATGTCTTCTTTTGTCAGACTTTCTAAGTTGGAAGCTGCAGTTTGCTGATTCTTCCAATTTTTGAGTATATTGAGCATGAGATTCCTCCATCACCCAAAAAGGTTGCGTTTCCGCTAATAATATAGTCACCAACAGTATTAACAAAAAAACCCCCTGTAAACATGAAGAGGGTCTTTTCACTATTATCTATTGTACATAGTTTTTTCTTAAACTTCCATGATTTCTTTTTCTTTATCTTTCGTCACGTCATCAATTTTAGCGACATATTCATCTGTCAATTTTTGAACATCCTCTGTTGATGATCTTAATTCATCTTCAGTGATCTCACCATTTTTCTCTAGCTTTTTCAATTCATCGTTTGCATCACGACGAACATTA
>NZ_JAWRWL010000038.1:0-439 GCF_046535495.1 Bacillus sp. SIMBA_008 | reverse complement strand
TTAGATGGGAATGTAGGAACGGCTTATCAGATAGATGTACCTGAACATGGAAAAACCATTATACAAACGGCAAAAGGTCATTTTGCAAGAGTAGATCACGAGATTGGTTTTAAAATCAGCTAGATTACTGGATAGATCACAACATCATACGTCCAAGACGGAAAGCCTGCGGACACTGATCAAGACCCTATGAAAAGGGGACTGATTGGTGTCCGTTTTTTATTTCCTTAAAAAAGGGAGAGAGCCAGCATGCAAGATTTACTCATCGAATACAAACGAGCTTTAAAGGATGCTAGAAAAAGATATGAACCATTTAGAGAAAAAGAAGACAAACAGCTGTCAGATCAAGAGAAGCATGATAAAAAAATTATCGCTAGTATGGTCAGCGATCTCGAATACGTGGTGGAATGGCTTCAAATTGGCAGGCAGCCAGGCGCAC
>NZ_JAWRWL010000037.1:0-441 GCF_046535495.1 Bacillus sp. SIMBA_008 | reverse complement strand
CGATATACTCGGCGTAAGCTGGGGGACGACGATGTACCAGATCGCAAGCCGCATGGAGCCGAAGCAGGTAAAGAGCGTTGAAGTCGTGCAGCTGAAAGGCGGCATCAGTCATTCCAATGTCAATACGTATTCATCAGAAACGATTCAGCTGTTCGCCGAAGCATTTCAGACCATGCCGAGGTATTTGCCGCTGCCGGTTATATTTGACAGCGCCGATGTGAAACAGATGGTCGAGCGGGACAGACATATTAAGCGGATCATTGAAATGGGCAGACAAGCCAATATCGCCCTGTTTACGGTCGGAACCGTCCGGGATGAGGCGCTGCTTTTCAGACTCGGCTATTTCCGGGAAGAAGAGAAACAATTGCTGAAAGCACGCGGAGTCGGCGATATTTGTTCGCGCTTTTTTGACGAGGAAGGCAGGATTTGCAGCAGCAGCAT
>NZ_JAWRWL010000036.1:0-442 GCF_046535495.1 Bacillus sp. SIMBA_008 | reverse complement strand
ATAGAAGCGTAATAAAGGGCCGGCTTTCTTACATTTGTTGAAGGGAAGCCGGCTTTTTTTGATACATAACATGAGACAAATAGAGCACATCGAAAGTTGATCTAATCTTTCTAATTTGTATAATTAACTTAAAGTGAATTAATTTGGAGGAAAAAGGATAATGAAAATCATTGTGATCGGAGCAGGACCAGGGGGACTTGCGGCAGCTATGATGCTTCAAAGCAAAGGACACGATGTTCATGTTTACGAAAAACAGCCCTTTGTTGGCGGACGTAATTCTAAGTTTCAACTTGGTGATTTCACGTTTGATACAGGTCCTACCTTTCTCAGCATGATTCATATTGCAGAGGAGCTGTTCACCTTTGCTGGTAAAAATCTTTATGACTATATTGATGTGATCGAATTAAAAGAAATGTATAGATTGATTTTCCGAGACGATCAG
>NZ_JAWRWL010000035.1:0-443 GCF_046535495.1 Bacillus sp. SIMBA_008 | reverse complement strand
GGATCACGATGCCGGTCCGCCCGTCCAGGGCGATGCGCCACCCCCACCCGCCGAACTCCCCGAACGGCGAGACATCGACCGCGCGCGCGGACTCGACCTCGTCGAGCGGTATCTCGATGCGGGGCCAGCCGATCAGCGCCCTGGCGGCGAATCCCTCGGGCGTCACGCGCACACGGAACGCGGTGGTGGCCACCATCGCGTCGACCGGCCATCGACCTGCCGCGCGCCCGCATCCTCGGCGGCTGCTCCGCCCACAACGGATGCACCGCTTCGATCGGAGCCGCGTTCGAGTACGACGAGTGGGCTCGGCTCGCCGATGACACGCGCTGGAGCGCCGACGAGGTCGTGCCGCTGCTCGAGTGGGTGCGCGATCGCTTCCGGGTGAGCCACACCACTATGGAGGAGCTGACCCCTCCACAGCGGGCGTTCGTCGAGGCGGGCAT
>NZ_JAWRWL010000034.1:0-447 GCF_046535495.1 Bacillus sp. SIMBA_008 | reverse complement strand
AGCGCCCAGGCTGACGTGATTTCCGGCGCGCTTGAAAAATCATGAATACATCCGCGGATGATCAGCTGTATCGAAGCCCACGGCACGGGCACTGAACTCGGAGATCCGATCGAAATTGACGGTTTGACCCGTGCATTTCAAACGAAAACGTCAGATAAAGGCTTTTGCGCCATCAGCTCAGTTAAATCCAATATCGGGCATTTGGAAGCCGCGGCAGGCATTGCCGGTGTAACAAAACTGCTGCTCCAGTTTCAAAAACGAAAGCTGGCCCCTTCATTACATTGCCGAAGTTTGAATCCGAATATTGCATTTGACCGGACGCCGTTTGCGGTGCAGCGTGAATTGGCAGACTGGAAACGGCCGGTCATTGAGGAAAACGGAGCGCAGAAAGAGATTCCGAGAATCGCGGGAATCTCTTCTTTTGGCGCGGGCGGGGCAAATGCCCAC
>NZ_JAWRWL010000033.1:0-451 GCF_046535495.1 Bacillus sp. SIMBA_008 | reverse complement strand
CAGGTGCCGTCGGCGGCGACCTTCGTGAAGCGGTTGCCTTGCCGCGGCACAGCGAGTGCTTCGCCCGGCAGCCAAGTGTCCGCACCAGGGCGCGGAAAGTCGATGGTGGTCTCCAGCGTCGAAACGATGGGCTTGACGGTGTCGATGACGATCCTCGAATCGTCGGTCTCGATGGTGATGAGGCTCATGTGGGTGGGTTTCCTGTCAGGGGCTGGGCAGAAGGCGGGAGCGGCGACGGCCATTGCCCGGCAGGGCCGTCGGTTCGGGCTTCGGGCCCGGGGTGGGTTGCGGCTTGGCTTCGGCGGCGCGCGCAATGCGGTTGGCGGCTTCGTCGACGGTGGCCTGGCGACGGGTCTTGGCCCGACGCGGCGGCGTGTGGCCGAGTTTTTCGACCTTGCCGCCGCGGCGCTGGAAATCGGCCAGCAGCTGCGCCAGCTCGGCGCGTTCGGCG
>NZ_JAWRWL010000032.1:0-455 GCF_046535495.1 Bacillus sp. SIMBA_008 | reverse complement strand
AAGCTTTTTTGTATAATAAGGGTAATAACACATTTCTGTGGGGGATGAACATGTTATCCAAACGTGAAGAAGAAAGACGAAACCAATTAGAAGTAGTGGCTTTAGATGAATTAGTGCCTCAAGATCATCTTGTACGGAAAATAGATCAAGCAATCGATTTTGACTTCATTTATGATCTTGTCAAAGATCATTATAGTTCCGACAATGGTAGACCAAGTGTTGATCCTGTTGTCCTCATTAAGATGGTCTTAATCCAATATCTATTTGGTATTCGCTCTATGCGTCAAACCATTAAAGAAATTGAAACTAACGTGGCTTATCGTTGGTTTATTGGATATGGGTTTTCGGAGAAAATCCCGGACTTTTCTACCTTCGGTAAAAACTATGTGAGACGCTTCCACGATACAGATTTATTTGAACAAATTTTTCATCGAATCTTAAGAGAAGCGATGAAA
>NZ_JAWRWL010000031.1:0-457 GCF_046535495.1 Bacillus sp. SIMBA_008 | reverse complement strand
TCTGTGTGAAGTCAATAACTGTTCATATTGGGGCAGAGGAAACAAATGCACGGCCGACGCTATTTATGTGGTCAGCCATACAGGCGAAACCGCTGAAAAAAGTGAAGAAACGGATTGCAAAACCTTTAAACCGCAAGATTTATAAAAGAAAAGAGCTGTTTTATACAGCTCTTTTTTATTTCCGCCGCAAGCCTCCCTGAGCCGAGGAAAACCGCGCGGATGAGAAGCATGGCAAAAAGGCGGTTCGGCGGCAAATATAGGCGGCAGACGGTACAATCAGTATCGCATTCATGACAAGCACAGAATTTTTTATCAAGATGTACATGTTTGCCCCAGCCAGAAAGCAGCACCTGCGATGTAAAGCCGAAACTGTTTGAAGAATAAAAAAATCATCGCATCCGCCTATTAAAAAAACCGGCTGATACAGCCGGTTCAAACGGGGGAAGGGGTGATAATG
>NZ_JAWRWL010000030.1:0-460 GCF_046535495.1 Bacillus sp. SIMBA_008 | reverse complement strand
ATCCTTGAATGCTAGCCGCCGGGTCGGTCATCAGGCGTCCAGGAAGCGACGGATGGCGGATGCGGTCTGCGCGGGCTCCTGCAGCATCGGCAGATGGCCCGTCGGGAGGTCTTCCCTCCCCTCCGCGCCGAGGCGATCGGCGAAGCGCCGCTGCATCGCCGCGGGCAGCTCGCGATCGTGCGTGGTCGTCAGGTACCCGGTCCGCCCGGTCCAGGCGTGGCCGCGCGTCCTGTCGAGGTAGAGTCGTCGCGGTTCCGGGGTGAACTCGGCGACGACCCGGTCGACCTCCGTCTCTTCGAGTCCGTGACCGAGACCGCGACGGATCGCGGACTCCGGCGGCCGGGTCCCGCCGAGTCGGAGCGCCACCGGCAGGATCCACCGGTTCGGCGCCGGCATCGCGGAGACGAAGGACTCCCCGGCGCGCGGGATCACGGCCGACACGGCCAGCAGGCCGTCGACC
>NZ_JAWRWL010000029.1:0-460 GCF_046535495.1 Bacillus sp. SIMBA_008 | reverse complement strand
GGCTCCTAGTGCCAAGGCATCCACCGTGCGCCCTTTCTAACTTAACCGTTAAAAAGAATCACTATGTGATATCTTGTGTTACTAATTGAATGTGATGTCTACTGTTATCTAGTTTTCAAAGAACACGTTGGTGGAGCCTAGCGGGATCGAACCGCTGACCTCCTGCGTGCAAAGCAGGCGCTCTCCCAGCTGAGCTAAGGCCCCGTTATATAAGATGGTGGGCCTGAGTGGACTCGAACCACCGACCTCACGCTTATCAGGCGTGCGCTCTAACCAGCTGAGCTACAGGCCCATCTTAACTTATTCAAGGAACAAAGTTCCTTCAAAACTAAACAAGACAGGGAACGTTCTGTTTATAAGACCCAAGGTCTTATATTCCGTAAAATATCCTTAGAAAGGAGGTGATCCAGCCGCACCTTCCGATACGGCTACCTTGTTACGACTTCACCCCAATCATCTG
>NZ_JAWRWL010000028.1:0-465 GCF_046535495.1 Bacillus sp. SIMBA_008 | reverse complement strand
GTACATATCAGACTATATTTTCCCGAGCATCATCAGGGGAATTGAATCTTATTTAAGCGAACAGGGCTATTCCATGCTGCTGACGAGCACCAACAACAATACAGAAAGTGAGCGGCGGGGCCTTGAAAACCTGCTGTCCAAAAATATAGACGGGCTGATTGTCGAGCCTACGAAAAGCGCGCTGCAGACGCCCAACATCGGCTACTATCTCAACCTGGAGAAAAACGGCATTCCGTTTGCCATGATTAACGCCTCTTATTCGGAGCTGGCCGCACCGAGCTTTTCCGTCAATGATGTCAAAGGCGGCATGATGGCTTGCGAATACGTCATGTCCCTCGGCCACACGCACATTATGGGAATCTTTAAAGCGGATGACACGCAGGGCGTCAAACGGATGAACGGCTATCTTCAGGCGCACCGGGAGCGCCGGATTTTTCCGTCTCCGGACATGATCGTGACTTACAC
>NZ_JAWRWL010000027.1:0-468 GCF_046535495.1 Bacillus sp. SIMBA_008 | reverse complement strand
CACCACAAATCACTTTAAAATATATTTGTATCAATAAAGAAGAAAAAGATAACATACTTGATACATTTTATATTTGAACTACCAATTTTAGTGAAAAATAAAAGAGGCCAATCCTTATTATTTAAAAGATTGGCCTCTTTCAATATTAATTAGAAATAAAATCGAATTTCTTTAATATAAATTTCCAAATTCGTTCTTCTCCGATTATTACAGAAGCCCTACCTACCATCCCTGTATACAACTCATGTGAATCCTGTATATCAATTGTTGCTTCTAATTCATACACATACCCTTTAGAATCCTTATCAAAAATAGGATGTGCTGATAAATAAGTTACTATTCCTGTTTGTTTATCAGATTTCTTTAGTTTAAACGAATATTGTACTTTATCCCCTTTTTTAATGCCTTTTATATCTTGAGCCGGTAATAAAATTCTAATCTTTTTCTCAGTATTTTTAGGGATAATTG
>NZ_JAWRWL010000026.1:0-469 GCF_046535495.1 Bacillus sp. SIMBA_008 | reverse complement strand
ATGATAAAAAATCATATCATTTAGATGATGTTACTCAAAGTGCTTATGAGGTGTACGGCTTTAAAGCAAAACAAGGTGATATTGAATTTGGAAATGGGACAGAAAAAGATTTTCTTTTAGCAATTCAAAGTGGAATGGAGAAAAAGGGAAAGTATTATGAGGAGTATGAGCGCATATATAACTACCTAAAAGGAAAGAAAACAAAACCAAGTGAGCAAGATGTAAAAGTAATTGGTGTTGTTGTGACAGGAACTGCTACTGATTTACAAAAGTTAAATGGTCAAAATTACGTAAAGGCTGCAGTATTAGGCGCTACTGCGGAAAACAAATAGTATAAATAGAAAAAAGCTGTCTTTCAATGGGTCATAGGTGATCTACTGGAGACAGCTTTTTTATGATGCTAACGTTTTCGGGTTTTGTTGGTAAGTCGATATATTACAAAAATCGCTGATATAATTTCACTTACCGA
>NZ_JAWRWL010000025.1:0-470 GCF_046535495.1 Bacillus sp. SIMBA_008 | reverse complement strand
CGCTGAGATGAAGTTTTTCTGCTTAAATTCATACATTCCTCTGAAATAGTAAAAATAATATTCCAGTAAGCCGGTCAGCTTTTGCTGGTTCATCTCAATCTCAGTGAGCATTTCAGAGAACGGAGGCTGGCAGTCGCCGTCTTTCATGGGTTTTAATTTATCCAGCATGATGCGGTGCCTAAATTCCATCAATGAAAAATACAACAATAAATCCTGATTTTCTTCCATATCTTCGAGTTCATATTGAAGCTCCCGCTTCAGCGCTTCAGCTTTATCGGCTTCAAACGCGCGGATCAGCTTATACCATTCATTCATCTTTACGGCCACTTCTTCAGATGGAATCTTGGATTTCATAGATTTGCCTCCTTCCTCCGGCTACTAATTATGTTATATTTTATCATAGCAAATTTATGGCAGTGAGCAAACAAAGATTTTAATCAATTAAAGAAAGAGAGAATTCACCATGAAAC
>NZ_JAWRWL010000024.1:0-472 GCF_046535495.1 Bacillus sp. SIMBA_008 | reverse complement strand
GCATCAGCTTCGTTCCAAGGCTTTCCTGCTTCCTTGACGAGCAGGGCGGAGAATTCGTGCTTTCTGCGGCGGACTTTGGCAGCCGCGCGGAACAAAACGGCAGCTCTTTCTTCAGGGGATGTGTATCTCCACTCTTCGAACGCTTTCGCAGCCGCTTCAATCGCCTGCTCAGCGTGCTCCTGGGACGCCTTTGACACTTTTCCGACGACTTCTTCTTTGTCTGCAGGGTTAATGGATACGATTTTCGCTTCCGTCTCTACCTTTCCACCGTTGATGACGAGCGGATAATCTTTTCCCAGATACTCATTTACCGTCGCAAGCGCTTTCTTAAATTCTTCAACGTTCGATTGATCTTGGACATTCGTGAATGGTTCGTGTTTATAAGGTGTAGTCATTGTCATCTCTCCCTTTTTTACTTATTAGTCATTCCTTTAAAGGCGAATGCGATGTTTGAGGGGCGTTCGGCGAGCCC
>NZ_JAWRWL010000023.1:0-473 GCF_046535495.1 Bacillus sp. SIMBA_008 | reverse complement strand
AATCATGGTGACTAGCGTGCTCGATTCTTCGATGAGATCAGGGATATCCAGCGATACGCCTAATGCTTTTGCATCGCGGGCTAATCTTTTCAATATGAGTGGACTTGCCACATATCCAAATGTACCGTATCTACTCGCCACCGGGAATGAAAATAACCGGCCATCTGTCATGACGACTGCTCCTGCGCTTCCATCTTGATCTCCTTGTGTACCAAATACTTTTTGTACGAATGTGTCTTGTCCTTTCGCGCGATAATGTTCACGCTGCACGCCTTTGATACTGCTTCCAGGTATAATCGGCCATTCTGTTACTTTTTCTCGTTGAATGGGCATATCAATCACGCCAACTCCTTCACCCGCTCCAATATGAAGGGGGGATAAACAATGTATCCAAAACCAACGGCTTGCTTCCATCATCTCACTCCTCTTATTCATTCGGCTTCCATGTTCCCCAAAGTGCTAACCCGCAGCCA
>NZ_JAWRWL010000022.1:0-476 GCF_046535495.1 Bacillus sp. SIMBA_008 | reverse complement strand
AGTGCGATATAATTTGTACTGGGTCCTATGACCGTGAATTGATTGATTCATTCTTACATAAAGCAGTTGCTTGATGAAAAAACAAGCAAAGGAGGTCTTCTGTTGCAGCTGTTACATTTCGCGATTTTGGCGCCTTTTTTATTTGCATTTATCGTTCCCTTTCTTTATAAACGGGTAAAACAAGTCCATACAGGCTGGTTTGTGCTGATAGTGCCCGTTGTGCTGTTTGTTTACTTTATCAGCAAGCTCCCTGTCACAATGGCTGGAGAAACCGTCCGGTATGCGGCCGAATGGATTCCGTCCCTCGGTATTAACTATACCGTTTATATTGACGGACTCGGGCTGTTATTCGCTTTATTGATTACGGGCATCGGCTCTTTGGTGACGCTTTACAGTATTTTTTACTTATCGAAGGACAAAGAAAAGCTCGGCCCTTTTTATGTGTACCTGCTGATGTTTATGGGCGCGATGCTCGG
>NZ_JAWRWL010000021.1:0-477 GCF_046535495.1 Bacillus sp. SIMBA_008 | reverse complement strand
CCACCATAAACCATAAGACCACGAATACCATCTGCAAAGGAATTTTGCAGACGTTGTGCCTCTGTTTCAGTTAACTGTGTCCCGTATCCAATGGCAGACTTATGAAGACCTAAAATTTTATATTTACCACCAGTACCGTGAATTTCTTCGGATACAACGATTTGTGATCCATTAATAATCTGTCCTTCAACAATACCATTTTCTAAAACAACAGGTTGCTTAGTAAAGCGATCATCTTTAGATAATAAACCTAAAACCTGAGAATTGATGATTGTGAATCGTTCAGTTTTAGGAACCTTTTTAATATTTAAAATCGTATTTAAGTCTACAATGTAATCATATGCATTTTTAGGTGATAACTCAATTGGACTAGAGTCACTCCCAATTGTATGAGTTTTATGAGCACCTTTATAAAGCCCTAATACGAATGTATCAACGGTTTCCTGAAGTACCGCTCCTGCCTCTTGTGTATGTGGG
>NZ_JAWRWL010000020.1:0-484 GCF_046535495.1 Bacillus sp. SIMBA_008 | reverse complement strand
CGATTGGAATATGATAATTCGTGCTGTCTGGTTCGAGTGTCTGCAAAATATATAAACGGCGCTGAGCTGGTGATACCGGATACTCGTCCGCCTGCTCTGCTGGTAAAATCGGATGCCCCATTTCTTCTTGACCATCCTGATCGATATATGCCGCTAATGAACGAATCGTCGGCTTCTCAAAAATCACTTGAATCGGCACTTCTTTCTGAAGCACCTCTTGAATCTTCGCGGACATCATCATCGCTTTGAGAGAGTGCCCGCCAGCCATGAAGAAATGTTCATCTGCTCCTACCGTTTTTCCAAGAAGCTCCTCCCAAATTTGAGCGAGTGCCTTTTCTGTCTCCGTCTCAGGCGGAATGATTTCCTTTTTCTCCTGATAGGCTTCGTCCGGCTTTGGTAAAGCTTTTCGATCTACCTTGCCGTTCGATGTGAGCGGAAAAGCATTCAGCTTCATCACATGGTGCGGCACCATATAAGCTGGCAG
>NZ_JAWRWL010000019.1:0-485 GCF_046535495.1 Bacillus sp. SIMBA_008 | reverse complement strand
CCTTAACATCTACTAAATCCCTTGGGTTTTCATAGCACCACGTCACGTACTTTTCGAATTCACTAGGCGTTAATCCGTTTATTAATGCCAGATCACAGGCAACGTTATCGAATTTTTTCTGAGCCTCCTCACATAAAGATTTAGCCCACTCGAAAGGATTAATAGCGCCTTTATAACTATTAAGATCTCTGCTCAGAAATACTAAATTCCCAACATACGTTCCACCGTGCCCCACGCCTATCGCGATGAAGTGATCTACGACAACATCTTCCTTAGTGCCGCTTATCTGACAGGATATAATTTTCGATCTTTCTTCAAATGTTTTAACCCTAATCTTCATTGGCAGGGATCGCTCTAAGCCGTTTCTTATTTCTCTTTTTCGGGCTATCACGTTCTTATTTCTTCTGTCATGATCTTTTCGGTAGTTTGGATTACGTTTATAAAAAGCTCTTGAGATAGGTTTAATACATTCTTTGCACCTAGAG
>NZ_JAWRWL010000018.1:0-486 GCF_046535495.1 Bacillus sp. SIMBA_008 | reverse complement strand
CATGGATATTAAGCAGCGAAGTCACGAAGCAGCTGCTGATGGAAACACAGCAGGCGTACGGAACGGATGTTCATGAATTGCTTTTAACGGCGCTTGGAATGACGCTTCATGAGTGGACGGGTTCCGAACAGATCCTTATCAGCACTGAAGGACACGGACGCCAGGGGCATATTCCTGACATTGATATGTCAAGAACGGCGGGCTGGTTTACATCTGTTTACCCGGTGCTTTTGGATATGAGAGTGCCGGACGGCTCAGGGGAAACAACCGCGCACCGCATAAAGACGGTAAAAGACATGATGAGACGGGTTCCTCATCACGGAACCGGCTACGGGCTGCTGAGATATTCGCGAAACATTCTTTATAAAGACCCAGAAATAAGCTTTAACTATCTCGGTGCGTTTGACGGTCTTGAGGGGACGCTGAAGATGTCACCGTTCAAGCCGCAGCATGATATAGCGGCCGGGCGCATCCGCGAGTTTGATC
>NZ_JAWRWL010000017.1:0-514 GCF_046535495.1 Bacillus sp. SIMBA_008 | reverse complement strand
AGTACAGTCATTGCTTTCAGCGAATGCCCCCCACGTTCGAAGAAGGAATCAAATATACCAATCTTCTCTTGACCAAGAATTTCTTCCCACAAACGCACAAGCTTCGTTTCGAGATCGTTTCTAGGCGCAGCATAAACAGCTTGAACGGCTTTATCACCTTTTAAGGCAGCAAGTGCACGACGATCAACTTTGCCACTAACTGTGAGTGGAAATGCATCAAGCTCTTTGAAATAGAGCGGCATCATGTAAGCTGGCAGCTGATGTTTGATAGCGGCTTGCAGCATGTTAACTGACACATCTTCATGACGGGCTTGATAGTAAGCACTTAACACCTTTTCCCCGTCCGCTTCATCAACTACTAGTACAACAGCTTGATCCACTCCATCTATCTGCTCCATCACTGCTTCAATTTCGCCTGTTTCTATGCGGTAACCCCTTATTTTCACTTGATCATCCATTCTGCCAAGATAATCAATTGTGCCATCTGGAAGCCATCTGACTAAATCCCCTGTTC
>NZ_JAWRWL010000016.1:0-547 GCF_046535495.1 Bacillus sp. SIMBA_008 | reverse complement strand
CATCGTCACGATTGGTTCAATATCATAGCGGCGCAATTCATCGATGAGAGAATGATAGAATTCAATTCCCTTTTGATTGATTTCCCCATCTCCATTTGGAATGATCCGTGTCCATGCAATAGAGAAACGATAAGCCTTCAAACCCATTTCTGCAAACATCTTCACATCCTCTTTATAGCGGTGATAGTGATCGCTTGCCACTTTAAAATCTGTTGTCCCTTCAGGGTAACTTGCTCTCATATCAATGACAGATGGTCCTTTGCCATCCTCGTTCCACGCACCTTCTACTTGATAGGCGGAAGTAGATCCGCCCCAGAAAAAGTCCTTTGGAAATGGTGCTAGTGTTGAATATCTCATAATTTCTTCCTCCTCTTCATTAAACGAGATGTAAAAATGATTGTCCTGGTGTGGTTTGTTTTTCTTCTGTTTCTATGATATCGCTAAACTCACCTGAATTGGTAATAATCACTGGTGTTGTGACGGACAGGCCGGAAGCTTGGATGGCTTCAATATCAAACTCCGCAAGCAATTCGCCCTCAGTGATGGC
>NZ_JAWRWL010000015.1:0-685 GCF_046535495.1 Bacillus sp. SIMBA_008 | reverse complement strand
ATCACAAGGGCAGAGCACCGCGGAAAGGGACTTGGCAGTGACATGTTTCATTATCTTCTGACCCAGACAGACAACAAACAAAAGAGCGTCCTGTTACAAGCATCAGCTGACGGCAAAAATATTTACCAACGTGCAGGCTTCCAACCAATCGGCGAAATGGTTGTTTTTGAATAGAATAAAGTAGAACATAAAAAAGCTGCCTATCATGAGGCAGCTACAGATTGTTGACAAAGGGCTAAAATGATCTTGATTTTAGCCCTTTGTCTTCTTTTCAGCGTGATAGAAAACCTTTGAAGTCTAGGAAGGACGAGCATCGGAGCGGAGCGAATTTGACATTCGTGAGCACCGGAGCGCAGACCTGACAACGAATGCGAAGGTTTGTCTACACGCTGAAGCGCCCTTTTTGGGTGTTTTTTATTGTTCACAGCATATCAACACTTCTCTTTTAATCAAATCAAGGATTCGTGGTAACATAAACATACATACTTCGAAGAAAAAAGGAGAACGAACGTGAAAAAAAGTCTACTTGTTTTCATGAGCCTAGTTGCAAGTCTCTTCATGCTAGCAGCTTGCTCAAATACGGCAAACGAACAAAAAACAGAAACGAAGGCACTTCCAACGATTAATGAACGCATTCAAAAAGAAACGAAAGAAGTGATGGAGCAGTCTAAACTTATAAAAGACA
>NZ_JAWRWL010000014.1:0-696 GCF_046535495.1 Bacillus sp. SIMBA_008 | reverse complement strand
AGTAACTCTATCTTATCTTTGTTTATACATTCATATGATAAAAAAGACCTAGAAACAGTTAAATTCATTCGTGATAATCAATCATTTGATTTTCCTCTACAGCAGAATAAAGATGGTTTTTACGTAGCAGAAATACGTGCTAAAGATATCCTCCCTCTAAAAGGTTCCTCTTTCAGTATCTTCGTAACAGATCAAGGTGGAATACTCACTCCACTACAGTATGCTGTTCATCACAAATGGCAAAGGAAGATACTGCATAGAGAATTGGCTGTATTAATTAAAAGAACAAGCAATGAAAATTTACAAACAAAAATAACTTTCGAAGTTTTAAACGCTAGAAAAAGAACAAAATTATACAAAACAAATATGATTGATTTCATGCTTGAAAATTATACTCTAAACATAAATGGTGTTTCAAATATTTTAGACATTGATGCTCCATTAGACCAAAGAAAATTCTTTATTGCTCTTCATAGGGTACCTTCAAAGGATAAAATATTATTTCCTATTGATTCAATTTCAGAAGATGGTTTTTGGTCTGCCCACATAGACTTAAGCTCAATTGGCCTTCATAATTTATATGAGGGTATCTGGCAAATGCATTTTTACGAAGAAGTAGAAGGCAAGTTGCTAGGATCGTTTATAAAAGACAAACAAAAATTGATTACTACACATTCATTTAAGACTGCTGATCAG
>NZ_JAWRWL010000012.1:0-1565 GCF_046535495.1 Bacillus sp. SIMBA_008 | reverse complement strand
ATAAAACAACAATTTTATCTCAATTTAGTAGAGAGTTCCCTAAAATATGCTAAAATACCTTAAGGGTAAAAATTGGAAGGGGCGGTAGTCAATGGTTAAGAATAGAAATTTAGAAGCATTAAATTTATCTGAGGAGATACTACGTAATTTTGAATTGAATGAGATACCTACTCAGCATATTGTTTTAAAATGTTTAAGATTAGCACGTCTAATCAATGATTTCAATGCAGTTGAGTGGTTAAAATATGAAGCTAATGGCTTTGCAATAAATGAAGAAGGTTACTTAACTAGTGAAGCTTGGGAAGCTTGCGCAAGGTCTGGAAGGCGTTTTTTTACAGATGATCCAAAAAGTAAAGCCAAAAAACCTAAGAAAGTTGAAAAAGCCTTCACCGAAACAATTGCTGTTATGGAAGCGACAGTTGAAGCCTCAAAAGCTCGAATGAATGTAGCATATGACAGAGATATATCAATATCTTCTCAATCAACTATTTCACCCTTTATACCTCCTGGTAATTCAGCTGAGCGAAAAAACTTAGCTAATGCTATACGAGAATTTACCCGGAAAATTGAAAAGGTAAAGTCTAGATTGTATGAGTACGTATTCAATTTAAATCATGAGTTGAAATTTGGAGAGATAACAGAGGATATTTTCAAACGAAAACGTAAAACTGTTGACACTGTTCTAAAAGAAATCTGCCCTGAGGCAATTCAAAAATTTATTTCAGTATACGAAAACCTTAATTCAACTAATGATGAAGATTGGGCAAATGCAGTACATACCTGTAGAAGAATTATTAAAGAGGTTGCTGATTCTCTTTATCCACCATCAGACGAGCCTATTTCACTGTCTGGGGGAAAAATCATTAAAATTGGTGAAGATCAATATATAAATCGATTAATACAATATATTGATAGTAAGTCAACAAGTGAAAAATTTTCGTCCATTGTTGGATCACATTTAAAATTTATTGGTGAAAGGTTAGATGGTGTGCACGAGGCTGCAAACAAAGGAACTCATGCAGAAGTGACGCTCGATGAAGCAGAAAGGTACATTATCTATACTTATTTAGTTATCGGTGATATTTTATCTCTTTAAATTCAAGAAATGCAGTCATTTGGTAGATAACTATTAATTATGTAACCCCACCACAATTAAACATGTTCTAACGTGATTTAAGGAAAGGTCAAGGCAGATTGAAAGCCTTGGCCATTACTACAAATTTAATGATCATTATAAGTGATCAAAATTGAGGTGATAACAATGATTAAATCTAATTTAAAGCCCATAATAGACCAAAGAAAGATCAGTATCCGGAAACTTTCCAGGGATATTGATCACGAGTATCCGACTGTTAGAAAGCTTTACAATGACGAAATGGAGCGGTATCCAAGAGAGCTGTTAGATAAAGTCTGTACATACCTAAACATCAAGTTGCAGGAATTGCTGATATTCGAAAAAGGTCATAATCATATCGATCGCTTAGGATGAAAATGGTATACTAAAGTTACAAGGATAGGAAGTAATTACAAGTTTTCTAGGTCTACATAAAATCGTACTTTTATAG
>NZ_JAWRWL010000011.1:0-2963 GCF_046535495.1 Bacillus sp. SIMBA_008 | reverse complement strand
AAAATATGGTTAAGTCCTCGATCGATTAGTATCTGTCAGCTCCATGTGTCGCCACACTTCCACCTCAGACCTATCAACCTGATCATCTTTCAGGGATCTTACTTCCTTGCGGAATGGGAAATCTCATCTTGAGGGGGGCTTCATGCTTAGATGCTTTCAGCACTTATCCCGTCCGCACATAGCTACCCAGCGATGCCCTTGGCAGAACAACTGGTACACCAGCGGTGCGTCCATCCCGGTCCTCTCGTACTAAGGACAGCTCCTCTCAAATTTCCTGCGCCCGCGACGGATAGGGACCGAACTGTCTCACGACGTTCTGAACCCAGCTCGCGTACCGCTTTAATGGGCGAACAGCCCAACCCTTGGGACCGACTACAGCCCCAGGATGCGATGAGCCGACATCGAGGTGCCAAACCTCCCCGTCGATGTGGACTCTTGGGGGAGATAAGCCTGTTATCCCCGGGGTAGCTTTTATCCGTTGAGCGATGGCCCTTCCATGCGGAACCACCGGATCACTAAGCCCGACTTTCGTCCCTGCTCGACTTGTAGGTCTCGCAGTCAAGCTCCCTTGTGCCTTTACACTCTGCGAATGATTTCCAACCATTCTGAGGGAACCTTTGGGCGCCTCCGTTACCTTTTAGGAGGCGACCGCCCCAGTCAAACTGCCCACCTGACACTGTCTCCCCGCCCGATAAGGGCGGCGGGTTAGAAGGTCAATACAGCCAGGGTAGTATCCCACCGATGCCTCCACCGAAGCTGGCGCTCCGGTTTCCAAGGCTCCTACCTATCCTGTACAAGCTGTACCAACATTCAATATCAGGCTGCAGTAAAGCTCCACGGGGTCTTTCCGTCCTGTCGCGGGTAACCTGCATCTTCACAGGTACTATAATTTCACCGAGTCTCTCGTTGAGACAGTGCCCAGATCGTTGCGCCTTTCGTGCGGGTCGGAACTTACCCGACAAGGAATTTCGCTACCTTAGGACCGTTATAGTTACGGCCGCCGTTTACTGGGGCTTCAATTCGCACCTTCGCTTACGCTAAGCGCTCCTCTTAACCTTCCAGCACCGGGCAGGCGTCAGCCCCTATACTTCGCCTTACGGCTTCGCAGAGACCTGTGTTTTTGCTAAACAGTCGCCTGGGCCTATTCACTGCGGCTCTCTCGGGCTTGCACCCTAACAGAGCACCCCTTCTCCCGAAGTTACGGGGTCATTTTGCCGAGTTCCTTAACGAGAGTTCTCTCGATCACCTTAGGATTCTCTCCTCGCCTACCTGTGTCGGTTTGCGGTACGGGCACCTCTCACCTCGCTAGAGGCTTTTCTTGGCAGTGTGGAATCAGGAACTTCGCTACTATATTTCGCTCGCCATCACAGCTCAGCCTTATGGGAAACGGATTTGCCTATTTCCCAGCCTAACTGCTTGGACGCGGATATCCAATACCGCGCTTACCCTATCCTCCTGCGTCCCCCCATTGCTCAAATGGTGAGGAGGTGGTACAGGAATATCAACCTGTTGTCCATCGCCTACGCCTTTCGGCCTCGGCTTAGGTCCCGACTAACCCTGAGCGGACGAGCCTTCCTCAGGAAACCTTAGGCATTCGGTGGAGGGGATTCTCACCCCTCTTTCGCTACTCATACCGGCATTCTCACTTCTAAGCGCTCCACCAGTCCTTCCGGTCTGGCTTCACAGCCCTTAGAACGCTCTCCTACCACTGTTCGAAGAACAGTCCGCAGCTTCGGTGATACGTTTAGCCCCGGTACATTTTCGGCGCAGAGTCACTCGACCAGTGAGCTATTACGCACTCTTTAAATGGTGGCTGCTTCTAAGCCAACATCCTGGTTGTCTAAGCAACTCCACATCCTTTTCCACTTAACGTATACTTTGGGACCTTAGCTGGCGGTCTGGGCTGTTTCCCTTTCGACTACGGATCTTATCACTCGCAGTCTGACTCCCAAGGATAAGTCATTGGCATTCGGAGTTTGACTGAATTCGGTAACCCGGTAGGGGCCCCTAGTCCAATCAGTGCTCTACCTCCAAGACTCTTACCTTGAGGCTAGCCCTAAAGCTATTTCGGAGAGAACCAGCTATCTCCAGGTTCGATTGGCATTTCACCCCTACCCACACCTCATCCCCGCACTTTTCAACGTGCGTGGGTTCGGGCCTCCATTCAGTGTTACCTGAACTTCACCCTGGACATGGGTAGATCACCTGGTTTCGGGTCTACGACCACGTACTCATGCGCCCTATTCAGACTCGCTTTCGCTGCGGCTCCGCATCTTCTGCTTAACCTTGCACGGGATCGTAACTCGCCGGTTCATTCTACAAAAGGCACGCCATCACCCGTTAACGGGCTCTGACTACTTGTAGGCACACGGTTTCAGGATCTCTTTCACTCCCCTTCCGGGGTGCTTTTCACCTTTCCCTCACGGTACTGGTTCACTATCGGTCACTAGGGAGTATTTAGCCTTGGGAGATGGTCCTCCCGGATTCCGACGGAATTTCACGTGTTCCGCCGTACTCAGGATCCACTCAGGAGAGAACGAAGTTTTGACTACAGGGCTGTTACCTCCTATGGCGGGCCTTTCCAGACCTCTTCATCTACCTCGTTCCTTTGTAACTCCGTACAGAGTGTCCTACAACCCCAAGAGGCAAGCCTCTTGGTTTGGGCTAATCCCGTTTCGCTCGCCGCTACTCAGGGAATCGCATTTGCTTTCTCTTCCTCCGGGTACTTAGATGTTTCAGTTCCCCGGGTCTGCCTTCTCATATCCTATGAATTCAGATATGGATACCACTCCATTACGAGTGGTGGGTTTCCCCATTCGGAAATCTCCGGATCAAAGCTTGCTTACAGCTCCCCGAAGCATATCGGTGTTCGTCCCGTCCTTCATCGGCTCCTAGTGCCAAGGCATCCACCGTGCGCCCTTTCTAACTTAACCGTTAAAAAGAATCACTATGTGATATCTTGT
>NZ_JAWRWL010000010.1:0-15579 GCF_046535495.1 Bacillus sp. SIMBA_008 | reverse complement strand
AACACGGAAGTTAAGCTCTTCAGCGCCGATGGTAGTCGGGGGTTTCCCCCTGTGAGAGTAGGACGCCGCCAAGCAAGTTTAAACCCAGCTCATTGAGCTGGGTTTTTTGTTTGTTAAAAATGAAGAAGAAACTGTGAAGCGTATTTAGGGAATTTCTTTTCTGTTACTAATAAAAACTGCTGAATTAACACGTAGTCATCACTTATATGCTGTGTTAATAACTCATACCACCATTCTGTTTCATACCTTGCAATCATCCCAACGTTGTACAAAATCAAATAATGAATTGTCATTTCGGGAAGCCTCAGAAATTGCTCCCTTTGAGAAGGGATATAATATTGGTTCTTTTCCATGTCAAACAATAAGCTGGTCGATGTCCATGGCTCCTTGTCTTGTGGTGAAATTTCGAACAGCAGCCCGTGTTCATTTTTTTTTGTAAAAGACCATTGATAATGATGGGACATGTATTCAGCAAACCTTGAATCAGACATTTTGTAATTGATTACTACTTCCTCCGGTACAAAAATTTCGTTCTTATCCTTCTCAACTTTTGTCATAAATCGTTCTTTCTGATGAAAGTAGAAAATATCGCTAAGTTCTGGAATGGCCATTAATAATTTATTCATGGTATACCGTTCATCTACTATATCCGATTGTCCGAATAAATGTTTCATAAAATGTATGCATAGGCCATTTCGTTGTATTTTCACTTCATCATCGCTAAAACAATAATTTTGTTTCTTTCGTTTTCTTGTTGTTACGCCATGTGCCAGTACTGATGTATGGCTTGGATAATGAGGATCACGTGTAATTAAGCATGCTTTGATAAGCTGTGCCATTCCATAAAATAAAAGAATCGGTTTGATTTCTAAGGGAGAATATGCGGCTTGTTTATAAAACGATTCGGCATGCTTTAAGAAGTAAATAAACCGTTCACTGTTTTTAAAAGAGTTTTTTTTCGCATCGTCAATACCGTTTAAGGTATAAATCTTTTCTAGAAATTTCTGGGTTGATTCAACGGAGTAAAATAGCGCTAAGTCTTTCCACTCATGATATGTCATGTATATTTCTTAATCCTTTCCGTTATCTAAATATTTCAACTCTTTCCCGCTTCCTTGACATGCTCTTGGCTAGTTGATAATCTACATATAATATTTTGCCGAAAAGAGGGGGATTTACTAATGTGGGAAAGTAAATTTTCAAAAGAAGGCTTAACGTTCGACGATGTGCTGCTTGTACCAGCAAAGTCTGAGGTACTTCCGCGTGATGTGGATTTATCTGTAGAACTTACAAAAACGTTAAAGCTAAATATTCCTGTCATCAGCGCAGGTATGGACACTGTAACAGAATCAGCAATGGCAATTGCAATGGCAAGACAGGGCGGCTTGGGCATCATTCACAAAAATATGTCCATTGAACAGCAGGCTGAACAAGTTGATAAAGTAAAGCGTTCTGAGCGCGGCGTTATCACAAATCCCTTCTTTTTAACTCCTGATCACCAAGTATTTGATGCGGAGCATTTGATGGGGAAATACAGAATTTCCGGTGTTCCGATTGTAAATAACGAAGAAGACCAGAAGCTTGTTGGAATTATAACAAACCGTGACCTTCGTTTTATTTCTGACTACTCAATGAAAATCAGCGACGTCATGACGAAAGAAGAGCTAGTTACTGCATCTGTAGGAACTACTCTGGATGAAGCTGAAAAGATTTTGCAGAAACATAAAATTGAAAAGCTTCCTCTCGTAGATGACCAGAATAAATTAAAAGGTCTTATCACAATTAAAGACATTGAAAAAGTCATTGAGTTCCCGAACTCATCTAAAGACATTCACGGCCGCCTGATCGTTGGCGCGGCAGTTGGTGTAACTGGCGATACAATGACTCGCGTCAAAAAGCTTGTTGAAGCCAATGTTGATGTGATTGTTATCGATACAGCTCACGGACACTCTCAAGGCGTTTTAAACACAGTCACAAAAATCCGTGAAACGTATCCCGAATTAAACATTATTGCTGGAAACGTGGCAACAGCTGAAGCGACAAGAGCGCTTATCGAAGCTGGAGCAGACGTTGTCAAAGTTGGAATAGGGCCTGGTTCAATTTGTACTACACGTGTTGTAGCCGGCGTGGGTGTTCCGCAAATTACAGCAATTTATGATTGTGCGACTGAAGCAAGAAAACACGGCAAAACAATCATCGCCGACGGTGGGATTAAATTCTCTGGCGATATCACTAAAGCATTGGCAGCCGGCGGACATGCTGTTATGCTCGGAAGCTTGCTTGCAGGCACATCAGAAAGCCCTGGTGAAACTGAAATCTACCAAGGCAGAAGATTTAAGGTATACCGCGGCATGGGATCAGTTGCTGCAATGGAAAAAGGAAGTAAAGACCGTTACTTCCAAGAAGAAAACAAAAAATTTGTTCCTGAAGGAATTGAAGGACGCACACCTTACAAAGGACCAGTTGAAGAAACCGTTTATCAGCTAGTCGGAGGCCTTCGTTCTGGTATGGGGTATTGCGGGTCCAAAGATCTGCGTGCGCTAAGAGAAGAAGCTCAGTTCATTCGCATGACAGGCGCAGGACTTCGCGAAAGCCATCCGCATGACGTACAGATTACAAAAGAATCACCTAACTATACAATTTCATAATAAATTGTTACAAATTAAAAACATTTGACAGGGTCTCTGACTCTGTCTATTTTTTTTATACTGATTATGATAAAATTTATACTGTTGTGCATTGAAAATGTCCTTAACGGCTTAATTATAGATGAAGAAAATGAAATACGGAGGTCGTACGATTGAACATCAAGAAATGTAAACAGCTACTGATGTCATTGGTTGTGTTAACTCTAGCTGTCACGTGTCTGGCTCCAATGTCAAAAGCAAAAGCAGCCAGCGATCCAATTGATATCAATGCATCTGCTGCTATTATGATCGAAGCTTCTTCAGGTAAAATTCTTTACAGTAAAAATGCAGATAAGAGACTGCCAATTGCGAGTATGACAAAAATGATGACAGAGTATCTGTTATTGGAAGCAATTGATCAAGGTAAAGTGAAATGGGACCAAACCTATACGCCTGATGACTATGTGTATGAAATTTCCCAAGATAACAGCTTATCAAACGTTCCTCTTCGGAAAGACGGGAAATACACAGTAAAAGAATTATATCAAGCTACAGCAATTTATTCTGCAAATGCTGCTGCTATTGCGATTGCAGAAATCGTTGCCGGTTCTGAAACTAAGTTTGTTGAAAAAATGAATGCAAAAGCAAAAGAACTAGGCTTAACAGATTACAAATTTGTTAACGCAACAGGTCTTGAAAACAAAGATCTTCACGGGCATCAGCCTGAGGGGACAAGCGTAAATGAAGAAAGTGAAGTTTCTGCAAAGGATATGGCGATTCTTGCGGATCACTTGATTACTGATTACCCTGAGATACTGGAGACTTCCAGTATCGCCAAAACGAAATTCAGAGAAGGCACCGATGATGAAATGGACATGCCGAACTGGAATTTTATGCTGAAGGGGCTTGTCAGCGAGTATAAAAAAGCGACTGTAGACGGACTGAAAACAGGTTCTACTGACTCTGCGGGTTCATGCTTTACAGGAACAGCTGAACGCAACGGTATGCGTGTCATCACTGTTGTTTTAAACGCAAAGGGCAACCTTCATACAGGCCGTTTCGATGAAACGAAAAAAATGTTTGATTATGCTTTCGACAATTTCTCCATGAAAGAAATTTATGCTGAAGGCGATCAAGTAAAAGGCCATAAAACAATTTCAGTTGATAAGGGTAAAGAGAAAGAAGTAGGCATTGTGACAAACAAGGCGTTCTCTCTTCCTGTCAAAAATGGTGAAGAAAAGAATTACAAAGCGAAGGTCACACTGAATAAAGACAACTTAACTGCTCCTGTGAAAAAAGGAACCAAGGTTGGGAAGCTGACTGCGGAATACACAGGTGATGAAAAGGATTACGGATTCATTAACAGCGATTTGGCTGGCGTAGACCTTGTTACAAAAGAAAATGTAGAAAAAGCAAACTGGTTTGTTTTGACAATGCGCAGTATCGGCGGATTTTTTGCCGGAATTTGGGGAAGCATTGTTGATACGGTAACCGGCTGGTTTTAATCAATTGAAAGAGCTCTGATGGATGTTAGGGCTCTTTCGCGTAATATACTGAAAAAACCCAATTTTTAATAAAAAATGATTTTCAAAGCGCTAAAAACCGAATAAAATAGTATATATCCATATGAATTATTGGATTTCTAGGATACAATAAGAATTAGAAATCATATAACTATACCTTGATTAGGGGGACCAAGAAATGGCTCAAACAGGTACTGAACGTGTAAAACGCGGAATGGCAGAAATGCAAAAAGGCGGCGTCATCATGGATGTCATCAATGCGGAACAAGCGAAAATCGCTGAAGAAGCTGGAGCTGTCGCTGTAATGGCGCTAGAACGTGTGCCAGCAGATATTCGCGCGGCTGGAGGAGTTGCCCGTATGGCTGACCCTACAATCGTGGAAGAAGTAATGAATGCAGTATCTATCCCGGTAATGGCAAAAGCGCGTATAGGACATATTGTTGAAGCGCGCGTGCTTGAAGCTATGGGTGTTGACTATATTGATGAAAGTGAAGTTCTGACGCCAGCTGACGAAGAATTTCATTTAAATAAAAATGAATACACAGTTCCTTTTGTCTGTGGCTGCCGTGATCTTGGTGAAGCAACACGCCGTATTGCGGAAGGTGCTTCTATGCTTCGCACAAAAGGTGAGCCTGGAACAGGTAATATTGTTGAGGCTGTTCGCCATATGCGCAAAGTTAACGCTCAAGTGCGCAAAGTAGTTGCGATGAGTGAGGATGAACTAATGACAGAAGCGAAAAACCTAGGTGCTCCTTACGAGCTTCTTCTTCAAATTAAAAAAGACGGCAAGCTTCCTGTCGTTAACTTTGCCGCTGGCGGCGTAGCAACTCCAGCTGATGCTGCTCTCATGATGCAGCTCGGTGCTGACGGAGTATTTGTTGGTTCTGGTATTTTCAAATCAGACAACCCTGCTAAATTTGCGAAAGCAATTGTGGAAGCAACAACTCACTTTACTGATTACAAATTGATCTCTGAGTTGTCAAAAGAGCTTGGTACTGCAATGAAAGGGATTGAAATCTCAAACTTACTTCCAGAACAGCGTATGCAAGAACGCGGCTGGTAAGAACATAGGAGCGCTGCTGACATGTTAACAATAGGTGTACTAGGACTTCAAGGAGCAGTTAGAGAGCACATCCATGCGATTGAAGCATGCGGCGCGGCTGGTCTTGTCGTAAAACGTCCGGAGCAGCTGAACGAAGTTGACGGGTTGATTTTGCCAGGCGGTGAGAGCACGACGATGCGCCGTTTGATCGATACGTATCAATTCATGGAGCCGCTTCGTGAATTCGCTGCTCAGGGCAAACCGATGTTTGGAACATGTGCCGGATTAATTATATTAGCAAAAGAAATTGCCGGTTCAGATAATCCTCATTTAGGTCTTCTGAATGTGGTTGTAGAACGTAATTCATTTGGCCGGCAGGTTGACAGCTTTGAAGCTGATTTAACAATTAAAGGCTTGGACGAGCCTTTTACTGGGGTATTCATCCGTGCTCCGCATATTTTAGAAGCTGGTGAAAATGTTGAAGTTCTATCGGAGCATAATGGTCGTATTGTAGCCGCGAAACAGGGGCAATTCCTTGGCTGCTCATTCCATCCGGAGCTGACAGAAGATCACCGAGTGACGCAGCTGTTTGTTGAAATGGTTGAGGAATATAAGCAAAAGGCACTTGTATAAAACAGTTGAAAGCTGTGGAAACTTATAGTACATTATAAGCACAAATAAAGATCGAAAAGCGTTGATAGGAACTAGTAGGGAGCCTCTCTTTCTAAGAGAGCCGATGGTTGGTGCGAATCGGTGAAAGATGCTGTCTGAATCCATCCTTGAGCGAAATGCTGAAGCGAGTAGGCATTTACGGGATAACCGTTATGTTTGAAAGTGGAAAACGAGTCTTTGATTTGTTTTCAATCAGGGTGGCAACGCGAGAGCTCTCGTCCCTTTATGGGGATGAGGGCTCTTTTTATTTTCGATAAATCAATAAAAAAAGGAGTGTTTCGCATGCTTGATACGAAAATGCTGAGAGCAAATTTTCAAGAAATTAAAGCAAAGCTTGTACACAAAGGCGAAGACTTAACTGATTTTGATAAGTTTGAGGCGCTGGATGATAGACGAAGAGAGCTTATCGGCAAGGTTGAAGAGTTAAAAGGAAAACGAAATGAAGTTTCTCAGCAGGTTGCTGTGCTGAAGCGTGAGAAAAAAGACGCGGATCACATTATTAAAGAAATGCGTGAAGTCGGCGAGGAAATTAAAAAGCTCGATGAAGAATTACGGACAGTGGAAGCTGAGCTTGATACAATCCTGCTCTCAATCCCAAATATTCCGCATGAGTCTGTACCTGTCGGTGAAACAGAAGACGACAACGTAGAAGTGCGTAAATGGGGTGAAAAGCCTTCATTTGCTTATGAGCCGAAGCCGCACTGGGATATTGCGGATGAGCTGGGTATTCTGGATTTTGAACGTGCTGCCAAAGTAACAGGAAGCCGTTTCGTGTTCTATAAAGGCTTAGGTGCTCGTCTGGAGCGTGCGCTTTATAACTTTATGCTTGATCTGCATGTGGATGAGTATAACTACACTGAAGTGATCCCGCCATATATGGTAAACCGCGCAAGCATGACGGGAACGGGGCAGCTTCCTAAATTTGAAGAGGATGCATTTAAAATCAGAGAAGAAGATTATTTCTTAATTCCAACGGCGGAAGTGCCGATTACAAACATGCATCGCGATGAAATCCTTTCAGGTGACAGCCTGCCGATCAACTATGCGGCATTCAGTGCTTGCTTCCGTTCTGAAGCTGGTTCAGCAGGACGTGACACACGCGGATTAATTCGTCAGCACCAATTTAATAAAGTTGAGCTTGTAAAGTTTGTGAAGCCTGAAGATTCTTATGAAGAATTAGAGAAGCTTACAAACCAAGCAGAACGGGTTCTTCAGCTGCTTGAGCTTCCATACCGTGTCATGAGCATGTGTACGGGTGACTTAGGCTTTACGGCTGCGAAAAAATACGATATCGAAGTTTGGATTCCAAGCCAAGACACATATCGAGAAATCTCTTCTTGCAGCAACTTCGAAGCGTTCCAGGCGAGACGTGCGAATATTCGTTTCAGACGTGAAGCGAAAGGCAAGCCTGAGCATGTACACACACTGAACGGTTCAGGACTGGCGGTTGGAAGAACAGTTGCCGCAATCTTAGAAAATTATCAGCAGGAAGACGGAAGCGTTGTGATTCCGAAAGTGCTTCGTCCTTATATGGGGAGTAGAGAAGTAATAAAACCGTAAATTATGGAAAGGCGTGCCTGACAAGGTGCGCCTTTTTGCTTATGTAAACATGGCATTTTCATAAAAACAAAAAAAGTTTTTAAAAATGCTTGACCACACGAGAACATACGTGATATAGTAGGTCTTGTCGATACGGAGGAATACCCAAGTCCGGCTGAAGGGATCGGTCTTGAAAACCGACAGGGGTGTCAAAGCCCGCGGGGGTTCGAATCCCTCTTCCTCCGCCATATTGATTTTAATTCTAATGAAACACAAGCATATATTGGAGATTGTTTTGTCCGTTGCATTCGGTGCGGCGGATTTTTTATTTTAAAGAAAAAGTGAATCTCGACTGAGATTCACTTTTTTTGATTATCATGAATAACTGAAGCAATTTGATCTACAATATTTTCAATCGAGTTTTCGTCGTTCAGAAGATCATAATCTTCAATGCGAAGTTTTAAAACAGGACAGGCATTAAAACCGCTTATCCAGTTCTCGTAGCGTGTATGCATTTCTTCCCAATAAGACCTGCTTGTCTGAAGCTCCATCTCGCGGCCGCGTTGTTCAATCCGGTTTAAAATGTTCTCCAGATCTCCTTCTAAATAGATCAACACATCTGGGTGTGGGAAATACGGTGTCATCACCATTGCTTCGAAAAGGCTTGTGTAAGTCTTATAATCAACCTTTGACATTGTCCCTTTATCAGCATGCATTTTTGCGAAAATTCCTGTATCTTCATAAATCGAACGATCCTGTACAAAACCTCCGCCGGCTTCAAAAATTGTTTTCTGTTCTTTGAAGCGTTCAGCTAAGAAATAAATTTGAAGGTGAAAGCTCCAACGTTCAAAATCATGATAGAACTTTTCCAAGTATGGATTATGATCGACTTCCTCCAAAGATGTTTTAAATCCAAGCCGTTTAGCTAAAGTTTTTGTTAAAGTCGATTTTCCGACACCTACTGTTCCTGCTACTGTAATAATTGAATTCTTAGGGATATGATGTTCCTTCATACGATAAGCTCCTTTACATGGGCGGCAATGCGTTCAAAGTCGCTCTTATTCAAAACGAAATCCTTTGAATCACCATCTACGGTTAACACTGTAAGTTCAGGGTCTGCTTCCTGCAGCTGCTTGATGGCGACTTCATAATCTGAAATCAGCTGCTCCAAATAGCTAGTTTCAATTTTTTTCTCAAAGGGGCGCCCGCGTTTTTCAATGCGGTGTAGCAATGTAGGCAGACTGGCCTTTATGTAAATGATGAAATTCGGCTTTGGCAGATCATCCGTTAGCAGGTGATATATCTTTTTGTATTTTTCCAGCTGATGTGGAGACAAGGTGCGTTCCGCAAAAATCACATTTTTATAAATATGATAATCAGCTATTACAGGCTGTCCCTTTTTTAAAAAGTGATCACTGGTGTCTTCAAGCTGTTTGTATCTGTGACAAAGAAAAAACATCTCGAGCTGGAAGCTCCATTCCTCTATATTGTCATAAAACTTATCAAGGTACGGGTTATCCTCTACAATCTCATTGATCATAGGGAATCCGAACTCTTGTGAGAGCATCGTTGCGAGAGTTGTTTTTCCTGCCCCGATAGGACCTTCTATTGCAATAAAAGGGGCTGTATTCATCGGAATCCTCCTTATATCTGAAAAACGTGCGTCAGTTACCGACCTTCATATTGTATCACAACCCTTGGGTGCCCCCATGAAAAAAAGACGTTTCCAAATTATCGAAACGTCTTTTTGACAACATTAAATTGATCAGACAGCAGCAGCCAGTTTTGTGGAAAGGAAAGACCCAGCTTCCAATAGCTGATGCCTCTTAAATTCAGCTCTTTAATCAGATTGAATTTTGCTTGAATCGAGCGGGCATCCTCGAACCATACCTCGTGCCTTCTGTTTTCTGCATCAGTATAGCGGAAGAAAGGAGCTTGAGCGGTTTGGTCATACTGAATGGAAGCATTGTTCTGATCAGCTATGACAATGGCTTGCTGAGGGCTTACTGCTCTTGCTGGAGTTCCCCCTGCTGTATATGGCAGCGTCCAGTCATATCCATATAAATTCTGGCCCATGACAATTTTGTTCGCAGGCATTTCAGTCAAAGCATATTCTATGACATCACGGACAGGTCCAATTGGAGAAACCGCTTGAGGCGGCCCGCCGCTATAGCCCCATTCATATGTCATGAGAACAACAAAGTCGACAATTTGGCCATGCGCCCTGTAATCATGAGCTTCATACCATCTGCCCTGCTGTGTTGCACTTGTTTTAGGAGCAAGAGCCGTAGAAATTTCTAAGCCCTCTCGATGAAAAAGATCCCTTGCTTCGCGGAGAAATTGATTATAGGCCTCTCTATCCTGGGGCCGCAAATATTCAAAGTCGAAATGAATGTCACGGAAGCCATATCTCTTGGCATTCTCCACTATTTCATTTAGAAGCCTTCTTTTTACAGTTTCGTCGTTCAAAAGGATCCGGCCAAGTTCATCACTAAATGCCTGGTTTTCTAGGTTCGTTATAATCATCATCAATGTTGTATTTTGACTTTCTGTAATGCTCCTTAAATTCGTTAAAGGCGGTGCGACTAAGGTTCCGTTCCGCTGTGCCTGGAAGCTGAATGCGCCAAGGTACGTTAAGTAGGGCGACGCTTCTCTGGCCGCCTGCTGGAGATTTTCGCTGACTTGATTTCCTCGGGGCTCCAAATAAGCATTTGATTCGATGTCTCGTTTAGGAGCTGGAGGGATGTATAAACGGAAACCAATCTGAAGCACGGTATTTAACTGGATGCGGTTAACCCTTGCGAGCTCGGCTGCTGTTGTATTGAACTGCCGGGCGATGGATGTCAGGGTATCACCTCGCTTCACATCATAGAACTGGCCGGCTATTGGAATGACAATGGTTTGTCCGACAACAAGGCTGTCGGGATTCGGTATTTCATTCGTTTCAGTGATCTCATTTGCGGTTGTTCTGTATTGTGAAGCGATAGCAGAAAGAGTGTCGCCTTGTTTTACCACATAAATTTGAATGAAAAACGCCTCCTTTCATATCGCTATCAATGTATGAAAGAAAAGCGCTGATCATGTTTATTTTTCTGTAATTTGTTCTTCCGTCGTAATTTCTGCGAAAAGAACATTCTCCATCATAGTTAAGGCGAATTCGTTATCTTCGTCACTGTTTGACGCGATACAGTCCTTAGGAATCGTGATGCTGTATTCCCTCATATAAGCGTCATTAGCGGTAAACAGCACACATATATTGCCGGCTATACCTGTTAAGATAATATGTCTCACCTGCAACTCAGTAAGAAGGGTGTGAAGTGCAGTTTCGTAGAAAGCGGAATGTTTTGGTTTGATTAAAAAATAATCAGCATCTTCCGGGGCTATCTTAGTGATGATATCCTTGCTTCTTTCATTTGTGCATTCTTGCTGAATGTTTTTAATGTCAGCTTGCCAAAGTCCATAATGATCATTGATGTAAATAATCGGCCATTCATTTTGTCTCGCGTGCTCCTTTAATGATAAAATATGAGGAACGATTTTTTCTGTTTTTTTAGCGAGGGTTTCTCCCATATCGAATTCAAAATTATTGATCATGTCTACAATGAGAAGGGCTGTATCTGCTTTGGACAATCGACAGTCTCCTTTCCGTTTCAGTTATAGTTAATATGTAGCCTTTTTAGGCAATGAAAAAACTTTGAAAAGAGAGCTTATCCTTATGACACAAGATGAACTTTATATGAAAGAAGCAATTAAAGAAGCGAAAAAGGCTGAAGAGAAAGGTGAAGTGCCAATAGGTGCGGTGCTTGTCGTTAATGATGAAATTATAGCGCGTGCACATAATTTAAGAGAGACTGAGCAACGATCTATTGCCCATGCAGAAATGCTTGTGATTGATGAAGCGTGTAAGGCACTGGGAACATGGCGGCTGGAAGGTGCGACTCTTTATGTGACGCTTGAGCCTTGTCCAATGTGTGCTGGTGCAGTCGTACTTTCTCGAGTGGAAAAAGTGGTTTTTGGCGCATTTGATCCGAAAGGCGGCTGTTCAGGCACGCTAATGAACCTTCTCCAGGAGGAACGCTTTAATCATCAGGCTGAAGTGGTGAGCGGTGTACTTGAGGAAGAATGCGGCGGAATGCTCAGTGCGTTTTTCAGAGAACTAAGAAAAAAGAAGAAAGCTGCCAGGAAAAACTTGTCTGAATAGTACGGTTGCAATTTTTAGGGGAAACAGATATACTTAAGTGTGCATCGTAATAGATGCAACATAAAATTTGATATTTATTTTGCCGTGCTAAGCGGGGAGGTAGCGGTGCCCTGTACCTGCAATCCGCTCTAGCAGGGCCGAATCCCTTCTCGAGGTTCGTTTACTTTAAGGCCTGCCTTAAGTAAGTGGTGTTGACGTTTGGGTCCTGCGCAATGGGAATTCATGAACCATGTCAGGTCCGGAAGGAAGCAGCATTAAGTGAAACCTCTCATGTGCCGCAGGGTTGCCTGGGCCGAGCTAACTGCTTAAGTAACGCTTAGGGTAGCGAATCGACAGAAGGTGCACGGTAAATCAATCATCAAATTTTCAGACTCACCTAATATTAGGTGAGTTTTTTGTTATGTAAAAAGAGCTTTTGGAATCGAAACAAGGTTCATGTATAATGGGAATGATGAATAACGGAGGAGGGCAAACCCGTGAGTTACCAAGCTTTATATCGAGTATTCAGGCCTCAGCGCTTTGAAGATGTGGTCGGACAAGAACACATTACAAAAACGCTGCAAAATGCCCTTTTGCAAAAAAAGTTTTCTCACGCCTATCTGTTTTCCGGGCCAAGAGGAACCGGAAAAACCAGTGCAGCCAAAATATTTGCTAAGGCTGTCAACTGTGAACATGCTCCTGTTGATGAGCCATGCAACGAATGTGCGGCCTGTAAAGGGATAACAAACGGGTCAATATCCGATGTCATAGAAATTGACGCCGCTTCTAATAACGGTGTTGATGAGATTCGTGACATTCGCGATAAAGTGAAGTTTGCCCCGTCGGCCGTCACATATAAGGTATATATCATAGATGAGGTGCATATGCTTTCTATCGGCGCTTTTAATGCATTACTAAAAACATTAGAAGAGCCGCCTGAGCATTGTATTTTCATATTAGCAACAACTGAACCACACAAAATTCCTTTAACCATTATCTCTAGATGTCAGCGTTTTGACTTTAAACGAATTACCTCCCAGGCGATTGTAGGCCGCATGAATAAAATTGTTGATGCTGAACAGCTGCAAGTGGAGGAAGGATCGCTGGATATCATCGCGAGTGCTGCAGACGGAGGGATGAGGGATGCCCTGAGCCTTCTTGATCAGGCCATATCATTCAGCGGCGATATCCTGAAAGTCGAAGATGCGCTTTTAATTACGGGTGCTGTTTCTCAATTATATATCGGGAAGCTTGCACAATCCCTGCATGATAAAAACGTTTCTGACGCACTGGAAACATTAAATGAATTGCTTCAGCAAGGAAAAGATCCAGCTAAGCTGATAGAAGATATGATTTTCTATTTCAGGGACATGCTGCTGTACAAAACAGCCCCTGGCTTAGAGGGAGTTCTTGAGAAAGTAAAAGTTGATGAAACGTTCCGGGAACTAAGTGAACAAATTCCGGCTCAGGCCCTATATGAAATGATTGATATTCTGAACAAGAGCCATCAGGAAATGAAATGGACAAATCATCCGCGTATCTTTTTCGAAGTGGCCGTTGTGAAGATTTGCCAAACCTCACATCAATCTGCTGCTGATCTCCCGGAAGTGGATATGCTGATGAAAAAAATCCAGCAGCTCGAACAGGAAGTAGAGCGGCTCAAAACAACGGGCATAAAAGCAGCTGCGGAAAGCCCGAAAAAAGAAGCGCCGCGTGTGCCAAAGGGCGGGAAATCCAATTACAAAGCGCCAGTAGGCAGAATTCATGAGATTTTGAAGGAAGCCACAAGACCGGATCTTGATCTGCTCAGAAACAGTTGGGGCAAGCTTCTTGCTCATCTCAAACAGCAAAACAAAGTATCACATGCCGCTTTGCTGAATGACAGTGAACCTGTGGCTGCCGGATCGGCGGCATTTGTTCTGAAATTCAAATATGAAATTCATTGTAAAATGGTCGCTGAGGATAACAACGGAGTCCGGACTAATCTTGAGCAGATTTTAGAATCGATGCTCGGAAAAAGAATGGATTTGATTGGCGTTCCAGAAGCACAATGGGGTAAAATAAGAGAAGAATTTTTAGAAGATCATCAGCAGGAAAATGAAGGATCAAATGAACCGGCTGAAGAAGACCCGCTTATTGCCGAAGCGAAAAAGCTTGTTGGAGCGGATTTAATTGAAATAAAAGACTAACAAAATGAAAGAGAGTGAATGCTATGCGTGGCGGAATGGGTAATATGCAAAAAATGATGAAACAAATGCAAAAAATGCAAAAGGACATGGCGAAGGCTCAAGAAGAGCTTGCAGAAAAGGTTGTTGAAGGAACTGCAGGCGGCGGTATGGTAACAGTAAAAGCAAACGGCCAAAAAGAAATCCTGGATGTTATCATCAAAGAAGAAGTCGTTGATCCTGAAGATATTGATATGCTTCAAGATTTAGTGCTTGCTGCAACGAATGAAGCTTTGAAAAAAGTTGACGAAATCACAAACGAAACAATGGGTCAATTTACAAAGGGAATGAACATGCCAGGTTTATTCTAGGGGGATAAAAGAACATGCAATATCCTGAACCAATATCAAAGCTGATTGACAGCTTTATGAAATTGCCAGGGATCGGACCGAAAACAGCGGTTCGTCTGGCTTTTTTTGTTCTAGGTATGAAAGAAGATGTAGTATTAGATTTTGCGAAAGCATTAGTAAATGCGAAACGCAACCTGACATATTGTTCAGTTTGCGGGCATATTACAGATCAGGACCCTTGCTATATATGTGAAGATACGCGCAGGGATAAGTCTGTTATCTGTGTTGTGCAAGACCCTAAGGATGTTATCGCTATGGAGAAAATGAAGGAATACAACGGACAGTATCACGTTCTTCACGGCGCTATTTCTCCAATGGACGGCATTGGACCGGAGGATATTAAAATACCAGAATTGTTAAAACGATTACAGGATGATCAAGTGACAGAAGTGATCCTCGCGACAAACCCTAATATAGAAGGGGAAGCAACGGCGATGTATATATCAAGGCTCCTCAAGCCGTCTGGTATTAAGCTCTCCCGTATTGCCCACGGACTGCCCGTCGGCGGTGACTTGGAATATGCTGACGAGGTCACTCTTTCTAAAGCACTTGAAGGAAGACGTGAATTGTAAGGAGGAAAAAGCGATCCATGGGTTTTCTTCGCAAGAAAACATTAAGAAGAGAGTTTGATGAAAAACTAACCGAGCAGCTTTTTAAGCAAAAGGAAGAGTGGAACAGGCAAAAAAAGCTGGTCGAAAAAAGCTTAGAACCGTCTGCTGAAGTGTTATACGAACTGAAAGTAGCTGAAGCGAAGTATTTTTTTTACTTAAGGGAAGCGAAGCAGCGAAATTTAAAAATCAGCCGGTGGAAGTAAGTGGTCTAAACTCCTGGATCTTCTCATAAGCTTGTACTAGAACAAGCGAAGGAGATGAGAAGATTCATGGAGCCTATTTTTATTATTGGGATTATTTTAGGACTGGTTATTCTTCTTTTTTTATCAGGTTCAACTGCGAAGCCTTTAAAGTGGATGGGCATCACAGCTGTTAAATTTGTGGCAGGTGCTTTGCTGCTGGTTTGTGTAAATATGTTTGGCGGCAGTCTTGGCATTCATGTGCCGATTAATCTGGTTACAACAGCTATCAGCGGAATTTTAGGGATACCCGGAATAGCTGCGTTAGTCGTTATTAAGCAATTTATCATTTAATTGATATTATGTATTGACTTAGACAACTGAAGGTGTTATTCTAATATACGTCGCTGATGACGAACAGCTTTTTTGAAAAGGAAATGCTAAAAAGTTGTTGACAGTAGCGGCGGTAAATGTTATGATAATAAAGTCGCTTAAACGAGCGGTAAACAAAGTTCTTTGAAAACTAAACAAGACAAAATGTACCTGTTAATTCATTTTTATAAATCGCACAGCGATGTGCGTAGTCAGTCAAACTACTTTATCGGAGAGTTTGATCCTGGCTCAGGACGAA
>NZ_JAWRWL010000009.1:0-55228 GCF_046535495.1 Bacillus sp. SIMBA_008 | reverse complement strand
AGCTCTTCAGCGCCGATGGTAGTCGGGGGTTTCCCCCTGTGAGAGTAGGACGCCGCCAAGCAAGCTTAAACCCAGCTTAATGAGCTGGGTTTTTTGTTTACTCAAGATCGAGAAAATCAAACAAATACAAACACCGAGGGCTTATATAGCCCATATACTGATTTAAAGTTTCAAAAAGGTCTAAATAGTGTATACAATATCCGTTTTAAGGGGAGGCTAACTGTACGGAGGTGGAGAAGATGGACGAAACAGTTAAACTTAATCATACATGTGTGATTTGTGATCAAGAGAAGAATAGAGGCATTCATCTTTATACGAAATTCATATGCTTAGATTGTGAGAGAAAAGTAATTTCTACATCAACTTCTGATCCTGACTATGCGTTTTACGTAAAAAAACTAAAGAGCATTCATACACCGCCATTATATTCATAGACCTGAAAAGGTCTTTTTTTGTACTCTTAATAATAAAAAGAAGATGAAACTTGTTTAAGGATTGAACGTAGTAGATAATAATATTAAAACTGAGTATAGACACAGGAGTCGATTATCTCATGCAGAGATTTTTTCACTTTTTGGTGTGGAGTTTAACTAGCAGTGCGACTTTTGTTTTCATTGGAATATTGAGCTTTTTTGGTTTAAACCAGTCGATTTTTTTATCTATTGTTTATGGGCTTGCTTCTGGAGCAGCCGTATATATAGCTGGCATCTGGAATGCAAGACGGTTATTTCTTAAAAAGCATGAATTGACAGGAAGAGAGTATGCTTACATTAAGAAAAACTTAGAGGAAGCAAGGCAGAAAATGGTCCGTCTTAGGAAAGCCTTGTTTCAGGCTAAAAGCATTCAAATGTTTAAGCAAAATGCAGAAATGCTAAGGATTGTGAGAAGGATTTATCTCCTCACCAAAAAAGAGCCAAAGCGGTTTTATCAGGCAGAACGATTTTTTTATCAAACTCTCGATTCGGTTGTTGAATTGACAGAGAAGTATGCTTTTCTATCATCTCACCCAAAAAAAAGCAAAGAACTGTCGATGTCGTTAAGTGAGACACGCATCACTCTTACTGAATTGACCAAGCGTTTAGAGGAAGATTTAACTCAAGCAATGGGTGATGAAATTGACGAGTTGCAGTTTGAATTAGACGCAGCAAAACATTCATTAAAGAAATAAGGGAAGAGGGTAAGAGCGATGAACCGAGACCAAAGCGACCTTCATATAGATGAATTATTGGCAGATCCTTTTGGTGGTAACATAGAGATACCAGGTTCGGAGGCTGTAAAAGCAGAGAAAGAGCAAGTACGGCTTGTTGATGTTCTTCCTGAGGAAAACAAGGAAAAAGCAATTCAGCTTGCTGGACAGATTGATCATAAAAATATGCAAAGCATTGTCTTATACGGTTCACAAGCTCAATCTAAACTGCTGAACTTTTCTCATGATATGATTAATCATGTTCAAAAGAAGGATGTCGGGGAGATTGGCGAAATACTTGGAGAGCTGATGAAAAAGCTGGAGCAAGTAAATCCTGATGATCTCCAATCTAAGAAAAAGGGTTTTTTGGCACGCATGTTTGGAAGAGTATCAAGTTCTCTTCAAGAGGTGCTGTCTAAATACCAAAAGACCAGTGTGCAGATAGACAAAATCAGCTTGAAGCTGGAGCACTCTAAAAATGCTTTAATCAGTGACAACAAGCTGTTAGAGCAGTTATATGAAAAAAATAAAGAATATTTTGCCGCGCTGAATGTTTATATTGCTGCAGGAGAACTGAAGCTGGAGGAATTAAAAACGAAAACAATTCCTGAACTGAAGCAACAGGCTGAATCGAGTGATCATAACCAAATGGCCGTTCAAGAGGTGAATGATTTAATTCAATTTGCTGACCGGTTAGATAAAAGGGTGCATGATTTGCTGCTGAGCAGGCAAATTACAATCCAAAGTGCACCGCAAATCAGGCTGATTCAAAATACAAACCAAGCGTTAGCTGAAAAGATTCAGTCATCCATTGTGACAGCGATTCCGCTATGGAAAAATCAAGTTGCCATTGCACTGACGCTTTTAAGGCAGCGCAATGCAGTGGATGCACAACAGAAAGTATCTGATACAACCAATGAGCTTTTGCTGAAAAATGCGGAGCTTTTAAAAACCAATACAATTGAAACTGCACGGGCAAATGAAAGAGGCCTTGTTGATATAGATACCTTGAAGAAGGTGCAGGAAAGCTTAATAAGCACGCTTGAAGAAACACTGACTATACAAGAAGAAGGACGAATCAAACGCCGTCAGGCAGAAGAAGAGCTGATGATGATGGAAGGCGACCTAAAGCAAAAGCTGCTTACAATAAAGGAAAGATAGTTACCAGTAAGTCTGGCTTTAAGTTCTGTCAGAGGCACGATATAATAAGGTGTAAGAAGACACATTCAAAGGATTGTTTTCATGAACACACCTTTATATAAAGCATTAATTCAACATGCGAGAAGAAATTCTCATTCATTTCATGTTCCGGGACATCACAATGGAGATGTCTTTTTTGATGACGCTAAGTCAATATTCGATCCGCTTCTCACCATTGATGTAACTGAACTGGCAGGACTGGATGATCTCCATCATCCTTCCGGGGTGATTAAAGAAGCTCAAGAGCTTGTCAGTCAATTATATGGATCGGCGGAAAGTTTTTTTCTGGTAAATGGTACGACTGTCGGAAACTTAGCGATGATTTTATCTGTTTGTGAACCTGGTGATACAATTCTGGTTCAAAGAAACTGTCATAAGTCTGTATTTCATGCTGTTGATTTGGCCGGTGCTGAGCCGGTTTATCTTGCACCTGACGTTGATTCAGCGATGCATGTGCCTACGCATGTTCCGCTTGGAACAATTAAAGAGGCCCTGGCAGCATATCCAGATGCAAAAGGCTTGGTACTGACCAATCCGACATATTACGGACATAGTGCTGATTTGACTGAGATCATTACTGAAGCCCATCATTACGGGATTCCTGTTTTGGTCGATGAAGCGCATGGCGCACATTTTATTTTAGGTGAGCCTTTTCCGGTCACAGCTTTAAAAATGGGGGCAGATATTGTTGTTCAGTCGGCCCACAAAACGTTGCCAGCCATGACGATGGGTTCTTATTTGCATCTCAACAGCAGCTGCAGGATTAACAGGGATCGGGTGGCAGAGTATTTAAACCGATTACAAAGCAGCAGCCCGTCTTATCCGATTATGGCTTCGTTAGATATTGCCCGCGCTTATGTACAGCATATTATAGAAGAACAAAAGCTTTCTGACATTCTGCAGCGGATAGAAACACTTAAACAAACGTTTGATTCACTTACAAATGCAGAAGCTGTTAACCCTGCTAATCCACTGATCATCACGGATCCGCTAAAGCTCACAATTCGTTCAAAACGCGGGCATTCTGGCTATACGCTGCAAAGCATTTTAGAGCGTGCCAACATATTCACTGAGCTTGCTGATGAAAATCAAGTTCTGCTCGTTCTCCCATTGGGAGGAAAACGGAGAATAAACGCTGAAATCATTAGAAGCATCGATGAAGAGATTGAGAAAACGCCTCCGGATCAGACGTTTGTTTCTGCAGAATGGGGTGTGCAGCCTGTTACTGTCTTGCCTTATCCAAAAAAGGTCTTACATTCGTTTAAGAAAGAATATGTGAGCTTTGAGGAAGCAGCTGGCCGGCTTAATGCAGAAGATATCATCCCTTATCCTCCGGGTATCCCGATGATTATGGCGGGAGAAAGAATAACAAAAGAAAGTGTGCAAAAGCTCAGCCGCTTGATCAGCATGAAAACGCATGTTCAAGGGAATATGAAAATCAAAGAGAAACAACTACTTGTTTATATAGAAGAGGAGAAATCATGAGCGGTTTATTTATTACATTCGAAGGTCCTGAAGGTGCAGGGAAAACGACTGTTCTGCAGGAGATCAAAAACATACTGACAGCAGAAGGCCTTCAGGTTATGGCAACTCGAGAGCCAGGCGGAATAGATATTGCAGAACAAATTAGAGAGGTTATTCTGAATGAGAACAATATATTAATGGACCCAAAAACAGAAGCTCTCTTATATGCGGCTGCAAGACGCCAGCATTTAGTTGAAAAAGTAAAACCTGCTTTAGAACAGGGGTTTATCGTTCTTTGCGACAGATTCATAGACAGTTCTCTTGCGTATCAAGGATATGCAAGAGGGCTTGGAATTGATGAGGTTCTGTCCATTAATGAATTTGCCATTGGAGATATGATGCCCCATGTAACGGTTTATTTTTCAATTGATCCGGAAGAAGGACTGAAGCGTATTTACGCAAACGGCTCACGGGAGAAAAACAGGCTCGATTTAGAGAAACTGGACTTCCATACAAAAGTACAAGAAGGTTATCAAGAGCTGATGAAGCGATTTCCGGAAAGATTTCATTCAGTTGATGCCGGGCAATCCAAAGACCTCGTCGTTCAGGATGTTCTAAAGGTGATCGATGAAGCGTTGAAAAAAATTCAATTGTGACCTGTTTCCCAATAGTTGATATAATAATGTAAACGAGATCACGTTGTTTCCAATCTAAAGGAGGCCTTCACAGATGAAATTGATAGTGGCAGTTGTACAAGATCAGGACAGCAACAGACTTTTGAAAACCTTAACGGATCACAACTTCAGAGTCACAAAGCTTGCAACGACAGGAGGATTTCTTAAATCAGGCAATACAACGTTTATGATCGGTGTCGAGGATATACGCGTCAATAAAGCGTTGAGTCTCATTAAAGAAAACGGGCAGAAACGTGATCAGATGATTGCCCCTGTATCTCCAATGGGTGGAAATGCTGATTCCTATGTCCCTTATCCAGTCGAAGTTGAAGTTGGCGGAGCGACAGTATTTGTCCTTCCAGTCGATGAATTTCATCAATTTTAAGGATCTGAAACTGTGAAAATTAATAAAGATATACGTACATTTATAGATAATAAGCAGATTCCCTCTGTGAAAACATCTGAGATCACAGCATCGTTTAAAACATCAATGGAAAACCAAAGCAGCAAAATGAAGCTTGATCAGCTTACCAGGCTGTTATCTGATATAGAAGCATTTGGAAAAAGGCTAACGAAATCTCGGAATTTTAAAGACTTAGCGAGATTTAAAGGACTTGTGAAACGTTTTGTCAAAGAAGCTGTGGACAGCGGTCTTTCACATGAAACATCGAAAAGCTTTGACCTTTACGGGAACAGCAGAACGCTGGGACTTGTGAAAGAAATAGATGACAAATTGATACAGCTTACGGAAGAGATGATGGATCAGGAAAAACCGGCAATTGATTTGCTGGAGCGTATTGGCGAAATAAAAGGTTTATTAATTAACCTTTACACATAGAGAGTGATACAATGGCAATATCCTGGAAGGAAATGAACGAGCTTCAGCCCAGAGTGATGAAGCTTTTATATAATAGTATTGAGAAGGACAGACTATCACACGCTTATTTGTTTGAGGGGAAAAAAGGAACAGGCAAGCTTGATGCCGCGCTGCTTCTTGCAAAAAGCTTCTTTTGTCTGGAGGGTGGCGCGGAGCCTTGTGAGAGCTGCCGAAACTGTAAACGGATAGAGTCAGGGAACCATCCTGATCTCCATCTTGTTCAGCCTGATGGCTTATCAATCAAAAAGGCGCAAATTCAAGCGCTCCAAGAAGAGTTTTCTAAGACAGGACTTGAATCGCATAAAAAGCTGTATATTATTTCGCACGCAGATCAAATGACAGCAAATGCGGCGAACAGCCTGCTGAAATTTTTAGAAGAACCGAACAAAGACACAATGGCCGTCCTCATCACTGAGCAGCCCCAAAGGTTATTGGATACCATCATTTCAAGATGCCAAACCCTTCCTTTTCAGCCTTTGCAGCCGAAAGCAATTGAAGACAGACTGATCGAACAGGACGTCTCGCCTCATATGGCAAGGCTTCTGGCCAACATGACTAATAATGTAGCAGAAGCAGTCGAATTAAGTCGAAATGATGAGTTTGCAGAGTCTAGAGCGAAAGTGATAAAATTGTATGAAGTCCTACACCAGCGGAAAGGACATGCTTTTTTCTTTATTCAAGATCAATGGATGCCCTTTTTCAAAGAAAAAACCCATCAAGAAATGGGTCTTGATATGCTCTTATTGATATATCGTGATGTGTTGTCCATCCAAATAGGAAATGAAGATAAATTGATTTATCAAGACTTATTCCAATCAATAAAACAGCATGCGCTAC
The DNA here is from genome assembly GCF_046535495.1 of Bacillus sp. SIMBA_008. Classification (NCBI taxonomy): domain Bacteria; kingdom Bacillati; phylum Bacillota; class Bacilli; order Caryophanales; family Bacillaceae; genus Bacillus; species Bacillus sp. SIMBA_008. Next base: position 48,990 of record NZ_JAWRWL010000009.1, on the reverse strand, counting down.
AATCAACACAACAAAGCGTTACGAATCAGATACTTGCTGTTTTAGAAGCAAAGAAACGGCTTCATTCCAATGTGAATGTACAAGGATTAATGGAGCACTTGGTGTTAATGTTGCAGGAGGGATAAGCTTGTACAATGTAATTGGTGTCCGCTTTAAGAAAGCGGGTAAAATATATTATTTTGATCCGAATGGATTTCATATAGAACATGACAGCTGCGTAATTGTAGAAACTGTCAGAGGTGTTGAGTACGGCCAGGTCGTAATTGCAAATAAACAGGTGGATGAGCATGATGTGGTGCTTCCCCTTCGAAAAGTGATACGTGTGGCTGACGAGCGCGATCTTCTCATTGTAGAAGAAAATAAACAGGAAGCACTATCAGCATTTGATATCTGCCAAAAGAAAGTGATTGAGCATGGCTTGGATATGAAGCTGGTCGATGTTGAATTCACGTTTGATCGCAATAAAGTCATTTTTTACTTCACTGCTGACGGCCGAGTCGACTTTAGAGAGCTTGTAAAGGATTTGGCTTCTATCTTTAAGACAAGAATTGAGCTGCGCCAAATCGGAGTAAGGGATGAGGCAAAAATGCTCGGAGGAATCGGTCCTTGCGGAAGAATGCTTTGCTGTTCAACGTTCCTTGGAGATTTTGAACCCGTTTCCATTAAAATGGCCAAGGATCAGAACTTGTCTTTAAATCCTACGAAGATTTCGGGCCTTTGCGGACGATTGATGTGCTGTCTAAAATATGAGAACGATGAGTATGAGACGGCAAAAGAACAGCTTCCGGATATAGGAGAAATGATTACGACAGCAAACGGTCCCGCGAAGGTCGTCGGACTAAATATTCTGGAACGGGTGCTTCAGGTGGAACTGATAAACCGTGAAAAAGTGATAGAATATACTTGGGAAGAGCTCTTGGAAGAGGGCGTCGTATCCGCACAAACCACAGATTAACGAGGTGTGGAACCTTGGATAAAAAAGAGTTATTTGATACAGTCATTAACTTAGAAGAACAAATTGGTTCACTGTACCGGCAGCTGGGGGATTTGAAGCAGCATATCGGTGAGATGATTGAGGAAAATCATCATTTACAGCTTGAAAACAAGCATTTGCGCAAACGGCTGGACGATACGACGCAGCAGATTGAAAAGTTCAAAGCTGATAAAAAAGAATCAAAAACACAGAAGACAGAGCAAACTGATATAGGGGAAGGATATGATAATCTGGCACGTCTGTATCAAGAAGGATTTCATATCTGCAATGTCCACTATGGTAGTGTTCGAAAAGAAGATTGTCTTTTCTGTCTGTCATTCTTAAATAAAAAATAGGGAAAAGGCTTCCGCATAAGACGGGAGCCTTTTTCAAAGGTACTGAAAGGATAAGAAGATGGTTTCATTACATGATGATGAAAGATTAGATTATTTGCTGGCAGAGGACATGAAAATCATACAAAGCCCAACAGTGTTTGCTTTTTCGTTGGACGCTGTGCTTCTGTCCAAATTTGCGTACGTTCCGATTCAAAAAGGGAAAATTGTTGATTTATGCACCGGCAATGGTATTGTGCCGCTGCTGCTCAGTACAAGATCAAAAGCAGACATTCTGGGAGTCGAAATTCAAGAAAGACTGCATGATATGGCTGTTCGCAGCGTGGAGTATAATAAGTTGGACGATCAGATCCAGATCATACATGATGACCTGAAAAACATGCCGGAGAAACTTGGACATAATCGATATGATGTTGTCACCTGCAATCCGCCGTATTTTAAAACGCCGAAACAAACTGAACAAAACATGAATGAGCATCTCCGAATCGCAAGACATGAAATCCACTGCACGCTGGAGGATGTCATTTCAGTCAGCAGCAAACTGCTCAAGCAAGGGGGAAAAGCAGCTCTTGTTCACCGGCCGGGAAGGCTTCTGGAGATTTTTGAACTGATGAAGGCTTATCAAATCGAGCCGAAACGTGTACAATTTGTCTATCCGAAGCAAGGGAAAGAAGCCAATACCATTCTGGTTGAAGGTATCAAAGGCGGGCGTCCAGATTTGAAAATTCTTCCTCCCTTATTCGTTTATGATGAACAAAATGAATATACAAAAGAAATCAGGACCATTTTATATGGAGACAAATAACCATTTCTTCTACGTCGTGAAATGTAAAGACAATAGCTGGTATGCCGGGTATACCAACGATCTGCATAAACGAGTGAAAACACACAATGATGGAAAGGGCGCAAAGTACACAAAAGTAAGACGTCCGGTTGAATTAATTTTTGCCGAGAGCTTTTCAACAAAGCGGGAAGCTATGCAGGCGGAATATTATTTCAAAAAACTAACTCGGAAGAAAAAAGAGCTTTATATAGAAGAAAAGCGGAACAGCAAGGAGGCTGTATATGTTAAGGCGCCAAATGAGCTTTAATGGAAAGTCGGACATGGGGATTCTTTACTTGGTCCCAACCCCAATCGGAAATCTAGAGGATATGACATTCCGGGCGATCGACACGCTGAAATCAGTGGATGCGATTGCTGCGGAAGATACGAGGCAAACGAAAAAGCTTTGTCATGTATATGAAATTGAAACACCGCTCGTCAGCTATCACGAACACAATAAAGAAAGCAGTGGGCACAAAATTATTGAATGGCTGAAATCGGGAAAAAACATTGCTCTTGTCAGTGATGCCGGTCTGCCGACGATTTCTGATCCAGGAGCCGAAATTGTAAAAGATTTTACGGATATAGGCGGTTATGTTGTTCCGTTGCCGGGAGCAAATGCTGCATTAACAGCTCTTATTGCATCAGGTATTGTACCGCAGCCTTTTTTCTTTTACGGTTTTCTCAACAGACAGAAAAAAGAAAAGAAGAAGGAGCTTGAAGCCCTTAAAAAACGGCGGGAAACGATCATTTTTTATGAAGCGCCTCACAGATTGAAGGAAACCTTGTCAGCGATGGCAGAGATATTAGGAGATCGGGAAATTGCTGTAACGCGTGAACTCACTAAGAAATATGAAGAGTTTATCCGAGGAACGATATCCGAGGTCATTGGATGGGCAAACGAGGATCAGATACGCGGCGAGTTTTGTCTTGTTGTAGAAGGAAGTAATAATGAAGAGGTAGATGAGGAAGAACAATGGTGGGAAACCCTCACTGCGAAAGAACATGTCGAGCATTACATCTCGAAAGGCGCTACGTCTAAAGAAGCCATTAAAAAAGCAGCAGTCGATCGCAATGTACCAAAGCGTGAAGTGTACGATGCTTACCATATTAAGCAATAAAAAAACGTTCTTGTGTCATAACAAGAACGTTTTTTGTACAAGAAATGATTATTTAAGGTTTTGAAGCTGGTTTTGGATTTCGCTGATGATTTGCTCAGCGCCTTCTTTACTAAGAACCAATTTACCGCCTGCAAGTTTAAGGTTATCATCAGAAACTTCACCAGTTACTTGGCAAGTCATGTTTGGTTTATATTTTTTAAGGATGATTTTTTCATCATCAACATAGATTTCAAGAGCATCTTTTTCTGCGATTCCAAGAGTACGACGCAGTTCGATAGGAATAACTACACGTCCTAATTCATCAACTTTACGTACAATACCAGTAGATTTCATAAACATTCTCCTCCCAAGAGATACTTATTTGTTTAAATTATATTTTTCTTCGTCATTATTCGACAAAATCCTTACCTTCATAGCATAACAAGGTTTCCAATAATCGTCAATCATTTTGTTTACTATTGATTGTAAGAATTAGTTCTTATAGTCAGTAATGTCTTAGAAACTACCGAAATAACAGCATTTTATAAATATTTAATAAAGCTATTATCCTACTAAAAATCCTTTTAAATCAAGACTTTCGAACCAAAGTTTTTTATTTCATTTGATTATATACGACAAAATTCGACACGAACAGACTTTTTTTATTTTCATTAAAGATTTTTAATTTTAATTATTCTTTTTCAGGGCGTATGTATATATTCTTGATCTTAAAGGCTAAGATGGTATCATAGATAAAGGATAAATATAAATAATATTCATATATGATTTGCACTTATCGCCGCTCTCGTCCTTTGGGCGGGAGCTTTTTGACATTCTGATTAGGAGGTTTCAAGATGCCGCAAGAAAACAATACATTTTATATTACAACACCGATTTATTATCCGAGCGGAAAATTACATATCGGCCATGCATATACGACAGTCGCGGGAGATGCAATGGCACGTTACAAAAGATTAAAAGGGTTCGATGTTCGCTATTTAACGGGAACGGACGAGCATGGACAAAAGATCCAGCAAAAAGCTGAACAGGAAAACATTACACCTCAGGAGTATGTGGATCGTGCAGTGGCAGATATTCAAAAACTGTGGAAGCAGCTTGAAATCTCAAACGACGACTTTATCCGCACGACAGAAAAACGGCATAAAGTTGTCATTGAAAAAGTGTTTCAAAAGCTTCTTGATAACGGGGACATCTATCTTGATGAGTATGAAGGCTGGTACAGCATCCCTGATGAAACGTTCTACACGGAAACTCAGCTCGTTGATATTGAGCGGAATGAAAAGGGAGAGGTCATCGGCGGAAAAAGCCCTGACAGCGGTCACCCAGTTGAATTGATCAAAGAGGAATCTTATTTCTTCCGCATGGGGAAATACGCGGATCGCCTTCTGAAATACTATGAAGAAAACCCGACATTCATTCAGCCAGAATCACGCAAAAACGAAATGATTAATAACTTTATCAAACCTGGACTTGAGGATTTGGCAGTATCACGTACCACTTTTGATTGGGGCGTGAAGGTGCCGGAAAATCCAAAGCATGTTGTATATGTTTGGATTGACGCACTATTTAACTATTTAACGGCACTTGGTTATGATACAGAAAATGATGAGCTTTATCAAAAATATTGGCCTGCCGATGTTCATTTAGTCGGTAAGGAGATTGTACGGTTCCATACCATTTACTGGCCAATTATGCTGATGGCTCTGGATCTTCCGCTGCCGAAACAGGTATTCGCGCATGGCTGGCTTTTGATGAAAGACGGAAAAATGTCGAAATCAAAAGGAAACGTTGTAGATCCGGTTACATTAATTGAACGCTATGGTTTAGACGAGCTTCGCTATTACCTGCTTCGTGAAGTGCCGTTCGGATCTGACGGTGTTTTCACGCCGGAAGGATTTGTTGAGCGAATCAACTATGATTTAGCGAATGATTTAGGAAATCTATTGAATCGTACTGTTGCGATGATCAATAAGTATTTTGACGGACAAATTGGTTCTTACAAAGGTGCTGTTACGGAATTTGACCAAACGCTCACTTCGGTTGCTGAAGAAACAGTGAAAGCTTATGAGAAAGCAATGGAAAATATGGAGTTCTCGGTAGCACTTTCGACTTTATGGCAGCTCATCAGCCGCACAAACAAATACATTGATGAGACAGCTCCATGGGTGCTTGCGAAAGATCCGGCAAAAGAAGAAGAATTGCGATCCGTTATGTATCATCTCGCTGAATCATTGCGTATTTCAGCGGTACTGCTTCAGCCATTCTTAACAAAAACACCGGAAAAAATGTTCGAGCAGCTGGGCATTACCGATGAATCTCTAAAAGCTTGGGACAGCATTACAGCTTTCGGCCAGCTGAAAGATACAAAAGTACAAAAAGGCGAGCCATTGTTCCCTCGTTTAGAGGCAGAAGAAGAAATTGCTTACATCAAAGGGAAAATGCAAGGTTCGGCACCAGCGAAAGAAGAAACAAAAGAAGAAGAGCCGCAAGAGGTCGATCGTTTACCTGAAATTACGATTGATCAATTTATGGATGTAGAGCTTCGCGTAGCTGAGGTCATTGAGGCAGAGCCAGTGAAAAAAGCAGACCGTTTATTGAAGCTGCAGCTTGATCTTGGTTTTGAAAAGCGCCAAGTGGTATCCGGCATTGCGAAGCATTATACGCCTGAAGAGCTTGTTGGAAAAAAACTCGTTTGTGTAACAAATCTAAAACCGGTTAAACTCAGAGGAGAGCTTTCTCAAGGTATGATCCTTGCAGGAGAAGCAGACGGCGTTTTAAAGGTCGTGTCTATCGATCAGTCGTTACCAAAAGGCACAAGAATTAAATAATGATAAGACAAAAGGTGTTTCACGTGTAACAATTCGTCGAACACCTTTTGTGTTTCGACAAGAAAGGAGTTTTTCACTTATGTTGTTTGACACTCACGCGCATTTAAATGCAGAACAATATGATACTGATCTTGAAGAGGTTATTGAACGGGCAAAAGCTGAAAAAGTTGAACGAATTGTCGTAGTTGGTTTTGACCGTCCGACGATTACCCGTGCGATGGAAATGATTGAGGAATATGATTTTATTTATGCAGCCATTGGCTGGCACCCTGTTGACGCTATTGACATGACAGAGGAAGACTTAGCGTGGATTAAAGAGCTTTCTGCTCATGAGAAAGTGGTAGCAATAGGGGAAATGGGACTGGATTATCATTGGGATAAATCACCTAAAGATATTCAAAAAGAGGTGTTTAGAAAACAAATCGCCTTAGCGAAAGAGGTCAATTTGCCTATTATCATTCATAACCGTGATGCAACGGAGGATGTCGTGACCATTTTGAAAGAGGAAGGCGCAGAAGCTGTGGGCGGAATCATGCACTGCTTTACAGGAAGTGCGGAAGTGGCAAGAGAATGCATGAAAATGAATTTTTATTTATCATTTGGGGGACCGGTGACATTTAAAAATGCGAAGAAACCGAAGGAAGTAGTGAAGGAAATTCCCAATGACCGGCTGCTGATTGAAACGGACTGCCCGTTTCTCACACCGCACCCTTTCCGCGGGAAAAGAAATGAGCCAAGCTATGTGAAATATGTGGCAGAACAAATCGCCGAATTAAAAGAAATGAACTTTGAAGAGATTGCTTCCATCACGACTGTAAATGCGAAAAGACTTTTCCGTATAAACTGACAAAAAACGCTAGCGGGTTTTGTAAGAGCTTGTCCCTTACAGCGTTTTTCTATAAAAGTTCTACATGCTTTCTTCTCCTCATAGGATAGGTTTGTCGACAAGTCTTTCTTCCGTTTCTCAGTGTATTTCAGGATAATGAAGAAGACACTGAGCTTTTGGGAGAAAGAGAAGGGAGGGTTGACAGCCTTTTAGATACTCTATATAATCTCTCCGAGGAGAAGGAGGCGTTTTTCATCACACAAAAAATGAAAAAGCTGTTTTCCGTAAAGCTTAGCAAAAGCAAAGTCATTCTGGTTGCTGCTTGTTTGCTTTTGGCAGGAAGCGGGACTGCGTACGCGGCTCATGAGCTGACGAAACAATCAGTCTCAGTTTCTATCAATGGCAAAAAGAAACATATACGCACACATGCAAATACAGTCGGTGATCTTTTGGAGACGCTTGATATAAAGACAAGAGACGAAGACAAGATCACACCTGCTAAACAGACAAAGATAACAGCAGACATGGACGTTGTGTATGAGGCTGCAAAACCTGTGAAGCTTACAATAAACGGGGAAGAAAAGACATTATGGTCAACAGCAAAAACGGTCGGTGCATTACTGGACGAACAAGATGTTGATGTGAAAGACCAAGATCAAATTGATCCCGCAATAGATACAGATATTTCGAAAGACATGAAGATTAACATAGAGCCCGCATTTCAGGTTACTGTGAATGATGCAGGGAAACAAAAGAAGATCTGGACGACTTCGACTACGGTCGCTGACTTTTTAAAACAGCAAAAGATGAACATAAAAGACGAAGATAAAATCAAGCCTGCGTTAGATGCAAAGCTGACGAAAGGAAAGGCTGATATTACAATTACTCGTATCGAAAAGGTCACCGATGTAGTTGAAGAGAAGATTGCGTTCGATGTGAAAAAGCAAGAAGACGCTTCTCTTGAAAAAGGGAAAGAAAAGGTCGTCCAAAAAGGAAAAGAAGGCAAGCTAAAAAAACATTTCGAAGTCGTTAAAGAAAACGGTAAAGAAGTGTCCAGAGAGCTTGTAAAAGAAGAAACAGCTGAACAAAGCAAAGATAAAGTGATTGCTGTCGGCACAAAGCAAAGCAGTCCAAAAGTTGAAACGGTCAGTGCTTCAGGTGATTCAAAAACAGTTGTGTCCCGCAGCAATGAATCAACAGGCAAAGTCATGACTGTATCATCTACGGCTTATACGGCAAGCTGCAGCGGTTGTTCAGGACATACAGCGACAGGCGTCAATTTAAAAAATAATCCGAATGCCAAAGTCATCGCTGTGGATCCAAATGTCATTCCGCTAGGCTCCAAAGTCCACGTGGAAGGCTATGGATATGCCATTGCTGCAGATACCGGTTCAGCGATTAAAGGGAACAAAATAGACGTCTTTTTCCCAGAGAAATCATCGGCGTACCGATGGGGAAATAAAACAGTCAAAATTAAAATCTTAAATTAATATATACTTATGTATTCAGAGGGTTTTGCGCCCTCTGTTTTTTTCGTTATAATAGACAAAGTGCATTTTCTGCTTATTAGACGCTCGATATAAGAAAAAGTTTCATGAATATACAAAAGTTTTTATTTTGTCTTGGAGGAAATAATGAAAATTAAAGAGATCATTGTGGTCGAGGGGCGTGACGATACGGCCCGCATCAAATTGGCTGTTGATGCAGACACAATTGAAACAAATGGTTCAGCCATCGATGATCATGTGATTGACCAAATCCGTTTGGCCCAGAAGACCAGAGGCGTCATTATTTTAACGGATCCGGACTTTCCGGGAGAGAAGATTCGCAAAACCATCTCAGAGGCTGTACCCGGCTGTAAGCATGCATTTTTGCCAAAGCATCTTGCCAAACCTAAAAACAAGCGGGGAATTGGTGTGGAGCATGCATCGGTTGAAAGCATTAGGGCATGTTTAGAAAATGTGCATGAGGAGATGGAAGCGCAGCCGAGTGACATTTCAGCTGAGGATTTGATTCATGCCGGACTAATAGGCGGACCTGCGGCCAAACGCCGCCGGGAACGACTGGGTGATCTGTTGAAAATCGGCTATACAAATGGCAAACAGCTTCAAAAACGGCTGCAAATGTTTCAAATTAAAAAAAGTGATTTTATGAGTGCGCTCGATACCGTTATGCGGGAGGAACAGAATGAATAAAGATATTGCGACACCGATTAGAACGAAAGAGATACTGAAGAAATACGGTTTTTCTTTTAAAAAGAGCTTAGGACAGAATTTCTTAATTGATACGAACATTTTAAACAGAATTGTCGATCACGCGGAAGTGACGGAGAAAACAGGTGTCATTGAAATCGGCCCGGGAATCGGGGCTTTAACCGAACAGCTTGCCAAGCGGGCGAAAAAGGTCGTGGCATTTGAGATTGACCAGCGACTATTGCCGATTCTGAAGGATACACTGTCACCTTACGACAATGTCACTGTCATTCATCAGGACGTGTTAAAGGCTGATGTCAAATCAGTCATTGAAGAACAATTTCAAGATTGTGATGAGATCATGGTAGTTGCCAACCTTCCTTATTACGTAACAACACCGATTATCATGAAACTGCTTGAAGAACACCTTCCGCTGAAAGGGATTGTGGTCATGCTGCAAAAAGAAGTGGCTGAGCGCATGGCGGCTGATCCTTCATCTAAGGAATACGGCTCGCTTTCAATCGCGGTGCAGTTTTATACAGAAGCCAAAACGGTGATGATCGTTCCGAAAACCGTATTTGTTCCTCAGCCTAATGTCGATTCCGCAGTCATCCGTCTGATTCTCCGAGACGGCCCGGCAGTGGACGTGGAAAACGAATCCTTTTTCTTTCAGCTCATCAAGGCAAGCTTTGCACAGCGTCGTAAAACGCTGCTCAATAACTTAGTTAACAATCTGCCTGAAGGAAAAGCGCAAAAATCAACGATTGAGCAAGTGCTCGAAGAAACAAATATTGACGGTAAGCGCCGAGGCGAATCCCTGTCTATTGAGGAGTTCGCAGCGCTGTCTAACGGATTGTATAAAGCCCTTTTCTAAAAGGGCTTTTTGTTTTGCGCACCACATGGACTGCCGCTACATAGGCTAGAGAAGGACCTTTCATTCAATGATAAGAAAAAACTTGGACTCAGCGAAAAAAGGCGCTTTCTCAAGGCTCTTTCTTTCATGATGAGGCTTAGTCTATGTGTGGAGTGAGGAACGTGCAATTTCAAATAGGGGATATGGTAGCCAGAAAATCCTATCAGATGGATGTTTTGTTTCGAATTATAAGAATAGAGCAAACAAGCAAAGGAAATTCAATTGCCATTTTGCATGGAGATGAAGTCAGGCTGATTGCTGATTCGGATTTTTCTGATCTGGTAGCAGTGAAAAAAGATGAGCAGATGATGCGGAAAAAGAAAGATGAGAGCAGAATGAATGAGTCGCTCGAATTGCTCCGCCAGGATTATAAACTGCTCAGAGAAAAACAGGAGTACTATGCGACAAGCCAATATCAGCATCAGGAGCATTATTTCCATATGCCGGGCAAAGTGCTTCATCTGGATGGTGACGAAGCATATCTGAAAAAATGCCTGAATGTCTATAAAAAAATTGGAGTGCCGGTCTATGGCATCCATTGCCATGAAAAGAAAATGTCTGCTTCTATTGAAGAATTGCTCGACAAATATCGACCTGATATCCTGGTGATCACAGGGCATGATGCGTATTCGAGGCAAAAGGGCGGTATTGATGATTTGAATGCGTACAGACATTCTAAGCACTTTGTTGAAACTGTTCAAACAGCCCGAAAAAAGATCCCTCACTTAGATCAGCTTGTTATTTTTGCGGGGGCCTGCCAATCCCATTTTGAATCACTCATCAGAGCGGGTGCGAATTTTGCAAGTTCACCGTCAAGAGTCAATATTCATGCGCTTGATCCGGTATATATCGTCGCGAAGATCAGCTTTACGCCGTTTATGGAACGGATTAATGTATGGGAAGTGCTCCGTAATACGCTGACAAGAGAGAAAGGGCTTGGAGGTATTGAAACAAGAGGAGTTCTGAGAATTGGTATGCCTTATAAGTCCAATTAACAGTTGAAAACCTGCATAGGAGAGCTATGCGGGTTTTTTATTTTACATAATGATACATAATTTACCGAAACTTGCGGAACATAATTGAGGAATCATAGAATTTTGTCAAAATAATTTTATTGACAACGTCTTATTAACGTTGATATAATTTAAATTTTATTTGACAAAAATGGGCTCGTGTTGTACAATAAATGTAGTGAGGTGGATGCAATGGCGAAGACGTTGTCCGATATTAAAAGATCGCTTGATGGGAATTTAGGTAAAAGGCTGACGTTAAAAGCAAACGGTGGCCGCCGAAAAACGATTGAGCGTTCGGGCATTTTAGCTGAGACGTACCCTTCTGTTTTTGTGATACAACTAGATCAAGACGAGAACTCGTTTGAAAGAGTTTCATACAGTTATGCTGATATTTTGACTGAGACTGTTGAGCTGACATTTAATGATGACGCCGCAAGCTCAGTGGCATTTTAACGGGCAGTGAACCTTTTGTTTACTGCTTTTTGTTTTGCCCTTTTTTGGTTTCCAGTAATTTAAACGAAAGTTCCATCTGATTTAACAAAAGATAAAACAGTCACATATTATCGTGACGTGCACGAATGGCTATCACTTCTAAAAAAGGGGTTGTTTCGTTTGGGCAGACGTCGTGGAGTTATGTCAGATGAGTTTAAATATGAGCTGGCTAAAGACCTTGGTTTTTATGACACAGTAAAAAATGGAGGCTGGGGTGAAATTCGGGCCCGCGATGCCGGTAACATGGTGAAGCGTGCTATTGAAATCGCCGAACAGCAAATGGCTCAGAATCAGAATAACCGATAAGGATGTGACCCGGGGGACGTGCTGTTCCCTGGTTTTTTTATTTTGGATATAAATACATAATGGGCTGAATATGGATATGTTCATCCTGTACTTCAAATGTGATACAATGTTCATACTTATGTTTAGATGGAGAAGTAGGTGAAAGCTATGCGTATTTTAGAAAAAGCGCCAGCTAAGATCAATCTGTCACTTGACGTCACCCGAAAACGCCCGGATGGCTATCATGAAGTCGAAATGATCATGACGACAATTGATTTAGCTGATCGAATTGAATTGACGGAGCTTGCAGAGGATGAAGTGAGGGTTTCCTCCCACAACCGATTTGTGCCTGATGACCAAAGAAACTTAGCTTATCAGGCTGCCAAGCTGATCAAGGACAGATACAACGTGAAAAAGGGAGTTTCCATCATGATTACGAAGGTAATTCCGGTGGCTGCCGGTCTTGCCGGCGGAAGCAGTGATGCGGCGGCGACACTCAGAGGGCTGAACAGACTGTGGAATTTAAATCTGTCCGCGGAAACGCTTGCTGAGCTTGGAGCGGAAATTGGCTCTGACGTTTCATTTTGTGTCTATGGCGGAACTGCATTAGCAACAGGGCGCGGCGAGAAAATTAAACATATCAGCACGCCTCCGCACTGCTGGGTCATTTTAGCGAAGCCGACAATCGGTGTTTCAACTGCTGAAGTGTACAGAGCGCTGAAACTGGATGGTATAGAGCATCCCGATGTACAAGGCATGATCGAGGCGATAGAAGAGAAGAGTTTTCAGAAGATGTGCAGCCGTTTAGGCAATGTGCTTGAATCTGTTACACTCGATATGCATCCTGAAGTTGCAATGATCAAAAACCAGATGAAACGCTTTGGTGCAGATGCCGTGTTAATGAGCGGGAGCGGCCCGACAGTGTTTGGACTGGTTCAGTATGAGTCGAAGGTGCAGAGAATTTATAACGGGTTAAGAGGCTTCTGCGATCAAGTTTATGCGGTGAGAATGATCGGCGAACAGAACGCTCTTGATTAAATCCGTATGTTAAGTTATATTGATCTTAAAATATTCGGATTTTGGGGGTAAGTTCATGAAGTTTCGTCGCAGCGGCAGATTGGTGGACTTAACAAATTATTTGTTAACCCATCCGCACGAGTTAATACCGCTAACCTTTTTCTCTGAGCGGTATGAATCTGCAAAATCATCGATCAGTGAAGATTTAACAATTATTAAACAAACCTTTGAACAGCAGGGGATTGGTACTTTGCTTACTGTTCCCGGGGCTGCCGGAGGCGTTAAATATATTCCGAAAATGAAGCAGGCTGAAGCTGAAGAGTTTGTGCAGACACTTGGACAGTCGCTGGCAAATCCTGAGCGTATCCTTCCGGGCGGTTATGTATATTTAACGGATATCTTAGGAAAGCCATCTGTACTCTCCAAGGTAGGGAAGCTGTTTGCTTCCGTGTTTGCAGAGCGCGAAATTGATGTTGTCATGACCGTTGCCACGAAAGGCATCCCTCTTGCGTATGCAGCTGCAAGCTATTTGAATGTGCCTGTTGTGATCGTTCGTAAAGACAATAAGGTAACAGAGGGCTCCACAGTCAGCATTAATTACGTTTCAGGCTCCTCAAACCGTATTCAAACAATGTCACTTGCGAAAAGAAGCATGAAAACGGGTTCAAACGTACTCATTATTGATGACTTTATGAAAGCAGGCGGCACCATTAATGGTATGATTAATCTGTTGGATGAGTTTAACGCAAATGTGGCGGGAATCGGCGTCTTAGTTGAAGCCGAAGGAGTAGATGAACGTCTTGTTGACGAATATATGTCACTTCTTACTCTTTCAACCATCAACATGAAAGAGAAGTCCATTGAAATTCAGAATGGCAATTTTCTGCGTTTTTTTAAAGACAATCTTTTAAAGAATGGAGAGACAGAATCATGACAAAAGCAGTCCACACAAAACATGCCCCAGCGGCAATCGGACCTTATTCACAAGGGATTATCGTCAACAATATGTTTTACAGCTCAGGCCAAATCCCTTTGACTCCTTCAGGCGAAATGGTGAACGGCGATATTAAGGAGCAGACTCATCAAGTATTCAGCAATTTAAAGGCGGTTCTGGAAGAAGCGGGTGCTTCTTTTGAAACAGTTGTAAAAGCAACTGTATTTATCGCGGATATGGAACAGTTTGCGGAAGTAAATGAAGTGTACGGACAATACTTTGACACTCACAAACCGGCGAGATCTTGTGTTGAAGTCGCGAGACTCCCGAAGGATGCGTTAGTCGAGATTGAAGTTATTGCACTGGTGAAATAATAAGAAAAGTGATTCTGGGAGAGCCCGGGATCACTTTTTTATTTACCTTATGCCCGAAATGAAAGCTTTATGACCTAATTGTGTAACTATATCCTATTTTTTCAAAAAATATTTTAAAAACGAGCAGGATTTCAGAAAAAATCGTGGAATTGATACACTAATGCTTTTATATAGGGAAAAGGTGGTGAACTACTGTGGAAGTTACTGACGTAAGATTACGCCGCGTGAATACCGATGGTCGCATGAGAGCGATTGCATCCATCACGCTGGATCACGAATTTGTTGTACATGATATTCGTGTGATTGATGGAAACAATGGTCTTTTCGTTGCGATGCCGAGTAAACGCACCCCTGATGGAGAGTTCCGCGATATTGCTCATCCTATTAATTCAAGCACGCGAGGAAAGATTCAAGATGCCGTGTTAAATGAGTATCATCGTCTGGGTGACACTGAAGCATTAGAATTCGAAGAAGCTGGAGCTTCTTAAAAAATAACCAAAAAGCAAGGACTGCTGAAAGGGCTAACATAAGCCTTTTGCCGGCGGTCCTTTTTTAATTCTGATTTTTCAAACTTAGTTGCACTCAATAGAAAATTCTTGCACTTCATGAAGTCTCCTTGAAATCAGAAGATATTTAGGATATATTTTTCTATGGATAAAAGGGATATTGGAGGCCAATAAATGGATAAGCGGTTTGCAGTTGTTTTAGCGGCTGGACAAGGAACGAGAATGAAATCGAAGCTTTATAAAGTCCTTCATCCAGTTTGCGGTAAGCCTATGGTAGAGCACGTCGTGGACGAAGCCTTAAAATTATCTTTATCAAAGCTTGTCACGATTGTTGGACATGGTGCGGAAGAAGTGAAAAAGCAGCTTGGTGATAAAAGCGAGTACGCGCTTCAAGCAGAACAGCTTGGCACTGCTCATGCTGTAAAACAGGCACAGCCATTTCTTGCTGACGAAAAAGGCGTCACAATTGTCATTTGCGGAGATACGCCGCTTTTGACAGCAGAGACGATGGAACAGATGCTGAAAGAACATACACAAAGAGAAGCGAAAGCTACGATTTTAACTGCGGTTGCAGAAGATCCAACTGGATACGGCCGCATTATTCGCAGCGAAAACGGAGCGGTTCAAAAAATCGTTGAGCATAAGGACGCCTCTGAAGAAGAACGTCTTGTAACTGAGATCAACACCGGTACGTATTGTTTTGACAATGAAGCGCTATTTCGGGCTATTGATCAGGTGTCTAATGATAATGCCCAAGGCGAGTATTATTTGCCGGATGTCATAGAGATTCTTAAAAATGAAGGCGAAACTGTTGCCGCTTACCAGACTGGTAATTTCCAAGAAACGCTCGGAGTTAATGATAGAGTTGCTCTCTCTCAGGCAGAACAATTTATGAAAGAGCGCATTAATAAACGGCATATGCAAAATGGCGTGACGTTGATCGACCCGATGAATACGTATATTTCTCCTGACGCTGTTATCGGAAGCGATACTGTGATTTACCCTGGAACTGTGATTAAAGGTGAGGTGCAAATCGGAGAAGATACGATTATTGGCCCTCATACGGAGATTATGAATAGTGCCATTGGCAGCCGTACGGTTATTAAACAATCGGTAGTCAATCACAGTAAAGTGGGGAATGATGTAAACATAGGACCTTTTGCTCACATCAGACCTGATTCTGTCATCGGGAATGAAGTGAAGATCGGGAATTTTGTAGAAATTAAAAAGACTCAATTCGGAGACCGAAGCAAGGCATCTCATCTAAGCTATGTCGGCGATGCTGAGGTAGGCACTGATGTAAACCTGGGCTGCGGTTCAATTACTGTCAATTATGATGGAAAGAATAAGTATTTGACAAAAATTGAAGATGGCGCGTTTATCGGCTGCAATTCCAACTTGGTTGCCCCTGTCACAGTCGGAGAAGGCGCTTATGTGGCGGCAGGTTCAACTGTTACGGAAGATGTACCTGGAAAAGCACTTGCTATTGCCAGAGCGAGACAAGTAAATAAAGACGATTATGTGAAAAATATTCATAAAAAATAATCCTAAATTCGGAGGTTTATCCATGTCTAATCAATACGGAGATAAGAATTTAAAGATTTTTTCTTTGAATTCGAATCCAGAGCTTGCAAAAGAAATCGCAGATATAGTTGGAGTTCAATTAGGGAAATGTTCTGTCACAAGATTTAGTGACGGGGAAGTCCAAATTAATATCGAAGAAAGTATTCGCGGATGTGATTGTTACATCATCCAGTCTACAAGTGACCCCGTTAACGAGCATATTATGGAACTGCTGATTATGGTAGATGCGTTAAAACGCGCTTCTGCAAAAACGATTAACATTGTTATTCCTTATTACGGTTATGCGCGTCAAGACAGAAAAGCAAGATCCCGTGAGCCAATCACAGCTAAACTTTTCGCTAACCTGCTTGAAACAGCCGGTGCGACTCGTGTGATTGCACTTGACCTGCATGCGCCGCAAATTCAAGGATTCTTTGATATACCGATTGACCACTTAATGGGTGTTCCGATTTTAGGAGAATATTTTGAAGGCAAAAATCTTGAAGATATCGTCATTGTTTCACCAGACCATGGCGGTGTGACACGTGCCCGCAAACTGGCTGACCGACTAAAAGCGCCAATTGCGATTATCGATAAACGCCGTCCGCGTCCAAACGTGGCGGAAGTCATGAATATTGTAGGTAACATCGAAGGGAAGACTGCTATCCTCATCGATGACATTATTGATACTGCAGGTACGATTACACTTGCTGCTAATGCGCTCGTTGAAAACGGAGCGAAAGAAGTATATGCATGCTGTACACACCCTGTACTATCAGGCCCTGCGGTAGAACGGATTAATAATTCAACAATTAAAGAGCTTGTTGTGACAAACAGCATCAAGCTTCCTGAAGAAAAGAAAATTGAACGCTTTAAGCAGCTTTCAGTCGGACCGCTTCTGGCCGAAGCGATTATTCGCGTTCATGAGCAGCAATCAGTCAGCTATCTGTTCAGCTAAACCATTTTTCGAGGTTTAAATCCTTATCGTTATGGGTATTGTTTGTAATAGGACAACTAAAACGACAATAGGATGGTGCTGAATATGGCAACTTTAACGGCAAAAGAAAGAACGGACTTTACTCGTTCGTCTCTTCGGAATATCCGTACTTCAGGACATGTTCCAGGTATCATATATGGGAAGGATACGGGCAACAAACCTGTGTCATTAGACAGTGTGGAGCTCATCAAAACGCTGAGGGACGAAGGCAAAAATGCAGTCATTACGCTTGAGGTCAGCGGAGAAAAACACTCAGTCATGGTAACAGACCTGCAGACGGACCCGTTGAAAAATGAAATCACTCATGCTGATTTTCAAGTAGTTAATATGAGTGAGGACATTGAAGTGGAAGTTCCGATTCATCTGACCGGAGAAGCCATTGGAGTGAAAAACGGAGGCGTACTGCAGCAGCCGTTATATGCACTTACTGTAAAGGCCAAGCCAAAAGCCATTCCGCAAACGATCGAGGCCGATATTACAAGCCTCGATGTAAATGAAGTACTGACGATTGCGGATTTGCCTGCTGGCGATGACTACTCCTTTAATCATGAATCAGATGAGGTTGTGGCTTCAATCCTTCCTCCGCAGCAGCAGGAAGCAGCTGAGGTCGATGAAGAGGAATCTGCCGATGCTCAGCCAGAAGGTGAAAACGAACAATAATAGCTTAAGGCGTAACCCTCCCGCGGTTACGTCTTTTGTGCTAGAATGAGAAGAATTATAGCCCGTTTATGAAGACGGGAGTTATGTGACTAAGGGAGGATTCGCCATGCTTGTGATTGCCGGTCTCGGAAACCCGGGGAAGAACTATGAAAATACACGGCATAATGTCGGATTTATGGTGATAGATCAGCTTGCAAAGGAATGGAATATAGAGCTGAATCAAAATAAATTTAACGGATTATACGGAACCGGATTTGTTTCCGGCAAAAAGGTTCTACTTGTTAAACCGCTTACATATATGAATTTATCAGGAGAATGTTTGCGGCCTTTAATGGACTACTATGATATCGATAACGAAGATTTGACAGTCATTTACGACGACCTTGACCTTCCTACTGGCAAGATCCGTTTAAGAACGAAAGGAAGCGCCGGAGGGCACAATGGCATCAAATCACTGATCCAGCATCTTGGAACATCCGAGTTTGACCGTATCCGCATCGGAATCGGCCGGCCTGTAAACGGCATGAAGGTCGTTGATTATGTGTTAGGCTCCTTTACCAAGGAGGAGGCACCTGAGATCGAAGAAGCGGTTGATAAATCTGTGAAGGCTTGTGAGGCTTCTTTGAGTAAACCGTTTTTAGAAGTCATGAACGAATTTAACGCAAAGGTATAAAATGTAACAACAAAGTCCATACTACACCAAAATGACTTTTTCATCAGGAGGTCCCTTGTATGGCTTTGCATTATTATTGTCGTCATTGCGGAGTGAAAGTAGGCAGTCTCGAATCTTCAATGGTATCGACAGATTCACTTGGATTTCAGCACTTAACAAATGAGGAAAGAAACGATATGATTTCTTATAAGGAAAATGGAGATGTCCATGTTTTGACGATATGTGAAGACTGCCAAGAGGCGCTTGACCGAAATCCACATTACCACGAATATCACACATTTATTCAATAAAAAGCTTTGGTGTAGACACTAGACCAAAGCGTTTTTCTGTTCTCGCAGGAAACAGAGAGGAGGGGCCATATGGACAACATTCAAACCTTTATAAAAGAAAGCGATGACTTTAAATCCATCATCAACGGTTTACACGAGGGCCTGAAGGAACAGCTGCTCGCGGGTCTGTCGGGTTCCGCGCGTTCTGTTTTTACTTCTGCTCTGGCTAATGAAACGAATAAGCCTATCTTTCTAATCACCCATAACTTATATCAAGCCCAGAAAGTAACAGATGATCTGACTTCACTTCTAGAGGATCGGTCTGTCCTTTTGTACCCCGTCAATGAACTCATTTCATCAGAAATCGCAGTTGCAAGCCCTGAATTGCGGGCGCAGCGATTAGATGTCATTAATAGACTAACGAATGGAGAAGCGCCAATTGTCGTTGCTCCGGTAGCTGCAATCAGAAGAATGCTGCCGCCTGTAGAGGTGTGGAAAAGCAGCCAGATGCTCATTCAAGTAGGCCATGATATCGAACCTGACCAGCTTGCCTCACGGCTGGTAGAGGTAGGGTATGAGCGGTCTGATATGGTTTCTGCGCCCGGGGAATTCAGTATTCGCGGTGGAATCATTGACATTTATCCGTTGACTTCAGAGAATCCGGTGAGAATTGAACTTTTTGACACCGAGGTGGATTCAATCCGCAGCTTTAATTCAGATGATCAGCGGTCAATTGAGACCCTTACCTCGATCAATATCGGTCCCGCGAAGGAATTAATTATCAGACCGGAAGAAAAAGCGCGGGCGATGGAGAAAATCGATAGTGGTCTTGCCGCGAGCTTGAAAAAATTAAAGGCTGACAAACAAAAAGAAATACTTCATGCGAATATTTCTCACGATAAAGAACGCTTGTCTGAAGGCCAGACAGATCAGGAGCTCGTGAAGTATCTCTCATATTTCTATGAAAAGCCTGCTAGTTTACTAGATTATACACCTGATAATACACTTCTGATTTTGGATGAAGTCAGTCGGATTCATGAGATGGAAGAACAGCTTCAAAAAGAAGAAGCGGAGTTTATAACAAATCTTCTTGAGGAAGGGAAGATTTTGCATGACATTCGTTTGTCATTCAGCTTCCAAAAAATAGTGGCTGAGCAAAAACGGCCTCTGCTGTACTACTCTTTATTTTTGCGGCATGTACACCATACGAGCCCGCAAAATATCGTCAATGTGTCAGGCCGGCAAATGCAGAGTTTCCATGGCCAAATGAACGTGCTTGCGGGCGAAATGGAGCGTTTTAAAAAATCAAATTTCACTGTTGTGTTCTTAGGAGCAAACAAGGAACGTACGCAGAAATTGTCATCTGTTTTGGCTGATTATGATATCGAGGCCGCCATGACAGACAGCAAAAAAGCGCTTGTTCAGGGACAGGTCTATATCATGGAAGGCGAGCTCCAATCGGGATTTGAGCTGCCGTTAATGAAGCTTGCCGTTATCACGGAAGAAGAACTGTTCAAAAACCGTGTAAAGAAGAAGCCGCGAAAACAGAAGCTTACCAATGCAGAGCGCATCAAAAGCTATTCTGAGCTTCAAATTGGAGATTATGTCGTTCATATTAATCACGGGATCGGAAAATACCTGGGGATTGAGACTCTTGAAATCAACGGCATTCATAAAGACTATTTAAATATACATTATCAGGGAAGTGACAAGCTTTACGTCCCTGTAGAACAAATTGATCAGGTCCAAAAATATGTCGGCTCCGAAGGAAAAGAGCCAAAGCTGTATAAATTAGGCGGAAGTGAATGGAAGCGGGTCAAGAAAAAAGTAGAGACATCCGTTCAGGATATTGCTGATGACTTAATTAAGCTGTATGCCGAAAGAGAAGCGAGCAAGGGCTATGCGTTTTCTCCTGACCATGAGATGCAGCGGGAATTCGAATCGGCTTTCCCTTATCAAGAGACTGAGGATCAGCTCCGTTCTATTCACGAAATCAAAAAAGACATGGAAAGAGAACGTCCGATGGACCGCTTGCTGTGCGGAGATGTGGGCTACGGTAAAACAGAGGTTGCCATACGTGCCGCGTTTAAGGCGATCGGTGACGGAAAGCAGGTAGCTCTGCTCGTTCCGACAACAATTTTGGCACAGCAGCACTATGAAACCATAAAAGAGCGCTTCCAGGACTATCCGATTAATATCGGCCTTCTCAGCAGGTTCAGAACGAGAAAAGAAGCAAACGAAACAATCAAAGGGCTGAAAAACGGAACGGTTGATATCGTCATCGGGACGCATCGGCTGCTATCAAAGGATGTCGTGTATAAAGACTTAGGGCTCCTCATCATTGATGAAGAGCAGCGTTTCGGTGTAACCCATAAAGAAAAGATCAAGCAAATAAAAGCCAATGTTGATGTATTAACGTTAACAGCAACGCCGATTCCTCGTACGCTGCATATGTCTATGCTTGGCGTAAGGGATCTTTCAGTCATCGAGACTCCGCCGGAAAATCGCTTCCCCGTACAGACGTATGTTGTGGAATATAACGGCGCTCTTGTCAGAGAGGCGATTGAACGTGAGCTTGCACGCGGAGGCCAGGTCTATTTCTTGTACAACCGGGTAGAGGACATTGAGCGGAAAGCGGATGAAATTTCAATGCTAGTCCCTGACGCGAAGGTAGCATATGCTCATGGGAAAATGACAGAAAATGAATTAGAAACCGTTATGCTAAGTTTCCTTGAAGGAGAATCAGACGTTCTCGTCAGCACAACCATTATCGAAACTGGCGTGGACATCCCGAACGTCAATACGTTGATCGTATTTGACGCCGACAAGATGGGACTTTCTCAGCTTTACCAGCTGCGGGGGCGTGTCGGCCGTTCTAACCGTGTGGCGTATGCGTACTTCACGTATCGCCGGGATAAAGTGCTGACAGAAGTGGCTGAAAAAAGGCTGCAGGCTATTAAAGAATTCACAGAGCTAGGTTCCGGTTTTAAAATCGCAATGCGTGACTTAACGATTCGCGGAGCCGGGAATCTTCTTGGTGCCCAGCAGCATGGCTTCATCGATTCGGTCGGATTTGACCTCTATTCACAAATGCTGAAGGAGGCCATTGAGGAGCGTAAAGGAGACACAGCGAAGACAGAGCAGTTTGAAACAGAAATTGATGTCGAGCTTGATGCGTATATTCCGGAAACTTATATTCAAGACGGCAAACAGAAAATTGATATGTATAAACGCTTCAGGTCTGTGGCGACAATCGAAGAGAAGAATGAGCTTCAAGATGAAATGATCGACCGCTTTGGAAACTATCCAAAAGAAGTCGAATACTTGTTTACTGTTGCAGAAATGAAAGTCTATGCGAGACAGGAACGTGTCGAGCTGATTAAGCAGGATAAAGATGCTGTCAGATTGACGATTTCTGAAGAAGCAAGTGCTGAAATTGACGGACAGAAGCTGTTTGAGCTTGGCAATCAATATGGCAGACAAATCGGACTGGGAATGGAAGGGAAAAAACTCAAAATCTCCATACAGACGAAAGGCCGTAGTGCCGATGAATGGCTCGACACCGTGCTGGGCATGCTGAAGGGCTTAAAAGATGTGAAAAAGCAAACCATTTCATCAACGTAAATTTTGTTACTCTCTGGTGTATATTACATTTGATGTGACGGATACTAATTTCAAGCGAGGCGGAAGGTACATAAAGTAACTGCTTTAGGTCTTTCCCACATGTATATACCATCAAATGAAAGAGAGGCACCAGAGATGAAAGCAACCGGTATCGTACGTCGTATTGATGACTTAGGTCGGGTCGTGATTCCTAAAGAAATTCGAAGAACTCTGAGAATCAGGGAAGGCGATCCGCTTGAGATTTTTGTAGATCGTGACGGAGAAGTGATTTTGAAAAAGTACTCTCCGATCAGTGAGCTTGGAGACTTTGCAAAGGAGTATGCAGACGCGCTTTACGACAGCCTCGGCCATTCAGTGCTGATTTGTGATCGTGATGTATATATTGCCGTGTCCGGCAGCTCCAAAAAAGATTACTTAAACAAGTCAATCAGCGAAATGCTGGAAAGAACAATGGATCAGCGCAGCTCCGTGCTTGAGAGTGATGCGAAATCAGTACAGCTTGTGAATGGAATTGATGAGGACATGAATTCTTATACTGTCGGCCCAATTGTGGCGAACGGTGATCCGATAGGTGCTGTGGTGATCTTTTCAAAAGATCAGACAATGGGCGAAGTAGAGCATAAAGCCGTTGAAACAGCAGCTGGATTTTTGGCTCGTCAAATGGAACAGTAGGTCTTATTCCTTTCTTCGAAAATAGGTATGTAAAGAACAGCTCTCCTTGGGACGCTGTTCTTTTTCATGCGTGCCGAAAAAGGAATCCAAGGGTTGGGATGTGGTATAATAACCTCGTTTTTATTTGTGCCGCGGTAATACGTGAACCGTATTGCCCCTGACGTTGGGAAGGAGCTTTTGGATGGACGATTCAATAGGCGTTAAACGGCATTGGATTTGGCAGGGGGCTTTTGTTTTAATTCTGGCAGGCGTCATCACAAAAATTTTAAGCGCTGTTTACAGAGTCCCGTTTCAAAACATTGTCGGCGATGTTGGATTTTATATATATCAGCAGGTATATCCCTTTCTTGGTATTGCGGTCATGCTGTCCACATCAGGATTTCCAGTCATTATTTCAAAGCTGATGAATGATTATAGTGAAAAAAATCATCACACCATATTAAAAATATCTGCGTTGTTTTTGTCTTTAATCGGTATTTTATTATTTCTTTGTTTATATCTGGGTGCTGTTCCTATTGCACTCTTTATGGGGGATTCGCATCTAGCCGTGTTAATTCAAGTGACCGCGTACGCGTTTCTGCTGTTCCCATTTGTCGCGTTGCTTAGAGGCGGTTTTCAGGGGCGGCACGAAATGCTCCCTTCAGCCTTATCACAGATGACAGAGCAGTTTCTGCGTGTTGCAGTGCTCTTGGGTTTATCATTTTGGCTCGTGAAAAAGGGAGCCTCGCTTTATACTGCGGGAGCGGCAGCCGCTTCAGGCTCTCTTGCCGGAAGTTTGGTTGCATTGATGATACTGGGGTTTTTTTGGTTTAAAACGAATAGAGACAACCAAACGGATAGGCAAAATGAAAATGTCATCACAACAAAAGAATTGACGAAAAAACTGCTTTTATATTCGGTTACAATTTGTGTAAGCAGTTTGCTGCTTTTGTTTATCCAGCTTGTTGATGCTTTGAATTTATATGCATTGCTTTCGGGTGGTGAGGCAAGCGAAGAAGCAAAACGCCTAAAGGGGATCTATGATCGGGGACAACCCTTGCTGCAGCTCGGTTCAATTTTCGCGGTAAGCATTGCGACGTCACTCGTTCCGTATATTTCTATGGCTGTAAAAAACAATGAGCTGAAGATCATGAAAGAAAAAATCACGTCATCTTTGAAACTATGCCTTGTGCTCGGTACAGGCGCATCGGCTGGGTTGATTTGCATTCTAAAGCCGGTAAATATCATGCTGTTTCAAAATGGAGAAGGGACAGGTGCGTTACAAGTATTTAGCTGCTCCATTTTGTTTGCATCTATGGCGGTAACGGCAGCGGCAGTCTTACAGGGAGCGGGGTACACAGTTTTTCCTGCGATAGCGGTGGGCGCGGGTGTTGCGGTGAAATGGGTGTTAAATACACTTTTGGTTCCGCGCTATGGGATTGAAGGCGCATCGCTTGCGACAGCGGCTTCCTTTGCGGCTGTCGCCGGCCTTAACTTGTATCAGCTTCGGCAAAAGGAATGGCTTGATAAGCTTAGAGGCGTTTTGATTCCGATTATTGGATCTGCTCTTTTGATGTCAGCTGTCTTGCTTGCGTATACGCGTCTATGGACTTTCTTGTTTCCTGCAACAGGAAGAGGAGTTGCTGTGATTGAGAGCCTTTCTGCTGTTGCCATTGGTGGCGCGGTGTTTATTTATTGTATGATGAGATTGGGAATATTTACAGATGAAGAGCTGAACAGTGTGCCATTCGGCAGCAAGTTAAGCAAATTCATGAGAAGGAGAGAACAAAATGGCGGGTAAAATTACAGTCGTGGGACTTGGTGCCGGAGACATGGACCAGTTGACAATTGGTATACACAAGCTGTTGACGAAGGCAGATACGCTGTATGTCAGAACCAAGGATCATCCTTTAATTGAGGAGCTTGAAAAAGAAACGAAGAACATCCGTTTCTTTGACGATATATATGAGAAACATGATCAGTTCGAGGCGGTATATGAAGAAATTGCAGATATCCTCTTTGAAGCGGCGCGGCGTGAGGATGTGGTTTACGCTGTGCCGGGACACCCTTTTGTCGCAGAAAAAACAGTTCAGCTGCTGACGGAGCGGCAGGAAAAGGAAAACGTTCAAGTGAAAGTCGCGGGGGGACAAAGTTTCCTTGATGCCACATTCAATGCCTTGCAAATTGACCCGATTGAAGGTTTTCAATTTGTGGATGCCGGCACATTGTCCGCGGATGAGCTTGAGCTCAGACATCATCTGATCATATGTCAGGTTTACGACCAAATGACGGCTTCTGAAGTGAAGCTGACATTAATGGAGAAGCTGCCTGATGATTATGAGGTCGTGATCGTGACTGCAGCAGGCAGCTGTGGCGAGGAGATCAGGACAGTGCCATTATTTGAGCTGGACCGCAATGTCGCCTTGAACAACTTAACAAGTGTGTATATTCCGCCGATTAAAGAAGAGAAGCTGCTTTATCACGAATTCTCCACGTTCCGAAGCATCATCAGAGAGCTTCGCGGACCTAATGGATGTCCGTGGGATAAAAAACAGACGCATCAGTCATTAAAGCAGTACATGATTGAAGAATGTTATGAGCTTCTCGAAGCTATTGACGAAGAAGACACAGACCATATGATCGAAGAGCTTGGCGACGTTTTGCTTCAGGTCTTGCTTCACGCGCAAATTGGTGAAGATGAAGGTTATTTCACAATTGATGATGTCATAAAAGGAATCAGTGAAAAAATGGTCCGAAGACATCCCCATGTGTTTAAAGATGTTAAGGTTCAGGATGAAAACGATGTTTTGGCCAATTGGGAAGATATAAAAAAGGCCGAAAAAAATACATCTGAATCATCGTTACTAGACAGCGTACCGAAAACCCTTCCAGCTCTTTCGAAAGCTGCTAAATTGCAGAAAAAAGCAGCGAAGGTCGGTTTTGACTGGGAAGACGTCAGCGATATTTGGGAAAAGGTAAGTGAGGAAATGAAGGAATTTTCTTCTGAGGTTTCTGAAGCTCCTCACGAACACAATCTTAAAGCTGAGTTTGGCGACATTTTGTTCGCGCTGGTGAATGTAGCCCGCTTCTACAAAATAGAGCCAGAGGAAGCGCTGACCATGACTAATGACAAATTCCGGAGACGGTTCTCGTACATTGAGGAAACAGCGAAGGAAGAGGGAGTCGAGTTGGCTGATATGTCCCTTGAGGACATGGACAAACTGTGGAATGAAGCAAAAGAAACTGAGAGGAGATCATAGATATGAGATTAGATAAATTTTTGAAAGTATCACGGCTGATCAAACGGCGTACACTAGCGAAGGAAGTAGCTGACCAAGGACGAATCTCTATTAACGGAAACCAAGCTAAAGCTAGCTCTGACGTAAAACCGGGAGATGAACTAACGGTCCGCTTCGGCCAAAAGCTTGTAACGGTTCAAGTTAATGAATTGAAAGACACGACGAAAAAAGAAGAAGCTGCAAACATGTACACGATTCTAAAAGAAGAAAAACTCGGCGAATAGGCTTGTTCTAAAAAAACCCCCCACCTCATACAATGCAGTAATAATGCTAAAAGTATCGAGGATATGGGGGCTGAATAGATGAATTCATATTATGATCAAAAAGGTTCTTCGTCTGTTCCGGAACAGCATGATGTGACAATGAAAGGCCGGAAGCATTTAGATATTTCTGGGGTTAAGCATGTGGAGAGTTTTGATAACGAAGAATTCCTGCTGGAAACGGTGATGGGAATGCTCTCCGTCAGAGGCCAAAACCTGCAGATGAAAAATCTTGATGTGGAAAAAGGGATTGTTTCGATTAAAGGCAGGGTATTTGATTTAGTGTACTTAGACGAACAACAAGGGGATAAAGCTAAAGGGTTTTTTAGCAAGTTGTTTAAATGACGCTGACGACACAATTCTATACAATGCTAGCGATGTCCGGTATGGGTCTCTGGCTTGGTGCTTCGCTTGATACATACCGGCTCTTTGTCATTCGTGCCAAAACAGCCAGATGGCTATTATTTATTCATGATATTCTTTTCTGGATTATGCAAGGGCTGCTTTTCTTTTATGTCTTGCTTCATGTAAATGAGGGAGAATTCAGGATTTACATCTTTTTAGCGGTTCTGCTGGGCGTTGCGACGTATCAGAGCCTTTGCAAACGAATCTATATAAAAATACTGAAATTCGTCATTTACCTTGTTGTTTCTGTTTATCAATTCTTCAAAAAACTCATTCAGCACGTGTTATTTCGTCCTATTGTGTGGACATGCGGAGCGATCATCTGGCTGGCGGCATTTTTATTCAAGAAAACATACAGCCTGATAGGTTTTCTCCTGCTGTGTCTATATAAAATAGTCATGGTTCTGTGTTTTCCGATCCGTTTTATCGCGAAACAATGTTTGAAACTTCTTCCTGTGAAAATGCGTCTAACTTTTAGACGTTATTTTGAAAAAGGTGCAGGATTTCTCAAAAAGAAGAAGAAACTATTGATAACCATAAGAACGACCATCACACGGTTTTTGAAGAGATGAAAGGAGGACCGTCTGGTTTGAATTTTTCCAGGGAACGAACGATAACTGAAATACAAAACGACTATAAAGAACAAGTAGAACGGCAAAATCAGCTGAAGAAACGAAGACGCAAAGGGCTGTACAGACGGTTAACTGTATTCGGCGCCCTAGTATTCCTGACGGCAATTGTGCTGGCAAGCTCTGTATGGTCCCAAACATCTTCCCTTAGTGCAAAAGAAGAAAAGAAAGAACAGCTTGAAAAAGAACTGAAAAGTTTAAAGACAAAACAAACGGATTTAAAAGAAGAAATATCCAAATTGAAGGATGAGGATTACGTCACAGAGCTTGCCAGAAGGGACTTATTCATGTCTGGAGACGGAGAAATTATCTTCAATGTGGAGAAGAAGAGCAAGTAGCCTTGTTGACACTTAAATTTTTATTTAGGTATAATTAAGCAAACGATCTTTTTATAAGCCTAAGGAGGAGCACTTTTTTTATGTCGATTGAAGTTGGCAGCAAGTTGCAAGGGAAAATTACAGGTATTACAAATTTTGGAGCATTTGTTGAATTGCCTGGAGGCTCAACCGGTCTCGTTCACATTAGTGAGGTAGCTGATAATTATGTCAAAGACATTAACGACCACTTAAAAGTCGGCGACCAAGTTGAAGTGAAAGTCATCAACGTTGAAAAAGACGGGAAAATTGGTTTATCTATTAAAAAAGCTAAAGACCGTCCGCAAGCCAGACCTAGAAATGATTTCCGTCCGAAAGAATCTTTTGAACAGAAAATGAATAAGTTTTTAAAAGACAGCGAAGATCGCTTGTCATCTTTAAAACGCAATACGGAATCAAAACGTGGAGGGCGCGGAGCAAGAAGAGGATAACTTGCTGCTTTCTATAAAATAAATGAAGCATCCGTTCATCCCGACGGATGCTTTTTTATTATCCTCATTCTCTTTAAGAGTCAGAAAATTACAACATTAAAGTTTCTGTTGACGAAAGAGACAAACCTTTGTATTATATAACTTGTGCTTAGAAGCACAAAACAATATGGCGGTGTAGCTCAGCTGGCTAGAGCGTACGGTTCATACCCGTGAGGTCGGGGGTTCGATCCCCTCCGCCGCTACCATATTTGTTTGGCCCGTTGGTCAAGCGGTTAAGACACCGCCCTTTCACGGCGGTAACACGGGTTCGAATCCCGTACGGGTCATCCTAACAAATCGGTTTCTCTTGCAGAAGCCGATTTTTTTCATTTTTAGACAACATTCCGGAAATTCTTTTCATAAACGAATATCAAGGCAGAAACCGTCGAAGATTTCTTTGGTATTGTTACCTTCTTTTGACAAAATCCTATCTGTGCTTTCGCTATAATGACAGGCAACGAATATAACAGGTGGGAGATGAGAGGAATGGAAAAAGCAGAAAGAAGAGTGAACGGGCCAATGGCGGGACAAGCTTTGGAAAAACTCCAATCGTTTTTTAACAGGGGCACGAAGCTGGTGACTCATCATTTGCATTCACTGTTTTTCTATAAAGGATTCATTTATGTTGTCATCGGATTTTTGCTTGGACGGGCTTTCATATTATCCGAGGTGCTTCCTTTCGCACTTCCTTTCTTTGGAGCGATGCTTCTTATCAGAAGAGACAAAGCGTTTTATGCGGTTTTGGCTGTGCTTGCAGGTGCGCTGACCATATCTCCAAAGCACTCATTGCTCATACTGGCGGCATTGCTGGCATTCTTCGTATTTTCTAAAGTGGCTGCCTTCATTACCGACGATCGTGTTAAAGCGCTCCCGATTGTCGTGTTCTTCTCCATGGCTGCAGCAAGAGCCGGGTTTGTTTATGCCCAAAATGGCGTATTTACAACCTATGATTATGTAATGGCTATCGTTGAGGCTGGACTATCGTTTATCTTAACACTGATTTTCCTTCAGAGCCTTCCGATTTTTACTGTGAAAAAAGTGAAACAATCATTAAAAATAGAGGAAATCATTTGCTTTATGATTCTTATTGCCTCTGTTTTAACGGGGCTGGCTGGCTTGTCCTACCAAGGGATGCAGGCAGAACATATATTGGCTCGTTATGTTGTGTTGAGTTTTTCCTTTATTGGCGGAGCAAGCATCGGCTGTACGGTTGGGGTTGTGACCGGCCTGATTCTTGGCTTGGCGAATATCGGAAACCTATATCAAATGAGTCTGCTTGCTTTTTCCGGTTTATTGGGCGGTTTGCTGAAGGAAGGGAAAAAAGCGGGTGCAGCAATTGGTTTGATCGTTGGATCACTTCTTATATCTTTATATGGTGAAGGCTCTGCCGGTCTGATGACAACGCTCTATGAGTCATTAATCGCAGTCTGCCTGTTTTTGCTCACACCTCAATCTATTACGAGGAAAGTGGCGAGATATATTCCGGGAACTGTCGAGCATCTTCAAGAGCAACAGCAATACGCTAGAAAAATCCGTGATGTCACTGCTCAGAAGGTAGACCAATTCTCCAATGTATTTCACGCGCTGTCTGAAAGCTTTGCAACCTTTTATCAAGCATCAGACGAACAGACAGATGACAGCGAAGTTGATCTGTTCTTAAGCAAAATCACGGAGCATTCCTGCCAGACGTGCTACAAGAAAAACAGGTGCTGGGTACAGAACTTTGATAAAACATATGACTTAATGAAACAAGTTATGCTTGAAACAGAGGAAAAAGAATATGCATCAAACCGAAGGCTGAAAAAAGAGTTTCAACAGTATTGTTCTAAATCCAAGCAGGTTGAAGAGCTGATTGAGGATGAGCTCGCACATCATCATGCCCATTTGACACTCAAGAAAAAAGTCCAAGACAGCAGGCGCCTTGTTGCTGAACAGCTTTTAGGCGTTTCTGAGGTTATGGCCGACTTTTCTCGGGAAATAAAAAGAGAGCGAGAACAACACTTTCTGCAGGAAGAGCAAATCATAGAAGCGCTTCAGCATTTCGGAATTGAGATTCAGCATGTCGAGATCTATAGTCTTGAACAAGGAAATATCGATATTGAAATGACCATTCCGTTCAGCGGACATGGAGAAAGTGAAAAAATCATTGCTCCTATGCTTTCTGACATTCTGGAGGAACAAATTCTTGTGAAAGCCGAACAGCACTCTCCGCATCCGAATGGATACAGCCATGTCGCCTTTGGATCAACAAAATCATACAGGGTGTCCACGGGAGCTGCTCACGCTGCGAAGGGCGGCGGCCTTGTCTCCGGTGACAGCTACAGCATGATGGAGCTTGGAGCCAGAAAATATGCTGCAGCAATCAGTGACGGAATGGGCAATGGCGCAAGAGCGCACTTTGAAAGCAATGAAACGATCAAGCTTCTTGAAAAAATCCTTGAATCGGGCATTGATGAAAAAATAGCAATTAAAACGATCAACAGCATACTGTCTCTAAGGACAACTGACGAAATATATTCCACGCTTGACCTATCTATTATCGATCTTCAAGATGCCAGCTGTAAATTTTTGAAGGTTGGATCGACGCCCAGCTTTATCAAACGGGGTGACCAGGTCATGAAAGTTCAAGCGAGCAATCTGCCAATCGGTATTATTAATGAATTCGATGTGGAGGTTGTGAGTGAACAGCTGAAAGCGGGTGACCTCTTAATTATGATGAGTGATGGCATTTTTGAGGGGCCTAAGCATGTGGAAAATCACGACTTATGGATGAAGCGTAAAATGAAAGGGTTGAAAACAAATGACCCGCAGGAGATTGCCGATTTGCTTATGGAAGAAGTCATCCGCACAAGATCCGGCCAAATTGAGGACGATATGACTGTTGTTGTCGTCCGGATTGATCACAATACACCGAAGTGGGCATCCATTCCTGTTCCGGCAATCTTTCAAAACAAACAAGAAATTTCATAACGCTTCCGTATAAATCAAATTTCTTCTGGCGAAGATGGGAATATATGAATCTGAGAATCCTCGTATTCTCCAGGAGGAATGAATGTGAACAACGGACATTTAAATCAAATTTTGCTGATAACGGATGGCTGCTCAAACCATGGGGAAGACCCGCTTGCAATGGCTGCTTTTGCTAAAGAGCAGGGGATTACGGTAAATGTCATTGGTATAATGGAAGAAAATCAAATTGACCCTGAGGCAATGAAGGAAGTCGAAGGGATTGCACTTGCCGGAGGAGGCGTGCACCAAGTCGTTTATGCATCTCAGCTTTCACAAACTGTTCAAATGGTAACAAAGAAAGCGATGACGCAAACCTTACAAGGTGTAGTCAATCAAGAACTGAAACAGATTCTCGGAAAGAATGTGGAAATGGAAGAGCTTTCTCCGGAAAAACGCGGCGAAGTCATGGAAGTGGTAGACGAGCTTGGAGAAACGGTGCATCTTCAGGTTTTGGTTCTTGTTGATACAAGTGCAAGTATGGCGCCAAAGCTTCCAACAGTAAAAGAGGCGCTGATTGATTTGTCTGTAAGCCTCAATTCCCGAATCGGGAATAACGAATTTGCGATGTGTATATTTCCCGGGAAAAAACAAGAGGTCGAGCTTGTGCTGAACTGGACACCGAAGCTGCAATCTCTTTCCACACTCTTTGCAAAGCTTTCGACAGGCGGCATCACGCCGACAGGTCCGGCGATTCGTGAAGCGACACTGCAGTTTGAAAAAATACGCTCAAGAAGGGGCATGCTGGCAGATGATGAACGACGCTTTGACGAGTTTGGCATGTAGCCTCAAGCCGGGTACGACAATCAAAGGCAAGTGGAATGGAAACACTTATACATTGCGTAAACAGCTTGGTAAAGGGGCCAATGGAATTGTGTATTTGGCAGAAGCATCAGATGGACATGTTGCCTTAAAGGTGAGTGATGACAGCCTGTCTATTACTTCTGAAGTGAATGTCTTGAAATCTTTCTCAAAGGCCCAGTCCGTTACGATGGGGCCTTCTTTTTTTGATACGGATGATGCCTATATTCCCAGTACCAATACGAAAGTTTCATTTTATGCAATGGAATACATAAAAGGGCCGCTGCTTTTGAAGTATGTCAGTGATAAAGGAGCAGAGTGGATACCGGTATTAATGATTCAGCTGTTATCCAGCTTATCGGTGCTTCACCAGCAAGGATGGATATTCGGCGATCTTAAACCTGATAATCTGATCGTAACTGGTCCGCCCGCAAGGATCCGCTGCATTGATGTGGGCGGCACGACAAAGGAAGGCCGGGCGATAAAAGAGTATACGGAGTTTTATGACAGAGGCTATTGGGGGTATGGAACAAGAAAGGCAGAGCCATCCTATGATCTGTTCGCAGTTGCCATGATTATGATCAACAGTGTGCATAAAAAAGAATTTAAGAAAACGAACCAGCCCAAAGAACAGCTTAGGTCTCTCATCGAAGGAAACCCTCTGCTTCAAAAGTATAAAAAAGTGCTTTTTTCAGCCTTGAACGGAGATTATCAATCCGCAGATGAAATGAAAAAGGATATGCTAGACGCGGGGCAAAAAGCAGCACAAAGAAAACAGCCTATAAAAGCATCACCGCAGCCTGCCACACGACATAGACAGCAAAAACCGCGCCAAGGAAAAATAACGAAGACGCGATATACCCCAAAACAGAAACAGGCTAAGTCGGGGGGGTTATTTGAAACAACGCTGATCGTGATCAGTGTTTTAGCGCTTTATTTCGCCTATATTATCTTTTTCTTAATCTGAATGGTGCAAACTGCAGAGCCTATGCTTCTTCTTTGCTTGGAGGGGTTGAAAGTGTTAGGATATGAATATCTTTAAAATACCTGCTCATTGTGAGGAGGACATTGTGAAAAGTGTCAAAGATTTTTTAAACAAACACAATCTTACGTTAAAAGGGGCGACGATCATTGTAGGCGTTTCTGGCGGTCCGGACTCAATGGCTCTTCTTCACGCGTTGCATACGTTATGCGGCCGTTCAGCGAATGTTATTGCAGCTCACGTTGACCATCGGTTCAGAGGTGCGGAATCCGAGGAGGACATGCGTTTTGTCCAAGCTTATTGTAAAGCTGAACAGCTCGTGTGCGAAACGGCTCAAATCAATGTAACCGCATATGCACAGGAAAAAGGACTCAATAAGCAGGCTGCAGCACGCGATTGCCGCTACCAGTTTTTTGAGGAAATCATGTCGAAGCACCAAGCGGACTATCTGGCTCTTGCGCATCATGGTGATGACCAGGTTGAAACAATGCTTATGAAACTGGCTAAGGGTACGCTTGGAACGGGACTTGCGGGAATGCAGCCGGTTAGACGTTTTGGGACAGGGCGGATCATCAGGCCGTTCTTAACCATTACAAAGGAAGAGATCCTTCACTATTGCCGTGAAAACGGCTTGAGCTACCGGACGGATGAAAGCAACGCCAAAGATGACTACACAAGAAACAGATTCAGAAGAACAGTGCTCCCGTTTTTGAAGCAGGAATCTCCGGATGTGCATAAAAGGTTTCAGAAAGTGAGTGAAGCACTGACGGAAGATGAGCAATTCTTACAGTCATTAACGAAAGATGAAATGAATAAAGTAATCACAAGCCAGTCTAATACATCAGTTGAAATCAATTCCTCTCAATTGCTTGCCCTCCCGATGCCTTTACAAAGAAGAGGAGTTCAACTAATATTAAACTATCTTTATGAAAACGTTCCATCATCCTTTTCAGCCCATCACATTCAGCAGTTTCTCGATTGGGCGGAAAATGGCAGTCCTTCAGGAGTACTGGACTTTCCGAAAGGACTGAAGGTGGTCAAATCATATCAGACATGTTTGTTTACATTTGAACAATGGCAGTGCAAAAATGTTCCCTTTGAATACCAAATTAGCGGAGCTTCTGATGAAACGGCAGTGCTCCCTAATGGATATCTGATAGAGGCAAGGCATTATGCGGACTCGCCTGAAGAACATGGGAATGCTGTTTTTATCACAAGTGAAAAAAAGGTGCGGTTTCCCTTAACAATCCGGACGAGAAAAGCTGGAGACCGGATCAAACTAAAAGGGATGAACGGCTCAAAAAAGGTAAAGGATATATTTATTGATAAGAAACTGCCTCTCCAAGAAAGAGACAACTGGCCGATTGTGACGGACGCAAGCGGTGAAATTATCTGGATACCTGGCTTGAAAAAATCAATTTTTGAAGATCTTGTGATTCCAAACAGCGACCGCATTGTATTACAATATAGACAGCATGAAAAGTGTAGGGGGCAAGCAAAATCATGATGAAACATGATATCGAGAAAGTACTGATCTCAGAGGAAGAGATACAAAAGAAAGTAAAAGAGTTAGGTGCAGAATTAACGAGCGAGTATCAAGATACATTTCCGTTGGCAATCGGTGTGTTAAAAGGAGCACTTCCTTTTATGGCGGATCTTATCAAGCATATTGATACATATTTGGAAATGGATTTCATGGATGTATCAAGCTACGGAAATTCTACGGTTTCTTCTGGAGAAGTAAAAATCATTAAAGATTTGGATACATCTGTAGAGGGCCGGGACATCTTAATTATTGAAGATATCATCGACAGTGGGTTAACCTTAAGTTATCTCGTAGAGCTCTTCCGATACCGTAAAGCAAAATCAATTAAGATTGTTACCCTTTTGGATAAACCGAGCGGAAGAAAAGCGGACATCAAAGCAGACTTTGTCGGTTTTGAAGTTCCTGACGCGTTTGTAGTGGGTTACGGACTTGATTATGCTGAGCGCTATCGCAATCTGCCTTATATCGGAGTGTTAAAACCGGCAGTTTATGAAAGCTGATCGGCAGCCTGCTTCCGAGATGGTTATTGTTTGTATTGGAATGATTTTCTATGGTACTATTGAACATAGTTGTGCTTACTGTGGGAGGAGGTAAGGAATGAATCGGGTCTTCCGTAATACCATTTTTTATTTACTTATTTTATTAGTAGTAATCGGGGTTGTGAGCTACTTCCAGACCTCAAATCCGAAAACAGAAAATATGTCGTACAGTACGTTCATCAAAAACCTGGATGACGGGAAAGTTGATAGCGTATCGGTTCAGCCTGTCAGAGGTGTTTATGAGGTAAAAGGGCAGCTGAAAAACTACGACAAAGATCAATACTTTTTGACTCATGTTCCTGAAGGAAAGGGAGCAGACCAGATATTTAACGCTTTGAAAAAGACAGACGTAAAGGTTGAGCCCGCGCAAGAAACAAGCGGATGGGTGACGTTCCTGACGACCATCATCCCATTTGTCATTATCTTTATTCTGTTTTTCTTCCTGCTCAATCAGGCTCAAGGCGGCGGCAGCCGTGTCATGAACTTTGGCAAGAGTAAAGCGAAGCTGTATACAGAGGAAAAGAAACGCGTCAAATTTAAAGACGTTGCAGGGGCTGACGAAGAAAAGCAAGAACTTGTTGAAGTTGTTGAGTTTCTGAAAGATCCCCGCAAGTTTGCCGAGCTCGGCGCCAGAATACCGAAAGGCGTGCTTTTAGTCGGACCTCCGGGTACCGGTAAAACATTGCTTGCCAAGGCTTGTGCAGGAGAAGCCGGCGTACCTTTCTTCAGCATCAGCGGATCTGATTTCGTTGAAATGTTTGTAGGGGTCGGTGCTTCCCGTGTGCGTGACTTGTTTGAAAATGCGAAAAAGAATGCGCCTTGTTTGATCTTCATTGATGAAATTGACGCAGTCGGACGCCAGCGTGGCGCTGGTCTCGGCGGTGGACACGATGAACGTGAACAGACGCTAAACCAATTGCTTGTTGAAATGGACGGATTCAGCGCTAATGAAGGAATTATCATCATTGCTGCGACGAACCGTGCGGACATCTTGGACCCAGCCTTACTTCGTCCGGGACGTTTTGACCGTCAAATCACAGTGGACCGCCCAGATGTCATTGGCCGTGAAGCTGTATTGAAAGTCCATGCGAGAAACAAACCGCTGGATGAAACGGTTAACCTAAAATCAATTGCCATGAGAACACCAGGCTTCTCAGGCGCTGACTTAGAAAACC
Source organism: Bacillus sp. SIMBA_008 (assembly GCF_046535495.1). Taxonomy (NCBI): domain Bacteria; kingdom Bacillati; phylum Bacillota; class Bacilli; order Caryophanales; family Bacillaceae; genus Bacillus; species Bacillus sp. SIMBA_008. The sequence goes on along the minus strand of NZ_JAWRWL010000009.1, from coordinate 12,417 downwards.
TCTTGAATGAAGCTGCGCTTGTAGCGGCTCGTCAAAACAAGAAAAAAATCGATGCGCGTGATATTGACGAAGCGACGGACCGTGTAATTGCCGGACCCGCTAAGAAGAGCCGCGTTATCTCCAAGAAAGAACGCAATATCGTGGCTTATCATGAAGGCGGACACACCGTTATCGGTCTCGTTTTAGATGAGGCAGATATGGTTCATAAAGTAACGATTGTTCCTCGGGGCCAGGCTGGCGGTTATGCTGTTATGCTGCCAAGAGAAGACCGTTATTTCCAAACAAAGCCGGAGCTGCTTGATAAAATTGTCGGCCTCTTGGGCGGACGTGTTGCTGAAGAGATTATCTTCGGTGAAGTCAGCACAGGGGCGCACAATGACTTCCAGCGTGCGACGAATATTGCAAGACGAATGGTTACAGAATTCGGTATGTCAGAAAAACTGGGACCGTTGCAATTTGGACAGTCTCAGGGCGGTCAGGTATTCTTAGGCCGTGATTTCAACAACGAACAGAACTACAGTGATCAAATCGCTTACGAAATTGATCAGGAAATTCAGCGCATCATCAAAGAATGTTATGAGCGTGCGAAACAAATCCTGACTGAAAATCGTGACAAGCTTGAATTGATTGCCCAAACGCTTCTGAAAGTTGAAACGCTTGACGCTGAACAAATCAAACACCTTATCGATCATGGAACATTACCTGAGCGTAATTTCTCAGATGATGAAAAGAACGATGATGTGAAAGTAAACATTCTGACAAAAACAGAAGAAAAGAAAGACGATACGAAAGAGTAATTCGCTTTCTTTCTAAAAAAACTGCCGGCTGACGCTGGCAGTTTTTTTATGTAAATGATGGGCTCAGCTGCGGCTTTTACAATCATCCAAATCTGGTATCGATTTGTTTACAAATGAGCCGCTGATCGTGTATGGTATTGTAGAATGTTTGTAAAAGTAAAGTAGAGAAACTATTCAAAAGTGGTGATAGAGGTTGTTACTGGTTATCGATGTGGGGAACACCAATACTGTACTTGGTGTATATCATGATGGAAAATTAGAATATCACTGGCGTATAGAAACAAGCAGGCATAAAACAGAAGATGAGTTTGGGATGATTTTGCGCTCCTTATTTGATCACTCCGGGCTTATGTTTGAACAGATAGATGGCATTATTATTTCGTCAGTAGTGCCGCCAATCATGTTTGCGTTAGAAAGAATGTGCACAAAATACTTTCATATCGAGCCGCAAATTGTTGGTCCAGGTATGAAAACCGGTTTAAATATAAAATATGACAATCCGAAAGAAGTGGGGGCAGACAGAATCGTAAATGCTGTCGCTGCGATACACTTATACGGCAATCCATTAATTGTTGTCGATTTCGGAACCGCCACAACGTACTGCTATATTGATGAAAACAAACAATACATGGGCGGGGCGATTGCCCCTGGGATTACAATTTCGACAGAGGCGCTTTACTCGCGTGCAGCAAAGCTTCCGCGTATCGAAATCACCCGGCCCGACAATATTATCGGAAAAAACACTGTTAGCGCGATGCAATCTGGGATTTTATTTGGCTATGTCGGCCAAGTGGAAGGAATCGTTAAGCGAATGAAATGGCAGGCAAAACAGGAACCAAAGGTCATTGCGACAGGAGGCCTGGCGCCGCTCATTGCGAACGAATCAGATTGTATAGACATCGTTGATCCATTCTTAACCCTAAAAGGGCTGGAATTGATTTATGAAAGAAACCGCGTAGGAAGTGTATAGGAGGTTTAGTAATGGATTATTTAGTAAAAGCACTTGCGTATGACGGAAAAGTTCGGGCTTATGCGGCGAGAACGACTGATATGGTAAATGAGGGGCAGAGACGCCATGGTACGTGGCCGACAGCATCCGCTGCATTGGGCCGCACAATGACAGCTTCACTCATGCTCGGCGCTATGCTGAAGGGCGATGATAAGCTGACCGTGAAAATCGAGGGCGGAGGTCCGATCGGAGCTATTGTAGCTGATGCCAATGCCAAAGGAGAAGTCAGAGCCTATGTCTCTAACCCGCAAGTTCATTTTGATTTAAATGAACAAGGCAAGCTTGATGTCAGACGTGCGGTTGGAACAAACGGAACGTTAAGTGTCGTAAAAGATTTAGGTTTGCGCGAGTTCTTCACAGGACAAGTAGAAATCGTTTCAGGAGAATTAGGAGATGATTTCACTTACTATCTTGTATCATCTGAGCAGGTTCCTTCATCAGTGGGCGTAGGTGTGCTCGTGAATCCTGACAATACCATTCTTGCGGCAGGGGGCTTTATTATTCAGCTGATGCCGGGAACAGATGATGAAACAATCACAAAAATTGAACAGCGTCTATCTCAAGTAGAGCCGATTTCTAAGCTCATCCAAAAAGGGCTGACACCAGAAGAAATTTTAGAAGAAGTCCTAGGCGAGAAACCTGAGATTTTGGAAACGATGCCTGTCAGATTCCATTGCCCTTGTTCAAAAGAACGGTTCGAAACAGCCATTTTAGGACTAGGCAAAAAAGAAATTCAAGATATGATAGAAGAAGATGGACAAGCCGAAGCAGTATGCCATTTTTGTAATGAAAAGTACTTATTTACAAAAGAAGAGCTGGAAGGGCTTCGTGACCAAACTACCCGCTAAGCTCTTTAGCGGGTTTTTAATTTGAGAAAAGGGGCTGAAAGCAGGTTTGAAATCAAGAACAATCTGGACCATTATTTTAGGGGCGCTGTTGGTTTGCTGTATTGCTGTTGCATATACGCTGACGAAATCCCAAGCCGGCGCATCGTCATCCGGTGAGTCTATTGCGACTATCGGGGGCAAGAGTGTGACAAGAGAAGAATGGCTGAAAGAAATGGAAGATCAGTATGGTAAGTCAACGCTTGAAGATATGATCAATGTCCGAGTTGTTGAGCAGCTGGCTAAAAAGAACAACCTTAAAATATCCAAAAGCGAAGTTGATCGTGAGTTTTTGCTGATTAAAGCGGTCAATAATTCCTTTTACGAAGATGAACATACGACGGAGAAAGAGTGGAAAGACCAAATTCGTTATAATATCCTCCTTGAGGAATTGTTAACAAGGGATATCGATATCTCAAACAAAGAATTGGAATCATTCTATAATAAAAATAAGGAACTATATCAGTTTGATGATTCGTATCGAATTCGGCACATTGTTGTAAAAGATGAAGAAGAAGCGAGAGAAGTCCTGAAAGAACTGAAAGGCGGATCAAGCTTTGAAGCTGTCGCTGCCGAAAGATCCACTGACAGATATACATCACCATACGGCGGAGATTTAGGTTTTGTCACAGAGGCATCAGACAACATTCCATCAGCATACATTGAAGAGGCGAAAACACTCAAAGAGGATGAATGGTCTCAGGAACCAATAAAGGTCAGCAACGGATATGCCATTATCCAGCTGAAAGAAAAACTAAAGGCAAGAACGTTCTCATTTGATGAAGTAAAGGACCAGATCAGACGGCAAATCGCAATGGATCAGCTAGGCGATAAAGCGACAGTTAAGACACTTTGGAAAGAAGCCGATGTATCTTGGTTTTATGGGGAAAAAAGTACTAAGTGATTGACAAAAAATTTTGAAATTGATAGATTATATACATAATACCAATACAAATAGTCGGAAATTGAGGTGTCGAGAATGGTACGTGTAGCAAACTCCATTACTGAATTAATTGGGAATACGCCAATCGTTAAATTAAATCGCCTTGCAGATGAAAACAGTGCGGATGTATATCTAAAACTTGAATACATGAACCCTGGAAGCAGTGTAAAAGACCGTATCGGTTTAGCCATGATTGAAGCGGCTGAAAAAGAAGGAAAATTAAAAGCCGGTGATACGATCATTGAACCGACAAGCGGAAATACAGGAATCGGGCTTGCAATGGTTGCTGCTGCTAAAGGATTAAAAGCCATTTTGGTTATGCCTGATACAATGAGCATGGAGCGCCGCAACCTTCTTCGCGCATACGGTGCTGAGCTTGTGCTGACTCCTGGTGCGGAAGGCATGAAAGGCGCCATTAAGAAAGCTGAAGAGCTTGCTGAAAAGCACGGATACTTTGTGCCGCAGCAGTTTAACAACCCTTCTAACCCAGAAATTCACCGCCAAACAACGGGTAAAGAAATCGTTGAGCAATTCGGTGATGACCCGCTTGACGCATTTGTAGCCGGAATCGGAACGGGCGGAACGATTACGGGAGCGGGCGAAGTGCTGAAGGAAGCATACCCTTCCATCAAGATTTACGCTGTTGAACCGTCAGATTCCCCAGTGCTTTCAGGAGGAAAACCAGGCCCCCACAAAATTCAGGGAATCGGAGCTGGATTCGTGCCGGACATCTTAAACACTGAAGTATATGATGAAATCTTCCCTGTGAAGAATGAAGAAGCATTCGAATATGCCCGCAGAGCTGCACGTGAAGAAGGAATTCTCGGAGGCATCTCATCAGGTGCGGCAATTTATGCTGCTCTTCAAGTAGCGAAAAAACTCGGAAAAGGCAAAAAAGTATTGGCCATCATTCCAAGTAACGGCGAACGTTATCTAAGCACGCCGCTGTATCAATTCGATTAAAAAAAGCCAAAACTCCCGGTCCGCCGGGAGTTTTTTTATATTTCGTGCATCAAATATGCCATGTCTGCGACGAATGTTATTCTTGGAAGAGAAATTCACTTTTTTCACTAACAACATTGCTTTACAATTAAAAACAAGTAAAAAAGAAAATAGAGGAATGATACAAATGGCACAACGCAGACCGGCAGGCAAAAAAATACCTTTTCAAAAAGACTCATTCTTACAACAATTTGAGAAACTTGCGCAATCCCGGAAACATCATGTACTTCTCGAAAGTGCAAGAGGCGGCAGATATAGTATAGCCGGTCTTGATCCAATTGCAACTGTGAAAGGAAAAGACGGAATAACTACAATTAAGCATGGTGATGAGATGCTGTTTAAAGAAGGTGATCCATTACGGGCCTTCCACAGCTGGTTTAAAACGCTGGAAACAGAAACGAATCATGAGTTCCCTGACTTTCAAGGCGGGGCAATCGGGTTTCTCAGCTATGATTACGCACGGTACATTGAAAATTTTAAAATGCTCGCGTTAGATGATCTAGAAACACCAGATATTTATTTTCTTGTTTTTGATGATATAGCAGTTTATGACCATCAAGAAGAGTCTCTATGGCTGATTACTCATGTTAATGGTTCTGATCAGGAAACAGCGGATGTGAGGCTATCTGAGTTAGAGCAGATGTGGCTGACTGAGCTTCCCGCTGTCTCTTCGCGAAAGATGAAGCATGAAACAGATGGTTCCTTCGCGGCGCCATTTACCGAGGATGGGTTCTCACAAGCTGTAGAGAAAATCAAACAATACATTGCCAGCGGAGATGTGTTTCAAGTCAATCTATCAATAAGGCAGTCACAGTCACTGTCTGCCCACCCATATCAAATTTACAAAACCTTGAGAGAAGTAAATCCTTCTCCTTATATGGCGTATTTAGAAACACCTGATTTCCAAATCATTTGCGGATCGCCTGAACTGCTTGTCAGCAAAAAGGGCAAGCTATTAGAGACGAGACCGATTGCGGGCACCCGTTCCAGAGGGAAAACAAATGAAGAAGACGAGGCGCTTGCAAACGAATTGATACACAATGAAAAAGAACGCGCGGAACATGTCATGCTGGTTGATCTTGAGCGAAATGATCTGGGAAGAGTATCACGTTACGGGTCTGTGCGCGTAAATGAATTCATGGCAATTGAAAAATACTCGCATGTGATGCACATTGTGTCTAATGTCCAAGGTGAACTGCAGGATGGGTATGACGCTGTAGATATTATTCATGCTGTGTTTCCCGGAGGAACCATTACTGGTGCACCGAAAGTAAGAACGATGGAAATTATAGAAGAACTTGAGCCGACACGCCGAGGGCTTTATACTGGATCTATAGGATGGTTTGGATATAATCACGATCTGCAGTTTAATATCGTCATTCGAACCATTTATGCAACCGGAGGGCAGGCATTTATGCAGTCCGGCGCAGGAGTTGTGATTGATTCTGTTCCGAAGCACGAATACAAGGAATCATTCAAAAAAGCTTTTGCGATGCAAAGAGCATTAGAGCTGAGCAAAGAAGAGACAAAAATTAGATGAGGTGAGCGGAGAAATGATTTTAATGATTGATAACTACGATTCATTCACGTACAACTTGGTACAGTATTTGGGCGAGCTTGGGGAAGAGCTTGTTGTGAGACGCAATGACAGCATCACAATCGAAGAAATTGAAGAACTGTCTCCGGACTTTCTGATGATATCTCCCGGACCTTGCAGCCCTGATGAGGCGGGAATCAGCCTCGAAGCAATTAAACATTTCGCAGGGAAAATTCCTATTTTCGGTGTATGTCTCGGACATCAGTCCATCGCACAAGTGTTCGGCGGTGATGTTGTTAGGGCAGAACGGCTTATGCACGGGAAAACTTCGGATATCGAGCATGACGGCAAGACCGTTTTTGAAGGGTTGAAAAACCCCCTTGTTGCGACGCGATACCACTCGCTGATCGTAAAACCTGAGACGCTGCCAAGCTGTTTTACAGTAACAGCACAAACGAAAGAAGGAGAAATCATGGCTATTCGCCACAATGACCTCCCGATAGAGGGCGTGCAATTTCACCCAGAGTCTATTATGACCTCCTTTGGGAAAGAAATGCTCAGAAATTTTATTGAGACATATCGCAAGGAAGTTATTGCGTGATGATATATGTGAACGGCCGGTATATGGAGGAGAAAGATGCAGTTCTTTCTCCTTTTGACCATGGGTTTTTATATGGGATCGGTGTTTTCGAAACCTTCAGGCTCTACGAAGGCTGCCCGTTTTTGCTTGATTGGCATATAGAAAGGCTTGAACGCGCGCTTAAGGATCTGCAAATCGAATATACTGTTTCAAAGCATGAGATCCTTGAGATGCTGGACAAGCTGCTTAAGCTAAATGATATCAAGGATGGCAATGCCCGCGTCAGACTGAACATATCAGCGGGGATCAGCGATAAAGGCTTTGTCGCCCAGACGTACGATAAGCCGACCGTTTTATGCTTTGTGAATCAGCTGAAACCAGAAAGCCTTCCTTTGCAAAAAGAAGGGAAGGTTTTATCGATACGGAGAAACACTCCTGAGGGATCGTTCCGGTTAAAATCTCATCATTATCTAAATAATATGTATGCGAAACGGGAAATTGGAAATGATCCACGTGTCGAGGGAATTTTCCTAACGGAGGATGGAGCTGTTGCAGAGGGTATCATATCTAATGTCTTCTGGAGAAAAGGTCGCTGTATCTATACGCCATCGCTTGATACTGGTATTCTGGACGGCGTCACGAGACGTTTTATCATAGAAAATGCAAAGAATATCGGCCTGGAGCTCAAAACGGGCCGATATGAGCTAGAAGCTCTCTTGACAGCTGACGAAGCGTGGATGACGAACTCGGTTCTTGAAATCATCCCGTTTATTAAAATAGAAGAAGTAAACTATGGAAGCCAAAGCGGAGAAGCAACCTCCGCTCTTCAATTGTTATACAAAAAAGAAATAAAGAACATGATTCATGAAAAGGGAGGAAGAGCATGGCGCAGCACACAATAGATCAAACACAAGTAATCCACACTAAGCCCAGCGCTTTATCATATAAAGAGAAGACGCTGGTGATGGGAATTTTAAACGTAACGCCTGACTCTTTCTCGGACGGCGGAAAATATGACAGCTTGGACAAGGCGCTGCTGCACGCGGAAGAGATGATCAATGATGGTGCCCATATCATTGATATCGGAGGGGAATCGACAAGGCCTGGCGCTGAGTGCGTATCTGAGGATGAGGAGATGTCCAGAGTCATTCCGGTGATTGAGCGGATTACGAAAGAGCTTGGTGTTCCTATTTCTGTAGATACGTACAAGGCTTCTGTCGCAGATGAAGCAGTGAAAGCCGGCGCATCCATTATCAATGATATTTGGGGTGCTAAACATGATCCGAAGATGGCTTCCGTTGCAGCTGAACATAATGTTCCAATTGTTCTCATGCATAACCGCCCTGAAAGAAACTACAATGACTTATTGCCGGATATGCTGTCGGACTTAATGGAGAGTGTAAAAATTGCTGTTGATGCCGGAGTAGACGAGAAGAACATTATTCTTGATCCCGGTATCGGTTTCGCGAAAACCTATCACGATAACTTGGCAGTGATGAACAAACTAGAGATTTTCAGCGGGCTGGGATATCCGGTTCTTCTGGCAACCTCCCGAAAAAGATTCATCGGACGTGTTCTGGATCTTCCGCCTGAGGAGCGGGCTGAGGGCACAGGCGCGACTGTGTGTCTCGGCATTCAAAAAGGCTGTGACATTGTCAGGGTCCATGATGTAAAACAAATTGCCAGAATGGCGAAAATGATGGACGCGATGCTGAATAAGGGAGGGGTGCACCATGGATAAAGTTTATGTAGAAGGTATGGAGTTTTACGGATATCACGGTGTGTTCAAAGAAGAAAACAAACTTGGCCAGCGGTTTAAAGTCGATTTAACCGCTGAGCTGGATTTAAGCAAAGCTGGACAAACAGACGACCTTGAGCAAACGATCAACTATGCTGAACTCTATCACGTATGTAAAGATATCGTGGAAGGGGAGCCTGTAAAATTGGTGGAAACGCTGGCAGAACGTATTGCTGGCACTGTTCTCGAAAAATTTCAGCCTGTTCAGCAATGTACGGTGAAAGTGATTAAGCCAGACCCGCCAATTCCCGGACACTATAAATCAGTAGCCATTGAAATTACGAGAAAAAAGTCATGAACAACATAGCTTATATTGCACTTGGATCTAATATTGGAGATAGAGAAACGTATTTAAGGCAAGCAGTGGCTTTACTGCATCAGCATGCTGCGGTGACAGTCACTAAAGTGTCGTCTATTTATGAAACTGACCCGGTCGGATACGAAGATCAAGCTCAATTTTTGAATATGGCTGTTGAAATCAAGACATCACTGAACCCTTTTCAACTCCTTGAACTGACGCAGCAGATAGAAAATGAATTAGGCAGAACAAGGGAAGTAAGATGGGGGCCGCGGACGGCAGACCTTGACATTTTGTTATTTAATCGTGAAAATATTGAAACAGAGCAACTAATTGTTCCGCATCCGAGAATGTATGAGCGTTTGTTTGTCCTTGCGCCGCTTGCGGAAATTTGCCAGCAGGTTGAAAAAGAGGCTACAAGCGCCGAAACAGACCAAGAAGGTGTAAGAGTATGGAAGCAGAAATCTGGGGTAGACGAATTCGTGCATTCAGAAAGCTGAAAGGTTATACTCAAGAAGGATTTGCAAAAGCATTAGGTATATCAGTTTCTATTCTCGGCGAAATTGAACGCGGAAACCGATTGCCGTCAGCTGCCATCATTCAAGATGCAGCAGATGTTTTAAATATAAGTGCGGACGAATTGGCGCCGCCAGAAAAATAGAACAAATGAAAGGAGGAGAAAAATTGTTCAAAATCGGAGATATTCAATTGAAAAACCGGGTTGTGCTCGCACCTATGGCTGGTGTCTGCAACTCTGCGTTCAGATTGACTGTAAAGGAATTCGGAGCCGGATTGGTATGTGCTGAAATGGTCAGTGACAAAGCGATCCTTTACAACAATGCAAGAACAATGGGTATGCTTTATATTGATGAACGTGAGAAACCACTGAGCCTTCAAATTTTCGGAGGAAAAAAGGAAACCCTTGTGGAAGCGGCGAAGTTTGTAGACCAAAACACAACTGCTGATATCATTGATATTAACATGGGATGTCCCGTGCCGAAGATTACAAAATGCGATGCGGGAGCCAAATGGCTTCTCGATCCTGATAAGATTTACGAAATGGTTTCTGCAGTAGTGGATGCTGTTAATAAACCAGTTACAGTGAAAATGAGAATGGGCTGGGATGAAGACCACATTTTCGCAGTGAAAAATGCACAGGCTGTAGAACGTGCGGGCGGTAAAGCAGTTGCGCTTCACGGCCGTACGAGAGTGCAGATGTACGAAGGAACGGCAAACTGGGATATCATCAAAGAAGTAAAACAATCAGTATCGATTCCGGTTATCGGAAACGGCGATGTTAAGACACCGCAGGATGCTAAGCGTATGCTCGATGAGACAGGAGTAGACGGGGTCATGATCGGACGCGCTGCATTGGGCAACCCGTGGATGATTTACCGTACGGTTCAGTATCTTGAAACAGGTGAATTAAAAGAAGAGCCGCAAGTACGCGAAAAAATGGCCGTATGCAAACTGCATCTTGACCGCCTGATTGACTTAAAAGGTGAAAACGTAGCGGTAAGAGAAATGAGAAAGCACGCTGCATGGTATCTGAAAGGCGTGAAAGGCAATGCGAACGTTCGTAATGAAATCAATCATTGCGAGACGAGAGAAGAGTTTGTACAGCTTTTAGATGCATTTACGGTTGAAGTTGAGGCAAAAGAGCTTCAAAATGCAAAAGTAGGATAATACTCACCTCTATTTGCTGCTCACTGCTAGTTTTACGCTGGCAGTTTTTCTGCTTTTTTCATGAAACAATATCTGTAATGGAGTGATAACAATGAGTCAAGAAGAGCATAACCATGAAGAATTGAATGATCAGCTGCAAGTCAGACGCGATAAAATGAATCAGCTGAGAGATAACGGCATCGATCCATTCGGCGCACGTTTTGAAAGAACTCATCAGTCTCAAGAAGTTATTTCGGCATATCAAGATCTAACCAAAGAAGAGTTAGAAGAAAAAGCGATTGAAGTTACAATCGCAGGCCGCATGATGACAAAACGCGGCAAAGGAAAAGCCGGCTTTGCCCATCTTCAGGATTTAGAAGGCCAAATCCAAATCTACGTAAGAAAAGACAGTGTCGGTGACGACCAATATGAAATCTTCAAGTCTTCTGACCTCGGTGATCTTATCGGCGTAACCGGAAAAGTCTTCAAAACAAATGTAGGCGAATTGTCTGTTAAAGCAACTTCCTTTGAATTGCTGACAAAAGCGCTTCGTCCGCTTCCTGACAAATACCATGGTTTAAAAGACGTTGAGCAGCGCTACCGTCAGCGCTACCTGGATCTTATCGTAAACCCAGACAGCAAACATACGTTTATTACACGAAGCAAGATCATTCAAGCTATGAGAAGATACCTTGATGATCATGGATACTTAGAAGTAGAAACACCTACAATGCACAGCATTCCTGGGGGAGCTTCTGCACGTCCGTTTATCACTCACCACAACGCGTTAGACATTCCACTCTATATGCGTATTGCTATCGAACTGCACCTAAAACGTCTAATTGTCGGCGGTTTAGAAAAAGTATATGAAATCGGCCGTGTTTTCCGTAACGAAGGTGTCTCTACACGCCATAACCCTGAATTTACAATGATTGAGTTATATGAAGCATATGCGGACTATAAAGATATCATGAGCTTAACTGAAAACCTTGTCGCTCATATCGCCCAAGAAGTGCTTGGCACAACTACGATTCAATACGGGGAAGAGCAAATCGACCTTAAACCGGAGTGGAAAAGAATCCATATGGTTGACGCAGTCAAAGAAGCGACTGGCGTTGATTTCTGGGAAGAGGTTACTGTTGAGCAGGCGCGTGAATATGCAAAAGAACATGGTGTAGAAATTAAAGATTCTATGACAGTAGGGCATATCATCAACGAATTCTTCGAACAAAAAATTGAAGAAACGCTTATTCAGCCAACGTTTATTTACGGGCATCCTGTAGAAATTTCTCCTCTTGCTAAGAAAAACCCTGAGGACCCGCGTTTTACAGACCGTTTTGAGCTGTTTATCGTTGGCCGTGAACATGCCAACGCGTTTACAGAGCTGAATGATCCTATTGATCAAAGAGAACGCTTTGAAGCGCAATTAAAAGAGCGTGAAGCCGGTAATGATGAAGCTCATCTAATGGATGAAGACTTTGTTGAAGCTCTGGAATACGGTATGCCGCCAACAGGAGGTTTAGGCATCGGTATCGACCGTCTGGTTATGCTGATGACGAATGCCCCTTCTATTCGCGATGTGCTGTTATTCCCGCAAATGAGACAACGCTAATAAAGAAGAGCGGTATCCTCCATAGAGAAAGGATGCCGCTCTTTTTAAATTCCTTAGTATTTCTTCAAAAAAACTATTGCACTATTATTTACTAGGTGGTATATTATTATTCGTTGCCGCTAAACAAGGCGATAACGAAAAAAAGAACTTCAAAAAAAGTTATTGACTTCACTGAGTCAACGAGTTATAATAATAAAGTCGCTTGAACGAAGTGGACAAAATGATCTTTGAAAACTAAACAAGACAAAACGTACCTGTTAATTCAGTTTTTAAAAATCGCACAGCGATGTGC
>NZ_JAWRWL010000008.1:0-59913 GCF_046535495.1 Bacillus sp. SIMBA_008 | reverse complement strand
GCGATAGCGAAGAGGTCACACCCGTTCCCATACCGAACACGGAAGTTAAGCTCTTCAGCGCCGATGGTAGTCGGGGGGTTCCCCCTGTGAGAGTAGGACGCCGCCAAGCAAGCTTAAACCCAGCTCATTGAGCTGGGTTTTTTGTATTTTGGTTTATTGGTATCATAAAATTCCACTTAACTGTATAATATAATAACTTTATACCGAATTTTAAATCAGCAATCAGGTTTTGTGGACCGGGAAAATGGAAATAATAAAGGATAGAGCGAGAAAGTTGAAAATTCTCGAGAAACGGCTTATAGTAAGATTAAAGTCAAATATAGTCAAAGTCAGTAAAGGAGGGGGTTGAGTGGGACATAATATTTCTGACATCATTGAACAATATTTAAAACGAGTGTTAGATCAAAATGGCAAGGAAATTTTAGAGATTAAACGAAGTGAAATTGCAGATAAATTTCAATGCGTTCCTTCCCAAATAAATTATGTCATCAACACCAGATTTACAAGCGAAAGAGGATATATTGTTGAGAGCAAACGCGGGGGCGGCGGTTACATCAGAATCATTAAAATTAAAATGAACAATGAAGTTGTCCTGATCAATAATATAATTTCTCAAATTAATACCCATTTGTCTCAAGCAGCCTCTGATGACATTATTTTAAGGCTATTAGAAGACAAGGTAATTTCAGAAAGAGAAGCAAAAATGATGGTCAGCGTAATGGACCGCTCAGTTTTACACATTGACTTACCTGAACGTGATGAATTAAGAGCGAGAATGATGAAGGCAATGCTGACTTCTTTAAAATTAAAATAAGCGGGTGAAAAGATTGATTTGTCAAGAGTGCCACGAGAGACCAGCCACTTTTCACTTTACAAAGGTTGTTAACGGAGAAAAAATAGAAGTTCATATTTGTGAACAATGTGCCAAAGAAAATAGTGATTCATATGGTATAAGTGCAAACCAGGGTTTCTCTATTCATAATTTACTTTCGGGTTTACTGAACATGGATTCTTCATTTCAAAATGCAGGAACTCAAATGTTCAGTCACTCGGAGCAAATATCTGCTTGTCCGAAATGCGGAATGACTTTTCAGCAATTCAGAAAAATTGGCCGTTTTGGATGTTCTGAATGTTACAAAACATTTCATAGCAACATTACACCAATCCTACGTAAAGTGCACAGCGGAAACACTGTGCATGCAGGTAAGATACCGAAACGAATAGGCGGCAATCTTCATGTCAGACGGCAGATTGATATGCTAAAAAAGGAATTAGAATCCTTAATCCATCAAGAAGAATTTGAAAATGCAGCTCATGTAAGAGATCAAATTCGTTCATTAGAACAATCACTCAAAAGTACAGATAGTGAGGAGGAACAGGAGTAATGTCGCTAAAGCATTTTATTCAGGACGCACTAAGCAGTTGGATGAAGCAGAAAGGACCTGAAAGTGACATTGTACTCAGCAGCCGCATACGTTTAGCAAGGAACTTTGAGCATATTCGGTTCCCTACGCGGTATTCCAATGAAGAAGCCTCATCCATCATACAGCAATTTGAAGATCAGTTTTCAGAGCAAGAAATTCCCGGAATCGGCAAATTTGTTTTGATTAGAATGAATGATGCACAGCCTTTAGAAAAGCGTGTACTTGTTGAAAAACATCTAATCAGTCCTAATCTGACAGAGTCTCCTTTTGGCGGCTGTTTGCTTTCTGAAAATGAGGAAGTAAGCGTCATGCTAAATGAAGAGGACCATATTAGAATTCAGTGTCTTTTCCCTGGATTTCAGCTTTTAGAAGCAATGAAAGCCGCAAACCAGGTCGACGACTGGATTGAAGAAAAAGTTGATTATGCATTCAATGAGCAAAGAGGATACTTAACCAGCTGTCCTACAAACGTAGGTACAGGTTTAAGGGCTTCGGTCATGATGCATCTGCCGGCACTGGTTTTAACTAGGCAAATAAATCGAATTATACCGGCAATTAATCAATTAGGCTTAGTTGTTAGAGGAATTTATGGGGAAGGCAGCGAAGCAGTAGGGAATATCTTTCAAATTTCAAATCAGATCACGCTTGGTAAGTCAGAGCAGGATATTGTAGAGGATCTTAACAGTGTTGCTGCTCAGTTGATTGAACAAGAACGATCTGCCCGAGAAGCGATTTATCAAACTTCTAAAATCGAACTTGAGGATCGGGTATATCGGTCTTATGGGGTCTTGTCTAATTGCCGGATGATAGAATCGAAAGAAACTGCAAAGTGCCTTTCAGATGTTCGGTTAGGCATAGACCTAGGCATTATAAAAGGACTTTCAAGCAACATACTTAACGAACTTATGATTTTGACGCAGCCAGGATTTTTACAGCAATACTCGGGAGGCGCTTTGCGTCCGAACGAAAGGGACATTCGAAGAGCGGCTCTCATCAGAGAACGGCTTCACTTAGAAATGAATGGGAAACGACAGGAGGATGAATCGATATGATGTTTGGAAGATTTACAGAACGAGCTCAAAAAGTACTGGCGCTAGCACAGGAAGAAGCACTTCGGTTAGGTCATAATAACATTGGCACTGAGCATATTTTATTAGGACTGGTAAGAGAAGGAGAGGGCATTGCTGCTAAAGCTCTTCAAGCGCTTGGACTCGGTTCAGATAAAATTCAGAAAGAAGTAGAAAGTTTGATCGGGCGCGGGCAGGAAATGTCTCAAACGATTCATTATACTCCTAGAGCTAAAAAAGTCATTGAGCTTTCAATGGATGAGGCAAGAAAACTCGGTCATTCTTATGTTGGAACAGAACATATTCTTCTTGGACTGATTCGTGAAGGAGAAGGTGTTGCTGCGAGAGTTTTGAATAATCTCGGTGTCAGCTTAAATAAAGCAAGACAGCAGGTGCTCCAGCTTCTAGGAAGTAATGAAACAGGATCATCAGCGGCAGGAACAAACAGCAATGCGAATACGCCTACGCTTGACAGCTTGGCAAGAGATTTAACTGCTATTGCGAAGGAAGACAGCCTTGACCCTGTAATCGGCAGAAGCAAGGAGATCCAGCGTGTCATTGAAGTGTTAAGCCGCAGAACGAAAAACAACCCTGTTCTCATTGGGGAACCAGGTGTAGGTAAAACTGCTATCGCAGAAGGTTTGGCACAGCAAATTATCAATAATGAAGTACCCGAAATTTTGCGTGATAAACGTGTGATGACATTAGACATGGGAACAGTTGTTGCCGGCACAAAATACCGCGGAGAATTTGAGGATCGCCTGAAGAAGGTCATGGATGAAATTCGCCAGGCAGGAAATATCATTCTATTCATCGATGAGCTCCATACATTAATCGGGGCAGGCGGAGCAGAAGGTGCTATTGATGCATCTAATATTTTAAAACCTTCACTTGCTCGCGGCGAACTCCAATGTATTGGTGCAACGACTCTTGATGAGTACCGTAAATATATTGAAAAAGATGCAGCACTGGAACGCCGTTTTCAGCCGATTCAGGTTGATCAGCCATCTGTAGATGAAAGTATTCAAATTTTACAAGGTCTGCGTGACAGATACGAAGCCCACCACCGCGTTTCTATCACTGATGATGCCATTGAAGCTGCGGTTAAGCTTTCTGACAGATATATTTCTGACCGCTTCCTTCCGGATAAAGCAATTGACTTGATCGATGAAGCAGGTTCAAAGGTGAGACTGCGCTCATTTACAACGCCTCCTAACTTAAAAGAGCTTGAGCAGAAGCTTGATGAGGTTCGTAAAGAGAAGGATGCGGCAGTGCAAAGCCAAGAGTTTGAAAAAGCTGCTTCCTTGCGTGATACTGAACAACGCCTGCGCGAGCAAGTAGAGGATACGAAGAAATCATGGAAAGAGAAGCAAGGGCAGGAAAACTCAGAGGTTACTGTGGATGATATTGCGATGGTTGTATCCAGCTGGACCGGTGTGCCTGTATCTAAAATCGCCCAAACTGAAACTGATAAGCTTCTCAATATGGAAAACATTCTTCATTCCCGCGTCATCGGCCAGGATGAGGCAGTTGTAGCTGTTGCAAAAGCCGTCAGACGTGCGAGAGCAGGGTTGAAAGATCCTAAACGCCCAATCGGCTCATTCATTTTCTTAGGCCCTACAGGTGTAGGTAAAACAGAACTTGCACGAGCACTTGCTGAATCCATTTTTGGCGATGAAGAATCCATGATCAGAATTGACATGTCTGAATACATGGAAAAACACTCAACTTCAAGACTTGTTGGTTCACCTCCGGGATATGTGGGATATGATGAAGGCGGTCAATTGACAGAGAAAGTCAGAAGAAAACCTTACTCTGTCGTGCTTCTTGATGAGATCGAGAAAGCGCACCCTGATGTCTTCAATATCCTTCTGCAAGTTCTTGAAGACGGGCGATTGACTGATTCTAAAGGACGAACAGTCGATTTCCGCAATACCATTCTGATCATGACATCAAACGTCGGAGCAAGTGAGCTGAAACGCAATAAATATGTCGGCTTTAACGTTCAGGATGAAACTCAAAATCATAAAGACATGAAAGATAAAGTGATGGGTGAATTGAAACGAGCGTTCAGACCTGAGTTCATCAACCGTATTGATGAAATCATTGTCTTCCATTCACTTGAGAAAAAACATCTTACTGAAATTGTGTCATTAATGTCTGATCAATTAACGAAACGCCTGAAAGAACAAGATCTTTCTATCGAATTGACAGATGCTGCAAAAGCGAAAGTCGCGGAAGAGGGCGTTGACCTGGAATACGGTGCCCGTCCGTTAAGAAGAGCGATCCAAAAACATGTCGAGGATCGTTTATCTGAAGAACTCCTCAGAGGAAATATTCATAAAGGACAGCATATTGTTCTTGATGTAGAAGATGGCGAATTTGTCGTAAAAACGACTGCTAAAACGAATTAATATAGAAGACGGAAATGAGGCATACAGCATGTAAGTGTATGCCTCACTTTCATATCAAGAAATAGAACAAGGGAGAGGTCTTACACTATATATGGCTAAAACAAAATCGAAATTCATCTGCCAATCCTGCGGCTACGAGTCTCCAAAATGGATGGGGAAATGTCCGGGCTGCGGTGCTTGGAATACAATGGTGGAAGAAATGATTAAAAAAGCACCGGCCAATCGGAGAGCGGCTTTTTCTCATTCTGTTCAAACTGTACAGAAACCTTCACCTATTACATCAATCGAAACATCAGAAGAACCCCGCGTCAAAACCCAGCTTGGCGAGTTTAACAGAGTACTCGGCGGAGGTGTCGTTAAAGGCTCCCTCGTTTTAATTGGTGGTGATCCTGGTATCGGAAAGTCAACGCTATTACTGCAGGTTTCCGCTCAATTATCAGGCTCATCAAACAGTGTCCTGTATATTTCGGGAGAAGAATCTGTAAAGCAAACGAAGCTGCGAGCAGACCGTCTCGGCATTAATAATCCGTCACTGCATGTTTTATCTGAAACCGATATGGAGTATATTTCGTCTGCTATACAAGAGATGAATCCAGCGTTTGTCGTTGTTGACTCTATTCAAACGGTTTACCAAAGCGATATTACATCGGCTCCAGGCAGTGTGTCACAGGTCAGAGAATGTACCGCTGAGCTGATGAAAATTGCAAAAACAAAAGGTATTCCGATTTTTATCGTAGGGCACGTAACGAAAGAAGGGTCTATTGCAGGTCCAAGACTGTTGGAGCATATGGTTGACACTGTTTTATATTTTGAAGGAGAACGCCACCATACTTTCCGTATTTTGCGGGCTGTAAAAAACCGTTTCGGATCTACAAACGAAATGGGCATTTTCGAAATGCGGGAAGAGGGGCTCACTGAGGTTTTGAATCCTTCGGAAATTTTCTTAGAAGAACGCTCTGCTGGTTCCGCAGGCTCGAGTATCACTGCCTCTATGGAGGGCACTAGACCGATTCTCGTTGAAATTCAGGCGCTCATCTCGCCAACAAGCTTTGGCAACCCAAGACGTATGGCAACGGGAATAGACCATAACAGGGTTTCTCTGTTAATGGCTGTGTTAGAAAAAAGAGTTGGACTGCTGCTGCAAAATCAGGATGCTTATTTGAAAGTGGCTGGCGGCGTTAAGCTTGATGAACCGGCAATTGATCTTGCCATTGCGATTAGTATCGCATCAAGCTTTAGAGACACACCTCCAAATCCTGCAGATTGTTTTATTGGAGAAGTGGGATTAACCGGAGAAGTCCGGCGGGTTTCAAGAATTGAACAGCGTGTGAAAGAAGCGGCAAAGCTTGGTTTTAAACGCATGATCATACCCGCGGCAAATCTGGATGGATGGACAAAACCAAAAGGGATTGAGGTTATCGGAGTAGCAAATGTTGCAGAAGCGCTTCGTACTTCATTAGGAGGATAATAGATGGAAAAAGAGAAAAAAGGGGCGAAACACGAGTTAGACCTGTCATCTATATTGCAGTTTGTTGCTCCGGGTACACCGCTCAGAGCGGGGATGGAAAACGTCTTGAGAGCAAATACAGGCGGTCTGATTGTTGTTGGATATAATGATAAAGTAAAAGAAGTGGTGGACGGCGGCTTTCACATAAACACGGCTTTTTCTCCGGCGCATTTATATGAGTTGGCTAAAATGGATGGAGCGATCATTTTAAGTGATTCGGGTCAAAAGATCCTCTACGCGAATACTCAGCTGATGCCGGATGCCACAATTTCTTCATCAGAAACAGGAATGCGGCACAGAACTGCCGAAAGAGTAGCTAAGCAAACTGGCTGTCTTGTAATCGCTATTTCTGAAAGAAGAAATGTCATAACGTTATATCAGGAAAACATGAAGTATACACTAAAAGACATAGGATTTATTTTAACCAAGGCGAACCAAGCCATTCAAACACTTGAAAAATATAAGACAATCCTCGATAAAACGATTAATGCACTGAACGCGTTAGAGTTTGAGGAACTTGTTACCTTCAGTGATGTCTTGTCTGTCATGCATCGTTATGAAATGGTACTGAGAATCAAAAACGAAATTAATATGTATATCAAAGAGCTGGGGACAGAAGGGCATCTGATCAAACTGCAAGTCATTGAATTGATTACGGATATGGAAGAAGAGGCCGCTTTATTTATTAAGGACTATGTAAAAGAAAAGATTAAAGATCCGTTTGTTCTCTTGAAGGAGCTGCAGGATATGTCCAGTTATGATCTGCTGGATGATTCCATTGTGTATAAGCTTCTCGGTTACCCTGCTTCTACTAATCTTGATGATTATGTATTGCCGAGAGGATACAGGCTGTTAAATAAGATACCGCGTCTTCCGATGCCGATTGTTGAAAATGTTGTAGAAGCATTTGGAGTCCTACCAAGGATTATTGAGGCGAGTGCAGAAGAATTAGATGAAGTAGAGGGAATCGGTGAAGTACGAGCCCAAAAAATCAAAAAAGGATTAAAACGCCTGCAAGAGAAGCATTATTTAGACAGACAACTGTGATTTCGGTTAAAACCTTATGAATACGGGTATATTAATGTTGGTTTTTGTTTATTCTGATATTCGTAGGATGCATAAGACTTTGTGAAATTAAAATGTTAAAAAAGGAGGTGGGGGTATGTTAAAACGAATAGTTCAGGCGTTCTTCATTATTTTTGGCGGCGTTGTTGGTATATTTTTGATACCTGAATTGTTTGTACTGTTAAATATACAGGACATACCTTTAATAACAAACGCATATACGTCTGCGGCAATAGGAGCAATTATCTTTTTTCTCATCAGTATATGGGGTACAGAATACGTTGTGAACTGGGTGAAGTGGATAGAGGATTCATTGTTAAAAGCGCCGGTTCCAGATTTGTTATTTGGAAGTCTTGGCTTAGTTTTTGGACTTATAATTGCTTATCTTATCGTAAATGTTATTCCTTTAGACAATATACCTTACCGCATATTCAGCACAATAATTCCTGTATTTTTGGCTTTCTTCCTCGGTTATCTCGGCTTCCAGGTGGGCTTTAAGAAAAAGGATGAATTGATCAGCCTGTTTTCCATTTCCGCCAGAATGCAAAAGAAAAAAGGAACAGCTGATGAAGAACATGAGGTTCAAGACAAGAAGCTGAAAATTTTGGACACTAGTGTTATTATTGATGGGAGAATAGCAGATATTTGTCAGACTGGTTTTTTAGAGGGAGTTATCGTGATTCCGCAGTTTGTCCTTGAGGAATTGCAGCATATTGCAGACTCTTCAGATGTTTTAAAACGAAACAGAGGACGCCGCGGTCTTGATATCCTGAACCGCATTCAGAAAGAATTAGACATTGAAGTTGAAATTTACGAAGGCGACTTTGAAGATATTCAGGAGGTTGACAGCAAGCTCGTCAAACTTGCTAAGCTGACATCCGGGGTCGTTGTGACGAATGATTTTAATTTAAATAAAGTGTGCGAGCTTCAGAAGGTAGCAGTATTAAACATTAATGACCTTGCCAATGCGGTCAAGCCTGTTGTGCTTCCTGGCGAGGAAATGAATGTTCAGGTCATTAAGGACGGGAAAGAGCATAATCAGGGAGTTGCCTACTTGGATGACGGTACGATGATTGTCGTTGAAGAAGGACGGAATTATATCGGCAAGCATATTGATGTACTCGTCACAAGTGTGCTGCAGACAGCAGCGGGACGAATGATTTTTGCGAAGCCTAAGCTGTTGGAGAAGGCGCTGTAAAGGGAGAAAAAACAATGAGTTATGATGTGGTGATTCCTGCAGCCGGACAGGGAAAGCGGATGAAGGCAGGGAGAAATAAACTGTTCATTGAGCTGAAGGGAGACCCGGTGATCATACACACGTTAAGAGTGTTTGACAGTCACCGGCAGTGCGATAAAATCATTTTGGTGATTAACGAGCAGGAGCGGGAGCACTTTCAGCAATTGCTGTCCGATTACCCGTTTCAAACTTCAATTGAGCTTGTTGCAGGCGGAGATGAGCGTCAGCACAGTGTGTATAAGGGGCTGAAAGCCGTAAAGCAGGAAAAGATTGTCCTTGTACATGACGGTGCTCGCCCATTTATAAAACATGAACAAATTGACGAACTGATCGCAGAGGCGGAACAGACAGGAGCGGCCATCCTTGCTGTTCCGGTAAAAGATACGATTAAACGCGTTCAAGATTTACAAGTCAGTGAGACGATTGAACGTTCAAGCTTGTGGGCTGTCCAAACGCCACAAGCTTTTCGTCTTTCTTTATTGATGAAGGCTCACGCTGAGGCCGAGCGCAAGGGATTTTTAGGGACGGATGACGCCAGCCTCGTTGAACAGATGGAGGGCGGTTCGGTCCGTGTTGTAGAAGGCAGCTATACAAATATTAAGCTGACGACGCCAGACGATTTGACGTCAGCTGAAGCTATCATGGAATCAGAAAGTGGGAATAAACATGTTTAGAATTGGACAAGGATTTGATGTGCATCAATTAGTTGAGGGGCGTCCTCTCATTATTGGCGGAATTGAAATCCCGTACGAAAAAGGGCTGCTTGGCCATTCTGATGCAGACGTTTTGCTGCATACCGTCGCTGACGCCTGCCTGGGAGCTGTGGGTGAAGGAGACATCGGCAAGCATTTTCCTGACACAGATCCCGAGTTCAAGGACGCAGATTCTTTCAAATTACTTCAGCATGTCTGGGGAATTGTGAAACAGAAGGGGTATGTCCTTGGGAACATTGATTGCACCATCATAGCGCAAAAGCCGAAGATGCTGCCGTACATAGAAGATATGAGAAAAAGAATTGCTGAAGGCCTTGAGGCAGAAGTTTCTCAAGTAAATGTAAAAGCAACAACGACAGAAA
Source organism: Bacillus sp. SIMBA_008 (assembly GCF_046535495.1). Classification (NCBI taxonomy): domain Bacteria; kingdom Bacillati; phylum Bacillota; class Bacilli; order Caryophanales; family Bacillaceae; genus Bacillus; species Bacillus sp. SIMBA_008. The sequence continues at coordinate 50,124 of NZ_JAWRWL010000008.1, read as the reverse complement.
AGCTTGGATTTACAGGCCGGGCGGAAGGAATAGCGGCTCAGGCGACAGTACTGATACAAAAAGGCTAACTTGTTTTGATGCCGGGTCTATTTGGTGGTAGAATAGATTCATACATTTTTGCCTGAGGCCATACATGACATGAAAGGAAGTATTTGAAAATGGGAAACGAAGTACGCGTCCGTTATGCACCGAGTCCAACCGGACATTTGCATATTGGAAATGCCAGAACGGCGCTTTTTAATTATTTATTTGCCCGCAATCAAGGCGGTAAGTTTATCATTCGAGTTGAGGATACAGATAAAAAGCGCAATATTGAGGGCGGAGAACAAAGCCAGCTGAATTATCTGAAGTGGCTAGGTATTGACTGGGATGAGAGTGTGGATGTCGGAGGAGAGTACGGTCCATACCGTCAGTCAGAGCGTAACGATATCTATAAAGTGTACTATGAAGAGCTTCTTGAAAAAGGGCTTGCTTATAAATGTTACTGTACGGAAGAAGAGCTTGAAAAAGAGCGTGAAGAACAGATTGCCCGCGGAGAAATGCCTCGTTATTCCGGAAAACACAGAGACCTGACTCAGGAAGAACAGGAGAAATTTATCGCTGAAGGCAGAAAACCAAGTATTCGTTTCCGCGTGCCGGAAGGAAAAATCATCGCCTTCAATGATATCGTAAAAGGCGAAATTTCGTTTGAATCAGATGGCATCGGCGACTTTGTTATTGTGAAAAAGGACGGAACGCCGACTTACAACTTCGCGGTAGCGATTGATGACTACTTAATGAAAATGACACACGTGCTGCGCGGTGAGGATCATATTTCTAACACACCGAAACAGATTATGATTTATCAAGCATTCGGATGGGATATTCCTCAGTTCGGACACATGACGCTGATCGTAAACGAAAGCCGTAAAAAGCTCAGTAAACGTGATGAATCCATTATTCAATTCATCGAGCAGTACAAAGAGCTTGGCTACCTGCCAGAAGCACTGTTCAACTTTATCGGCCTGTTAGGCTGGTCACCGGTTGGAGAAGAAGAGCTTTTCACAAAAGAGCAGTTTATTGAAATTTTTGATGTAAATCGTTTATCTAAATCACCAGCTTTGTTTGATATGCATAAGCTAAAATGGGTTAACAACCAATATGTGAAGAAGCTGGATCTTGATCAGGTTGTTGAATTGACGCTTCCGCATTTGCAAAAAGCCGGCAAAGTTGGCACTGAGCTTTCTGCTGAAGAACAAGAATGGGTTCGCAAACTGATTTCCCTGTATCATGAGCAATTAAGCTACGGTGCGGAAATTGTTGAGCTGACTGATTTGTTCTTTACGGATGAGATCGAGTATAATCAAGAAGCGAAAGCTGTTCTGGAAGAAGAACAGGTTCCTGAAGTGCTCAGCACATTCGCAGCGAAGCTTGAAGAGCTTGAGGAGTTCACTCCGGATAACATCAAAGCATCGATCAAAGCAGTGCAGAAAGAAACTGGCCATAAAGGGAAAAAACTGTTTATGCCGATTCGTGTTGCTGTAACAGGGCAAACTCACGGTCCAGAACTGCCGCAATCAATTGAATTGATCGGTAAAGAGACTGCAATTCAGCGTTTAAAAAATATCTAAATAAATGATTGTTGACAGGGAAGAGTATAAAGCTTTAGGCCATTACAGAAAGGATCTCCATTGGCTGAGAGAGATCCATGAGCCGGGTTTTAGAAGTGCGCCCTTAAGACCTTTGAAGAACGTTTTTTGAAATCAGTATTCAAAGGCGGCCGCCGCCGTTACAGGCTGAAGTTGGGAGAGCAGAAGTCTGCTTTTCAAACAGAGTGGAACCGCGCGGTTAAAGCGTCTCTGTCATGTTTACATGCAGAGGCGCTTTTTTTATTGGGTAGAGGAAATCAGATAGAGAAACGGGGGGAAGCATGTGTTTTTTAGAATGCTCAAAGAAGACATTGATACTGTGTTCGATCAAGATCCCGCAGCAAGAAGCTATTTTGAAGTGATTTTAACTTATTCCGGTTTACATGCTATATGGGCGCATCGGATTGCACATGCTTTATATAAACGAAAATTTTATTTCCTTGCACGCCTTATATCTCAAGTAAGCCGATTTTTTACCGGGATAGAAATCCACCCCGGCGCTACAATCGGGAGAAGATTTTTCATAGACCACGGCATGGGGGTTGTCATTGGGGAGACATGTGAAATCGGCAATAACGTAACCGTTTTTCAGGGGGTTACCCTCGGGGGAACGGGGAAAGAAAAGGGAAAAAGGCACCCAACGATTAAAGATGACGCATTGATAGCCACAGGTGCTAAAGTGCTCGGTTCTATTACGGTCGGTGAAGGCTCAAAGATTGGCGCTGGTTCAGTAGTGCTGCATGATGTTCCTGATTTTTCAACAGTTGTCGGTATCCCTGGTCGGGTCGTTGTACAAAATGGCAAGAAAGTAAGACGCGATTTAAACCATCAGGATTTGCCCGATCCAGTTGCTGACCGCTTTAAGTCTTTGGAACAGCAGATTTTAGAGCTGAAGGCAGAACTTGAAGACAGAAAAGAAAGGATCAATCAAAAATGACAATCACACTTTATAATACATTGACTAGACAGAAGGAAACATTTGTTCCTCTTGAAGAGGGAAAAGTAAAAATGTATGTATGCGGACCCACGGTTTACAATTACATTCATATCGGGAACGCGCGTCCGGCAATCGTTTACGATACGGTTCGAAACTATTTAGAGTATAAAGGCTATGATGTGCAGTATGTCTCTAACTTCACAGACGTAGACGATAAATTAATTAAAGCGGCAAAAGAACTCGGTGAGGATGTACCCACCATTTCAGAGCGTTTTATTAAAGCATACTTTGAAGACGTAGGTGCGCTCGGCTGCCGAAAAGCCGACCTTCATCCGCGAGTAATGGAGAACATGGATGCCATTATCGAATTCGTAGATCAGCTCGTGAAAAAGGGCTACGCATATGAATCAGAAGGTGACGTATATTTCAAAACCAGAGCGTTTGAAGGGTACGGAAAGCTTTCTCAGCAATCAATCGATGAACTTAGATCAGGTGCACGCATCCGAGTCGGCGAGAAAAAAGAAGATGCTCTTGATTTCGCACTGTGGAAAGCGGCAAAAGAAGGAGAAATCTCTTGGGATAGCCCTTGGGGAAAAGGACGTCCGGGCTGGCACATTGAATGCTCAGCAATGGTGAAAAAGTATCTCGGTGACCAGATTGATATCCATGCGGGCGGACAGGATTTAACATTCCCTCACCATGAAAACGAAATTGCGCAATCTGAGGCGCTAACAGGCAAAACGTTTGCGAAGTACTGGCTTCATAATGGTTATATCAATATTGATAATGAAAAAATGTCAAAATCACTAGGCAACTTTGTGCTTGTCCATGACATCATTAAACAGCATGATCCGCAGCTTTTGAGATTCTTTATGCTATCTGTTCATTATCGCCACCCGATTAACTATTCAGAAGAGCTTCTGGAGAATACGAAAAGCGCGTTCAACCGTTTAAAAACAGCGTACAGCAATCTTCAGCACCGTCTGAACAGCAGTACGAATTTAACCGAAGATGACGATCAATGGCTTGAAAAAGTTGAAGAACACCGCAAAGCATTCGAAGAAGCGATGGACGATGATTTTAATACGGCGAATGCCATTTCAGTCTTGTTTGACTTAGCGAAACACGCCAATTATTATCTTCAGAAAGATCATACGGCTGATCATGTGATTACGGCGTTTATTGAGATGTTTGACCGCATTGTTTCTGTCCTCGGTTTTTCGTTGGGTGAGCAGGAACTTCTCGATCAAGAGATTGAAGACTTAATCGAAAAGCGAAATGAAGCACGCCGGAATCGCGATTTTGCATTGTCAGACCAGATCCGCGACCAGCTGAAAAGCATGAATATCATTCTTGAAGATACGGCTCAAGGCACTCGCTGGAAACGGGGAGAATAACAGATGCTTGAATTTGATACGATAAAAGATTCTAAGCAGCTTAACGGTCTTGCGCTTGCTTATATAGGTGATGCCATTTTTGAAGTGTATGTCAGGCATCACCTGCTTAAGCAGGGCTTTACCAAACCAAATGATCTTCATAAGAAATCAAGCCGGATTGTTTCAGCAAAGTCACAGGCTGAGATCCTATTTTTTCTGCAGAATCAATCATTTTTTACGGAAGAAGAGGAAGCGGTGCTGAAAAGAGGCAGAAATGCCAAGTCAGGGACAACACCTAAAAATACAGATGTTCAGACGTACCGCTACAGTACAGCATTTGAAGCGCTTCTGGGCTACCTTTTTCTAGAGAAAAAAGAGGAACGACTTAGTCAGCTCGTAGCCGAAGCTATACAATTCGGGACGTCAGGGAGGAAAACAAATGAGTCAGCAACATGATTACGTCATAGGGAAAAATGCAGTGATCGAGACGTTAAAATCTGATCGGAAGCTGTATAAGCTGTGGATGGCGGAAAACACCGTAAAGGGACAAGCACAGCAAGTGATTGAGCTTGCCAAAAAGCAGGGAATCACGATTCAATACGTCCCGAGAAAAAAACTCGATCAAATGGTGACAGGACAGCATCAGGGCGTAGTGGCACAGGTTGCAGCGTATGAATATGCAGAACTGGACGATTTATATAAAGCAGCCGAAGAAAAAAATGAACAGCCTTTCTTCCTCATTCTGGACGAGCTTGAAGACCCTCATAATCTTGGTTCCATTATGAGGACAGCAGATGCGGTCGGCGCTCATGGCATCGTCATTCCAAAACGGAGAGCTGTCGGGCTGACAACAACAGTGGCAAAAGCTTCAACAGGAGCAATTGAGCACATTCCTGTAGCAAGAGTCACCAATTTGGCACGGACGTTAGAAGAGATGAAAGAGCGGGGAATCTGGGTTGTCGGAACGGATGCGTCAGCGCGTGAGGATTACCGCAATATGGACGGGAATATGCCTTTGGCTCTAGTCATCGGAAGTGAAGGAAAAGGGATGGGCCGCCTTGTGAAAGAAAAGTGCGATTTTCTCATTAAACTCCCGATGGCCGGAAAGGTAACTTCACTAAATGCATCTGTCGCGGCTGGTCTTTTGATGTATGAAGTCTACCGGAAACGAAACCCTCTGGGAGAATAAAGACCCATGGATATCCTGTTAGTAGACGGGTACAACATGATTGGAGCCTGGCCGCAGCTGAAGGATTTAAAAGCGAACAGTTTTGAAGAGGCGAGAGACGTACTGATTCAGAAAATGGCGGAATATCAATCGTATACAGGAAACAGGGTTATTGTTGTTTTTGACGCGCATCTCGTAAAAGGGCTTGAGAAAAAACAGACCAACCATAGAGTTGAAGTGATTTTTACAAAAGAAAATGAGACGGCTGATGAGCGGATAGAAAAGCTCGCTCAGGCTTTGAATAATATTGCGACTCAAATTCACGTTGCGACCTCTGACTATACTGAGCAGTGGGCGATTTTCGGACAGGGGGCATTGCGGAAATCGGCCCGGGAGCTTTTGAGAGAGGTAGAAACGATTGAAAGGCGAATAGAGAGACGGGTAAGAAAAATCACTTCCGAAAAGCCGGCGGGTAAAATTGCTTTATCGGAAGAGGTTTTGAAAACGTTTGAAAAGTGGAGGCGGGGAGACTTAGATTAAGTTGACGCTTTTTTGCCCAATACTGTATAATATTTCTATCTACGTGCGCCGGGGGGATCGGAGTGAATCTACAGAACAACAAGGGAAAATTCAACAAAGAGCAGTTTTGCCAGTTGGAGGACGAGCAGGTCATTGAAAAGGTTCATGTTGGGGACAGTGATGCGTTAGATTACTTGATTACGAAGTACCGAAACTTTGTTCGGGCAAAAGCAAGATCCTATTTCTTAATAGGGGCGGACAGAGAGGATATTGTTCAGGAAGGCATGATAGGCCTCTATAAGTCTATTCGTGACTTCAAAGAGGACAAGCTTACCTCATTCAAAGCTTTCGCAGAATTATGTATTACCCGCCAAATTATTACCGCAATAAAGACAGCTACTCGCCAGAAACACATTCCTTTGAATTCCTACGTCTCATTAGATAAACCGATTTTTGATGAAGAATCAGACCGAACGCTGCTGGATGTCATTTCAGGAGCGAAAACCTTAAATCCTGAGGAAATGATCATTAATCAGGAAGAATTTGATGATATTGAAATGAAAATGGGAGAACTATTAAGTGATTTAGAGAGAAAAGTACTCGTCTTATATCTCGATGGGAGAAGTTACCAAGAGATTTCTGATGAACTGAACCGACATGTGAAATCGATCGACAATGCCCTTCAGCGTGTGAAACGCAAGCTGGAGAAGTACTTGGAAATTCGCGAAATCAGTTTGTAATAGGAATTTATGCTATATTGACAGTATTTTTCTGACTATGATATGTTACTAAAGATAAGAACTAATGTCTATTTAGAAAAAGGTGTAATGACATGAGAAAAAAGATTACGTTAGCATGCAAGACATGCGGAAACCGTAATTATACGACAATGAAGAGCTCTGCATCAGCGGCTGAGCGATTAGAAGTAAAGAAATACTGCAGTACTTGCAATTCACATACAGCTCATCTTGAAACAAAATAGTTTTTGCGCTTTTAAATTGTGGAGGTCTTTTACATGCGTATTATGAAATTCTTTAAAGATGTTGGGAAAGAAATGAAAAAGGTAAGCTGGCCTAAAGGAAAAGAGTTAACGCGTTATACCATTACGGTAATTTCAACAGTTATCTTTTTTGTTATCTTTTTTGCCCTCCTTGACACAGGAATTTCTCAATTAATTCGTTTAATAGTTGAATAATGATCAGCAATACGTGCTATAATAGATCATAATATTACTTGCCAAAACCCGTTCAGCGGGTTTTTTATTGTGGCTTAAAATGAAAGTTATCATAGGCTTGCCGCCTATTTTTTGAAGCGTTATGGTAATTCACTAAAACCAAATGCGGGGAGGGAAGGACTGGACAGTCCTGAATAGAATGGAAAAGAATTGGTATGTTGTTCACACGTACTCTGGTTATGAGAATAAAGTAAAAGCCAACTTGGAAAAGCGTGTTGAATCAATGGGGATGCAGGATAAAATTTTCCGTGTAGTCGTACCCGAAGAAGAAGAAACGGATATCAAAAACGGCAAGAAAAAAGTCGTGAAAAAGAAAGTATTCCCTGGTTATGTGCTTGTTGAAATTGTAATGACAGACGACTCTTGGTATGTCGTCCGCAACACGCCGGGCGTTACTGGATTCGTAGGATCTGCCGGGTCAGGTTCAAAACCGACGCCGCTTCTTCCGGGCGAAGCAGAAACCATTCTGAAGAGAATGGGCATGGATGAACGCAAAACTGATATTGACTTTGAACTGAAAGAGACAGTGAAAGTAATAGACGGACCTTTTGCTAACTTTACAGGATCAATTGAAGAGATTGATTATGATAAAAGCAAGGTCAAAGTTTTCGTTAATATGTTCGGCCGTGAAACGCCGGTTGAGCTGGAATTTACCCAAATCGATAAATTGTAATGTGAAAAAACTTGAAATTGCTATATATAAATGATAATATAGCAAAGGTACGTCTTGGACTTATCCAAGGCAACTAGCATGATATTTCGTCATTCATATAAAGAATGAAACCTTGAGTGGGAGGGTTTACCCTATTACCACATCACGGACTTAAGGAGGTGTGTCTCGTGGCTAAAAAAGTAGTTAAAGTTGTAAAATTGCAAATTCCTGCTGGAAAAGCTAACCCAGCACCACCAGTTGGACCTGCACTTGGTCAAGCCGGTGTTAACATCATGGGATTCTGTAAGGAGTTTAACGCTCGTACAGCTGACCAAGCTGGTTTAATCATTCCTGTTGAAATTTCGGTTTACGAAGACCGTTCATTTACATTTATTACAAAAACTCCACCTGCTGCAGTATTACTTAAAAAAGCAGCTGGAATTGAGTCTGGTTCTGGTGAACCAAACCGTAATAAAGTGGCAACCGTTAAGCGCGATAAAGTACGCGAAATCGCTGAAACGAAAATGCCTGACTTAAACGCAGCAGACGTTGAAGCGGCAATGCGCATGGTTGAAGGTACTGCCCGCAGTATGGGTATTGTAATCGAGGATTAATTTGTTTCTTGTCGGGTTGCGAGTTTTAACAAGTTCGCAACCCTTATTCGTGGGAGGTTATTCCGCTATAACCACATAAGGAGGAAATTTTAAAATGGCTAAAAAAGGTAAAAAGTACGTTGAAGCTGCTAAGCTTGTAGACCGTTCTAAAGCTTACGACGTCTCTGAAGCAGTAGCTCTCGTTAAAAAAACAAACACAGCTAAATTCGACGCTACAGTTGAAGTGGCTTTCCGTTTAGGGGTTGACCCTCGTAAAAACGACCAGCAAATCCGTGGAGCAGTTGTGCTTCCAAACGGAACTGGTAAAACTCAGCGCGTTCTCGTTTTCGCAAAAGGCGAAAAAGCGAAAGAAGCTGAAGCTGCTGGTGCAGATTTCGTAGGCGATACTGACTACATCAACAAAATTCAACAAGGCTGGTTCGATTTCGATGTAATCGTAGCTACACCTGACATGATGGGTGAAGTTGGTAAAATCGGTCGTGTACTTGGACCAAAAGGTTTAATGCCAAACCCTAAAACTGGTACAGTTACTTTCGAAGTTGAAAAAGCGATCGGCGAAATCAAAGCTGGTAAAGTTGAATACCGCGTTGATAAAGCTGGAAACATTCATGTGCCTATCGGTAAAGTTTCTTTCGAGGATGAAAAACTTGTTGAGAACTTCACAACAATGTACGATACAATCCTTAAAGCTAAACCTGCTGCAGCTAAAGGCGTTTACGTGAAAAACGTTGCTGTAACTTCTACTATGGGACCTGGTGTCAAAGTAGACTCTTCAACTTTTAACGTAAAATAATATTGACATGACATCAACATTCTGATATTATTCAAAATGTTGTAAAATAGAATATCATTTATACCGTAGACAGTAGGGGCCTAACCGCTTAATTATCCTACCGAGGTGTATATTATCACAGCTATTACGTTACGTATGCTTGTATATACAGCCTCCATGTCTCATGGAGGCTTTTTATATGGAATCCGTCGTCTCAGTCGTGATCACCTAACGGTATAAGTGTTACACAAGAATCTACAGGAGGTGTAACCATGAGCAGCGCAATTGAAACAAAAAAAGTTGTTGTTGAAGAAATTGCTTCTAAACTGAAAGAAAGTAAATCAACGATCATCGTTGACTATCGCGGACTTAACGTTTCTGAAGTAACTGAACTTCGTAAACAGCTTCGCGAAGCTAACGTTGAGTTCAAAGTTTACAAAAATACGATGACTCGCCGTGCGGTTGAACAAGCTGAGCTTAATGGTTTGAATGATTTCTTAACTGGACCGAACGCGATCGCATTCAGCACTGAAGATGTTGTCGCTCCGGCTAAAGTTCTTAATGACTTCGCTAAAAATCACGAAGCTCTTGAAATCAAAGCTGGCGTTATCGAAGGTAAAGTTTCTACTGTTGAAGAAGTGAAAGCTCTTGCTGAACTTCCATCACGCGAAGGCTTGCTTTCTATGTTGCTTAGCGTACTTCAAGCTCCAGTTCGCAACCTTGCTCTTGCTGCAAAAGCTGTGGCAGAACAAAAGGAAGAACAAGGCGCTTAATCTAATCAGTTTTTCATAAATTAAAACAAAATGGAGGAATTACAAATGGCTTTAAATATCGAAGAAATCATTGCTTCCGTTAAAGAAGCAACTGTACTTGAATTGAACGACCTAGTAAAAGCAATCGAAGAAGAATTTGGCGTAACTGCTGCTGCTCCTGTAGCTGTAGCTGGCGGAGCTGCTGCTGGCGGAGCTGCTGAAGAGCAAAGCGAATTCGATCTTATCCTTGCTGGTGCAGGATCTCAAAAAATCAAAGTTATCAAAGTTGTACGTGAAATCACTGGTCTTGGCTTGAAAGAAGCTAAAGAACTTGTTGACAACACTCCAAAACCACTTAAAGAAGGTATTGCTAAAGAAGAAGCTGAAGAGCTTAAAGCTAAACTTGAAGAAGTTGGCGCTTCTGTAGAAGTTAAGTAATCTTCACTTACCTGTAGGGGAAGCTCGCTTTTATGAGGCGAGCTTTTTCTTTGCCATTCTTTAAGCCATGAAAAAAGGAGGTTCTAATAATGAGTGAGCACTATTATTCAGAAAAACCTTCAGTAAAAAGCAACAAGCAAACCTGGTCTTTTAGGCTTCGGAATAAAGATTTCACGTTTACCAGCGACAGCGGGGTTTTTTCTAAAAAAGAAGTTGATTTCGGCTCCCGCCTGCTGATTGATTCTTTTGAAGAGCCTGAGGTTGAGGGCGGTATTTTGGATGTAGGCTGCGGATACGGCCCGATTGGTTTATCGCTCGCCAGCGACTTTAAAGACCGGACTATCCACATGATTGACGTTAATGAGAGAGCCGTAGAACTATCAAATGAAAATGCGGAACATAACGGAATAACAAACGTTAAGATTTATCAAAGCGATTTGTTTTCAAACGTTGATTCTGCTCAAACATTTGCTTCTATTCTTACAAATCCCCCAATCCGAGCCGGAAAAAAAGTTGTCCATGCTATCTTTGAGAAAAGCGCTGAACACTTAAAAGCTTCAGGTGAATTGTGGATCGTCATACAGAAAAAGCAAGGCGCGCCTTCTGCCATTGAAAAGCTCGAGGAACTGTTCGATGAAGTTTCCGTCGTTCAAAAAAAGAAAGGCTATTATATCATAAAAGCAAAAAAAGTTTGACTCGGTATTTTAACTATGTTAATATTGTAAAATGCCAATGTATATATTTTGCTTGATATGATGAATTGTCAATATCTATGTATAAATTATACAAGTATGGAAATGCTAATAAAATCGGTATTTGTTTTTGGATGTGGTTTTCTTAATTAGAAACCCTTTTTTCTTTTGTCTTGTAAAAGTATTTTCTTTCTTTGGAAGAAATGCTTATTACACATATAATACGCATGATTTGAGGGGTGAATCAGTTGACAGGTCAACTAGTTCAGTATGGACGACACCGCCAGCGCAGAAGCTATGCTCGCATTAGCGAAGTGTTAGAATTACCAAATCTCATTGAAATTCAAACCTCTTCTTATCAGTGGTTTCTTGATGAGGGTCTTAGAGAGATGTTTCAAGACATATCACCAATTGAGGATTTCACTGGTAACCTCTCTCTTGAGTTCATTGATTATAGTTTAGGTGAGCCTAAATATCCTGTAGAGGAATCAAAAGAACGTGATGTGACTTACTCAGCTCCGCTAAGAGTGAAGGTTCGTTTAATTAACAAAGAAACTGGAGAGGTAAAAGACCAAGATGTCTTCATGGGTGATTTCCCTATTATGACAGATACAGGTACTTTTATCATTAACGGTGCGGAACGTGTTATCGTTTCCCAGCTTGTTCGGTCTCCAAGTGTATATTTCAGTGGTAAAGTAGACAAAAACGGTAAAAAAGGTTTTACCGCAACTGTCATTCCAAACCGTGGCGCATGGTTAGAATACGAAACTGATGCGAAAGATGTTGTTTATGTCCGCATTGATCGCACACGTAAGTTGCCGGTTACGGTTCTTTTGCGTGCTCTCGGCTTCGGCTCCGATCAAGAGATTCTTGATCTCATAGGAGAAAACGAATACCTGCGAAATACGCTTGATAAAGATAACACAGAAAACAGCGACAAAGCGTTGCTGGAAATTTACGAGCGTCTCCGTCCTGGAGAGCCGCCTACAGTAGAAAATGCGAAAAGCTTGCTTGATTCTCGTTTCTTTGATCCGAAACGATACGATCTTGCCAATGTAGGACGCTATAAAATTAATAAAAAACTTCATATTAAGAATCGCCTCTTCAATCAGAGACTTGCTGAAACGCTTGTAGATCCTGAAACAGGAGAAATCCTTGCTGAAAAAGGCCAGATTCTTGATAGAAGAACACTTGATAAAGTACTGCCATACTTAGAAAACGGAATCGGTTTCAGAAAGCTGTATCCGAATGGCGGCGTTGTTGAAGATGAAGTGACTCTTCAATCAATTAAAATCTTTGCTCCGACTGATCAAGAAGGAGAACAGGTTATTAATGTAATCGGCAATGCTTACATCGAAGAAGAGATTAAAAACATCACGCCTGCTGATATTATTTCTTCAATCAGCTACTTCTTCAACCTGCTGCACGGAGTAGGTGACACAGATGATATCGATCATCTTGGAAACCGCCGTTTACGTTCTGTAGGCGAGCTTCTCCAGAACCAATTCCGTATCGGTTTAAGCCGTATGGAGCGTGTGGTTCGTGAGAGAATGTCAATTCAAGATACGAATACAATTACGCCTCAGCAGCTGATCAATATTCGTCCTGTTATTGCGTCCATTAAAGAGTTCTTTGGAAGCTCACAGCTTTCTCAATTCATGGATCAGACGAACCCGCTTGCTGAATTAACGCACAAGCGTCGTCTGTCAGCATTAGGACCGGGTGGATTGACACGTGAGCGTGCCGGAATGGAAGTGCGTGACGTTCACTACTCCCACTATGGCCGTATGTGTCCGATTGAAACGCCTGAGGGCCCGAACATCGGTTTGATCAACTCACTATCATCTTATGCAAAAGTAAACCGTTTTGGCTTTATTGAAACGCCATATCGCCGCGTTGACCCTGAAACAGGGAAGGTAACGGGCAGAATCGATTACTTAACTGCTGATGAAGAGGATAACTATGTTGTCGCTCAAGCGAATGCTCGTCTTGATGACGAAGGCGCCTTTATTGATGACAGCATCGTAGCTCGTTTCCGCGGGGAGAACACTGTTGTTTCCAGAAACCGTGTAGACTACATGGATGTATCGCCTAAGCAGGTTGTATCTGCTGCGACAGCATGTATCCCGTTCTTAGAAAACGATGACTCCAACCGTGCCCTCATGGGAGCGAACATGCAGCGTCAGGCTGTGCCTTTGATGCAACCGGAAGCGCCATTTGTTGGAACTGGTATGGAATACGTATCAGGAAAAGACTCTGGTGCCGCTGTTATTTGTAAACACCCTGGTATCGTTGAACGCGTAGAAGCGAAAAACGTTTGGGTTCGCCGTTATGAAGAAGTAGACGGTCAAAAAGTAAAAGGAAACCTGGATAAATACAGCCTGCTGAAATTTGTCCGCTCTAACCAAGGTACGTGCTACAACCAGCGTCCGATCGTAAGTGTCGGCGATGAAGTGGTAAAAGGAGAAATCCTTGCTGACGGTCCTTCTATGGAGCTTGGTGAACTTGCACTTGGCCGTAACGTAATGGTCGGCTTCATGACATGGGATGGCTACAACTATGAGGATGCCATCATCATGAGTGAACGCCTAGTGAAGGATGATGTTTATACATCTATCCACATTGAAGAATACGAATCAGAAGCACGTGATACGAAACTTGGACCTGAAGAAATCACTCGCGATATTCCAAACGTCGGTGAAGATGCGCTTCGCAATCTTGATGACCGCGGAATCATCCGTATTGGGGCAGAAGTAAAAGACGGAGATCTTCTTGTTGGTAAAGTAACGCCTAAAGGCGTAACTGAACTGACTGCAGAAGAACGCCTTCTTCACGCCATCTTTGGCGAGAAAGCCCGCGAGGTTCGTGATACTTCTCTTCGTGTGCCTCATGGCGGCGGCGGAATTATCCATGACGTTAAAGTCTTCAACCGTGAAGACGGAGACGAACTTCCTCCAGGTGTTAACCAGTTAGTACGCGTATATATCGTTCAGAAACGTAAGATTTCTGAAGGGGATAAAATGGCCGGTCGTCACGGTAACAAAGGTGTTATCTCTAAGATTCTTCCTGAAGAGGATATGCCTTACCTTCCTGACGGCACACCAATTGATATCATGCTTAACCCGCTGGGCGTACCATCACGTATGAACATCGGGCAGGTATTGGAACTTCACATGGGTATGGCTGCACGTTACCTTGGCATTCACATTGCATCTCCTGTATTTGACGGAGCGCGAGAAGAGGATGTCTGGGAAACACTTGAAGAAGCCGGCATGTCTCGTGACGCCAAAACAGTGCTTTACGACGGACGTACTGGAGAGCCGTTTGATAACCGTGTATCTGTCGGTATCATGTACATGATCAAACTAGCTCACATGGTTGACGATAAACTTCATGCACGCTCTACAGGCCCTTACTCACTTGTTACGCAGCAGCCTCTTGGCGGTAAAGCGCAATTTGGCGGACAGCGTTTTGGTGAGATGGAGGTTTGGGCACTTGAAGCTTACGGTGCGGCTTACACTCTTCAAGAAATTCTGACTGTTAAGTCTGATGACGTGGTTGGACGTGTGAAAACATACGAAGCCATCGTTAAAGGCGACAATGTTCCTGAACCAGGTGTTCCGGAATCATTCAAAGTATTAATCAAAGAACTTCAAAGCTTAGGTATGGATGTCAAAATCCTTTCTGGTGATGAAGAAGAAATAGAAATGAGAGATTTAGAAGACGAAGAAGATGCGAAACAAGCTGACGGCCTGGCATTATCAGGTGATGAAGAGCCGGAAGAAACAGCATCTGCAGACGTTGAACGCGATGTAGTAACAAAAGAATAATCTCTAGTTATAAAGGCAAGTGACATCGGTTAATCCGAAGATAAAAAGGGAGGTAGGCCCCTTGCTAGATGTGAACAATTTTGAGTATATGAACATCGGTCTTGCTTCACCAGATAAAATCCGTTCATGGTCTTTTGGTGAAGTGAAAAAGCCTGAAACGATAAACTATCGTACGTTAAAACCTGAAAAGGACGGTCTATTCTGCGAACGCATTTTCGGACCGACTAAGGACTGGGAATGTCATTGCGGGAAGTACAAGCGAGTTCGTTATAAAGGCGTAGTTTGTGACCGCTGCGGAGTCGAAGTAACACGGGCTAAAGTCCGTCGTGAGAGAATGGGGCACATTGAACTGGCTGCCCCAGTTTCCCACATTTGGTATTTCAAAGGTATTCCAAGCCGTATGGGTCTTGTGCTGGATATGTCACCTCGTGCTTTAGAAGAAGTCATTTACTTTGCTTCTTACGTTGTAACTGATCCGGCGAATACACCGCTTGAAAAGAAACAGCTTCTGTCTGAGAAAGAATACCGTGCTTATCTTGATAAATACGGTAATAAATTCCAAGCATCTATGGGTGCTGAAGCAATTCATAAACTTCTTCAAGATATCGATCTTGTCAAAGAAGTTGATATGTTAAAAGAAGAGCTGAAAACTTCACAAGGACAACGCCGTACTCGTGCGATCAAACGTCTTGAAGTTTTAGAAGCCTTCCGTAACTCAGGAAACAAGCCTTCTTGGATGATCCTTGATGTGCTTCCTGTTATTCCTCCGGAGCTTAGACCGATGGTTCAGCTAGATGGCGGACGTTTTGCGACTTCTGATTTGAATGACCTTTATCGTCGTGTCATCAACCGTAACAATCGTTTGAAACGCCTTTTGGACCTTGGTGCGCCTAGCATCATCGTTCAAAACGAAAAGCGTATGCTTCAAGAGGCTGTCGATGCCCTAATTGACAACGGCCGCCGCGGACGCCCTGTAACAGGTCCTGGTAACAGACCGTTAAAATCTCTTTCTCACATGCTGAAAGGGAAGCAAGGCCGTTTCCGTCAAAACCTTCTTGGTAAACGTGTCGATTACTCCGGACGTTCTGTAATCGTTGTTGGTCCTCATTTGAAAATGTACCAATGCGGATTACCGAAGGAAATGGCGCTTGAACTTTTCAAACCTTTCGTTATGAAAGAACTTGTTGAAAAAGGTCTTGCTCACAACATTAAGAGTGCGAAACGCAAAATTGAGCGCGTACAGCCTGAAGTTTGGGATGTATTAGAATCAGTTATTAAGGAGCACCCGGTACTGCTGAACCGTGCCCCTACACTTCACAGATTAGGTATCCAGGCGTTTGAACCAACGCTTGTTGAAGGACGCGCAATCCGTCTTCACCCGCTCGTATGTACAGCTTACAACGCTGACTTTGACGGTGACCAAATGGCGGTTCACGTACCATTATCTGCTGAAGCACAAGCTGAAGCACGCATCTTGATGCTTGCTGCTCAAAACATCTTGAACCCTAAAGATGGTAAACCGGTTGTAACACCGTCTCAGGATATGGTACTGGGTAACTATTACCTGACACTTGAGCGTGCCGGTGCTGTCGGTGAAGGTATGGTCTTCAAGAATACAGACGAAGCGCTTCTTGCTTATCAAAACGGATATGTTCACCTTCATACGAGAGTAGCTGTTGCAGCTAACTCACTTAAGAATGTGACATTTACCGAAGAACAGCGCTCAAAATTGTTAATTACAACTGTCGGTAAGCTTGTCTTCAATGAAATTCTTCCGGAATCATTCCCTTACATGAATGAACCAACGAAGAGCAACATTGAAGAGAAAACACCTGACCGTTTCTTCTTAGAAAAAGGTGCTGACGTTAAAGCTGTTATCGCACAGCAGCCAATCAATGCGCCGTTTAAAAAAGGCATTCTGGGTAAAATCATCGCGGAAATCTTTAAACGATTCCATATTACGGAAACGTCTAAAATGCTTGACCGCATGAAAAACCTAGGTTTCAAATATTCAACAAAAGCTGGTATTACAGTTGGGGTTTCTGACATCGTCGTACTCGATGATAAACAAGAAATTCTTGAAGAAGCGCAAAGCAAAGTTGACAACGTTATGAAGCAGTTCCGCCGCGGTCTTATCACTGAAGAAGAACGCTATGAGAGAGTCATCTCTATCTGGAGTGCTGCAAAAGACGTTATCCAAGGCAAACTGATGAAATCACTTGATGAACTCAACCCGATCTACATGATGAGTGACTCTGGTGCCCGTGGTAACGCGTCTAACTTTACGCAGCTTGCCGGAATGCGCGGCCTGATGGCCAACCCGGCTGGACGTATCATTGAGTTGCCGATCAAATCAAGTTTCCGTGAAGGTCTGACAGTATTGGAGTACTTTATCTCCACACACGGTGCGCGTAAAGGTCTCGCCGATACCGCTCTTAAAACTGCTGACTCAGGTTACCTTACACGCCGTCTCGTTGACGTTGCGCAGGATGTTATCATTCGTGAAACTGATTGCGGAACTGACCGAGGCATTCTTGCTAAGCCACTTAAAGAAGGAACTGAAACAATTGAGCGCTTAGAAGAACGCTTAATCGGACGTTTTGCAAGAAAACAAGTGAAGCACCCTGAAACAGGTGAAGTGCTTGTGAATGAAAACGAACTGATCGATGAAGATAAAGCACTGGAGATTGTCGAAGCCGGCATTGAAGAAGTGTGGATCCGTTCTGCCTTCACATGTAATACGCCTCATGGTGTATGTAAACGATGCTATGGCCGAAATCTTGCAACTGGCTCCGATGTTGAAGTCGGTGAAGCTGTCGGAATCATTGCTGCCCAATCAATCGGTGAGCCTGGTACACAGTTAACAATGCGTACATTCCATACAGGCGGGGTTGCCGGAGACGATATCACACAGGGTCTTCCGCGTATCCAAGAGCTTTTCGAAGCGCGTAATCCGAAAGGTCA
Source organism: Bacillus sp. SIMBA_008 (assembly GCF_046535495.1). Lineage (NCBI taxonomy): Bacteria > Bacillati > Bacillota > Bacilli > Caryophanales > Bacillaceae > Bacillus > Bacillus sp. SIMBA_008. The sequence goes on along the minus strand of NZ_JAWRWL010000008.1, from coordinate 32,548 downwards.
GGCAACAATTACAGAAATCGACGGTACAGTCGTTGAGATCAATGAAGTTCGTGACAAGCAACAGGAAATTGTGGTTCAAGGCGCAGTGGAAACACGTTCTTATACGGCACCTTACAACTCCCGCTTGAAAGTAGCGGAAGGAGATAAAATTACTCGAGGCCAAGTACTGACAGAAGGTTCAATCGATCCGAAAGAACTTCTTAAAGTGACTGACCTGACGACTGTTCAAGAGTATCTTCTCCATGAGGTTCAAAAGGTTTACCGTATGCAGGGTGTTGAAATCGGTGATAAACACGTAGAAGTAATGGTTCGCCAGATGCTTCGCAAAGTACGCGTGATTGATGCCGGTGACACTGATGTGCTTCCAGGTACATTGCTTGATATTCACCAATTTACTGAAGCGAACAAAAAGGTATTGCTTGAAGGCAATCGACCTGCTACAGGCCGTCCTGTCTTACTCGGTATTACAAAAGCATCTCTTGAAACTGATTCATTCTTATCTGCTGCTTCCTTCCAGGAAACAACACGTGTCCTTACAGATGCAGCGATCAAAGGTAAGCGTGACGAGCTTCTCGGCTTGAAAGAGAATGTTATCATCGGTAAGCTTGTTCCAGCTGGTACAGGAATGATGAAATACCGTAAAGTAAAACCAGTATCAAATGTTCAGCCGACTGACGATATGGTTCCGGTTGAATAACTGATTTAACTCTGCTGAAAGACTGCAAAAACAGTCTTTCAGCAGATATTTATGAAAAAGTCACTCTATGAGAAGAACGAATCTAAAAAATGTCATACCTTGTTGACATTCGTCTCCTAGAATGATAATATAACCAAGGTGCTCGAAATAAACCTGTTACTTTGGAGGATATGTTTATGTCTTATGATAAAGTATCACAGGCCAAATCAATTATTATTGGTACGAAGCAAACAGTGAAAGCTCTAAAGCGAGGTTCAGTAAAGGAAGTAGTCGTTGCAAAAGACGCAGATCCGATACTCACGTCAAGTGTTGTTTCACTTGCTGAAGATCAAGGTATCTCTGTCTCAATGGTTGAATCCATGAAAAAGCTCGGCAAAGCCTGCGGAATTGAGGTAGGAGCAGCCGCTGTTGCCATTATTTTATAACGTACTTTTGTTTTTGCGTAAGATTCCATCTTGTGTAAAGACATTGTTTTTTGCCTTTTGATGAACCACCTGGGTATGTGGGTTATAAAACGTAATGAAGGGAGGAAAAATTCATGCCTACAATTAATCAGCTAATTCGCAAAGGACGCGTGAGTAAAGTAGAAAACTCAAAGTCTCCTGCACTTAACAAAGGATACAACAGCTTTAAAAAAGAGCACACTAACGTATCTTCTCCACAAAAACGCGGGGTATGTACTCGTGTTGGTACAATGACACCGAAAAAACCGAACTCAGCACTTCGTAAATATGCTCGTGTTCGTTTGACTAACGGAATCGAGGTTACTGCTTACATTCCTGGTATCGGTCACAACCTGCAAGAGCACAGTGTTGTACTTATCCGCGGCGGACGTGTAAAAGACTTACCAGGGGTACGTTACCACATTGTTCGTGGTGCGCTTGATACTGCTGGAGTTGAAAACCGTGCACAAGGCCGTTCTAAATACGGTACGAAAAAACCTAAAGCAAAATAATATACGAAAATACGCATAATTGATGAAGGGAGGATATTCAGATGCCACGTAAAGGTCCTGTAGCAAAAAGAGATGTTTTACCTGATCCGATTTACAACTCTAAGCTTGTATCTCGTTTAATCAACAAAATGATGATCGATGGTAAAAAAGGTAAGTCTCAAACGATCCTATACAAGTCATTCGATATCATTAAAGAACGTACTGGCAATGATGCAATGGAGGTTTTCGAACAAGCATTGAAAAACATCATGCCTGTACTTGAAGTAAAAGCACGCCGTGTAGGTGGTGCGAACTACCAAGTTCCTGTAGAAGTTCGTCCTGAACGTCGTACGACTCTTGGACTTCGCTGGTTAGTTAACTACGCTCGTCTTCGTGGAGAAAAAACGATGGAAGAGCGTTTAGCTAACGAAATCCTTGACGCAGCTAACAACACTGGTGCTGCTGTTAAGAAACGTGAAGACACTCATAAGATGGCTGAAGCAAACAAAGCATTTGCTCACTATCGCTGGTAGGATTTATAGATTAACAAAACACAATTTCCTAATAAGGAAGGAGAAATTACCCAATGGCAAGAGAGTTCTCCTTAGAAAAAACTCGTAATATCGGTATCATGGCTCACATCGATGCCGGTAAAACGACTACTACAGAACGTATCTTGTTCTATACTGGTCGTATCCACAAAATTGGTGAAACTCATGAAGGAGCTTCACAAATGGACTGGATGGAGCAGGAACAAGAACGTGGTATCACAATCACTTCCGCTGCGACTACTGCACAGTGGAAAGGATACCGCGTAAACATCATCGATACTCCAGGACACGTAGACTTCACAGTTGAAGTTGAACGTTCTCTTCGTGTACTTGATGGTGCTGTTGCTGTACTTGACGCGCAATCAGGCGTTGAGCCTCAAACAGAAACTGTTTGGCGTCAGGCAACAACTTATGGAGTACCGCGTATCGTTTTTGTTAACAAAATGGACAAAATCGGTGCAGACTTCCTTTACTCTGTAGGAACTTTAAGAGACCGTCTTCAAGCAAACGCTCATGCAATTCAATTGCCGATCGGTGCTGAAGATAACTTCGAAGGTATCATTGACCTTGTAGAAAACGTTGCGTATTTCTACGAAGATGACCTCGGAACTCGTTCTGATGCAAAAGAAATCCCTGAAGAGTACAAAGAGCAAGCTGAAGAGCTTCGCAACAGCCTTATTGAAGCTGTATGTGAGCTTGATGAAGAGCTTATGGATAAGTACCTTGAGGGTGAAGAAATCACAATTGACGAGTTAAAAGCAGGAATTCGTAAAGGTACATTAAATGTTGAATTCTACCCTGTTCTTGTTGGTTCTGCCTTCAAAAACAAAGGTGTTCAACTAGTACTTGATGCTGTTCTTGACTACCTTCCTGCACCAACTGACGTTGCTGCAATCAAAGGTACACGTCCTGATACAAATGAAGAGATTGAGCGTCATTCTTCTGACGAAGAGCCATTCTCTGCATTAGCATTTAAAGTTATGACTGACCCTTACGTTGGTAAGTTGACGTTCTTCCGTGTGTACTCTGGAACACTTGATTCTGGTTCATACGTGAAAAACTCTACTAAAGGCAAACGTGAGCGTGTTGGACGTATTCTTCAAATGCACGCTAACAGCCGTGAAGAAATCTCTACTGTATACGCAGGGGATATCGCAGCTGCTGTAGGTCTAAAAGATACAACTACTGGAGATACTCTATGTGATGAGAAGGATCTTGTTATCCTTGAGTCAATGGAATTCCCAGAACCAGTTATCGACGTTGCTATTGAGCCTAAATCAAAAGCTGACCAAGATAAAATGGGTATCGCTTTAGCGAAACTTGCTGAAGAAGATCCTACATTCCGTACTCAAACAAACCCAGAAACTGGCCAAACGATCATCTCTGGTATGGGTGAACTTCACCTTGATATCATTGTTGACCGTATGAAACGCGAATTTAAAGTAGAAGCCAATGTTGGTGCTCCTCAAGTTGCGTACCGTGAAACATTCCGTACCGGTGCAAAAGTTGAAGGTAAATTCGTACGTCAGTCTGGTGGACGCGGTCAGTTCGGACACGTTTGGATCGAATTCGAACCAAACGAAGAAGGCGCTGGCTTTGAATTTGAAAATGCGATTGTCGGTGGGGTCGTTCCTCGTGAATACATCCCAGCTGTTCAAGCAGGTCTGGAAGATGCACTCGAAAATGGTGTACTAGCAGGCTTCCCGCTTATCGACATTAAAGCTAAACTTTTCGACGGTTCTTACCATGATGTTGACTCAAACGAAATGGCATTTAAAGTCGCTGCTTCTATGGCATTGAAAAATGCAGTCAGCAAATGTAACCCAGTTCTTCTTGAACCAATCATGAAAGTGGAAGTGGTTATTCCAGAAGAATATATGGGAGATATCATGGGTGATATCACTTCACGTCGCGGACGCGTAGAAGGTATGGAAGCACGCGGTAACGCTCAAGTTGTTCGTGCTATGGTTCCTCTTGCTGAAATGTTCGGTTACGCTACTGCACTTCGTTCTAATACGCAAGGTCGCGGTACGTTCACTATGCACATGGATCACTACGAAGAAGTGCCGAAGAGCGTCGCAGAAGAAATTATCAAAAAAAATAAAGGCGAATAATTGATTTTGCCGCTTAACTCAAGTATAACTACTATTGTAAGATGAGGAAGTGAAAGCTTTCTTTCACTTCCTATCACTCTATACATTACTAATTAAAAGCTCTTAAGGAGGATTTTAGAATGGCTAAAGAAAAATTCGACCGTTCCAAATCACATGCCAATATTGGTACAATTGGACACGTTGACCATGGTAAAACAACTTTAACTGCTGCTATCACAACAGTACTTCATAAGAAATCTGGTAAAGGTACAGCTATGGCGTACGATCAAATTGATGGTGCTCCAGAAGAACGCGAGCGCGGTATCACAATCTCTACTGCACACGTTGAGTACGAAACTGAAACTCGTCACTATGCACACGTTGACTGCCCAGGACACGCTGACTATGTTAAAAACATGATCACTGGTGCTGCGCAAATGGACGGAGCTATCCTTGTAGTATCTGCTGCTGATGGCCCAATGCCACAAACTCGTGAGCACATCCTTCTTTCTAAAAACGTTGGTGTACCATACATCGTTGTATTCTTAAACAAATGCGACATGGTAGACGACGAAGAGCTTCTTGAACTAGTTGAAATGGAAGTTCGCGATCTTCTTAGCGAATACGACTTCCCTGGTGATGATGTACCAGTTGTTAAAGGTTCTGCTCTTAAAGCTCTTGAAGGAGACGCTGAGTGGGAAGCTAAAATCTTCGAACTTATGGATGCGGTTGATGAGTACATCCCAACTCCAGAACGCGACACTGAAAAACCATTCATGATGCCAGTTGAGGACGTATTCTCAATCACTGGTCGTGGTACAGTTGCTACTGGCCGTGTAGAACGCGGACAAGTTAAAGTCGGTGACGAAGTTGAAATCATCGGTCTTCAAGAAGAGAACAAGAAAACAACTGTTACAGGTGTTGAAATGTTCCGTAAGCTTCTTGATTACGCTGAAGCTGGTGACAATATTGGTGCCCTTCTTCGCGGTGTATCTCGTGAAGAAATCCAACGTGGTCAAGTACTTGCTAAACCAGGTACAATCACTCCACACAGCAAATTCAAAGCTGAAGTTTACGTTCTTTCTAAAGAAGAGGGTGGACGTCATACTCCATTCTTCTCTAACTACCGTCCTCAGTTCTACTTCCGTACAACTGACGTAACTGGTATCATCCATCTTCCAGAAGGCGTAGAAATGGTTATGCCTGGAGATAACACTGAAATGAACGTTGAACTTATTTCTACAATCGCTATCGAAGAAGGAACTCGTTTCTCTATTCGTGAAGGCGGACGTACTGTTGGTTCAGGCGTTGTTTCTACAATCACTGAGTAATAGTATGATTTTAAACGAGACCCCTACGGGTCTCGTTTTTTTGTTTGCTTATCATTTTCTTGTATAATAGGATCTATCATATTCGAGGGGTTAATATTTATGATTCCTGAAAAGAAATCAATCGCAATCATGAAAGAACTAAGCATTGGAAATACAAAGCAAATGCTGATGATTAATGGAGTTGACGTGAAAAATCCATTGCTGCTTTTTTTACATGGCGGGCCGGGAACGCCGCAAATCGGATATGTTAGACATTATCAAAAAGAGCTGGAACAGTATTTTACAGTAGTTCATTGGGATCAGAGAGGATCGGGGCTTTCTTATTCTAAGCGAATTTCGCATCACTCTATGACAATAGATCACTTCATTAAAGATACAATCCAAGTCACTCAATGGCTTTTAGCTCATTTTTCAAAATCAAAACTTTACCTAGTCGGTCATTCTTGGGGGTCAATACTGGCGCTTCATGTGCTGCAGCAGTGTCCTGATTTATTTTACGCGTATTATGGAATCAGCCAGGTTGTTAACCCTCACGATGAAGAATCAACTGCTTATCAAAATATTCGTGAAATTTCTAAATCAAAAAAAGCCAGCTTATTATCTTTCCTCACACGTTTCATTGGTGCTCCGCCTTGGAAGCAGGATATCCAGCACCTTATCTATCGGTTTTGTGTCGAGCTAAGCAGGGGAGGCTTCACTCGCCGTCATCGTCAATCTCTAGCTGTATTATTTCAAATGCTTACTGGCAATGAGTATGGAGTGCGGAACATGCACAGCTTCCTCAATGGATTGCGCTTCAGTAAAAAACATTTAACTGGTGAGTTGTACCGGTTTAATGCTTTTACATCAGTTCCTTCTATTAAAGTACCGTGTGTTTTCATTTCAGGGAAACATGACTTAATTGTTCCTGCTGAAATATCGAAACAGTATTATCAAGTGCTTGAGGCACCCGAAAAGCGCTGGTTTCAATTTGAGAACTCAGCTCACACCCCGCATATTGAGGAGCCGGCATTATTCGCGAACACATTAAGTCGACATGCACGACACCATTTATGATAGATCCTTGATAAATAAGAAAAACCCCTGTATAATAAAAAAAGTGTGCAAATCATGCATATTTTAAATAAGTCTTGCAACATGCGCCTATTTTCTGTATAATGGTGTATGTTGGTCTTTGACTGCGATGAAGTGAGAGGTTGCTGACACACCCGGCCGCTTTGCCATGGCAAGGTGTTCAGGTTTTTCTCACGGAGAACTGTCTAACGTGATGTAGGCGAAAAGGAGGGAAAATAATGGCAAAACAAAAAATTCGTATTCGTTTGAAAGCATATGATCATAGAATCCTTGATCAATCTGCAGAGAAGATTGTTGAAACGGCAAAACGTTCTGGTGCCAGCGTATCTGGTCCGATTCCGTTGCCAACTGAAAAATCAGTTTACACAATCCTTCGTGCGGTGCACAAATACAAAGATTCTCGTGAGCAATTTGAAATGCGTACACATAAACGTTTAATCGACATTGTGAACCCAACACCACAAACTGTTGATGCTCTTATGCGATTAGACTTACCATCTGGTGTCGATATCGAAATTAAACTTTAATTCCAAAATATAGAATGATCTTAATAGGAGGTGTGACGAATGACCAAAGGAATCTTAGGAAGAAAAATTGGTATGACGCAAGTATTCGCTGAGAATGGTGATCTTATTCCGGTAACTGTTATCGAGGCTGCTCCAAACGTTGTTCTTCAAAAGAAAACAGCTGAAAACGACGGTTACGAAGCAATCCAGCTTGGTTTTGACGACAAGCGTGAAAAGCTTTCTAACAAACCTGAAAAAGGGCACGTTGCAAAAGCGGAAACTGCTCCTAAGCGCTTCGTTAAAGAATTACGCGGAGTGGAAATGGATGCGTATGAAGTTGGTCAGGAAGTCAAGGTTGAAATTTTCTCTGCTGGAGAAATCGTAGATGTAACAGGAGTATCTAAAGGTAAAGGTTTCCAAGGTGCAATCAAGCGCCACGGACAATCTCGCGGACCTATGTCTCACGGTTCACGCTACCACCGTCGTCCTGGTTCAATGGGACCTGTAGATCCTAACCGTGTATTCAAAGGTAAATTATTACCTGGACGTATGGGCGGAGAGCAAATCACTGTTCAAAACCTTGAAATCGTAAAAGTTGATGCAGAACGCAATCTTCTTTTGATCAAAGGTAACGTACCTGGTGCGAAGAAATCTTTAATCACTGTTAAAAGTGCTGTTAAATCTAAATAATTCTCTTAGGAAAGGAGGAAATTGATTATGCCAAAAGTAGCATTATACAACCAAAACGGTTCTACTGCTGGTGACATCGAATTAAACGCTTCTGTATTTGGTATCGAACCAAATGAGAGTGTTGTATTCGACGCTATTCTTATGCAAAGAGCTTCCTTACGTCAAGGAACTCACAAAGTAAAAAATCGTTCTGAAGTACGCGGCGGAGGTCGTAAACCATGGCGTCAAAAAGGTACTGGACGTGCCCGTCAAGGTTCAATCCGTTCACCGCAATGGCGCGGAGGTGGTGTCGTATTCGGCCCAACACCACGCAGCTATTCTTATAAATTACCTAAAAAAGTTCGCCGCTTGGCAATCAAATCAGTATTGTCTTCTAAAGTGATCGACAACAACATCATCGTTCTTGAAGATCTTACTCTTGATACGGCTAAAACAAAAGAAATGGCAGCTATCCTTAAAGGATTATCTGTTGAGAAAAAAGCTTTAATCGTAACTGCGGATGCAAACGAAGCAGTAGCTTTATCTGCTCGTAACATTCCTGGAGTTACTGTTGTTGAAGCTAACGGAATCAACGTTTTAGACGTTGTCAACCACGAGAAGCTTCTGATTACAAAAGCAGCGGTTGAAAAAGTAGAGGAGGTGCTTGCATAATGAAAGATCCTCGTGATGTTCTAAAGCGCCCCGTCATTACTGAACGTTCTGCCGATTTAATGACTGAAAAAAAATATACTTTTGAAGTTGATGTAAGAGCTAACAAAACAGAAGTGAAAGACGCGGTTGAAAGCATCTTTGGAGTGAAAGTTGACAAAGTCAACATCATGAACTACAAAGGCAAATCAAAACGTGTCGGACGCTACACTGGTATGACTAGCCGTCGCAGAAAAGCGATCGTAAAACTTACTGCAGACAGCAAAGAAATCGAAATTTTTGAAGCTTAATTATCTGTAAAAAGAAGGAGGGAAATTCAAAATGGCGATTAAAAAGTATAAACCGACCTCTAATGGACGTCGTGGCATGACAACTTCAGATTTTGCTGAAATCACGACTGACAAGCCGGAAAAATCCTTGCTTGCTCCCCTTCACAAAAAAGGCGGACGTAACAACCAAGGTAAATTGACTGTACGTCACCAAGGTGGCGGACATAAACGCCAATACCGTGTTATCGACTTCAAACGCGATAAAGATGGTATACCTGGACGCGTTGCTACAGTTGAATACGATCCAAACCGTTCAGCTAACATCGCTCTAATCAACTATGCAGACGGAGAAAAACGTTACATTCTTGCTCCTAAAGGAATTCAAGTAGGTACTGAAATCATGTCAGGTCCTGAAGCTGACATTAAAGTAGGTAATGCACTTCCACTTATCAACATCCCTGTTGGTACAGTTGTGCATAACATTGAATTAAAACCTGGTAAAGGCGGACAGCTTGTACGTTCAGCTGGTACATCTGCTCAGGTTCTTGGTAAAGAAGGTAAATACGTTCTTGTACGTCTTAACTCTGGTGAAGTTCGCATGATCCTTTCTGCTTGCCGTGCTTCTATCGGTCAAGTAGGCAACGAACAGCACGAACTTATCAACATTGGTAAAGCTGGACGTTCTCGCTGGAAAGGCATCCGTCCTACTGTTCGTGGTTCTGTAATGAACCCTAACGATCACCCACACGGTGGTGGTGAAGGACGTGCGCCAATCGGACGTAAATCACCAATGTCTCCATGGGGCAAACCAACTCTTGGATTCAAGACTCGTAAGAAAAAGAACAAATCCGATAAATTTATCGTACGTCGTCGTAAAAATAAATAACGGGGTTGTCTACGGTTCTTTTCGGACCGTAGTGCAATCACGAAGGGAGGTTCCAAAATGGCTCGCAGCTTAAAAAAAGGACCATTTGTCGATGGACACTTGATGACTAAAATCGAGAAATTAAATGAAACAGACAAGAAACAAGTCGTAAAAACTTGGTCTCGTCGTTCTACTATTTTCCCACAGTTTATTGGTCACACAATCGCAGTCTATGACGGACGTAAACACGTGCCTGTATTCATCTCTGAAGATATGGTAGGGCACAAGTTGGGTGAATTCGCTCCAACTCGTACGTACAAAGGTCATGCTAGTGATGACAAAAAAACAAGACGCTAAGAGAGGAGGCTTTTAAATGCAAGCTAAAGCTGTTGCAAGAACAGTCCGTATTGCTCCTCGTAAAGCACGTCTAGTAATGGACCTGATTCGAGGCAAGCAAGTAGGTGAGGCAGTATCAATCTTGAACCTTACGCCAAGAGCTGCTTCTCCAATTATCGAGAAAGTATTAAAATCCGCTATTGCAAATGCTGAGCATAACTATGAAATGGACGCTAACAACCTGGTTATTTCTCAAGCATTCGTTGACGAAGGCCCTACGTTAAAAAGATTCCGCCCACGTGCTATGGGACGTGCGAGCCAAATCAACAAACGTACGAGCCACATTACAATCGTTGTATCAGAAAAGAAGGAGGGATAAGTAGTGGGTCAAAAGGTAAATCCAGTCGGTCTTCGTATCGGAGTCATTCGTGATTGGGAATCTAAGTGGTACGCTGGTAAAGATTACGCTGACTTCCTGCACGAAGATTTAAAAATTCGTGAATACATTAGCAAACGCCTTTCTGACGCTTCTGTTTCTAAAGTAGAAATCGAGCGTGCAGCAAACCGCGTTAACATTACGATCCACACAGCTAAGCCTGGTATGGTTATCGGTAAAGGCGGTTCTGAAGTCGAAGCACTTCGCAAAGCCCTTAACAGCCTTACTGGCAAGCGTGTACACATTAACATTCTTGAAATCAAAAGAGCAGATCTTGATGCACAGCTAGTTGCTGACAACATCGCTCGTCAATTAGAAAACCGTGTTTCTTTCCGCCGTGCGCAGAAACAACAAATCCAACGTACTATGCGTGCTGGAGCACAAGGTGTGAAAACAATGGTTTCTGGTCGTCTTGGCGGTGCAGATATCGCTCGTTCTGAATACTACAGTGAAGGAACTGTTCCATTGCACACATTACGTGCGGACATTGACTATGCAACATCTGAAGCTGATACTACTTACGGTAAGCTTGGTGTAAAAGTCTGGATCTATCGTGGAGAGGTTCTTCCTACTAAGAAGAAAACTGAGGAAGGAGGAAAATAATATGTTATTACCAAAACGCGTTAAATATCGCAGAGAGCATCGCGGAAAAATGCGCGGCCGTGCGAAAGGCGGTACTGAAGTACATTTCGGAGAATTCGGTATCCAAGCTCTAGAAGCTTCTTGGATTACTAACCGTCAAATCGAAGCTGCACGTATTGCGATGACTCGTTACATGAAACGTGGCGGTAAAGTTTGGATCAAAATTTTCCCTTCTAAACCTTACACTGCTAAACCACTTGAGGTACGTATGGGATCCGGTAAAGGGGCTCCAGAAGGTTGGGTAGCTGTTGTAAAACCGGGCAAAGTTTTATTTGAAATTTCTGGTGTGTCTGAAGAGGTTGCTCGTGAAGCGCTTCGCCTTGCATCTCACAAATTGCCAATTAAAACGAAGTTCGTAAAACGTGAAGAAATTGGTGGTGAATCAAATGAAAGCTAATGAAATTCGTGACCTTACCACTGCTGAAATTGAACAAAAAGTAAAGTCTCTTAAAGAAGAACTTTTCAATCTTCGCTTTCAATTAGCGACAGGACAACTTGAAAATACTGCTCGCATTCGTGAAGTGCGCAAAGCTATCGCGCGCATGAAAACTGTGATTCGTGAAAGAGAAATTGCTGCTAATAAATAATCACTGAGGGGAGGTCGTGAGCATGAGCGAACGTAACCAACGCAAAGTTTACCAAGGCCGTGTTGTTTCTGACAAAATGGATAAAACCATTACTGTTGTTGTTGAGACATACAAAAAACATACACTTTACGGTAAACGCGTAAAATACTCAAAAAAATTCAAAGCACATGATGAAAATAATCAAGCTAAAATCGGTGACATCGTTAAGATCATGGAAACTCGTCCATTGTCTGCAACTAAGCGTTTCCGTCTAGTTGAAGTTGTCGAAGAAGCTGTTATTATCTAATAAAGTTCGGAATTCTTTTTCCGAAGGGAGGTAACAAATAATGATTCAACAAGAGACTCGTTTAAAAGTAGCTGACAACTCTGGCGCACGTGAAGTACTTACTATTAAAGTTCTTGGTGGTTCTGGACGTAAAACAGCTAACATTGGTGATGTAATTGTTTGCACGGTTAAACAAGCAACACCAGGAGGCGTTGTCAAAAAAGGTGAAGTCGTAAAAGCTGTTATCGTTCGCACTAAAAGCGGAGCGCGCAGAAGTGACGGTTCATACATCAGCTTCGATGAGAATGCATGTGTTATCATCCGTGACGACAAGAGCCCACGCGGAACTCGTATCTTCGGACCAGTTGCTCGTGAATTGCGTGAAAACAACTTTATGAAAATTGTTTCTCTAGCTCCAGAAGTTATCTAATGAAATAAATGCCTTACTCAAGGAGGTGCGATCAGGATGCATGTAAAAAAAGGCGATAAAGTTATGGTTATCTCTGGTAAAGATAAAGGCAAACAAGGAACAATCCTTGCTGCTTTCCCTAAAAAGGACCGCGTTTTAGTTGAAGGTGTTAACATGGTAAAGAAACACTCTAAACCAACTCAAGCTAACCCTCAAGGCGGTATTTCTAATCAAGAGGCGCCAATTCATGTATCAAACGTTATGCCGCTCGATCCTAAAACAGGTGAAGTGACTCGCGTAGGATACAAAGTGGAAGATGGCAAAAAAGTTCGTGTAGCAAAAAAATCTGGGCAAGTTCTAGATAAATAGTATTAAAAGGAAGGGAGGTCTATCTCATGAACCGCCTTAAAGAAAAGTACAATAAAGAAATTGCACCTGCTTTAATGACTAAGTTCAATTATGATTCAGTCATGCAAGTGCCTAAAATCGAAAAAATCGTAATCAACATGGGTGTTGGTGACGCTGTTCAAAACGCCAAAGCAATCGACAGTGCTGTTGAAGAATTAACGTTTATCGCAGGTCAAAAACCTGTCGTTACTCGTGCGAAGAAATCAATTGCTGGATTCCGTCTTCGTGAGGGAATGCCTATCGGTGCGAAAGTAACTCTTCGCGGAGAGCGCATGTATGATTTCCTTGATAAACTTATTTCTGTATCTTTACCGCGTGTACGTGACTTCCGCGGGGTTTCTAAAAAATCTTTCGACGGTCGCGGTAACTACACACTTGGTATCAAAGAACAGTTAATCTTCCCTGAAATTGACTACGATAAAGTAACAAAGGTTCGCGGAATGGACATCGTTATCGTAACAACTGCTAATACTGACGAAGAAGCTCGTGAGCTATTAACTCAAGTAGGTATGCCGTTCCAGAAATAATCAATGAAAGGGAGGCGAAATCGTGGCTAAAAAGTCTATGATTGCGAAACAACAACGTACACCAAAGTTTAAAGTACAAGAGTACACACGCTGTGAACGCTGCGGACGTCCGCATTCAGTCATTCGTAAATTTAAACTTTGCCGTATTTGTTTCCGTGAGCTTGCATATAAAGGACAAATTCCTGGCGTGAAAAAAGCCAGCTGGTAATCCCCAAGAAAGGGAAGGAGGTAATTATATAATGGTTATGACAGATCCAATTGCAGATATGCTAACTCGTATTCGCAATGCAAACATGGTACGTCATGAGAAGCTTGAAATTCCTGCTTCTAAATTGAAAAGAGAAATTGCTGAAATTTTAAAGCGTGAAGGTTTCATTCGTGACGTTGAGTTCGTAGAAGACAGCAAACAAGGTATCATCCGCGTTTTCTTGAAATACGGACAAAACAACGAGCGCGTTATCACTGGTCTTAAAAGAATCAGCAAGCCTGGTTTGCGTGTTTATGCTAAATCTAATGAAGTACCCCGCGTACTTAACGGTCTTGGAATCGCGATTATTTCTACATCACAAGGTGTTTTAACGGACAAAGAAGCCCGTGCAAAACAAGCTGGTGGAGAAGTTCTAGCATACGTTTGGTAAGAAGTTTAACATGAATGGAGGTGTTTGGTATGTCTCGTGTAGGTAAGAAGCTACTTGAGATTCCTTCTGATGTTACAGTAACGTTAAATGATAACAACACTGTAGCTGTGAAAGGACCAAAAGGAGAATTAACTCGTACGTTTCACCCTGATATGGAGATTAAAGTAGAGGACAATGTGCTTACAGTCGCTCGTCCTTCTGATCAAAAAGAGCACCGTGCCCTGCATGGTACGACTCGCAGTCTGCTTGGCAACATGGTTGAAGGTGTATCTAAAGGATTTGAAAGAGGTTTGGAATTAGTCGGTGTCGGTTACCGTGCTTCTAAATCCGGAAATAAACTTGTTTTAAACGTTGGATACTCTCATCCTGTTGAGATCGTTCCTGAAGAAGGCATCGAAATCGAAGTTCCTTCTCAAACAAAAGTAGTTGTAAAAGGTACAGACAAAGAACGCGTAGGAGCTATTGCTGCTAACATCCGCGCTGTACGTTCTCCAGAGCCTTACAAAGGTAAAGGAATCCGCTACGAAGGTGAAGTTGTTCGCCGTAAAGAAGGTAAATCTGCTAAGTAAGATCGCTTAAAGTGAAGAAAGGAGTGACCTAGATGATTACGAAAACTAGCAAAAATGCTGCTCGTCTTAAAAGACACGCTCGTGTTCGCGCTAAACTTTCCGGTACTGCTGAAAGACCGCGCCTGAACGTTTTCCGTTCTAACAAGCACATTTACGCTCAAATCATCGATGATGTAAATGGTGTAACACTTGCTAGTGCATCTACTCTCGATAAAGACTTGAACGTTGAAAGCACTGGAGATACTTCTGCTGCTACTAAAGTTGGAGAATTAGTTGCAAAACGCGCTGCTGAAAAAGGCATTTCTGACGTAGTATTTGACCGTGGCGGATACTTATACCATGGACGTGTAAAAGCTTTGGCTGATGCCGCTCGTGAAGCTGGACTTAAATTTTAATAAAAGAAGGAGGGACACATGATTATGCGTCGTATTGACCCAAGCAAATTAGAGTTAGAAGAACGCTTAGTTACGGTTAACCGCGTAGCGAAAGTTGTTAAAGGTGGTCGTCGTTTCCGCTTCGCAGCTCTAGTCGTTGTCGGTGACAAAAACGGACACGTAGGATTCGGTACTGGTAAAGCACAAGAAGTACCAGAAGCGATCCGCAAAGCTGTTGAAGATGCGAAAAAGAATTTGATTGAAGTACCAATGGTTGGAACTACAATTCCACACGAAATCATCGGACGTTTCGGTGCAGGTAACATCTTGTTAAAACCTGCTTCTGAAGGTACTGGAGTTATCGCTGGAGGCCCTGTACGTGCGGTACTTGAGCTAGCTGGTGTAGCTGATATCCTTTCTAAGTCTTTAGGTTCTAACACACCGATCAACATGATTCGTGCAACACTTCAAGGTTTAAGTGAGCTTAAACGTGCTGAAGACGTTGCGAAGCTTCGTGGAAAATCTGTAGAAGAACTGTTAGGATAAGGAGGGAACATTAATGGCTAAATTAGAAATTACCCTCAAACGAAGTGTAATCGGTCGCCCGGAAGACCAACGCGTTACTGTAAGAACACTTGGTTTAAAGAAAACAAACCAAACTGTTGTTCATGAAGACAACGCTGCGATCCGTGGTATGATTAATAAAGTATCTCATTTAGTTTCTGTTAAAGAACAATAAAAATATTTGATCGGATAAGGAGGTGTCCTAATGAAACTTCATGAATTAAAACCTTCAGAAGGTTCACGCAAAACGCGTAATCGCGTAGGTCGTGGTATTGGTTCTGGCAACGGTAAAACAGCTGGTAAAGGTCACAAAGGTCAAAACGCTCGTTCTGGCGGCGGTGTACGCCCTGGATTCGAGGGGGGACAAATGCCTTTATTCCAACGTCTTCCTAAACGCGGTTTCACTAACATCAACCGCAAGGAATACGCTGTAGTCAACCTAGACAAATTGAACGGTTTTGCAGAAGGAACGGAAGTCACTCCTGAACTTCTTCTAGAGACTGGTGTTATTAGCAAACTTAATGCAGGAGTAAAGATTCTTGGCAACGGTAAATTAGAGAAAAAATTAACTGTAAAAGCCAATAAATTCTCTGCTTCTGCGAAAGAAGCTGTTGAAGCTGCTGGCGGTACAGCTGAGGTGATCTAACTTGTTTAAGACAATCTCCAACTTTATGCGTGTGAGTGATATCAGGAATAAAATCATATTCACTTTACTCATGCTTATCGTCTTTCGCATAGGTGCGTTTATTCCTGTGCCTTACGTTAACGCTGAAGCGTTACAGGCACAGTCTCAAATGGGTGTTTTTGATCTCCTTAATACATTTGGCGGCGGTGCGCTTTACCAATTTTCCATTTTCGCAATGGGAATTACTCCTTATATCACGGCTTCGATCATCATTCAGCTGCTTCAGATGGATGTGGTACCGAAGTTTACCGAGTGGTCTAAGCAAGGTGAAGTTGGCCGCCGTAAATTAGCTCAGTTCACAAGGTACTTTACGATTGTGCTTGGTTTCATCCAAGCGTTAGGTATGTCATATGGATTCAACAATCTGGCAAACGGTATGCTGATCGAAAAATCCGGTGTATCGACATATCTTATCATTGCTTTAGTGCTCACTGGCGGAACTGCCTTTTTAATGTGGCTTGGGGAACAAATTACTTCTCATGGAGTAGGCAACGGAATATCGATCATTATCTTCGCGGGGATTGTGTCTAGTATTCCAAAAACAATTGGGCAAATATATGAGACTCAATTTGTCGGCAGCAACGATCAGTTGTTTATTCATATTGTGAAAGTCGCACTTCTTGTGATTGCGATTTTAGCAGTTATTGTTGGAGTTATTTTCATTCAGCAAGCCGTACGGAAAATTGCGATTCAATATGCTAAAGGCACAGGTCGTTCACCTGCTGGCGGAGGTCAGTCTACACACCTTCCATTGAAAGTGAATCCTGCAGGGGTTATTCCGGTAATCTTTGCGGTTGCGTTTTTGATAACGCCGCGGACGATCGCGTCATTCTTTGGAACAAACGATGTGACAAAGTGGATTCAAAACAACTTTGATAATACGCATCCGGTGGGTATGGCGATATATGTTGCGTTGATTATTGCCTTTACGTACTTTTATGCTTTTGTACAGGTAAACCCTGAACAAATGGCTGATAACCTTAAAAAACAGGGTGGCTATATCCCGGGGGTTCGTCCAGGGAAAATGACTCAAGATAGAATTACGAGCATTTTGTATCGACTTACGTTTGTGGGTTCTATATTCTTAGCCGTGATTTCCATTCTTCCTATCTTTTTCATTCAATTCGCTGGATTGCCTCAAAGTGCACAAATTGGCGGAACATCTTTGTTAATTGTTGTCGGGGTAGCCTTGGAGACAATGAAACAACTAGAAAGCCAGTTGGTGAAACGAAACTACCGTGGATTTATGAAAAACTAGAGGAAATGGATTTATCCATTCCCTCTTAATAAAGAGAGGACGGGGGAAATCCGAATGAACTTAGTCTTAATGGGGCTTCCTGGTGCCGGTAAAGGCACACAGGGCGAACGAATTGTTGAGGATTATGGGATTCCTCATATCTCAACAGGAGATATGTTCCGTGCTGCTATGAAAGAAGAAACACCACTCGGACTCGAAGCAAAATCTTATATTGATAAGGGAGAGCTCGTACCTGACGAAGTCACAATCGGAATTGTAAAAGAGAGACTTGGCAAAGATGATTGTGAAAGAGGTTTTCTTCTGGACGGATTTCCGCGAACAGTCGCTCAAGCCGAAGCTCTTGAAGAAATTCTTGAGGAATACGGCAAGCCGATTGATTATGTCATTAACATTGAAGTCGACAAAGATGTTCTGATGGAACGTCTGACTGGACGCAGAATTTGCAGTGTTTGCGGCACAACCTATCATTTAGTCTTTAATCCGCCGAAAACGCCGGGTATTTGTGATAAAGACGGAGGCGAACTCTATCAACGGGCAGATGATAATGAGGAAACAGTCTCTAAACGGCTTGAGGTAAACATGAAGCAAACTCAGCCTTTACTCGATTTCTATTCAGAGAAAGGTTATCTTGCAAACGTGAATGGCCAGCAGGACATTCAAGACGTTTATGCAGATGTGAAGGATCTTCTTGGAGGATTAAAAAAATGATTATCTGTAAAACCCCACGTGAACTTGGTATCATGCGGGAAGCAGGGCGAATCGTGGCTTTAACTCATGAAGAGTTAAAAAAGCACATTAAACCAGGAATCTCGACAAAAGAATTGGATCAAATTGCCGAACGTTTTATTAAGAAGCAGGGTGCAATCCCATCTTTTAAGGGGTATAATGGGTTTCGCGGGAGCATTTGCGTATCAGTTAATGAAGAACTCGTTCACGGCATACCTGGCAGCAGGGTGCTGAAGGACGGTGACATCATCAGTATTGATATCGGTGCTAAATTAAATGGTTATCATGGTGACTCTGCATGGACATATCCGGTAGGAAACATCAGCGATGATGACAAAAAACTTCTGGAAGTGACAGAGGAGTCTTTATATAAAGGCTTGCAGGAAGCAAAACCAGGTGAACGTTTGTCGAATATTTCCCACGCAATACAAACGTATGTCGAAAATGAGCAGTTTTCAGTTGTTAGGGAGTATGTCGGACATGGTGTTGGTCAAGACTTGCATGAGGACCCGCAAATTCCTCATTACGGTCCGCCCAACAAAGGACCACGGCTTAAACCTGGCATGGTTCTCGCTATTGAACCTATGGTGAACGCTGGCAGCCGCTACGTGAAAACATTGGCTGATAACTGGACGGTTGTAACGGTAGATGGGAAAAAGTGTGCTCATTTTGAACATACGATTGCGATTACGGAAACGGGTTTTGATATACTGACGAGAGTCTAGATGATGAAAATAATTCCGAAGACAGATGTTTTTCAAGCTTGATAGGGCAGAAAGCTTGGGTGAACATTGGCAAGACCGAATTCATCTTGCTGCTTGTCGTTGGAATTTTAACCATCATCAATGTACTAACAGCAGACGGAGAAAAGCGTACATTTCATTCTCCTTAGAAAAAGAATATCAATCATTTAACCCTTTATGATTGCGTATCTCCGGAAGTTCAGAACAGTATAAACGAAACAGGGCGTGTGACAAACTTCTTTTGAAATTTGTCAGAAAGCAAGTTACTGATTTGAAGAAGGGAGAACACTTGAATGGCGAAAGACGATGTAATTGAAGTGGAAGGTACTATAGTCGAAACACTGCCAAACGCGATGTTCAAAGTTGAACTTGAAAATGGCCACACTGTTTTGGCTCATGTATCTGGTAAAATCCGCATGCACTTCATTCGCATTTTACCTGGAGACAAAGTTACGGTAGAATTATCTCCATATGACTTAACTCGTGGCAGGATTACGTACCGTTACAAATAAAGCACTCCGGAAACTGAAGGAGGTTGGAAACACATGAAAGTGAGACCATCAGTTAAACCAATCTGCGAAAAATGTAAAGTTATTCGCAGAAAAGGAAAAGTAATGGTGATCTGTGAAAATCCAAAGCATAAACAAAAACAAGGATAATTTATAAGGAGGTGCCCAGAGAATGGCTCGTATTGCTGGTGTAGATATCCCACGTGACAAACGTGTTGTTATTTCTTTAACATACATCTTCGGAATTGGCCGCACAACGGCTCAGCAAGTTTTAAAAGAAGCTGGAGTTTCAGAAGATACTCGTGTGCGCGATCTTACTGAAGAAGAACTTGGTAAAATCCGTGATATTATTGACAAACTGAAAGTAGAAGGTGACCTTCGCCGTGAAGTTTCTCTTAATATCAAACGTCTGATCGAAATCGGAAGCTACCGCGGAATCCGTCATCGCAGAGGATTACCTGTTCGCGGACAAAACTCTAAAAACAACGCGCGTACTCGTAAAGGTCCGCGTCGTACTGTAGCTAACAAGAAAAAATAAGTAAGGGAGGTTCTTAAACAATGGCTGCTGCTCGTAAATCTAACACGCGTAAACGTCGCGTGAAAAAGAATATTGAGTCTGGAATTGCTCATATTCGTTCAACTTTCAATAACACGATCGTTACGATCACTGACACTCATGGTAATGCTATTTCTTGGTCTAGTGCCGGAGCTTTAGGATTCAGAGGTTCTCGTAAATCTACTCCTTTTGCTGCGCAAATGGCTGCAGAAACAGCTGCTAAAGGTTCAATCGAACATGGTCTTAAAACTCTAGAGGTTACTGTTAAAGGACCTGGTTCAGGCCGTGAAGCTGCAATCCGTGCACTTCAAGCTGCTGGACTAGAAGTCACTGCTATCAGAGACGTAACTCCTGTTCCTCATAACGGATGCCGTCCACCAAAACGTCGCCGCGTGTAATTTGTTTGTATAGATTTTGTGTCCCTGTCAATAATGGGTTATGATACAGTTATTTATGAAACGAATGCACCGACTCGTTGCCTGAGCACATACGGGACTAAACAATGGGGAATTTCGGATGGAATCTCATATGATTCTATTCGAGGTTTCGACGTTTTGAAGGAGGGTTTTAAGTAATGATCGAGATTGAAAAACCAAAAATCGAAACGGTTGAAATCAGCGACGATGCCAAATTTGGTAAGTTTGTCGTAGAGCCACTTGAGCGTGGATATGGTACAACTCTGGGTAACTCCTTACGTCGTATCCTCTTATCCTCACTCCCTGGTGCCGCTGTAACATCAATCCAGATAGATGGTGTACTGCACGAATTCTCGACAATTGAAGGCGTTGTGGAAGATGTTACAACGATTATCTTACACATTAAAAAGCTTGCATTGAAAATCTACTCTGATGAAGAGAAGACGCTAGAAATTGATGTACAGGGTGAAGGAACTGTAACGGCAGCTGATATTACACACGATAGTGATGTAGAGATCTTAAATCCTGATCTTCATATCGCGACTCTTGGTGAGAATGCGAGTTTCCGAGTTCGCCTTACTGCTCAAAGAGGACGTGGGTATACGCCTGCTGACGCAAACAAGAGAGACGATCAGCCAATCGGCGTGATTCCGATCGATTCTATCTATACGCCAGTTTCTCGTGTATCTTATCAGGTAGAGAACACTCGTGTAGGCCAAGTTGCAAACTATGATAAACTTACACTTGATGTTTGGACTGATGGAAGCACTGGACCGAAAGAAGCAATTGCGCTTGGTTCAAAGATTTTAACTGAACACCTTAATATATTCGTTGGTTTAACTGACGAAGCTCAACATGCTGAAATCATGGTTGAAAAAGAAGAAGATCAAAAAGAGAAAGTTCTTGAAATGACAATTGAAGAATTGGATCTTTCTGTTCGTTCTTACAACTGCTTAAAGCGTGCGGGTATTAACACGGTTCAAGAGCTTGCGAACAAGACGGAAGAAGATATGATGAAAGTTCGAAATCTAGGACGCAAATCACTTGAAGAAGTGAAAGCGAAACTAGAAGAACTTGGACTCGGACTTCGCAAAGACGATTGACTAGTTTCCCTTGTGAACTAGGATTTTCGTGTGTTTATTATTCAGAAACAGCATTCCAATAAAGGAGGGGACATCACATGTCATACAGAAAACTAGGACGTACGAGTGCACAGCGTAAAGCTATGCTTCGTGATCTTACAACTGATTTGATCATCAACGAAAGAATCGAAACAACTGAAACACGTGCGAAAGAACTTCGCTCTGTAGTTGAAAAAATGATCACGCTTGGCAAACGCGGTGATCTTCACGCTCGCCGTCAAGCTGCTGCATACATCCGCAACGAGGTTGCAAACGAAGAAAATAACCAAGATGCACTTCAAAAATTATTCTCTGACATTGCAACTCGTTACGAGGAGCGCCAAGGCGGATACACACGTATTATGAAGCTTGGTCCTCGCCGTGGTGACGGAGCACCAATGGCAATTATCGAATTGGTTTAATCACATATTTTTGTGTATCTAAAGAAGGGCGGGACAGTTTCTAACTGGATCTATGCCCTTTTTTTAGATACTGCAACTTTTAATAGAGAGAAAAGCAGAGCATTAGCTGAGAGGAGGCCGGTTTTCCATGAATCAAAATCAGTTGATATCGGTAGAGGATATCGTATTTCGATATCGGAAGGACGCAGAAAGACGAGCACTAGACGGCGTCTCCCTGCAGGTGTATGAGGGTGAATGGCTTGCAATCGTAGGTCATAACGGTTCAGGGAAATCAACACTGGCCCGGGCATTGAATGGTTTAATTCTTCCTGAATCAGGCGACATTGAGGTTGCCGGGATTCAATTGACAGAGGAATCTGTTTGGGAAGTGCGTAAGAAGATAGGTATGGTCTTTCAAAATCCGGATAACCAATTTGTCGGAACGACTGTTCGCGATGATGTGGCTTTTGGTTTAGAAAACAATGGTGTACCGCGGGAAGAAATGATTGAGAGAGTAGACTGGGCAGTAAAACAGGTGAATATGCAAGATTTTCTCGATCAAGAGCCGCACCATCTCTCCGGAGGCCAAAAGCAGAGAGTTGCGATTGCGGGGGTTATTGCCGCACGTCCTGATATTATTATCTTAGATGAAGCAACATCCATGCTTGATCCGATCGGGCGAGAAGAAGTGCTTGAAACGGTAAGACATTTAAAAGAGCAGGGCATGGCGACTGTCATATCCATTACACATGATCTGAATGAGGCAGCAAAAGCAGACAGGATCATTGTCATGAATGGCGGTAAAAAATATGCTGAAGGGCCGCCTGAAGAGATTTTTAAATTGAATAAAGAACTTGTTCGAATTGGGCTTGATTTACCCTTCTCATTTCAGCTTAGCCAGCTTTTAAGAGAAAATGGACTGGCTTTGAAAGAAAACCATTTGACTCAGGAAGGGCTGGTGAAAGAGCTGTGGACATTACAATCAAAGATGTAGAGCATCGCTATCAGATGAAGACGCCGTTTGAGCGCCTAGCACTGTATGATATCAATGCATCGATTAAAGAAGGAAGCTACGTAGCCGTTATCGGGCATACAGGCTCTGGCAAGTCCACTCTTCTTCAGCACCTAAATGGTCTCCTGAAGCCGACGAAGGGACAGATATCACTAGGCAGCACTGTCATTCAGGCAGGGAAAAAGAATAAAGATCTGAAAAAACTTCGTAAAAAAGTCGGAATCGTTTTCCAATTTCCTGAGCATCAATTATTCGAAGAAACAGTTCTTAAAGATATTTCATTCGGACCGATGAACTTTGGTGTTAAAAAAGAAGATGCTGAACAAAAAGCGAGAGAGATGCTGCAGCTTGTAGGTTTATCAGAAGAGCTTTTGGACAGGTCACCCTTTGAATTAAGCGGGGGGCAAATGCGCAGAGTTGCAATTGCCGGCGTACTTGCAATGGACCCTGAAGTGCTTGTTCTGGATGAACCGACTGCAGGATTGGACCCAAGAGGGCGAAAAGAGATTATGGACATGTTTTATGAGCTTCATCAACGTGGGAACCTGACGACGATCCTTGTGACACACAGCATGGAGGATGCAGCTGCATACGCTGATGAAATGATTGTTATGCATAAAGGAACGATACAAGCATCAGGCAGTCCGCGTGATCTGTTTTTAAAGGGTGAAGAGATGGCCGGCTGGGGGCTGGATCTTCCTGAAACAATAAAATTCCAAAGACACCTTGAAGCTGTACTGGGTATGAGATTTAATGAGCCTATGCTCACAATCGAAGATGCCGCTGCCAAAATCCGTGCTCTTTTTCAGGGGGAGAAGACTTTATGATGGACAGCATGATTATCGGCAAGTATGTACCGGGTACTTCACTTGTGCACCGGCTTGACCCCAGAACAAAACTGATCACGATCTTTTTATTTGTCTGCATCGTATTCTTAGCCAATAATGTTCAGACATATGCGTTGCTTGGTTTATTTACAATTGGCGTCGTTTCATTAACAAGAGTTCCTTTCTCTTTTTTAATGAAAGGGCTGAAGCCAATCATCTGGATTGTCCTTTTTACGTTCCTTCTTCACATCCTTATGACACATGAAGGACCGATTATCTTTCAAATAGGTTTTTTCAAAGTCTATGAGGGCGGTCTGGTTCAGGGGATATTCATTTCTCTTAGATTCGTCTATTTGATTTTAATCACAACTTTATTAACGCTTACGACTACACCGATTGAGATTACCGATGGAATGGAGCAGCTGCTGAACCCATTGAAAAAATTAAAGCTTCCTGTTCATGAGCTGGCTCTTATGATGTCAATTTCTTTACGGTTTATTCCGACACTGATGGAGGAGACAGATAAGATCATGAAGGCTCAGATGGCGCGAGGCGTTGATTTTACAAGCGGGCCTGTCAAAGAAAGAGTGAAGGCTATTGTCCCGCTTCTTGTCCCGCTCTTCGTCAGCGCATTTAAACGCGCCGAAGAGCTTGCGGTGGCAATGGAAGCAAGAGGCTATCAAGGCGGAGAAGGACGTACGAAATATAGAAAGCTTGTATGGACAGGAAAAGACACTTCTGTCATTGTCAGCTTAATTGTATTAGCTGCTTTGTTATTTTTCTTAAGGGCTTAGAGGTGCTGTATGAGACTGAAATGCACGATTTCTTATGACGGACATTTGTTTAACGGTTATCAGGTTCAGCCGGGCAAAAGAACGGTTCAGGATGAACTGGAGAAGGCTTTGGCTGTCCTGCATAAGTCAAAAGACAGAATTCCGGTCGTTTCGTCTGGAAGAACAGACAGCGGGGTTCACGCAGCCGGACAGGTGATTCATTTTGACACTCCACTGTCTATCCCGGCTGAGAGATGGCCATATGCCTTAAATGCACTGCTTCCGGACGATATCGCAGTCAAACAGGCAGAAATTGCGGATGATGGGTTCCATGCACGATTTAGCGCAGTCAAAAAAGAATATCGCTACTTTGTATACACGGAGAAACACCCGGACGTATTTAAACGGCATTACGCTTACCATTTTTCATATCGCCTTAATGTGCAGGACATGAGAGAAGCGGCAAAGCATCTTATAGGGACACATGATTTTACGAGCTTTTGCGCGGCTAAAACAGAAGTGCAGGACAAGGTAAGAACGATATACGAACTTGATTGGACTGAGACGGCTGACGGCCTGCAAATGCGGATCACAGGCAGCGGTTTCTTATATAATATGGTCAGAATTATTGCGGGTACTTTGCTTGATGCAGGTATTGGAAAAATTTCTCCCGATGAGGTGAAATCCATGCTGGAAGCGAAGGATCGCGAAGCGGCAGGGCGCACAGCGCCGGGGCACGGGCTATATTTATGGAACGTTTACTATGACAACTAAACCAGGTGTATAATATTTTCTTGACAGAGTCTGCATAAAGTTATAAGATATCATATGGTATGTATTTCAACCCCACGATAAGCCCCGGAACTTATTGTGTTGTGAAATAGAACGTAATCGAAGTTTATTGAAAATGACAGATCATTTAGGAGGGAAATTCAATGCGTACAACACCTATGGCTAACGCAAGTACTATTGAACGCAAGTGGTTAGTTGTTGATGCTGCTGGCAAGACTTTAGGTCGTCTTTCTTCAGAAGTTGCAGCTATCCTTCGCGGAAAACACAAACCAACTTACACACCACACGTTGATACTGGAGATCATGTGATCATCATCAACGCTGAAAAAATCGAGTTAACTGGTAAAAAGTTAACTGACAAAATCTACTACCGTCACACTCAACATCCAGGCGGATTAAAATCAAGAACTGCTCTTGAAATGCGTACAAACTACCCTGAGAAAATGCTTGAGCTTGCTATCAAAGGCATGCTTCCAAAAGGTTCTCTAGGTCGTCAAATGTTCAAAAAATTGAACGTATACCGTGGTTCTGAGCATCCACACGAAGCACAAAAACCTGAAGTTTACGAACTTCGCGGTTAATTAAAAAGGAGGTTACCAATTTGGCACAGGTTCAATATTACGGTACTGGCCGTCGTAAAAGCTCTGTAGCGCGTGTGCGTTTAGTTCCAGGAGAAGGCCGTATCGTCGTTAATAATCGTGAAATCAGCGAACATATCCCATCTGCAGCTTTAATCGAAGATATCAAACAACCATTAACTTTGACTGAAACAGCTGGCACTTATGATGTTTTAGTAAACGTACATGGAGGCGGCCTATCTGGTCAAGCTGGAGCAATCCGTCACGGTATCGCTCGTGCTTTGCTTGAAGCAGATCCAGAATACCGTACAACTCTTAAACGTGCAGGTCTTCTGACTCGTGACGCTCGTATGAAAGAACGTAAAAAATACGGTCTTAAAGGCGCTCGTCGTGCACCTCAGTTCTCAAAACGTTAATTTTACGTTTTCAAAAAGCTCTCGACCTTGGGTTGGGAGCTTTTTTCTTTCAATAAAACGTGGCAGTCCCGCATAAAAATAACAACTGAATGGACGCTTGACGGGGTTAAGCAAATTGTTTGTTTATAAACGGTCTCTTTGTAATAATCATGATAGCTTTCATTCTTATTCAATTGAAACTTCGGTCAATGTTTATTATCGTTATGTGATCAGCCCAGCTTCATCTACCCACTGTATCTCATCCGTTAAAGTTCACTGCTGATTCTTAACCCGGAGAAACAATAGCTCTCATTGCTAATGGCTTTATGTAACGAAGTAAAAGTAAATCTGATGATATAAATCACATATCTCCTTTGTGATTTTTTTGCGTTTTTATGAACTTTTTTCTAAATATGCAAAGGGAAAGCGATATCAATCTAGAAATATTTGTTATACTCTATACATTAAAGTAAGGAGAAGATTCATGAATGCGTTAGTAGCTCATAATAGCAAAGCCTGGGATAAAAAAGTAGAAACAGGCAATGAATGGACTGTTGCTGTTGAACAGCAGGTTATCGAACAAGCAAAAAAAGGCAATTGGGATATAAGGGTAACACCAATGAAAGATGTACCGAAGGATTGGTTTCCGCCTATCAAAGGTCTGAAAGTACTCTGTTTAGCATCAGGCGGCGGCCAGCAGGGTCCAGTTTTGGCAGCCGCAGGCGCGGATGTCACCGTATTAGATAACTCAGAAAAACAGCTGAATCAGGATAGAATGATTGCTGAGCGAGATGGTCTGACGATACACACTGTCAAAGAAAGCATGGACGATTTAAGTGTATTTAATGATGAATCATTTGATGTCATTGTACATCCTGTTGCCAATGTTTTTGTTGAGAATGTCCTCCCGGTATGGAAGGAAGCGCACCGTGTGTTGAAAAGGAACGGCATTCTAATCTCGGGTTTTGTCAATCCTGTTGTATTTCTGTTTGATACAGAATTAGAACAGCAAGGTGTTTTAAAAGTAAAACACTCCATTCCATACGCTGATCCAGAAGATCTTCCGAAACATAAAGTGAAAAAACTGATCGAAAATAATGAGGCTCTGGAATTCGGCCATTCCTTAGAAGACCAAATCAAAGGCCAAATTGATGCCGGTTTTATCGTTACTGGTTTTTATGAAGATAAAGGCGGGTTTGTATTAGACCAATATATCCATACATATTCTGCAACAAGAAGCGTGAAAGTATGAAAAGCAGCGACCTGTTAGAGGGGCTGCTTTTTTCATAACCAATTACAGAACGTTTGTTCCGCACCCTGCAGAAAGCTGATTTTTTATCGATGTTACACCTTCATTTGGGCGAATTTCCAACCGAATTCGGGCATTGTTTCATCATCCAAACCTCAAAATAATCGGTAAAAGGAGAGTGAATTTATATGGCAGAAGTACTGTCTTTTATGGATGTGAAACGCCAAAAGGATTTTGAATTAGAAAAGAACTTGCTCAAAGAACTCTCTCTGAGACAAATTATCCAGTCTGTTAAGGATTGTTTGGAACCATTATTTCCATTTTTACATGATGAACGAGATATTATTACCGAAGGCTGTATTGATTTTGCGATTGAAGCTTATTTGTTAGGCGGGCGTTTTGGGATATTCGGCTATTACGGAGAATCAATGCAGAGTATCAGTGCCCGCTCTGCAAGAGAAGAAGAAGAGCTGCGTATGGAGTTTTTTGATTATCTCTATAATTGGATACACGAGCAATACGCAACATTTGATAAAAACACTGTTTATGAAGCGGCACGCAAGTTCATTAAAGATTGGTGGACAGCAGGGTTTGTTCAAAGAGAAAAACAGTGTAAGCTTCGCATGCGGTAATCATATTTCCCGACCCTGTCCCATAGTTATGTAATAACGGACAAGCGGGAGGGGAAGGGATGAGGAAAAAGCTTAAATGGCTCAGTTTTTTGCTAGGCTTCATCATATTACTATTTCTGTTCAAGTATCAGTTCAGCAATAACGACTCTTGGAAGCCGTGGAGCCTGCCCTTGAGCGGTAAAATCATTTATCTAGATCCAGGTCATGGCGGGCCTGACGGCGGAGCAGTCGGCGGAAAGCTGTTAGAGAAGGATGTTACCCTGGAAGTGGCCTTTAGAGTCAGGGATTATCTTCAAGAACAAGGAGCGCTTGTTATCATGACCAGAGAAAGTGATACTGATCTCGCTCCAGAAGGAACAAAAGGCTATAGCCGACGAAAAGCTGAGGATCTAAGACAACGAGTCAAATTAATAAACCATTCAGAGGCGGAGCTCTATATCAGCATTCATCTTAATGCGATTCCGTCACAAAAATGGAGCGGAGCCCAAAGCTTTTATTACGGGAAATATGCGGAAAATGAGAAAGTCGCAAAATACATCCAGGATGAGCTGAGAAGAAATCTGGAAAACACAACCCGGAAAGCAAAGCGGATTCATGGTATCTACTTAATGCAAAACGTCACCAAACCGGGGGCGCTTATAGAAGTCGGATTTTTATCCAATCCAAACGAAGCAACGCTGCTCGGTAAACCGAAATATCAAGACAAGGTGGCATCTTCCATATATAAAGGCATTTTGCGATATTTCACAGAAAAAGGAGACCCTCCGGAGTAATGGAGGGTTTTCTTGTGGTTCTAAGCATAAGACACCCGCCATTTATGTATGATATAATAATAATTGTAAACGAATACACAAAAGGGTGAGGTTCGATGATAAGAGAAGATGAAGTAAGAAAACTAGTCGGAGAAATGCGCGAACCTTTTCTTCAAAGACCTCTGGGAGAATTGGATGCCGTTAAGGAAATTAAAATAAAGCCTGAAAAACGGCATATCAGTGTAAAAGTCGCTCTTGCAAAAACAGGAACTGCAGAACAAATGCAGATTCAGCAAGAGATCGTAAACGTATTAAAAGGGGCAGGAGCTGAGACAGTCGGCCTTCGATTTGAAGAGCTGCCTGAAGAAACGGTTGCTAAATTCCGGGCGCCGTCAGCTGAGAAAAAAACATTATTAAATATGGATAACCCGCCAGTCTTTCTTGCTGTAGCAAGTGGAAAAGGCGGCGTAGGCAAGTCAACTGTGTCAGTAAACCTAGCTATTTCTCTGGCTCGTCTAGGGAAAAAGGTTGGTTTAATTGATGCGGATATTTATGGGTTCAGTGTGCCGGACATGATGGGTATCACTGTGCGTCCAACAATTGAAGGAGAGAAACTTCTTCCTGTTGAACGCTTTGGAGTAAAGGTCATGTCAATGGGCTTTTTCGTAGAAGAAAATGCCCCGGTCGTATGGAGAGGGCCGATGCTCGGCAAAATGCTGAATAATTTTTTCCATGAAGTAGAGTGGGGAGAAGTAGACTATATCGTTCTTGATCTTCCGCCTGGTACAGGGGACGTTGCTCTCGATGTACATACAATGCTTCCGAGCTGCAAAGAAATTATCGTATCTACGCCACATCCGACAGCTGCTTTTGTCGCGGCCAGAGCGGGCTCTATGGCGATTAAAACCGATCATGAGGTCGTGGGTGTCATAGAGAACATGGCTTATTATGAAAGTGCAAAGACAGGGGAAAGAGAATATGTGTTTGGAAAAGGCGGAGGAGATAAACTGGCTGAGGAACTAAACGTGCCTTTGCTCGGCAGAATCCCATTGAAACAGCCCGATTGGGATAAGGACCAATTTGCTCCGTCTGTTTATGACGAAAATCATCCAATCGGAGAAATATATCAGGACATCGCAAAAAAAATAGATGCAAAAATGTCAGTGCAGGTATAAAAGGTGAACCGGGATTCCAGATCCCGGCTTTCCCTTTATTCACTTTCTTTTGCTGTGTCTTTTGCTGCTTTTTTCAGCTCATCTTCGAACTGCTTTTTGTAAAGCGGACTAGAAAGTGTTTCGTTAATAACCTCTTCTAAATAACTGCGGAATTCTTGGCTTTTTGCCAGCTGGCTGTACTTTTTATCCATGCCGGGATCCTGCATAACGCTCATCAGCATCTTCTGGTAATCTGGATCCTTCATCAGCTTTTTAATCACTTTTTCATGCTCTGTCTGAAGAGTTTTGGCAAAGCCCTCAGCAAAATCAGTGTCTTCAAAGATGTTTTTCCAAAATTCTTCACCTTTTTTAGATGTGAGTGTTTTTTCTATTGTTCCTTTAATTGCATCTTGGTCAATCACCAGCGCTTCATTCATGGCATCATCATTTAATAATTCCTTAATAGCTTTCTTTCCATCATCAGTTTTTAATATATCAACAACCATTTTTTTGGTCTGATCATAGTCCATATCCGCTGCTTGGTCTTTTGGAGCGCAAGCTGTTACAGATAATAACAAAAAACAGCTCATCAATAGCGTTTTGGCTTTTGACATGCTTAAGCTCCTTTCACATACTTGTCTTACCTTTAATATGATTCATCTGTTTGGAATTATACATAACAAAATATCGCTGTTCGCGATTTTTGAGGGGATGAATAAAGAAATGAAAAGCCGTGGTTTAGTTCGTTTTTTCTTTTCTATTTTAGCTGTCGGGGCGCTTATCACGAGTATTGTGGGTTTTGCTTTAAAATGGGGAGAATATAGAGGGCTGTTTCTTACATTTGAAGCGGGGCAGATTTTCTCTGTTTTATTTTGGTTTATCGGTGTAGGCATGATTTTCAGTGTGATCAGCCAAATGGGTTTTTTCGTGTTTTTAACAGTTCATCGGTTTGCGCTTGAGATATTAAGGTCCTCCTCTTTGTGGAATTTGCTGCAGTTGTTTTTCATCCTGTTTGTTGCTTTTGATTTAATGTACGTGCGTTTTTTATTTTTTGGAGAGAGCGGAGAATCGCTGGCTGGCTATGCGTGGTTACCGGTGTTTTTATTGATCTTTGGAGTGATTACAGCTTATATAAAGCAAAAGCAGTCCTCTAAGAAAACATTTGTGTCATCGTTATTTTTGATGGTTGTGATTACCGCATTAGAATGGTTCCCTGCATTAAGAGTAAATGATGAGGACTGGCTTTATTTAATGCTTTTTCCGTTAATGGCATGTAATGCCTTCCAATTGCTGATGCTGCCGAAGTTTGCAGCAAAGTAATTACTTTACCTCTGCGGATTTGGCATCAGAATTTGCGATGAGATCACCCACGGTTACATTTTTTAATCCTTTTTCTTTCAGCTGATGGATGATATCAGGCAATGCTTCTTCTGTTTGTTTTGCAGAATCGGAGGCATGTAAAAGAATAATGTCTCCACCGGAAACTTGCTTGGTCACATTGTCGATGATTTTTTCAACTCCGGGATTTGTCCAGTCTTGAGAGTTCACACTGTAATGAACGACTGTATAATTGTATTGCTTTGCGACCTTTAGAACATTCTTATTGAATTGGCCGGTAGGGGGTCTTAATAGCTGTATGTCTTTGACCCCTAACTTTTCAAAGGCTGTTTGCGCACGGTTCATGTCCTTTTTTATTTCGCTGCTCTCTAAATTGGCATAGTTTTTATAAGCGTAGCCCATGCTCCCGATTTGATGGCCGTCCTTTACGATACGGGCCACTGTGTCGGGATGGCGTTCTGCCCAAGAAGCGGACAGGAAAAACGTTGCGTTTTTAATCCCGTTTGCTTTCAGAGTATTAAGTATCGGTTCTGCTCTCTCATCACCCCAGCTGATATCGAAAGTAAGTGAAATATCTTTAGAGTCTGTTTCTCCTTTATAAATGGCTTTAGGTCCGGTGTCAGTTGAAAACACGGGAAGCGGGACAGCTCTTTGGATATAAAAAAAGCTGGCAGCTGCAAATGCGGCGATAAGTATAATAATTAATTGTTTTACCCGTTTAATGTGCCACACATAGAAGTGATTCACTGATGATGCCTCCTTATCTTGTCCATCATTCTTGTTTTACATCTTATGAGCATGGACAATTGAATATAACCGATAAAATGTCTCTTCACATACAGCCTAAATTGGGTGTTGACCTTTTGATAATATCCGTGATATATTATTATTCGTCGCTGATAAACAGCTGACATCAACTAAAAGCTTCATTAAATACTTTGAAAAAAGTTGTTGACTTAAAAGAAGCTAAATGTTATAGTAATAAAGCTGCTTCGTTAAGCGGCAGTAATGATCTTTGAAAACTAAACAAGACAAAACGTACCTGTTAATTCATTTTTATAAATCGCACAGCGATGTGCGTAGTCAGTCAAACTAGGGCCTGCACGACGCAGGTCACACAGGTGTCACCGCAGGATGCGGCGAACTTAACCTGTGATCCATTTATCGGAGAGTTTGATCCTGGCTCAGGACGAACGCTGGCGGCGTGCCTAATACATG
>NZ_JAWRWL010000007.1:0-275810 GCF_046535495.1 Bacillus sp. SIMBA_008 | reverse complement strand
AAAATGGTATACTAAAGTTACAAGGATAGGAAGTAATTACAAGTTTTCTAGGTCTACATAAAATCGTACTTTTATAGGGAATAGGAGAGGTTATAATGCAAAATACAGTAAAAGTAACTTTCAATGTAAACGGTGTAGAAATCAAAACAGATGCGGGTGTACCACAAATGCCTAATGGCATTAATGCAGATAATATGATTGTTTTACATGCTAAAAGCAATTTGAAGAAAAATCTTGGAATTGATATTTATGAGGTTATGAATGCAGAACACTATGATGACATTGAACATCTCGTAACTATTGACAAATCAGGCTATACTCAAGGTGTTTAAATAAAATCATTCTTTTAACGGAATAAGGGAGAGATTAAAATTGGAAGAAATACAAATAGAAAATTTAAAATTTCATGTGCAAAACGATAACAAAAATAGCGGTATAAACATAACCGTCCTTCCAGATCTAGTTGAAAAAATAAAAAATAAAAAAAACGAATTAGGGGATGACAGTTTTAGTCTTTTGTGGAATAAACTTTATTTTGGAATAAATCATCGTCAACAAATGTTCGAGGTTTTATTTAATACCTTTGAAGATCTTTTTTTAAAGGAGGATAAAGTAATTAATGATCATCTGACATTACAAGCATTATATTGCGATATGATTATTCGATTAGGAACTATGCTTGAAGATTTTGCTGGGATCTGTCACGCCTGTAAGGAATACAACGTTAATAGTAAAGATATTGCAGAGGTCTTTTTAGCTTACAAAGATCCGAAAAGTTTCTACTATTCTGCGGTGTCAAATTCAAGAATGATTAAACGGGTATTTAAGTTACCTGAATCTAAAGGAGATTTAAATAAAACATTTAATAAACTAACAAACGAAGAAACAGAGGTTCTGTGGAAAGGGGTTCAAGCCACAACTAAATATATCACCTCGCTTATAAAAGATATCTCAACTGCTGTAATCCCAGAAGAAAAACATGATTTTACCTATTTTGATTTTTATAATAAATTGAAACATGGATTTGCACCAATTTATCCTTTTGCAGAACCTAATATTCTAACATTTAGAACACAAAAAGAATTAAGTTACCACGAACTTATTGAAAAAACAATGGATACAGTATATATAATGCATGATAAACTGGCAGGTCAACGGTCTTCAGAAGAAAAAGACAAATTTGAAAGCTCACAACTTGCAACCCCTATAATTACAGCCAGTGAGGAAGTTAATTTAGAAACTGTTAAGAGAATTTCAGGGATTGTTAATTTAATATCCGAGATGTATCGGAGATTGGTAAACAGTTATATGGATGACACTCTACAGCTTTCAGTACCCCAAGATGCTATTACACCTGAAGAATACAATATAATTCGTAATATTGTTGAGGACTATAAGAGATATATTTGATCTTCATTATAATCATTTCTAATTAATAAATTTTAAAGAGAAGCAGGGGGCAATAATGTTAAAAATGATTACTGTTTGGTATAAGTATTACGATGATAATGACCCTAAATTAAACCATATTGAAGACGGCTGGTCAAAGAATGAGTACCCAAAACCAATTAAATCATCGTTTGCAGATCAAGAAGCTTGGAGAAAAAGCGAGTGGGAGAGAAAATATGCATATCTTGATGAAAAATCTAGAGTAGTTGATGCGACTAAGGCTATTTGGCTTAAGTAAAGTTTTGTATTAATAAGGTTTTTTGAAGACAGGAGGATAGACTTTTGCTACCTAATAGATTGTTAAACAGTTATGTTTATACTCTAATAATCTCTAGTTTATCATTTGGTCTAATCTTTGGTCTGTATATGTTTGCTTACTCTGGTTTTATGGCAATCGCATTAGTCACTATTGGTATCATAGGATTTTATGCTTTAATCACTTACTTGGTATTTGCTGTCCCTTTGCAAGTGTGGCTTAGAAGAAGGCCCAGAAAATTCAGTTTGAACAATTTTTTAATTTATATTGCAGTAGCCTTTTTAGCTGTGTTTTTGTTCTGGACTGTTGATTATCCGCCAAATGCTCTTACTGTATTCAGAAGCTTAAATTATTACATTATGAGTATTGTTGCAGGTCTTATTTATTGGTTTTGGGACTCCATATTCCTACGAAATTAACACATTAAATTAAATCATGAATTTCACAACGTTTACAACAAGTAAGAAGGCTGCTGATCCAAACAGTAAATATCCAGACAGTTTTTGTTTGCTTAATATCGCTTCAACTCCGACTACTGATAAAAGGGCTGCAACAAACAATTGAACTACCAGCAACAATAATTCATTTTGATTAAACAGAGAGTATACGCACAAGACTAATGCAATGCAAGAAACCGAAATTTTTGCAACTTTTAGCAATGTATCACTCCTTATACAGTCATGCATTAACATAACACATTACGTGTCTTAATCCGAGAGCATAAAGAATCAAGATAAAAGAAGTGTTTTAAACAAAAAGAGCATTAATCTAAATGCTCTTTTTCATACCGCAACGCCGGCATTCACGTAAGAATATTCCACTCTTCACAGAGCTTTTGAACAAAGTGTAATCACAATTGTCGCAGCGACCGTATTTTACATCTGGATATTCTTTGTAATCATAAACGATTGAAGTATCATACCCATTTGTTTCGAATTTCTCTTCCATTTGATCACCTACAAAATTTATTCAACATACTCAAGAATAGCAAATTTCGTTCGATATAGGGAGGGAACAAATGATTGGTTTAGCTTATTTTTTAATTATTTGGCTTGGAGTTGGATTGTTGACTAGCATGAAGTTTATTTTTGTTGATCAGGTTTATGATGAAAAGTTTAAAGAACTCATGGATTAAGAAACAGCAGCGGGCATGGAAAGGAATTTGGCCAGCCTGTTTTTCAAAAATAAGCTTAACGTTATTGCTTTTTTCATGTTAATTGGCATACTGCCATTGGCAATGAGGATTACAAAATTATTTAAAAGAGGTTGATTTATGCCTTTGCTTGATTATTTTTATGTACTGCAGTTTGAAAACAAGGAATACTTCAAATCATTTAAATTAGATGAGGACGGCTATTTGACATCTAGCAACCTCCACGGCGCTTCTAAATTGCAAACAATGTATGAAGTCATTGAGGTAGCAAGTGAGCTCAAAACAAAGTGTAATGTCCAATGTGAGGTAAGGGAAATCCAAGTCATAAAACGTTAGGGGTGCTCAGGTGTATTGGATAGAGTGGATTGAAGGTGGGGAAAAGAAGAGCATTGTTGCTGAAGGATGGATTGAATGGGCTGCTATACTTGAAGACTTGTATCAAAAGCGATTTGAGTATGTGGAATGGAAGCGGCTTTGAAAAGGGGGAAAAATGCCATTAAAAATTTGGTTTTATTGTCCAGTTTTTTAGGGATTATGCTATCAATTATTGGGCAATTATTTGGAGTCCTAACAGATTTCTTTATTCCAGGTATCGCCCGGCTTATGGGGGTTTTAGCTGGACTCCTAATATTACTTTGCTTTAAGTCAAGAAACACAGAAATGCAGACATTTATTGTGAGCTTAAGTACTGCACTAGGAATAATAGGTGCAGGGATTTTATATCTTCCAGCAGCTATTGTCAATGTCTTAATTGGCTTCAAACTAAACAAAAAGTTAAAAGAAGAAAACACTAAGGAGCAGATCTGAATAGACTGCTTTTTGTTTAGTGTGACCATGGAAAATTGTAGTATAATAGTAATAAAATAATCATTTTATTTAAAGAAGAGTATACTCAATTTTAAAAGGGGCGTAAAAATTTTGTCTCTTATACTAGACCCAGTTTCAAAAAATAGGAAGTATAGAGAATTAGTTCACCAACGGAAACAATGTACTTTATGTCAAGGAGTTAAAAACCCAGCTGTGATTTTAGATGGAAGATATGACTCAAATCACATTAATCCTTGGACTAGATGGTGTGGCAATTTAAATGCTAAGGTGATGGTTGTAGGTCAAGATTGGGGTCATGTTGAGGCATTTATTAGAAACAAAGGACAAGTTAATCCGTTAAATACAACAAACAATAAACTAATTGAAATGCTATCCCTTATTGGTGTTAAGGTGGAAGATACTTACTTGACAAATGCAATACTTTGTATGAAAGAAACAAAAAATTTGTCCGGGAAAACAAAATCTGCTTGGTATAGAAATTGCGGTGAACATTTTTTAAAAAGGGAAATTAAAATTGTTAACCCTAAAATCATTATTACCTTAGGAGTAAAAGCCTTTAGGACTGTTAAAAGAGTATATAACATAAAATGCTCAAATTATTTAAGAGATGTGGTGAAATATGAGGAACCAATAATGATAAATGAGGCAAAGTGGTTTCCTGTTTATCATATTGGAAAATTGGCACAAAGCTCAAGACCCTTAGATAAACAAAGACAAGATTGGGTTCGAATAAAGAACTTTGTTTGAATGAAATTAGTTAAAAGAATCAAACTGTCCAATTGAAGGGGGAAATATCTTGAAAGATAGATCTTTAAAAGAAGAGGTTAGATATATAGAGTATAGCTTAAACGAAGGTAAAATTGAATCTGTGCCTATTGTTCTTCATGAAGATATTGTTACTTATGACATCAGTAAGATAGGGCAATTACAGGCAAAAATTCCAGATGGTAACTTGTCTACTATGCTATCTGAACATTTAAAAGAAAAACACAATTGCATGATCGAGATAAAAACTGATGAAGATCATTCATTTTGTACATCCATTGAGGTAGATAATAAACTTAATACAATAATGATTACCTTAGATCGTAAAAAACAAATCTAAAAAAAAAGTTGTGTTTTAAAGTGAATTTATTTGGATTCAATGATATTGGTTCTGAGAAAGTGCGAAACCAGGAGTTTGATTTGCATTATCACCTTGGTATAAGCAAAGCGGAGGTTAAAGAGTTGCTAGATAAATTCTCTGGCTCTCCAAAGATGGAATTAAAAAGAACAGTATTTTATCTTTACCAGCAATTTTTGTAGTGGAAGTCATCGCTTGATTTATACAAATAGTTAAATATTAAGGAGAGTTGAAAATGACTACTGATCATATAACAAAAAAGCGTCTTAAGACTCTGGAAAAAGAAAACGAGTCATTTAAGACACTTTTGCTTGAGTTTATTGGGTATGAAGACGAATGGTTACTGACTAAACAAGGGTTAAAAAAGAATTACAAAAAAGACTATTTAATTGAACATATTCAATACCAAAGAAAGCTTATAAGAGAGCTTTATAACAAATTAGATGATAAAGCACAAGAAGAACTTAAAATAAAGGTGGAAAGCTGTATTTGGCCAATTATGCACAATGAGGGTTAATCCTCATTGTGTCTCGATAAAATAGGAATTTTAAAGAGAATACAAATACAAAAAATATGTATAAAATAATTGACTCGTAATGTGATCTATAGTATTATTAAGTTAACCAATAAAGACAACAAAAAGAAATGAGGGGAAATAATGGAGTTAATAAGGATAGCTATGAAGAAAGACTTGGAAAATGACAACTCTTTAATGAATAAATGGGCAACAGTAGCTGGCCTTAAAAACCCCAATCCTCTTTATGACTTCTTAAACCATGATGGGAAAACATTTAATGAATTTTCTTCAATAGTCAACATTGTTAAGAGTCAGTATCCAGACCGTGAATATGAATTAATGAAAGATTACTGTTTTAACCTAGATGTTAAGACAAAGGCAGCTAGAAGTGCATTGGAGTATGCTGATGCAAATATGTTTTTTGAAATAGAAGATGTTTTAATAGATTCAATGATTTCTTGCAGCAATATGAAAAGTAAAGAATATGGAAAAGTGTATAAAATACATAGAGAACTGTCTAACAGTGTTATTACTGAATTTGAGGCAGTGAAAAGACTCGGCAAATTAAATATAAAAACACCTGAAATGAATTCTTTCTCAAGACTCTTGCTGCTTTATCATTATTTAAGCACTGGTAACTTTTCTCCGATGGCCCAACTTATAAAACAAATTGACCTAAGTGAGATTTCTGAGAACATGTACATTAGAAATACATATCAAACAAGAGTTCATGTTCTAATGTCTAATATAAAGTTAAATGAAAATTCATTAGAGGAGTGCAGAGAGTACTCTAAAAAGGCATTGGAAAGTACAAATATCCTGAGATTTCAGGTTTTCAGCTACTTAACTATTGGCAACTCTCTATTATTTTCGAATTATGAATTGGCTCAAGAAAACTTTTTAAAAGGGCTAAGCGTTTCTGTTCAAAATGAAAATTACAACATGATTTTCCAGCAGGCTTTGTGCTTCTTAAATAATGTATGGCGCAAAGAAAATAAGTGGATTAATTTTGAAGCTGATTCAATTATGGATTTGCAGGAGCAAGCTCATTGTTTTATCAACTTTAATGAAAATTCCAAAGCAAAAGAAGTTTTGGATAAACTAGATCTTTTAGTTCACAACGATAATGAGCTTGCAATGCATTATTATTTGAAAGGAAGACTCGAACAAAATAAAGCATGTTTCTATTCTTCAATCGAGTATTTTAAAAAGTCTAATGACAAATTCCTTATTAGGCTGCCACTGTTAGAACTGCAAAAGATGGGTGAAAATCAAAAACTTTTAGAATTACTTTTACTTTAAAGGAGGTGAGACAATGAAAAAACTTATTATGGCTTTAGTTATCTTGGGCGCACTAGGCACTTCTTACATAAGTGCAGATTCTTCAATCCAACAAGCTTCAGGTGATTATGAGGTTGCTGGAATGCCACGTGGAGCATAAAATCCATTGACACATAAAGTTATTAGTATTATTATTTATTTAATTAAATTAAACAGAGAAAAGGAAGACGTTTGGCTCTTTTGAGCTAAGCGTCTTTTGTAGTTTTAAGGCCATCACTTAAATATTAGGTTTTAATAACATCTAGTGATCAACTTCAAATACATACACCCTAATTAAATGAAATGCATTACAAAGCAGCACATTCGCAAAAAAAAATTGCGTAGAATGTGCTATTTGTCGTTAAAAAAATCTTTACTTCCCTTTTGTAATGCATTACAATTGCTATAGATGCAAAAGATAAAAAATATGTATATAGGAGGTTGGTGGTATGTCCGCAATTAGTTACTTAAAAAACAGTATGACAATGCATAAAACCATTTACCAAAAGAAAGTTGAAAGCTTAGTTAAAAATGATTTGTTTTTTCATGAAAAAAGCATTGAAAAGTCAAAAATAATGAAGAATGAAAATGTTCGAAAACAACTAACTAAAGGATACATGAAATTGCTAAGCGAATACAAGGAGGATTAATGATGCATGTTGTAGAACTTAGGTCTACAAATCATAAAGATATTGATGCCGATTTTGTTTTAAGTGCTAAACAAACTTACATAGAGAATGTACTAAACATTAGGAAAATGATTGTTAATGCAAAAACTGAAGATGATCTACATGGTGCAAAAATAGAGATAGCAGCATTATTAAAAGATCTAAATAGAGTATTATTAGGTGGAGATGGATTAAAAAGAAGCATTGAAAATAATCCGCATTTTATATCCCTAATACATTTTGTGAAGAATTTAAAACGACACATTGCAATTGAATTTGAAGAGTTTATTTATCAACCATAACATATACGCACTGCAGTCTATAGTATACATAAAAAGTAGGAG
This sequence comes from Bacillus sp. SIMBA_008, assembly GCF_046535495.1. NCBI lineage: Bacteria > Bacillati > Bacillota > Bacilli > Caryophanales > Bacillaceae > Bacillus > Bacillus sp. SIMBA_008. Next base: position 268,152 of record NZ_JAWRWL010000007.1, on the reverse strand, counting down.
GTTGACATGTCAGAGCGAATAAAACAGCTATTGGTCAAACGTGGCATCACAATAGAGGAATTGTCGAGGGAGACAATGATTGATATTCAAAAATTAAACAAAATCATTGAAATGCCAGATGAATCAGATGTTACAACCATAAAGCTTATCGCTCTGGTATTGAATGTCTCTATTGATGAGCTATTGGATGAGAAAGGAGGAGAAGATAATGCAAAATAAAGTTAAACAATTAAAAAATTATGCGGTTTACGATGATATCGAGGGCTTTTTAATCAATAAAGATATAAGAAGTAGCTCAGGGAATTCTAACTATATGATGCCTTCATCAACTAGAAGGGTGTCGAACACCAGAAAGAATTATGAAGGGGATATTAAGCAGTTCTTTAGTGTGATTAAAGGTAAAGATGTCAAAAGTTTAGTTCCCGATGATTTAGTTGTAAGTAAAAGCGAATTAAGCAACTATGTGAAGTATCTTCAGGAAAAGGGATTAGTTAATAATAGTATTAACAGAAAAATGACCTCCCTGAAGATGCTCTATACATATTTGGAGCATGATTATAAGGACTATATTGACTTGTCGGTGTTTAATACTGTCGAAAGGCTTAAAACAGTAACTAAAAACTGGGATAAAACAACCCAGACAGAAGCCGAAAGAATCGCTCAGGATATGTATATAAATGAAAGACAGAAACCTTTAATGAAAAAGCTGTTTGTTAAATTCGCCATCAGAACTTCTTTTCGTGTAAGTGCGATTTTGCGAGTAAGATGGAAAGACATACAGCTTGATGAAAGTACAGGCCATTATATAGTAACAGTTATTGATAAAGGATCTCAGGTTGTGTCTACAGGCATTAACCAGGTATTTTATGAGGAATTGTTGCAGCTGAAGGAAGAGGATGACAGCGAAACTGAATTGGTTTTTCAGGGTCTTTCGGAACAATCTTTACGACACTCCTTAAAAAGGTCGAAAAAAAGGTTAGGAATACCTCCTGAAAGAGAATTAGTCTTACACTCATTTAAGGGTGTAGGAATTGACTATGTCTATGAGAATTCTGGTCACGATTTACTTGCAGCAAAAGAACAAGGAAATCATAAAAACACATTAACAACAGAGAGATATATGAGCAGAAAGATTAACATAGCGAACTCTGCTGGTGTAACAATGGATGAAAAAATCGATTTAAATCCACTATATGAAGCAACCCAAGAGGATTTTATTAGTTTTTTTGAAAACGCTGATCTTGTTACATTAAAAAAGTTTATAAAGCATGTAAATGAGCGATAATCATTTTTTCGGTATATTACTCAGTTCAAATGATAATTCTTCTTGATTAACCAGATTGCCTTTGGTAACTTTAAATTTAGCAACATGACATGAGGTGAAAGGCTATATGACAGTGATCTTTGATCAGTCTGCAAATGAGAAACTGCTTTCAGAAATGAAAGATGCTATCTCGAAAAATAAACACATAAGATCTTTTATTAACGATATTCAATTAGAGATGGCTAAAAATAAAATTACTCCAGGGACAACACAAAAATTAATTTATGATATAGAAAATCCAGAAGTCGAAATTTCTAAAGAATATATGTACTTTTTAGCCAAGTCCCTATACTCAGTTCTTGAAAGTGAAAGGTTTAATCCACGAAATTACTTCACAAAAACGGATATGAGAGAAATTGAAACGTTATGGGAAGGATCTGTGGAGGAAGATATAAAATTTCCGTATACATTCAAACAAGTTGTAAAGTATTCGGATGATAATTATTTCTTCCCCATCACTGCTAAAGAGTTGTTTATGCTATTTGAAAATAAGTTATTGCACTATAATCCTAATGCTCAAAGAACGAACAAAACGAAAAAACTAGAGGGCTCAGATATTGAGATACCTGTACCGCAGCTCAATAAACAATCGGTTGAAGAAATAAAGGAACTGTTCTTAGATGGGAAATTAATTAAATCAGTTTTTACGTTTAATGCACGTGTTGGAAGCGCAAGTTGTGGCGAAGAATTAAAATATGATGACGACACTATGTCGCTTACAGTGACTGAAGACACCATTTTAGACGTTTTAGACGGGTATCACCGGCTAATAGGCATTACTATGGCTATAAGACAGCATCCTGAGTTAGATCATTTGTTTGAAGAAACCTTTAAAGTGGACATCTATAACTACACTCAAAAAAGGGCGAGAGAGCATTTTGGGCAACAAAATACAATAAATCCAGTGAAGAAATCTAAAGTAGCTGAGATGAGTCAAAATGTTTATTCTAATAAAATTGTTAAGTTCATTCAGGATAATAGCATAATTGGTGATTATATAAAGACAAATGGAGACTGGATAAATCAGAATCAGAACTTACTTATAACTTTTTCTGACTTCAAAAAGGCAATTGAAAGAAGCTATTCTAAAAAAGATTTTTCTACTCAGGCAGACATCTTAAAAACTGCAAGATACCTTACATCTTTCTTTGATGCTTTAGCTACACAATATGTAGATGAGTTCTTAGGTGATATAGCAAAAGAACGGAAGAGAAGTTTTGTAAACAACTATTTGTTCTTTAATGGTTATGTGGGATTAGCTAAGAAATTGCAATTAGATGGGGTAAGCCTGGACGAGTTGGAAAGTAAGATTACTGATGTTTTAGGCTCTATAGACTTTAGTAAGAAAAATAAGTTGTGGGATGAATTAGGTGTAGTAGACAAGAATGGAAATGCTAAATCACCACAAAAGATATGGAATTTCTTCAATAATTTAAAAATAGACGAGTAATTACTTAGGAGTTGTTTGTTGCAATGTTCAATAGTGAGATTAAGGAAAAATATTTAGATACCTTATCTGAGGGTATGGTTTTGCAGATGAGGCCTATTTTTGCTAAAGCAGAGATTACTGAGACTTTATATAATAAGGACATTTATGATTTCACATCAATGCAAATTTTAGAACTTATACGATCATTTGATCAAACCACTATCGGTAGTGTTCGGAGAACCTTAGCATTATTGTCATTGTATATTGATTGGGCAATTTCATATAAGTTAAGTAAAGGATTAACCAATTTAGCAAGAACTATTTCAGAAGAAGAGCTTTATGAGTGTCTTGGGGATAAAAAATTATATATTACCTATAGTGAATTAGAAGAAATGGAAAGTCAATTAGTTAATTATCAATCAAAGGCTGTATTAAGGCTGTTGTTTGAAGGGGTTTCAGGTTTAGCTCATTCTGAATTGCTAAGTTTAACGAAAAAGCAAGTTGAGGATGCGATGCTAAATGGTAACGTTTTAACCCTCTATGATTCAAAGCACGGTGAACGAAAACTAAAAGTTAGTAGTGAATGTCTTGTTATTGCCTTAAATGCAGCTCAGGAAACTAAATATAAATTAAAGAATGGGAAGGCAAAAGGCCAAACAAAAGAAGTCTTTTTAGTTGAAAATGATTATGTAGTTAAAACAAAAAGAACGTCCAACAAAGGAGACGGCCAAGCAAGTAAATTTGTCATAACTAATCTAATTACTGATATATCTGAGTTCTTTAAAATTAACTTTTTAACACCAAATACTATTGTTAGATCTGGTCATTTGTATAGAGCATATCAGCTTTATAAAGAAAAAGGGGTTATTGATAACTCTGTAAGGTATCAGATTATAGATGACTTTAATTTAAGAGTGAAATCCAAATATCGAGCAGTTTATTCAATGCAAGATTATATTAATGAGGAAGAAGTTAATAAATATTACGCAGAAGAACTAGGTCTAAAAGAGACGACCATTTAAATATGAAATCCATTTGACTATTTTGGTTAAATGGATTTTTCTTTTATCTCAAAAAATTGTGAAAAAATTCGCATTTCGACAAAAATAGACAAAATAATCACTTTAAATACATGTTTAAATGTAGTAAGATGGTCATGTAAACCATATGGTTTACTAAGGAGGAGACCAAGACCAAAGTCTTAGTCGTTTCAATGCCTTTCAACCTTGAATTCATAGAGGTCTTCGACATTACAATCTAAAGCAGCAGCAATTCTTTTTGCAGTTCGAATAGACATATCTACTTTAACTAATCGATTATAGTCGCTCAGCTGCTGTTTCTTAATCCCAGTTATCTCTGAAAGTTCATTGATTGTAATGTCTTTCTTTCTACATAATTCAGGTATCAAGCATTGCCCGATCTCAACTTTAATCATAATCGGACATCCTCCTGCGTTCTGTTATGGAAAGACATAATACATATCATACCATACGAAGCCGATAAATAACCACTAGCATAACACCTACTTTCTATGTATAATGATTATACAAAACAGAACGCACGTTCCCTTAACACCTTAAGGGTTTATCACAGAAAATTGAACATAGGAGAATGAGGATGGCAGGTTATTTAAACAATATTGAACTGAATCTGGAGATTGTACTCAAAAACAAAGCAGATAGTCCAGAAGTCTCTGAAACATTGGTAACCAGGATTTGTGAAAATTTACTTTTATCTAAAGAAGTCTCGTTTTTAAAAGCTGACGGATCAGTTGAAAATTTTAAATTAAGTGATATGGAATATGAAATAACAAATACAGAAGAATTGCCTGAGTAAAAATAAAAAAAAGAAAGACTCCATTAAACATAATGTAATCAGCAGCAAGAGGAGAATGAAGGTATTGTTTTGAATATATTTGTTGATCAAGATAATTACAAAGAGGTTAGTCTGAAACTTACAAAAAAATTGCTGACTTCAGAACATTATCAATTCCTACTTGGTTTCAAGGGAGAGAAATTAGATGTTACAATTTCAGTTACACCACAAAGCCTCGTTAAGCTTAGGGATGACATCAATGAATTGATCTTTATGTTCTCAGATTAAAATTAGATTCGGTCACATAAATTGGCCGAATCTAATTGACAGATATTAAATGATGGGTTATAGTTTAATCAAATACAAATAATATGTATATAGGAGATGATAAAAGGAGCTATGTTGCTTGATGAAAAGCTCGATAAATTAATGAAAACGATTCTGCGATTAAAAGCATACAAAGAAGAGGAAAATTTACGAAGAGTCATCGGAGAATTTCATTCAATAATTGATTATGCTTACGAGGGGATGTATATAGCTGAAGATATGTTAAGAGAAGAAGAAAGTAAGGGCAAAGAAGTAAGTACATATTGAATTGTGTAATTTTCACTAAGGAAACAAAATTAAAATTAGTGGATAAAATGTAAGTTTTATCGAGATTCAGATAAGGGGGATATATGTTGAAAGAAATAAATATGATTGAACGTTCTTTTTGTGGAAGTGGAGGATGTATGAGTTGTCCCTTCTCGCACAGTGATGAAGCTGAAATGGCTCAAAATTATGGATGTTTGCCCACACCCCAGCAAATTGTAGAGATGAAGGAAAAGAGTGGACATAATTGGGCTTGTCATAGCGATGAGACGGTTTTGTGTGGAGGTTTCGCTAAATATATAAAAAGAAATAGACCTGATTTAAACATTAATGAAGGGCAGTTAATTTCATATGAAACTTGGAGTCATGAAGGTGAAGCCAAAGCCATACAGGAAGCAAATACAAAGGAACTCCGGCAGACCCAGGAAAAAATTCAGCGACTTACAAATGAGAATGACAGGTTAAGAAAAGCCTTTCATTTGTTCGTAAATATGAAAACAGTTAGAATGGCACCTGAGTTAGTAATCCAAAGATATTCCCGATATGCAAAGGAACTTCTTGAAGGAAAAGCATTGGAGGAGGATGCACAATGAACACAGCATACAGAGTTTGGGACGGCGAGCAGATGTATCATTACGGCGATGAAGGCATATGCCTTTCCATCGGTGAACTTGGTTCGATTGACGGGAAAGTTTTTGGGTGGTCTTTATGGTTAGAAGGTTATGGCGTGATCGCACACAGCGGAGACGGAAAATCCGTTCTCATGTGGGGAACAGGGTTGAATGATAAGAACGGTCGTCAGATTTACGATAGGGATATGCTTATCGGTAAAGGAATGACTCACCCATTATTGGTTGAGTGGTCTGACTATTATGGTGCCTTTAGAGTTGACGAAGATACGAAATATCTTTTTCACATGCTAATAAACTATGGGCTAGCGAGATATGAACTTAAAGTCATCGGCGACGTTTATCAAAATCCCGATTTATTGGAGGGCGCGGAATGAATGACTTCCAAGAAAGAAAACAATTTTTAGAGAAGTACTATCAGGAGTTTAAGTCACTCCGAGAGATTAATCCTGCCACGTCTTTGGATGAAGCATTGTCATTTTTCTGTGTTGCATTTCCAGAAGCGGAGCCCCACAGAAACTATTTTTATCAAAGGACTTTGAAGGAGGGCGCGGAGTGAGTATGAATTCTATTAATTTGCTATTTGAAGATAATATGAAACTAAACCAAAGAGAAAAGTTCCTCAAAAATGGTATTCCATATGATGAGCTTGATACACAAATGATTAATTTAATTGATATTTTAAATTTTAAGATGGGATTGAAAACACGTCATTGTTGTTTTGGGCATAAGCCATACGAAGAAATTCAAGTGATGTTTGAAGAAGAAGTGAATTTAAAAGAAGATCAAATTCTGGAATTAGCAGAATTAGCGGGAAGAGAATGGAAAGGTCTTCAGTTAAGCTTTAACAAATGGGCGAGGTTTTCACCGTTGATGTTTAATTGGTCATTGGTGCTATCGAAAAGATTCAGAAATCCGGAAGATCCAAATAAATACCGTTACCTAAGATCAATTGAAGAATTCTTTGAAAGCTATGCTACAAAGAAGTGAATAAAAGATGCATTTTAAACAAATAAAAATCAGAAAGGTTGATAGAATTTGAGAACATTAGTGTTATTAAGAGGCTGCCCAGGAGTGGGGAAATCAACTTGGATTAAGGAAAATGGACTTGAGCAATACACTCTTTCTGCAGACAACATTAGACTGCTGTTTCAGTCGCCTGTATTAAACAAAAGTGGAAAATATGAAATCTCTCCAAAACACGACAACAAGGTGTGGGATTTATTACTAAAGTTGCTTGAAGATAGGATGGATCGCGGTGAATTCACAATTATCGATGCAACTCATTCAAAGCAAAGCATGATTTCAAGATATAAGCCACTAGCTCAAAAATATAGATACCGTGTATATGTAGTTGATTTTTCTGATGTGGATGTTCTGAGAATCTTAAAAAGAAATAAAATGAGGGCTGAACATAAACATGTTCCTGAAAGCAGTATTCTAAATATTTATGAAAGAATGACAACAGAAAAAGTGCCATCTTGGGTAACTGTTCTAAAACCAGATGAGTTTGAAAACACGATGACTTATAAGCCGAGATGTTTTGACGATTATAAAAAGATACATATTTTCGGAGATGTTCATGGGTGTAATACTGTGCTTCAAGAGTACTTAAACGGTGATTTGAATGAAAATGAACTATACATTTTTGTAGGAGATCTTATCGACAGAGGTATTGAAAATGCACAGCTGTTAGAATTCATGATCAAAATTAAAGATTATAAAAATGTGATTATTCTCGAAGGAAATCATGATAGATATATCAATATGTATGGGAATGATGAAGAAACACCTAGCAACACATTTAACAACAAAACTAAGCCAGAAATCGAACAATCCAACATTGATAAAAAAGACATTAGACAGTTGGCCAGGAAGTTTCATCAGTTAGCTTACTTTACATATAAAAACACTACATACATTGTAACTCATGGAGGAGTTTCAACCGTACCTGAAAATCTCTTGATGACCGCAACAACACAATTCATCAATGGAGTTGGAGATTATTCAGACGATATTGATTATGAATTTGCAAAAAATACGGCTGGCCAAAATGTTGTACAGATTCATGGACATAGAAACATGTACCGTTTACCTGTGTTAGCAGCAGAAAGATCTTATAACCTGGAAGGGCAAGTGGAAAGAGGAGGTCATCTTAGAGTCGTTACACTGTCTGAGAACGGAATTGAAACGCATGAAGTGAAGAATAAAGTTTTTAAACAAAGTTCAAGTGATGTGCAGAGTAATAGTGTAACTGTTGGAACAATTGATGATTTGGTTTCCCACTTACGTGATCATGAATATGTCCAAGAGAACAAGATGCCAAACAATATCTCATCATTTAATTTTACAAAGCAAGCCTTTAGAAAGAAAAAGTGGGATGAAACAAATATTAAGGCAAGGGGTTTGTTTATTAACACCCAGAATAATGAAATTGTAAGTAGAAGCTATGATAAATTTTTTAACATTGGAGAACGATCTGAAACAAGAATGCATCATCTGGTAGATACAATGAAGTTTCCTGTAACGGTGTTCGATAAGGCAAATGGATATTTAGGGACTGTGGGGTATGACTCTTTGTCAGATCAGTTGGTATTCACTTCTAAATCCTTTACATCTCAATTATCAAATGACCATGCGAAATGGGTCGAGGAGTTGTTCTTCAAGACCTTTGATGAATTTACGGTAAATGCCATTAAATATTATCTGAAGCTAAATAATGTTTCATTTGTTTTCGAAGTAATACTTCCAGAAAAAGATCCACATATCATTGAATACAATCAAGACAAACTAGTCCTCTTAGACATAGTAAAAAGACAGATGACATATGAAAAACTCCCTTACAGTGAAGTGAAAGCTACTGCAGAGTGTTTATCCATTGAGTGCAAAAAACAAGTTGCGGAGTTTAGTAACTGGACAGATTTCTATAGATGGTATCTGGACGTGTCACAAGATTTTTCAATTGAGGAAGAGGGTTATGTAATTGAAGATGCTGCTGGCTTCATGACAAAACTTAAGCTCCCTTACTATAACTTTTGGAAACAAATGAGGGGAGTAAAGCATAAGATCAGCAACAAACATGAGCATATGGTTAACACAGGAAGCCTTTACACTCCTTTGCATAATAGATTTTTTGCATGGGCTAAGACAAAGGACAGAGGGTATCTAAAATCAACTTCCATTATCAAATTGAGAAATGATTTTGAAAAAGAAACTGTGGTATTGGAAGCCAAATAAATTCTAGATAAAAGTAAAATTTTAAAGAGAAAGGAAGAGGAGAAATGATTAAAGGGATGGTTAAACATGAGCTACTTAAAACAAGTGATGGTGTTTTAAGGTTGGCTGAAGATACACTGTGTGGCGGTTTTTCTCTTGGTATTAGAACGCCTGAAGGAGCTGACTGGAGATATATTAGTGATGAACTCGGACAGTTGTTAATTAAAGAGCTTTCTGACGATCAGATAGGAGGCCTCAAGAATGAAAAATAAAATATTGGTTGTTGATTTAAAAGAAATGATTGAAAATAACATTTCACAAAGGGGAACAGATGGCACTAGATATTACCGGATCAGTAGAGATCAATTAGAAGAGATTATTGCAGCATTAGAAAACTAAATAAAATTGAAGTTTTAATTAAATACATATGAATAATCAATCCAGAAATAAGGGAAATTAAATAAAAAATTTGTGAGGAATTCTCAATGCCACGATTTATTTTGGTTTTATCCTTATTGGCTGTTGCTGTTGCCTATCCAACTCAAGTAAATGCAAGTACAATGCCTTGTAGTGTAGTAATGGAACCTGTTGATCAAAGCCTTAGAAATGCAAAAGGTGTGGCATTAATTTATAAGGTGCAATTAAACCCGCCTAGTGCTCCAAGAACCAATATAAGCATTCTTGCTGTCCATCTTCCTGCACCATCTTCTTTTGGAAATTACGACAGTTACGAAGGCTTTGCTACTAAACCAGGTGAGATTAGTTGGCGGTTTAAACTTTATCCAACTCCTGAGGAAGAGAGCCCTAGTTGGGCGGGAAGATTTGACTTAATTACAGCCAAAATAAAGAATGTTAAAGTTCAAGTACGTCTTTCTAATTCTAGAACTCAACGGTTGGGGCCAAGTGTATTAACGAAAAATATTGAATCTTGTTATTGAAAGTCTTGGGGCAACAGTGTAAAACAAACCTGGATTGGATTGATGTAAATGATTAAATCGATTATTTTACCTGAAGAAAACACAAAAATAACTGTAGGAAAACCGATAAATGATGAATCGAATACAAAGGTAATTGCTATTTATGACTATAGAGAAGAACCAGAAGAAGCTTTCTGGGTACACTTATCAAATGGGAATGATCTATTTGTAGATAACCATGAAGTCATTGTTGAGTATGAATAGGTCTGTTAATAATGGTTGAATAAAAAGACTGTTTTAAAGAGAAAGGAGCTGAACTATGGCAATTGATTTTGCAAAGTTAAATGATCCAGAATGGAAAAAGCAGTGGGCAGATGAAAGAAAAGAACGTGAGCGGCTATTAGAAGAACACGAAACACTGAGAAAGAAGACAGTTTGCTTTACCGGTCATAGACCAACTAAATTGGGTGGCTATGATATGAAAAATCCCACAATGCTCAAACTCAAAGATAAGCTGCTTGAAGTGATTGAGGAGTTAATCATAAAAGAAGAGAAGTCCAGGTTTATAACTGGAGGAGCGTTAGGAACTGATCAGGCTGCTTGCTGGTGTGTACATATTCTAAAGAAGAAATTTCCCCATATCAAAAACATAATTGCAACACCTTTCAAGGAACAAGATAAAGTTTGGTCTGCAGACCAAAAAATGTGGTACAAACGTATGCTTGATGTGGCAGATGAGATTGTTAATGTTGAAGAATTAGATAAATATAAAGTTAGTGGAGATAAACCCGGAGAGTTTTCGCCGGCTAAGATGCAAAAGCGAAATGAATACATGATTGATCACAGTGAAGCAATAGTAGCTGTTTATGACGGAAGTAAAAGTGGGACAAGGAATTGTCTGTATTACGCTAAGAAAACATACTTAGGACATCAAATTTGGAGGCTGCATCCAAAATGTGATTTTGAATTAGATATATCATATACACCTTAATCACCCAGCGGGAGGTAATAAAGCATTGAATCCTTTTAACTACAGATCTGAACAAAGAGGATATGAGCAAGAATACTATGGGGGTTATTGTAATCAAGTGAGAAACCTTGGTTTAAAACCTATCCCATTTCACAGGTTTCAGGACTTTTTAAGGGAAAGCTACAATTCAACAAGAACAAAGAAGGAAAGGATGAGATTTCTAATTAAGATCACAGAATCACAATAAAAGGATTATTTTATTCAGAACGGAGGACAAAAGAGCAGGCTACATCAAATAATATATAACTGATACTGTATGGTTTAACTTAGGGTGATATAAGACATAAGTATATTTTATAACTGTGGTGTTTTATGGGGTATTTGAAAACAATGAGCACAAAAAATCTCCTAATAATGAAAGAGGGGGTTCCCCCCCTTAATAAATCAATAATTTGCTTGGTACTTCCCTACATACCATCCATCTTTATATTCAATGCCTTTTAGGTACCAGTTTATACCGTTATCGTCTGGCTCAATATTTTTAAAATCGCTAATATTGTGATGGTAAATATACTTTGTATGCAATGCTTTTACACTTATTTCGTCTTGAACAATGTTATTCTCTTTAACCATAGTAGATGGGCTAGTAGCAAATGCAGGAGAAGCAGAAACGAGTAATCCAAGAGATAAAACAGAACCAGTCAATACTTTTCTTAATTTCATTTGAACCATCTCCATTTCCTTTTAATGTATTACAATTACATTATATGGTTTTTAAAGGAGGGGAAAATAGCGAAATTACTCCCATATATATGGAAATTGTGTGTCGGTTAATGTCGTCATAGATGAGAAGGCAAATGGAGAGATGGATTATAGGAGGTGTTGAGGATGGAATTACTAAAGAATAAAAATAAAATAAGTGGAGGTTGTAAGGATGATAAAGAGGAATCTGCTTAGCAACCACGTTGATGAGATTATTGGTGAATATTACGCTGGAAAAGGATATTCAGTCCATAGCATTGACCGCCAGGAAAATGGGCAACTGATTGTAGTTACAGAGCGAGTGACAGAGGAGAAGGAACCGGCAAAAGTTGATATCGCATTTGATTTCATACATAAAAGATCGCACAGGAAGAAGCGTTTAGCATAAAAAAGGGCAAAAAGGGATTAACACTCTTTACCGTTAGGTTTCTTTTTTAGACGATCACAGATAAATTTCATTATACTGATAGCTATTGCAACAGATCCAATTATTAATATGATTTGAAGGATGAATATTACTCCGAAATTTACATTCACATTGTCAAATAAGTCACTGGAAAAGGAAAGAAGCTTATGAATACCCAAGGCAAGTATGAAAAAGGAAAGGCATATTACGACAAGGGATGCTTTGGAATAATCTTTAGCATGGTCAAAATTATAAATTGCTATTGATACAAATAATAAACCCGTAGCGATCTTATGGGATAGCGAATCATTCGCCGAAAATGATTGCGCTATTATGCTGATGATAAATCCAGTAATACCGATTGTTTTACTCAAAGAATCACCCACTCTTATGCAAGTTAGGTATGAGTTTACCAATTACAGGGGATTTTCTCAAGACGATGTACTTTAAAGTTAACTTAAAATCGTGATTTTAAACAGAATAGGAGGCCTTGATACATGGGCTTATATGTAACACACGGAGCATTCGATGGGGCATACTCGTCATTCAATAATCTTAGAAGATTTTTATTAAAATCAATTGGAGGTAGTTGGCCACCTCATGATAACCAAAAATTTAAAGATGGCTATTGGTACTTTGGTAAAGGCTATTCAACAATAACCCATAAGGGACTAACAGAGTTTTTCGGTCATTCAGATTGTGATGGTGTAATTACACCTGAAATGTGTAAAGTTGTTGCTGATGAATTGGAAGCCATTTTGCCACAAGTAGAGGAATTAGCTAAATCAGAACCATCATATGGTCATATATTGCGTGATGGCGGATGGGTAGCGGTTACAAAGCAGTTTATTGAGGGATGTAGACTGGCACATGAAAGAAATGAACCATTAGAGTTTAGATAAAATCTTGTTTTTAAACAGATAGGAGGAAGCGAATGAATCAAGATATTCAATTTTTAAAAGAACTTCAGCAAGAGTTGAAAAATCAAGACAGCGACGGTCAAGCTGCAACACGTTTCTGGACAGTTGGTGATTATGAATGGGTCGAAGCTCGAGCGGAAAATGCAGAACGGTATTCTGTATACCTGCCATATATTGCAGAAGCATATGTTTTAGATGATTATTTAGAAGATTTAAAAGAAGATAGTGAGCTGTCTAAGGAAGCCTTAACAGAGTTGAAAAAAGACGACTTTGACGATCCTATTGAGTGGATTCAAAAATACATTGATGAAGAAGCAGAATTAATTCCAGAAAGAAAGGTTCATATTGTACGGCCGGATACAATGTTTTTGACCAAAGCAGAAGCGAAGACGCATATCAAATTAAATAGGCATCACTACACTTCAGAAGCTCATACTTACGCAATGACAGCTTGGAGAGCACCAAAAGTTGAGCGGCTGCTTAACATACTTGAAACGTTTGATTGGGATTCAATTAAAGACAGTCAATAGAATCTACAAGGGAGTGGCAAAATGAATACATACGTAGTCGACAACAGTAAATATAAATGCATTTATGCGGGAACTAACAAAGAATCTGCTTTTGACAATGATTTTGAAAATGGAACAAGAGTTAGAGTTTGGTTCGAAGGCAATCACATAAAAACATTTGAAAAAGAACAAAGAGAAGTCTGTGGAGTAGGAGAATGGATTCTGAAGTATGATGCTGCTACTGAATTGCAAAAGGAAGTGGATCGTTTGGAAAAGACGTATTTCAAGAAGAAAGAACTGTTAGATACTATTAGGCAAGCTAATGAAGTCGGAAGGGAAATCAATGAATAAAAGAAATCAATACTCAATTACAGTGAATGTTAATGGAGGAGAATATAATCAGGAGTTTGTTATTTTAGCGGAATCGCTAAGTAAAGTTGGGCGAGATAAGATAATTGCTGATGGTGTGACAATTCAATTTAATGGCCAAATTCTTGAATTGAATAGTAATAAAGAAGATTCGAAAGATTATTATAAGGGTCAAACATTAACTGTTAAAGAAGATTGCCTAAATAACTTCTGGAAAGGCGGAACCGTTACTGTTGAAGATGTAGATGTACATAAAGGCATATTAATAGATGATGTCGTTTACTTAGAAAAACAAGTGGTAGACAAGTATTTTTCAAGAGAAGAGGAATGACATGTACAGGAAGATTTTCGATACGGTTAACGTTATTGATGGGCAATCAAAAGTAACTGATTGGTTACATAAATTAATGCTTGAAGATGAAAATTCACTATACAAAATCGATATTAAAGTTTCTAAAAGGAGGGTTTCTGAACAAGGAGAGGTGTATAGAGAGGAAGGAGAATACATAGATAACGCAGATCTTCGAACTTTACCAATTGGGACAAAATTCTTTGTGCAAAACGGTTGTTGGAAGGGTGAAATTGTTTCGGTGAATGAAAAGAAACATTTATATATGCCACAGATTGGAGAGATGAAGGAAATTAAAGTGGGAGCAACTGGGTTGAATATAGAGATTGAATAAAAGATAGTTATTATTCAAATACTCAAGGCAGAGCCCACCGCGCCTACAATGCCAGCAAAATCAAAAAGTGTTGTTACGTTACTCATTAATTCAATAGGATTGTTTAATAAAAACATAAAATCAGCTCCAGTGAAAAAATTTAATACTAAGATAAAAAATAATAAGAAGAAGTATTTTATCGCTGGCTTGTTTTTGGTGTAGGAGCAGCCTTGAATATTCGAATATATTACTAATATAGCATAATTTTTACAAAGAATCCAATTCTGTCTTACGATCAGAGAGTCAAAATAAAATAGTTGTTTTAACAATAAATTACCTAATTGATCAATGTACTAAATTTTCATTTGGTGTGTAATAGCGAGTCACTAAGGAATTATGTAAACGGAGAGATTATACTCTCCAAGATTCGAAGGAAGGTATGCGGAGTTTGCCGTGCTTAGTCTTAAATCTGTGCTTAACCTTACATAAAATAGGCTCAATAAATATATATTCATCAGATTCAGACTTTACTTGTTTCATAGAATGAAACCTACCACGTTCTGCATGGGGCATAAATTCCATAAAACCAGCTGCAGTTCCATCGGGATAAGACAGAAGGAATTTTATATCCTTTTTGGTGTAGCCGGTAATAAGAACTTCGGTGTAATCGTAATTGATCACTTTCAGCCAATTATGTGAACGTTTATTGATCTCATAAGGGGAGTTAGCTTTCTTGATTACGATTCCCTCTAAATTCTTCTCTTTGGCCAGGTTGAAGTAAGCAAGACCGTTACCTTGAATTCCTTCAATTACAAAGACATTAGGATGATTTAGCTCAAGTGAGTTTAGAACTGTCTTACGCTCAGTGAGCGGCTTAGCTGCTATTGACTGACCGTCTTTGTAAATAACATCAAAGACACAGTAAACAACTTTATGGACTGATCTTTTGGACATAAAACGTTCCATAACAGCTTCAAAGTCAGGAGCACCGCCTGGGTCAGCTACAATAACTTCACCATCGAGTACTGTTCCATCTGGGATATCTAAATCCAGGAGTTCAGGAAACTTGCTTGTTACTTCGTTGTTGTGACGAGTATATAGCTTAATCTGATTATCAAATTTAGAAAGGATGAGTCTGATTCCATCAAATTTGAGCTCAGTGATATAGTTCTCGTCGTCAAATGGCTCTTTTATTGAATGCAATAGCATTGGCGATACAAACAAAATATCACCTCCTACTTAGAACATATTAGCTAAGAGAAGGTGATATATAAAGCGATATGGCAGTGGTACTTAATGGGATTCAATTAGCTCAGGTGAATTGTTTTTAGGCGAATTCACTAAAGATGAAACCTGGTATGCTTCCATGTCATTGGGATCGTATGGTTGCAGTAAACTTTGTAGATAGTCAGGATCAGTATTTTTAGGGTTGAGCCACTCTTTTTCGTTCTCATCAGTAAGGATAACCGGCATCCGATCATGAATGTCTTCCATAAGTTCATTAGGCTTTGTCGTGATGATTGTACAAGTGTATAAAGGATTGCCTTCAGGCGTATTCCACTTCTCATATAAACCAGCAAAAGCAAAGAGATTGGATGATTTAAGTTTAATCCGCATAGGAATCTTAGTCTTTGGATCAAGACGCTTCCATTCATAAAAACTGTCAGCGGGTATGATACAACGTTTGCTGACGAGTGGCTTTCGAAAACTTGGTTTCTCGGCCAATGTTTCAGCTCGAGCATTAATCATTTTATAACCGATTTTTTCGTCTTTAGCCCAAGGAGGGATAAGACCCCATCTAAGTTTGCCCAGACGATTATTGGATCCATCGTTGATGATTGTCAGGATGTTTTGTGAAGGAGCGACATTATAGCTTGGGTGATATTCACCTTCGGGTAAGAATTGATCTATGTTGAATTGCTCGATGATGTCATCAAACTCAGAAAATAAAGTGAACCTGCCACACATGTTCATCATCCTTTAGGGTTTTTGAATATTGTACAGGCTTGATACACGAAAATCAAAAAGGAGGAATGTGATGCAGCAGCAAACAGTTGAGGTTAAAGAAGTTGAAGTGTTGATCAGGGGAATCTGGAGGAAGAAAATGTTCACTGATATTCAAAAGGGGCAAACCTTTAAGATTGAGGAGAATGGGAGAGTAAAGAAGTACATAGCAAGAACAAATCCTTATTGGGATGACATGTATGAGACTTACATAATTGATTTGTTGGATAAAAATAAAATTAGAAGATCTAGATAAAACAGAGATTTTATAAAGAAAAAATAAAATAAAATGGAGGCTGTACAATGAGGGAAATCAAGTTTCAAGGTATCTATAAGCCAACAAAAGAAAAGTTTATTCCGCACAATATCAATTTTAATAGCAAAACAGTCGTGGGAGATTTTGATGGGGAAATAGGCGACTGGTGTCATTTCTCTTTAGAACCAAGCGGGTATGGTGATGTTTGGTTAAGACAATACACCGGATTAAAGGACAAGAACGGTCGGGAGATTTATGAGGGAGACATTTTAGAAAAAACTTCTGAGTTATACACCAATTATGGGAAAACACCTACAGGAAAGTTCCACACTTCGTACATTAAAGTGATTTGGATTGACGATGGTTGGGGATACGAAGTCATTGAGAATAACGGTAAAGGCCCAATGATTGGGCATAAATGGAAAGGGTTAAAGGTGACTGCAAGATATTCAGTAGTGTACGGCAATATTTATGAAACTCCTGAGCTAGAGTCTAAATAAAAACGATATTTTAACCAGATAGGGAGATGTTTAAATGACTTCAGAAGAAGCAAGAAATTATTTTATACAAAAGGGAATTAGTTATGAAGACATTACGGAGGGAGATATTTGTGCTTTAGTTATGCTGCTCAATAAGCATATTAAACAGGCAGTTAAAGCACATACAATGTCTGTTGATACAATGAGAATGAGTCAGAAAATAAAAAGCAAATACAAAACAAATGGAACTTTAAAAAGTTGTTATCTTTACATAAACAGTCACTATTTTACTCAAAGAGAAGCAATTAGCTTTAATCCAGATGGTTTTATTGGTTTCGCAGGGTGGGCAGATTCAGGCAATAGGCAACCTATAATTAGTGCTTTTACTGAATGGGTTGGTTATATGAGTGAACAGTTAAGACAAATCAGTTAAAAGTAATTTTTTATTCGGATAAGGGGGTGGTACTAATGTGACTGCTTATAAGATGAAAATAGGGAATAAATATAAAATTATATAAGGAGAGTTGTTAATTGTTGAAGTTCAAAAACAGAATAGAGGAAAAAGAGATTAAGGGGGCAGAGAAGGCTAGCTTTGGCGGGCCTGACCTTCTCTACCGCACACTTCGCAAGGTTACGAAGCTATATAAGTATATCACAGCCAAGAAGTCTTTTCCAATCCTAGTTACTTCATTGTTTGCGTTATGTAATCCCAGTTCAGTTCTAGCTGCAGATAAGTATAGTAATTTTGAAGAATTGAAAGCAAATGAGTCACCTTTGAGCTACAACATTTTAACTGCCAATGTTGATAGGAGAGTGCTTATTCTGGCACCCCATGGTGGAGGTATTGAAGGAGGGACTAGTGAGCTTGCAAGAGAATTAAGTAAGTCTTACTCTACCTATCTATTTGAAGGTTTAAGGATACCAGGAGCTTCTGAGTTGCATATTACAAGTACCAATTTTGATGAACCTCAAGCTTTAGATTTATTAAGTAAGCATGATTTTACAATCTCTATTCATGGGTATGCATCAAGTAAAAAACATACTTTAGTCGGTGGGACAGACAGAGTAAAAGCAGCAAAGATTACCTCATTACTTAACGATGCAGGCTTTACTGCAGAATTACTGCCTGAAGGCTCCCGATTAGCCGGTACAGATATACAGAACATTGCTAATAAAAATAGCACTGGAATGAGTATTCAACTTGAAATAAGTACTGAACAACGAAGAGAAATGTTTAATACTTTTACACTGGCTGGAAGGAATGGAACGCAGAATCAAGTTTTTTATGACTATATTGCTGTTCTCACTAAATTCATTAATGAAAATGTGTATTGTATGGCCGGTGTAGCACCATGACATTGTTGAATAATACCTTACGATACTTTGTTGACTTTGATCAGTGGGGAATAAATGCCTTTAACTCGAATCCAAATGAAACAACTAAAGGGTTTAATGAGGCTCTTTTATACGCATCAAAAAATAAATTCCCTATTGTGGAAATTCCAAAAGGCAATTTTATTATTGATTCAGTAAATACATTAAATCAACGCAATCCTGAAATAGGTGGGGGAATTAAAATCCCATCAAATATGGAGCTCCTTTTAGATCCAGAAGCAGTGTTTCAAGTTAACCCCAATGGGTATCAGGGCTATTCTTGTTTTTATATTGGGCTTGCAGAGAACGTAATAATTAGAGGAGGTCGTATTATAGGTGACCGATATCAACATGATTATTCTCTAATTGATACCGATAGAAAAACACATGAATGGGGATTTGGAATACATGTTCATGGGAGCAAAAATGTTTTGATTGAAAATGTAAAAATTTCAGATTGTATTGGAGACAACATTTGGATTGCAGCACACGGAATGATGAATTACCCAGGGATGGTTTATACGCCTTCCAAAAGTGTGACCGTAAGAAAATGCGAACTAAAAAGAGGGAGACGGAACAATTTAGCTACTAACGGTTGTGAAGGATTATTGGTTGAAGACTGTGATATAGAGGAAGCTGGAGGAGATACAATTGGCCCTCAACTAGGTATTGATTTAGAGGGCTACGGAGAAAACGGAAGAAAATATGATCATCCTTATGAGTTAACGATATCGGATTGCAGGTTTAGAAAAAATGGTCGTGGTTCGGTTACTGCTCATACAAGCGGTAAAGTTTCCATCAAAGATAACTACTGTGACAATGTTATTTCATATGGCTACAGTACAGATGTGAGTATTAAGGGTAACAAGATAATAAATGAAGGGGAATCTAAAGAGTATGGAATAGACTCTGTAGGCGTTTCGAGCACTGAGACTAGCAACAGAATTCAAATAACTGATAACAATATTCAAGGGTTTAAAATAGGCATGATGATTAGAGGAAAAGGCGTATCGGTTGATAATAATACCGTAAAGAACGCTTCAAATTGTGCGATAGCAACACATATGGCCGAAGATGTTTCCATTTCAAACAACAGAATACAGGACAGCGATTGTATTCAGATCCAGGTGAGGAATTCATCAGATATTAAAGTAAGCAATAATAAAGGGAAAGGGACAACCTCAACATATGCAATTAAAGTGATGGATTCGAATGACGTTAAATTCTTAAATAATACGTTCTCCAATCTTTACGGAGGTCTATATTGTGAGAGATCTCAGGCAGTCAGAATTAAGCTAAACGATTTCTTATTGAGTGGAAAAGGTTACGGGATATATTGGGATAAAGATTCAGAAGTCTTCCTAACAAGGAATGAGATATTTGAACCAAGAAATGTTGCAATTATGGGTGCAGCTGATATGTACAATATCAGAATAAGTGATAACCAGATATATAATTGCAAAGCAATTATTGCAATCCACTTAATAGGTGGTTCTGAGCATATGGTAAGGGGAAATGAAATTATGTTTAACAGAGATTCAGATCAAGGCTATGGGATATATTTAAACGGGACAAAAAAGGTTCGTTTAATTAGGAATGATGTTCAAGGTATTGGCACAAGAGTGCTTTCACATCCATATGCAACGTTTAATGCTTCCAGTACAACTTTAATTCATAATACATACGACAGCGGCACACCTAGATTAGCATTAGATGATACAGTAATCGATTATAAATAAAATATCTCAACAAGAACACTTGTTCCCTTTATGGGTTTTGGTATATAATTTAGTAGTACCAAAAATTTCAAAACAGGGGATGAGAGTATGAGTGAGCAGAAGCTTAGAATCGGAGAAATACGGTATGAGGTTTTCGATGATTATGATCCATTAACAGAGGAGTATTTGGGAAAGAACCTAGCAAATGCTTATTTTATTGCTCAAATTAAAAAGGAAAATGTAGTTCAAGTAGGGAATAGGAAAATTAATTACTCAAGCGATGTTAAAATTGGTTTTGATGCATTCGGGGAAGAAACAAAAGAGAAAATCAAAGAGCATCTTCTGGCTGCCTATAGTCTAATAGCAGAAGGGGCTAAAGACGATGGTCTAGTAGAATATTTATAAGGCAATGCTGGGCTAGTCTCTAAGATTAGCCTAGTTATCATACGAATAAAGGGGTTAACTGAATGTCAAACATCATTTCTAAAGAGCAAGATGAAGCAATTAAATACTTTAGAAACAAATTAAATTTATCAGACAAAGACTTATACATACCGTTGATTAATTTTGAACTACTTAGAGACAAGAACGAACAATATGCGAACATTCTTTATGAGCTGTATAAAAATGATCCCTATTTATTTATTAGAGCTTTAAAGGAAGGTTATGTGGTTAATCAGCCAATTGAATTTGATGAGGCCATTGTACGTTTCTTTAATGGTGAAGAACTAGCTGTTGTACATAAAACAACCGGCAAAAGGTTCAATGTAAATGTGAAAATGAAGCAGCTACCCGACGGATTTACATTGCAAACAATGGATGTATGGTTATGGAGTGAAATTGTTTAATTATTATAAATCCATGATATAATTCTCTTTAATCCTAAGGGAGAGAATTAAAATGGTAATGGTTTTGGGGGTTAAAAAGTGATTAATATTATTGGAGGATGAGCTAATATGGAAGTAAGAGTCGGAGGTTGATCAACTCTAGGAGCTACCATTGTGTGGCTCTTTGACACTAATACTAAATAAAATGATAATTTTATTCGAATTAGAAAGATCACAAATGAAATACAAAAATAAAAAATATAAAAGTTTATAAAACATGTAGACAAAGATAAAAAATATGTATATAATAAAATCAAGTTAAAGGGAAGGAGGCGAATTACTTGGAGGTACTTGGGATAACAGAGAAAGCATTAAACTATTACAGAGAAAACGTTAAAGACAACAAGACCATTACGCCTGATCAGGCACTGTTAAAGATGATAAGGAATGTCCTACTTGTCAAAGAAACTCATCCTGAGCGAGTGAAAAAACGTTTATTTTGCACAGAGTACGCTTACGGAAATATGATAATCAAAGTTAACAGAAAAAAGCAGGTATTTGAAATTGTAAATAAATCAGGATGCTTATCTGACCAAAATGATTGGAAGTTCCCAAAAAGAAGGTACATAGAACTTAGTAAAGAACTTGGAATCAAAGACTGCAAGTTTAGCAAAATTACATATTCAAAGAAAAATCACAATAGACAAAAATAAAAATAGAGGATGATTAAAAATATGACAGAAAACAAAACGGTATTACGTGAAGCATCAAACGTTGTAACACTTGAAGGAACTCTGGCAGAAGTAAGACACACTGAGTGGAAAAATGGAAATGGACTAAATATTGAATTAGATATTGAGGTTGCACCTAACGAAGTGCATACAGTTAAAGGCTTTTCAAAATATAAGAAAGCTGATGGTACAGATAATGCTATTGCCAAAGGGTATCAAACTATCATAAGTGATTATAAGTCCATCGCAGAACATGGAAGAGATCAAGCTGATAAAGTGAGAATCACTCAAGGTAAGATTGGATTAAATGAATATTACTCTCAAGGAGCATTAAAGGCGTACCCACAGCTAACCACCAACTTTGTAAACAGACTGGATGCTAATGAAGAATTTAATCCTAAAGCTGAATTTGATGTTGAACTGTTTGTTAAAAATGTAACTGAAGAAAAAGTAAAAGGAGAAGAAACAGGAAGAGTTAATTTAAATGGTTATATCCCTTTGTATGGCGGGAAAGTCATTCCTTTTACATTTGTAGTGACTAAGGAAGGTTCTCAATATGTTGAAAACAATTATGAAAAAGGATCTACGGTTAATGTCTTCGGAAAGATTATTAATTATAAAGAACAAAAAGTAACAACCAAAACTGCTGCATTTGGAGAAGACAAAAAAGAAATCACCTCCATTACAAAAAGAGAGTATCTAGTTACAGGTGGGAACGATCCTTATGATGAAGATAGTAAAAATGCTTTTAATCCAGAAGTAATTAAAAAAGCATTGACTGAAAGAGAGACTTATCTAGAAGGACTTAAGAACGAAAGCAGCAATGAAAACAATAAAAAGTCTGGCTTTGGTGGAAGTGCTCCTAATAACAAGCCTTCAAAGCCGGTTGAAATTTCAGATGATGATCTCCCTTTCTAAAATAAAATAGATCATTAATCTAATACATAACTAGGGTGAGCTCCGACTCACCCAACAAATTCAAAATAAAAGGAGAACTATAATGGCAATCGATATTTTCAACCCACAAGTTTCTGTAGTAGCAAAAGGATTAGAAGGAAAAGTTATCACAATCTACGGTTCTAACAACTTAGGTAAAACTAAGCAAAGCACTCGTATGAAGAAACCATTATATCTGCCATTCGAAAAAGGATTAAATGCCATTGCCGGTGTCCAATTCATGCCTATCAATAGTTGGGCTGATTTTAAAAAGGTAAACAAACAGTTAACTAAAAATGCTGAAAAAGCCAAAGAAATGTATCAGACAATCATTGTTGATGAAGTAGACGCTTTTGCTAAATATGCGACTAGATATGTATGCGAGCAATATGATGTAGAACGGATTAAAGATGGTAATGATGGGTTTGGCCTTTGGAAAGAGTATGAAACTGAAGTATGGGAAGAAATCAATAAATTAATTGGCGTAGGATTTACGGTTATCTTTATTGCTCATGCTGCTGAAGACAAAAAAGGCAAAGTATATCCGAAGGGGGATAAACGAGTTTTAGCTCCAGTAATTGATAACAGCGATATTGTTCTCTATCTAAGTTCTAATGGTGTTGATGAAGATAGAAAAGTAATCAAATCAAGTGCTTGGTTAGCTGAAACTGAAGAGCATTTTGCTCGTAGCCGATTTGATTACATTGACACGTACCTTCCTGAATTTACTGCAGAAAACTTAGAAAAAGCAATTATTGAGGCAGTCGAAAGACAGGAGCAAGCAGAAGGAATTGTTGCTGTTACATACGAAGAGCAAAAACAAAACAACGCTTCAGAAGAACTTGATTTCAACTCATTAATGGATCAAATTAAAGAAATTGGCATGAAGCTTAATGAAGAAGGCCGTTTAGAAGAAGTTAATGAGATTACAGAGAAACATTTAGGTAAGGGTGTAAAAGTTACTGAGTGCAGCCGTAAGCAAGTAGGTGTCATGTCTGTAATTCTAGATGATCTAAAAGACCTTCTAGCAGAATAAAAGAGGAGGGATTATTCTCTCCTCCTTATTAGGAGTGATTATTTGGGGAGACAAGTTAAATGTCCTTATTGCGAGACCAAGTTAGACAAAGATTCAGCAATTCCCTATAAAAAAAGATATTACCATGAAAAGTGTTTTAATACCTGGAAGCAAGAATCAGATCACAGAAAAGAGTTAATTCAATACATATGCAATTTATATGGTCTTACATCTCCAACTGGCATGATGTTGAAACAAATTAAAGAGTTTCAAGAGGAATATGGGTATAAGCTTAAAGGCATTGAACTAGCGCTTAGGTACTTTTATGAAACTTTGGATAATCAACCCAGAGAAGGTGATGGCATTGGAATCGTTCCATTTGTTTATGATGAAGCAAAGCGGCATTACATTAGACAAAAAGCCATCCGAAAATCAGCTGAAGATCCAAAGAATCATAAAAGAGAAGAAATTACGTTAGTCATAAAAAAAGGAATGAGAAAGAAAAGAGGGCTAGTTGATATCTCAACGCTATAGGAAGGAGAGTCCATTTGCTACAAGACAAACAGGCAATAATTCAAGTTTTAGGGAGCATTTTAAAAGATCCCACAATCTTGTCAGAGAGCAATAAATATAAGATAACTTCGGATGATTTTCCTTCAAGGTTTCATTCAATATTGTTTTTTGCTATGAGCAATCTATTTCATCAAGGAACTGAAGTATTGAATGAGGTTGAAATAGATGGATATCTAAAGGATTACGATATTCAGTATAAAATTTTCCATGATAATAACGGTCTTGAATATATAGAAAGAATTCAAGAGTTGGCAGTTGTCGAAAACTTTGATTACCACTATAAAAGATTAAAAAAGTTTAG
Organism: Bacillus sp. SIMBA_008; assembly: GCF_046535495.1. NCBI lineage: Bacteria > Bacillati > Bacillota > Bacilli > Caryophanales > Bacillaceae > Bacillus > Bacillus sp. SIMBA_008. The sequence continues at coordinate 243,419 of NZ_JAWRWL010000007.1, read as the reverse complement.
TCTGCTTAGAGAAATGGATGGATTGGGATTCGATATTAAGGAAATATATGATGAATCTCTGATTGACCCAAAAGAACAGGAAAAGATGCAAGAACAGTTTGATAAGAAGTCGATTGATGAGATTTTAGCAGCTTATGAAATGAAGATTGTAGACATAAAAGAAAAATTCAGAACTTCATCTGAAAGTGTAGGAATCCAGGGGGGAGAAGGTATTAATGAATTATTGGATTCATTCGAAGAATCCCCGGATATTGGAGTTCCATTAAATAGCGAAATGCTCACCTCAATTTTTCGTGGATCACGGAAGAAAAAGTTCTATCTGCGCTCAAGTATTACAGGTGGCGGTAAAACAAGAAACATGGTCGCTGACGCTTGTCGCTTAAGTGCAACCGAACTTTATGATCCTAAAAAGAAGGAATGGGTATCAAATCCATGGAGTGAAAGTTCTACGGTTATTTCAACAGAAATGATGGCCGAAGAATTGCAAAGCTTAGCACTTGCCTACATTAGTGGTGTAGAAGAGAAAAAAATCCTTAGAAACACAATCAATGAACAAGAAAAACAACTTGTGCGTAAGGCTGCTAAGGTTCTTCAAGAGTCTAACATATGGTTCGAACATCTGCCTGATTTTAATATTCAGGAGATTGAAAGAACAATTGAAAAGAACGTCATTAAAAACAATGTAGAGTACGTTTATTTCGATTATATTCACTCATCAGTAACCATTTTTTCAGAGATGAGCAAAAAAAGTGGTGTCAACTTGAGGGAAGACCAAATTCTTTTACTTATGTCGGATAAGTTAAAAGGCTTATGTAACAAATACGATGTCTATATGATGAGTGCAACTCAGCTGAATGGTGATTGGAAAGAAGCATGGTTAAAAGGACAAGTAATAGATGCTTCTTACTTGAGAGGAAGTAAGGCCATCGCAGATAAAACAGATGCTGCAATGATAATTCTTCCTTTAAGTAAAAAAGAGAAGGATGCAATTGATCCAATTTTAAAAGAAGGATTTTATCCAGAGCCAAATTTTGTTACACATGTATTTAAAAATAGGGGAAATGAGTATGACAAAGTTAAAGTCTTCTCCCATATCAATATGGGCAACATGCGGATAAAGGACTGTTTCACAACAAATCTTGACAATGAACTAATCACAGTTGAGAAATTGAATATAAAAGCAGGATGAGGGGTGTAGCGCCCTTTGAAGTATGATAAAGACAGAGTAAAAGAAAGCCTAACCATTGAGGATATACATAAGATTTTAAAAGATTTAGGTAGCGAGAACAATCTGTGGGATCAACAAGGAAATCCAATTTACAGAACCGTTTGTCACAATGCTTCTGGTGGGAGCTATAAGCTGTATTACTATCATGAAGCAAAACAGTTTCACTGTTATACAGAGTGTGGGGATAATTTTGATGTATTCGAACTTGTTATAAGAGCAAAAAGTCAAAAAGGAATTAATATCTCTTTTAATCAGGCTATCGAATATGTTGCCAAAATAGCAGGAAGAACATTTGGATTTGGGAATAGAGAGACATACATAAACAATGATTTGATTGATGACTGGGAATGGATGGGGAAGTTCAAAAAGAAGAAAAAAATACATATTGAGCTCCCCAGCTTTAATGAAACGGTTCTAGATGTATTTGTGCCTTACCCTCACCAATTGTGGCTAGGTGAGGGAATAAGTCACAAGACATTAAAAGAGTTTGAGATTGGGTATTATTTTAGACCTCATACAGAAGGGATTACCATTCCTCATCGAGATTTAAATAATAGGTTGATTGGTATACGTAGGCGCTCAATGATTAAAGAAGAAGTTGATGCAGGCTATAAATATATGCCTTTAAAAGTAGGCAATATCTTATATAACCATCAAACAATGATGAATCTATATGGATTACATAAAACAAAAAATTCGATAGAAAGGTTCAAGAAAGTATTGATTTTCGAATCAGAAAAATCAGTATTAAAATGCCAAGACTTTTACGGTGAATCAAACTTCACCTGTGCTGTTTGTTCAAGTAATATTTCTAATTTTCACCGTGACATTTTATTGTCTCTTGGTGTTGAAGAAGTTTTTATTGCTCTTGATAAATATCGACCACCAAAAGAACATGAAACAGAGGAGAAATATCAAGAAAAACTGGTTGAATATCAGAAGAAAATTCTAAAGCTCGCAGCAAAATTTACTCCTTATGTTCGTGTATATGTTTTGTGGGATTATGAAGGCTTACTGGATTATAAGGACAGCCCAGCGGACAAGGGAAAGGAAACTCTAGAGGAGCTAATGAGAAGGAAAATTGAGATTGGCACAGATGAAGGGGGAATTTAATGGAGTATAGACTAATTGGCGACAATGATTATAATTTCGATCCTTTAGCTACTATCTTAAAAAATAGAGGCATAGAAGATCCAAAGTTGTTTGTTAATGTTGATCGCAGTTCAGTTATTCATTATTCAAAGCTTAATAATATTGATAAAGCTGCAGATTGTCTTATCAAGCATTTAAATAATAAAAATAAATTGTTTGTTCAGGTAGACAGTGATGTTGATGGATACACATCCAGCTCAATCATTATAAATTACATAAAAAAGATTTGTCCGAAAGCTAATATACATTACAGAATTCAAGATGGGAAAGAGCATGGGATTTTTATTGATACAATTCCTAATGATGTTGACTTAGTCATAATCCCAGATGCAGGTTCAAGTCAATTTGAGGAACATGAGGCTCTCAATAAGAGAGGCACAGAAATAATTGTTATTGATCACCATGAATGTGAACGAGTGTCTGAACACGCGATCGTAGTAAATAATCAGCTTTCGCCTAATTATTCGAATAAAACTCTGACAGGTGCAGGAATGGCCTATAAATTTTGCCAGGCAGTTGATGAAAAACTAAATAAAAATGAAGCCGAACAATTCTTAGACCTTGTATCAATTGGTAACATTGCTGATTCGGCTGATTCAAGAAACCTTGAAACCAGGTATTTTATGAATGAAGGCTTGAAGAAAATTAAGCATCCATTATTAAAGAAGCTGTTTAAGAAGCAAGAGTTTTCAACCAAGGGTGACAAGAACATACAGAATACACAATTCTTTATTAACCCTTTAATTAACGCTGCCATTAGGGTTGGAAGCAGTGAAGAAAAAAATCAAATGATGAGAGCATTCCTCCTTTCTAAAGAAAAGGTACCCTATAAAAAACGTGGGCAAAATGAAACTGATCTTGTGTCAATACATGATGACACAGTTAGGATTCTAGGAAATCTAAAAGCAAAGCAGAAACGGATTGCAGATGCAGCTGGAGTGGAAATTAAAAATAGAATAGAGGAGAAAAGTTTAACAGCGAATAAAGTACTGATTGTTTACGTTGAAGGAATTCTAGATAAAAGCCTAACTGGACTGGTGGCCAATCAGCTTGCAGAAGAATATAAAAAGCCGGTCTTGTTAGCCAGAAACGATCCCGAAAAAGGTAAAGATATTTTGAGTGGCTCTATACGAGGATATGATAAAGGGTTTATTAAGGATTTTAAGAAAGAGCTTATAGATACTGGATTATTTGAGTTTGTTGAAGGTCACCCAAATGCAGCTGGCTTTGCAATTAAACGACAGAACTTAATCCTGGTGAACAAAGTGCTGAATGAAAAATTTAAAGACATAGATATCGAAGAAGGTATTCAGAATGTTGATTTTGAGATCCCAGCAAAACGATTGAGAAAAGAATTTATCCTTCAACTTGATGGTTACAAAGACTATTGGGGTTACAAAGTTGAAGAACCCTTAATAGCTATAACGGATCTTGAAATTGATGTCGAACAAATTGAGCATTTAGGGAAAAAGAATAAGACAACTGTTAAATTTAAGCATGACGATATTGAATACATAAGATTTAAAAGTGATGAGAATTACTTTAATCAGCTTACAGAAACAAATGGAACATTAATCATTAATGTAATTGGTAAAGCAAAGGCGAATGAATACAAAGGCAAGAAAACACCTCAAATCGAGATTTATGAATTGGAGGTGGTTCGCACAAAACAAAAAGAACTTGTGTTTTAAGGGGGAAGAAAGTTGATAGGATGTCACTGCCACACAGATAGGAGTAACATAAGGCTTCTAGACTCAACAAACTCAGTTAAAGAACTGCTCAAAACTGCAGTAAAGATGGAATATAAGGGATTGGCCATAACAGACCATGAAGTCCTCTCAGCACATTTAGATGCTATTCGAACAGTTAGAGAAATGAAAAAGAAGGGGGATATGCCAGAAGATTTTAAACTGATATTAGGCAATGAAGCGTACCTAGTCGATTCTTTAGAGGAAGTTCGAGATAACTATAAATCGGGAGTGACAAAATTTCCGCATTTCTTGATGTTGGCAATTGATCCAAAAGGACATGAGCAGTTAAGAATACTGTCTTCTCAAGCCTGGGAAAACTCATTTTATACAGGAACAATGGAAAGAGTGCCGACAGTAAAAAAGGATGTAGAGGAGCTATTAAGTAAAGATCCAGGCCACATCATTGCTACCACAGCTTGCTTGGGGTCTGAGGTAAACATTCACCTGTTAAAGATAAAGGCTTTTGAAGAAACTGGTGATTCTCAGTCAATTAAGCAGCACAAACTAAAGATTCATGAGTTTATAACTTGGTGTATAGAGGTTTTTGGGAAGGATAAGTTTTTTATCGAGCTTCAACCTGCATTGAGTGAAGAACAGATTTACTGTAACAAGAAGCTGATAGATATAGCCAACGGGTATGACTTGCAAATGATTGTTACCACAGATGCTCACTATCTAAGACCAGAAGATAGAGCAATTCATCAAGCCTTTTTAAACGCTAAGGATGGAGAAAGAGAAGTTGATTCCTTTTATGAAGCCTGTTTCGTTCAAAACGTTGATGAAATTCATGAGAGAATGGACTACATTGATAAAGAAGTCATTGATCAGGCAATAAAAAATACATTGCTTATTGGAGAAATGATTGAAGACTATACTATAGAGCACGAACCAATTATCCCTAAGATGGAGCTCCCAAACTTTAAATTAAGACATTTATTTAAACCAGCATATGATCAATATGAATATATAAAAAAGATGTCTGAATCAGCAGATGAACAAGATAGATATCTTCTTAAGTTAATTGAAGACGGATTTGAAGAGAAATTAAAGACAAGCGAACTAACGAGTGAAGCTTTTCATAAAATATTGAACAGGATTAATGTTGAGCTGGGTGAACTTTGGGAAATCAGCCAAAAGCTGAACCAGTCTATGCCTTCTTATTACATAACAGTCAGAGAAATCATTAATATTATTTGGGATGATGAGTGTGGAGGAGATAGTTTAGTTGGGGCAGCCAGGGGTAGTGCTGCAGGTTACTTAGTTAATTATCTACTCGACAACACTCAAATTAATCCAATGCAATATGATTTACCACATTGGAGACATATACATAAATCGAGACCCGACCTTCCAGATATCGATATTGATACTGAAGGATCAAAAAGACAAAAAATTCTAAAGGCACTTAGAGAAAGGTTTGGAGACAAACGTGTTCTTCAAATTGCTACTTTTGGAACTGAGGGTTCAAAATCAGCACTTCAGACAGCATGTAGAGGCTTAGGAATCGATAATGATATATCCCAGTATTTAAGTGGTATGATTCCATTTGAAAGAGGATCTAACTGGCCTTTAACGCATTGTTTTTATGGTGACAAAGAAACTGACAGGAAGCCGATTAAAGAGTTTATTAGGGAGGTTGAACAATACCCTAATCTTAAAGAAACAGCTCTAAAAATTGAAGGATTAACTAATAAGCGGTCTTCTCATGCAGCCGGGGTAATTATTTTTAATGATGAATATACAAAGTCAAATGCAATGATGAAAACTCCCAAAGGAGCTTATATTACACAGTTTAATATGGGTGACAGTGAAGCCATGGGCTCAGTAAAGTTTGATCTTCTTACGATCGAGGCTTTAGATAAGATTCGAGTAACCTTAGACCAATTAATTGAGAATAAAGAAATTGAATGGCAAGGAAGCTTAAAGGAAACATACAACAAATACATCCATCCAGACGTAATTGAGTACGAAGATCAACAACTATGGGAAATGGCTGGTAATGGGGAGATCATGGATTTGTTCCAGTTCTCAACTGAAGTCGGTCATCAATCAGTTGTCAAAGTAAAACCTAAGAACTTACTTGAAGCAGCAGTAACCAATTCTTTAATGAGGCTTATGTCAGACAGTGAAGAACAGCCTGTAGATACATATGTTAAATACAAAAATGATCTAGATAAATGGTATGAAGAAATGAGGCAGCACGGCCTAAACGAAAAGGAAATCAATGTAATGGAGAGGCACCTTAAGGATATTTATGGTGTTGCTGATACTCAAGAAGTGGTTATGCAGATGGTTATGGATAAAGATATAGCTAACTTTGACATTAAAGAATCTAACTATCTTAGGAAATCCATAGCAAAAAAGAAAGAAGATGTACTAAAAGATGTAAAAGAATTGTTTTTCAAAAAAGGAAAGGAGATTGGCAGTTCAGATAACCTTTTGAATTATGTCTGGAATGTTCAATTTAAAAGACAGTTTGGCTACAGTTTCAGTTTACTTCATACTTTAGCGTATTCAATTATTGCGTTACAGGAATTGAACTTAAACTACCGATATAACTCTTTATACTGGAATACTGCCTGTTTAACGGTAAACAGTGGGGGAGTTGAAACCGAAGAAGAAATAGGAGATGAAGATGAAAACAAGAAGACTCAGAAAACAGATTATGGAAAAGTTGCCTCAGCTATAGGAAGCATACGCCATCGAGATATTAAGGTTGATTTACCGGATGTTAATAAAGCTGGCTTTGGTTTTAAGGCAGATATTCAAAACAATTCAATTATCTTTGGAATGAAAGGTATGAATGGAATTGGTGATGAAATAGTTCATCGAATAATTTCAAATAGACCATACGAGTCTTTTGAAGAATTCCTTGATAAATTATTCTATACAGGAAAAATAAAAAAAGGCCAAGTAATACAATTGATTAAAGGGGGCTGCTTTGATACCTTTGATGATCGAAAAGAAATCATGAAAAAGTACATTACAATAATTACCGAACCTAAAAAGAAATTAACCATGGCAAATATAAGTATGATGCTAGAAAACGATTTGATTCCTGAACAATTTGCCTTAGAAATTAGGTACTTTAAATTTAAAGAATATATTTCAAAGAAAGTCTTTAAAACAATCGAATCACCTAATGATAAACTTTATTTGTTAGATGATGCAGCGTCTGAGTTCTTTAATCAAAACTTTGATGAAAATTGTGTTGTTGATTTTCACAATGAACATCTCTTAATCTCAGAGAATGTATTTAAAAAAGAATATGACAAAAAGATGATTGCATTAAAAAAATGGCTGGGAACTGATGAGGCTCTAAATCTTTTAAATCGAAGACTACTCAATAATGAGTGGATTAAATATGCTAGGGGTACATATGGTAAGTGGGAAATGGATTCATTGAGTTATTATTATAACGATCATGAGCTTTCTGGTGTCAACTTTGCTAAGTATGACATTGCTGATTTTTATGAGTTGCCAGAAGATCCGGTTAAAGGTAAGCCTTATCAATGGAGAGGGAAAACTCTATATGAATACGAGACCACACGGATTATAGGGACTGTTTTAGATAGGGATAAAAACAAACATACAATTACTCTTCTAACACCTACAGGGGTGGTTACAGTTAAACAGTGGTCGGGTAGCTTTAGTCATTACAATAAACAGATTTCTAGATCCATTGGTGGCGGAAAGAAAGAGGTAGTCGAGAAATCTTGGTATACCAGAGGAACATTGCTCATGTTTACTGGTTTCAGAAGAGGTAACAATTTTATTCCGAAGGTCTATAAAGATAGCATATATAATCACACTGTCTGCAGAATAGACAATGTTGATAATGAAGGAAATATGAGTTTGACAACTAAAAGGGCAGAAATATAAATCTTAACTGATAGGAGAGATGAAAATTTTCAAAAAACTTATAGACAAACATAAAAAATATGTATATTATAGAATTAACAAAATGACACTTTTTGCTACAATTGGTTTGTTAGGAGTAGGGCTCGTTTATAGCGCTAAAAACTTGTATACACATCAAGACAATCAAGTCTCAATAAAAGAGTCATTTTATTTAAATAAGAAAGAGGTGAGACAAAAACTTATTCATGAAATTGACGTTCCAAGAATCCTTCCCAGGCTAAAGAGTCAGGAAGAAAAGCAAGCTGAAAGTAGAAAAAAGTATCTTAATACGACGATTACATATCTAACAGAAGAAAATAAAAAAGCAGCAAAACATACAAAGACAAAAAAAGTGCAAAAAACCAATAAAAAGAGAAGTGAAGATAAACCAGCTTCAAAAAGTACTAATGTAAATGCAGTGAAGAGTCATGAAGTGATTGCCACTGCTTACACAGCGTTTTGTTCTACAGGGTGCACAGGGAAAACAAAAACCGGCTATGATGTATCAAACACATCCTATTACAATGGAAAAAGAATAATCGCTGTTGATCCAGAAATAATTCCTTTGTATTCATTAGTGCAAGTTTCATATGAAGGGAATAGCTTTCAAGCATATGCAATAGATACAGGAGGAGATATTAAAAACAATCGTATAGATATTCTGATGGACAGTGAGCAAGAAGCAAATGCATTTGGTCGTAAAAATGTTAGAGTAAGCTGGTAAATCGATCCAAATAACAGAAAGGTATAAACATTTCAACAATTCGTTCGATGCAATACATAACATGAAATTTATCCCAAGGAAAACTATTACATAGAGAGAGTGAAGAGGATGTTCATTTTAGATAAAGAGGCCAAGGTCAAATCAACTGGGGAGTGCGGGGTTATTGAAGCCATTTACCCTGAAACAAAGACAGTGGAACTTTGTTATTATGATGGAACTTATGATGAAAGGAGTTTTGATGATGTTGTTATGGCATCAAGTAGTTAAAATTCAAGACAAAAATAAAAAATAGGGTGAGATAATTGAAGTGTATTCAAATTGAAATGTCATTCACAGACGAATATGGACAGGTAACCAAATTAAATAAGACTTATAAACCGTCGATTATTGAAGAACATAAAGGGGAAATCCCTGGATTGTTGTTAGATGATTTTAAGAGGTTCTTGTCGTCCCTTGGGTTTAATGAAAAACAGGTTTCTAGAATAGTAACAGAAGATTAAGAGGTTTTTTATTGAGGGGAGGTGGTATTAAATTGCCTAAATACTGGAGTTATCCTGTTGGACTAGCTGTAGAAATTAACAATAATGCACGATACGGATGCCCACATCATGTGGGGAGAAAAGGAAAGATTATCGAGCATTTACATTCAGCTACATATGACTATGCAGTTAGCGATGAAACAGGTGACATTACTTACTTTAAAGAACATGAATTAACGCCACTAAAGGGAGGATTAACTTATGTTTAGAGAAGGTCAAAAGGTAATTGTGGATTTTACAGATGAGATCGGGGCTGTTGCGAAAGTTGATTATCGATACAACCAGGTAGAAGTAAAGTACCCTGATGGCACTTACCAGGTTGTTGGATTTCATAAAATAAGAAAGGTGGAGGATTAATGACATTAATTATCTTGGAGGGGCCTGATTGTTGTTTTAAATCCACAGTTGCTGCGAAGCTAAGCAAAGAACTGAAGTATCCAATTATTAAAGGTTCAAGCTTTGAGTTGGCCACAAGCGGGAATGAGAGATTATTTGAGCACTTCAACAAATTAGCTGACGAAGACAACGTGATTATTGACAGGTTTGTTTATTCTAACTTGGTATATGCAAAGAAATTTAAAGATTACTCGATCCTTACAGAGCAACAGCTTCGATTTATTGAAGATAAAATTAAAGCAAAGGCGAAGGTAGTGTACTTACATGCTGATCAAAGCATTATTAAGGAACGGTTAAACGTACGGGGAGATGAGTATATAGAAGGAAAAGACATTGATTCAATTTTAGAGTTGTATAGAGAAGTTATGAGCAATGCGGGATTACATACATATTCATGGGATACTGGACAATGGTCAAGTGACGAAATTGCTAAAGACATAATCTTTTTAGTGGAATAGGGGAATTTATGAAAAAAGTAATTGCAATTGACATGGATCAGGTCTTAGCTGATTTACTAAGTGATTGGGTAGCTAACATTAACACACACGATGATCCTTTTCTCAAAGAGGAGGACATCCTGTGCTGGGATATAAAAAAATATACAAATACCAACAATAATGTTTATAGACATTTAGATTACAATTTGTTCAGAAATCTTGATGTTATAGAAGGCAGCCAAAGAGTAGTAAAAGAGCTGATGAAGAAATATGAAGTATATGTTGTGACTACTGCAACAAACCATCCAGAGTCCCTTAAAGCAAAGCTTGAATGGCTTACTGAGCATTTTTCATTTATCCCACATAGCAATGTAGTGCTTTGTGGCAATAAAAGCATAATTAAAGCAGACATCATGATAGATGACGGAATACATAACTTAGAATCATTTGAAGGAATGAAGATTCTTTTTGATGCTCCCCATAACAGGAATGACAACAGATTTATTCGTGTTATGAACTGGGAAGAGATTGAACGAAAATTACTTTAAAATATCTCTTTTAAAGAGAAAGAAAAGAATGTCAAAAAAGGAGAGATTAAGTGCAAATTACAGAACAAACAACCATGCTTAAGAAAAAGAGAATTTATCAAATGGACTGCTTGGAAGGAATGCCGCTTATTCCAGACAAATCAATTGATATGATTCTATGCGATCTACCATATGGAACAACACGTAATAAATGGGATTCAATTATCCCTTTCGACAAACTGTGGGAGCAATACAAAAGAATCATCAAAGACAATGGTGCAATCGTTTTAACAGCTGCGCAACCTTTTACGAGTGCACTAATAATGAGCAATGTGAAAGATTTTAAATATGAATGGATTTGGAAAAAGTCTAATGGTACTGGGCACTTAAATGCTAAAAGAATGCCCATGAAAGATCATGAAAGTATACTAGTGTTTTACAAGAAACAGCCTACTTATAATCCGCAAGGAATTGTTCCCTACAATAGAGTAACAAGAAGAGGGGGAAATGGCGGTAATTACAACAGTTCTAATACAAGCAATTTTCAGGAATACACTAATTACCCAAGAACAATACAACAATTTGCATACGATAAAAAGAAATACCACCCTACTCAAAAACCGGTAGCTTTATTTGAGTATTTAATTAAAACATATTCAAATGAAGGTGATACAGTTCTTGATAATTGTATGGGGTCTGGAACAACTGCAGTAGCTTGTGAAAACTTAAATAGAAAATGGATTGGATTTGAAACTGAAAGTAAGTACATAGAAATTGCGAATAACAGATTGAAAGAATTACATAGTATATCTAATTTCTAATTAAAAGATCAATTTTATTTAGAATAAAAATAAAATAAACGGAGGTTATTTATTGAATAAACTACGAGTAATGAGTCTTTTTAGTGGAATCGGTGCATTTGAAGCTGCACTAAGAAACATTGGGGTTGAATATGAACTAGTTGGCTTTAGTGAAATTGATAAATATGCTATTAAGTCATATTGCGCAATTCACAACGTTGATGAGCAATGTAACTACGGTGATGTAAGTAAAATCGATAAGAAGACACTGCCTGATTTTGATCTTTTAGTTGGAGGGTCTCCTTGTCAAAGCTTTAGTGTAGCCGGTCATCGGAAGGGATTTGAAGATACAAGGGGGACATTGTTTTTTCAATACATTGAGACTCTAAAGGAGAAGCAACCAAAGTTCTTTGTTTTTGAGAATGTCAAAGGGTTAATTAATCATGATAAAGGCAATACCCTAAATGTGATGTCAGAGGCTTTTAGCGAGGTCGGTTACAGAATTGATCTGGAATTACTTAATTCTAAATTCTTTAAAGTCCCTCAAAATCGTGAACGTATATACATAATTGGCATTAGAGAAGATTTAATTGAAAATGATGACTGGGTTATAGATAAAACAAGACAAGATGTTCTAATTAAAGGAAAAAAGAGATTAAAAGATTTAAATATAAAAAGGTTTAAATTTAATTGGCCCTTGCAAGGTATTGTCCAAAAGAGATTAAAAGAAATTCTTGAAGAGTATGTTGATGAGAAATACTACTTAAGTGAAGAAAAGACAAAGAGACTTGTTGAGCAACTTGGAGTTTCACAACAGAAAGAATATGAAACAAAAGAGCCGTTAATGGTCGGACACGTGGATATAAAAGGGCACGATGCAATCAAAAGAGTTTACTCACCTGAGGGAGTTAGTCCGACTTTAACAACTATGGGAGGCGGCCACAGAGAACCTAAAATTGCAATAGAACAATTTTCCTTTGGGGACGGAGTATCTTGTTGTTTAGATGCAAATTATACAAAAGGAACATCACCAGGAGAAGTTGGGAAGGGCAGAAGAACACACATTATTGAGAAAGAAATAATGACTAGAGAGTACTCAAGAAGAACAGGGATTGGGAAAGAACTTGAGGTATCTCATACACTTTCTGCTTCTGACTGGAGAGGGTTGAACAGAAATCAAAAACAAAATGCTGTAGTTGAGGTTCGACCAGTTTTAACTCCTGAAAGGCAAGAAAAGCGACAAAATGGAAGAAGATTTAAAGACGATGGGGAACCGGCATTTACGGTAAATACTATTGACAGGCACGGGGTAGCAATTGGAGAATATCCAAAATACAGAATTAGAAAATTAACACCGTTAGAGTGCTTTAGGCTACAAGCTTTCGATGATGAAGATTTTGAAAAAGCTTTTGCAGCGGGAATAAGTAACTCACAATTATATAAGCAAGCCGGTAATTCAATTACTGTAACTGTGCTTGAATCAATATTCAAGGAATTAATACATACATACGTTAATAAAGAATCTGAATAAAATTTGTCTTTTATACAAATTTAAAATTAGAGGAGTAGATCAATTGGATAGTTACCCAGAGTCCCTAAAAAAAGAGACAGAGGAGATTAAAGAGCGTGTTAGGAATGGAAATATCAAAGAAGACAGGATTAAAGAAATTGCAGAAACGACAGTTGAGTTTTTGAAATCAGAGGAGAAAAGACATAAATACTTTTCTGAAGTTGCTGCAGCTATGGCTGATAACTTAAGTGAGTTTTTCAAATCGTATCTAAAAGGAGAGTGAATATGCTAACTGATCAAGAAAAAATTGACTTGATAAACGCTCTTGAATTTGTAGTTATTGAACCACATACACAAAGCATTTACGTACATAACGATGAAAAGACCAATGGAGTATTAGCTAAGGTTTTGCACACTATTTCAGTAGATGAGTATATTGAGAGCTTTAAGAAAGGGAGTCTAATTGATATCTTTCCAGCAGCAATGCAAGAAGCCGGTGCGGAAGGATTTAAAGATGGCCAGTTTGTGATTATGCCAAAGAAATTTTATGTTGATCAATGTTATGCGATGAGTAAGGAAATCGAGCGGTTAACTAACCAAATGGATCTACACAATATTAAACCAAATACATATCGAGGCTTGATTCATTAAATTGTTTCAAGAAAAAACGAAAGGATAAAGGGATGTTTATTGAAAAAGTATTATGTAAGGTGTAAAGACAGCAAAGGTGAAAATGCGTCTCTAGTTATTGAGGCGCTATCACCTGAGCATGCAAAAGAACAAGCATACGAAGTAAATGAGGTAAGGGATATTTATAATGTAAGTCTGGGAGAAGGAAGATCAAGGAATTATCTTGAACGAAAATATTCTCCATACATAAAAAATGACAACGGCAAGGCTATAACTATCTTTTCATAAGGGAGGACGGCTCCATGCGAATATCTGATCCAATAAAAGAAACTCTCGTGCAAAATGTGGATCAACTTAGCAGTAAAATCGATGAGTTGTTCATATACCTTGAAAATGAGTTGCCTTCAACAACTGAAAGGCAATGGAAAACGATAGACAAAAAATTCGGTGAGGTTTTTACTAAATCTAACGAATTACAAAATTACATAAGTTGTTTATAGAGGTGAGCAATATCCCTTTGAGTTAATGATATCTGTGATACTTATTATTCAAAATCGCCTTTGTTTCTTAACAATTATTTATATGATTGGTAGCATTTATTAAAGAAAGAGGGTGATTTATGAGATTGTCTGTTTGATAAGTATTGATGCCAGATGAGATTTATATTTTTACAAAGGGGATATTTTAATGAACAAGTCTTTTTATCGAACGATCTTAGCATTAGTTGCCGTATTTGTATTGGCCTTTGCAACATTTCCTCAAAATAGTGATGCAAAGAGTACAATCCCAACAGATAATATCGATAAGGATAAAGTGAAATCAGAAGCAGAGTTTATTGCAGATCACACTATTGATGTGAGTAAAAAGACTAAGGAAAAACTTCTATCAAAGGCAGAAAAAGCAATTGAAGACGGAGACATTAAGTATCATAAATCAAACGAAAAGGTATTTGATAACGCATCAGTTAGAGCTATCAAATATGATGATGGTACAGTAACTTATTCAGTTTCTTATTTATACGTGGACACTGAAAAAGTAGACAGAGTTAGTTCATTTAATGTTTCGTTTAATAATGATATGAATATTGAAGAGTACTATGAAGTTGATATGAAGAAAATCAGCAGCACTCAAAACGAAATGACTTATTGGGTTAATGGCGTTAAAGATGAGGACAAGTCTGGCGTCTTTGAAACAGAAAAAACTTCAAAAGACAAAGGTAGCTCATCTAACATGATGAGTACTCAGAGTTGGACTGGATGCGTATCAGATTGTTTAGGTGATAAGAATATTAGCCAATGGGCAATTACTGGTTTAGCTATTTTATGTGGAGCTGCATGCACAGCTGGTGTTCCAGCAACAGCAGGAACTGCTTGTTATGCTTGTGTAAATACTGCAGGTATTATTGGTGTAAATGCATTCTTTGATTGTATGGAGAAGTGTAAATGATCAATATCTTAAGTAAAATACTATTTATTTTGTCTGGTTGTGCATTGTTGATCTTTGGGATAATTTTAAAGAATGGATCAATGGCTTTTGGTTTGTTTGCCTTATTCTTCATAGCGGCAATAATTGTTCGTGTATTTCATAAACGAGCTGAAGACCATTAGCAGCAGCCGTATTGTACTGTAGGGGAGGAAACTCTCCTACTCTTCTTGAAAAATAAATAAAAAAACAATAGACAAATACAAATAATATGTATATAATTAAAATAACTTAGAGTGAAGGGAGAGGGTTAATGAATCATATATGTGACATCTGTAAAGAGTACATAAACGGAAAAACAATTTGTCTTAGAATCAGCGATGATAAAACTTATGTAGACTTCAATTGTTGTGAAGGTTGTGCAAAGGGTTATTCCGAGAAAGTGAAGAAGGAATGCAGTAATTTAAGCGTTAAAAAGACATTAGAATATTTAAGGATAAACAACAAATACAAAATAAGCGGATAAAATATTCCTTTTATCGAGAGTTTGGAATGAAATGGAGGGATAATAAATGGCTAAATCAAGATTAAACGGTTATTGGGATAATCGGCTAGATGCAAATGAAACCGTCTATGTAGATAGAGTATATAAGAAAGGATATGTAACAGGGTTTAAGTATTTACAAGTTGGGGAGCGAGAAGTTACTTCACCGTTTAGGGCTACATATGAAGAGTTAGAGGGAAATTATAATCAACGGCAATATTCATAATTTCCCGGGCAAGCGCAGTATACGACAAATTAGAACAATCAGAGATCACTGTTTTAAGAAAGGGTGGAGTAAATGGCCAACACACAATCTTTAAAAGAGAAAAAAGAAAAGCTAGAGAAAGAGAAAAGGATTTTAGAAGAGAAACTGAAAGATGTTGAGTCTAATATTACTAAAATTAATAATATGCAAAAACCTTATGTAGCAAATGTCTCAGCATATAGTGGGCATTACTCAATGCAATTTGAAAAAGAGGAAAAAGCAAAGAAAAAGCTATATGAATATGCAAGTAAAAGATATTTCAAAAATGGGTTGAATTATGGTGTTTATCTTTATAAGTGGAATGAAGACGGGAGCAAAACACTCTTGGAATCAATTCCACTAGGACGTGAAAATTTTGAGCCTAGGCTGTAAGAGACTATTTAAAGCAATCAATTATAAATAAAATTCAATTTTTAAAGAGACATATAAGGAGGTGAATAAGTGGGACGCCATAAAGCATCGATTGAAGGATTGGTTATGAAAGAAAGTTATTATTCACACCGTGCCCCAGGTACAGAGAGGTGGATTATTCAGCCAGTATGTAAGGTAACTCATACTGAACCAATCTTCGAGGGCTATATAGATATTGAGCCTATAGAAATTGGAGGTAAAGTTTATATCCCTGGACTTAATGAATATGTCATAGTGACTGACAGGCAGCGAAACATACATAATGAGTGGACATATCAAACTGACAGAGTGGTTAAGACAATTATAGATGAAAAAAGCTTGAAGGAATGTGAAGAACACAATAATAAGAAAGCAAAAAACAATGATACTCAAAATCAAAGACAGATAAAAACTTCCTGGTGGAAGAGGCTAACTAAAAAAGACTAAAGGAGAGATATTTATTGAATAAGGATACAAAAGATATTTGGAGTGGATTCTTTATGGGGTCAGGTTCGTTAATTGTAGTTGGATTACTTATTTTTGTTGAAGCGTTGACTATGTCACTAATTGTTTATTACGGATTAAATCATGTGCTAAATCCTTTACTCATCGATACATACAACATTCAAAATGTCCATGTCACTTTACCTCATGCATTTGTAATCGGTGTTTTACTCAACGTATTTGTCAAAGGTGTAAAACGGTCAGATCAGGAAAAAGATGAGAACATTTTCAAGAAAGCTGGTAAGTCTTTGCTTCATTCAGCTTTCGCATTGATTGTTCTGTATGTTAGCTCATTGTTTATCTAAGGAGGCACTCAAGATGAGTAATGATAATGCTGCAAAGATTATTTTCAAAAAGAAATCAACTGGTGAAATAGTCGGCGAAATGAAAGTTACAACTTTACCTGCTGACACCATTTTGTAAAACGACAATAAGGCTAAATAAAAGTTCTATTTGAATGAAAGGTTGGTGGAGGAAATAACATATTATTTGAAAATGAATGGATTTGAAGGGATTGTTAAATTCCTTTATGAGTTTACAAGTTGGAGCTATCTTTCTGGAAAGAAAGTTCTTGAAACTAAGCGATATTGCTTTCAAGACAGAAAGGACAACGTGGAAATATTTGATTTATTTCTTTCGCTAAAAGATGAACAAATTGACATTGTAATGAACAAGGAAATAAAGACTATGAAAGTTTTGTACTTAAATAACTCTTTAATGTTAGATGAAGTATTAAGTTAAAAGGATGATTTTAAAGAGATTAGTGGATTCTAAATCTAAAAAATAAATATTAAAAGGAGCATTGTGCTATGGGAATTAAAGCAGCAGTTTTTGAAATAAAAGCAACTTGTTACGCCCATGAAGGATTTAATGACGAAAGTCCATCTGTTCAAGGAGCAGCGTTAGAACAACTAGGCAAGGATATGGTAGATCATTTGCTCGAAAACGGAGTTGATGATGTGAAAATTAAAGGCGATTACGTTGAGGAATTGGAAGTCGAAAAACCCATTATGAAGTATTTTGAAGTGTTTGACCCCTATTATGCATTGATTAAGGCTTATACAAAAGAAAAGGCAATGGAACTGTACACAGATACTGTTACAGATGATGATGGAGAGTTAAGTGATGAAATGACAGAAGTTGGGCAAGTTTATGCGGCAATACAACATGGAAGGGCGCCAGGAGAAGATAAAGAGCTCATGCCGTTTAAACAGGTTCTTGAGGAGATTTCTAATGACGAAGAGATGGTATTGCTTATTGATGGCAGTTTACTTTAAAGAATAAAAATAAATTAAGAGGATGATGAAGATGAAAATGAAATATGGTCTTTATTGTATGGGATCACTTGTTAATACTTATGATGATGCAATTGAGGCTCATAATGATGCTGTATATGCTCAAGAAGAAAGCGGAGTACCGCATGAAGTAAGAGAAATTCAATAAAAATAAGAGGAGGATATTATATGATTCAAGGGTTTTATAAAGATCAGAAACTTCATCTTCTAGAAGATCCTATGCAGCAGTACACCGTCATGAAAGTTGAAGAAAATGCAGTATGTGTTTACCGGTGGATCGATGATTATAGACACAAGATTGAAAGATTCACAGATGTTGAAGAGGCTAAAAAACTCCTTGGAGAAGGGTGGCCGAAACAATAGAAGACACAATGACATTTATACAGAAACAATTGGAGGACGAATAGATGTCGCAAAGTAACTATAGGCCGTCAGTTCCTAGATGGGTTGGCGATATACTAGAGCTAGACAAGAAAAGAAGACAAAATCAGTACAGAGGCTCACTAACGTCAGGTCAAGAGAAGAAGGACTGGGACGAGTGGAAGCGTAGATATTCAAGAAAATTAAAGTACGCAAGATTAAATGGATGGACGATCGAAGAAGAGTGACAATTCCTAAGAAGGACGAATAGGTACTGCTTAAATCTAGATAAAATCACAGCTTTATTCAAAATAAAAACAAATAATAAGGAGATGTAAAATGGGGGCAGCTAGACAGTTATACGTAAAGCGTAATGATCTGGTGACTATGGAAGAAGCAAAAGAAAATAAGAAGATACATATGCAAAATGGTGAGTCATTTACAGTATTTAAGGGAGAACTTATTGCAACTGACTTAGAAGGACACCAAATGGTTATTCCTCAAAGCCAAAAGGATAACTATATCCCTGTTGAATTAGAGGAGTTGTCTCCATATGAGGCTCAAATGGCCAAAGGTTATGCTGAAATGGGAGCTATTAATAGTGAAATAGCTGAAGCATATTACCATGTTGAAAATGAAGCTGAATCTGCAACTACAAGATTAATTACAGGAGCATATAACGATTAGTGATCATTACATATGAGAGTAAAACAGGCAATGTAAAAAGGTTTGTAAAAGCGCTGCAACACAAATCAGATATTAAGGCAATTGATATAACAGATGATACCATCATCAATCAAGAGTTCATACATATTACATACACGATTGGCTTTGGGGAAGTACCTGAAAGGACATTGAATTTTATTAATAAGAATAAAAATAAAATAAGAGGAGTTGCTGTTAGTGGAAACAAGGTTTGGGGTGATAACTATGGTTTAGCTGGAGACAAGCTCTCAGCTAAGTTCCACACACCATTGTTATTAAAGTTTGAACTTAGTGGAACGAAACAAGACTTACAGAAGCTCATTCAGGAGGTACAACTTATTGACAAACACAATACCAAAGTGGATCAAGCTTAATAATGAGATCATGATTCAGAAAGATGGGAAGTATCAATTCGAAAAGGATAAGGAGGCCGTACATAGTTACTTTGTTGATTACATAAATCAAAACACAGTCTTTTTCCATGATCTAAAAGAGAAACTTGATTATTTGATTAAAAATGATTATTACGAAGAAGAATTCTTAAGCAAATATACATTTGAACAGATTAAATCAATTTATAAGATTGCTTACAGTTACAAATTTAGATTCCCATCTTTTATGAGCGCGTTTAAGTTCTACAATGACTACGCATTGAAGACAAACGATAAAACAAAGATCCTGGAAAGGTATGAGGATCGTGTCTCAATTGTGGCTTTATATTGCGCTGATGGCGATTATGAGAAAGCTGTTGAGGAAGTACATACTATGATGAAACAAGAGTATCAGCCGGCAACACCTACTTTCCTTAATGCTGGACGTAAGCGAAGAGGTGAAATGGTGAGCTGCTTCTTACTTGAAGTAGGCGACAGTTTGAATGATATTTCACGTGCTATTGATATCTCCATGCAGCTTTCTAAGCTAGGTGGAGGAGTAGCATTAAATCTAAACAAACTAAGAGCCAAAGGTGAAGCGATTAAAGACGTAGAGAATGCGACTAAAGGTGTCGTAGGTGTTATGAAGCTATTGGATAATGCTTTTAGATATGCAGATCAGATGGGACAAAGGCAAGGAAGTGGAGCTGCTTATCTCAGTGTTTTTCACCCAGATATTATTGATTTTCTCGATTAATTGGTAGTCGCCTGTTATAGCAATATGGCAGTGAAAACTTTGTGAACGCAAGCAAAAGCGGTGTCCTGGATCAGGGCTAACGGGGGAACCTCAGCACACAAGGGTGGTGGCAATCCCGTGCCAAGCCGAGCACGAAAGGAGGTGAAACATTGAAGGCTGTATACAAAATAAGAAATATTAAAAACGGCAAGTTCTACATAGGAAGTAGCGCAAATTTTAGAAAAAGGAAGACAGCGCATTTAAGATTGCTAAAGTCTGGTTCACACCACAATAAGCCATTACAAGAAGACTTTAATACATATGGAGAGAATAATTTTCTGTTTGAAGTTTTATATCACTCTGATAACATAAATCGCTTTGACCTATATAAAAAGGAACAAGAATTCTTATCTAATTTTGACAAAGAACAATTGTACAATCTTTATGACAATGCATATGGAATGTCCTACAGGGGAGAAAAAAATCCAATGTTTGGGAAGACTCATTCAGAGGATGTTAGACGTAACTCATCCAAAATTAATTCAGGGAAAAATAATTATTGGTACGATAAGCCTGAACATATGGAGAAAATGCGGAGCAAGATAACGAAGCGTTTTGATGGAAGGAAGCACACTGAGGAAACTAAGCGAAAAATGTCTTTATCTCGTAAGGGAAGAAAAAAGACAAAAGAAACTTGTCTTAAGCTTAGTCTTAACAACGGAAATAGGGTCGGGATTATTGTAGATGGAGTTTACTATCATTCTATGTCAGAAGCCGGTAGGCGACTAAATATTAGTAGAAACACAATAAATAGTCGTGTAAACAACCCAAAATTTAAAAATTATTTCAGGTGCTCGGAAGGTGTAGAGACTAATTGTAAGCCGGAGATTAGCGCCGGTTGAAGCGCAAAGCATCTTACTAAGATGAAGATATAGTCCAGCCCCCTTAGAAATAAGGGGATAGTTGACCAAAAAAATAAGTGCTGATGAAGATGTCCGAGTTAAAACACTATCCATTGGTGTAGTTGTTCCTGATAAGTTTATTGAACTTGCAAGGGAAGACAAGGATTATTACATGTTCTATCCGCATTCAGTATACAAGGAATATGGACAGTATCTTGATGAGTTAGACATTAATGAAATGTATGATGAGCTTGTTGAAAATCCAAGAGTTAGAAAATCAAAGGGAAATGCTCGAAAGCTGTTAGAGCAATTGGCCATTCTAAGAAGCGAATCTGGTTATCCATATATCATGTTTGCTGACAATGTAAATAAAGTGCATCCAAATGAACATATTTCAAAAGTGAAGTTTTCAAATTTGTGTTCTGAAGTCCTCCAATCATCACAAGTATCAGTGTATACGGATTACGATAAAGAGGATGAAATTGGTTTAGATATCTCCTGCAATCTTGGCTCAATGAACATTGTAAATGTAATGAGTAATCAATCAATTGCTTCAACAGTAAGAATAGCAATTGACTCATTGACAACTGTCACAAGGAAAACAAACATTGTAAATGCTCCAGCAGTTGCAAGAGCAAATACACTAATGAGATCAATTGGTCTAGGGCAGATGAACCTCCATGGATTTCTAGCTCAAAATAATATTGCTTATGAAAGTGAAGAAGCTAAGGATTTTGCAAATACATACTTTATGATGGTTAACTTCTACTCTCTGCAACGTTCAATGGAAATTGCACGAGAAACAGGGGAGACATACTACAAGTTTGATGGTTCGACTTACAAATCAGGTGAGTATTTCGAAAAGTACGTAACAAATGATTATAGCCCTCAGTTTGTAAAGGTTAAAATGCTATTTGGAGATCAACATATTCCTAATATTGAAGATTGGGTGAAGCTTAAAGAGGATGTAATGAAATATGGTCTTTATCATTCCTATAGACAAGCTATTGCGCCTACGGGAAGCATCTCATATGTTCAATCATCTACAGCAGGTGTAATGCCGATTATGGAGAGAATTGAGGAACGTACATACGGAAACAGTAAGACATATTATCCGATGCCAGGTTTATCGGCTCAGAATTGGTTCTTCTACAAAGAAGCATACGACATGGATATGTTTAAGGTAGTTGATCTTATTGCAACAATTCAGCAGCACGTTGACCAAGGAATTTCATTTACATTGTTCTTAAAGGATACGATGACAACAAGAGATTTGAACCGAATTGATCTCTATGCTCATCATCGAGGAATTAAGACTTTGTACTATGCGAGAACAAAAGATACAGGGCAGGAAGGGTGTCTGTCTTGTGTAGTTTAAATTAAATAGTAGAGGAGTCGGCACTCTGTAATGCTGCCTGACTCCTGGGTTCTAAATTAAAGTCCTCTTGCTTTTACAAATGCTTGGATATCTTCACCATCTTTATTTGTTACACGGACTTTATAAGTACCTTCTATATCTTTTACGTAAAAGGTTGTTTCTTTGAACTTTCCTGGTTTCACTGTAATACCGTCTGCTATTCTCTTGCCGTCAGGGTTCGTAATTCTGTACTCAAAAGGGTAGTCTCCATCATTTGCAATGTAAACTCTTATTTTGTCGTCTTCACTTCCAAAATAATCGAAATATAAGTTTCCTGCAGCTGTAAAATAACCAGTTTCACAAATTAAAGTGCCACGGTCACATCTAGGATCTTCTAAAGGATTTATGACTTTCACAGGATTTTGAATCGACTTCGCTGAAACAGCAGTACTACCAATAGTAGGTATTAGACCTAAAACTAAAGCACCAGCAATAAATTTCTTTTTCATTTTTTATTCCTCCCTTAATAGTGAATATGTTGCATTATAAAATTTACAACATTTATAAAATATTCCCTTCTTTTTACAGGTGATGAGGGAGGAAAAAATATTTAGGAGGTCACATTTTTGTCACAACTCAACAAAAACAAGCTGTATACTGCAGCAAACTGGTCAAAGCATGAAGACGATTTTACCCAAATGTTCTATAACCAAAACGTGAAACAGTTCTGGCTTCCGGAAGAGATTGCTTTAAACGGAGATCTTCTCACATGGAAGTACCTCGGAAAAAATGAGCAGGATACTTATATGAAGGTACTGGCCGGACTTACGCTTCTTGATACAGAGCAGGGGAATACGGGGATGCCGATCGTGGCTGAACACGTAGACGGCCACCAGCGGAAAGCGGTGCTGAACTTTATGGCGATGATGGAGAACGCTGTCCATGCGAAGTCGTACAGCAACATCTTTCTAACTTTGGCTCCAACCGAGAAGATCAATGAAGTCTTCGAATGGGTGAAAAACAATAGGTTTCTTCAAAAGAAGGCTAGAACAATTGTTTCAATTTATAAAGCAGTTGAGAAGAACGATGAAATTTCCTTATTCAGAGCAATGGTTGCATCTGTGTTTCTGGAGAGTTTTCTTTTTTACTCAGGATTTTATTACCCACTTTATTTTTATGGACAAGGAAAGTTAATGCAAAGTGGAGAGATCATTAACCTGATTATTTAATAGTCCCTTTTGTCGGCAACGGCAAATGTGAACCTCTCTAATTGCTGGAAAATCCTTATTAGGACAATCAGCAGCGAAGCTATGCGAACCCAAAGGAGGTGAAAATGATAAGGAAAGAAGTCGAAGAAGCACCTTGGTGGATAACGGAAACGGGAGTTATCATATCAAAAAAATTAAAGAAACCAAGAAAGACATTTATTACTCCACATGGCTATGAAATGATAGGATACACGCATCCGAAAAAAGGAACACAGAACTATTTAGTACATAGGTTAGTCGCAAAATATTTTATTCATGATATACCAAAAGGAATGTTTGTAAACCACATAGATGGAAATAAACTAAACAACCACGTTCGGAACTTAGAAATAGTTACACCTAAAGAAAATACTCTACATGCAATGAAAATTGGATTAATGTCAGGACAACCTGGAGAAAGTAATTCAATGTCAAAGCTCACTAATATGGAGGCAACAAATTTAATCTATGATTTGATTGCTGGAATGAACAATGTTGAAGCTGGTGAAAAATACAGCCTTCATCCTCGTTACGTTAGTCTAATTCGCCATAAAAGAAGATGGAAGACTTTATGGGATCGCATAGAACGTTCAACGACTATCGCATAGGCGGCGAAATTCCGCAAAACGAGTAGGGCGCAAGCTATTGGCGTGGGTGAGAACCCCTTAAATCGAAACGGGAGGCATCCTACAGGGATGATGATATAGTCTGCTCCTTACGGTAACGTAAGGCGGTTGCGACAGGGCAACGAACCGATAGTAGCGAACTCGGTTGAACTAAGGGTATTAGAGACGAAGCGATACATGGAACATACATCGGATTGCTAGCTCAAGAGATATATAAGAACCAAACACCACAGAAGCAAACGGAATTGTATGAATGGGCATTAAACTTACTGCAGGAGCTTTACGAAAATGAATTAGAGTATACAGAAGATGTCTATGATCAAGTTGGCTTAGCTCCAGATGTTAAGAAATTCATCAGATACAATGCTAATAAAGCTTTAAACAACCTGGGATTCGATCATCTGTTTGAGGAAGAAGATGTTAACCCAATTGTTATTAATGGATTGAGCACTAAGACCAAATCCCATGACTTCTTTTCAACTAAAGGGAATGGATACAAAAAAGCAACAGTGGAGCCTTTAAAGGATTCAGATTTCATTTTTACCGAGAAAGGATGTATTCAATGAGATTAATTAAATTAGAGCAGCCTAATTGCAATCCATGTAAAATGGTGTCCAATTACTTAGAACAAGTAAATATTCAATTTGAGACTGTTGACGTTACACAGGAACCAGAAGTAGCAGCAAGATTTGGTGTCATGGGAGTACCGGTAACCATTTTGCTGAATGATCAAGGAGAAGAAGTAAACCGAAGTGTTGGTTTTAAGCCTAATGAACTTGATGAGTTACTAAACGAATTACGATAAAAGGGTAATTTTATTGTAATTAAAAGGAGGGCTGACCATACTCGGTTGGAATTTTAACAGGCTTTTATGGTGGAAGTACATATTGTTGTTGATTTTTTTAATCACTATAATACCCTTATGGATAATTGATTGGATAACTTTCTGTAAGATTAAACGTGTAGACTGGATTATTCAACGGTATTCAGATTGGGCTGCTTATTTAATTTTTGGATAGCAAATGTTACACATAAAAAAACTAAAACTAAAGGAGTTAATATATAATGCAAATTAAAATCAAATATTTAGATGATACACAAACAAGAATCCGCAAAATTGAGCAAGGAGATTGGATTGATCTTCGGGCAGCTGAAGATGTAACAATCAAAAAAGATGAATTTAAGCTTGTCCCATTAGGTGTTGCAATGGAGCTGCCTGAAGGTTACGAAGCACATGTCGTCCCTCGTTCAAGTACATATAAGAACTTTGGCGTTATTCAAACAAATTCAATGGGTGTTATCGATGAGTCATATAAGGGAGACAACGATTTCTGGTTCTTTCCTGCTTATGCATTGCGTGATACTGAAATTAAAAAGGGAGATCGGGTTTGTCAATTTAGAATTATGAAGAAAATGCCGGCAGTTGAATTGGTAGAGGTTGAGCATTTAGGGAATGAAGATCGTGGCGGACACGGTTCAACGGGGACGAAGTAAGTAAAATTAAAAACCTTGGCTGTATTCATGCTGTGATCTGAACAATGGAGGTTTCAGCCAAGGTACATATTATCATATGAGAGAATGCATAAATTATTCAATATTTATTGATGACGAGTTATTTTTAATACTATAACTCAATTTTTCATAGAGCATTCTTAAAATGTAAAAGAACCAATACCCTATTAAAGTACCTATTGTGTTAAGGATTAAATCATCTACATCAAAACTTCTGTAAATCGATCCTATATACACTGAAAACGAAAGCTGTATTAGTTCAATAAATAGAGATATGAAAAATCCAGTTAGCAAAATCCTTTTTACGTTATTTAACTTCGCGAATAAAAAAGGAAACAACAAGCCAATTGGCAGTAATAATATTAGGTTTCCTCCAAGTGATCTAATTACATAATATTGCAGTCCTTCATGGTAAACGTCTACAAAAAAGTAAAACGGGATAAAGTTATTTCCTGATACAAAAGGGATATAAGTGTCATCCTTCGTATCCTTAATTAAATTAGCATCTATTGGCATAGGGAAAAGTGTAACACTTATCAAGTTGAAAAAGTAAACCAATAAACAGAGGATAACGATATGTTTATGTACTGGCAGCCGACCTTTTTTGTAAAGGAATCGTCTAATGAGTCTATAAAATATGAAGCAAAAATAAAGAACCATAAAGTATTGCAAGAAAAAAGCTGAGTCTAGCATAAATACACCACAATTTCCTTTTTGGTTCATTTTAACATATTTAGAGAAAAGGAGATGAAACAGATTTTTTTATCTAATATTTAAGGAGGAAAGAGATCATTAACAGCAAAGAAAGAGCTTTACAAGCAAAATATGACGACATGCTTTATAGGAATGGTCTTTGCTTTGGATTTCTTCAGTTGCAAGGACTTGAAGATGAATTTATTGAACATATGAGACAAGTTGCTGAGTACGAGAAAGACCTGAGATACAAGAAGGCAGCAGCTAACTTCATGAAGATGCATGACCAAAATAAACTGGGTGGGTGATTAATTGTTTAAGGATAAAAATAAAATAATAAAGAGTATTGAAAAGATCAATAAACTTGAAGAAGGGTTGGCACTATTTGAAGAAGGTGACGAAGAGTATTTAAGTGTATTAGTGAAAATTCAGGGGCTATATGATGAAATTGCAGATACTGCTTTAGAGTGTTTTAAAGAGATGACAACAAAAATCAGGAAAACTGGTCAGAAACGAATTGGAAAAGGGATCGATCAGTTGCCATATACAATTAAAGAAAACATTGCTGATCAAGTGAATGAATTAAAGGGGAGCTTTTTGGATGAAAGCAAATATTAATGGTATTGAATTTGAGGGTACGCCCGAAGAAATAAATGAATTGATTAATTTACATGGATATAAGAATATGCTGCAAGATGATTTATTAATGAGGAACTCTGACCAGCATAGCCGAGTGAATAGATCAAGACCGACTAATTTATTTAAAGTAGGGGGTTATGATTTCCATGACTCGCCTAAATGCTTAATTATCACTTGATTAGAGTAGTAATAAATCAAAAGACAAATATAAAATAAGGAGATGTTTATTATAACATATGTAACTTTATTTCTAGCAGCTTATCTAATTGCATTAAACATTAATGAGGTCAGATTGATTGTTCGAGGAGAAGGTAATGCGTATAGAAAAGTAAAGAATGTGGTCGATAATTCATCATTAGAAAATATGAAACGAAATAAGAATTTGATTTACCTGTTCACTTTGCTTAAGGGGATATCTTTCATTGTCCCTTTGGCTTATATCGGATTAATTATGCATGATAACATTCTAATGCTTGCTTGGACAGCAGTTTCACTTATTTATGTTGTCCTTAGTATGTTTAAAGTTTTAGATGTATTAGACGGTGAAAAAACTAAGCAAAATACATATATTTACTGGCTGTTTGTTTGTGGGAATTTCCTTTTTGTTGTATTTTATTTGGCAGGTGTATTCTTATAAAATATTTAATTAATGCTTTGTTTTTTCATATATAATTCAAAAAAGGACTGAGAAACATGACTCAATTCGATAAACAATACAATTCAATTATAAAGGATATTATCAATAATGGAATCTCAGACGAAGAGTTTGATGTAAGAACCAAGTGGGACTCAGATGGAACACCGGCACATACTCTAAGTGTAATGAGTAAGCAAATGAGATTCGACAACTCAGAGGTTCCGATTTTAACGACAAAAAAGGTTGCCTGGAAAACAGCCATTAAAGAGTTGCTCTGGATTTGGCAGCTGAAATCTAATGATGTTAATGATTTAAACAAGATGGGCGTACATATTTGGGATCAGTGGAAACAAGAAGACGGCACCATCGGACATGCATATGGATTTCAGCTGGGGAAGAAAAACAGGAATCTAAATGGAGAAAAAGTGGATCAGGTAGACTATCTTCTTCATCAATTGAAGAACAACCCGTCTTCACGCAGACATATTACAATGCTGTGGAATCCTGATGATTTAGACGCAATGTCCTTAACGCCATGTGTATACGAAACTCAATGGTATGTGAAGCAAGGTAAGCTCCACCTCGAGGTAAGAGCACGGAGCAATGACATGGCATTGGGAAATCCATTCAATGTATTCCAGTACAATGTGTTGCAGCGCATGATTGCTCAAGTGACTGGTTATGAGCTTGGTGAATATATCTTTAACATTGGGGATTGCCATGTGTACACACGTCATATAGACAATTTGAAAATTCAAATGGAAAGAGAACAGTTTGAAGCACCTGAACTATGGATCAATCCTGCAGTGAAAGATTTTTATCATTTTACAATCGATGATTTCAAGTTAATCAACTATAAGCATGGAGACAAGCTTTCATTTGAGGTAGCGGTTTAATGCTATCTCTTATTGCTTGCTGTGATAAAACTCTGGCCATTGGACATCAAAACAAATTACTGTATCATTTGCCTGCTGACATGAAACATTTCAAAGAAAAAACTGAGGGGAAAATATGTATTCAAGGAAGATCAACATACGAATCAATTATCGGTATGACAGGTAAGCCTCTACAGAATAGAAGGAATATTATACTTACTAGGGATCAGAACTTTAAGCCAGATTATTCATCCTTTGTGTATCATTCAATTGAGGAGGTCTTAAAGCTCATTCAAGGTCAAGTTAACACTGATGAGGAAGTGATGGTGATAGGGGGAAGTATGATTTACAAAGCATTCTTGCCCTACGCTGATAAAGTGTATTTGACAATTGTTGATTCAGAGTCAAATGAAGCAGATTCATATTTCCCAATGTTAGATGATCATTGGAAAGTGACTAATAAACAACATAATGAAGCCGATGAAAAGAACAAATACAATTATTCCTTCCTAACTTTTGAAAATAAATATAGACAAAAATAAAAAATATGTATAATATAATAACAAGAGGTTGATGAAATAACAGTTTTTTATTTAAAATACAAAAACAAAAAATATGCATTTTGATAAAACTAATATTTTATTCAAACTTTAAGGAGGTGATTTATTGGAGACGGGAAATAAAACACATGCATATGAAAAGATAGCAGCCTTGAAGAAAAAGAAATACAAATTTGAAACAATGCAACTTGAAACACAGAGGAAATTGTTAAGACTTGAAACACAGCAAAACAAAGAGAAACTAGAAATTCTATTCGAACTTGGTGAAATCCTAAACCAGATAGTAAATGAAGAATGGGTAAGCTCAACTATTGCGACTAAAATTATTAACAGGAATAGAAAAGCATATCGGGATCTATTTTTGTTTAGGGAAAATAAAGCATACATAAATAAGGAAAAATTCAAAGAGTTAAATGATCAATTTATTCATCTGACGCAAAAATTAAATGATATCTAAGGAGTTGGCGAATTGGAAAATAAATTGCTGATTAATAATGCGAATACGGTATTTGAAAAGAAGGACGATAAATATTTCGGTTATAAATCTCGTTTTGGAGATATCGTTATTGGCGGAGCATATTCTTATAGATTCGTAGTTCACTATGCAAAAACGAATCAAGACGTTGTTATTGTACCTGGCGATGTAAATACGGTAACGACTCCGGTTTGTACGACGCTAGAGGAACGTTTATGGAAGCCAGAGAAAAGCGTCCAAGCCCGCCGTGATGAAATCGTTGAGCAGGCGAAGGCGGATATCGAAGTTTTAAAATCGCCGGGAAGAATGGTGAACGGAAATACTTCGGATTACAAAGTCGATCTCTTTGGTGCGAATGCGGAGTTCATAGTAAATCGAGAAAAGCGGACAGTAGTCGCCTTATTAAAGGGAGCTTATAGCGGTACGGTCGTCTTAGCGCGGGGCATCGCCAAAGCCGCCCCTGACGACTGCTTCAACGTTCATATCGGTAAAGCAATCGCGCTAAGACGTGCGCTAAGCCTGGCGGTGCCGGACGAATACTTGAACGCGCCGCAGCCGACTGAGGTTCGGGTGGGCGATTTTATATCGGATGATAGCGGGGTTCACAAAGCACTAGTTATTGAAGACGACAGTTGGCCGCCTTTTTCCGGTGGTGCAGCAATATACTTGAAAGATGCGCGTAAATACGGCTATAAAATCATCGACGACTCACGCGAAGAGGCGGGCGGTGAGTGACGTATCATAGACGCCTGAAGACGACGGTGTTTAAAAAGTATAGCGGATATGATTGGACTTACGACGGAATGTTTGAAAAAACAAGAGTGAAAGGCAGTGATAAAAGAAAACGATCGAAACATGAGCGAACAATCCGAAAAGTTATGGATAAAAAAGAAATTAGTTATTACTTTTAAATTAATATAAAATCTGTATTTTAAAGAGAATGCAATTTATCGAGTGGCAATCAAAGGAGGTAATAAAATGGTACAGACATTATACAGTGCAAGTCGAGGAGCTTAATAATAGTAGCAACATAAAAAGGGGTGTAAACAATACCATTAGTTCTGTATGGTTTAGAAGAGAGACTTAAAAAGAGAGGGGAATTATTCCCCTCATAAATTAATGGAATTGACCGCCCATGTTTTGTTGAGCTAAGCGAACTAAACGTTTAGTGATTTCTCCACCAACTGAACCGTTTGCACGAGATGTAGTCTCAGCACCTAATTGGACACCAAACTCAGAAGCTATTTCAAGTTTCATTTGTTCAATAGCTGAAGCTGCTTGAGGAACTAATAACTCATTATTGTTGTTTGATCTTGATCTACTTTGTTGAGCCATCTTATTCATCTCCTAAAGTGTAATGAAAACAAGCTTGTTTGAATCATATTATGGAGACTTTTTCAGGGATTATACACGTTTTTACAAAGAGAGGGTGATTTTAATGTCTATTGGCCATGGAGCATAAATTAGCATGGACTGAATCATAGGTTTAGATAGGGGGATACATATTGCCACATTCATTTTCATTAGTTCTTAGCAAGAGGCTTCCCTTAAGAATGTTAATTAAACTTTGTGAAATTGACTTCAAGATGCAATTGGGTAAACCAGTATTGGGATTCTCCTCTGGGATACAGGAAGACATCGGTTTATTTCTAACTGTAAGTTCAAGACAAATCGAATTCCGCTTTTTGCGTAAAGGAAATTTTAGAGTGGCACTCAAGAAGGTTGAAGATTTCATTGGAAAGCAATTTCAAGGTGAAACTGTTGGAGTTGTTTATCACGATAGCGTATCAAGGTTAAGAGACATACCAAAAGTTGATGTTATTAATTTAAGGTAAGAGGAATTAAAATTCTAATTTTATTTAAAAAAGAAAGAGGGGTGGTAACGATGGTTAAATTAGATGATTATTTATCAAGAACAAATGCACACTTATTAAATGACTTTAAGTGGGGGAGTCAGGGGCAAAGTGAGTTCAACAAATTTATGAATTTAGTGAGAAAGAAGTTTGTACAAGAAGAGGAGTATCGTAATGAACTAACTACAGCAGTAAAGATTGTAAGGGGATCTGATCAAGCGAGCTAGGTTGTTTAAGAATAGTTTAAATAAAATGTTGATTTCATTTGAAAAAGGAGTTGGAGCAATTTGAAATGGAACTATCGCCTTTTCATAAACGATGTTTTCTGGAAGGGATATGGCGAGGATATCCAACTGTGCAACAATTAGAGGTTGAAAGAAGATCTTATAAAAATTCTGGGTTTTATAAGGGTGGGAAAATTAAGATAGAAGTTGCCTAATTTTATAAAGGGGTTGCGTATATGAAGAACGCAGTTGAGCGGTTTGATTGGTGGGGAGTGACTTTAACTGGTAAGTATAAAACAGTTAAGACTTTATACCAATTGATGGACATCAACAAAAAACTGTTCGAGAATCTCTACAAGGTGCAAGCAGATACAATTGAAGAGCTTGTAAACAAACTATATGAACAGGTTCCTGAGTATGAGAAGAAGTTCTTGAATTTTATCAATAAGCAACTACCTATACTGAAAAGGTGTTTGCAATTCGAGTTACCCTATAATCCTAAACTAATATCGAGCATCGAATACGAAAACTACATATCCAGTGCTGAAATTGATTGCGAATATCCCTTTGATGCTAGGGATTGCATTATTACTTTCTTTCAACGGATACCAGAAATAATCGGTTCATACAAGGAGGAGTTAAATGAAGAATACAGAGTTTAAGATAACAAGTTTCTTACAGGAATATAAACGAAGAGACGAGATGCGAAGAGATTTTATTATTCATGAAGGCTACACTGCTATCGAAGAGATCATGAAAGAAGTTAATCAGAGGGGATCTCTAAATGAGGCTGATATTTATTATGGAACACCTAAGCCTCAACTAAGTTTCTCGGACGTTGAATTAGGTTACATGCTTACTTCAATGATGGAATATGCGACAAATCATGTGGGGAATCCAGTTGATGAGGAATGTGAATTTGAAAATAAACTGGCTTACTTTGAGTATAAGGACGAGATAATTCAGATTTTTGAAGTGTATGGCCAAGGTACTGACAGCTGGTTTTCTAAACCTAGTGAAGATACCATTGAAAGATTGAATAACACAGCTTACGGAGTGTATTTGATCCAGTTCGATGATTTTATTAATTACACTAAAAATAAAGATAGTGAGAGCAACAAGCTTTCTTCAAGTAGCACGATCTTAAATGACATTACCGGCGGACATACAGTCGAAAGAGGTTCAAAGTAGATGATTGTTACAGCATGGATTTTGTTGATTATGTTTGGTTTATTCGCTTTATCAGATTTGAACTTAACTGAAGATGAAACAAAGCATATCAAGTTCTTCATAATATTGAAATTCGTTTCTGTTTTTATAGCTGCCATAGCTGCAGGAGTAATTTGGGGAGGGTTATTTCAATGAAAGGAGGTAAACATGAACTTTTAGAAGATGTAAGCAGCGACTACAAGATTAAGCCTTCAAAGATGAAGTGGGTAAAACCAATAAAAATGAGCCAACATCAGAAGGAAGAATTTCATGAATTGACTAATTATGAGCCAGTTGAGTTAAGTCAAACAACTAAATAAAATCGGTCTTTTATACAAATATAAAATAAAATTAGTGGAGGTAATATGTGGGGATGTTAAAAGATGAAAAAAGAAAAACTGGTGATTGTGGAGAGTTTCTAGTTTTATATGACTTAACTAAAAAGGGGTTTGAGCTTTTTGCACCAATGAACAACGGAAGTTTAATTGATATTGTAGCTATAAAAAATGATAAATCTTTTAAAATTCAAGTAAAAGCTTCTAATAAGATTTTAAATGATAAGTTGGTATTTGATATTCGAAGATCTAACAATGTGTATTCAGAAAATAGTTTTGATGTTCTAGCATTAGTTGACACTGTAAACAATAAAGTTGCTTATTTAAAGTGGGAAGAGATGTATAGCCGTAGCACAATAAAAATGAGAACTAGTGACTATAATAGAAATTTCCATAGTCCGCATACCACAGTACATTACTTTGATGATCACTTAGAATTCCCATATAGAGTGAATGAGCCTGATATACTTGTTGCCCATTAACTAATTAAAGACAAATACTAATCAAGAAACGATATACATAATGCATAATATTGATACCATAATAAATCTTTAATTTAAAAAGGAGAGTCAAATGAATTTAAAAAATATTGATGAAAGTCGCTACAAAAAGACATACTCGGTGCAACCAAATGATATCTTTTTTGTTGTTAGAAAGAATGGGACTCAAACACCTTATCTGATTTATAAAGATAAAAATAAAATGCTGAAATTAATCAATTTACAAAGTGGTGCATCTAATTATTGTGCTGATACTATAGATTCTTTAGTCGGTATCTATATTAAAGAAAATCAAGAATCACCAGCAAATAAAGTTAATCCAATTAAAGAATATTTTTTTGCAAAAAGCCATGAAACATCCATTCATGTACATAACACATTTAATTATAATCCAATCAAATAAGGAGTGAGGTCAGAAATCTTGTGAATGTATATATGAGAAAGAAGTGAGAAAAATTAACGAGACTTATCATTCAATTCATACACTGTATAACAAAATGGATAGACAAATGAAAACCGTAAAGGAGGCCATTGAAGAAAAAGATTTGCAAAGAGCGCACCGTAACTTAATTAACTTAGCTGACAATAATGAGGAATTAATGCAAGAAATCAGGTGGATCAAAAAGGGAACCACCTTGTAAGTTATTTGACCCAATTGTCTGCGCTCTTTAAAGTTCCATACATAAAGCTCTTCGATAGAGCAACCTATAGCATCAGCAATTGTCATTGCAGTTCCAATATTCATATTTGATTTAAAACCAACTACATAATCATTAATAAGTTGTTTTGATAATCCAGTACGTTCAACAAGATCATCAATTGAAACGCTATGTTCATGCATGAGCTCATTGAGTCTTGAATCAACTGGTTTCCATTGTTTTTTCACTTAGTACACCTCTTTCAGCAACGATTTTAGCACATACAGAATTTACCTTCAATATAGATTAGGAGAGTGATTGATTGGGAGCAAACAATCAAGGGAAAGTTTTTGAAACGAATATTGAAAAATCTGCAATAGATCAGAAGTTATTCTTCTACCGGATTAAAGACGTTAATCCGATGTTCTTGAAAAGAGGAGCATCAGTATCAAAAAACAAATATGACTGTTTCCTGCATTTTAATGGATACTTGTTCCCCTTTGAGCTTAAGTCGACAAAGAACAAGTCCATTTCCTTCAGTGAGAAGATCATAAAAGGGCAGCAGATTAAACATTTAAAAGAGGCAGCACAGTACCCAAACATAATTCCTGGTTTTCTGTTTCAGTTTAGAGAGCCTGAGAACAAGGTTTATTTCGTACATATTGATGAATTTTTGAAATACAAAAACATAGCCGAAAAGCAGTTAGAACACACATATAATAATAAAGTTAACAAGTCCAGTATCCCGATAGCAATTTGTGAAGAGATCGGTACAGAAGTGCGCTGGATGAAAAAGAAAGTGAATTATACATATTATCTAAACAAACTTTGCGATGAATTGATAAAGAAATCCAAGTTATTGGACAAACCACTTAATTCATACATTGATGACAAGTCATCTATGGGAGTGGTGCATCAATGAGCAAAAGAAGAGAATGCGCAGAAAACTATAAGGTAACCACAGTTATTAATCAGGATGTAGAAAATTGGGTTGAAGAGGTGATATCAACTAAAGAATTTTATGATTTTGCAGCTACATTAATGTACAAGTATAAAAAAGCATAAGGTAAAACAAGTATACCTGTTTTTCCCATGGTATACTTGTGCTTATATACAGACATAAAAGATAAAGCAATATGGAGGTTATGATCTATTGCTTATATTAAAGGGAGATCAAAAGCTAAGTACGGACAATATAATGCATTTGATTGGCAAAATTAATGCATTGATTTATGCCAGAGTATCAACAACAGATCAAGCTAATAAGGGTTTTTCAATTGAGTCACAAATAGAAAGGTGTAAAGAAAGAGCAATCTCTAAATTTGGATACAAGGAAAGCGAAATAATTGCGTTAGTTGAACCGGGGGGCATGGGAGATGATCCAAACCGGCCAGCTCTTAATCACGCCTTATATTTATTAGAAAAAGGACTAGGAAAAAAATTCATAGTATTACACCCAGATCGTCTAACTAGAGATAACACCTTACAGGGTGTGGTATCAAGAAGAATATGGGGTATGGGTGTTGATATCGAGTTTATTGAATTTGAAGTAAATCCTCATGATCCTGAATCAATGCTGATGTACAACATTCAAGGTTCAATTGCACAGTACAATAAGGCGAAAATTCATGCTAACTCAAAGCGAGGAAGATTGGCTAAAGCAAAGAAAGGTGAATTTCCTTCATTTAAAAGGTTGTATGGGTACAAATTTAATACAGTGACAGATCTTCCTGAGTATAACGAAGAAGAAAAAGAAATATTGCTTGAAATGAAGGATATGCTCTTAAACAAAAAAATGTCCTCGAATGAAATTGCTAAAGAACTTTCAAGAAGGGGAGTTGCTGCTCCTAACGGAAAGACTTGGTATCAGGCAACTGTAAGTAGAATGTTGCAGAATGAAGATTACACAGGTGATTTTTATTATGGAAAGTCAAAAGTTGTTCAAATTAACGGTAAGAAGAAACAGGTGCCGACAAACAAAGACGAATGGATATTGATAAAGATTCCTCCAATGTGGGATAAAGCTACACGAGAGCAAATCATTGAGCGATTGAAGAGCAACTTTAAGGGAAGAAGTCGAGCTACTAAAGACTATTTGCTGAAAAACAAGGCGAAATGCGGCCGTTGTGGAGGGGCATGTGGCTCAGGAATAACTTCTAAAACTAAATCAGGCGTATATAAGTATTATTCTTGTAGAGCAAAGACTGCAAAAGGATATCAAAATGGCAAGAAAGTTGTTTCATGTGAAGGTAAGAACTGGAGAGTCGATATCGTTGATGAAGTTTTTTGGAACTGGTTTATAAAACTCCTGAAGAATCCAGAGAAATTTCTAGAATCATTTTTAGAGGAAGCGTCTGATCAAAAGAAAATCGATGAACTCAAAGCAAAAGCAAGTCGACTAGAAAAACAACTCGGTGAGATAGATGAAGAAATAGCAAATTATGTAATTCTTTTTGGGAAAGGGAAAATTAAAGAAAGTATGTTCGACCAACTGTCTCAGCCATTGGAACAGAACAAAGAGCATATTGAGAATGAGATTAAAATAATTAATTCACAATTGGCTGCAAATAAACAAACTGAAGACAAAAAACAAAAAATGATCGAGTATATTGGCTCGTTCTCTAAAATGATTAAAAATGAAATTACAATAGAAGAAAAACGGCAATTCCTTGATTTCTTCATTGAAAAAGTAACTCTGTTTGATGATGATCACATGGAAGTTGTATGGAAAAGTTCTTCACTTAATAATGAAAACAGCCATGTGGATTTTCTTAACGGCGAGCAGGGAGGGGAGTTTATAAACTCGCATAAAAGACTAAACCATATTCAAGCATATGGAAGACAAACAGCATGAGTTTATTTTGATACTCGCCGGATATTCACGGGAAATGGATCATTTTCTCTCGTTAAATCCCGGTCTCCAATCAAGATTTCCCATCTCCATTGATTTTCCGGATTACTCTGTGACCCAGCTCATGGAGATTGCGAAACGAATGATCGATGAAAGGGAATACCAGCTCAGTCAAGAAGCTGAATGGAAATTGAAAGATTACTTAATGACAGTGAAAAGCACGACAAGTCCCATTAAATTCAGCAATGGACGTTTTGTCAGAAATGTGATCGAAAAATCGATCAGAGCACAAGCCATGAGGCTTTTAATGGGAGACCAATACTTAAAAAGCGACTTGATGACCATCAAAAGCCAAGATCTTTCCATTAAAGAAGAAGCATCTGGATCTGCATAGACCTCTCAGTTTTTGAGAGGTCTGTTTTTTTGCTCGTATTTCCGCTTTTCAAAGCAATCGATTTGTGGTATACACATGCAGGGTTTGGTATGATAATACTACTGCCCAATATGCAAAAGAAAGGAACATCCATTTGAACGAACAAGAAACGATTCAGGAGAAAGCCATTTTAGTCGGATGTCAGCTGCCGCATATCACGGATGAGCATTTTGAAAATTCTATGGAAGAGCTAGCATCTCTGACGAAAACAGCAGACGGAAAAGTACTGACCAGCGTCACACAAAAACGGAACAGGGCTGACGCCGCTACATATATAGGAAAAGGGAAGGTAGAAGAGCTGAAGGCACTGGTGGAAGAGCTTGAAGCTGATCTCCTCATCTTTAATGATGAACTGTCGCCAAGTCAGCTGAAGTCATTGGCAACAGCAATTGAAGTGAAGATGATTGACCGCACGCAATTGATATTAGATATTTTTGCAAAGCGGGCGAGAACGAGAGAAGGCAAACTTCAAATTGAGCTGGCTCAGCTGCAATATGCACTGCCGCGTCTGACGGGACAAGGGATCAACCTTTCCCGGCAAGGCGGTGGAATTGGGGCAAGAGGTCCCGGGGAAACGAAACTGGAAACCGACCGCCGCCATATCAGAAATCGCATTCATGAAATCAACACACAGCTTTCCACTGTCATTCGCCATAGAAGCCGATACCGTGAAAGAAGAAAGAAAAACGGTGTGCTTCAAATTGCGCTTGTCGGCTATACAAACGCAGGGAAATCAACATGGTTCAACCGTCTGACGAGTGCTGACAGCTATGAAGAAGACCTCCTGTTTGCCACGCTCGATCCGATGACCAGAAAAATGGTCCTGCCAAGCGGCTACAGTGTTCTTCTATCAGATACAGTAGGATTTATTCAGGATCTTCCGACGACATTGATTGCTGCATTCCGCTCAACGCTTGAGGAAGTAAAAGAAGCGGATTTAATTCTGCATTTAATTGATTCTTCAAATGAGGATTATGCGGGACATGAAAAAACAGTGCTTCGGCTGCTTGAGGAGCTTGAAGCAGATGATATCCCGATGCTGACGGCTTACAATAAACGTGATCAAAAACTGCCTGATTTTATACCGACCGCCGGAAGGGATCACATTATGGTCAGTGCGAAATTTGAGGACGACGCTGCAGCCTTTAAAGAAGCGATTCAGCGCTATTTGCGCGAAGAACTGTTAACGTCTTTTGAAGCACATGTGCCGGCAAGTGAAGGGAAGCTCCTTTCCAGAATCAAATCGGAAACGATGGTAGACCGCTTCTATTTTAATGAAGAAAATGAACAGTATGACATATCCGGCTATGTCCAAGAAGAGCAAAGTATCATCGGTGAATTAAAGAAGTATATGTAGGAAGGAAATATAAAGACATGTTTGACACATTAACACACGGAGAATTATTGAAGAAAACGGCAATGGAAGTGGAAGCGGACATTGCCGGCATTCATAAACAAATAGAAGAAATCAGCGAGCGAAATGAGTGGAGAGTGCTTCAAAGCTATAGAAAACACAAAGTAAGCGACACTCATTTCACGCCGTCTACTGGATACGGCTATGATGATATCGGAAGAGACACGCTTGAAAGCATATATGCGGATGTGTTTGGCGGAGAAGCGGGGCTTGTAAGGCCGCAAATCATTTCAGGAACACATGCCATCTCGATTGCTTTGTTTGGTGTCCTCAGACCGGGGGACGAGCTCCTTTATATCACGGGCAAGCCGTATGATACACTCGAGGAAATTGTGGGCGTCAGGGGTGGAGAAAACGCTGGTTCGTTAAAGGATTTTCAAATCGGCTATAATGCGGTTGATCTGACGAAAGACGGAAAGATAGACTATGATGCAGTCGCCGCTGCGATCAATCCGAAGACAAAAGTAATCGGCATTCAGCGCTCAAAAGGATATGCGAATCGCCCTTCTTTCTTAATTAGTGAAATAAAAGAAATGATCCGTTTTGTAAAAGAAATCAATGAAAACCTGATCGTCTTTGTGGACAACTGTTACGGAGAATTTGTGGAAGAGCTTGAGCCTTGCCATGTTGGAGCCGATCTGATGGCGGGATCTCTCATAAAAAATCCGGGCGGCGGCCTTGCGAAAACAGGCGGCTACCTCGTCGGGAAAGCGAAATGGATTGAAGCTTGCTCATACCGTATGACGTCACCAGGCATCGGCAGAGAAGCGGGGGCATCTCTTTACTCGCTCCAAGAAATGTACCAAGGCTTCTTTTTGGCGCCTCACGTTGTGTCTCAAAGTTTAAAGGGAGCGGTGTTTACAGCGAGATTCCTTGAAAAACTGGGCTTCACTTCAAACCCGAAATGGGATGCGAAAAGAACGGATTTGATACAATCCGTTGAGTTTTCTGACAGAGAAAAGATGATTGCTTTTTGCCAGGCTATTCAATTTGCATCGCCAATCAATGCTCATGTGACGCCTTATCCAGCCTACATGCCGGGATACGAAGATGATGTCATTATGGCAGCAGGCACTTTTATTCAAGGAGCAAGCATCGAATTATCAGCTGATGGCCCTATCCGCCCGCCGTATGTAGCGTATGTTCAGGGAGGATTAACCTATTCGCATGTGAAGAATGCCATATGCAGTGCAGTGGATTCATTGATGGAAAAGCAATTAATTTAAATTTTTTAAAAATTTCTCTGGATTCGATGTTAAGAATCCTTACATCTTATTGACACAAAATATAACATCACCTATAATGAAACTAAGTTAAGAAAAGGAGGAAATTGAGATGAGTGATAATATTCGCCGCTCAATGCCTTTATTTCCAATAGGAATTGTCATGCAGTTAACTGAGTTATCAGCAAGACAAATTCGATAT
Organism: Bacillus sp. SIMBA_008; assembly: GCF_046535495.1. Classification (NCBI taxonomy): domain Bacteria; kingdom Bacillati; phylum Bacillota; class Bacilli; order Caryophanales; family Bacillaceae; genus Bacillus; species Bacillus sp. SIMBA_008. Next base: position 202,828 of record NZ_JAWRWL010000007.1, on the reverse strand, counting down.
TATGAGGAAAATGGACTGATATTTCCAGCCAGAAGTGAAGGGAATAGACGATTATTTTCATTTCATGATGTAGATAAACTGTTAGAAATCAAGCACCTGATAGAACAAGGTGTAAACATGGCAGGAATTAAACAGATTCTGGCGAAAGCCGAAGCCGAGCCAGAACAAAAACAAAGCGAGAAGACGAAAAAACCAATGAAACATGATCTGTCCGATGACGAACTGAGACAACTCCTGAAAAACGAGCTCATGCAAGCCGGCCGTTTTCAAAGAGGGAATACATTCCGTCAAGGCGACATGTCCCGCTTCTTTCATTAATCCGTTAGCAACTGTTTTGCTATATACATTTACCTTTTAAGAGGAGGAATTTTACCAAATGGCAAAGTACACTAGAGAAGATATCGAAAAATTAGTAAAAGAAGAAAACGTGAAGTATATCCGCCTTCAATTTACTGACATTCTTGGAACAATCAAGAATGTTGAGATTCCTGTAAGCCAGCTTGGAAAAGCGCTTGATAATAAAGTCATGTTTGACGGTTCTTCTATTGAGGGATTCGTTCGTATCGAAGAGTCAGACATGTACCTGTATCCAGATCTAAATACATTTGTTATCTTCCCATGGACAGCTGAAAAAGGTAAAGTAGCACGTTTCATCTGTGATATTTACAATCCGGATGGCACACCTTTCGAAGGTGACCCGCGAAACAACTTAAAACGGATTCTGAAAGAAATGGAAGACCTCGGCTTCAGTGATTTTAACCTTGGACCTGAGCCTGAATTCTTCTTATTCAAATTGGACGAAAAAGGCGAGCCGACGCTTGAACTAAACGACAAAGGCGGATATTTCGACTTAGCTCCAACTGATTTAGGAGAAAACTGCCGCCGCGATATCGTACTTGAGCTTGAAGAGATGGGCTTTGAAATCGAAGCGTCTCACCACGAAGTAGCACCTGGTCAGCACGAAATCGACTTTAAATATGCTGGAGCAGTCCGCTCTTGTGATGACATCCAAACATTTAAACTAGTTGTCAAAACAATTGCCCGCAAACACGGCCTGCATGCGACATTTATGCCAAAACCATTGTTCGGTGTGAACGGTTCAGGTATGCACTGCAATCTATCACTCTTCAAAAATGGTGTTAACGCATTCTTTGATGAAAGCGCAGATCTTCAGTTAAGTGAAACAGCGAAACACTTCATCGCAGGTATCGTGAAGCACGCAACAAGCTTTACAGCAGTAACAAACCCGACAGTAAACTCTTACAAACGTCTTGTTCCTGGCTATGAAGCACCTTGCTATGTAGCATGGAGCGCGCAAAACAGAAGCCCGCTTATCCGTATCCCGGCTTCTCGCGGCATCAGCACACGTGTTGAAGTACGCAGCGTAGACCCAGCTGCAAACCCATACCTTGCACTTAGCGTATTGCTTGCTGCAGGATTAGACGGAATCAAAAACAAACTGGAAGCGCCGGCTCCAATCGACCGCAACATCTATGTGATGAGCAAAGAAGAGCGCATGGAAAACGGAATCGTTGACCTTCCAGCAACACTTGCGGAAGCACTAGAAGAATTCAAATCAAACGAAGTCATGGTCAAAGCGCTGGGCGAGCACCTATTCGAACACTTCATCGAAGCAAAAGAAATCGAATGGGATATGTTCCGCACACAAGTACATCCTTGGGAACGCGAACAGTATATGTCTCAGTATTAATCTTTCAATCCCTTGGCACTATTGGTGTCAGGGGATTTTTTGATTAATTAAACAATTTAATAATTTAATATAGATCATGTAACACCAGACAAAAGGGCGAAGAATAACGGCATTGCCGGCGTGTATGGTCCGAGAACAGCAAACGCGGTCCAACGGTTCCAGTCAGTATGTGGCCTTTCTGCTGACGGTATTTATGGACCTAAGACTAAAGCGAAAATTGAAGCGAAATTGAATTAATAAAAGAAGCCCTTCTTAAAAGAGGGCTCTTTTTCTAGCTATGTTGTTTTAAGGTGTTTTCTAATTTGTTCAGTGACTTGCTTAAGCCATTCCAAGGGTGTTATATCATCTTCAGGAAAGTATATACCATCCGCTGCTTCCTCTATAAATTCATTCTTGTCTTCTTCTGAATAATCACTATTTAAAAACTCAGTTAGTCTATTAAATCTCTTTCTTTTAATTTTTGTGATGCTTCATTTAGATATTCATTAAGAGCATCTTCAGGAGATTCTATATCTTGGTGGAAATGTCCGCCGAGAAATCTAAATACAGGATCAGAAACTTTAATTTCAATCATTGCTTATATAGCCTCTTTTATTTCTATAATTACTTTTTTCAACCATTGTAAAGGAGTTAAATCGATTGCCGGAAAATAAATCTCCGTATATGATTTTATAAAACTTTCTTTCTCTTGATCAGATATGTTTTCATTTAAAAACTCTTCACAAAATTTTATTGTGAAAACTAAGCATTCTTTACTTGATTCAGCTATAAATTCTTTCAGAGCTTGTTCTGGTGAACCCATGTCCTGATGAAATGTTCCTTCTAAAAAATCACTTAATTCTTCCAGAGTATCATAATTCTCGTACATTGTTATTCAGAACTCCTTTTATTTTGTAGGATAGCCAGTTAAAATAAATTCCCCATTTTTACTCTTTTTCAATACTATTGTAGCGTTGGTAGCATCCTTAGCAACATTTGAACCTTTTTCTACTCTTCTGCCGAGAACTTCTCCATCACCTTTGTATCTTAAAGGAAGAGTACGTCTACTGTTAGGATTAGAGAGCCATTTTTTATTTTAGTAATGTTTTTTGGATCACTTAGAACTGAACTGGCGACTTTTTCTGCAGTAGCTCTATCTTTAAATGAAGAAGACCCAGAGATTTTTGTATCTTTTATTAAACGTTGAAATAGTCCGCCATCAGTCTTCCCAACATGTCTTTCTATAAGATGCCCGCCTTTTGCTTCATGAGCAGCTAATCCGCCGCCAGGTGCGAGAGGGGTACTATCACCTTGTTTAACATTACCTGTACCCATGTTGTTAGAACTTTCAGATCTTCTGAGAACACTCTCTTTTTTATCTTCCGCAATACTTTTTAGCAGCGGAGTATTTTTCACGTTAATGGTTTTCTCAGCATCTTGAAGGATTCCTTCTAATGCAGGAGTATATCGATTTACAGGAGAATTGACAAACTGTTTTACAGACTTTCCACCTTTCTTAATTGTGCCACCAGCTGCTTTCCCAACTTTAGCAAGATCTTTCGAGCCTGTTGAGACAGAGGACTTTCCACCTTTCAATAACAGAAGACTTCCGCCCAAGTAAGTAACGTAGTGCAACCGTGTGTATGCATCCCCGTGAATCATTTTTGTATCCCAATTATCCTTCAATGTGTCAACCATACTTTGAAAGGCAGCTTGATAGTCGTATTCCAAAACGGTCTCCAGCACGTTTTGAGGATCTTTGTTAAGATTGTCAATTGTCCAACCGATATTCCATCCGAATTGAATGGCTCCTTCACCGGTATCCTTGGCAAGATCGTATATACCAACAATCGCACCCTTGGCGCTATCACCTATGATTCGCAACACTTCTTTTCCGTTATCCATGAAAGCTTTACGCTAGTTCAAGAAATGAAACAAATTCAAGCTGTGCAGGGGTAAGATTCTCATAGCCGACCTTCTTGGCAATTTTTAAGTATTCATCCGGGTCAGTCACTCCGTCAGCTAGCTTTTTCTTTAAATCTTTAATTTCCCGTTCTTTCGCTGCATCTTTCTTGATCTTCAAATAAGCTTCAGTTTGTTTTTCAATATCGCCTTGTTTCTTATGTATGTCACTTTCGCGGTACGCCTTGGCGTTGTAATGAATGGGCGTAGCATTTTTGCCTTTGCCTGTGGATTCCTCAAGCTTTTGAAAGTCCTTCTTGATGAATTGCTCGTTTGGTTCTGACTGGGCATATTCAGTAACAAGTGCTTCGTCCACGCTGCCTAGTTTATCGACTGTTTTTTTGCGTTTGTCCTCCGCATCGGCGAGTTCGTCTTTAAAGTCTTCTGTCGAGAACAAATCAAGTGGGAGAATGTCATCGATATCATGTAAGATATCTTTCATCGCTTTCTTTTGTTCAGACATTATGGATTTTGATTTTGTGTAGGCGTTAGCCAGTTCGTGTTCTAAGAAGGATTCTTCTATATATGCATCAGATAAGCTGGCGTCCTCTAAAGTGCCTGAAATGCTCGTCAAGAAAGCAATTTTCATATCAAGTAAGTCAATCCAATTGTCAGCTACACCTGCGTGGTCTTGATAAAATGCTTTAATGTTGTCAGCGCCTTTGCCGGAAAACTCACTGTCATCTAAATCAGCTACAGCTTTAAAAGCCTTTTTTAGATTGACCATCTGACTTCTTAATTCCTTGTATTCTTTTGCGCGTTTATTTGCTTCGGAAAGCAGCGATTTGGCTTCAAATACTTTCATGATCATATCCTTTCGTTAGAATAGCTCCAACAAGATTTTACCATGGGAAAATGAAGAAATAGATTAGATGTGATACAAAAGTGTGAAATGATCAATTTGTTCCGTGTCATTTTATCTATTGCGATCTTTTGTTTTGAAACAGGCCCGATATCTCAACAATTTCACCTGATGTATGGGATTTCTGTAATTGTATTTATGAACGAAAAGAAAGTGCAATTAGACAGTTTTTTGACAGTGAAAATAAAGTCCACTTATTTTTAAAGAGACATTTTTTGATAATTCAATAGAATTATCTGTTTTTTTGTTGATTTCACATTAGAAATAAGTTACATTCTTTATGGGGTGACCCAAAATATGGAAAAGTAGGAGGTATTTAATATGGGGAAGAAAGGCTTTTTTTCACTGTTAATGGCTTTCACACTTACATTAGTAACGATTTTCTCTTTTAATACTAGTGTTAAAGCTAACTCAAATGTTTTAGGGAATGTAAAAACAAATTGTACGTCATGCCAATCAGGGGTTCCTGAGTCATCGGGACCATTAGAAGATCAACAAAAAGCAAAAGAAATTGTCTATGCCTCAAAGGAATTTAAACAAAACAAGTTGGTGAAAAAACCAAAAAACAGCTTCTTTAGACTTTCAAATGAACAAGATGAAGAGATTGTAAATGTAAAAGAAGGCATGGCTGTGGTAACAATTCCTGTTGATGATATGGAGTCTGGATTAACATCAGCACAATATTTTGTTGATCTGAAAACTGAACAAATATTCGATACCATTGAAACTTACATTACATTTGATGAATCAGAAAAACTTCTTAATTTACAAATAAAACAATCTGGTAAAGTTGTCGAAGATGTAAACTTAACAGAAGGCGGAAAAGTCAAACTGGATAATGGAACAGAAGTTTCTGTAGAAGATTACTTAAAGGATTCAAAAGACTCTACGGAAGAAACAAAAGCATCAACTATGATGAGCTGCAGAACGGCTGTATCTTGGTTATATGATATAGCAAATGGAGGCTCTTGTGCTCTTTCTTGCTTAAGAATTGCGGCCATCAATCTAGCAATTGGCATTGGTTGCGGAACAGTTTGTGTTATTATTAAGAACAACTCAAAAAGCAAAGCAATAAAATTAATTTGCGGATAATTAAGAGAGGGGGGAAGAAATACCCTCTTTTTTATTGTAATAAAGATGCATTGAAAATGATCAGGTGCATATTATAAGATTTAGGAAATATTGTTATAAGGTGGTTTTGAACAACTCATGAACAGTATTCAAAAAGAAACTGAAAAGAGCAATGCATCTAGGGACTGGTTAATTTATATCACAGTATCAGTAATCTTTTTAATAGCAGTATCGGTATTTAGCTTTTTTGAACCTGAAGTTGATTTTAACGTTATGGCTCTCCGATTATTTGATGCTTTGATCAGCTGTATATTGATTATAAACGGTCTTTATTTTATGCAGAAAAACAAAGGGATAGCGGTCGTTTCCTTCCTTTTAGGGATAATTAATCTAGGGATATTAGCTGTTCTTTTGTTTCGTTAAAGAAAGAGGAGCCCAGCTCATATGAGCTGGGCTTTTTTAGATAATCCATATATTCTCTATTCTTTATCCCAAGAAAGAACACCTTTTCGGATAAGGTTTTTTATGGTTTCACGTATTTCCTGTTCGCATTTCCCGGTTTTTCTTTTGAGTTCAGGAAGGTCGGATTTTTCCCATAAAGACGCAAATTAACAAAAACCTGATATAACTTTCTTCGAAATCTGTCATGCTCTTGTGTTTTCTGCCTTCTTTACTCTCATCTCATACCAACAGGAAGAATGTAATATATAGCTACTGGCGCATCACATACTAATTTCATTTATATTCACTTCTTTCTTAAAACTCAGGTGCATTTAATTACAATTATATCTAGAGAGCTTTTTTGCTGCAACCATAAATACACAATAACAAAAAACTCATATGTTTTTGCACAATAATAGTCATCATTCCTATTAAATCACTGTTATAAAGAGTATCTATACTCTTTCCTAGGTAGTAAGCATATTATTCATAAAACATGCTTTTGACCAAAATTAAGACCAAAATTTGACCAAAAAAATTAACTAATCATACTTAATGTATTACAAATCTAAACGAATGAATTTGCTGAGACGCTTGATAAGTAAGGGTTTTGATTGTTATAGATTAGCTATTTTATCTAAAGAATCATGTTCCGCACGCAAGTACATCCTTTAGAACGCGAACAGTATATGTCTCAGTATTAATCTTTTAATCCCTTGGCACTATTGGTGTCAAGGGATTTTTTATGTTAATAGGTAATATATTATGGAGCGGCACTGCTAAAAGCAGGTCACTTTTATTTATGTCACTAATAAGACAATGTACTAAATTTTCAAGTAGGAAAATAATTTTATGCTTAAGGAAAGCAATACGCATAAATAATTCGACAAATTCTGTGGTAGTTTCTTTGTTCAATACTTCTACCAGCAATAGATGAGTGAACATTGACACTATAACCAAATAAATCCATAATTATGTTGAAATCTAAATCAATTTTCAAAAAGGAGATTTCTATGAAAAAATTGACTATCTTTTCCGAGGGATTAGGAGCGGTTTTTTCTGTACTGGCTCAACTGTTTGCGGTTATAGATGACTCTTACACTTTGGGGAATTTATGGTTTTTAGGTGCTTTGGCGGGAATTATAACCATGCTTGCTTCAATCCAGACAAATAATAAACCAGTCTTCAACATATTATTAATTACTAGTTCAATAATAGGTCTACTTGGAACTGGTCTTATATACATCATACCAACACTGTTCAATATAATAATAATTTATAAATTTTCAAAAGTAAGCCAATAGTAAAATAAAGGTTCTTTTTTATTTAGCATCCCTTTGACAAGGTCGGTGATGAATCTGAACAATGGAATTAGGGGCAGAACGCTTATGCTTGCAACTGGACCACACAGCTGGGGTATCCGTGGGCATGATTATCGAACGCCATATCTCTAGGATACCGGAATTGAAACATTTGCTGAGGCATTTCGTGAAGCTGATCACCAAATGACCATTTTCATAGAGGCACGTCTAAAGAAGCTATCATAGGAGGACAACAATGTGTGGAAAGCTTTAAGTCAATTACTCAAGAAACAGAAAAATCAAAGCCCAAGCGATGAAGATTATATACAGATTCCAGAAAAGGATTTTAATCTAGAATTAAAACAAATGATATTTGAGTTGGAGAGCCAGGGGGAAGTAGTATCGAAAAAGCTGCAGAATAAGTATATAGATGTTTTTGAAGCACAGGGTAAACCAAACCTTAGCATCAAAATTTGTAGAGACATAGATGGAGATGTGCTAAATGATTTTACAGCTGAGAGATGTTTTGAAAAAGAGTACCGTTCACAAATAGCAATTAATTACTATCAACCTGCGATAGTCTGTGATGATGAAGAATTAGACTGTTTCACAATGGATTTGTGGTATTACTACGGTGGATATAAAGGGACGGGTTGTGGAACTTTATTCGATTTAAATAATAATGACTTAGAAAAAGAAATTGAAGAGGCGCTAATATTTTTACTCAATGACAAACAATTCGAGAAATAAAAAAGAAAGCCTCAAAGAGCTTTCAATCAACTGATGAAGCTAAGAAAAGCGTTTAAGAATTAGCTGACTTGGGTGACAGCGAGTTTTCCGGGAAGGGTGCAGACAACATTAAAGCATTTTATCATGATCATGCCGGCATTACAGATCAATGTATCGATCGGATTGACATGGAAATTGCTTTCTTAAGCATCATTTCTGCAAAACTTGTAGATGCAAAGATGTAAGATACTTACATAGAAGAGTCATTTTTAAAACATGAGCTGGCTAACGATTACACAAAATCAAAATTCATATGTCTGAACAAAAGAAAACGATGAAAGAATTGAATAAATATCTTAAGAGGATAAAAAAGTAGGAATTGAAATATTTAAAAGGGCTATTAGGCTCCAAAACGCTTGCAAAAGATTTAAAAATCCAAATGAATGTTTAAGTATTTGTTTTCAGGTTTAGTGATAACTATGTCTATACTTAAAATTATATCCATTTGATAATCCAGAGAGAAAACCTTAATGTCCCGTTTAATAGGGGAAAGAACTATGATATCTCCTAGTCACCAATATATAAGAAATGGGACAAGCAAAGATTTGTTAGGCGCAACTTTAATTAAATAAATAAAATAGCAATCTTGTGATAATAGTAGCTAAGCTGTTGGTACCCTTGCCAGCAACTTTTATAAAACGTTTTTTTGACTTTGAGTTGCTCTTTCTTAGTCTGATAAAACTTCTTCATTAGCGTCCGCTTCTCAATCTAGGATATGTGAAATCCTCAATCGCATTGCAAATTCCCGAAAAGCTTTTTCTGTCTTTAAATCAAGTCCAAACTTCATTCTCTCGGCCGTCTAAGAAGCTAATTTACTGCTTCTTCTTTTCAGGTTCCATGTATCGGTCTTTACAGTGTCTGGGAGAAAAAGTGATTCGGGGCATTCATCTTTTTTTATTTCAGCTAGCGAAGTGAAAGACCGATGGCATTTTTCCTGCATATAATAGCTGGAACTATTCAAAAAGGCAGGGAATGAAGTTGAGTGAATGATGTGATTGTAAATGGAGGTTTTGAAACAGGCAATCTGACGGGCTGGGCTTCTGCAAATACGTCCGTTATTAATACTTTTGCCCATTCTGGAAGATATTCCGCACAGTTTTTCAGTAACCAGCCGTATGCTTTTTTAGGGCAGATCGTGCCTGTCGTTTCTGGACAATCTCTGATATTCATCGTTTCGCTTGGGAGAATTGGAAACAATTCAAGTCCCCAAGTAACTATACAAATTTTATTTGTTAACAGTGAAGGCGAAGAGATTGAAGGCGGACAGGAAATTATCATTGCTTCCGGAAATTTGCCAAATGTCTCATTTAATACATGGAATGAAATATATAGAACAATTGAAACCCCCGCTGAAGCAGTAAACGCAGTAGTGGTAATAAGCAAAACTACTTTTGGGTCTGTTCTAATTGATGATGTTTCTTTAATAGAGTCTGCTGGGGGAATTGGACCGACTGGACCAACAGGTGCAACGGGAGCAACAGGATCAACCGGAGTAACCGGAGCAACAGGTGCCACAGGAGCAACAGGACCAACAGGAGCCACAGGATCAACCGGTCCAACTGGAGTAACAGGAGCAACCGGTTCAACCGGGGCAAATCCACAGCTGTTTTACAGTGAAATAGCAGGCCCCGTTCCGCTTGCTATTAACGGTACTGAAACGTCGATTGGTACTTTAAGTGTGCCAACAGTCGCAGGACAATTAATAAAATTAGACCTTGCCATTTCTGTAGATGTTACAACGACAGCTAACTCAAACTTTACTTTTCAAACCAGAATTTATAGAAACGGAGTATTAGTAGATACACGCTCCGTCCAAAGAAATATCAACGCTGCAATTACGTCAAGATTTCCAATTGCTACAACGTATGTAGATGCTACAACGGTCACAGGCACGACTTCTTATGAGATTAGGATAATCTTCACAACAGTAAGTAATGTGAGTGGCAGCAACGCACTAAACCTAGATATAAATGCTATTAGGTTCCCTTAATAATAGAGAATTAAAAAATCACTTTTTTAAAAAATTTCAAGCATATGAAACAAGAAACCTACTTTTAAACAGTAGGTTTCTTTGTCGTGGTATTGAAATCTTATCATGTCTCGGAATATTCCTCCAAAAATTTTTTAAGGTAATAAGAATACTGGTTTGTATCAAACTCGTTGCCGCATGCATGTAAGACCCAAGGCTCTTTCTGATGAGGGATGCCCACTATATATCCTTTTTTTCTGAACTCAAAACATTGAGAAGTATCATATAAATGCCATCCGTCAAAAATATCTTTTCGCCATGGAACATCGTACTGAGTAGCTAGCAATAAACCATCCAATGCTTGAACTGTTTTCACAGTTTCATCTATTTCATCAAATAATAAATAGTTGTACGTACTGCGGTATTCAATGACTTTTCCGGCTTTTTTAGAAGCCTCCCACCAAATCCCGCTTTGCGGCACTTCTTCAGCTCCTATGACGCCTATCATGCCAAGCTGATCATTCTGCTGAAAGACATGGAGAATATCATAAATAAAGGAACGATTGATGATAAATGTGTCCTGATGTAAATACACTTTATATTTTGAGTCAGAGTCCTCCATTGCCGCCTGGTAGCCGGACGCCATACTGTCTGCGTCTCGGATATTGATTAATTTTACCTTCATATGCGGCGGTACAGAAAGAGACTGAATATGTCTTAGACAGAGATCATAAAGGGTATCGTCATTCACACATGTAATGAAGCTAATTGAATTTTCGTTTGTATGCTGATTCATCTTTTCTCTGCCTTTATGACATATTGATAGGCTCTGGCCTCCTCCTCAAGATCTGCATGGTGAATTCCCATGCATGATCTGACATAAGCAAGTTTGCTGATCATTTTTTCATAATAATGAGTCGTAAAAACAATAGGCTCGATTTGGCTGATCTTGTAGCCTGTTTCATGAAACATCTTTTTCATTTCCTCCAAGGTGAAAAAACGGAAGTGTGTTTTATCGAGCAGCCCTGCCTGTATATACGTCCATTTGCCGGACAGCAGACTTTCGAAAATCGAGATATGTCCGATATTCGGGATGCTTGCCAAGATACTCCCTGTTTCTTTTACGTAAGGCTTGATGTTACCTAAAACTGCCCACGGGTCTATTAAGTGCTCCAGAACATCACCGAAGATAATGTGATCAAATGTGTTTTTTTGAAAAGGCAGCTTCAGTGTTTCAATGTCTCCCGTTATTACTTCGTCAATATAATGTGTTGCTTTTTCGGAAGCTGGTGGATAAGACTCGATCCCATAATAGGAGCAATTCGTTTTTTTCTTCACAGCTGCGCCAAACAAGCCTTCAGCACATCCAACTTCAAGAATGGTTTTCGCATGCGGTTCTATCAGATCAAATAGCTGCCAGTTGATGCCTTTGTAATACTCTTTATCTTTTAGCTCATACTCTTTCATAGAATCAGCAAGTGAATTTTTATTGATTTCCATGATGTTCACCCCCGGAGCCGTTCTGCATCTTTAGAATATCTTCAAAATATTTTTTGTTGGCTAGCATTCTTGAATCATGGGGGCGGTATTGTAATGCCGATTCATTATGCTGATAGGCAAGCTGATGCTGGCCGAGTTTATCGTAGCAGACGGCTAATTGCAGGTGGGGAAGCCAGCTCGCGCAGGCGCGGTTTTGAAAAGCCAGGTTTTCTGCTCCTTTGTTTTCTATTGCTTTTTCATACCAATAGACCGCACTCTGAAAATCGTTTTTTTCTAAAAAAGAGTATCCCAGCCTGCAGCAGGTTTCTGCTCTAGGCGGTCCATAGACGAGCGTGTGGAGCACCCAGCTTAATTCTTTTTCCTTCAGTCCCAATGAATGATAGCAGTCTGCTAATTTATTGCACGCTCTGATATTATCCTCGACCCATCCCTGCTTCGTTTGTAAAAAACGTAAATAGTACTCAATCGCTTGCTCCATTTTTCCGTGATCACACAACTCGTTCGCATAGTAAAATAAATCTCTTGGAGAAAAACCCTTTCCTGACGAGACCATTTTTTCATAAATTCGGAGGTTGCGATCTGCGTCACGGCTAAGTGGCAGGTGAGAAACCGCTGCATCACTGTGGTGAAGTTTCCCATATACTTCTAGGTATTCATGAACCGCGCCGATCCATTTAAAGCTCTTTTCCCGTTTTACGAGCCGGTATCTCCTTAAGCTGGATGTGACGTTATTTTCTTCATCAAAAGCCAAATGGTATTTCATTGAGACCGCGTCTATATCCGGGTCAAGCGTTCTTTTTAAATCCAATAACAGCTCTTGATCTTTCTTGGTAAACACGTCGTCGGCGTCAAGCCATAAGATATAGTCGGATGTCGCCTGCTGAAACGAAAAATTTCGGGCTGCCGCAAAATCGTCAATCCATTTAAAATCAAAGATTCGGTCTGTATAGCGAGCAGCAATGTCTTTCGTCTTGTCAACTGACCCGGTATCCACAATATTGATCTCATCAGCTATCTCCTGCACAGAATCTAAGCATCGGCCAATAACAGCCTCTTCATTTTTTACAATCATGCATAAACTGATTGAAATCACATCGCCACCTCCGTTTTATTCTGTTTTTTCTTTATGGCATGGACAAACATGTAATCAATATGGGCATGTTTTGACAAGTGATCCAAAGACAAACCAAATTGCCCGGCAAGGAATTGAAGTTCTTGTAAAAAGAGCTGTATGTTTGATTCAGTATCGGAGGAATGGGAGGTGATGGATTTTATGTCATAAAGATATTCAGGAAATAGGGTATTTACGTTGCGAGGTGTGATGAAATGTGTGTACGTCGATGCACCACATAATAAAGAGAAAAATGTATCTGCATAGGCAGTATTTGGGATGCTGCAAATCAGCGAGCCAGAAGGCTTTAGATAAACGGCAAGAGTCTCAATTGTATGTCTGGGATTTTTTGAGCAGTTTAAAAGGTCACCGATCAAAATGACATCGAAAAAGGACTCAGGGTAAGGGAGGTCGCATGTTTCCACATCTGCCGAAATGACTTGTTCGTAATAGGGGCTTGCAATGGTCTGCAATAACTCATCCTTTTCAATCCCATACAATAAACAGGATTGCCGGTTCAAAAGCTCTGTCCCCGCAGCTCCCGTGCCGCAACCGATATGTAAGATAGAGTCGGCTTCCGCTGGCACAAGTGCTGTCAGCTGGGGCTGGGAGTCAAAGAATGTTGTTACATCCACCTTCCATTTATCGATGAAGCGTTGCCGGTTTTCTTCGTATAATTGACTGATGCTTAAATCTGGATTGCCTGTAAACGTGGCATGACCGTGATGGTGGACAAACGAATCAAGGGCGATTTTTAGCTGATACCCCGCTTGCAGTACGCGGAGGCTTAAATCATCATCCTCAAATGAACCGCCTACAAAACGTTCATCAAAACCGCCGACTTCATCCAACACCTTCTTTTTGACAAGCAGGCAAAATCCGACCAGCCTCAATACAGCTTTTGATCTGCCTCGCTGCTGCAAACAGTAAAGACGAGAAAAATCTTCAATTTCTTCAACGTTTGTGTAGTTAACGGGAACTTGCTGCGGACCGCTGACATAATTGCTTACAGGCCCGACCATGCCGATTTTATCATCCTGATAAAGCAGCTTGATCATTGGCTCCAGCCATTGATTTGTTACAACAGTATCATTGTTTAAAAAAAGAATATTGTCCCCTGAGGCAACTTCAAGACCCTGATTACAGGCTTTTGCGAAGCCTTCGTTCGTTTTATTAAAAATCGCCTTAATTGAAGTTATCTGTTTGAGGTAGTCACGTGTACCGTCATGAGAGCCGTTATCTATAACAATTACTTCTATACAGTCATTATTCGTATGCTTCCATATGCTCTCCAAGCATTGTTTTGTTAAAGCTAATTGATTATAAGTCAGAACAATAATACTCGTTTTCACTATAACCTCCGCCCTTCGCCATATCATTCGGATACTATATGTATATCGTAATGTTCAGACGGAATGATTCTTTCCTGTAAAAAGGAGAATGCTGCTTAAACGTAAAAATGTGAATGGTTTTTTAAAGAAAAACTCGATGAATTTGTTTTACATTTAGTTTTCCCTTAAGGGGATCAACAAGGTTGGGGAATTCAGGGAAATAGGGATGATAAGTTGCCTTAACCAGTTTGTATGAAAGTTATATTTAATTCTTTCTGTATTAAATGGTGAATTAGGAGTTATATATTTAGATCTTCTAGTCTATGAGGCACTTGAATTTAACAAAGAATTGCTATCGAGACTATTTGAGATGCGTCGCAAATCCACAAACTTTAGAAGAAGAGATCATTTGCTCCAACACAAGCCCTCCTATATTAAATATGTAATATTTTATCATATTTAAATGAATATGGAAGACTAATGTTATATTAAAAAACAAAAAAGCCTCCTGTTAAATTAAGAGAAGGGTAAGGGAATTATTTTGGAGAATCATATTCCTTTGCTTCTTCATAGTCAGAAATCCTTGAGTTGTTCTAGCAAGAGGCAATATTGTTGAATAAGGATAGTTTTAAAGAGGTTATTGTTGTCTTAATATCGAAATAAAGATCAAGTAAGCATGAGGGGAGTTGCTTTAATGCACATCACAACAAAAAGGTTATTGATACGTAAATTTGAATTCAAAGATTGGCAGGCTGTTTATGAGTATACATCAGATAGTAATGTGATGAAGTATATACCAGAAGGGGTTTTTACTGAAGAAGATGCAAAGGCATTTGTAAATAAAAACAAAGGTGATAACGCTGAAAAATTCCCTGTCATACTAGAAGATGAAGACTTTCTAATAGGTCATATTGTTTTTTATAAGTATTTTGGTGAACATACATATGAAATCGGGTGGGTGTTTAATCCCAATTATCAAAATAAAGGGTATGCTTCTGAGGCAGCCCAAGCTATCTTGGAATATGGATTTAAAGAAATGAACTTACATAGGATTATAGCTACGTGTCAACCTGAGAATATTCCTTCATACCGAGTTATGGAGAAGATCGGAATGAGAAGAGAAGGATTTTTTAAAAAATGTATTCCAAAAGGCAATGAATGGTGGGATGAATATTATTACGCTATTTTAGAGGAAGAGTGGGATTGTAAGAGGGGTAATGCAGGAAATTGAAACCATAACAGTTATAGAACGTATAGTTTATAGTAGGGCTTATAATGCTTAATATGAATGATGTGAGAGGGATACACAAATGCAAATTCATCTTACCAAAAGCGAAAAACTAGACAATCATCACAAATGGTTAGGAACCGTCTTGCTCAGTTGGGGAACATTCGTATTTGCTTTGTTTTTTGCTACTTTAGTCGGTTCAATGGCTAGCCAAGCAGGAGCTTCTAAGCTTTTGAAGCAAGGCATCCAAGCAGGTTTAGTCACATTAATAACTGTCCCGTTGCTCTACATTCTTCTTAAACGGATGTCTAGTAGACCCTTTTATTCTATAGGACTGTCTGGGTGGCGGCAAGCCATTCCGAAAGCCATAATAGGAGCAATATATGTGATTGTATTATCCGGGTCTGGTTTCGCTATCGCCCATTTATTAGGCTGGATCAAAGTTACACAATTTCACTTCTCTGTCCATTTAGTGACAGCATTGCTCTTAAATATGATTATCGCTTTCTTTTATGAAGCTTTTCCAGAGGAATTAACTTTTCGGGGGACGGTGTACTATGCTCTAAATAAGCGTTGGAACTGTTTTATTGCCTTACTCCTACAACCAATCCTGTTTGTGCTTGCACCAATAATTGTAAGTGTTTTGCAATATATAGCTGGAATTGAATCACCTGCTATCACATTAGATTACATCGTTTTATTGTTGACTTTTGGATACATCCTTCAACTCCTGCGTATTGTAACAGGAAGCTTATGGACGTCTATCGCTTTTCATCTGGTCTTTCTCGAAAATTCTCGGTTCTTCGTCCTGCAGGGGAAGGAGCGCTTTATTACCTATGAAGAAATTGTTCCGGGAACAGGTGCGCTGTTTGTGATCTTTTTTATGTTGCTTATTGTCGGTACTCTACTCTTAATACCTGTTGCGATAACTCGCCGAAATACTATTCAATGGCGGAAGAATGAGAAATGCGACCAAGATGTTTAATTTCTAAGTAGAACAGTAGTTTTAAAATGATTTTAAGGAGGATCTAGACAATGTTGAAGAAGCATTCATTAAGAAAGAGGTTATAAACATGCAAGTTTTAAGGATCATATTTGTTCATGTCTTGTCCGCGTTATCAGCTGCTGTTGTTTATGTTTTTGGCATTGGTTATGACGGCTACATACCATACTTCCTAATAAGTGTTCTTCTCTTTATCTTTTATTTAATCTTTGCTGCACCTGTTCAATATTTCTTAAATCGCAATCCAAAAAGGTTTAACGCGAAATATTTACTCATATACATATTCTTTTCCTTCTTAGTATGGTTATTCTTCGCTTTCATTACTGATCCAAAAAACACCTTAAACTTTCTGATGGGATATGAAATATACTTGTTTAGCGTCTCATTTGCTGTAATATTTTGGATCTGGGACTCGGTTTTTCTGCAAAACATTGGGAGGGTAGCAGCGTAGCTTAAATCATCACAATCCTTTTCCTTATGCACGGTCAAAAAGCTCTTTCATTTACCGAATTACGCCATAAACGGGTAAAGGGAGAGAGGGATGAAAAGGGTTAATCGTTTAACTTTGGTTTGCTTAGGCTTAGTCTCAAGTTTTAATCTTCCGAATGCTGAAGCAAAGCTAACGGTGGATTAAACAAATGTAGACTTTGTTTTGAGCGAGGAATCAACAATTGTCTTCATGGCAGATAATTTCGACCGGAATTCCGACCGCACTTGGTTATAAATTCACAATACACAATAATAAAGACTGTACTCTAAATATGAAACTTAGCAGAATAGCTCTAACTGATGGATATTTTCAAGGAGCGAGAAAGAATTCCAGGAAGTTATTTGGACTACAGTGCAGCAGATCGAGTAGAAGGTGATCAGTTGGAAATAACAAAAAGTTCAGGCTTCGGCGATGTGTGGATAAAAGGTACTTATGGATTTGAACATGAAGAGCGGGATTATTAAATTCAGCGAGGTCAAGGATCCATTATAAACTTAATGATCATTTTAAGTGATCAAAAATAACTAAAAGGTGAGAATATGATTAAATCAAAGGTAAAAACGATTATAGACCAAAGAAAGATCAGTATCCGGAAACTTTCCAGAGATATTGATCATGAGTATCCAACTGTCAGAAAGCTATATAATAACGAAATGGAGCGGTATCCGAGAGAGCTGTTTGATAAAGTCTGGCCCTATCAAAACATCGAACTGCATGAGTTGTTGATATTCCAAAAAGATCATATTCCTAAAGTGAGAATGTCTAAATGAAGATAATGGAGTATATGGAGGAAAGGTTTCAAAACCTCGAATTAATTCCTAGCATCTATAATCAATGGGGCACAGGAATCCATTTTTGTCTTGGGGAAAATATCTATCAACTCAAAGCAAATGAAGAATTGAATCTAAAGATGTTTCGGGTTGTATATGAACAAACCTCAATCATTTTTAATGAATTATTTGAACAAAATGATGACATATTCCTTGTGACGAATATGTATAAGCACAAAAAGAAAGAGAAATGTATAAGAAAATTAAAGGTGTATCAACCGTTTCTAAAATGTAAAAATCATTTGAATCAAATTATGGTGAAGACATATCCCTACCCTTTCGAAATCAATAAAGCTGAAGAATACGAGATGCAACAATTTTCCCTGTTATGCAAACCTCGAGACTTACGTGTAACTGAATTACTTAAAGCAGCCAGTAATGAGGATTTTCCACAAAAACCGAAATTCGGAGGTTACTCTATTGATTACCCTGATGTTTTCTTTGTGAACATTACAAAAGACATTATTTTCTTTATCTATGATGACCGCGGATGCGAAGTCATAGCTCATGATTTCAAACGAATACGTCACCTTTATGAAAAGTATCACGACTGGGTAGAAGAGTATAAGTGAATGTAATACTTTTTTAAAAACGATTTATATCAGGAAAGGCAGAATTAGATTATGAGGGCCTTACATACAAGATTTAAACGGTTATTGAAACTGAGAAACTTAGAATTTTTTCAGTTGGTATTATGTGATGATGAGAGATCTGCATTTTTATTAGTAGTTGATAAAAGATTAGTGGATTTTGATTCTCAAGGTGGAAACCATATTAGTGTTTATTTAGCTACTCACTTTGAGTTATCTGATCAATCGTATAAAGATGTATTAAGCTTTAATGATGATCTTTTGGGTATGAAGCATAACTGTTCGTATGCAATGGATATTCTAAGCGTTAAAGAGGAATTTGATTTCGATTTCCCATTTAATATGCTTGCAAATAAAAAGCTACGTACAAGAATTAATAAAAATGTTAGGGATTGATATAACTCTGCCTGAAATGAAAGAAAGAGATTTTGACAAACTTTCTCAAGACTAAATAAAACTACAATTTTAAGGAGAACGGAGACTTGCTTTCAATATGAATATTAGAAAAGCTGCAGCTATTTTTTCAATCACGATTCCAATTATCTCAGCTATTTTAATTATTAATTTTTTTACGGGAGTTATGTCAATTCCGTGGCAAGGAATGCCGGTGTTTTTTCCATTATTACTTTCTCCTATAGGAATCATTTTAGCGTTCGTTTCAATAAAGACAAATAAACGGTGTGCTGTATATGGGATTGTCTTAAATGCAATTATGTTTCCATTTCCTTTTTTCTGGTTTATCGGAGGGACTTTGTTTTTTGGAGTTTAAAATCCATTAGGCATTACGCTTATACATTGGTATTTTCGAGCTTGTCAAAAGAAGGAATAAAAAAACTTCAGAATTGCTTGGCTTTACTTTATGTTGAAAGGGGTCGAGTAAGGTGGATAGGAAAAAGGATGAAATACAAAGAAAATATAGGGAACAAATGAGGGAGAAGAAAGAACGAGAAAAAGAAGATGGCAGTTCACATACTTTTGAAATTGTTGTTGTGCTAGCCATTATCATTTTGATGTTTTTCTTTAATTCAGTTTTCAAGGCTTTTTAGATATTGTACAGATGACTTTCAGGATGTTTGAAAAAATAACCCTTTGAGATATATACCACATGAAAGTATTGAAGGACTTATGAAAATTCAAGAACTAGTTGAATCTTAATAATTAATCACCAAATAATGGGGATGTAAAATGAAATTGTATAATGAATTTATCAATATAGCTAAAACGTTTAATAAAGAGTTAGACATCATTCCATTATTATATGGATCTTTAGGTCTTGAAAAGGTAACTGGGTTAGACTTTTCCCCAGAAGATATTGATATCCTTATTCCTTTAATTTTTTTAGAGGAAAAGTGGGAAAAACTAAAAAAAGTGATGGAACTGCATGGATACAAAATGGTTGATTTACATGAGCATGAATTTAAGAAAACTAATACAAAAATAGGCATTGCTTACATTGAGGATTTAAAACCATTTGCAGATGTAGACTATAATAATCTAGAGGTTTTTGAAGATGGCGGAGCGAAATATCATTTGCTAACGATTGATGATTACCTCAAGGTTTATAAAAAGTCTTTATTAGATGGTTATAGAAGAAGGAAGAAGAATCATAAAGACCAAAGTAAAATTAACATATTGAATAAATTAATACGGAATTAATTTCTGTATTCTCTTTTGTTTCCAGTCTCAATTAAAATTTTTAAGATTAAAATAAGTTTGAAAGGATAAATCATAGTGTTTAACACAACCATTAATCCTCAGACAGTCAAAAAGCCATTTCTACTCCGGTTGAAAGCTTTTCAATTTTTGCTTCTTATTTATCTTTCCTGTATTGATATATGTATGTAGGGTTGGACTTATAACATAAACTATTCTGGCCATTCCTGTTCTTTCAATTCATGACCGGGCTTGCCATCAGCATAAATCTAGGCTAACAGTCTCCATACATCCTGTGATCACCTTTATCAAACTCTTAAATGCAACTTACCACTAACCAATTCTTTATTTCGCATAGATCATCTTTGTCATGTGTTTACACAAGAATCTGTTTTCGGACTGATCGTCGTTAACTGATACATGACATTCGCAAATATTTGAGACACTGAATATAACGAAACAGTCAAAAATCAATATTTAATTCATTCTGTTTAAACTATCTGAAAAAGATGTTGAAAAAGTTGAAAGGATTTTATAATATTAAATCAAGTTAGTTTGTTCGATCAACAAACTAATAAGATAAAATTTCATTGTCCACAAGATAAGGTCTTACTGAATATGGATGGAAGGGGGATAAGAGGATCGATTTAATGGAGCTAAACAATATAAGAAACGAAAGAATGAGGCTTTTATCCTTTTCCAGGTATATAAGGTATGACGAAAAAAGATGAATTTTCTGCTTGCTGATCACCATATTTTTTCGCACTGTTTTGAAAGCGCTTTTATAAAAGTTTACTGACCGTAAATTCGAGAAATTGTTATACCGTTTCACACTGTTCCATATTAAAGGATCGAAAAGGGGAGAAATCATGCTCAGTGAAAATGTAAAGAAGATTAGCATGGTTGAAAAAGTTGGATATGCGTCTGGAGATTTTGCTTGTAATTTAATTTATGCAACAGTGTCTACGTATCTTTTGTTCTTCTATACAGATGTTTTTGGTTTATCGGCAGCAGCAGCCGGTACTATGTTTTTAGTGGTTAGAATAATCGACGCTCTCGCTGATCCTTTTATTGGAACAATAGTTGACAGAACGAACAGCAGATTTGGACGTTTTAGACCGTATCTTTTATTCGGAGCTTTTCCATTTGTCATACTGGCAATACTCTGTTTTACAACACCAGACTTTACGGATATGGGGAAATTAATATATGCCTATATAACCTATGTTGGCTTGTCGCTTACATACACAACGATAAACGTTCCATATGGCGCGTTAACTTCTGCAATGACTAGAAATAATCAAGAAGTGGTTAGTATAACTTCTGTTCGCATGTTATTTGCGAATCTTGGGGGACTTGTCGTTGCATTTTTTGTTCCCTTACTGGCTGCTTATTTAAGCGATACTTCCGGCAACGAGTCTCTTGGCTGGCAACTAACCATGGGTATTTTGGGAATGATAGGCGGGTGCCTTTTAATCTTTTGTTTTAAAAGCACAAAAGAGCGGGTCACTCTTCAAAAATCCGAAGAAAAAATTAAATTTACGGATATATTTGAGCAGTTTCGTGTTAATCGGCCACTTGTTGTATTAAGTATTTTCTTTATTATTATTTTTGGAGTGAATTCCATCAGTAATTCGGTTGGCATTTACTACGTAACGTATAACTTAGAAAGAGAGGATTTGGTGAAGTGGTACGGTTTGATAGGAAGTTTGCCCGCTTTGGTCATTTTACCGTTTATTCCAAGGCTTCATCAATTTTTGGGGAAAAAGAAATTACTAAACTATGCATTATTACTGAATATTATCGGCCTCTTAGCTTTACTGTTTGTTCCGCCAAGTAATGTTTACCTCATACTTTTCTGTCGATTAATCGCTGCTGCTGGAAGTCTCACTGCCGGGGGATATATGTGGGCGCTTATTCCTGAAACAATAGAATATGGAGAGTACAGGACTGGGAAAAGAATGGGTGGGCTCATTTACGCTATAATCGGATTTTTCTTTAAGTTTGGTATGGCCTTAGGAGGAGTTGTTCCGGGTCTGGTTCTTGATAAGTTTGGATATGTAGCAAATCAGGCACAAACCCCAACGGCATTAATGGGGATTTTAATTACAACAACCATTATTCCCGTGTTCTTGCTTGTTCTAGCTTTAATTGATATTAATTTCTATAACTTAGATGAGAAAAAATATAAAAACATGGTTCGAGAATTAGAAAATAGAGACAAAGTTTATTTGGATCATATTGACGATTTCAAGGCTTAAAAAAGAAAATAAACTGAGGAGGAATTCCATATGAAAATTATCAATCCCGTACTTAAAGGATTCAATCCCGATCCAAGTATTTGTAGGGCAGGAGAGGATTATTATATCGCGGTATCTACATTTGAGTGGTTCCCGGGAGTCCAGATACACCACTCAAAAGATTTAGTAAATTGGCACTTAGTTGCACATCCATTACAGAGAGTTTCACAATTAGACATGAAAGGAAATCCAAATTCAGGTGGGGTTTGGGCACCATGTTTAAGCTATAGTGATGGGAAGTTTTGGCTGATCTATACGGATGTTAAGGTAGTAGATGGCGCATGGAAAGATTGTCACAATTATTTAGTTACTTGTGAAACGATTAATGGTGATTGGAGTGAGCCGATTAAATTAAATAGCTCGGGGTTTGATGCTTCTTTGTTCCATGATACGGATGGAAAAAAGTATTTATTAAATATGTTATGGGATCACCGTATTGATCGGCACTCATTTGGAGGAATTGTTATACAGGAATATTCTGATAAAGAGCAAAAATTAATCGGTAAACCAAAAGTCATATTTGAAGGAACGGATAGAAAACTGACAGAAGCTCCGCACCTTTATCATATCGGGAACTATTATTATTTATTAACTGCAGAAGGAGGAACACGGTACGAACATGCTGCTACAATTGCCCGTTCTGCAAATATAGAGGGGCCATATGAAGTTCATCCCGATAATCCAATTTTAACGTCATGGCATGACCCAGGAAATTCATTGCAAAAATGTGGTCATGCATCCATTGTTCAAACACATACAGATGAGTGGTATTTAGCTCATTTAACGGGACGTCCTATTCATCCTGACGATGATTCAATTTTTCAGCAGAGAGGATACTGTCCTTTGGGCAGAGAAACAGCTATTCAAAAACTTTACTGGAAAGATGAATGGCCCTATGTAGTAGGTGGAAAAGAAGGAAGCTTGGAGGTAGATGCACCTTCTATACCCGAAACAATATTTGAAGCAACGTACCCGGAAGTTGATGAATTTGAGGATTCAACATTAAATATAAATTTTCAAACTTTAAGGATTCCATTCACGAATGAATTAGGTTCATTGACTCAAGCGCCAAATCATTTACGATTATTCGGTCATGAATCATTGACCTCGACATTTACTCAGGCATTTGTAGCCAGACGCTGGCAAAGTCTCCATTTTGAAGCCGAAACTGCTGTTGAGTTTTATCCGGAAAATTTTCAACAAGCCGCTGGATTAGTGAATTACTACAATACAGAGAACTGGACGGCTCTTCAAGTCACGCATGATGAAGAACTTGGCCGCATTCTTGAATTAACAATATGTGACAACTTTTCTTTTTCACAGCCATTACACAATAAAATTGTTATTCCTCGTGAAGTAAAGTATGTATATTTAAGAGTAAATATTGAAAAGGACAAATATTATTATTTCTATTCTTTTAACAAAGAAGATTGGCACAAAATTGACATTGCACTGGAATCGAAAAAATTATCAGATGATTACATCCGTGGGGGAGGATTCTTCACAGGGGCCTTTGTAGGGATGCAATGCCAAGATACCAGTGGTAATCATATTCCGGCCGACTTTAGATATTTTCGTTATAAAGAAAAATAATTTGCACATGAAAAAGGAGATTTCTATTTTAGAACTCCTTTTTCATATGAGAAGGTGCCTATGTCACTATTGCTTCAGAAATACTCCTAGAATAAAAAAACTCATCTTTAAAGATGAGCTGTCCATTCCATTAAAATTACATTGTAACCATGTCCAGAAAATGATCAATCACAATGGAGGACATTCCTAATGCCGGCGCATTCTGTCCTAAGGAAGATGGCAATAATTCATAGCTATTGCCTAATTGGGAATAAACCCTTGACGACACTTCACTTCTCATTGAATTTAAAACCATAGGATGCGATTCAATTATGCTATTTCTTAAAATTACGGCCTGTGGGTTGAAAGTATTTAAAATATTGGTAAGGCCTATTCCTAAATAGAATCCAAAATTCTGTAATGCGTTTAAGGTTCCGATATCATTCAGATGGGCGAGGTCTATGATATCTTGATAGGACAGTTTTTTCTCTTTGGTCTGAAGAGATTTTAATAAAGCCTTCTCTGAAGCATACAATTCCCAGCAGCCTCGGTTTCCGCAACTGCATTTAGGACCATTAAAGTCTATTGTCATATGTCCCATTTCTCCAGAGAAGCCGCTTACTCCTCTATATAAATGATTGTTGATAATAACACCGATCCCTATTCCTGTGCTGATACTTACGTAAATAATGTTATCGTGATTTTTTGCAGCTCCAAATACTTTTTCTCCATATGCGCCAGCATTTGCCTCATTTTCAATAAAAACAGGCACATTGTACTTCTCTTGTATTGAAGATTTTAAGTCAATATCTCTCCAGTTGGAGTTCGGAGTGAAAACAATTTTTTGATCTTTATCAATGAGTCCAGGCACGCAAATACCTATACCAATAAGCCCGTACGGAGATTGGGGCATTTGCGTAATAAAGTGATGAATCATATCAATCAAAATGTCTTTCGTTATTTCTGGAGAATTGGATTCCAAATGGCGGTATTGATCAAGAACGATTGTTCCTTCAAGGTCTGTTAAAATGCCATTGATATAATCCACACCAACATCTATTCCTACGGAGTATCCTGCCTTTTTATTAAAAACAAGCATGACAGGTCTTCTTCCGCCACTTGATTGTCCTTGACCTATTTCAAATACCAGATTTTCTTTCATTAACGTGTTTACCTGTGATGAAACAGTTGATTTATTTAATCCAGTCATTTCAGATAATTTTGCTCTTGAAATAGGTGAATTTTTAAGGATTTCTTTTAATAATAACTTTTGATTTACTTTTTTGACAAAGGTTTGATCAGCGATATCCACTTCATCCACTCCATTTGTTTAATCTTTAAATTAAGTATGAACATAGTACATAGCGAATCTTCCCTTTATTATATCTAATGTGTTCATAAAAAACTAAAAAAAATATTGAAAATACTGATGAGGTTATATAAGATGAAAATAAGTTAGTTTGTTTAAACAACAAACTAACAGGTCACTTACTATATGAAATAAAATGCATCTGTATTTGAATGAATTTATTTTTAAGGGGGAAATCACATGGCTCAATCTCATTCCAGTTCAATCAACTATTTTGGAAGCGCAAACAAAGTGGTTTACGAAGGGAAAGATTCGACTAATCCTTTAGCATTTAAATATTATAATCCTCAAGAAGTAATCGGCGGAAAAACGATGAAAGAGCATTTGCGATTTTCTATTGCCTATTGGCATACATTTACCGCTGATGGAACAGACGTTTTTGGAGCAGCTACGATGCAAAGACCATGGGATCACTATAAAGGCATGGATCTAGCGAAGATGAGAGTAGAAGCAGCATTTGAGATGTTTGAAAAACTAGATGCACCATTCTTTGCTTTTCATGACCGGGATATTGCACCAGAAGGCAGTACGCTAAAAGAGACAAACCAAAATTTAGATATGATCGTGGGCATGATTAAAGATTACATGAGAAATAGCGGCGTTAAGCTATTATGGAATACCGCAAACATGTTTACGAATCCCCGTTTCGTCCATGGTGCCGCGACTTCTTGCAATGCAGATGTGTTTGCGTATGCTGCAGCACAAGTGAAAAAAGGGTTAGAAACAGCAAAAGAGCTTGGCGCTGAGAACTATGTATTTTGGGGCGGCCGTGAAGGATATGAAACATTGTTAAATACCGATTTAAAATTTGAGCTTGATAATTTGGCTAGATTTATGCATATGGCAGTGGATTATGCGAAGGAAATCGGGTACACAGGGCAGTTTTTGATTGAGCCAAAACCAAAAGAGCCGACCACCCATCAATACGATACAGATGCAGCAACAACCATTGCCTTTTTGAAGCAATATGGCTTAGACAATCATTTTAAATTAAATCTTGAAGCCAATCATGCCACATTAGCCGGGCATACATTCGAACATGAATTACGCATGGCAAGAGTACATGGTCTGCTTGGCTCTGTTGACGCAAACCAGGGTCATCCTCTTTTAGGCTGGGACACGGATGAATTTCCGACGGATTTATATTCTACGACATTAGCAATGTACGAAATCCTGCAAAATGGCGGCCTTGGAAGCGGCGGATTAAACTTTGACGCGAAGGTCAGAAGATCTTCTTTCGAGCCTGATGATCTAATATATGCCCATATTGCAGGGATGGATGCATTTGCAAGAGGATTGAAAGTTGCCCACAAATTAATCGAAGATCGTGTGTTTGAAGATGTGATTCAACATCGTTACCGCAGCTTTACTGAAGGGATTGGTCTTGAAATTATAGAAGGAAGAGCTAATTTCCACACACTTGAGCAATATGCGCTAAATCATAAATCAATTAAAAACGAATCTGGAAGACAGGAGAAATTAAAAGCGATATTGAACCAATACATTTTAGAAGTATAACAGGATAAGCTCCAGATCCTGCTATCAATACCAAGTCACTGAATTACCCGTCATGATTCCTTTCCTATTGCTTGTTGTTATGACGGGTAACTTCTATAATTAGGATTTATTTAGAGTGAATGGTTTTTTAAAAGGGCAAGGAGTGAAAAAATGAAGTATGTCATTGGAATAGATCTTGGAACGAGTGCTGTTAAAACCATTTTAGTTAACCAAAACGGCAAGGTTTGTGCAGAAACGTCCAAAAGGTATCCGCTCATCCAAGAGAAGGCGGGATATAGTGAGCAAAATCCTGAAGACTGGGTGCAGCAAACAATTGAAGCATTGGCTGAATTGGTTTCTATATCCAATGTTCAAGCCAAGGATATTGACGGGATAAGCTATTCGGGACAAATGCATGGATTAGTACTGCTTGACCAAGATCGTCAGGTGTTACGTAATGCAATTCTTTGGAATGATACCAGAACAACGCCTCAATGTATAAGGATGACCGAGAAATTTGGCGATCATCTTCTTGACATCACAAAAAACCGTGTTTTAGAAGGGTTTACATTACCTAAAATGTTATGGGTTAAGGAACATGAACCTGAACTTTTTAAAAAAGCTGCTGTGTTTTTGCTTCCGAAAGACTATGTGCGATTCCGTATGACCGGTGCCATTCACACCGAATACTCCGATGCAGCAGGAACTTTACTTTTACATATTACTCGCAAGGAGTGGAGCAATGATATTTGCAATCAAATTGGTATTTCTGCAGATATTTGTCCTCCGCTTGTTGAATCTCATTATTGTGTAGGGTCGCTGCTTCCGCACGTTGCCGCCAAGACCGGGCTATTAGAAAAAACAAAAGTGTACGCTGGGGGAGCAGATAATGCTTGCGGCGCTATTGGAGCAGGTATCCTTTCTTCCGGAAAAACATTATGCAGTATTGGGACGTCAGGGGTCATACTTTCCTACGAAGAAGAAAAAGAAAGAGACTTTAAAGGGAAAGTCCACTTTTTTAATCATGGAAAAAAGGATTCTTTTTATACGATGGGCGTCACGCTCGCTGCAGGATACAGCTTGGACTGGTTTAAAAGAACGTTTGCACCAAACGAATCGTTTGAGCAATTATTGCAGGGGGTGGAAGCTATTCCGATAGGAGCCAATGGACTGCTATACACTCCTTATTTGGTTGGTGAAAGAACGCCGCATGCTGATTCTTCTATTCGGGGAAGCTTGATCGGAATGGATGGAGCCCATAATAGAAAGCATTTTTTGAGGGCAATAATGGAAGGTATCACATTCTCTTTAGATGAATCAATTGAGCTATTCCGCAAAGCGGGAAAATCAGTTCATACTGTTGTTTCTATTGGTGGGGGAGCTAAAAATGATACGTGGCTGCAAATGCAAGCTGATATTTTCAATGCGAGGGTAATTAAGTTAGAAAATGAACAAGGGCCAGCTATGGGGGCTGCAATGCTGGCTGCTTTTGGAAGCGGTTGGTTTGAATCACTTGAAGAATGTGCAGAGCAGTTCATTCGTGAGGCTGCTGCATTTTATCCAAAGGCACAAAATGTACAAAAATATAAAACACTATTTGATTTGTATAAGAACATTTACACTCACACAAAGGATCTCAATACAGCTTTGAAGAGCTTTCGAAAAAACTAATGATGTTATTGTCTGGAGATCAACCGAAGAACAATTAATGATCAATCATCATTAAAGGCCTTTGATGACATGGCTGCCTTCTTTTGAAAAGATGGTGAGAATAAGGTATGGCAACCTTTAAACAGTATTGGAGTGTCCAGCAGACAAAACGAACGAGCGGAACCGTATTCTGTCAGCGAACACTTCAAGAAGTGGGAAAGCTTAGGAATGCCAATGGGTAAGATGTATGAAACCGCGCTAACGACGGTAGAGGGATCTCTTGATTTATGATGAAATAGGAAGGATGTTTACACACAAATAACCCCCTCACATTGACGTGAAGGGGTGTTTTTTATTGTTACTATACAGCGGAAATTTTACAGGCTAGTTGATGATTTTAGCTTGATAAGCAGAATGGAAACTAGACACGCCATCATCTCTTTCTCATTCTTTGGAAACTGCATTCTGCTAGGTTTGCTGCTTTTTTTAACGAACAGTGTTTTTCTATTTCACACAGCCATTAAATCCTCTGTTTGTCACATAACCGCTCTTACTCCAAATTGACAGTTTATCTGATTTTGCTTCTTGCTCATCTAGTCTGAATTGGTCTATGTATTTTGTGTTAGGCTCATATACATATGCTACTCTGGCCAATCCCTCTTTCAATAATGTCTCTTGAACAGATTTGCCGTCAACATAAACGTATGCTAACAGTCTTCCATACTTATCTCTGCGATCGCCTTTATCAAATTCCAGCTGTAGCTTACCGCTGTTGACCAATTCTTTATTTCGTTTCGACGCATCCTCACCGTATGGTTGAACACAAGAATTTGGTTTCTTCGTCTCAGGTGTATCAACGAGCAAGTAGCGAACTGTGTCTTTCTTTCCGTTGTAAATAACCTTAATCGTATCTCCATCTATTGCTCTATCTAATGTAACATTGACCAATTTCTTCTGCTTTTTTGAATGAGGCGTGCCGGCCTTTTGTTCTGTCTGATTATATTCATTAGATTGAGTATCTTGAGAGACTTGCTCCGTCCCATTAGAATCTGAATGGTTTTTGGCTGCGTGATGTGATCCGCAAGCTGCCAAAGTAATACTTAAAACGATTGCGATCATACTGATCAAAATCTTCTTCATATTGATTCCCTCTTTATCATTTTCTCTTTTCGCGATTAAACATCATCATTATAACGATATGGACATTTTTTGTGAATGGAAAACTTCAAGGGAACTTATAACACTCAAATTGCCAATAGTTAACTTCACAACGAGATGATCAAAACATCACCATCACATAGCGGAAATAAATAATCCTGAAAATAATATTGACTGAAAATGCTTTTGGAATTATGATAATATGAGAAATGACAATGATGTGACAAAAACATTACTACAACATAACAATTAATAGCTTAGGTTTATTCTATTGACTAAAAATGTAAACGGTTACAAATCCAGAGGCGAAAATCTAAGATAGAGATGACTTTAGTTTTGACTCAATATCCACACTGAAAGAGCTTATTAAGTATTCTTAATAAAGGCAGGGGAAATGGATATGAATGAACATCGAAATCGAAGGTTGAAATTAATAATGATTTCAGCAACTTTTGGAGGGCTTCTCTTTGGATATGACACCGGAGTTATAAATGGAGCTTTACCTTTTATGGCAAGGCCAGATCAGCTTGATTTAACACCGGTTACAGAAGGGCTTGTTACGAGTATTCTTTTATTAGGTGCCGCGTTTGGAGCGTTGTTATGCGGAAGATTGGCTGATCGATATGGCCGCCGTAAAATGATCCTTAATCTTTCCTTTTTATTTTTCCTGGCATCACTGGGAACAGCGTTAGCACCTAACGTTTTCATCATGGCGGTCTTTCGTTTTTTACTGGGGCTGGCTGTTGGAGGAGCCTCGGCGATGGTGCCGGCCTTTTTAGCAGAAATGGCACCGCATGAAAAGAGAGGGCGTATGGTAACCCAAAATGAACTAATGATTGTTGGCGGGCAATTTTTAGCATATGTTTTTAATGCGATCCTCGGTGTAACAATGGCAAATACGGGACATGTTTGGAGATACATGCTTGTCATTTGTGCTGTACCGGCTATCATGTTATTTGCCAGTATGCTTAAGGTACCAGAAAGCCCCCGATGGCTAATCTCCAAAGGCAAAAACAGTGAGGCGCTGCGAGTTCTTAAACAAATTCGAGAAGATAAACGTGCAGAAGCTGAATGTAGAGAAATTCAAGAAGCGGTAGAAAAAGATACAGCACTAGAAAAGGCATCACTCAAGGACTTTTCTACACCATGGCTGCGCCGTCTTTTATGGATTGGAATCGGTGTTGCCATAGTGAATCAAATTACAGGTGTGAACTCGATTATGTATTATGGCACACAAATCCTTAAAGAATCTGGTTTTGGTACAAAAGCGGCTTTAATCGCTAATATTGGAAATGGGCTGATATCAGTTATTGCAGTTATATTTGGGATTTGGCTGGTCGGAAAAGTGAGACGGCGTCCAATATTATTGATTGGTTTGGCGGGGACGACTACAGCGCTCCTATTGATTGCGATTTTCTCAATTGTGCTTGATGGATCTATGGCACTTCCTTATGTAGTGCTTTCTTTGACCGTTTTATTTCTTGCCTTTATGCAAGGGTGTGTAGGACCTGTGACTTGGCTTGTCATAGCGGAAATATTCCCTCAAAGGTTAAGAGGACTTGGTTCTGGGATAAGTGTTTTTTTCCTTTGGATATTAAACTTTGTGATCGGTTTTGCTTTCCCGATCTTGCTTAGCTCTGTAGGTTTGTCTTTTACATTCTTTATATTTGTGGCTTTAGGTGTATTGGCAATCGGTTTTGTATACAAATTCATGCCGGAAACAAAGGGGCGTACACTTGAAGAATTAGAAGCGCATTTTCGTTCTCGACACGATCATAATACTCCTGAACAATCAATTATTGAGGTATAAATATGTTGAAAATCTCTCTTCTTATAGGAGGGATTTTTTTAGTTTCAGAAAAAACAAAATCCCTCTGGTAGAGGGATTTTGATTCAGCATTTTAAGATGTTCTACACGTATAATACTGGAGTTGATACTTTAAAAATCTCGCCATCTCTTATATAAAAACGAGGGATGCGGCGGCTTAATGTAGACACGACTTCATAGTTAATCGTATTGAGCATTTCAGCCACTTCATCAACGGAAATCTCGGCTCCTTTTTGCTTACCGTAAATCACGACTTCTTCTCCTTGTTTACCTTCACCGTTTTCTCCTAAACTGACCATGATCATATCCATTGTTACTCTTCCCGCCACTGGCACTCGTTTTCCGCGATGAAGAACAAACCCGCGATTGGAAAGGGCACGAGAATAGCCGTCAGCATAGCCAATCGGGAGTGTAACAATTACTTCATTAGGTTCTGCGACGTATGTAGCACCATAGCTAACGGTTCGGGGTTCTGTACGCATGGTTTTCACATAAGCGATGCGCGCCTTTAAACTTAACGCAGGTTCAAGCTTAACGAGATTTAGTTGTTTAATATAGGCTGAAGGATATAAACCATATAAGCCGATACCTAAACGGATCATATCAGCGCTAAATTCCGGAAATGCGATAGCTGCAGCCGTGTTGCACATATGCACGGTGGGCAGCTCAATCCCCTGTTTTTTTAAAAAGCTGAGAAAACTGATGAATTTTTCGTGCTGCAGCTTTGTGAGTGTTGTGTCCGGTTCATCAGCTGTCGAAAAATGTGTGAAAATCCCTGTCCATCTGAGGAATTTACTTGCCTTTAAGGCTTTCACTACTTCTAAAAGTTCTTCCTTTGTGCGTACACCTAATCGTCCCATGCCGGTATCCACGTTAATATGAATGGCCAGCCGGTTAGCACTCGCTTCTTTTTCCAATATCTCGTTTGCTTCTTTCATCCAATCAACCTGAAATGCTGATAATGTTATATTCCAAGCTGCTGACTTCTTTACACAACTAAGGGATGTAAAACCAAGCACAAGGATAGGCGCTGTAATCCCAGCTTTTCGTAAAACGATTCCTTCCTCCACACTGGCAACAGCGAGCTCACTCGCCCCGTGTTCCAGTACATGGCGTGCCACTTCTATAGACCCGTGACCATAACCGTTCGCTTTTACGACAGCCATAATTTTGCTCTTATGTGGAATATGACGGCGAATCGCTCGCAAATTCTTTTTAACGGCATCAAGATTGACTTCGATCCAAACTTCTCGGCAAAGCTTTATCATCAACGCTTCCTTCCTTCTTATGGATTATAAATACCACCTATTGCCGCAAGAATAAATGTTAATTGTTGGATGATTCGATCTTATTTTATTCAACTTTATTTGAAATCATTCAACAGCAAATCCATGTGATACGAGAAGGTGCCTATCAATGTTCGAATAATAGCAAGTACGGGATACATGAGGCTTGTAAGTGGGGTGTTAATGGATACGGCGACCGAGGATTACAAAAATGATTATTTGTTTTGGGACATTTTTTTCTAAGGGTAGATGATAACGAGAAATCTAATCAGGAAAATACTTACCGTTGTTATGAACATTGGAAGAACCTTTTAAATGAGAAGGGCTGAGAAAATTCTGTAAAAGATAATCGGTTGAAAAGGCAGTCGATTCCTTGTTCCATAAACCTAACATTAGAGTATATAATTAAACTCGTATTCACAAAAATCGTTTAAGTAAGGGGTATACATGAATAGGGGAGTTAGTTTTCAAATACCGAATGAATATGGAAATTTTCTATGGAGAATACTGCAGCCGGTAGAAATAGCTAATTATAGGTGGCAAACGAGTGGGGAATCTTATTTTGTTGTAGAAGGAGAGCTCGATGATGAGGAGCTTTTTCATGACTACGCAATTGTTGAAGGGGCAGTTTTTGAGCAACAATTAAAAACGAATCAGTACTATACCATTTTCGTTGAACTGAAAGCATTTCCATATGGAAAAATGGTTAATCAAGTCAATACATATGAAGAGTTTGCTGACAGTGATTGCGAACTTGTCCTTTTGATAGCAGATAATAGTTACGTTTCGATTTACTGTAAAAACAAAAAAATCATTGAAAAACTGTACTTCAATGCTTTACAGAATGATTTTGAAGACGTTCAATTTATAACTGATGAAAATGATACAAGAACAAGCCTTACTGTATGATACTCAATAAAAATTAAAGGAGCTAGTACATGACAATGCAAATTAAAATCAAGTATCTAGATGAAACACAAACAAGAATCAGCAAAATTGAGCAGGGAGACTGGATTGATCTTCGGGCAGCTGAAGATGTAACAATCAAAAAAGATGAATTTAAGCTTGTCCCATTAGGTGTTGCAATGGAGCTGCCTGAAGGTTACGAAGCACATGTCGTCCCTCGTTCAAGTACATATAAGAACTTTGGCGTTATTCAAACAAATTCAATGGGTGTTATCGATGAGTCATATAAGGGAGACAACGATTTCTGGTTCTTTCCTGCTTATGCATTGCGTGATACTGAAATTAAGAAGAGTGATCGTATCTGCCAGTTTAGAATCATGAAGAAAATGCCGGCGGTTGAATTGGTTGAAGTCGAGCATTTGGGAAACGAGGATAGAGGAGGACTCGGTTCAACAGGTACTAAGTAAACAAAATAAATCCTTGGCTGTCTTCATGCTGTGTGATTGATCAATGGAGGTTTCAGCCAAGGTACAAAGAAATACTTTTATCTAAATTTTTATAAGTAGGGGAAGGCAACTACAAACTAGTAATGCCACTAATAATAAGCCAAGTTAAATGACATGTGTTCATTAATAATTGAATTTACAGCAGCCATGAGAACAAGTTCAAAATATAAGATGAAATGAGACATAAGACTTCACAAAAAAATCTGAGTATCGTCGATAAATATCATAAAAAAGCCCCCGGTATGTCGCCGGGGAATAAATAGACGTTTAAGAGATTTAGTGATGTTTTTTATATGATTCGACAAAATCATAATAATGATCATCGTCATCATAATACTTTTTTTCGTAATGATAATCGTGATCATCGTAATACTTTTTATCATGGTCATCATACTTTTTATCATAATCATAATGTTTTTTATCATGATCATAATACTTGTCGCAATCATAATGCTTCTTATCATTGTCGTAATACTTTTTGTAATATGTTTTTTTCCAAGTGTAATACTCTTCTTTATATTTTTTATAATAACCCAATTAAATTCCTCCTTTATGTTATTCGAATTTAATTTATGAAGTTTAAATGATATGGTATGGTCAAATGAAATAAGAATAGTAAAAAGAGGCTGTTTAAAACACTTTCTGAAAAACAAAACGGATAGCTGTTTAAGAGCGAGAGAGAGCACTCAATCACTGTAAAATAATAGTAAAGTGTATAGAGAAGATTAGTATACGTAAAAAGGGACTTTCTCATTGAAGAATATTTGAACGTTATGGTTAAGATTCAAGAGCACTATGATGTGATTTTTCACACTGCTTTTGAAGGGTTTAGAGTTAGACATCAAAAACAAACATCAAAACCGGTTAGAAACAGATGATATAAGGAATGAACCGCTGCCAAATATCATAAAAAAAATGAATGAAATTAGAGAGAATTTATTTTAAAGAAAGCGGACAAATGACAATTGATATTGAGGTAAAATACAATGCATTAAATCAGAAAAAGCTATTGGAGGATTTAATGTGTTTAGACAATTTCCAATTTGGTATACACAAACACCTGACTATTTGAATTTTTATGTGCCGCAATATCAAACCATTTCTTATAATCCTCAACAATGTTATCAACGGTGTATGTACCAAACTGGCGGTAACTATGAGCTATGTGACAGACTATGTTATGGAGAAATACAGGTGTAAAAGAGGGGGTTATTAACTCCTCTTTAAACACACAGTGAGTGGAATAAGATCCTCACTTTATCTGCGAGTGCTTAGTATTTGCGATAATATTGCATTCGTAATAAATTATGCTTAGAACTGAAAATGAAAGAAGGATATGAATAGTTATGACGCAATTCGATAAACAATACAATTCAATTATAAAGGATATTATAAATAATGGAATCTCAGACGAAGAGTTTGATGTGAGAACCAAGTGGGACTCAGATGGAACACCGGCACATACTCTAAGTGTAATCAGTAAGCAAATGAGATTCGACAACTCAGAGGTTCCGATTTTAACGACAAAAAAGGTTGCCTGGAAAACAGCCATTAAAGAGTTGCTCTGGATTTGGCAGCTGAAATCTAATGATGTTAATGATTTAAACAAGATGGGCGTACATATTTGGGATCAGTGGAAACAAGAAGACGGCACCATCGGACATGCATATGGATTTCAGCTGGGGAAGAAAAACAGAAGTCTAAATGGAGAAAAAGTGGATCAGGTAGACTATCTTCTTCATCAATTGAAGAACAACCCGTCTTCACGCAGACATATTACAATGCTGTGGAATCCTGATGATTTAGACGCAATGTCCTTAACGCCATGTGTATACGAAACTCAATGGTATGTGAAGCAAGGTAAGCTCCACCTCGAGGTAAGAGCACGGAGCAATGACATGGCATTGGGAAATCCATTCAATGTATTCCAGTACAATGTGTTGCAGCGCATGATTGCTCAAGTGACTGGTTATGAGCTTGGTGAATATATCTTTAACATTGGGGATTGCCATGTGTACACACGTCATATAGACAATTTGAAAATTCAAATGGAAAGAGAACAGTTTGAAGCACCTGAACTATGGATCAATCCTGAAGTGAAAGATTTTTATAACTTTACCATTGATGATTTCAAGTTAATCAACTATAAACATGGGGACAAGCTTTTATTTGAGGTAGCGGTTTAATGCTGCCTTTTTATTGTGCAGTGAATGGATAGCAGGTATCCTAATTTCATTAAGCAATCTGGAAGATGAATAAAAATTGAAGGACAAACACGTATAATACATAAAAAAGATTAACTCTACAGTTAATCTTTTTTATTCAGAAGAAAATATCCTAACTTTGAAACTAAATACAAAGTAAAAGCAATCATTACAGTTCTAGATATTACAATTCCATGAATAGCTAAATCATATCCAGCAGGTACCAACGCATTTGTATTACACATAAAATATATAGATATTAGAAGTGCTACAATAACTAAAATCATTCCAAAAAGACTTGATTTTTCATATTTCATACCAATTTCCACCCTTATTAAAGTTAGGTTTAAACAAAAGAGCTGAAGAAACGAACTATGACCAGTATGCTCCAAAGAAAACCGCCAGACAATGCTGGCGGCTTTTTGCTGCTTCGTTTATTTATGAACAGAGATCGTAACGTTATTTCCTGCAACTGAAACCTTTGCGAAATCCTGTGTATCTACCACAGGAGTGACGGCTTTATTGTCGATTGTGATGTTGTTAAAAGATGTCGAAAAGGTTGCTTTGATCGCATCACGCTGGCTTTCATACGAAACAGCCGCGGTAGCAAGGGTTTTCCATTTTGAAATCGTGCCGATGTTGGTTCCTTGAATTTCTGTGATAATCCGTCCGGTGTAGCCGTCATTGTTCGTTCCCCAAAGGGTCATGCGCGTATTGCCGTTTAAGTTTTTATAGATTGTCATTTGGACTGTGCTTCCAGGGCGGAAGCCTTTATTGTATGTGAATTTGTCTTTTCCTTCGATGTACGTTTCTTCATTTTTGGACCCAACCTTCATGAGGGGCTTCCAGACGTTGTATTGTTTGCTGTACTGAAGCCCGATATCTGCTTCAGTGCCGCTTGTTGCCCTAAAGCCAGAATAAATATAGGGAGTGGAGACCGAGTCGTTGTTTTTTACAGTTTCAGGAAGCGCAATTTTAGCTGTAAAAACGGCGCCCGTACTGTTCAGGTAGACACGGCCGCCGATTCCGTTAGGCAGCTGGGATGCTGCTTTTGCGACTTGAGCGTCTGCCGCGGGTAAGCCTGGTATACCTGATGAAAGGGTTCCGAAAAGAACTGCTGTTCCTACTGCACCTGCAATCAATACTTTTTTCACCAAAATTCCCCCTTTAGATAGTGGTTTCGCCATTTATTATACCTTATTTTGGAACTGATTGATGTATATAAATAAACAAAATATTTCATTTTGAGTGATGTAAGGGACGAAACGCTTCGCCAATCTGAAAGCTATATACCTTTATCAGAGGAAAGAATGAGATCACAATCGTTTTAACCGATTTGAAATTTTCCTCAAAATAAAAGTACAAATGCTTAAAGAAACGATTATTAAAAGAATGCCCGCTATCGTTTCCCAGCCTGTAAAAAAGAGGTGACGTTTCATCAATGTCTGTCCTTGTAAAATGATAAAAGCACAGATACCGACTAAGAAAAGAAAACAAATACTTAGGATTGCTAACGCTTTACGTGAGTATGTTTTCATTTCATCTTTAAAATACAGCAATACGAAAACAAAGCAGATAACATTGGCTATTGTGCTTATCACCTCAAAGCTTTTCATGACAACTGATATAAATAGACAAAGTAAAATGAGATAAAATACGATGTTTCTATACAAAAAACCTCTCCTTTTATGTATGATCCTCAAAGAGTTTATAAAAGTTTCTTTGTAACTGCAATAAACTGAATGCGCTCACTTATGAACTAACTTATGAACTAACTTATGAACTAACTAAACTATGCACTAAATATTCACTATTCTTTTTCAGATTCAGTCACCAAGGTTTTCATAGAAAGGGGAGCTTCAGAAATATACATATAGTGCACAAACAAAAAAAGACCCGGCAATAGCCGGGGGAAAGTAATAACGAGGAGATGTTAATGGCGTTTAGTAGTGTTTTTTATGCTTTTTATACTCTACAACATAATCATAGTCTTTTTTATCGTGATCATAATATTTTTTATCATAGTCATCATATTTTTTGTCGTAATCACAGTCATCATATTTTTTATCATGGTGGTCATAGTATTTTTTATCATATTCGTAATACTTCTTATAATACGTTTTTTTGACCGTATAATACTCTTCTTTGTATTTTTTGTAATAACCCATATATACTCCTCCTTTATTTTTACTACGCTTTATTATACGGCGAGTAGATTTTGCGGCTTGGACAGTTAAAATCATAGAAGGAAAAAAGGGCTGTCCAAATGATTAAAAAAAGACAGATGACACAAAAACAAATCAAAATAAAGAGCCGATTTTTCATCGGCCCAAACGATTTATCCTACATTTGTTTGTCTTCTTTGTTTTCTGAGTCATTTTTTCTGATATCCTGAGTCAGTCCGCTTGTTGCTTGTTTAAATTCTGATAAGGCTTTTCCTGCTGCACGGCCAAGCGCCGGCAGTTTATCAGGCCCAAATACTAAAAAACCCACAAACAAAATAACGAGTATTTTTGTGAAGCTTAATTCCATATCCTTTTCCCCCTGATTGAAGTACAACCTTTTAAACAAATTATAAGAGATAGCAGTACAAATGGGAATGCATTTATTTTGAACATTTTAAAACCAGCACAAAGGCAGATTCATAAAACGGCTGCTGCTGAATATAATGTCCAATGCCACCTGCCTAAGAAGCAGGGAGGCAGGCTGGATCAATTATGTAGCTCTGCCGAAAATGATACAAACGTATCTGCGGCTATCATTGAAATAGAGGAGTGGTGTAGCTGATGAGATTCACTAAGGTAGTTGGATTTTTGTCTGTTTTAGGGTTGGCTGCGGTTTTTCCATTATCGGCACAAGCAGAAAAAGCCGGAACTGCGGGGGCTGGAGAGTGGGATAAGTTGGGGACTTACACATATACTTACTCAAGTCCGACGGTATACTCGACCGGAGGAGATTTTAGAGTGTGCCTTTCAGGAAGCACTCCTTTTTCTGTTTCACTGCACCTATATGAGGATGATCCCGGTGACAATCCTGATGATTATGTAGGGGCAAACTATTTTTCACCCGGAGAATGCCACACCTTTGGCAGTATTGGAAAATTTGTAGATGGGAGCAATAACAAGGCCGAGTTCTTTGTTACCGATTACTCTGGTAAATCTAAAACTGTTACGTTTTATGATTGATGGACTCAAATTGTGAAGTATAACCCTTGGGAAAGAACAAAAAAGAGAGATACTCTCTCTTTTTTATTCTTCGATAGCCTTACGAAGCCGTTCATTTACAATGCCAGTCCAGCCGCCATCCATCTTACCGCGAACGACGGAGCTTTTCTCGTTTGCTTTGCCGATCACTTCATTCGGCTCTTTCCAGCCGCTGTGAATAAGGGTAAACCCTGTCTTTTCCCCCAAGTCTTCTAATTGAAAGGTAACGACCCATCCTTCTGTATCCCATTCAAAAGAAAGTTCAGTTGGAGCTTGAACAGCCAAAACTTTACAAGGGGACGGCCCAAACGGTGATTGTAAGTGAAATTCTTGTCCTTCTTTGAGCTGAAAGTCATTGGGCATAAACCACTTGGCAATGCCTTCTGAAGTAGAGACTGTCTCCCAGACTTTCTGAATGGGAGCCTCTAGGGTAATGCTTTTTGTAATATCTGGTAATGTATTTTCGTTGTTTTGAGCCATTTCGTTTACCTCTTGACAAATGATGTTTTTTCAATTCAATCATATAATAACTAATAAGATCATGTCCATAGCGTGCATTATTTATGCTAGAGCTGCTGTTCAACAGCGTGTCAGTCGCCAGTCTGATCTGTGAATGGGAGAATTCTGCATGTTCGAGAAAGAGAGAGACGTGTATGTTGTCATTTCGTTCATGCTTGTTTGCTCAGCCGCAACTGTTATGTTTGAACTGGAATTCCTGTTCAGCCAATTTATTTTGCGATTTTTGTTTTAATAGTAAATGAGCCATTTTCTAAAACAGGAGGTTTTTTATGCTTGGAAAAATCAAAGCAGCCATTGATAACAGTCCAGGGAAGCCGGCCAGAATTTTAGTTAGTGAAAAAGCGTTTCAGCAATTAGAGGAAGAAATGCGCTTTGTTTACGTTTCCAAACCGAAAACGATAATGGGGATTCCTGTGGAAGTTTCAGATCAGGCAGAAAGCTTCAAGCTGGAATTTTAGTTTTCCCAGACTGCTAAAAGGCTCATTTTGTGTTAATTATGCAAAATGGTCAGGTTGATTTCTTTAAAAGCATGATGAAATGTTCATCATGCTTTTTTTATTGAGAAAAAAGACGAACATAAAAAATAGGTATACGGGAAAAATAATCCTATTAGAGAGAGGGGAAATGACAGATGGATAACATGATATCAACACTTACTGATTGGAATGTGTGGTTTCAAGCGTTAGTAGTATTTCTCGTTCCATATGTAATCTATAAAGTGTTTACTTGGATTCATGTATAAGAAGGTGCAATGATGAGGTGGCGGAATAATCAGTACAAAACACAGAAGCAGCATAAATCAGATTATTCGACAGCTGAAAAGCAGGATCAGGATGTGTTAACCGGTAACATCGGATACGACTTAGAACATGTAAAAAGAAAAATAGGACATAACGGGGACGTTCATTTCCGTGAGCTTGAAATCACTCAATTACATGTGAAAGCGGCATTGATCTTTGTTGAAGGACTGTCTGATCAGAACTTGATTAATAAAGGACTATCAGTGTTAGTCATGAATCAACCTAATCAGGTAAGCGATGAAATTTCTCAATCCGGCAAAGGTATTTTAATTTCGAAACAGATAAAAAATCAAATCGTATCAATCGGTGATGTCATAGAATCAGAGAAAATCAGTGATATCGTGTTGAATGTTTTCATGGGGTCGACAGCGCTTCTCATTGATGGAATACCGCAGGCCTTTCTTCTGGGAACTGTAAAAAAACAAAATCGAAGTATCGAGGAGCCGCTTTCAGAAGCGCTTGTCAGAGGGCCGCGCACAGGCTTTACAGAAGAGTTGAGTACGAATACAGCTCTTTTGAGACAGCAAGGAAAAAATGATCAATTAACATTGCAGAGATTTGAAGTAGGAACACGATTAAAAAAGGATTTAATTATCGCTTATATGAATGACATTGCAGATCCAAAAGTAGTCGAGGAAGTAAGAAAAAGAGTGAGAGGGATTGAGATCGATCATTTGCCGGAGTCAGGCTACGTTGAACAGTTAATTGAGGATAATTATTTGAGCCCGTTCCCGCAAGTACAGAGTACAGAACGTCCTGATCGCGTCATAAGCGGATTAATGGAAGGAAGAGTAGCCATTCTGCTTGACGGCACTCCGTTTGCTTTGATTGTTCCAGTCACTTTCAGCATGATGCTTCAATCGCCTGAAGATTATTATGAACGGTGGTTCCCGAGCTCGCTCATCAGATTGCTGAGGTTCATCGCAGCAATGATAACGTTATTCGCACCCGCTTTATATATATCATTTATTTCTTTTCATCCGGGGTTAATTCCGACCAAGCTGGCGATTTCAATTTCCGGGACGCGCCAAGGTGTTCCGTTCCCATCTCTGATTGAAGCCTTATTTATGGAAGTCGCGATTGAAATTTTAAGAGAGGCGGGGCTTCGTTTGCCAAAACCAATTGGACCCGCAATAGGCATAGTTGGCGGATTAATCATCGGGGAAGCAGCTGTGCAGGCGGGGATTGTCAGTCCAATCATGGTCATTGTTGTTGCGCTCACAGCAATTTCTTCATTTGCCATCCCGCATTATAGCACAGGTATAGCACTTCGGATGCTTCGGTTTGGCGCGATGTTTTGTGCGGCGGTGTTTGGATTGTTTGGAGTCATTATGTATTATCTGCTGCTAAGCAGCCATGTCGTAAAACTAAAGAGCTTTGGTGTGCCATACGCAAGTCCGGCAGTGCCCTATCAATTAAAAGATTGGAAAGACTTTGTTATCAGAATGCCTCTTTTAGTCATGAAGCGCCGGCCTAAAATGATGAATACAGATAATACAAAACGGGTGAAGTGATGAACTTAACAGGATGGTGATAAAGTCTCATGTTCAGCCCAACCAGTAAAATCACAACCGCTCAGGCAACGATTATCATCATTAATTATATGCTTGCTGCCGGAGTTCTTACGCTCCCTCGGACAGTAACAGAACAAACTTATAGTTAAATTAAGCCAGCAGTATCCTCAGGAGACCTTTTATGAATACTCCCGACATATTGTAGGAAAATGGCTCGGGCATTTAATCAGTATTGTTTTTATTACTTATTTTCTTGCACTCGGTGCATTTGAAGTCAGAGTCATGTCCGAAATCGTGGATTTTTTTCTCCTCGAAGGGACACCGTCTTGGGCAATCATTATGACAGTTCTTTGGATTGGGCTTTATTCAATTACACAAGGCCTAGATCCGATTGCACGGCTTTTTGAAATGATTTTTCCGATTACGGTCATCATCTTTTTAACGATAGCCCTCATGAGTTTAGGCATATTTGAGATCAACAATTTGCGCCCTGTATTAGGTGATGGAATCATGCCAGTTCTCAGAGGTGTAAAGACAACGAACCTTTCATTTACATGTTCAGAAATTATGCTCATTTTAGTAGCATTTATGAAAAAGCCGAAAAATGCGGTGAAAGCGGTTGTGATCGGGACAGGCGTTGTGACCAGTTTTTATATGATTACGCTGATTATGGTCATCGGTGCACTATCAGTTGAGGGAGTTGTGACGAGAACATGGCCGGGGCTTGACCTGATGAGAAGTTTTGAAATACCTGGTTTAATATTTGAACGGTTTGAATCATTCCTGCTTGTGATTTGGATTATGCAGCTTTTTGCTACGTTTATTATCACTTTTTATGCAGCTTCCCTGGGAGTCTCACAAGTTTTTAAAAAGAAACCCCTTTCATGTATGTTTGGGCTGCTTCCTGTTATATATATCCTCTCTTGCATGCCGAAAAATGAAAATGACGTCTTTATATTGGGCGATACGGTCAGTCATATCGCTTTGTATATATTTGGCGCTTTGCCGATTTTGCTGTTAGTCATTTCGAAATGGAGGAAAAGAGGTGAAAAGTAAACTAAAACGTCAATTGCCTGCTATGGTCATGGTATGTCTGCTGATGATTTGCGTAACAGGATGCTGGAGCAGTCGGGAAATAGAAGATCTGGGTCTCACATTCGCTATCGCAATTGATAAAGGAAAAGAAACGAACACTGAAAAAGAGTTAAAAGAAGAGGGCGGGAGCTATCCGAAAAAAGACAACATTACGCTGACCTATCAATTTGTTAATGAAAAAGCGGCAGGCGCGGGCACAAGCGGGGGAGGCGGTAGCGGACAAGGAGCGCAAAAAGCGTACATTAATATAAGTGAAACAGGGGATTCATTACAGCAGATCGGAAGTGAGGTTGCATTAAGACGGGACCGAGAAGTGTTTAGCCCGCATTTAAAAGTTGTTGTCATGAGTGAAGATGTGCTGCACACATTTCCTATCGACGAAATGCTGGATCAATTTTTTCGTGATAATGAAATCAGGCTGAGCTGTCTTGTTTTATCTGCTAAAGGGGAAGCAAGAGACGCTCTCCAGCTGAAAGAGAACGGAGAAATTCCGGCATTTCGGCTGATTGGATTAGGTGAAAATGAACATAAAGTTTCCAGAATTCTTCC
The DNA here is from genome assembly GCF_046535495.1 of Bacillus sp. SIMBA_008. Lineage (NCBI taxonomy): Bacteria > Bacillati > Bacillota > Bacilli > Caryophanales > Bacillaceae > Bacillus > Bacillus sp. SIMBA_008. The sequence goes on along the minus strand of NZ_JAWRWL010000007.1, from coordinate 159,051 downwards.
CCCTATGACACTCGCGAAACTAATTGGAAAACTGCATTCTGGCAGCAGTTTTTTACTGCAAAATGTGGTTGCGGCCAATGGAGCGGTCAAGTATTCCGGAGCAGCTGTAATCAACGGAAAATCGAAAAAAATGATAGGCACTTTAAATGAATATGAAACTGAGGGAATTACATGGATTAGAGGAGAAGGGAAAGGCGGAGTTGTCAAAAGCCATGATAAAAAGAGCCAACAAACGATAGCGTACGATATCAATAAAATTAAAAGCAAAATTCAGCCAATCGTAAAAGGGAAAGATATTTCATTCCATGTCGATATTGAATCAGAAGGCGATTTGGTTGAAAACTGGAACACAAAAGAGGCGTTGGACACCCAGTTTATAGATCGTCTCGAAACGACTATTGAAAACGAAGTAAAGAAAATAGTTGGTCAGGTATTAAAAAAAATTCAGCGTGATTATAAAGCAGATGTTGCGGGTTTTGATGAATCTTTAAGACTTACATATCCCCACTTATGGAAAAGGGTGAAAAATAACTGGGATGACACCTTCAGTAAAGCCGACATCACATACAGTGTGAACGTCACAATTACTCATTACGGCACGGTTAAAACTCAGTAATGAATCCCAGGGAAGAGAAGGAAACCTCTCTTCTCTTTTTTATACTTTTTTTGGAGAGATATACACTTTTCAAATCGACCAATATGCTAATATAGGAATTGCTTGAAATAGAAGGGAGAAGGGGCTGTGAGGCAGAAACCGATTTATGTAGAAATCGAAATGAAATCTGATCTGGATACACTCTGGGAATATACACAAAACCCATCACTGCATAAGGAATGGGATCTACGGTTTTCAAATATTACGTATTTGAATAGACAACCATGCGAAAAACAGAAGTTTCTTTACGAAACAAAAATAGGCTTTGGATTAAAGGTGTCAGGTACTGGAGAAACCGTCGGTGTTTTCAACAAATGTTCATCTGAAAGGTCTTCTTCACTGGCTTTTGGCTCTGATCATCCATTATCTCTGATTCGGCATGGAAGCGGCTACTGGAAGTATATACAGAGAGAAAATGGGAAAATGACGTTTTTAACACAGTACCAATACAAAACAGCCTACGGACTGCCGGGAAGATGGATCGATCGTTTATTATTTCGACCGCTGCTTGGCTGGGCGACTGCCTGGAGCTTTGATGCATTAAGGCTTTGGGTAGAGCAAAATAAACATCCGAAGCGCTTCATTCGATCCGCTATCATCTATGTGTTCATGTGTCTGTTTTTCAGCCTGTTTTGGTTCTATCAAGGCTTTGCAGGTGTTAAGACAAGCATATTGGCAGGAACAGCGGAGATAGGCTTAGCTATTTTGTGGCTGATTCCTTTAAAAAGAAAATGGATCATTCATGGTGTCCAGGCTTGTATTTTTGCTGGGGTTGCTTGTCTAGGTTCCGAAATATTCATGTGGGTTCTATTGAGTGTGTTTTCCGCTGCAAGCGGCGCTCTTAGCCTGCAGCTCCCCAGTGCCAGGCGCACAAAACGAAAGAGAAAGAAGTGACATTGTGAGTTCGATTTATGAAAAATCAATTATTAACTATCATTTGCTGCATCCCAAGCTGCAGAAACGGTACCAATTAGACGGGTCTCATACATTCAGCGGGACGGGAACGATGTCAGAAATAAGCGGAGGCTCTTTTCTGGTTAGAATGCTGTTAAAGCTGGGTGTTTTTTTCAGATGCTTCTTTTCAGAAAGAGGCAAAGACATTCCATTTACAATACAAAATAGAACTTGTCTTTTGAAATCACAACATACAGGGATAGAATGGAATCGTACATTTTTCTTTAAAGGCAAAAAACGCTTCTTTGACGCGATAATGATATATGACGAGAAAAAAAATAGAATACTTGATTTCTTCGGCAAACCTCATCTGCTGTTGTCTGTTTTGACGTTCGAGGCATCTCTTGACGGCTCTCTTACAATCACATCGGGAAAGCAATGGCTATTGATATTTGGAAAAAGAATCCCGTTGCCGAAATGGCTGACCGGTACATCCGTAGTTTGCGAAACGTTTGATGAAAAAAAGAATTGTTTCACCATTGAAGTGCATGTGCAAAATACAATTCTTGGCACTCTTTTCTTTTATAAAGGAACGTTTCAGGAGGAAGAGAGAGAATCATGAAACGAAATGGCATAGTCAGTGCGCTTTGTTTTATAGGATTTCTTGCAGCGGAAGCACCGGATATTTCAGTGGCAGAGGCACTCGTTTTGTTATCCATTCTATTTTTCGTGCCGGGAATTTTCCCTTTTGTTTTTCGTCAATCGCCGGTTCGTGCTGCTCAGTTTATGGAATATGGGCTAATCCAGTGCTATCCGGTAGCCGCATTCTTTGCGGTGCTGGCTCTAGTGACGGAGGTTGGAGGTTTCGCGCTAATCTGGTGGATGTACACAGTTTTTATTGCATTGTATGCGATCCTCCGCCTTTGGGAAACAAAGATACATAGAATCGAAGAGACATCAGTTTTGTTCGGTCTTATTTATTTGGCGGGAGGAGGATTTTGGTTTTTTGCTTATGCTGCCCATTTGCAGATCATGCAATTTGGCCCTCTCATCATTTTGCTGACTGCTGTCCACTTTCACTATTCTGCTTTTCTGATCCCGATCTTCAACGGCTTACTCGGCAGAACCATTAGAAAACATCGGATGTTGTATAGTTGGATAACATGGGTGATTTTGCTTTCGCCCCTTCTTATCGCACTGGGCATCACATATTCAAAAACACTTGATGTCATTGCGGTTAGCATTTATATGGCGGCGATTTATCTTCATGCATTTTTGGTGTTCACGGCAGCTTTTCGCACCAAGACGGGGACATTTCTTATTCGGCTTTCTTCCGCTGTTTTAATGATAACGATTGCTTTCTCGATGATTTATTCATTTGGTGTATTTCGACAAGAAGTTACATTGACCATCAATCAGATGATTTGGATTCACGGTTTTGTCAACGCGTTTGGTGTTATCTTGCCCGCTCTCATAGGGTGGAGAATAGAGGATCCAAAGTCTTTTGATGCAGACAGTGTAAAGACATTCAGCCGTATCTACGGAAAAAGAAAGATTGGAGAAGAATTTTTAGCTAGCATTCAAGCTGAAAATAACGCTCGGTACAGCGGACTTGTGGATGATATGGGCAGCCTGCGTTCAAAAGATTTTTCACCAGAAAAACTGGCGCCGCTCATTCTTTCGTTTTATGAACAAACCATCGAATACAATATTAAAGCAAAAGTAACATGGAGCACGTGGTTTCGGCCGCTTGCAATTGTTTACGAATGGTTCAGCAGAAGAATCGGCCAAATACATCTTTCGACGAACCCTGACTGGTACAGGATGTACAGCAAGATAAAAGGTGTTCATTCTAAAAAAGACGGAAGGGAAAGAGTACGTGCCTGGATTAGAACAAATGAAAAAAACGAAACCATTTTTACCGCTCTTTATTCAGTGTATCGTTCAAATGGAGAAGGGTATATGAATATTTCTTTACCGCTTCCATTCAGCAGCATGACAGGTATTTTAAAACCATATCATCATCAGGAGAAGCTGGTTTTAACAAGCAGGCGGAGAAAAAGCAGAGCGGGGGATGAGGGGATTTATCTGCAAACAAGAGCGGGAACTTGTCCGCTTCCTTTATCTGAAACCTTTCTGATAGAAGCTGTACATGACAACAAATTAACCGCTGTTCATCATATGTGGCTGTTTGGAATAAAATTTCTAACTGTTCATTACAGCATTACACATATTAACCAGCCTATTGAAAGAACCTAACACAAAGAAGAAGCTTCGTCTGCCAGTTGTAATGAGATGAACTGTTTTAAAATTCTGCACCGCATCAAGACAGGAAAGGAAGGGTTTATGGTGTTTTATATCAGTTTATTTCTGATTCTTTGGCTGGCTGCTGGGTTTGCAGTGGGAATGAAACAAGTGTATGTCGATCAGCTGTTTGATAAAGCTGTGATCGAAAGACTGGAAAAAGAAGCGAATGATCATGGACATGCTGACCGGATGATCAAACAGCGCGTCCTTTATATTGCAGCAGTGACAGTAAGCGGGTTTATTTCTGTTTATTATGAAATGAAAACAATCCCGCAAAGGCGAAACATAAGAAAAATTGAAAAAAACATCATGAAATTAAATCAAGCAAAAAAACGAAGAATGAAGAGAAAATAAAAAGTGCACAGGCCAAAGGGCAGGTGCATTTTTGTTTTGTATGGAAAATGGGGGAGGTGGTGCCAGCTTACTTTTCATAAATTCAAAAATGAGAAGAACAGCGCCCGGGCTAATGGTATATAATATTGTGAATTTAACAAAAATTTAACAAGGAGGACGAGAGAATTCGTGCTAAAGCCTCAAAGAGACCTACATTCTGTTGATTTGGACTTAGAGGCGGAGTAGATGAAACCGGCCAAAGTATCCCTGCTCCGCCGTTTGCTCCATTCCTTGAAGCATGTTGATTGTAACATAGCCAAACGTTTTCCATCAACTATTAAAATTGTAAAATTATTGTTGATTTTTATGGTGTTTACTCCGATTTCTTCAATTTATGCTGAAGATGTATATCAGAATTTTGAGGAATTAAAAAACAATGAAGATCCTTCTGATTATGGCGTTGTTACGAAAGAAACCGGAAGCCCTGTTCTTGTTTTAGCTATTCACGGAGGAGGTATTGAAGGCGGGACAAGTGAAGTAGCGAGAGAGCTCAGCAAAGAGTACTCGATGTATTTATTTGAAGGCTTAAAATCGACAGGAAACTCAGTCCTGCACATTACGAGTACGCACTTTGATGAACCTCGGGCCCTTAAAATGACGGGAAACCATGAATATGTCATTTCATTACACGGGTACGCAGAAGAAGATCAGCAGATCGAAGTCGGCGGTACAGATCGCGTAAGAGCGGCAGATTTAGTTGAGAAATTGCAGCATGCCGGTTTTCCTGCTGTATTACTCAATACGGACCATCCGCATGCGGGCGTTAGTCCGAATAACATTGCAAATAAATCAAAAACAGGTTTAAGTATTCAGATAGAAATGAGCACAGGGTTTCGAAAGTCTTTGTTCGGCATCTTTTCTTTAAAAAGCAGAGCTGTTACTCAAAATGAGAGGTTTTATGAGTTTACAGAAGTGATGTTCCGTTTTCTCAAAAATAGCTACTGAAAAATAGGAGGCGATAAGACAGCCTCCTATTCCTTATGCTTCTCTTTCGTTTCGGGAAACAGCTCGTCCGCGGCTTCCGTTTGATACTGCAACGTGTTATCTCTCGCTGACAGTTCATTTCGGAAATTTTCATCAAGGACATTTTTCAGTAAATACCGATGAAAAAAGTATTCAAAAACAGTAAGACAGGCAGCGGAAAGGAGAGCTGCTCCAAATGGTGAGAAATCGTTTCTTGTTTGGGTTAAAACAAATACCCAAAGAATAACGAATGAAAGGCCAAAGTCAGCCAATGAAGCTGTAATATTGTTTGTTCTGGGTAAGACGAGCATGTCACCAGAAAGATAGGAAACAAAACCTAAGAAAAGTGCAATAAACATCACACTTAAGAAGGATGCGTGATAGACTCTGTCCAAAATCACATATAAAAGGGCGAGAGTGAAAGCAATCTTTGAAGCAAGCGCAATGATATGTTTCATTTGACCACCTAAATTGTTATTTTTTGAAGAAAATTATTGGGCGTAAACAAACGATAAATAATGCAATTCAAAACCATTCATAATGGTCATGTTACTATTTTAAACAGTCCGTTTTTGTTTACACTGGTATTTTTTTCAGCTGTATGAATCTTTTTATGAAAAAAGTCGTATATGTGGATGATCAGCTACCAAGGGGGGAATGATTTGTGGAGATAAAAGGAATCAATCACTTGCTATTTTCAGTTTCGCATTTGGATACATCGATTGATTTTTATCAAAAAGTGTTTGGTGCAAAGCTTTTGGTAAAGGGAAGAACAACTGCATATTTTGATATGAACGGCATCTGGCTAGCTCTTAATGAAGAACCAGACATCCCGAGAAATGACATTAAGCTTTCTTATACCCATATTGCTTTTACAATTGAAGATCATGAATTTGAGGAGGTATCAGCTAAATTAAAAAGACTTCATGTCAATATTCTGCCTGGCAGAGAACGAGATGAACGCGATCGAAAATCAATTTATTTTACCGACCCTGACGGCCACAAATTTGAATTTCATACCGGAACCCTTCAAGACAGGCTTCGATATTACAAACAAGAAAAAACGCATATGCACTTTTATGATGAAACGGCCTTTTGATAGCACAACCATATTTCATATAAGGTTAAATTTAAAGAAGGGTGTTGGTGGAGACTTTATGTTTGGGGAAGGTTTCTACCCGACTTGTTCAACGATGCCATATATTTTGAACTGCACAAGTGATTGGGTGAAGGTGAAATTGAAATACACATTACATTTTATATGAAGAAAGCGAGCTGTTTTATCAGAATGTTGAACTAATTAAACTATGTACTAAATTTTCAGTATATTTCAATTGCTTCGCCCCTTAATAAATATAAAACCGCATCCTTCCACGACCTAAAAAATGAAACGTTTTTAAGAAGATAGCGTCTAATATTCTAAACGTTCATATTTTGATAAAAGTTTCCTGAAGGAAAGAAAATTTCTTGACTTCAACAATCTTTTGGTGGATAATTATGGTGTAAACATGATGTTCTTTTTCCTCCTATTCAGGCTCGCACCCAAAAGTCAGGGCGAGCCTGCTTTTTTTGAACAACAAACCCCCTCTCCGTAAAGGAAGAGGGGGTTATTTTATGCATCTGATAGATCAATAGATTAATGGACGGTTCTGAACACGCCAATCACTTTCCCTAGAATGCTGACATTCTGCAAAATGATAGGTTCCATCGTTGGGTTCTCAGGCTGCAAGCGAATGTGGGTATCCTCTTTATAGAATCGTTTTACAGTTGCTTCATCCTCTTCTGTCATCGCAACTACAATTTCCCCATTGTTCGCTGTGTTTTGCTGTTTAACGATGACATAGTCCTTATCGAGAATACCAGCATCTATCATACTGTCTCCCATAATCTCCAGCATAAATACATGCTCGTCTGGAGGAACCATGCGGTCAGGGAGCGGAAAATATTCTTCAATATTTTCTACTGCTGTAATAGGAGATCCCGCCGTGACTTTCCCGATGACCGGTACATTAACGACCTGGCTTTGCGGAATGTCTACTTCTTCATCAAGAATTTCTATTGCTCTTGGTTTTGTCGGATCTCGTCTGATCAGCCCTTTTGTTTCCAAACGGGCCAAATGGCCGTGGACAGTAGAGCTGGACGCAAGCCCGACAGCCTCTCCGATCTCTCTCACGGAAGGCGGATATCCTTTTGATTTAACCTCTGCTTTAATAAAACGGAGGATATCAAGTTGCCTTTTTGATAGCTTCGTCATTTTTCGCACCTCAAAACGTCGATTTTAAGAAGATTATAGCATGATTTTCCTTACAGTACAAACATAGGTTCGAAAAAACAATTGACAGAAACGTTTGTTCGTATATACTGAAATTATAAAAATGCGAACAAACATTCCTGTTGGAGGTTATGATCATGAGTAAAGAATCTATTATTTTTGTCGGTCTGTTCACAGTGATTTTGAGCGCGGTTATCCTTATGCTGTCATATACAAGCAGCGGCCAGGAGCTTAATCAGTATGTTAAAATAGAAGTCCAGCAAGGCGACACACTTTGGTCAATTGCTGATCAGGTAGCAGATACAAAAAAGATAAACAAAAATGATTTTATTGAATGGGTAGCTGATAAAAATCAACTACAAACATCTGATATCCAGCCGGGTGATGAGTTAGTGATCCCATTGAAAAAGAAGCATCAGGATGCATATGAATTGGCAACTGTAAGATAGAGAGGAAAGAGAGATAAAATGAAAGCACTCATTTATGCCCGTGTAAGCACAAATAAAGAACAGCAGGAAACGTCATTAAAGCGGCAGGAAGAGGAGCTTACGGCCATTGCTGCGGAGAACGGCATGGAAGTCGTCAAAGTGATTTCAGAAAAAGCCAGCGGATATGAAATGGATCGGGATGGTGTATTTGAGCTGCTTGATGAGATTAAGATCGCTGGAATTGATGTCATTTTGGTTCAGGACGAGACAAGGCTCGGGCGGGGAAACGCAAAAATCGCACTGCTTCATTGTATTTACAGAGAAGGTGTGAAAGTCTATACAACGGCTCACAGAGGTGAACTGGAGTTATCGGAGGCTGACTCAATGGTCTTGGAAATCGTCAGCATTGTGGAAGAGTATCAGCGAAAGATTCACAACATGAAAATCAGACGGGGAATGAAGCGTGCAGTAAAAAACGGTTTTAAACCGCAAAAAAACTTAAAAAACCAACATGAGAACAGTGGAAAAGAAAAAATAGAGGTGCCAATCTCTGAGATCGTCCGCCTAAGAGCGAATAAACTAACGTTTGCTGAAATCGCGGCTACCCTAAGAGGGTTTGGCTATGATGTCTCTAAAGCAACCGTTCACCGGCGTTTTCAGGAATACATAGAGAATGTAGAGACAGCAGAGTGAATCAGTTGTAAAACTTTTTTTGATCTAGTACTATATAGACAAAATGCAATAAAGGAGTTTAACATGATTTCAAACGCGAAAATTGCCAGAATTAATGAGCTTGCTGCCAAAGCTAAAGCTGGCGTTATTACAGAAGAAGAAAAAGCCGAACAGCAAAAGCTCCGTCAAGAGTACTTGAAAGGTTTTCGTTCTTCTATGAAGAACACGTTAAAAAGCGTGAAAATCATTGACCCAGAAGGCAATGATGTAACACCAGAAAAGCTAAAAAGAGAAAAAAGAAATAACAAACTTCACTAATATAAGAGGAATACGGCAATATCGTATTCCTCTTTTGCATATACTATAATCAAAACTCTTATGTGACAAAATTCAACAAGTTTCTCTCAAATTTAAGCTGAAACAGTTGAGAAAAAGTCGTCAGACATTTATGATGTAAGGGTACAACACATAAGGAAGGGGATTTTTATGGATACAATTGAAAAGAAATCAGTTGCTACCATTCGCACACTGTCAATAGACGCTATTGAAAAAGCAAATTCTGGTCACCCAGGGATGCCGATGGGAGCCGCTCCAATGGCATACACGCTGTGGACAAAATTTATGAACGTAAGTCCGGCAAACCCTGGCTGGTTTAACCGTGACCGTTTTGTTTTATCTGCTGGACACGGGTCAGCACTATTATACAGCATGCTTCATTTAAGCGGGTTTGATCTTAGTATTGAAGATCTTAAGGGATTCCGCCAGTGGGGCAGCAAAACACCTGGACACCCGGAATTCGGACATACTGCCGGTGTTGATGCTACAACAGGTCCGCTTGGCCAAGGAATTGCCATGGCAGTCGGTATGGCAATTGCTGAACGCCATTTAGCGGAAACATACAACCGCGATGCATTTAACGTAGTCGATCATTATACATACAGTATTTGCGGTGATGGTGATTTAATGGAAGGTATTTCTTCTGAAGCCGCTTCACTCGCAGGCCATCTTCAGCTTGGCCGTCTGATCGTACTATACGATTCTAATGACATCTCTCTTGATGGAGACCTCGACCGTTCATTCTCTGAAAACGTGAAACAGCGTTTTGAAGCAATGAATTGGGAAGTTCTTTATGTTGAGGATGGAAACAATATTGAAGAATTAACAGCGGCTATCGAAAAAGCACGCCAAAATGAAAAGAAACCTACATTAATTGAAGTGAAAACGACAATCGGATTCGGTTCACCTAACCGTGCCGGTACATCCGGTGTTCACGGTGCACCGCTTGGTAAAGAGGAAAGCAAATTAACAAAAGAAGCTTACGCGTGGACGTATGAAGAAGACTTCTACGTTCCGTCAGAAGTTTATGAGCATTTCGCTGCAGCTGTTAAAGAATCAGGTGAGAAAAAAGAACAAGAATGGAATGCTCAATTCGCTAAATATAAAGAAGTTTATCCTGAACTTGCTGAACAGCTTGAACTGGCAATCAAAGGAGAGCTTCCGAAGGACTGGGATCAAGAGGTTCCTGTGTATGAAAAAGGAAGCAGCCTGGCATCCCGTGCATCTTCCGGTGAAGTTCTCAACGGACTTGCGAAAAAAGTTCCTTTCTTTGTCGGAGGTTCTGCTGACCTAGCGGGATCGAACAAAACGACTATTAAAAATGCCGGTGATTTTACAGCGGTTGATTACTCAGGCAAAAACTTCTGGTTTGGTGTACGTGAATTTGCGATGGGTGCAGCCTTAAACGGTATGGCGCTTCATGGCGGTCTTCGTGTATTCGGCGGAACTTTCTTTGTCTTCTCTGATTACCTGCGTCCTGCGATTCGCCTTGCAGCGTTAATGGGCCTTCCTGTGACATATGTCTTCACACATGACAGTATTGCGGTTGGTGAAGACGGTCCGACGCACGAGCCTGTTGAACAGCTTGCTTCACTCCGTGCGATGCCTAACCTTTCTTTGATCCGTCCAGCAGACGGCAATGAGACAGCAGCAGCATGGAAGCTTGCAGTGCAAAGCACTGACCACCCAACAGCGCTAGTGCTTACACGTCAAAACCTTCCTACCATCGATCAAACATCTGAAGAAGCATTGGCAGGAGTAGAAAAAGGTGCATATGTCGTTTCTAAATCTAAAAACGAAACACCTGACGCTCTTCTCATCGCTTCCGGATCAGAGGTAGGTCTTGCAATTGAAGCGCAGGCTGAATTGGCAAAAGAAAATATCGATGTTTCTGTTGTCAGCATGCCTTCAATGGACCGTTTTGAGAAACAATCTGATGAATACAAAAACGAAGTCCTTCCTGCAGATGTGAAAAAACGTCTTGCAATTGAAATGGGCTCATCATTTGGATGGGGCAAATACACGGGACTTGAAGGTGACGTTCTCGGCATAGACCGATTCGGTGCATCTGCTCCAGGTGAAACTATCATTAACGAATACGGCTTCTCAGTTCCGAACGTAGTGAATCGAGTTAAGGCATTAATCAATAAGTAAACTTTTGAAAGAGGATGAGTCAAATCATCCTCTTTTTCTTGTTTATCCGACAAAAATAGTATTGGCTGTTTAACAGTAATAGACAATTCTTTCTTTTCTTCTTTTGTATAATAGAGAGCAAATGAATTGCTGCTGGAAAAGGGGATGAAAAGATGGAACGTCACTACTATACGTACCTGATCAAAGAGGAATTTGCCAATCACTATTTCGGCCGGGAATCGGTTATGTTTGAGCTGTTTCAAGACTATCATTGGACAAGCCTTGAAAAGCAGCAGTATGAAATGACAGAGAAACAGATTCAATATATTACACAACCAATCCCGATTTTACATATGCATCAGCGGTTAAAAATGAATTTAAACAAGACGGATTACAGGCAGCTGGATTATATTTATAGAATAGCTTTGCCGAAAGCAAAAGGCCACGCGACGTTTATGATGAAGGAGCACATGATAGAAATTGTGGCTTCGGGAGATTACGAGGCAGAAACGATATTCTTTGAAGTGTTAAGAAAAGTTAGCCCTTGCTTTTTAGCAATGGATTTCAATTCGAAGCGTTACGGATGGCTAAATCCGGTGAAAGAAAGAAATTTTGTCTAAAACCGAAGAAAAAGAGATGTAAATGTTGTATAATAGCTTTTGGTTTAGTACACTTTAAACTAGACAACATGAAGGAGGAAATAAAATGACTTTATGGGTTGGCATCCTAGTGGGCGTTGTTGCATTGCTCATAGGTGTTGCACTCGGGTTTTTTATTGCTCGTAAATATATGATGAGCTACCTGAAAAAGAATCCGCCTATTAATGAACAAATGTTACGCATGATGATGATGCAAATGGGAATGAAACCTTCTCAAAAGAAAATCAATCAAATGATGAAAGCCATGAATAATCAAACGAAATAATACGTAAAGATTATGATATAGAGAAACATGGTTATAAAATAAAAAACCCTTATACGGGTTTTTTATTTTGCAATCATTCATCACCCGCTACTGCTCGAAGGCGCTGCTTTTGATATTGTATGAGAAGATGGTCAAGCTCCTGACTGAGCTCTATCGTAATATGAGATGTCATTCCGTTCGCCATGACAATTTGCAGCAGCTCTGCTCTTTTTTTTTCAATTTCTTTTAATAGATGCTCTCTAATCACAGGGATGTATCCTTTCATACATTAGATCTTCAAAGTGAATGTTTATATTATATCCATATTTATACTAATTTTCAAATGAGAAGGAGTATAATGTCTCAGTGTCAAATTAAATTATATAAGTTTTTTCTGAAAATAGAAATCCTTCAAGTGAAAGTGTTAAAAAAATGAAATGATTTTGTCATAACTTGAAGGAATGTCAAATCATGAAGGGATGATGACATGGGAGACGTGAATTATTTTTTGACATTCGGAGCGGGGTTTTTATCCTTTATTTCGCCTTGCTGCCTGCCGCTTTACCCAGCTTTTTTGTCATATATTACAGGGGTCAGCATGGACGATGTAAAAACAGAAAAGCTGCTGCTGCAGAAAAGAAGCCTGTTTCATACTTTGTGTTTTTTGCTTGGCTTTTCAGTCATTTTTATTGCTTTAGGCTATGGAACATCTTTTATTGGCAGTCTGTTTAGGGATTATCACGATGCGATTCGGCAAATTGGCGCGTTGCTTATTATTTTGTTCGGTTTCATTACACTCGGGGTGTTCCGGCCTGAGGCTATGATGAAAGAGCGGAGAATCCATTTTAAGCATAAACCAAGCGGGTTTTTAGGTTCGGTCATAATCGGAATGGCATTTGCAGCTGGATGGACACCATGTACCGGTCCGATATTAGCTGCTGTTATCACACTTGCAGGCACCAATCCGGGCTCAGCGGTGCCATACATGATGTTATATGTACTCGGTTTTGCGGTACCGTTTCTTTTATTGTCTTTTTTTATCACAAAGCTGAAGTGGATAAGGAAGAACCAGCTTTTAATTATGAAAGCTGGCGGCGTTTTGATGATTGTGATTGGTGTGCTGTTATTCTTTAATTGGATGAGCCTGATCATTATTTTGCTGTCAGATCTTTTTGGAGGCTTTACTGGTTTTTGACGGTAAATTACTTTCGTACTACTACTAATCCTTTTGTTTTTGGTACAATAAGACTATTATCTGTGGAAATCGATTGTTGGAGGGGAATATGACAAGAGTTTTAGTTGTAGACGACGCCAAGTTCATGAGAGTGAAAATCAGAGAGATCTTGGAAGAGGCAAATTACATAATCGCAGGCGAAGCGGCGGACGGTGAACAAGCAGCGGACCTGTATAAAAAACTGCGCCCGGACCTTGTGACAATGGATATTACAATGCCGGTGAAAAACGGCATAAAAGCGCTTCGTGATATCTTAACCTTTGATCCTAAAGCGAAGGTCATCATGTGCACCGCCATGCGCCAGCAAAGAATTGTAACGGAAGCAATTGAGCTGGGGGCAAAGGATTTTATTGTTAAGCCGTTTGAGGAAACAAAAGTGCTGGAAGCTGTAAGCCGCGTTATGGGACATTAAAGTCATTTCTTTTCAAAATGGTTTTTTTTATTGTTTTGGAGTATAGTATATAGTATCAACACTCCGAGAAACAAAGGAATGATAAGTATGATGATTATAGTTTCATCGATTATTGCTGTGTTAATGGCTGTAGCTGTGATGGTGGTCAGAATAAAGTCCTCTGACAAGCCTGTTTCACCAAAAAAAATCATTCTTCCGCCGATTTTTATGAGTACGGGAGCGTTAATGTTTTTATTTCCGGTATTTTGGGTAACTGGTGCAGAGTTTTTGGAAGCATTCACTTTAGGTGTGATTTTCTCTATTTTTCTAATCAAAACTTCTAAGTTCGAAATTAAAAATAATGAAATTTACATGAAACGCTCTAAAGCATTTGTTTTTATATTAGTCGGTCTTTTGGTGATCAGAATCGTGATGAAATCGATCTTGAGCACATCAATCGATTATGGTGCACTGAGCGGAATGTTTTGGATTCTGGCTTTCGGTATGATTGTGCCTTGGAGAATCGCCATGTATTTATCATATCGAAAACTTCATAACGAGCTGCAGTCAGCTAATATTCAAATGAATTAAAAAACCTTTCCTCTTGTCAGGAAAGGTTTTTTATTTGAGAAGGGTCTGATAAGGTTCCAAATCGATTTTTTTGTCCCGCAGATGCCTTTTTAAGAAGGTATGGTCTCTTTTAGGAGTTGCGAGAATATAGCCTTTGATCATAAGTTGCTGATCAATCTTTGCTACCTTTTCTTTTAATGCAAGCTCACCGATTTTGCCTGCGATTTTGGCTTTTGCTGCATCTCTGAACAGCTCTGGCACCGGCGCAGTCAATTCATCTAGAAACTGTTTGTTTTCATCGTTCCATAAATGTCTGCTGTTTTCAATATAGTAATCCTGCCAATCAAGCTCTGATCTGCCGTCCTCTTTTGGTAAACGCTTTAAAAACTTTCGAAACATGAAAAAACCGCCGATTGATAATAAGACTACCATCATGATCACCCAAAACAGAATAAACCATAAAAACCATCCTTCCAGCATCAATCATTCCCCCTTATTCTAACCATATTGTATACGAAGAGAGATTAGAAGAACACAGTAAAAAAAGAATAGAAAAAAGTGATAGACGTCTAGTCAAAAGAGATAGTAGATCATATTCTATTGTATAGTGAATCTGCTATTTGGCCATGGGAGAGTCACTAGAGGGTATTTGACGATAAATGGACGGAAAAAAAAGTCACTTTCATAATAGGGGATGAAAGTGACTTTTTATGTTTAGCTGAGAGGAAATTGAAGAGAAAAAGAAGAGCCATCTTCTGTTTCTTTATTGACGGCGACTGTGAGTATTTGATTTTCGCATTCGGCTTGAATGGTTTTGTCATTAAAATAAAAAGGAAGCATCATTTGTTTTTCAAAAGTCTGTCCTGACGATTTGACAGTTAAGATGAACTCGCATCCAGAAAGGGTAACTGTTACTTGTGTAGGCTGTAAAAAAGTCAGATCCGCTTCTATAATATACTGCTGACTTGTTTCATATAAATCAATAGGCAATGTTTCGTCGTACCAGGCGAAGGGGTCTTCAAAAAATTGCCGAAGCCATTCATCCATACTATCGAAATCATTCGCATCGTTGCGTTTTGAATGGTTCATGGAAGCATTCCTCCACATATCAACCTTGCTTTACATCATATGCGGTGGATTATAAATGGGTGAACGCATAAAAAAACAGACACTAAGGTCTGCTTTTCTTACATATCATGGCTTGAGTTGTGCTTTTGTCTTGTATGGTTTCGGTTCTTTACTTTTTTGCTTCCGCTTAGAGGCTCAGGTTGGCCGGGATTGTGTCCTTTAGGGGCGTTTTTATGCATATCTTTACTTGTATTCTTATTGGTCATAAAATGAGAACCTCCTTAAAAGAGTTCGGTGTTATTGATTGGTTTTTCTTTTTTTGTTATTTTGGCGTTCTGCTTCAGTCAGTACAAGCTGGTCGTTTTCAATATAGCCGGCGCCTTTGCCTTGGCTTTTTGCGTCATTCATTCCGTTAATGACGTGATTCGCTTTTCTTTTGACCATCATTATCACCTCAATCATAATATGGCTTCTTTTATTGTGTTATATGAGAGAGCGTAAACAGTAAAAATTACCGGTACATTTTTCTCATAAGTCTAACTTATTGTATTTAATAAAAACATTGATATTTACTTATGTATGATTTTGTTTTAATATGAAATTGTGAGAAAATTGTGATGGAATGTAATGTTCATCTGAGAATGATCTGATCTGAAGGGGGATTTTGGAGAATGGCAAACGAGCAAAAAACTGCAGCAAAAGACGTTTTCCAAGCGAGAAAAACGTTTACTACAAATGGGAAAACATATCATTACTACTCTTTAAAAGCGTTAGAAGATTCAGGTATAGGAAAGGTTTCGAAGCTTCCTTATTCCATCAAAGTTCTTTTAGAATCAGTATTGCGTCAAGTTGACGGCTTCGTTATCAAAAAAGAACACGTGGAAAATTTGGCAAAATGGGGAACTGCCGAATTAAAGGATATCGACGTTCCGTTCAAACCGTCTCGTGTTATTTTACAAGACTTCACAGGGGTTCCGGCAGTAGTAGATCTGGCTTCACTGCGTAAAGCAATGGCAGCTGTCGGCGGAGATCCTGATAAAATCAACCCTGAAATTCCTGTTGATCTTGTTATCGACCACTCTGTACAGGTAGATAAAGCGGGTACAGAAGATGCATTAGCAGTAAATATGGACTTGGAATTCGAAAGAAATGCAGAGCGCTACAAATTTTTAAGCTGGGCAAAGAAAGCGTTTAACAATTATCAGGCAGTACCGCCTGCAACAGGTATTGTGCACCAGGTCAACCTTGAGTTCTTGGCAAGTGTTGTCCATGCCATTGAAGAAGACGGCGAGCTTGTAACGTATCCTGATACGCTTGTCGGAACAGACTCACACACAACAATGATTAACGGTATCGGTGTTCTCGGCTGGGGTGTCGGTGGAATTGAAGCTGAAGCGGGAATGCTTGGACAGCCTTCTTACTTCCCAGTTCCAGAGGTAATCGGCGCGAAACTTGTCGGCAAGCTTCCGAACGGAACAACAGCTACTGACTTGGCGTTAAAAGTAACACAAGTGCTGCGTGAAAAAGGCGTTGTCGGTAAATTTGTTGAATTCTTCGGACCGGGAATTGCTGAACTGCCGCTTGCAGATCGCGCAACAATTGCGAATATGGCTCCGGAATACGGTGCTACATGCGGATTCTTCCCAGTAGATGAAGAAGCGCTTAACTACCTGCGCCTGACTGGCCGTGATCCTGAACATATTGATGTTGTTGAAGCATACTGCAGAAGCAATGGCTTGTTCTACACTCCAGATGCGGAAGACCCTCAATTTACTGATGTGGTTGAAATTGACCTGTCTCAAATTGAAGCAAACTTATCGGGTCCAAAGCGTCCTCAGGATTTGATCCCGCTATCTGCTATGCAGGAAACGTTTAAAAAGCAATTAGTCAGCCCTGCAGGTAACCAAGGATTCGGTTTAAATGCTGAGGAAGAAAATAAAGAAATTAAGTTTAAACTCCTTAACGGCGAAGAAACAGTTATGAAAACGGGTGCGATCGCCATTGCTGCGATTACAAGCTGTACAAATACATCAAACCCATACGTTCTGATCGGCGCCGGACTGGTAGCGAAAAAAGCGGTTGAGTTAGGGCTTAAGGTGCCTAATTACGTGAAAACGTCACTTGCACCGGGTTCTAAAGTTGTTACAGGATATCTTGTGAATTCAGGCCTTCTTCCATACATGAAAGAGCTTGGCTTTAACCTCGTTGGGTACGGCTGTACAACATGTATCGGGAACTCAGGTCCGCTTTCACCGGAAATCGAAGAAGCGGTTGCGAAAAATGATCTTCTGATTACGTCTGTCCTTTCCGGAAACCGTAACTTTGAAGGACGTATTCACCCGCTTGTTAAAGGCAACTATCTTGCTTCACCGCCGCTTGTTGTGGCATATGCGCTGGCTGGAACGGTAAACATTAACTTAAAAACCGATCCAATCGGTGTGGGCAAGGATGGTCAAAACGTATACTTTAATGATATTTGGCCGTCAATGGACGAAATCAATGCACTTGTTAAGCAAACTGTTACGCCAGAGCTATTCCGCAAAGAGTATGAAACAGTATTTGATGACAACAAGCGCTGGAACGAAATTGAAACAACAGATGAAGCTTTATATAAATGGGATAACGATTCAACTTACATCCAAAACCCACCATTCTTTGAAGAGATGTCTGTTGAGCCAGGCAAGGTTGAGCCATTAAAAGGACTGCGTGTTGTCGGTAAATTCGGCGATTCAGTCACAACTGACCATATTTCTCCTGCGGGGGCAATCGGAAAAGATACGCCTGCCGGAAAGTATTTGCAAGAAAAAGGTGTTTCACCTCGTGACTTTAACTCCTACGGCTCCCGCCGTGGAAACCATGAAGTCATGATGAGAGGAACATTTGCCAACATTCGCATCAAAAACCAAATCGCACCGGGTACAGAAGGCGGATTTACGACGTACTGGCCGACTGGTGAAGTAACATCCATCTATGATGCATGCATGAAATACAAAGAAGATAAAACCGGTCTTGTCGTATTAGCAGGAAAAGACTATGGTATGGGATCTTCACGTGACTGGGCTGCAAAAGGAACAAACCTTCTCGGCATCAGAACGGTCATTGCAGAGAGCTTCGAAAGAATTCACAGAAGCAATCTTGTATTCATGGGTGTGCTGCCGCTTCAGTTTAAACAAGGTGAAAATGCGGATACACTCGGCTTAACGGGTAAAGAAGTCATCGAGGTAGATGTTGATGAAACAGTTCGTCCTCGTGACCTTGTGACTGTAAGAGCAATCAATGAAGACGGCAATGTAACAACTTTTGAAGCAGTCGTCCGCTTTGATAGTGAAGTTGAAATTGATTACTACCGCCATGGCGGCATCCTTCAAATGGTGCTTCGTGAAAAAATGAAGCAGTCCTGATGAATCAATAGGAAGAGAAGGCATTTCGCTTTCTCTTCTTTTTATGACACAATGTGCTGCGGAGGTGGCATATGCTGAAAAAATGGCTCGCAGGGATCCTGCTTATCATGCTAGTCGGTTATACGGGATGGAATTTATATCAAACATACAGCAAAAAAGAAGTCGGAATTCAAGAGGGGCAACAAGCACCTGATTTTTCTTTGAAAACGCTATCAGGAGAGAAAAGCTCTTTACAGGATGCAAAAGGCAAAAAAGTGCTGCTCAATTTTTGGGCAACTTGGTGTAAGCCGTGCCGTCAGGAAATGCCTGCGATGGAAAAGCTGCAAAAAGAGTACGCCGACAAACTTGCGGTTGTTGCGGTAAATTTCACTTCAGCTGAGAAAAGTGAGAAACAGGTCCGAGCGTTTGCTGATACTTATGACTTAACGTTCCCCATTCTGATTGATAAAAAAGGGATCAATGCTGACTATAACGTGATGTCATATCCAACGACATATATCTTAGATGAAAAAGGTGTTATCCAAGACATACATGTTGGCACCATGACAAAAAAAGAAATGGAACAAAA
Source organism: Bacillus sp. SIMBA_008 (assembly GCF_046535495.1). Lineage (NCBI taxonomy): Bacteria > Bacillati > Bacillota > Bacilli > Caryophanales > Bacillaceae > Bacillus > Bacillus sp. SIMBA_008. The sequence goes on along the minus strand of NZ_JAWRWL010000007.1, from coordinate 139,863 downwards.
ACTGGATCTTGATTAGATTCAGTTTTTTTTTATGCTCAGATATGCTTACAAGTTTTCAGAATTGGAAAAAATAAAAGAATATGCGGAGGTGAGAAGCGTGAAGAAGATGAGAAAACGTTCTTTTCATGAGCTCGTCATGGAAAACAAAAAAGAGCTGATGACCAATACAGAGTATTTAAATCAGCTTGAGGAAAAGCTTGAACAGCGATTTAAGCAAAAATAACCTTTAATTTGTATTCATGTTTACCCCTCCTTTTGAGAAACCTATCTGTTGAGGAGGGATAAACATGGGAAACAACAAGAAAAACGGTCAGCCTCAATATGCTCCAAGCCACTTGGGTACAAAGCCTGTAAAATATAAAGCCAATAAAGGGGAAAAAATGCATGATACTTCAGGACAGCGGCCGATTATCATGCAGACAAAAGGCGAGTAGCGAAAATTCGAGTTTATTTCTAGGAGGTACATCCGAATGACAAAGAACCAAAATCAATATCAGCAGCCTAATCCTGATGATCGTTCTGACAATGTGGAAAAATTGCAGGATATGGTTCAAAATACAATTGAAAATATAGAAGAAGCAGAAGCATCAATGGAGTTTGCTTCAGGAGAAGATAAACAGCGTATCAAAGAAAAAAATGCAAGGCGCGAACAGAGCATTGAAGCGTTTCGTAATGAAATACAGGACGAATCTGCAGCGAGACAAAACGGATACCGTTCTTAAAAAACCAGGGAAACCTGGTTTTTTTCTTTCTGATTTGATTATGGTAAAATGGGGCTAAATTGACGTTAAGGGAGCAGAGTAATCTTGCATGTATCAATAAAAGAAATAGAAGTGCGTTATGCAGAAACAGATCAAATGGGAATTGTCTATCACGCAAATTATCTTGTGTGGATGGAGGTCGGCAGAACGGCCTTGATTAAGGACTTAGGCTTTTTATATAGTGATATGGAAAAAAGAGGCGTTCTGTCCCCAGTCGTTGATATCAACATTTCCTATAAAAAGCCGCTTCATTACGGAGAAACCGCGGTTGTACATACATGGATAGAGGAATATAACGGCTTTAAAACCGTCTATGGTTATCACATTTATAATCCGGCCGGTGAGCTTTCCATCAAAGCCACCTCATCTCATATTTGTGTGGATAAAGAAAGCTTTAAGCCAATTCAATTCCGCAAAGCTTTTCCAGATTGGCACACATCATATGAAAAGGCCAAAAAATAGGGAAGTGAATGGGATATGGCGTTTGGTGTGAAACGGGAGGAACTTAACCGGTGGAAACAAGCAGTGAAAAGAGGAGAAATCGCATTTTTAACACATTACTGGCTGGATGACCGATTTCCGGGAGCAAGGACTGTAACAAAAGCCGGTTGTGCAGACATTGATAAGCTGGTTCAGTGGGGAGCGGCGTACGGGTTAAAAAAAGAATGGATCCATAAGAAAAGTGAATTTCCTCACTTCGATCTGCTGGGTGAAACGCAAAAATATGTTTTGGAACAAGAAAACCTAACCGATCATCTTATACGATTTCATTTGTAAAAAAAGAACGCACATGATGTGCGTTCTTTTTTATTGGTATTCAAAAACCGGTTCATCAGCGTCTTCTGAATAGCTGACGAGAAGGTCGTGGTTATCAAAGTACCATAAATCACTTTCTTCAATAAAGAAGGTAATGCCGTCAGCTTCTGCAGTAACTCCAGCCTCTTGTGGGGCATCTTTCGCTACACCGAGAGAAAAACCCTTTTGAACGTTGCTGCAGCCTCCATAGCGGACGAAAAAGCGAACCTGGTCTCCGCTTTCCAAATCGAGTTCTTCTTTATACCAGTTCAATGCGTCTTCGTTAATTGTCATATTCATAACAGAACACCCCTTTGTTCTTCATTTGAATTTTCTCTATTATAAACGTATTAGGCTATTCTGTGTCAAAAGAGAAGTTTTTTAAGCTTATAACCATTTTACTTTAGGTTCTGTTTTATTGATAATTCGTTTAATGTTCGCTCGGTGTCTGTATATCACAAAAATAGTGAGCAGGGTAACGACAATCAATAAATACGTATCATGGACAAAGAAACTATATATAACAGTATAGATCCCTGTTAACATCGATGAGAGAGAAACAAATTTAGTCAAGTATAAAAAGATGAAGAATACCGCAACCATCGTGATAAATAACAGGGGTGCATAAAATAGCAAAACGCCTCCTGATGTCGCCACGGCTTTACCGCCTTTAAATTTGGCGAAGATGGGAAACACGTGGCCTAAAACCGCAAAGACTCCTGCAAGAAGCGGGTGAATATCAACATGCATGAGAAAAGGCAATGCAGTTGCCAGTGTCCCTTTCAAAATATCTCCGGCTATGACGACCGAACCAGCTTTTACACCCAATGTACGGAATGCATTGGTAGCGCCTAAGTTGCCGCTTCCGTGCTCCCGAATATCAATTCCCTTGGCAAGCTTGCCCACAATTAAGCCAGACGGAATGCTGCCTATCAAGTAGGCCAAAATAATCAATAAAGCAATTAACATCTACATTTCTCCTTTTTCAAATTCCCTTCTTTTTATTTTAACATGAGATGTCATGATCTGATGATAAGTTTTTTTGTAAAGTTTGCTTACAAATCCAATCAAACATGCATCATATTTTGATTTCTCCTGTTTTGATCGTGTAAAATAAGTGGAAAAGGAGTGACACACGATGCAAAATCCTTCTAAAGCGGAAATTAAAGAGATTCTTCAAAGAAGCAAACGTATAGCGGTAGTAGGGCTTTCAGACCGTCCGGATAGAACGTCACATATGGTTTCAAAAGCAATGCAGGACGCGGGTTATGAAATTATCCCTGTGAACCCTACAATTGATGAGGCGCTAGGTATCAAAGCCGTTTCATCTTTAAAAGAGATAGACGGTCCGATTGACATCGTAAATGTATTCCGGCGATCAGAACAGCTTCCTGGAGTGGCGGAAGAGTTTTTAGAGACAGATGCGCCAGTATTTTGGGCACAGCAAGGGCTAGTTAATGAGGAAGCATACCAGATGCTAAAAGAAAAAGGCAGAACGGTTATCATGGATCTGTGCATAAAAGTGGCACACGCTGTAACAAAATAGGTGCAGAACTGCAAAAATCCTTGTAAATTCAAGGATTTTTGCTTTTTAATTTTAAGATATTGTTTGCGTATTACGGTGAAACAGATACAATAAAGCTTGAACAGCTTTTTTTGAATACCTTGTCCAGCTGGGTTTCGGCCGTTCGATTTGCGAAGGTCTGCTGCTTTATATATAATAAACAAACATACGTTCTCATGGTGTAAAAACAGCACTAGCCGATGTTTTGAGAAGAACTGATTCGTTAGCTCTATGTTGCGATTGCAAACATATTGGTTATAATGAGGAGTCCAAGGCAGTACTGGCTCGAGGCGAGGTTTATAAAAAATATCTTATATACAAATGATGTGTAACACTGAAAAAGAGAAAGACAATGTTAGTTTTTGAAAGGGGTTTGTACGTTTGGCTAGAAAACAGCAATTTGATTACAACGAAGATGCCATACAGGTGCTCGAAGGCCTTGAGGCTGTCAGGAAAAGGCCGGGTATGTATATTGGCTCTACTGACGCGCGAGGTTTGCACCACTTGGTTTATGAAATTGTAGATAACTCTGTCGACGAGGTGCTTGCCGGCCATGGAGATCACATAATCGTCAAAATACATAAAGACAATAGTATTTCTGTACAGGATAGAGGCCGCGGCATGCCGACCGGAATGCATAAGCTCGGCAAACCAACCCCTGAAGTGATTTTAACGGTGCTTCATGCCGGAGGAAAATTCGGCCAAGGCGGCTATAAGACAAGCGGCGGGCTCCACGGAGTTGGTGCATCAGTCGTGAATGCTTTATCTGAATGGCTGACGGTTACCATTGAGCGGGACGGTTTTGTCTATCAGCAGCGATTTGAAAATGGAGGAAAACCGGTTACATCTCTCGAAAAGATCGGCAAAACAAAAAAGACGGGAACTCTTACACACTTTAAGCCAGATCCAACGATGTTCAGCACAACCACTTATAATTTTGAAACGCTCTCTGAGCGCTTAAGAGAGTCTGCGTTTTTGTTAAAAGGATTGAAAATTGAGCTGATTGATGAACGCAATGACCAGCATGAGGTCTTTTATTATGAAAACGGCATAGAAGCGTTTGTTGCTTATTTAAATGAAGAAAAAGACGTCTTGTCTGAAGTGGTCTCGTTTGAGGGGGAGCATCATTCTATAGAAGTGGACTTTGCGTTCCAGTTTAACGATGGTTATTCTGAAAATATTTTGTCGTTTGTCAACAATGTCAGAACAAAAGACGGCGGGACGCATGAGTCAGGTGCAAAAACTGCGATGACGCGTGCTTTTAATGAATATGCGCGAAAAGTTGCTTTGCTGAAAGAAAAGGATAAGAACCTTGAAGGCACCGATATAAGGGAAGGGCTTTCAGCCATTATTTCTGTCCGCATTCCTGAGGAGCTTCTTCAATTTGAGGGACAAACAAAAGGAAAGCTCGGTACCAGTGAAGCAAGATCAGCGGTGGATGCGATTGTTTCAGAGCAGCTTGCTTACTTTTTAGAGGAAAATCGGGACACTGCAACGCTTCTTGTCAAAAAAGCAATCAAAGCGAGCCAGGCGCGCGAAGCGGCACGCAAAGCCCGTGAAGAAGCAAGAAGCGGCAAAAAACGAAAAAAATCAGAAGCGACTTTAAGCGGAAAGCTGACGCCTGCGGGTTCAAGAAACCCGGCAAAAAATGAATTGTATCTCGTTGAGGGAGATTCAGCAGGCGGGTCAGCCAAGCAGGGACGAGACCGCAGATTCCAAGCGGTACTGCCTTTACGTGGTAAAGTCATTAATACAGAAAAAGCTAAGCTTGCTGATATCTTTAAAAATGAAGAGATCAATACGATCATTCATGCGATCGGCGGGGGAGTCGGGGCAGATTTCTCAATCGATGACATCAACTACGACAAAATCATCATTATGACCGATGCCGATACTGACGGCGCCCATATTCAAGTGCTGCTTCTTACCTTTTTCTATCGCTATATGAAACCACTCATTGAGCATGGCAAGGTGTTCATTGCGCTGCCACCTTTATATAAGGTCAGTAAAGGAAGCGGGAAGAAGGAAATCATTGAATATGCATGGTCTGATGAAGAGATGGGTGATGTCCTGAAAAAAGTCGGCAAAGGCTATACCATTCAACGATATAAGGGTCTTGGAGAGATGAACGCAGACCAGCTGTGGGAAACGACGATGAATCCGGAGTCCCGCACACTTGTTAGGGTCAAAATTGACGATGCGGCACGTGTAGAAAGACGTGTGACGACGTTAATGGGAGACAAAGTAGAGCCGCGCAGAAAGTGGATTGAGAAAAACGTCGCTTTCGGCTTAGATGAAGAAAGCAATATTTTAGAAAATGAAAACTTATCGGTCGCTGAGGAGGTTTAATGATTGTCACAGCCAGAATTATTTCATGATTTACCATTAGAAGAGGTGATCGGCGACCGTTTTGGACGCTACAGTAAATATATTATTCAAGACAGGGCGCTGCCCGATGCGAGAGACGGATTAAAGCCGGTACAGCGCAGAATTCTGTATGCGATGCATACAGATGGAAACACGTTTGATAAAAACTTCAGAAAAGCGGCCAAAACGGTCGGTAACGTCATCGGTAACTATCATCCGCACGGTGACAGCTCGGTTTATGAAGCAATGGTGCGGATGAGCCAGGATTGGAAAGTTCGTAATGTGTTAATCGAAATGCATGGAAACAATGGAAGTATCGACGGAGATCCCCCGGCAGCCATGCGTTATACAGAGGCACGATTATCTCCGATTGCATCTGAGCTTCTTCGGGATATTGACAAAAACACGGTTGAATTTGTGCCGAACTTCGATGACACAAGCAAGGAGCCTGTCGTACTCCCGGCGATGTTTCCTAACCTATTGGTCAACGGATCTACCGGGATTTCAGCAGGATACGCGACCGACATTCCCCCTCATCATCTGGGAGAAGTCATTGATGCTGTCACTAAGCGTATTCAAATGCCATCTTGCTCTGTTGATGAACTCATGGAAGTCATTAAAGGGCCTGATTTTCCGACAGGCGGTATTATTCAGGGCATTGACGGGATAAGAAAAGCTTACGAAACCGGAAAAGGAAAAATCATTATTCGCGGAAAGGCTGAAATTGAAACAATCAGAGGCGGACGAGAACAAATTGTCATTACTGAAATTCCATTTGAAGTAAATAAAGCAAACCTTGTAAAAAAAATGGACGAGTTCCGTATTGATAAAAAGGTTGAAGGCATCTCAGAGGTTCGTGATGAAACGGATCGAACAGGGCTGAGAGTGGTCATTGAACTGAAAAAAGAAGCTGATGCCAAAGGCATTTTGAATTTCTTATATAAAAATACTGATTTGCAGATCACATATAACTTCAATATGGTGGCTATCCATAACCGCCGTCCGATGCTGATGAGCCTGCCGTCTATTTTGGATGCATATATCGGACACCAAAAGGAAGTTGTCACAAACCGGTCCGTTTACGAGCTTCAAAAAGCAAAAGACAGACATCATATCGTAGAAGGGCTCATGAAAGCTTTGTCTATTTTGGATGAAGTGATTGCAACAATCCGTTCTTCTAGCGATAAACGTGACGCTAAAAACAATTTGATCGCCAAATATGAATTTACAGAGCCTCAGGCTGAAGCCATCGTGTCATTGCAGCTATATCGTTTAACCAATACCGATATCACAGCGCTTAAGGAAGAGGCAGAAGAGCTCGGTAAAAAAATTGAAGAGCTCGAATCTATTCTGAGCAATGATAAAAAACTGCTAAAAGTGATTACAAACAGCTTAAAAGCATTGAAAAAGAAATATGCAGATACGAGACGCTCCGTGATTGAAGAAAAAATTGAAGAAATTAAAATCAATCTCGAAGTCATGGTTGCATCTGAGGATGTATATGTAACCGTTACGAAGGATGGTTACCTAAAACGGACGAGCCAGCGCTCATTTGCCGCTTCCAACGGTCAGGACTTCGGAATGAAAGATACGGACAGGATGCTGCATCAGTTTGAAATGAATACGACAGACGTGCTGCTGCTCTTTACGAACAAAGGAAGCTACATCTATTGTCCTGTTCACCAGCTGCCTGATATCAGATGGAAGGACATGGGCCAGCATTTTTCAAATCTGATCACTATTGACCGTGATGAAACGATTGTAAAGGCCATACCGATAAAAGAATTTGATCCGTCGGCATATCTTCTATTCTTTACGAAAAACGGGATGGTGAAAAAGACAGAGCTCACCCATTATAAAGCACAGCGTTATTCTAAGGCGCTTGTGGCCTTAAATCTGAAGGGTGAAGATGAACTGATTGATGTACATGTAACAAATGGGGAAAGCCAGATCTTTATGGCCACTCACTTAGGGTACGGCCTATGGTTTGGAGAAGACGAAGTGAATGTAGTTGGCGCACGTGCGGCAGGTGTCAAAGGGATTAACTTAAAAGAGGATGACTTTGTTGTCTCCGGTGAGATCCTTCAGCAATCTGATTCAATTGTCTTGTTCACACAGCGGGGAGCGGTAAAACGCATGAGTCTTTCTGAGTTCGAGAAGACATCCCGCGCAAAACGCGGTGTCGTAATGCTAAGGGAACTGAAAAAGAATCCTCACCGTGTTGTAGCACTGTTCGCTTGCGGTCTTGAACAGCGGCTAATGGCAGAAACAGAAAAAGGCGACAGAAAAGAACTGCAGGCAAAAGAGTTGCGGACAAACGACAGATACAGCAATGGCTCTTTCTTTTTTGATGAAGAGGAATCAGGTAAGGTTACAGCTGTTTGGCGCCTTCATACAGAACAATAATAAAAAACCCGCTCATACTATATGAGCGGGTTTCGTTTGTTTTTTATCAGCTTTCATGGTTGGTGAATAGATCTGTTACAGCATGAATGACTTCAATTCCCTGCCATACAAATAAATTCAGCGCTGTGAAAGAAAATAAGCCTAAAATCACCATTCTTAAGATAAACAACATGTTTAACAGCCTCCTCATATTTTCGTTACATAATCGGGTGATGTTGAACATGAAGTTTGCCGAAATAAGACGATTGATAAAATTTGGCCAGTATAAAGCTTTTTTTCCGCTGACGTCTGCGGGAGTATCCCGTACTTTTGCTTTCAGCGGTCAGCAGCAGAACAGCCATTGCCCATAAAGCGGTCAGCGTAAATGCCCCTGTGATGGATTTCTTCTCATCATCAGCATTTTGGCCGGCTTTCATCTCATGCATTTCCTGCTGGTCGGCTACGGCTTTATAATGATGGCCGATATCAAAGGCGTGGGGAATTGAGAACAAATGAAAACTGGCAATCGCCAAGAATAAGATGGATGCTTTCAATATCGTTACTTTTTTCAAATGATCTCCCCCTCCTTTAATATTACTGAATATTTTTATAATAATACCCCAATCCATCCTAAAAGTAAACCTGATTTATTAAATTTAAAAATAAATTTAACCTTGTTAAGTATATATCTTTTTGCTTATTTTTGAAAGAGAAAACTTCTTTTATTAGCGTATGTATACCCGGTTTATGGTGTGAATAAAAACATATTTTAAATGATATGTTTGTTGTTTAGGGTTTATTACTTTATTTATGTGCTAAATCAAAGAGAAAGGCAAGAGAATGGGAAGAAATGATTACATTGTTAAGAGGGTACTCTTTTTTTAAAGCCAGCTTGCAAGGAATGTTTTTATTCGTAGGAAAATAATAGAGAAGGGGTCGACAGAGTAACATCTGGCTATGACAATATTCTTCTCGAAAAAACTTCCTAATTCGTCATATTGTGATATAATAAAACTCGTTGTGTTAAAAAATCTAACATCAAAATCGAATTCGTGTTGAATTGATGAAAACGGGAGGTAAATATGGAGTCTTTTTTCAATAGTTTAATTAATATTCCAAGTGATTTCATCTGGAATTACCTATTTTATATTTTAATAGGGCTTGGATTATTTTTTACCATACGTTTTGGTTTTATCCAATTCCGTTATTTTATTGAAATGTTCAGAATAGTAGGGGAGAAGCCGGAAGGAAATAAAGGTGTTTCATCTATGCAGGCATTCTTTATTTCGGCCGCATCCCGAGTCGGCACAGGGAATTTGACTGGTGTAGCCTTAGCAATTGCGACAGGCGGACCAGGCGCTGTATTTTGGATGTGGGTAGTAGCTGCAGTAGGTATGGCTTCAAGTTTTGTTGAGAGTACGTTAGCGCAGCTTTATAAGGTGAGAGACGGGGAGGATTTCCGCGGAGGCCCGGCTTACTACATTCAAAAGGGTCTTGGAGCCAGATGGCTTGGCATCGTTTTTGCAATCTTAATTACCGTCTCATTCGGCTTGATTTTTAACGCTGTTCAAACAAATACAATTGCTGGAGCATTGGATGGCGCATTCCATGTGAATAAAATAGTTGTAGCCATAGTTCTGGCGGTTTTAACTGCGTTTATCATTTTCGGCGGTTTAAAACGTGTTGTCGCTGTTTCACAGTTAATTGTGCCGGTTATGGCAGGCATTTATATCCTTATCGCTTTATTTGTTGTCATCACGAATATTACAGCTTTCCCTGGCGTTATCGCTACAATTGTTAAAAATGCTTTAGGTTTTGAACAAGTCGTCGGCGGCGGAATAGGCGGCATCATCGTTATCGGTGCGCAGCGCGGACTTTTTTCAAACGAAGCAGGAATGGGGAGCGCACCAAACGCGGCTGCGACGGCTCATGTATCCCATCCGGCAAAGCAAGGCTTTATTCAAACATTAGGCGTATTTTTTGATACATTTATCATATGTACGTCCACAGCATTTATTATTTTGCTGTACAGTGTAACGCCAAAAGGCGACGGCATCCAAGTCACACAGGCTGCTCTTAACCATCATATTGGAGGCTGGGCGCCGACTTTCATCGCAGTCGCAATGTTCTTGTTTGCATTCAGTTCAGTTGTCGGCAACTATTATTATGGCGAGACAAACATTGAATTTATTAAAACAAGCAAAACATGGCTGAACATTTACCGTATCGCTGTAATTGCTATGGTTGTGTATGGATCTTTATCAGGCTTCCAAATCGTTTGGGATATGGCGGACCTCTTTATGGGTATCATGGCGCTGATCAACTTAATTGTGATTACGCTGCTGTCAAACGTTGCTTACAAAGTGTATAAAGATTACGCGAAACAGCGAAAGCAAGGACTTGATCCTGTGTTTAAAGCGAAAAACATCCCAGGGCTGAAAAACGCTGAAACATGGGAAGATGAGAAACAAGAAGCATAATTTAAATATAAAACAAAGCTGCATTCAATAGTTGAATGCAGCTTTTTCATTATTGGAAATAAATTTAATTTTTCGACTCGAATGAAAAATGACGTGTAAAGTCCCAATTCAGTTCGGTTTTCTTTGTTCTATATGTATCATGTGTGTCTTATTCAATGGAGATAGACAAATTGACAGACTTTTAAACCTCCCAAAAACAAGAAATTAGGTTGATAGACAATCATGAGAAAGATTTTTACAATGAGTTCGTGCTCATAAGAAGTGTAGAGCCAAAATGATGCGAAGGAGGAAAAGATCAGATATGAAACGGTCAATCTCTATTTTTATTACGTGTTTATTGATTACGTTATTGACAATGGGCGGCATGCTGGCTTCGCCGGCATCAGCAGCAGGGACAAAAACGCCAGTAGCCAAGAATGGCCAGCTTAGCATAAAAGGTACACAGCTCGTTAACCGAGACGGTAAAGCGGTACAGCTGAAGGGGATCAGTTCACACGGATTGCAATGGTATGGAGAATATGTCAATAAAGACAGCTTAAAATGGCTGAGGGACGATTGGGGTATCACCGTTTTCCGTGCAGCGATGTATACGGCAGATGGCGGTTATATTGACAACCCGTCCGTGAAAAATAAAGTGAAAGAAGCGGTTGAAGCGGCAAAAGAGCTTGGGATATATGTCATCATTGACTGGCATATCTTAAATGACGGTAATCCAAACCAAAATAAAGAGAAGGCAAAAGAATTCTTCAAGGAAATGTCAAGCCTTTACGGAAACACGCCAAACGTCATTTATGAAATTGCAAACGAACCAAACGGTGATGTGAACTGGAAGCGTGATATTAAACCGTATGCGGAAGAAGTGATTTCCGTTATCCGCAAAAATGATCCAGACAACATCATCATTGTCGGAACCGGTACATGGAGCCAGGATGTGAATGATGCTGCCGATGACCAGCTAAAAGATGCAAACGTTATGTACGCACTTCATTTTTATGCCGGCACACACGGCCAATTTTTACGGGATAAAGCAAACTATGCACTCAGCAAAGGAGCACCTATTTTTGTGACAGAGTGGGGAACAAGCGACGCGTCTGGCAATGGCGGTGTATTCCTTGATCAATCGAGGGAATGGCTGAAATATCTCGACAGCAAGACCATCAGCTGGGTGAACTGGAATCTTTCTGATAAGCAGGAATCATCCTCAGCTTTAAAGCCGGGGGCATCTAAAACAGGCGGCTGGCGGTTGTCAGATTTATCTGCTTCAGGAACATTCGTTAGAGAAAACATTCTCGGCACCAAAGATTCGACGAAGGACATTCCTGAAACGCCAGCAAAAGATAAACCCACACAGGAAAACGGTATTTCTGTACAATACAGAGCAGGGGATGGGAGTATGAACAGCAACCAAATCCGTCCGCAGCTTCAAATAAAAAATAACGGCAATACCACGGTTGATTTAAAAGATGTCACTGCCCGTTACTGGTATAACGCGAAAAACAAAGGCCAAAACGTTGACTGTGACTACGCGCAGCTTGGATGCGGCAATGTGACATACAAGTTTGTGACGTTGCATAAACCAAAGCAAGGTGCAGATACCTATCTGGAACTTGGATTTAAAAACGGAACGCTGGCACCGGGAGCAAGCACAGGGAATATTCAGCTTCGTCTTCACAATGATGACTGGAGCAATTATGCACAAAGCGGCGATTATTCCTTTTTCAAATCAAATACGTTTAAAACAACGAAAAAAATCACATTATATGATCAAGGAAAACTGATTTGGGGAACAGAACCAAATTAGTTAAGCTTTTTTTGGCGGACATCAGTAACGATGTCCGTTTTTATCATCTAATAGGAGGTTTGCGTTGTGGATGAAATACTGAAACAGTATATGGTGCTGTACAAAAAAATGAGTAATATGATAAATGGTCCGGACTATCCAGGTAAGGAAAAAGACATCCAGCATCAAAAAGATCAGATCGAAGTTTACGAAAAACAGCTGCAGCAAGATTTTTCTACAGATTATGACTACGATATATTTGCTGACTCGGTTATCAAATGCGCATATGGCGATATGACGCTGGAAGATTTAGAAGCCGTTTATTATGGATTGACAACACCATTTTTTTGATTTGTCATTCAGCAGTAAAATTTCAAAATTTCAATTTCTGTCTCACTAACTTAAGTATACTTTGATATTGAGACAGAAATTTATTTATTTTGTTTACTTCCTAGAATATATATTATGTAAACTAGAAAAGATGAAGATTAAAGCTATGCTGTTTTTATGTCATCCTTTCTTCTTCCTGTAATTCAGCAACAAAATAAAAAAGCGATTTCCCAATCGGAAAAATCGCCAATTCAGACACTCTATTATTTATGTGTGTCTTTGTGCTCTTAACGATTTACAACAAATGTTGTCACGCTTTGAGCTGGAAGATGGGCCCAAAAATGATTGCCTGATACAGTGAGATTCGTTCCAGGTTGTAGATTGCTGCTGCTGCTCGTGATCCATCTAGATACGTTTGAAGCAGATCCATTCTGCAAAACAAAGTTTTGGTTGACTCCTGTGTTGCTTTTATTGATAGCAACAATAACGACCTTGTTGTCACCTTTATAGGCTGACACGTAAACGTTCGCATTAGGGTTTTTCGTTGCATCAATTCTTACATAGCCGGGACGCACAAACTTTGAGAAATGAGCCATATTGTAGCCGCGTTTGCTGATCGTACCATCTTCTTTCATAGGTCCATATGATCTTCGGATGTACCACCATACATAAGCTTGAAAGTCCCCCTCTACCATCGCATTGTGAATATGTTGTGAAACATCCAATGCCTCGGGCCATCGATCCGCCGAGTTGTTATCACTGTTCGGATAGTATACTTCCGTCATCCAAAGGTCCTTCCCCGCTCCTTTTTGTTTGAAAAGAGGATAAGGGAATTGGCTGACCTGGGTGCCGTACAGGTGGGTTCCGAGAATATCCATATTGGCAAGAGCCTGCGGATCGTTCAAAATCGGGTCCGACAAATTCTTCAAGTATTGAAATGACTCAGGCGCAATGACGCGGGCATTGATCGATCCGGCGTTTTCTCTCATAAAGCGAAGTATTTCTTGCGGCGTCCACCACGTCCACTCGTGAGCGTAATCAGGCTCGTTTTGTACCGAAATCGCGTAAAGATTCACACCATTATTCTTCATGAAGGTAACAAAATCGTTAAGATGTTGCGCGTATGCTGCGTACTTGTTGTATTTCAGCCGTTTAGCCGATGTGTCACCATTACGATTAAAGGTCTCAACCATATCACTTGGAGGATTCCAAGGAGAAGCAAAAACAATTGCTCCATGTTTGACCGCACTCTTTGCAGTCTCCACCTCTTTATACCAATTATTTCGATTTTCATCTACATGAATTCTTAAGATTGAAAATCCTAACTGGTTCTGTCCATTGCCAAAAGCAGTTTCTCTTTGAGCTGCTGTAAGATCCCCAGCCCAAGCGGGATGATTCATCCCTCCAAAACCGCGAATCACTTGTTTCTCTGCAGATACATTAACTGTTACATCACTTGCTGCCAAAACTTCAGTAGCGCCTGGCCCTAACATGACTGACAGCATAGTGAAACATACTAATAGTACACAAATTGTTTTTTTTATGCGTGGAATCATTTATTCCTCTCCTTCGTCATGTGTCTTTTACGGTATTAAAAAATCTGCATGGCATATCCATAATGGCGGGCTGTTCCGGTGCCCGCCCGTACTTCACCCGCCTCGTTTTTAAGCGGTCCCATTACGAGTACTATCTTTGCGTAAACTGCCAGTAATCAAAATTAAACAAGTTTCCTGTACCTGTTCCGGTAAATACAAAGAATACTTTGTGCACACCGGTTGCCCCGCTTACTGCAGTTTCTATTTCTCTCCACGTTTGCGCTCCGCCTGTTGAAGGTACATTCAGAGTTCCAACAAGCTTACCGTCTGCACTGTCGAGGCGCACTTCTATTTTCCCGCCTGAAGTGGATGCTACATTTGCTTTAAATGACCTGGCACCGACCGCTCCGAAGTCTGCATTTCCTACAGCAATCCAGTCTCCATTTTGAATGCTTGTTACATGCTGATTATTTACTGGCCCGCCGGGTGCTGTGGACTTCTCTGTCAAAATGCGTCCATTCCAAGCAAACGTTTCAGCTTCTACCCGGTTATAAGGATTCAAATTGGAAAGTTGTGTTACACCTGCATAATTTGCTGCTACCTCTTGGATGGATCCATCTGGGTTATGCACCAGCTTATTAATATGTGGAGAACGGTATCCTTTGCCGGCCCCGAACAGAGCGGAACTGACAGTTTGCGCATGGTACACCACATACCACTCGTTTTTAAAATTGAAAACAGCATGATGGTTGTTTCCGCCACCTCCGAAAAATGCACCCGGATTTTTCAGGAAGTGCCCTCTATATGTAAAGGGACCCATGGGATTTGAACTGGTCATGTAGCCGATCTCACCCGGGGGTTTATCGGCCGGGTGCGTGCCGCCGAAATTAATGCAATAGGAGTAATAATATGTTCCGTTATACTTGTGCAATCCCGAATCTTCAAACATGAAAGGCGCATCAATTGTAGATGCACTTCCAACAACACTCGTCATATCAGGCCCCAATTTTATGACTCTAGCCGTTTTAGGATTGGCCCATTGTGCCTGCGTTGGATTTGAACCGCCAGGAACGCCTCCGCCGGCATACAGGTAACCGGTTCCGTCGTCATCTACAAATACTGCCGGATCAAAAAGCCATACAACACCAGACATTCCTGGCGTACTTGGCGTTACGAGCGGTTTTCCGATTGGGTCGGTCCATGGACCAATCGGGCTGTCTGCGGTGAGAACCCCGATACCTCCGCCGCTGTTTGCGAAATAAAGGAAGAATTTATCCTTGCCATTCATTTTTTTAACTGCGATTGACGGTGCCCATGACGCACCTGCCCATTTTGCAATTCCACGGCCTCCATTAGCTCCATTGGCACCTGCTACCGGAATGGCTCCGTGGTCTGTCCAGTTCACCATATCCGCTGAAGATATGACGAATACTCTATTCAAATTGGCAAATGAATTATCTTTAATTGTTCCGTTGCTATTATATTCATAGTCATCACTTGACATATAGATGTAGACTCTTCCGTTATAGGTCAGCGCAACCGGATCCGCTCCCAAATGATGGTCGATAAGCGGGTTTGAATTCCCTATATGTTTTGCAATTGTAGTACCTGTGGCAGCATACGCAGACTTCCCAGCTAAGCAGCTCAAAAGTAAAACAAGAATCCATAAACATACGCTACACTTTTTCCTCATCACTTCACATCCTCCTTTTTCCTTAAAATGGGGGATTTTCTTTTGGAATTTGATGACAACAGGTCATGAAGATTGCACGCATAAAGTAGCCGGAAGCTGTTTAGCAATGTTCCCAGTTGTTCTGAAAGCTCATCTTCATATGTCTCCATTCTCTCCTTTCTTCGAGGAGATCGCACCACTCCTTCAAAATTGTTCAAAAAAACTTCCCCATTCCTAGCGACCATTGTCCAGAAAATAAAAAGACAGGATTGTTCATGGCCTCCCACTAATCACATTGAACGGAGATTACATCATTATCCAAGATATCCCTTTATCTAACATCCTACATCATTAAAAAAATTGTGTATAGAAACTTTTGGAGGAGTTAGTGTTCGATTCTACAAAGGAACTGGATACATTTATTCATTGATAAGATGGGGCTAACACTCCGTTTATATTTGTATGTTTTCAGACACAAAAAACAGCCGTTCAATGCGGCTGTTTTTTCAAGAGTATAAGACTATTGAGCGGTATACCCGCTTTTTCATGTTTTGTTCATATTTTATTAATTGTTTATTCAACACTGTCCGCTATAGTAATCCATATCAACAAATATGACTGCCACTCGCATCTTTTATGAAGGGAGGTTCGTTACGCTGAAAGAAAAAATAAAGACATTAGGCCGTTTTTGCACCGTAGGCGTCGGCAATACGCTGATAGATTTTGGTGTCTTCTTTCTTCTTACCGCTTGTCATGTCTCTTATCTGCCGGCGCAGATCTGCTCCTATACTGCAGGTATCATCAACAGCTATGTGTGGAACCGGAATTGGACGTTTTGTGTGAAAGGTAAGGCTGACGGGAAAGAGATCGCACGTTTTCTCATGATTAATATTGCCGCGTCGGGGATCACCTTTTTGCTGCTTTATTTGTTTCAAAATTGCGGCTGCTCGCTTTTGGTGAGTAAGCTCGCCGCCACTATCGGCGGAATGATGATGAATTTTATCGGAAACCGAATCTGGGTATTTGGAGATTCGCTGAAAAACATACAGGATCAGGAGTGAAGATGAATGAGAAAAAAAGTGAGAAAAGCGGTTATACCCGCAGCGGGTTTAGGAACGAGATTTCTGCCGGCGACAAAGGCGCAGCCTAAAGAAATGCTCCCAATCGTCGACAAACCAGCAATCCAATATATTGTAGAAGAGGCCGCAGAGTCAGGAATTGAAGATATACTGATTATTACAGGGAGAAACAAACGCTCGATTGAAGATCATTTTGATCGGTCGGCGGAATTGGAATTCAATCTCCGGGAAAAAGGCAAGACGGAGACACTTAAGGAAATGCAGCAGATTGCCGATTTGGCCAACATTCATTACATCCGCCAGAAAGAACCGCTCGGATTAGGCCATGCGGTGCTGTGTGCGGAGCATTTTATCGGAGATGAGCCTTTTGCCGTTCTCTTAGGTGATGATATTATGGTGTCTGAAACACCGGCTCTTCGGCAATTAATGGATGTATATGACGTTTATGGCACAGAGGTTGTCGGTGTACAGTCAGTTCTCCCTGAGGATGTCAGCAAATATGGTATTATAAATACATCAGGGTCTCAAGGGCATATATACGAAGTGAACGATTTAGTGGAAAAGCCTTCTCCTGAAGAAGCGCCTTCGGAAATCGCAGTGATGGGACGTTATGTGCTGAATTCTTCGATCTTCTCCGTTTTGAAGACAATTGGCAGAGGCGCGGGCAACGAAATTCAGCTGACAGATGCGCTTCGTGAGGTTTGCCGTAAGGAGCCGATCCATGCCCGGCTGCTGGAAGGAAATCGATATGACATTGGCGATAAGCTAGGCTGTTTTAAAGCGAGCACCGAAATCGGCTTAATGCGTCCCGAAATGAGATCTCAGCTTTTGGCCTATTTAGAAGATGTGATCAAACGGGAAACGAAAGAAATGCTGCGGTAAAAAAATTGTAACCATCTTGCTCGTCAATCAGTCATATAATAGTGAAAAAGATTAGGACAGGTTGTGAAGAATGTGGGCAGTTTGATAAGCGAAATTTTAACATGGCTGACGAACATGGGATATGCGGGTATTGCGATTGGGTTAATGATTGAAATCATTCCGAGTGAGATTGTATTAGCTTATGGCGGCTATATGGTATCGGAGGGCACGATTGGATTTATTGGCGCAATTATTGCGGGTGTTATCGGGGGCACCATTGCCCAGATCTTTATTTACTGGATCGGTCGCTATGGCGGCAGGCCATTTCTGGACAAATACGGGAAGTATTTATTGATTAAAAAGCATCATATCGACATGTCGGAAAACTGGTTTCAGAAATACGGCGCCGGAGTTGTCTTCTCGGCTCGTTTTATACCGGTTGTCAGACATGCCATATCCATTCCGGCAGGTATTGCCAGAATGCCTTTTCTCAAATTTGTGGTACTGACTGTGCTTGCTATCATTCCATGGTCTATTCTGTTTGTTTATTTAGGCATACAGCTAGGAAGCCAGTGGGATGATGTTGAGAATATAGCGGGCACTTATACAACACCGATTATGATATTGGCTGTTGTCGTGATAGCCCTTTATTTTGTGATTAAGAAACGTACAGCCATATTTAAACGATAGCTAGCGGATATGCATAGGGGTGACTGACGCTCCCCTATGCATATATTTTTACTTCCGATGTTGATTTGCCAGCTTCAGATTCTCCGCTAAAAATGCGACAAACACTTCATCCCGCACGAGCGATGCGGCATAATTTCTCTTAATAAACCATTCTGCCTCTTCAAACGCTGCGAATGTTTCGTCTTGGGTTTCTCCGTTAATTTGAATATTCCATTCGTTGTCTAAAGGGAAAAGAAAAAATCTCATTTGTGCGCGATTTTCATATAATGATCCATTCGCAGATCCCTTTAGATTATAGATGTTACGGAAGGCATCCGGCCGTACAGGATCAATACGGAAAGCTTCAGCTACAAACAACTCGTATACTTCATCGGTTATTGAACAGCCGGACGCTTTTGCATGCCCTCCGCCGCCATATCGGCCGGCGATTTCTGACACATCGATGTAATCATGAATGGTGCGGAGACTGACTCGTTTTGACCCCATGCTCAAAATCGCAATGTAATCGAGGTGCGGGTTATCTTTCCCTAGCCTGTTCCCCAGCTCTGAATGGTACGATTCAGCGTGAACGATGCCTACACAGTGTTCGTGAACAAAGGTTTGTACCATTTCCCTTTTCTTTCTGCGGAGGTAGCGCTCGATTTTTTCGTCTTCTAAATCAAGCAGTTTTTCTTCAAAATCATCGAAGAAAAATTCGTCATGCGCGGAAAGGCGCTGGATCATTTTTGCTTCAAATTCATCGATTGACAGCAAAAAGAAAAGATCATTAAGCCGCTTCGCCTGTTTTTGATCGTACCGCTCCCACTCCCATGTATCGTATTGGCGGACGAGCTCTGTGAATTGATCTAAGGCATTTGTCGGTTTCATGAAGCCATTTTCAACGAGATAGCCATATAAAAGCGATGTCGCGGATGTGAGCCTTCCATCATCGTATTCCACCTGGACAAATCCCCATTCATGCTCATTCAAATGAAGGGCTGTTTTATGATGGTCAATGAGCTTCACTTTGCCCCCTGCATGAACATACTCATTCAATCTCTCTTCGTTTTCTTCATTGACTGCGAGATCGGTGATGAATAACGCGTCCTGTCTGTTGCTCTCCTTCGCTTTTTCTAAAAAGTACTGCACCTGTGCGTTTAAGCCATTGACAGAGTTATATCGGACCTCTACGTCTTTTCCGAACGCTAATTTTGCTACGATTCCGCACCCTACTCCGTCCAAGTCGTTATGTGAATATAAATGATACATAATGTAGGCCCCTTTTTATGATAAACTGACAATTGCCGCTAGAGGTGCGGCAGCCTTTATTTACTATTCTAAAAAACCAAGCGTTTTATGCAATGGTAATTAGTTGACATAATGTTGTTATTGTAAATATACAAAGGAGCGCTTTTTTTGCGCTCCTAAGTTCTTGCTTTTACACCGGATAAACCGGATGCTTTCGATTGGTAAATGTCATTTCCTTTGTCATGTATGCCTTGAGCCGTTTGGCAAGCTCATCACGCAGCGAATTGGCTGGGATAACAGCATCAATGATCATTTCTGAAGCCAGACGGTAGATATTGATGTCCTCTTTGTATTTCTCCCGTTTGCTGCTGATAAATGCGGCTCTCTCTTCTTCTGGCAGCTCGGCGATTTTTTTAGCGTAGACAGCGTTTACAGCTGCCTCAGGGCCCATGACGGCGATTTGGGCGGTTGGGAGCGCTAGACAGCAATCCGGTTCAAATGCCGGCCCTGCCATTGCATACAACCCAGCCCCGTAAGCTTTTCGGACAATGACAGAGAGTTTTGGAACAGTTGCCTCCGACATCGCAGAAATCATTTTCGCTCCGTGTCTGATAATCCCAGCCTGTTCTACTTTTGTGCCAATCATAAAACCGGGGATATCGGCTAAGAACAGCAATGGGATATGAAAAGCGTCACATAAGGTAATAAACTTAGCCGCTTTGTCTGCTGAATCGTGGAATAAGACGCCTCCTTTTACCTTCGGCTGGTTTGCAACAATGCCGACAGGCTGTCCGTGGATTCGTGCGAGGCCCGTCAATAATTCCGGTGCAAATAAGGCTTTGATCTCAAAAAATGAGTCTTCATCTATGACCCGCTCAATCAGCTCATGCATATCAAAAGGTGCGTTTTGATTTTGCGGAATGACGTCGGCAAGCGGAGTTTTGAAGTGTTTTGGCGGGCGTTTCTCATGAATGGGCGCTTTTTCTTGAAAATTTGCCGGAAAGTAAGACAAATAAGCCCGCGCCAGCTGTATGGCTTCTTCTTCAGTTTCTGCAAGAATATCTCCGCAGCCGGAGATTGAGCAATGCATACGGGCACCACCCATTTCTTCAAGAGACACTTTTTCGCCAATAACCATTTCCGCCATCCTTGGCGAGCCTAAATACATGGAGGCGTTACCGTCTACCATAACGACGATATCACAGAAGGCCGGAATATAAGCGCCACCTGCTGCAGATGGTCCGAAAAGCAGACAGATTTGCGGAATGCGTCCCGATAATTTGACTTGATTGTAAAAAATTCTTCCTGCACCGCGTCTCCCTGGAAAGACATTGATTTGGTCGGTAATTCGGGCGCCTGCCGAATCGACTAAATAAATGAGCGGACAGTTTAATTTTTCGGCGGTTTCTTGAATTCTGATGATTTTTTCAACTGTTTTTGCTCCCCATGACCCCGCTTTCACTGTTGAATCATTCGCCATGACGCAAACGGTTTGGCCGCCGATTTTGCCGATAGCGGTTACAACTCCGTCAGCGGGAAGCCCGTCTGACATACATTCCGCAAAAAAAGCGTCTTCTAGCTCAATGTCATCGTCAAAGAGAAGGGAAAGCCGCTCTCTGACAAAGAGCTTGCCTTTTTCCCGATTGCTTTGATGATACTTTTCCGCTCCGCCTTTTCGAATCCGTTCAGCCCGTTCTGTTCGTTCCTTTTCATAATCCATGAGCATTGCCTCCCTTTTATATTCCCTTGTATACGGCCCGTCTTTTTTCTTGAAAGGCCTGAAGCCCTTCTCTCCTGTCTTTTGTCGGGATGGTTTGTTCATACGCTTTTTGTTCAATCGCAAGGCCTGTAGCGAGATCTGTCTCCAATCCTCTATTGATTGCAAATTTAGCCTGACGGACAGCGATCGGCCCGTTGGCAGAAATGGCTGCGGCCAGTTCCTTTGCTTTTGGCATAAGGTCACAAGGAGCCGTGACATGCTCTACAAGGCCGATTTCTTTTGCTTCGTGTGCGGTCACGCGTCTGCCTGTATAAATGAATTCTTTTGCTTTTCCTCTGCCAATCAGCCGGGGCAGCCTTTGGGTCCCTCCAGCGCCCGGGATAATAGCTAACCCTGTTTCCGGAAGTCCCAGCACAGCTGATTCAGTTGCGATTCGAAGGTCGCATGCCAATGCCAATTCTAGTCCGCCGCCTAATGCGCTTCCATTTATCGCAGCTATGACCGGCTGCGGCAAGGCATCAAGTAAAGCCGCCGTTCTTTGAATGAGAGATACACTTTCCAGAACCTGATCTTCTTTCAGTTTTATCCGTTCCTTCAGGTCTGCCCCTGCACAAAACGCTTTTTCACCGGTGCCTGTGAGGATGACACAGCGGATGTTTGAGTTGAATTCAATTTCCTGAAGAATAATTTGCAGGTTTCTAAGCATTTCCGCTGAAAGAGCATTTGCTGCCTGAGGCCTGTTTAAGGTGATCAACGCAATATGTTCATTTTTAACAGTAAAAAGAATAGAGTCTCCCATTGTATGCGTCCTCCCTTTTATCAAGATGATTTAAACACCTGTAAATTTCTGCTCGGCAGCGGTTTGCCCATCTTTTCTTCAATCCATTTGGCCGCAGATAGCAGTTTTTCGAGCTTTACATTTGTTTTGATATCCATCTGTTCAAGCATGTACACGATATCCTCAGTTGCGGCGTTTCCTGATGAACCTGGCGCATATGGGCATCCCCCAAGCCCGCCTGCCGAGCCGTCGAACACCGTTATGCCCATTTGGAGTGCTGTGACCATGTTGGCCAGAGCGGTTCCTCTCGTATCATGAAAATGCAAGGCAATTTGATTAGCCGGGAATCGTGCCAAAAGAGCTTCAAGTACAGTTTCCACTTGGGCGGGATTAGCCGCTCCAATCGTATCTCCAAGCGACAGTTCAGAAATTCCAAATTCAAATAGAGCTTCTGAAAGGCGAATGACTTGTTCAATGGGGACATCTTTTTCGTACGGACAGCCGAATACAGTCGAGAGGTAGGCTCTTGTTGTGAGGTTTGCTTTTTGTGCGTCGTTGTTTACTTGTTTGAGTATATGAAGGGATTCAGAAGTGGATTTATTGATGTTTTTTCTGTTGTGCGTCTCGCTGGCGGACATAAAAACGCAAGCTTCGTCAATGCCTCCTTCAAGCGCATTCTCCAGTCCTCTTTGATTCGGGACAAGTGCCGCGTACGTTACCCCTTTTTCACGGTTGATGCCCTTTGCTACGTCGATAGCATCTCGAAGCGCCGGAATCCATTTCGGGTGAACGAAGGATGTGATTTCAATATACGAAAGCCCTGTCCGGGAAAGCTGGTTGATCCAGGTTATTTTATCCTCTGTTGCGATCCATACGGGCTCGTTTTGTAAGCCGTCACGCGGGCCGACTTCTTTGATTGTCACTTTTTTAGGATATGACATGGTCTTCCTCCAAATTATTGAGTGGAATCGCTCAGTTCGAGCAGTACGTCTCCTTCATTTACAAAGTCGCCTTCATTTTTTTTGACTTCTTTTACGATTCCGCTTCTATCTGCAACGATCGGGATTTCCATTTTCATCGATTCCAAAATGGCTACCTCCTGGCCCTTTTCGATTTGGTCGCCGGCTTTGACGTGGACTTTCCACAGGTTTCCTGCCATTTGTATGCTAACCGTCATGACAACTGCCTCCTTTATAGGTGTTGTTTCAAAAAGTCAGTCGTGACATCCCCTTCTTTAAATGCCTTTGTTGCCGCAGCCTGTATGAGAAGCGGAAGATTTGTTTTGATTCCCTCTACACGATAGTCGCGAAGCGCTGTCTCTAGTTTTTCAATTGCTTCTGTTCTGGTTTGGCCTTTGACAATCATCTTAGCGATCATCGGGTCATAAAAAGGGGTAACGGTGCTGTCTTTTGCTACCGCACATTCGTGTCTGACTCCTTTTTGGTCAGGAAGTGAAAACGCAGTGATCGTACCTGGTGACGGGAAGAAGGTCTTGGGATCTTCCGCGTATATTCGAACCTCTATCGCATGCCCGTTCCGTTGGATGTCTTTTTGGGAGAATGTGAGTGTATGGCCCGCAGCAATTCGCAGCTGCTGCTCAACTAAGTCCAGGCCTGTTATTTCTTCAGTCACGGGGTGTTCAACTTGCAGTCTCGTATTCATTTCGAGGAAATAAAAATTTTGCTTCTGGTCAACTATAAATTCGATGGTGCCTGCGTTCGTATAGCCGATTGCCTTCGCTGCTTTTACCGCTGTTTGCCCGATCTTCATTCTTAGTTCATCGTCTACAAATGGAGACGGTGCTTCTTCAATGACTTTTTGGTGGCGCCTCTGAACAGAGCAATCACGTTCAAACAGATGTACTGTATGGCCGTGTTGATCGGCCAAAAGCTGAACCTCGATGTGACGCGCATGTTCAATAACTTTTTCTATATACATCGACCCGTCACCGAAAAAATCTGCTGCGCGCTTTTTGTTTCCCTCGTACGCTTTTTTTAATGCTTCTTCATTTTCAACACGCTGCATTCCGATGCCGCCTCCGCCCGCTGAAGCTTTCAGCATGACAGGATAGCCGATTTGACTTGCGGTGCGGCAGGCTGCCTCTATATCTCCGAGGGATTCAGAAACGCCCGGCACCACAGGGACACCTGCAGCCTCCATTGCTTTTCGCGCTTCAATTTTGCTGCCCATCTTTGCGATGATATCAGGGGAAGGTCCGATAAACACGATGTTTTCTTGCTTGCAGCGTTCAGCGAACCGGCTGTTTTCTGATAACAATCCATATCCCGGGTGGATCGCGTCGGCATTTGCTTTTTTCGCCGTCTTTATGATTCTCTCTATATTTAAATAACTTTCACTGACTCTCGATTCCCCGATCAAATAAGCCTCTGTAGCGGCTTTTGTATGGGGCGCGTCCTTGTCTGCTTCTGAATAAACCGCGACCGTTTTAATGCCGAGACGGCTGCATGTTCGGATAATTCTCATTGCAATTTCTCCGCGGTTGGCGATCAGTACTTTTGTAAACATGATTTCACCTCATTGACTTGATGATAAGTTGAACATTTCAATCGTTTTTTCTCGCAGTTTATATTTTTGAATTTTGCCTGAGGCCGTCATCGGATAGTCATCCGTAAAAATAACATAACGCGGAATTTTGTGGCGGGCGATTTTCCCTTTGCAATAGGCTTTAAGCTCATCAGGTGAAACGCTTTTACCGTCTTTCAGTTTAATCCAGGCTGCAGCTTCCTCCCCGAATTTGGCGTCAGGCACACCAACCACCTGTACATCTAAAACAGCGGGATGCCGGTATAAAAATTCTTCAATTTCCCGCGGATAAATGTTCTCGCCGCCTCTGATGAGCATATCTTTTAATCTTCCGGTGATGCGGCAGTACCCGTCTTCATCCATGACAGCAAGATCTCCGGTAAACAGCCATCCGTCATGATTGATTGCTTTTCTGGTCGCTTCTTTGTCTTTATAATAGCCTTTCATGACGTGATAGCCACGGGTGCACAGTTCTCCCTGCATGCCTCTTTGAACTTCTTGACATGTCCCAGGTTCTACAATTTTCACCTCAGTATGTGGCAGGGCGCGGCCGGTTGTTTCGACTCTTCTTATGAAGGAATCATTTGCTCTCGTTTGTGTAATGACTGGCGAGGCTTCGGTTTGTCCATAGGCGATCGTAATGTCTTTCATGCCCATCCTTTCAATCACAGCTTTCATCACTTCACTTGGACAGGGAGAGCCGGCCATGATTCCTGTTCGGAGCGTCGATAGATCATATGCATCAAAATCCGGATGATGCAGCTCGGCGATAAACATGGTAGGCACACCATGGAGCGCTGTGCATTTCTCTTTTTCTACCGTTTTAAGGACGGTAACGGGATCAAATTCTTGCACGGGTATCATGGCTGCCCCGACGGATACACATGCCAAAACCCCAAGCACGCATCCAAAGCAGTGAAAAAACGGAACCGGGATGCACATGCGGTCTTGAGAGGATAAAGCCATACATTCAGCGATATTGGCAGCGTTATTGATGACATTAAAATGGGTCAGCATCACGCCTTTTGGAAACCCTGTCGTTCCTGATGTGTATTGCATATTAATCACATCGTCTTTATCCAGGCTGTTCATTCTCTCTTCAAGCTCAGCATCTGTCACTGTTTTCGCCAATATCTCTGTATCGTCCCAATGATACATGCCAGGCAACCGTTTATTGCCAATATAGATCAGCGTTTTTAAAAAGGGATAGCGTTCAGATTTCAGTTGGCCGGGCTTTGCTTCTTGCAGTTCTGGAATTAAACTGCTCACGATGTCTGGATAAGAAGTGCCCCTGTATGAATCCATGATGATAAGCGCGGCGGCATCCGATTGCTTTAACAAGTAATCAAGCTCGTGTGCTTGATAATTGGTATTGACGGTTACGAGCACGGCTCCGATCTTTGCAGTTGCGAACTGGACGGCAAGCCATTCAGGGATATTAGAAGCCCATATGGCGACGTGATCTCCTTTTCCAATCCCCATCCGCATGAGACCTTTAGCGGTTTGACGGCAAAGATTGTCAAATTGGGCGTACGTATAGCGGATATTTAGGTCTGGATAAACAACAGCATCTCGATCGGGATGCGCTTCAGCTGTTTGTTCCAGCAGCCTGCCGATTGTGGAATGGATGAGTTCAGCCATTGATTGTTCCTCCTTTCTTAATGATGGGAAAGCGTTTACATTTTTATTTTAAAAGCTGTCTGGCGATCACGAGACGCTGAATTTCAGATGTGCCTTCACCGATTTCCATTAATTTTGCGTCCCGCAGCATCCGTTCCACCCCATACTCTTTCATATAGCCTGAACCTCCATGGATTTGAATGGCTTGATTGCAAGCTCTTGTCGCCATTTCAGATGCGAATAGCTTGGCGTACGCCGCTTCTTTGGTGAACGGGCGGTTATGGTCTTTCAGCCAGGCGGCTTTTAACACCATTTGCCGTGCCAGATCAATTTCCATCGCCATGTCAGCAAGCTTAAATTGAATCGCTTGAAAGGAAGAAATCGGCTGTCCAAACTGCTTTCGTTCTTTCGCATATGCCAATGATGCGTCAAGGGCCGCTTGAGCAATGCCGACTGCAAGAGCAGCGATGGAGATTCGACCACCGTCCAGCGTATATAGAAACTGTTTAAACCCTTTTGTTGGGTCGCCGAGTAAGTTGGCCGCAGGCACTCTTACATCCTCAAGCAAAATTTCCGCTGTATTCGAACCGCGGACGCCCATTTTATCGTACGGGCTCGTAATCGTAAGTCCTGGTGTGTCAGTTGGCACGATTAATGCGGAGATGATGTTTTTTCCATCTTTGTTTTTGCCTGTTACTGCAGTCACAATAACTGTGCGTGCGTAGCTTGCATTAGTGATCCAGCACTTTTCACCGTTGATTACATACTCGTCACCATTTGAAATCGCTTTTGTTTGAGTGCCTCCTGCATCTGAGCCTGCATTTGGCTCCGTCAGGCCGAATGATCCGAGTGCTGTGCCTGAAGCCAGCGGCGTCAAATGCGTCCGTTTTTGCTCTTCTGTTCCGAAGTAGTATAGAGGGCTTGCGCCTAGCGAGACCGCTGCAGCATAGCTTAATCCAGTACTGCCGCAGGCTTTGCCGACTTCTTCAACCGCTAAGGCATATGAAATCGTATCACCGCCAGATCCGCCGTATTCTTCTGGAAATGGAATACCCATCAGACCGAGTTCACCCATTTTTTTAAATGTTTGCATCGGGAACTCGCCTGTTTGATCTACATGTTCAGCGTGAGGAGCAATTTCTTTTTTCGCAAAATCTTTTACCATTTCACGCACCATTTGTTGTTCTTTTGTCAGCTCAAAATTCACATCGTTTCCTCCTTCACATCTTTGTAACATCCTATTAGGCGAGTTCTATAATCATTCCCTGACAAGAAAAGTCTGAAAATTAAAACTGAATCCGTAGGCGCATACCATCCATATCGCAAACGCAATAACTTGGCCCTTTGATAAAGCCGGGAAGATGAGGGGAGATTCCAAAGGGAAATCGTATCCATCAATAAACCGACCGCTGATCCCCATATACCTAGCTTGATCACCGCGAACTGTGATTGATCGAGTTTTTGATAGAGAAAGAACACAAGGCATAAAACAAGAGCGGTGCCCGCTTCCAAGAGAAGAAAGTTCGTCAAAAAGGCTTCTTCAGCCGTATCAGTCAACACAGCATCTTCGAACAGCACAAAAAATAATGTGGCACCTAACCAGACGAGAAATGAAAACGTAAAACACGTCCTGTACGTGTTTCTCTTCGATTTTACTTAGTACTAGCTTCTCAGATTCCAATAATGGAAAATGTCCAAACACCGCCTACAGGGGTTTACCATCGTTTCCTGTCTCCAAAATCACTTTTAAAAAAAGACGACTTAGAAAGCCGTCCTTCTCATTTCTTATTTTGTTGTTCGTTTGGAAGCCTTGCTTTCGTTATGAAGCCGGTCTGCTGAAGTGACATAATACGTATATTTCTTGTTAGGATCTGCCGTGTTATCTAAGAAGGTTTGTTGCTCATGTGTTTTTCTTTGCGTTGCCAGCAATGTTCTCTGCTTTTTCCCTTCGGCTCTGTATATCGCATAATAGGCTGTTTCTTTCGTTTTTTGATTTGATGGGTGATCTTTAATCTGCAGAAGATTGCCGTTTTTGTCTTCGGTGACTTTCGTAAGCTTCGGTTTTTTTGGGGCGGTATTGTCAAGCCAAGGCATTTGCGGAACCAGTGCCGGCTTGCTGTAAAGATCGGCGATGAGCCTGTCTTTGATGCCAAGCGGATTTTTGTTGAGGTCCTTGAGGCTGAAATGCATGCTTCCTTTCACCAGTTCAAGCTGGCGGTTCAAAGTGATTTGCCGCACATATTCCTCAGGGTCGGACCAAGGCGGATCAAAATTGTTATTGATTTTATATGCTGCCTGGCCAATATATAAGTGAACAGGCCTATTTTTGACTTCATTGCTCCACCAATCAGCCAGCACGTCGTACGCCGCTGCGTTAAAGCCGATACTCCAATAAATTTGCGGAGCAATATAATCGATGTCGCCTTCTTGGATCCAACGCCTTGTGTCTGCATATAGATCGTCATAATTTCTGACGCCTGCTTTTGTATTCGATCCGGTCGGGTCATCTGCGGCGTTTCTCCATACTCCAAAGGGACTGATGCCGAATTTGACATACGGTTTTGCAGCTTTAATTGTTTGGTTGATTTGTTTGACAAGCTGGTTCACATTGTCCCGCCGCCAGTCATCGATATTAGAAAAAGCGTCTTTTCCGTATTGTTCGTACTGTGCTTGATCAGGAAATTCCTGTCCCGCTATTTTATAAGGGTAAAAATAATCATCCATATGAACAGCATCGATATCATAATGTTTTACGACTTCTTCAATGCCTTTGACGATAAAATCTCTCGCTTCTGGAATGCCTGGATGATAATACAGCTGGTTTCCATAGGCGGCAACCCAATCTGGATGTTTCCTTGCCGGGTGATCCTCAGACAATTTATTAAGATCTGTATGATTCATTGTAATACGGTAAGGATTAAACCACGCGTGAAATTCCAAATTTCGTTTATGGGTTTCTTTAATTATAAATGCAAGAGGATCATAGCCCGGGTCCTTCCCTTGGACACCGGTTAAGTATTCCGACCAAGGCCCGTAA
This sequence comes from Bacillus sp. SIMBA_008, assembly GCF_046535495.1. Lineage (NCBI taxonomy): Bacteria > Bacillati > Bacillota > Bacilli > Caryophanales > Bacillaceae > Bacillus > Bacillus sp. SIMBA_008. The sequence continues at coordinate 110,638 of NZ_JAWRWL010000007.1, read as the reverse complement.
GCTGACGGATAAAAGGCATCAGCCATCGGTTTAATCTGAACGATAACGGCATTCATTCCCATTTTTTGCACATCGTCCAGCAGTTTGATATACTCCTGTTTTTGCTCTTTCACAGATAACCCTTTTTTGGACGGCCAATCAATATTTAATACGGAAGCAATCCATACGGCTCTCAGCTCTCTGTCAGACTGCGCATTGGCCATAAACGGAACGGAAATGACAAACGTTCCGATGATCAAGCTGACAAGGAAACGGACAATCGACTTTTGGCAAACCTTCATTCTGTTTCTTCTCCCCCATTACATCACTTTCACTCGCTATTACGGTATTCCCGGGCTATAAAAGGGTGATTAACAGAATGTCTATCTCACTAAATAAACGAAAAAAGTCCTAAAGCATGTTGTGAACCGCTTTTAGGACTTTTTATCATTCATCATGGTTTGCAAACTTTTTAACACGTCAATAAGTTTTACGCCGACACCGACAGCCGTTTCAAGGATCGCTTGTGCTCCGGCAATGGCTAAAATAAAGATCAGCGGTATTGCAATACGAGGCAAAAAAAGATAGCCAAGTCCGATCAAGATGGCACACCAAACACCGGCACACCAGTAGCAATTGAGCATGTATCCAAAGTTAGAAGCCGGCACGCTTTTTTCATCTACATGCCCGTTTTGATCAACAATCCTTTTCTTTTTCATAAAAGGTTTTCGGATAAATTCTGTGATTTTGTCAAATACAATCAAATGTGTCAGCCTGTAACTGGCTAGAATCAGCATGATAAAAGTTAGAAAAGAAAGACGGTCCATTGAGAAGCCTCCAAGAAAAAGGATGATGTTATCATTCCCAAGTGTCCCTTATCCATTCTTGATACAAAAAGAAAGACGGACAGAGAATGGCCTCTGTCCGCTAATCCGCTTTATCGTTTGTGCAGTATTACTTGATTTGAAGTGATCTTTTCTAAAATGTCGAGGATGATGTCAGCATTCTTTTCAGCATATGTTCCTTCCAGCATGTCTTTATGAGCGCCAAAACCCGTGTACGCACTATAGTTTCCGCAGGCGCCTTCCCATTTCGTTAAGCCTGTATGCCCGCTGGTTTCGGGGTGGATTCCAGCTTCGATGAAATGAATGCTTGCTTTGATGTGGCCTTCATTCAGCAATTGTGCCCAATATTCCTGATAGTTTCTTTTTTTCTTCATCACCTTTTCTCTGACTGCTTCAGGCAGATATGCTGCAGATTCGTCATTCCCGGTATCGATAGGCAAAGGCTGTTCTTTTAGATAAGCGTCCACGATAATGAAGTCACTGACTTCTAATCCTTTGCGCTCCATAGCCTGTGCCACTTCAAAAGCCAGGTTTCCGCCAGCAGAGTAGCCTAATAAAACGTATGGGCCCTCAGGCTGTATGTCCGTCATGCAATTAACATATTGTTCAATGCGGGTGTCTTGTTCAATAAAGTGAAACCCGTATACGGCTGCCTTCTCATTCAGTAATAAAGCAAGGTCTTTAAAATAAATGCCAAATCCTGATATCGGCGGGAAGCAGAAAAGATTTTGCGCGCCGTGCTGGTTCAGTTTGATCACATGCTGTTCATTTGCCGCTGTCAGCTGTTTAGAATAAAGTTTCTCGGCAAGCTGAGCAATTGTCGGATGTTCGAACAAGAAATCAATCGGTATGTCAATGTTCTGCTGATGTTTTAGTGTATGTATGACTTGCAGTGCTTTTAGTGAATGTCCGCCAATAGCAAAGAAGTCATCATCAATACTGATTGTGTTAACACCGAGAACTTGCTTCCAAATGTTCGCTAATTCTTCTTCAACCAAGTTTCTTGGCAATATGATGTCCTGTCGTTTGGTAGGCTTATTTTCTGGAATAGGCAGCGCGCTGCGGTCTATTTTTCCGTTTCCGGTAAGCGGCATCCGCTCCACACGCACCCAGTGCTGCGGGATCATATAGTCTGGAAGCACACGCGCCAAATCGGCGCGAAAATCCGTATCTGTTTTTTTGTGATCGCCGACGTAATGAGTGTACAGCTGCGCCTCTCCATCTTTTTCTCTCAATGTCACTGCTGCTTCTTGAACGCCTTCCATTTCTAACAGGCGCGCTTCTATTTCGGCAGGCTCAATTCGTTTTCCGCGGATTTTCATTTGCCTGTCAATTCTGCTGATGTATTCTAAGTTTCCATCAGGCAGCCAGCGCGCCAAATCACCGGTACGGTATATTCTTTCTCCAGACAAGAAAGGATGAGGAGAAAAAACAGCATTTGTCAGGTCATCTCTGTTCAAATAGCCTTTAGCGACACCATCACCGCCAACACAAAGCTCGCCGGGAACGCCTATTGGCAAAAGACGTCCTTTTGTATCTAAGATGTAAGCGGTGCTATTGCTGATTGGTTTTCCAATCGGAATCGGCCCCGCATAGTCTCTCTTCATTTCAAAAAAGGTTGAAAAAGTCGTGTTTTCCGTAGGCCCGTAAATATTATGAAGCGCGAGATCTGGACAGGCGTGTCTGACAGCATTCATCAGAGCAGGAGAGAGTGCTTCTCCTCCGACATATAACGTATGGAGTCCGCGAAACATGTCAGCTCGTACCTGTGCCAGCTGATTAAAAAGAGCTGTCGTTAAAAATAGCACTGTAATGTCATTTTCAAGCAAATACGCTCCAAACCGATCAGGTGTCAGCATTGTCGATTTATCAATGATATGAAGGCTTGCGCCATTTAAAAGTGCCCCGAACATTTCAAAGGTGACGGCGTCAAAGCTGATAGATCCAGTCATAATAAACCGGTCATCACCGGACGCAGACGTGTAATTGCTGTTTCTGACAAGGGACACGACATTGCGATTCGTGATCATGACCCCTTTCGGCCGGCCTGTTGATCCTGAGGTATACATGATGTACGCAAGATCATCCGGGCTGGAGCTGATATTAATAGGGAAATCGTTCTCTTCCATCAATCCCTGCGCATCTGAAATGATACATGTTCCTGAGAACGCAGCATTTTGCTCCAGCCCCTTTTGAACAATCAGCATTTTTGCTTGCGTTTCCTCAAGCATAAAGCTGACTCGTTCAGGCGGAAGCTCCGCATCAAGCGGGAGGTATGCTCCCCCTGCTTTTAATACGGCAAGCACACTGATCATGAATTCGGGAGAATGTGCAGCCAATATTCCGGCTGTCTCGTTTTTCCGAAATCCCTTTTGAATTAACTCTCTGGCGAGCGCATTAGAGCGTTTATCAAGCTCTTTATACGAAATAGACATATTGCCATACACAAGTGCGGTATGGTCTGGCGTCTTTTCTGCTTGTTCGCGAAATAAATCGATAATTGTATGATTCTTTGGATACTCCGTTTTTGTATTGTTGAACTGTGTGACAATCTGCTCTTTTTCTGTTGCATCAAGAAAAGAAAAATCAGCAATTGGCATATGAGGGTGCTGTGCAGCTGTGCTAAGCGCTTGCGTAAATTGCCTCTTGATACAGCTGATCCAGGCAGCATCGTAAACGAATGCATTATAGCTGAACTTGATGACAAGCTCTTCGCCGGGAGCAACGACAAGATTAAAGTTATATCCTGATTGCTCGGATACTTGAACTTGATCGATTTGCAGCGGTGAATCGGTTTGATCAGCGGAATCGGCGATTTTCTGCTGTAACGGATAGTTTTCAAAGACGATAATGTGATCAATCAGTTCCTGTTTTAATGCGGTGTTTGCCTGAATATCAAATAAAGGCTGGCAGGTAAACGGCTCAGCTTCCAGCATTTCTTTCTGGCAGCGTATGAGCAGCTCGTGAAACGTTTCGTCTTGATGTGTTTTAATTCGAATCGGTATGGTATTGATAAACAACCCTATCATTTGCTCCACGCCCGGGATTTCTGACGGTCTTCCTGATACAACTGCGCCAAACACAACGTCGTCTGTGCGATTATATTGCTGCAGCATCACACCCCAGACCGCCTGAATTAGGATAGCGAGCGTGACGCCGTGTTGTTTGGCAGTCTCTTTCAGCTTGTCTGTCAGTGGTTTATTTAATGAAAATATCAAATCTTCACGGTGATAACCTTCTTTTGTTTCTTTATCAGACACACGAGGCAGAGGTGATGGAGTGCTGTAGTTTTTTAAATAGGTATCCCAGTAGGCCGCTGCTTTTTCTTTGTCTCGGTTTGTCAGCCAGGAAATATAGGTACTGTACGGACGGACAGGGTCTAATGAAAGCGGTTTTCCTGTATGAATCGATTGATAAATTTGCATAAATTCCTGCATAACGATACCTAGGCACCATCCGTCCATTAAAATATGATGGTGACTCCAGATACAGACATGCTCATCTTTAGCTGTTTTGAATAGAGAAATCCGCATCAGCATGTCTTTTTGCAGATCAAAGCCTTTTTGCTTGTCCTTCTCTTTAAAGCGTTCAATATACTCATTCTGGTCGTTTGTTGGCAGATGAGAAATGTCTTCGCTGTTCAAATGGAATTCACGTTCTGTCATCACGACTTGCCGAGGTCCCGACAAATGCGGGACGTGCGGCAAAAACACGGTTCTGAAAATATCATGGCGGTCGATAATGGCTTGAATGCTGCGCTGGAACCAGTCATAGCTGAGGCTTCCTTTAATGGTGAAGAGCGACTGCTCAACATACGCCCCCTCCTCTTTACGGAGGAAGGAATGAAACAGCATCCCTTCCTGCATATGACTCAGAGGATAAATGTTCTTGATTTTTTTAATGGTATTCATAGTGTCTGCACCTTTCTTCACGGATTCATTAGTGAAAACTGAGCATATCAGCGATCTCTTGCAGGGCGTCCTCGGTCAGTTCTTGATCATCAAAATCACTGATCGTCTTTTCTGTTTCGCTTTTGTTCTGGCAGTGTTCGATCAGCTGTAATAAAAATTGACGGCATGTTTCGCTAAGCTGTTCGATGGTTTTGCGCTGAAAGCGGGCATTGTCATAAGTCATATTGACAGTCAATTTTCCTTCTGCAGCGATTGCGCTGATATCCAGCGACTGTTCACGGTTCCATGTTGTGCTGATATCACCTCCGGCACCCAGCGGAGAGAATGAGAAGGCGTCCTCCTCAGGTACTTCAGCTGTGCGGCCGCTTTCAAATTGACCAAGATAATTAAAGCTGATTTCTGGTGCACCTGTGAAATTGATGTCTTTTTTGCCAGGCGGAGTCAAATATTTGATGACACCGTAGCCGAATCCTTTGTCAGGTACACGTCTCAGTGTATCTTTTGTTGTTTTTAGCACATGAACCATGCTTTCTTCCGAATCTGGCAAGTCTGCGTTCAGTTTAATCAATAACGGATAAATGGCGGTAAACCATCCAATCGTCCGGCTCACATCTATTCCTTTTAATACATCCTCTCGCCCGTGGCCCTCTAATGATAGTTTGAAGGCGGATTGATTGGTCCAATGGCGCAGCGCAAGAATGACAGAAGCGAGCAGCATGTCCTGCGTATCAGTGTTATATGCGCTGTTGGCGTCTTTTAAGAGTGCTGCTGTCTCTTTATCGTTTAAGGTAAACGAAATTGTGGACCGTTGTCCCTCGTGTGCTCTAGTTCCATCGATTTGATCAAAAGACAATGCCTCTGTTTGATACTCTTCGGCTTCGCGCCAATACTTGAGCTGTTTCATTAGCTGCTGGCTTTCAGCGTAGTCAGAGAGCTTTTTCGCATACGCTTTAAACGAGCTTGTTTTAGGCGGCAGTTTGATATCCTCCCCGCCAGCAGCTTGGCGATACCCTAAAGCCAAATCTTCAAGCAGAACCCGCCATGAAATGCCGTCAACGACGAGGTGATGAGCAGATAAAAATAAGAAATCACCGTCAATTGTGTGGAAAAGACCGGCTTGCAGCAGCGGACCATTCTTCAAATCCATTTTCTGCTGAATATCAAGTACATGGCGTTTGATAATAGGCTCATACGCTCTATTTCCATCAGTGCATAAATCAATCATCTCAAGGCCGTACAACGCGTCGTCCGAATGACTGAGCGGCCGATTATATTGATCCCACTTTCCTTGTTCATTCTGTGTAAACACCATTCGCAGCGCATCATGATGACACGTTATTGCTTTTAACGTTTTGCGCAGTGCGTCTTCTTGTACAAAGGTACTTCGATGCAGCATTACGGACTGATTAAAATGGTGTTTTTCTTTTATATCTTGAGAAAGAAACCATTTTTGAACAGGCGACCATTGTACGTCTCCCTCAACCGCAGCTTGGCTGGAACTTGTATCTGAATCACGGATATAAGCTGCCAATTCTTGAATGGTCGGATGGCTAAACAAATCTTTCACTGCCATTTGCTTGCCTATCCGGTGAAGCCGCGCAGATACCTGTAACGCTTTGATTGAATCTCCGCCAAGTTCAAAGAACGAATCAGCTGTTCCGATCTTTTCTGCCCCCAGTACTTCTTTCCATATATCTGCCAGTATTTGCTCCATTTTGCTGGCTGGCGGGAGGAATGGACGTTCACCTTCGTGGTTGTATACAGGTTTTGGAAGTGCTCCGCGATCCAGCTTGCCGTTTGGTGACAATGGAAGTGAGTCCAGTTTTTCAATAAACGCAGGGTGCATAAACACCGGCAGCTTGTTTTGTAATTCTGAGCGTACAGCATTTGTGCTCAACTCTGGTTTTGTCACCACATAAGCACTTAATTCGGTTTGTCCTGACGCTGTTTCATGAGCAACTACTGCGGCGTCTTTTACACCATTTATACACCGGATGACCGATTCAATTTCTTTCGTTTCTACACGGTATCCTCTGATTTTGACTTGATCATCGATTCTTCCGAGATATTCGAGTGTACCGTCGGCCATCCATCTGGCGGCGTCTCCTGTTCGGTACATTCGTGTTTCGGGTTTAAATGGATTCTGCGTGAATGCTCTCTCTGTCAGTTCTGGAAGATTGACGTACCCTCTTGCAAGCCCTGTTCCTGCTATACAAAGCTCTCCCGCAACACCGATTGGCTGAAGCTGATGATTGCTATTTAAAATCAGCACTTGAGTCCCGTCAATCGGCTGGCCGATGCTTACGTATGCCTGCTTTTCCATATGTCTCATGACGGTAGTCGCCACGCTGTTTTCTGTCGGTCCATATTCGTTGGCGAGTTCGGTATGCGGACATATAGCTAAGCTGCGGTCGATCAATTCGCGGTCAGCCGCTTCTCCCGCCAGTGTGACGACTCTAAGCGTCTTTACATCTTCCGGCTGCACTACGTCCAAAAGCGCTCGATATAAAACAGGCACAATAATCATATGTGTAATCCGTTGACGAGACAGCTGATGCTTAATGGCCAGAATATCCTTCGCTTCCTCTTCATGAAGCAAAACGGCTTTTGCACCTGACAAAAGCGGTGTAAACATACTAGTTAAAAAGCCGTCAAATGAGAAAGAAAAGAGCTGCAGGATGGCATCTGTCTCGTTGAATGCATAAGCGTTTCGCCGCCACAGAAGCGTGTTGGCAATACCTTTATGCTCGACCATCACCCCTTTTGGCCGGCCCGTCGTTCCTGAAGTATAAATGATATAAGCCAAATGATGGGCAGACGACACTTGCGGCAGCGGCGATTTGTCGTCTTCCTCTACGCTTTCTATCGTCAAGATCTCTCCTTCAAAGTCAGCAAGTACTCCTCGATCCGCTTCATTTATTGTCATCAGCAGTTTCGTTCCGCTGTCGCTAAGGATATAGCGTTTGCGTTCTGTCGGGTATTCAGGATCAATGGGAACGTAACAGCCGCCTGCTTTCCACACACCAAGTATGGCTGCTATCATACTGAACGAACGATGCATCATGATGCCTACTGGTGTGTCCGGCTTAACACCTCTGTTGCGCAATGCACGTGCGATTCCATTGGACCACTCGTCCAACTCTTGATACGTCAGTGTTTTGTCTCCGCTGACAAGTGCAGAAGCTTTTGGTGTTCGTGCAGCTTGCTGCTCAAACAATTGACTGATTGTTTGAACTCCGTATTGATTCGCTTGCCTGGTGTTAAACTCATTAAGCAGCTGGTGCCGCTCTTCTTGGGTCAGGATGTCGATATGGTTGAGTGTCACCTCCGGGTTTTTGCCGATGATGCTAAGTACATTTGTTAAATGCGATGCCCAGCGTTCAATGGTGGTTTTCTCGAACAATGCGGTTGAATATTCAAAAAGGAAATGAATGTTTCCGTCGCCCTCAGATGCCTGTAGTGTCAAATCGAATTTAGAAACGAGATGAGAAACTTGTGCCGGCTTCATTTGCAAATCATGAAGATACAATGGCTCGTAATCATTATTTTGAACAACTAACATCGCGTCAAACACTGGGTTCCGGCTCATATCTCGTGTCAATGCAAGCTTATCAACAAGTTCTTCGAACGGGTAATCCTGGTGCTCAAAGGCTTCCAATGCTGTCTCGCGCACTTCCTGCAAGTACTGTACAAACGGCTTCCCGCCCTCCGGGCGCGTCCGAAGCGCCAGCGTGTTCACAAACATGCCGAGTATCGTCTCAAGATCCTTGTGCGGCCGGCCGGCGATTGGCGAGCCGACGATGATATCCTCCTGTCCGCTTAAGCGTGACAAGAACGCGGTGTAAGCCGCAAGGAGCACCATGTACAGTGTGCTTCCGTTTTCTCGTGCCAGCTTGTGAAGGCCTGATGCAACCTCTGGTTCCAGCGTAAATGAGACCTTGTCGCCAGCGAAACTTCGCACCTGCGGGCGGGCATGATCAGCGGGGAGATCCAGCACAGGCAGCTCGCCCTCGAGCTGCTTCAGCCAGTACGCCTCCTGCGTTTTGTACGCATCTCCTGTTTTAAATCCTTCTTGCCATACGGCATAATCTTTATATTGAATGCGCAGTGCCGGAAGCTTCCGATTATTGTACAGCTCGCCGAATTCCCGAATCAGAATGTTGACGGAAACACCGTCTGAAATGATGTGATGCATATCAACCAGCAACAGGTGCCGCTCATCTGATACCTTTACGATTTGGGCACGGAACAGCGGCGCTTGGCTGAGATCAAACGGTTTGATAAATGCGGCTGCGGCCTCCTGTTCGGTTCGTTCGCCGAGAACTGTAGTCTGTAACGTAAACGGCACCTTGTCATGGATGCGCTGCACCGGATCGCCTCCTGCGTCCTGTTCGAAGGAGGTACGAAGCGACTCGTGGCGCTTGATCAGCTCTTTGAAAGCTCTGTCCATCCTTTCAGGGTTGAGCTCCCCTTCGAGCTCTAACACAGCCGGCATATTGTAGCCTGTCCCTCCGTCCTCCAGCTGCTGAAGGACATAAATCCGCTTTTGGGCAGAGGAAACCGGATAGGTTTCCTGTTTTTCAGCGGGCTTAATCGCTTCATATGGACTGTCCGTTCCTTCACGGATAACGGTAGCCAGTCCTTCTACCGTCGGATGGGCAAACACATCTTTTAGCGGCACCTGTACATCGAATTCTTTGGTGATCCGTGAGACAAGCGCCGTTGCTTTTAAGGAATGTCCCCCGCGGCCAAAAAAGTTGTCGTGAATCCCGACAGGGCCATTTTTCAGCACGTCCTCCCACAGCTGAGAAAGCTTCATCTCAGTCACGTTTCTCGGCGCTGTGTAGGTCTCCGCATCTGCCGCTCCGCCAGGAGCTGGCAGGGCGTTTCGGTCGAGCTTTCCGCTTGGCGTAACCGGCCACTGTTTCATTTCTATCATATAGGCTGGGACCATGTAGCCCGGCAACAGTCTCTCAAGCTGTGCACGCACTTCGTTTCTTTGGAGCCCTTCTATATAAGCGCATAATTCCGGCTCCCCGCTGTCTGTCCGTACGGTAACAGCCGCCTCTCTTACACCTTCTATATTTCTTAGTGCCGCTTCAATTTCTCCCGGCTCAATCCGGTAGCCGCGGATTTTTACCTGATCATCCGTGCGCCCGAGGAATTCAACATTCCCGTCAGGGAGCCAGCGCGCCACATCCCCTGTTTTGTACATGCGTTCCCCCGGGTAAAACGGGTCTTCTAGAAAACGCTCCTCCGTTAATGCCGGCCGATTCAAATAACCTCTGGCAACACCCGCTCCGGCAATGTATAGTTCACCGATACATCCAACAGGCAGCATCCGCTGATTATGATTCAGGATATATAATCTGACATGATGAACAGGTTTTCCAATTGGAATCCGTTCAAGTTTTTCTTGCGGCGGACAATCAAAGAATGCAGCTTCTACGGTTGCTTCCGTTGGCCCATAGGAATTGGTTATTGAAACATTTGGAAGCAACTCGTAAAATCGGGAGACAAGATGGGTCCCCAGCTGTTCTCCCCCAGAAAACACTCGCTTGAGTCTGTTTGTCTTAATCGGTACAGAGCGATATTTTATATGTTCTAAAAATGCATGGAGCATTGAAGGCACAAAATGCATAGCTGTGATCTTTTGTTCTTCTATGGCCTTCGCGATCACTTCAGGTTCTTTTTCGCCTCCCTGAGGAAGCAGATAAACAGAAGCTCCGGCATAAGGCCACCAAAACAGCTCCCATATTGAAGCATCGAATGAATATGATGTTTTGTGCATAATCATATCTGAATGCTTTAGCTGATAGCGGGACTGTAGGGAATTCAAAAAATTCACCGCTGATCGATGTTCAATTTCAACACCCTTAGGCATCCCGGTAGAGCCGGATGTATAGATGACATAGGCTAAAGATTGCGGGAGAACGTTCACATTCGGATTGGACAAACGATGTACCAGTCCGCTATTTGTCTGATTGAGATAGACAATCTCTCCTGTAAATGCCGGAATATGAAGGCTGGCAGACTGAAGCAGGAGAATGTTTGTACCGCTGTCCTCCAGCAGAAAGCTGATTCGTTCTTCCGGATAATCCGGGTCGATGGGCAGATAAGCGCCGCCAGCTTTAAGAATGCCATAAATGCCAAGCAGCATTTCAGGTGAACGCTTTCCTATAATGGCAACAGTCGTTTCGGGTTTTACCCCCCGTCCGATCAGCTCCCAGGCGATACGGTTAGCCTGTTCGTTCAATTCTTTATAGGTCATCACTCCATCTTCGAAGATAACGGCCGCCTGATCAGGCGTTTTTGTTGCCTGCTGTTCGAGTGCATAGTGGAGCGTTTGATTCATTGAATAGCCCGTCTCCTCAAACAGATGGCATGATTCAATGAAATCTCTCTCTTCTTCTTTTGTTAAGATTGGAATATCGTCCAATTCTGTTTCAGGACTGGCAGCTGTATGTTCCACAAGCGTGGTGAAAAGGCTGGCCCACCTTTGGATGGTTTCTTTCTCAAACAAAGCTGTACTGTATTCAAACTGACAGAAAAGCTCGGAATCATGCTCTGTAACGTATAGGGAAATATCAAATTTTGATATTGGGTGCTCCAAGTCGTTCCACTGAAGCTGTACATCATTCATTTTTAGCTTTTGCTGTTCCATATTCTGAAGGACTAGCGTTGTGTCAAACAAAGGATTCCGGCTCATTTCCCGCTGCACACCGAGTTTGTCCACAAGCTCTTCAAACGGGTAATCCTGATGCTCATACGCTTCTAATGCCGTCTGTCTGACTTCTTTCAGAAATTCCTCAAATGTCTTATTACCCGCTGGGCGTGTGCGGAGAGCCAGTGTATTGACGAACATCCCAAGAACAGCTTCAAGGTCGGCATGGGGCCGTCCGGCGATTGGTGAACCAATCACGATATCATCCTGACCGCTTAACCGAGACAAAAAGGCTGAATACAAAGCGAGAAGCGTCATATAAAGCGTGCTTCTGTTTTTATGGGCGAGCCGCTTTATGCGGGCCGTGATCTCTTTGTCCAATTGAAAGGTTACTTTTCCGCCTATGAATTGCCGTTCTGCCGGACGTCGTTTATCTGTTGGAAGCTCCAGTATAGGAAGATCCCCGCTAAACTGCTGCTGCCAGTAAGTCTCCTGCTTTTGGTACGAGTCTCCCTTTTTAAATTTCTGCTGCCATACGGCGTAATCTTTATATTGGATCCGCAATGGCTTAAGCTGCCGGTTTGCATAAAGATCGGTAAATTCTCGGATTAGGAGCTGAACGGATACACCATCTGAAATGATATGGTGCATATCCACCAGCAATACATGCTTCTCGTTTGACACTTCTATAAGGCCTGCTCTAAATAATGGCGCCTGGCTGAGATCAAAGGGACGGACAAATCCCTCGATAGTGGTCTCTTTACTTAACGTAAACGGCACTTCGGTGTGGATACGCTGAACCGGCTCGTCATCAGCTCCGGGTACAAAGGAAGTTCGAAGCGGCTCATGCCGACTGATCAGTTCTTTACATACAGCAGACAGTTTGGCGACATCCAGTGCACCTTCCAGTTCTAAGACCGCAGGCATGTTATAGGCGACACCCTCATCAAGCTGTTGAAGCACATAGATTCGTTTTTGGGCCGAAGATACAGGATATGTATCCCTTTTTTCTGCTGGTTCAATTGCTGCATACAAATTTTGTTCTGCCTCTCGAATAATTAAAGCTAATCCTTCAACAGTCGGATGAGCAAAGATGTCCTTAAGTGAAACTTGCACATGGAATTCCTTTGCGATCCGTGACATAAGCACTGTTGCTTTTAACGAGTGACCGCCATTGTCAAAAAAGTTGTCTTGGATGCCTATATGCCCATTCTTTAGCACATCTTCAAATAGTTGCGAAAGCTTTGCCTCTAACAGATTTCGAGGGGCAGTATATGGGTTTCCGCTGATTGAAGCATCTGGCTCCGGAAGTGCTGCGCGATCTACTTTTCCGTTTGGGGTAAGAGGTATGCTGTCAACCCATATCCATTTCGCCGGAATCATGTATTCTGGGAGCTCACTAGCCATATAACTGCGTAAATCTATTGCATTCAGCTTTTGTACACTGCAATAGTAAGCGCATAATTCATGTTCACCGTTTTGATCTTGCCAGATGAGAATGGCAGCCTCACTAATGTCCGGATGATTCATTAGCGTGACTTCGATTTCTTGCGGCTCAATTCGATAACCTCTGATTTTCACTTGATTGTCTGCCCGTCCGATATATTCGATGTTGCCGTCTTCAAGCCGTCTGGCCAAATCACCTGTCCGGTACATGATCACATCAGGCTTGAATGGATCGGATGAAAATTTGTCGCTTGTCAGTTTATCGTGATTGACATATCCTCTGGCAACACTTGCGCCGGAAATATAGAGTTCGCCTGGTACGCCGCATGGCTGAAGCTGTTTTTGATGATTCAAAATATATAGATCAGTACAGCCTATCGGTTTACCGATTGGCGGAAGCTCAGGAATAGGGTCTCCAGGATGAATGGTATACGTAGATACCACATGAGTTTCTGAAGGTCCGTAATGATTGTGCAGGTGTATGCCGCGTTCACGCAACACATCTTGGAAAAGGTCTGAAATCATTAATTGTTCCCCGGCTGCGATCAGGTGTTTGACGCCATCAGGAAACGAGTTCGCAAGTTCTCGCTCGCTGAAAATCATTTTGATAAAAGCAGTTGGGAGAAACACAATATTCGTCTGATGCTTGTTTATAAATGCAAACAGCTGAGGCACATCTCTTTTTATGGCTTCTGGCACGATGTGCAGTGTGCCGCCTTTCAGAAGCGCAGAAAAAATTTCTTGATAGCAGACGTCGAAGGAAGGTGTCGCAAATTGCAGAACATCTGCTTCAAAGTCAATGCCGGAGTGAGTATATTCGAATTTCAGCAAGTTAGCCATGTTTCGATGCTCAAATTGAACACCCTTTGGTTTACCTGTTGTGCCTGATGTATAAATCATATACAGCAGATCGTCAGCATTGTTGACTGACTTTATGTTACTGCCGTCTACTTTGCTTTCGATATCTTCTGGATGAGTGATAATGTAATTGTCTTCTAACGATGAGGAAAGATGCGCTTGTGAAACAACATGTGAACAGCCGCAATCATGCAGAATATAACGGATTCTGTCAGCAGGGTAATGCGGATCAACCGGAACAATGGCGCCGCCTGCTTTCAAGATACCAAGAACACCTGTGATAAACGCCGCTGAGCGTTCCATCATAATCGCAACGGGTTCCTGTCTCACAACGCCTTTCATTCGTAAATGCCGTGCCAATCTGTTAGCCGCTTTATTCAGTTCTCTGTATGTTAATGAGCAGGCTTGATCAATTACAGCATGAGCATCTGGTGTCTTTTCCGCTTGCTTTTCAAACATGGCATGGATGGTTTCGTAAACTGGTGTTTGATCTGTAATTTCTCCAATCAGCTGCCGCTTTTCAGTATCTGTCGTGATATCGATTTCTCCAGGTGGAAGATTCGGATTATTTAAGATTTGTGATACAGCATTCAGAAGATGCTCTTTGACAGAGAGCACAAAAGACCGATCGTGCTGCTCCGCATCATAGTTCATTTTGATATGAATTTCTTCCCCTGGCGCCACCATAAGATAAAAGCTGTAGTTGGTTTCATCTGCGACAGTGAAATTATGAATTTGAAAAAGATCAGAAGCATGTTCCTGTTTGTTCAGCATTTGAATCTCTTGCTGCACCGGATAGTTTTCAAATACGAGAATATGATCAATCAGCCCTTGCTTAACAGCTGAGCGGGATTGAATCTCATACAAAGGGTGGTAGCTGTACGCTTCAGCGGCAAGACGGTCTTTTTGCATATCTTTTATAAGTTGAAGAAATGGCGTTTTTGTCCCCTGCACCCGAACCGGCATCGTATTAATGAAAAGACCTACCATATGTTCAATGCCTTCGATTTCTGCGGGTCTTCCTGAAATAACAGAACCGAATACGGCGTCATCGTTATTATTATATTTTTGCAGCAGAATGCCCCAAATAGTATGAAAAATCGTACTGAGTGTCACTTCTTCTCTTGCAGCAAGCTCTGAAAGTCTGCTGCTTTCTTCCTTAGAGAATGAAAATGTAACGTGTTCCTGCTTGCTTCTTCCCTTTGTTTTTTTCTTCTGCTTCGGGAGCACGGTTTGCTGTTCGTGGCCGGAAAGATAATGGTCCCAATAAGAAACCGCCTGCTCTTTGTCTTGCTCCATCAGCCATTTGATATACTTTCCGTATGGCTGGACCGGCTCCAATGTTATAGGGGATGCATTTACATAAGATGCGTAAATATGCAGAAACTCCTTTAGCACAATGCTGAGGCACCAACCGTCCATCATGATATGATGAAAGGTCCAAATGCAAGAGTACTGGCTCTCTCCTGTTTGAATCAGAGCGATGCGCATGAGCACATCCTTTTGCAAATGAAACCCCCGGTCCCGGTCCTTTTCTTTCCATTGCTCGATAAACTGTGATTGCTCCGCCTCGTTTAAATGAGTAATGTCTTCTTCCAGGACGATGATATTTCGTTCTCTCAGAACAACCTGCTGGGGGGAGGAAACATTTTGGCTGATAAAAATCGTTCTGAAAATATCATGTCTTTCTACAAGAGCGTTGATGCTGTTTTGAAAAAACTGCGGGTTGACTTTTCCTTCTATTGTAAAAGAAGCTTGCTCAACATACGCCTGTGAATCTTTTTGCAGGAGGGAATGGAAAAGCATCCCTTCCTGCATGTAAGACAGCGGATAAATATCCTGAATTGAATTCGCTTTTGTCATGTTCATGTCTCCCTGTCACGATTTTCTACAATTCTTCCACCAAGCTGGATATGCTGTCCAAGTCCTCTGCCGTTAATGATTGACTGCTGAAATCGCTCAGTGTCTTTTCTGCTTTCTGTTGACCGGCGCAGTGTTTCATAATGTCCAGCAAAAAGTGTTCAATCCTGTTAATAAGCTGCTCCATTGTGTTTTTGTGAAAGCAGGCTGGCGGATAACTAAGATTGAAATGGAGCTTTTTGTCTGCTGCCATTGCGCTCATCTCGATGATTTGCTCACGCTTCCATGTATGAGTGATATCCTTTCCGCTACCAAGGCTTGATGGGCGGAAGGTGTCCTGTCTTTCGATGTCGTTGAACTGGCCCAAATAGTTAAAGCTGATTTCAGGTGTTTTTGAAAACGTAATGCTTTTATTTTCAGGGTGTGTAAGGTATTTCAGCATACCGTAACCTACCCCTTTGTTTGGTATCCGGCCCAGTGTATCTTTCACGGTTTTTACTGAGGTTCCGAGCTCATCCCTATGATTTTCAAAGCTTATGAGGGCCGGGTACATGGATGTAAACCAGCCGACCGTCCTGCTGATATCTAACTCTGGCAGAATGTGTTCTCTCCCGTGTCCTTCCATAGCGATACGGAGCTTGCTTCCTCCTGTCCATTCACAAATCGCCAAGGATGCTGCGGTTAACAGAATATCTTGTGTATCTGTGCCATAGGCGTGATTGACGTTTTGCAGCAAGACGGCGGTGTCTGCTTCAGTCAGTGAAAAGCTTAATGAGTCCCTTTTGCTGAAGTCGATGTTCACATGATGCGGTATTTCATATGGCAGTTCTGCGGCTTGCTGTTCTTCTACACTTCGCCAATACGCCTCTTCGCGAATCAGCTTACTGCTTTGGGCATATTCCTGTATGCGTCTTGCGTATTCCTGGTAGGAATCCGTTTTAGGTGGAAGCTGGATCGTCTGGCCTGCAGCAGCTTGTTGATATCCGGCTGACAAATCCTCCAGCAAAATCCGCCATGAGACACCATCAACGACAAGGTGATGGATCGCAAGGAACAAGTAATCTCCGGTCAGTGTTTTAAACAAAGCGGCGTGCAACAATGGTCCTTCCTGCAAATTGATGCTTTGCTGAAGATCTGCAACTTCTTGTTTGATTTTCGTCTCCCAGCCGCTTTCTGACTGTGAAAGATCAGAGATTCTTAAGCTGTATAGCTGTGACTCATGAATGCCTTGGTTGATTTGAATCCATCGCCTATCATCGTTGCGATAAACCATCCGAAGCGCATCATGATGCTCCGCCAGTTTTTTCAAGGCTGGTCTAATGGCGTTTTCAGACAAACGTCCAGAATGGAATAGCATGACAGACTGATTGAAATGGTGTCTTTCTTCAATATCTTGTGAAAAAAACCATTGCTGAACAGGCGTCCAAGGAACGTCTCCCTGAACGGGTCCTTGCTCTATGATTCTCTCTGACTTACGGATAAATGGTGATAAGTCCTTTATCTTTGGATGACGGAATAAATCACTTACCTGCAAGCTTAGTCCATAGCGCCCAAGGCGTGCAGAAACTTGAAGGGCTTTGATTGAATCTCCGCCCAATTCAAAAAACGAATCCTCTATTCCGATCCTCTGGATGCCGAGAACTTCCTGCCAGATCAACACAAGTTGGTCTTCAAGGTCATTTCGAGGTGGAGCGTACGTTTGTTTAGATGTGAAATTTGGTTCAGGAAGTGCTTTTCGGTTCAATTTGCCGTTTGATGTGAGCGGGAGAGTCTCCATTTCAATAATGTACGCCGGGATCATATAGTTTGGCAGCGAACGCGCGAGAAGTGAACGTACTTGTTCAGCATTCGTGCCTGCTTTTACGCTGATATAGCCAAACAGCTCTTTGCTCCCGGTCTGGGCTGTACGTGCTAACACTGCGGCTTCTTTGACCCCGTCTATTTGACGAAGTGCTGATTCGATTTCACCCAGCTCCACCCGATAGCCTCTGACTTTTACTTGATCATCAATACGCCCAACGTATTCAATTGTGCCATCAGGAAGCCAGCGCGCCAGATCACCTGTGCGATACAGTCGATCGCCAGGTGCAAATGGATGTGGGACAAATTTCTCTTTCGTTAGATCAGGACGGCCCAAATATCCTCTGGCGACGCCATCTCCGCCGACACAAAGTTCACCGACAGCTCCGACCGGCTGCAGCACTCCCCATTGATTTAAGATATAAGCGGTGGAATTACCAATCGGCCGCCCGATCGGAATGGAAAGTTCATATGTTTTTTGAATGTGAAGGCATGTCGAAAAAGTTGTATTTTCGGTAGGGCCATATCCATTCCATATAGATACTTCAGGGCAGACATTTCTGATTCGATTGACGTGGCTCGGCGACAAAGCTTCTCCGCCAATAATCAAATGTTTCAGCTGTGAAAATGTTTGTTCATTTTGCTCTGTCAAATGATTGAATAGAGAAGATGTCAGCCAAATCGTTGTGATTCCTTGATGTTCTACGTACCTCTTAAGCTGATGGGAATCGAGAAATGTTTGTTGATCAGACAGATGCAAAGCGGCACCATTTAGCAGCGGTCCGAAAATTTCAAATGACCCAACGTCGAAACCGATTGATGATGTCATAAGAAGGCGGTCTTCAGGTGTAAATGTAATATAATTGCTATTTTTAACAAGACGAATTACACTTCGCTGCTCAATCATGACACCCTTTGGTTTACCGGTTGATCCAGAGGTATAAATGATATATGCAAGTGAATGTGGCCCTGCTGAAGAATCAACGTTCTTCGTTTTTCCTTGCTTTTGAATATCTTCGATTATGATTTGTTCACATTCAATGTCTAATAGTTGTTTTTCTGTTTTTTCAGATTGAAGGAGTAATGCCGTCCCGCTGTCTGACAGCATATAAGCTATTCGTTCAACAGGCAGATCAGAAGCAATAGGCAGATAGGCTCCCCCGGCTTTCAGAATGCCCAGCATTCCTGCAATGAGTTCTGGTGTTCTGCCTGTCAACAAGGCTACAACACTATCAGGTCCTACACCCTTAATCTGTAGAACTGAGGCAATTTGATTTGCCCAGCTGTTCAGGTCCTCGTAAGTGAATAATTGGGTGTCGCTGACAATTGCTACGGCATTAGGCGTTTGTTCAGCCTGCATTTCAAAGAGTCTGCTGATGGTTTCATTTCTTGGATAATCTATTTTTGTACGATTGAGCTCGTGGATAAGGTAATGGGTCTCATCCTCATTCAGGATATTTATTGTTCCGAGAGCGGCTTTGTTGTCTTTGATGATGGAGAGTAACATATTGATGAAGTATTGAAGCCACTTTTCTATCGTTTTTTTCTTATATAAGTCAGTACTAAACTCCATTTGGAACGTCAGCAAACCGTGGGGCTGTTCCTGGGCATATAGGGTTAAATCAAATTTGGACGTTTGATGCCCATTGTTTGCTGCAGGTTTGAGACAAAGTTCATCCAGTTCCAACGATTCCTGATCCATGTTTTGAAGAACAAACATTACGTCAAACAGCGGATTTCTGCTCATATCCCGTGTCAATTCAAGTTTATCAACAAGCTCTTCGAACGGGTAATCCTGGTGCTCAAAGGCTTCCAATGCTGTCTCACGCACTTCCTGCAAATACTGTACGAATGGCTTCCCGCCCTCCGGGCGTGTCCGAAGCGCCAGCGTGTTCACAAACATGCCGAGTATCGGCTCAAGATCCTTGTGCGGACGGCCGGCAATTGGCGAGCCGACGATGATATCCTCCTGTCCGCTTAAGCGTGACAAGAACGCGGTGTAAGCCGCAAGGAGCACCATGTACAGTGTGCTTCCGTTTTCTCGTGCCAGCTTGTGAAGGCCTGATGCAACCTCTTGATCCAGCGTAAATGAGACCTTGTCACCCGCGAAGCTTCGCACCGGCGGGCGGGCATGATCAGCCGGAAGATCCAGCACAGGCAGCTCGCCCTCGAGCTGCTTCAGCCAGTACGCCTCTTGCGTTGTGTACGCGTCTCCTGTTTTGAATCCTTCTTGCCATACGGCATAATCTTTATATTGAATGCGCAGCGCCGGAAGCTTCCGATTATTGTACAGCTCGCCGAATTCCCGAATCAGAATGTTGACGGAAACACCGTCTGAAATGATGTGATGCATATCAACCAGCAACAGGTGCCGCTCATCTGATACCTTTACGATTTGGGCACGGAACAGCGGTGCTTGGCTGAGATCAAACGGTTTGATAAATGCGGCTGCGGCCTCCTGTTCGGTTCGTTCGCCGAGAACTGTAGTCTGTAACGTAAACGGCACCTCGTCATGGATGCGCTGCACCGGATCGCCTCCTGCGTCCTGTTCGAAGGAGGTACGAAGCGACTCGTGGCGCTTGATCAGCTCTTTGAAAGCTCTGTCCATCCTTTCAGGGTTGAGCTTCCCTTCGAGCTCTAACACAGCCGGCATATTGTAGCCTGTCCCTCCGTCCTCCAGCTGCTGAAGGACATAAATCCGCTTTTGGGCAGAGGAAACCGGATAGGTTTCCTGTTTTTCAGCGGGCTTAATCGCTTCATATGGACTGTCCGTTCCTTCACGGATAACGGTAGCCAGTCCTTCTACTGTCGGATGGGCAAACACATCTTTTAGCGGCACCTGTACATCGAATTCTTTGGCGATCCGTGAGACAAGCGCCGTTGCTTTTAAGGAATGCCCCCCGCGGTCAAAAAAGTTGTCGTGAATCCCGACAGGGCCATTTTTCAGCACGTCCTCCCACAGCTGAGAAAGCTTCATCTCAGTCACGTTTCTCGGCGCTGTGTAGGTCTCCGCATCTGCCGCTCCGCCAGGAGCTGGCAGGGCGTTTCGGTCGAGCTTTCCGCTTGGCGTAACCGGCCACTGTTCCATTTCTATCATATAGGCTGGGACCATGTAGCCCGGCAACAGTCTCTCAAGCCGCGCCCGGACTTCGTTTCTTTGGAGCCCTTCTACATAAGCGCATAATTCCGGCTCGCCGCTGTCTGTCCGTACGGTAACGGCCGCCTCTCTTACACCTTCTATACTTCTTAGTGCCGCTTCAATTTCTCCCGGTTCAATCCGGTAGCCGCGAATTTTCACCTGATCATCCAACCGTCCCAGGAATTCAACATTCCCGTCAGGGAGCCAGCGCGCCACATCTCCTGTTTTGTACATGCGTTCCCCCGGGTAAAACGGGTCCTCAAGAAAACGCTCCTCCGTTAATGCCGGCCGATTCAAATAACCTCTGGCAACACCCACTCCGGCAATGTACAGTTCGCCGGCGACACCGGAAGGCTGTACGGCTAAATGCGGATCTAAAACATACAAACGCGCACCAGGTACGGGCTTCCCAATCGGAATCCGCAAACGATCCCTGTCCCGTTCTGGATCTAACACGTAAAATGCCGCGTCTACCGTTGCTTCTGTCGGCCCGTAGCCATGGATTAATGATACCTGCGGCAATACAGAAGCAAAACGGGCTGCCGTACGCGGCGCAAGCGGTTCACCTCCGGCGAATACACGCTTTAGGTTTGTCCCGTCACCAAGCGCTAACATTTCCGCTTGATCCAGAAAGCTATTCAGCATAGCCGGAATAAAATGAGCCATTGTCACTTTTTCCTGATGAATGGCTTTTACGATCAATGCGGAGTCTTTTTCCCAGCCGGGCGGAAGCAGATACGCCGAAGCACCGGAAAGAGCCCACCAAAACAGCTGCCACACAGACGCATCAAAGGAAAAAGAGGTTTTCACCATGACAATGTCATCTTCTGAAAGCGGAAACTGGTACTGCATGCCGGTCAGAAAGGAAACAGCCTGGCGGTGCTCAACGGCCACTCCTTTCGGCTGCCCGGTAGACCCCGATGTATAGATGACATAGGCGAGAGAACCGCCGTCAGCAGGAGTAAACAGATGGTTTTCTGCTTTTTCTCTCGCAAGAGATGTCATGTCCACTTCAAGCGTTTCGCCAGAAAAGTTCGGTGCGGAGCATCCCGGCTGTGTCAGCAAGAGCGATGCCCCGCTGTCTTTCAGCATGTAGCTCAGCCGCTCCTTTGGATACGCAGGATCAAGCGGCAAATACGCCCCGCCGGCCTTCAGTACAGCAAGGACAGCGATCAGCATGTCAGGTGAGCGTTCAGACAGGATCCCGACGATACTTTCGTTTGTGACGCCGCGTGCCGCAAGGTGAGCAGCCAGCCGGCTGGCGTACATATCAAGCTCAGCGTATGTCAGCGAACCGCCTGAAAAGCGAACGGCCAGCCGCTCCGGTGTGACTGCCGCCTGTCGCTCAAACAGCCCATGCAGGGTTGGGGCTTCAGGTGAAACAGATACTGTCCTGTTATTTTGAGAAACGATTTTCCGTGTTTTGTCCTCATCTAGCAATGTCATCTTTGACACAGGAAGAGATGGATCAGAGATGACGTCAGAGATCATGTGCTGTAAATAATCTTTTATCTCATACATCATATTTGGTTGATAAGCGCCTGTATGAAAATGAATCCGAACGTACAAAGTACGCCCTGGGATCACTTTGACACTGCATCTATAATTAGTTACCTCTTCCATCTCAAAATCTTTCACGGAGAAATCAAATGATCCAGCTTGATTCAGCTCTTCAATCTCTTGTTGAGTAGGTGTATTTTCAAAGACGATAATATGATCAATCAGCTCTTGTTTAAGAGCGCTCTGCGCCTGAATGTCATATAAAGGGAAGTAACTATACGCTTCTGCTTCAGTCATGTCCTTTTGCATTCCGCTGACTAGGTCAGAAAAAGACAGAAAATCACTTTGGACTCGAATAGGAATGGTATTGATAAAAAGTCCGACCATGTTTTCCACATCTTTTAGCTCAGAAGGTCTGCCTGATATAACTGATCCGAACACAGCATCGTCGCGACGATTGAACTTTTGGAGCATGATTCCCCATAAAGCTTGGAAAACAGTGTTAAGTGTCGCACCACATGCTACAGCGATTTTCTGTAATTCGGAGGTTTCTTTTTCAGGAATGGTAAACGTGATCTGCTGTAATGTCCCGTCCGACATTTGATCTGTTCTTTTTGGCAGAGGCGAAGCTTTTTCGAAATGCTGAAGCCTTTTTTTCCAATACTCAGCTGCTTCTTCACGCTCTTGCTGCATCAGCCATTTAATATACGTCCCGTACGGCTGTACGGGAGGCAAATCAGGAAATTGCCCTTTTCCAAGCGCTTGATAAATATGGAGAAAGTCTTTAATGACGATGCCTAAACACCAGCCATCCATTAAAATATGATGGTGGCTCCAGATACAGACATAATGATCAGGCGCCCATTTTAAAATAGATATTCTCATCAGTACATCCGTTTGGAGATCAAAGCCTTTTGATTTGTCCTGTTCTTTGAATGCCTCTGTACAATGTTCTTTATCTTTTTCATTGAGATGAGAAATATCTTCAACATGAACATGGCAATGACGTTGCTTGAGCACGACTTGACGAGGTTTGGCTACATTTTTATAGATGAATGCTGTTCGAAAGATATCGTACCTGTCAAAAACAGCATCCATACTTTTCTGGAAACGCTCCAAGTCAAGCTGTCCATTGATCGTAAAAGAAGCCTGTTCAAAATAAGCTCTCGACTGCTCATCATACAATGAGTGAAAAAGCATCCCTTCCTGCATAAATGACAAAGGGTATATATCCTGTATTTCAGGTTGCTGCGGCATCAGTGAATCTCCTCTCCTATAGTTTGTTGACGGCTCCCATGATCTCACTCAATTCATCAAGCGTTAAGTCTTCATCAGTGAAATCAGATGCGCTCCACTCTCGGTTTTCTTTGCCGGTACAATGCTCAATGATGTTTTCCAGAGTCTGTTTAAAATGCCTGGAAAATGTTTGGATTGTTTTTTCCTCAAATTGAACCCTGTTATAGATGATGTGCATGTTCAGGCACCCCGAAGAAACGGCGCCGCTGATATCCAGTGCATAAGGACGCTCCCAGTTCGGGCTGATCTCATTTCCTGGCTTGATGTCAGACACCTCAAAGGCATTTGATTGAATATCCTGATCAAACTGGCCTAAATAATTAAAGCTGATTTCTGGGCTGTTTTTCTGAGAGCCCCATCTTTTGCTGATATATTTCAGCACGCCGTAGCCCGCGCCTTTATGCGGTATACGGTGCAGCATATCTTTTGTCTGTTTAATAAGGTGGCCCAGCCGCTCTTCTTTGTCCTTATGATCGGAATCTCTCATATCAAGCCACACAGGATAAATAGAGGTGAACCAGCCAACAGTTCTGCTAATATCGATGTCCTCAAGATATGATTCCCTTCCGTGGCCCTCCATGCTGATTTTAAATTGGTTATTTCCCGTCCATTTCTGCAAAGCAAGACCTAAAGCTGTCAGAAGGATATCATTCATCTCCGTGCTGTAAGCTTTATGTGCAGCCGTTAGTAGTAATTCTGTGTGATGGCGAGATAGCTCAAAATCAATCACTTCTGTATCTTTGAATGTGTTAGATGCTGCGTCATTGTCTTTTGGAATAGGCTGGATGTGACGGCTCTCGCACTCATCCCAGTACGCTGCTTCGCGCTGCACCTGGCGGCTTTTAGAGTAGTCAACTATTCTTTGTGAATACGTTAAATATGAATCTGTTTTTTGCGGCAGTTTAATAGATTCTCCTGAGACTGCCTGTTTGTAAGCAGCTGAAAAATCCTCGAACAAAATGCGCCAGGAAACCGCATCAACAACTAAGTGATGAATCGTCAGAAATAAATGGTCACCATTCTCGGTTCTAAACAATCCAGCGTGAAGTAAGGGGCCGGTTTCCAAACGAATATGTTCTTGCATCCGGCTGGCTGCTTCCTCAATCGTGTACCGTGCTTCTGTTAGGCTATCCTTTACATCAAACAGTTCAAGTGCATATAGCTCCTCATCTGAAAGATCTATTCCTCTGTTTATCTGCACCTGCCTGCCATCTTCATGCCGGCATACGATTCTCAGTGCATCATGATGAGTCACAAGGCTTTTTAGTACTTTTCTAAGCGCAGCCTCATCAAATCGTTCAGCCCGGTAGATCATAACGGACTGGTTAAAATGATGGCTTTCCAGAGATTGCGAGAAAAACCACTGCTGGATAGGTGTCCAAGTAATCTCGCCTTCGACCGGGCCTTGGTCAATGGCGCGTACGTCTTTTCGAACCCGGGCGGACAGTTCACCAAGAGTCTGATGTTCAAACATCTCACGTACTGTCGTTTCAAATCCGCGCTGCTTCAGTCTGGCACAAACCTGCAGCGCTTTAATAGAGTCTCCGCCAAGCTCAAAGAAATTGGCGCTTACACCCAGCTCATCTACATTAAGAAGCTCCTCCCAAATTTCAGCCATCACCGTTTCAATCTCATTTCTAGGACTGATATCATCAGCTGTATAAGCGTGTTTTTCAGGCTCTGGCAGGGCTTTCTGATCGAGCTTTCCATTAACAGTCACCGGGATGCTGTCAATTTGTATCATACGGGCAGGCAGCATAAAGTCAGGCAAGGCGTTTTTTAGGTAAGTTCGGATGTCTGATATATTCGCAGCCTGTTGATCTTTTATCACCATATATGCATATATAGCTGTTTGCCCTTGCTCGTCTGCTCTGGTAATGACAGCCGCCTCTTTAATCATTGGATACTGAAGAAGTGCCGCTTGGATTTCGCCTAACTCAATACGGTGCCCTCTGACTTTCACCTGCTCATCAATGCGGCCTAAGTATTCCAGCTCGCCATTTGACAGGCGCTTAGCAAGATCTCCTGTTCGGTATAATCTGTCTCCCGGAAGATAAGGATTGGATACAAAACGGTCAGCGGTCAGCTCATCTCTGTTGAGATATCCCCGTGCCACACCTTCGCCGCCTATATACAGCTCCCCTGGAACTCCGATCGGCTGCAGATTCATATGAGCATCCATCACATAAGCCTGCAGAGTTGAAAGCGGCCGTCCGATATTGCTTTTATTTTTTACAATGTCTGCTGCGGACAATTTTTTGAATGTTACATGGACCGTTGTTTCTGTAATACCGTACATATTAATCAAATCAGTATGAGGATATTTTTTATTCCAGCTTTGAAGCATGCCGGGCTGTAAGGCTTCGCCGCCAAAAATCACGTAGCGGATGTTTAAATGATCTGTATGATTTTGATCTTCAAGCATCAAGCCGTAAAAAGCAGTCGGGGTCTGATTGAGTACAGTGACGCGCTCTTTTTTTAATAATAAACGGAATGCATGGGGGTCACGGGCTGTTTCTTTAGAGACCACGACTAATGTACCTCCGTTCAATAACGCACCGAACATCTCCCATACAGAGAAATCAAAGCAATAAGAATGAAATAACGTCCAGATGTCTTCATGGTTAAATTCAAAAGGCAGGTTTTGATGCTTCAAGAGACTGATCACATTGCGGTGCTCGACAATGACTCCCTTTGGCTGGCCAGTCGTTCCAGATGTGTATATCACGTATGCGGGCTGATCTGTTACTATTTCTTGAATGTTTACATCAGCCGGAAATGAGTCGTTTTCACATTCATCGATATACAAAATATGCCCGGTGTAGTCTGCAGGTTTGTTTTGACCGCGCTCTGTCAGCAGCCGTTTTGCTCCGCTGTCATTAAGCATAAAGCTAATACGCTCCTTGGGATATTCAGGATCAATCGGCAAATAGGCCCCGCCAGCTTTTAAAATCGATAAAACGCCAATGATCACATCAGGTGACCGATCGAGCATCAGACCGACGATATCGCCAGTTCTCACCCCTTGTTTGATCAGCATAGCAGCTGCCCGCTCGGCTTTTTCATTCAGGTCTCGATACGTAAGCTGAGAATGGCCGCACACCACTGCGATATGCTCCGGATATTTAGCGGCTTGCTTTTCAAATAAGCTTACTATGTTTTCATTTCTCGGATAAGCCGCATACTGTCCCATTTTTTCAAGGAGCAACCTACGCTCTGCAGCAGGAAGCAATTGCATGTCCGAAATTCTCATCTCGGTATCCGCCGTTACCCCTTTCACCAATTCAATAAAATAGGATGCCCAATGCGTAATGGTTTCTTCTTCAAAAAGAGCAGTGCTGTATTCAAAACGGCAGCGTATTCCACTCGGATGCTCCTCAGCGTGTAATGTTAAATCGAATTTAGATATATCATGTTTAGGAGTGACAGACGAAATCGACAGACCAGGCACTTCGAACCGGAAATCTTCACTGCTTTGAAGCACAAGCATCGCATCGAACAGCGGGTTGCGATTTATCTCTCGATTTGTATCGAGCTTATCTGCCAGCTCCTCAAAAGGATAATCCTGATGCTCGTAAGCGGTCAGAGCCAGGTGGCGAATGTCCTGCAAATAGGAGCTGAACGTTTTGTGGCCCTCGGGCTTGCTGCGCATCGCCAATGTATTGACGAACATCCCGATGACGCGCTCCAGATCAGCGTGCGGTCTTCCGGCAGCAGGCGAACCGACAACAATATCCTCTTGCCCGCTTAGCTTAGATAACAAAATAGAATAGACAGCCAGAAGAATCATATACAATGTTGTTCCCGTTTCAGCCATTAAACGGTGCAGTTCATCAGCCATGTCTTTATCAATGTTGACTTCAATTGTTCCACCGCTGAAATCAGGGAAACGCGGCCTTGTTTTATCAAGCGGTAATTCTAGTGTAGGAAGACTCCCGCCAAGCTGACCAAGCCAGTAGGCCTCCTGTTTTTTGTATAGCTCTTTCGGGTGCTTCTCTTGCTGCCAAACAGCAAAATCCTTATAATGCAGGTTTAAAGCTGGCAACTCTTTTCCGCAATATAAGTCAGTAAATTCTTGGACAAGAGTGCTCATCGAGACACCGTCGGCAATAATATGGTGCATATCGAGCAGCAAAAAGCCGCGATTATTGCCCATTGTAATGACACATGCTCTAAAAAGCGGACCGGATGATAGATCAAACGGTTTGATAAAGGTCTCGATTGCAGACTCAAGCATTTGTTCTGATTCCATTTCAAGCTCTTTTAGATCAAAAGCTATCTCTGGGTAAATGATCTGCACAGGCTCGTCTCTGTCAAGCACAAAAACAGTCCGTAATGCTTCATGCCGATTCACAAGTTCTGTGAGAACGCTTCTCAACCGCTGGCGATTCAGACTTCCGCGTAATTCAAGTACAGCTGGCATGTTATAACCTGTGCTGTCATCTGCCAGCTGATGAAGAGCATATAATCGTTTTTGCGAGAAAGACAGCGGATAGACATCTCTTTGATCCGCAGGTTCAATCTGTGTAAAAGCGTGTTCTTTTAAGCTCATCAATTTGACCGCCATGCTTTCAACCGTCGGATAAGAAAACACCTCACTGAGCGGCAGCTCGACATTAAGCTTTTTATGTATTCTTGATACCAGTGCGGCCGCTTTTAAGGACTGTCCGCCTAACTGAAAGAAATCATCACGAATGCCGATGTGCTGTTTATTCAGCACATCTTCCCAAATATGTGCGAGATCAGCTTCGATTAAGGTTCGGGGCGCCATATATGTGACATTCGTATTGTTTTCTGGTTCAGGAAGCGCAAACCTGTCAAGCTTGCCGCTGGATGTTAATGGCATCCGGCTGATGTTGATAATACTTGCTGGGATCATATAGGACGGCAATGTCCCGGCAAGATGCTGATACAAATCTGGGAGGCTGTTTCCCTTTTCTGGAACGATAAAAGCAACAAGCTCCTTTTCCTCAGCAGAAACATCACGGGCCAGTACCGCGGCTTCCTTTACCCCCGGTGCTTGTTGAAGAACTGTTTCAATCTCTCTCAGTTCAATACGGTACCCCCTAATTTTTACTTGATCATCAAAACGTCCAATATATTCAATCGTTCCATCAGGCAAAAAGCGGCCTGCATCACCTGTTCGGTATAAACGCTCTCCTTCAAGGAATGGATGATCAGAGAATGCTTTCTGTGTCAGCTCTTGCTGTTTGTAGTATCCTCTCGCAAGACCCGCGCCGGAAATACACAGTTCACCCGCCGCGCCGATCGGCTGCATTTGATTTCCGTGCAAAACAAATACTTTTGTGTTTCTGATCGGATGTCCGATCGTGATCCTCTCTTTTTCATTCAGATGCCGCAATATTGTTGTTGCCACACTGTTTTCTGTGGGCCCGTATTCATTTGCCAGTTCTGCAGAAGGACAAATCATTTGACTCAACTCAAGTAGATCAGGCGTGACCGCTTCACCCGCAAATGTCACAATACGAAGACTTTTTGCATCGTCAGCAGTCATCACTTCCAATAACACCCTGTACAGGGAAGGAACAATGATCATGTGGCTGACCTTATAACGAGCTATTTTTCGCTTAAGGGCCAGCACATCCTTCGCTTCGTCATCTGTTGTCAGCAGTACGCACGCACCAGATAAAAGCGGGGTAAATAAGCTCGTTACACAGCCGTCAAACACGTACGAAAACAAATGGAGGGATATATCCTGTACGGTCATGCCATACTCTTCCCGTCTCCATTGCAATGTATTGGCAATACCGTGATGATCAACTAAAACCCCTTTAGGGCGCCCCGTCGTTCCCGACGTATAGATCAAGTAGGCTAGGTCACCTGGCGGCATATTTGGCGCTTCTGTTTGGTAACTTTCTGTATGTTCTATCGTTATCGTATTTCCTTCATAGGACGGAGGGATCAAAGAAATAAGGTCTTCTTCTATCAGCAATTGAGCCGCTTGACTGTCCTTCAGCAGGAAAGAAAGACGTTCTTCTGGAAAATGTGGATCAAGCGGCATATAAGCGCCGCCTGCTTTCCAAATCCCAAGCAAAGCTGCAGGCATTTCCATTGACCGGTTCATCATCACAGCCACGATATCTCCAGATCCAACGCCTTTTTCTATCAGGGCGTGCGCAATCTGATTAGCTCTTATATTTAATTGGCGATAGGTCCAGCAATCGTCTCCCATTTTTAATGCAGCCGCTTCAGGTGTTTTGCGGGCTTGTTCCTCGAACAATTGGGATATCGTTTTGTTCACATAAGGACGCTCAGTTTCGTTAAACAATTGGATAACCTGTTGCTCCTCCGGCGGCACGATATTGATGTCACTGACGGCAACATCGGGATTTGTCAAAATGCAATCCAGTGCTTGCTTTAGATGCCCCTGAATCCTCAGCATCTCCTCCCGCTCGTAAACGTCTGCGTTGTAGCTGAATTTGATATAAAATGATTCTCCCGGAACGATAACGATATTAAAGTCGTAATTGGTTTGTTCCGACATTGAAATGTCACTCAGCTTCAGAGCGCCTTCGTCATTTTCACTCTCCACGCTTAATGCCTGATGAAGCTGTACAGGGTAATTTTCAAAAACAAAAATATGATCGATCAACCCTTGCTTCAATGGACTATGGTTTTGAATCTCATAAAGCGGATAATAGCCATGCTGTTCAGATGATAAAATATCCTCCTGTACGGCTTTGACCAGCGAAGAAAACGTTATGCCTTCCGCAGATCGGATTCGCACTGGAACAGTATTGATAAACAAGCCGACCATTGATTCAATCCCGTCAATCGCTGACGGGCGTCCCGAAATGACGGAGCCAAAAACGGCATCATCTGCAGCATTATATCGATGGAGCAGCACGCCCCAAATACTCATAAACAGCGTGTTTAATGTCACTCCCCAGTTTTGGGCAGCCTCTGTCAGTTTCTCAACCATATCCGGCGCTAATGAAAAGCTGACCTGGGCGGCTTTATAATCCCCCTCTGCCGTGCGGCGCCTTATTCGGGGAATAGAAGCAGTATTGCCGTACTCCTTCAAATATTCGCTCCAGTAGGCAGCAGTCTCTTCTTGATCTTGTTCTCCGAGCCATTCAATATAACGGCTGTACGGCACCGTGCTGCCAAGCTGTACAGGTGAGTTATTTTTGAGCGAATCATACATGCTGAAAAACTCTTTAAGAATTATGCCGAGACACCACCCATCCATGATGATATGGTGATGTGTCCAGACACATGTATATTGGCTGTCTCCTCTATCAAAAAGGGCAAGACGCATTAAAGGATCTTTTTGCAAATCAAATCCTTTTTCCCGATCCTTAGTCATAAAAGCATCAATCAGCGCCTGCTGTTCTTGATCAGCCAGGCGAGAAATATCTTCTCTATATACTGTCAATTCCCGGTTTGATAAGACTACCTGCTGCGGACCTGTAAGATCTGGTACTTCTTTAATGAAAATCGTTCTGAAAATATCATATCTAGAAACAAGAAGGTTTAAGCTCTTTTGAAACGAGTCGACGCATAGATTCCCTGTGATCGTAAACGAGGTCTGTTCGATATATGCTTTCGAGCTGAAATCCATTAGTGAATGAAACAGCATTCCTTCCTGCATGTGCGATAACGGATAAATATCTTGAATTTGTGCCGATTGTGCCATCAATTCCACACACCTTTTCAAAAGTTAAAGATCTTTCACGAGATCTTCGATGCTAGATAATGCAGACAACGTTAATTCCTTATTGCTGAAATCGCTCAATGTTTTTTCGCGTGCTTTTTTCTGCGAACAATGCTCAATCGTCTCGATAAGATGCCTGTGAAAACGATCCATAAAGTACTCAATTGAGTGCTTGCTGAACACCTGGGTGTATACCGCTTTTACTTGAAGCCGTCCGTCCGTAATGAGAGCATTGATGTCCAGCTCATACTCTCGTTCTCTCTCACCCGCTATTTCGTGACGGGGCTGGTAATATGATAATTGAAACGTATCAGCTTCCTTCTCTTCGCTAAATTGACCGAGATAATTAAAGCTGACCTCAGGCTCTTTATGCCGCAGTTCTCCTATGTGTGTTAACAATCCATATCCAGTTCCTTTGTTCGGTACTCTTCTCAGCATATCTTTTGTCGTCTTAATTCGGTATGCGAGCTGATCCTCGAAAGGCTCGGGAATACCCATGTCTAGCAGAATAGGATAAATGGAAGTAAACCATCCAACGGTCCTTGAAATATCAATGTTTGGCACATGCCCTTCTCTGCCGTGTCCCTCAGTGCTGATCACGATATGGTCATGCCCTGTCCATTCAGAAAGCGCCATTCCTAAAGCCGTAAGCAAAAGTTCGTTGGCATCAGTACCATAGGCTTGCTGGGTTTCAAACAGCAATTTTTCAGTCCAGTCCCCGGATAGTACAAACGCAGCTGCGTCGCTGTTCATTTGGAGTCTGTCCGGCACATTTTCTATGTCCTTAGGAAGAAAAGCAGTGTGAGCGTCTAAAATCGTTTGCCAATACGGTTTCTCTGAAAGCAATTGTTTACTTTCAGCTATTTGGGTAAGACCATCGGCGTAGGATAAATAAGAATCCGTTTTTGGCGGTAATTGGATTTCTTTCTTTTCTAAAGCCTGTTGATATGCTGCAGCTAAATCTTCAAGCAGAATTCTCCAAGAAACGCCATCTATCACAAGATGATGAAGTGCAATCAGCAAATGATCCCCTTCTGCCGTTTTAAACAAGCCTGCTTGCAGCAAAGGCCCTTTTTCTACATTCATTTTGCTTTGAATGACGGTTTCCTCAGCGGCAAGTTTTTCATCAAGATGAGCCCTTTCCAGCGATGCTTTTGTCCAATCTGAAATATAAAGGCCAAACAGTTCATAATCCTTGTGATTGATTCCGCGATTAAACTGAATGACATGGCCGTTTTGGTCATGTTGGAAAATCATGCGAATGGCATCATGATGCTCGGTTATTTTACGCAGCGCTAGATGAAGCGCGTTAGCATTGAATCCTTTTTCACTGAAAAGCATGACGGACTGGTTGTAATGATAGTGAAAAGCATGTACCTGTCCGAAAAATCTTCGCTGAATCGGGGTGAGTTCAGCTTCACCTTCCGCAGGTCCCTGGTCCGCTTGAGATGCCAATGGTGTGATATGTCCGCATAGTTCCTGAATCGTTGAATAACGGAATAAGTCGCGTATTGTCATGCTCCAGCCTTCAGCTGCCAGACGTGCTGCCACTTGTAATGCTTTAATTGAGTCTCCGCCAAGCTCAAAAAAGGAATCGTGAATGCCGACTCGTGACATGCTCAGTACATCTTCCCATATATACGCCATCGTTTTTTGCATGTCGTTAACTGGTGCGGTATATGGACGCGATAACACATTATTTGGAGCCGGCAAGGCATTTCTGTCCAGCTTTCCGTTTAGGGTTAGCGGCATGTTTTCTAAAGGAATCAGATGTGCAGGAATCATATACGCTGGCAGCTCCTTTGTTAAAGCAGCACGGAGAGCATTCGTATTGACGTCTGAAGGCACAATATATGCTGCCAAACCAGCCTGTCCATTCTTATCATGCTGAACGGCAACAGCAGCTTCTCTGACAAGCCCCGTTTGAAGCAGAACACTTTCAATTTCTTCTGTTTCAATTCTGTATCCATTTATCTTCACTTGATAATCCATTCGGCCAAGAAGCCGGATCGTTCCGTTTGGAAGCCAGCATGCTCGATCACCGGTTCTGTACAGCCTTTCTCCAGAGACAAACGGATTTTCTGTAAATTTCATTTGCGTTAAGTCAGGTTTATGATGATAGCCTTTCGCAACACC
The DNA here is from genome assembly GCF_046535495.1 of Bacillus sp. SIMBA_008. Taxonomy (NCBI): domain Bacteria; kingdom Bacillati; phylum Bacillota; class Bacilli; order Caryophanales; family Bacillaceae; genus Bacillus; species Bacillus sp. SIMBA_008. The sequence goes on along the minus strand of NZ_JAWRWL010000007.1, from coordinate 77,526 downwards.
TGCCCCGCCGATGCACAGCTCGCCGGCAACACCGATCGGCTGAATTTGATCAGTCTGGCTGAGTACGTACATGTGTACATTCGGCAGCGGGCTGCCGATTGGTACGTTATCTCCCGTACACTCTCCACCCATACTGGTTTCATAGAAACTCGAATCAATGGTTGCCTCTGTGACACCATAGCTATTAATGATGCGCATGCTTTGGCCAAAGCGATCTGTCAATGTTTTGAAATCTTGAGCTTTCACCATGTCGGAACCAAGAATCAGCATGTCTAAGTCAGGAAGCTTGAACTGGTTACGGTATACATACTCCATCACCGGGATAATGAGAGCCGGTGTCGACTCCATCACCGTGATTCTCTGAGAGTTCATGATTTTATATATTTCAGCAGGTTCCAGCCGTGTTTCATCTGGGCAAACGATTAGAGTCCCGCCGTTGGTCAATGTTCTCGCCAAATCTCCTGAGAAGACATCGAATGAAAAGCTCGCGATTTGAAGCAGTCTGACAGGCTTCCGATCCAGTTCATAAATTTGACGCCAAGCAAGAGCAGCATGAGTAAAGTTCTGATAGGTGACAATAACACCTTTAGGCGCACCCGTCGTTCCTGACGTATAAATGATATATACCGGCTCTTCAGGAGCAGGAGATAAGTTAAGGTTGCAGTTACTTTCTTCATAAGTGCTTTCATCGTCAAGGCAGATATGAGACATCTCAGATTCAGGAAAGTTTGAAATCAAATGCTTCAACTCTCTCTGTAAAAGAAGAATATCTGCCCCGCTATCACGAAGAATGTATTCAATACGGGCTTTTGGATAATGTGAATCGATTGGGATATACACTCCGCCAGCTTTCATCACTGCCAGCACCCCAACAATTGCATCGATGGACCGCTTGGCTAAAACAGCCACAGTTGGCTTCGGTCCTTTTCTGTTTTGCAATGTTCGTGCCAGACGATTGGCTCTTTCATTTAGAAGGCGATAGCTAATCTCTGTTTCGTTATCAATAACAGCTATATGTTCTGGAATTTCTTCAGCTTTCGCTTCAAATATGCGATGAAAAGGAACATCTTTTTGAGCAAATTCAACTTGAGTTTTGTTAAATTCAAAGACTATTTTTTGTTTTTCTTTATCACTAAGTATGTTTATTTGTGCAAGGCTTGTTTCAGGAGTTGAAAGTGCCTCATGCAGAAATTCGATAAAATGATCAGCCCAGCGTTCAATCGTAGCTTTCAGGAATACTTCTGTACTAAATTCCATTTCGCAGCAAATAGATCCACTTATTTCCGTAGCTATTAATGTGATATCAAATAAGGAAATGTGATGTGCGAAATTGGCAGGCCGGACTTTTATTTCTCTCAGATCTATGTCTTGTTTTTCCACATTTTGAAGGATAAACATCGCATCAAACACTGGGTTCCGGCTCATATCTCGTGTCAATTCAAGCTTATCGACAAGCTCTTCGAACGGGTAATCTTGGTGCTCAAAGGCTTCCAATGCTGTCTCACGCACTTCCTGCAAATACTGTACGAATGGCTTCCCGCCCTCCGGACGTGTCCGAAGCGCCAGTGTGTTCACAAACATGCCGAGTATCGGCTCAAGATCCTTGTGCGGCCGGCCGGCAATTGGCGAGCCGACGATGATATCTTCCTGTCCGCTTAAGCGTGACAAGAACGCGGTGTAAGCCGCAAGGAGCACCATGTACAGTGTGCTTCCGTTTTCTCGTGCCAGCTTGTGAAGGCCTGATGCAACCTCTTGATCCAGCGTAAATGAGACCTTGTCACCCGCGAAGCTTCGCACCGGCGGGCGGGCATGATCAGCCGGAAGATCCATCACAGGCAGCTCGCCCTCGAGCTGCTTCAGCCAGTACGCCTCTTGCGTTTTGTACGCGTCTCCTGTTTTGAATCCTTCTTGCCATACGGCATAATCTTTATATTGAATGCGCAGCGCCGGAAGCTTCCGATTATTGTACAGCTCGCCGAATTCCCGAATCAGAATGTTGACGGAAACACCGTCTGAAATGATGTGATGCATATCAACCAGCAACAGGTGCCGCTCATCTGATACCTTTACGATTTGGGCACGGAACAGCGGCGCTTGGCTGAGATCAAACGGTTTGATAAATGCGGCTGCGGCCTCCTCTTCGGTTCGTGCGCCGAGAACTGTAGTCTGTAACGTAAACGGCACCTCGTCATGGATGCGCTGCACCGGATCGCCTCCTGCGTCCTGTTCGAAGGAGGTCCGAAGCGACTCGTGGCGCTTGATCAGCTCTTTGAAAGCTCTGTCCATCCTTTCAGGGTTGAGCTTCCCTTCGAGCTCTAACACAGCCGGCATATTGTAGCCTGTCCCTCCGTCCTCCAGCTGCTGAAGGACATAAATCCGCTTTTGGGCAGAGGAAACCGGATAGGTTTCCTGTTTTTCAGCGGGCTTAATCGCTTCATATGGACTGTCCGTTCCTTCACGGATAACGGTAGCCAGTCCTTCTACTGTCGGATGGGCAAACACATCTTTTAGCGGCACCTGTACATCGAATTCTTTGGCGATCCGTGAGACAAGCGCCGTTGCTTTTAAGGAATGGCCCCCGCGGTCAAAAAAGTTGTCGTGAATCCCGACAGGGCCATTTTTCAGCACGTCCTCCCACAGCTGAGAAAGCTTCATCTCAGTCACGTTTCTCGGCGCTGTGTAGGTCTCCGCATCTGCCGCTCCGCCAGGAGCTGGCAGGGCGTTTCGGTCGAGCTTTCCGCTTGGTGTAACCGGCCACTGTTCCATTTCTATCATATAGGCTGGGACCATGTAGCCCGGCAACAGGCTCTCAAGTTGCGCTCGGACTTCGTTTCTTTGGAGCCCTTCTACATAAGCGCATAATTCCGGCTCGCCGCTGTCTGTCCGTACGGTAACGGCCGCCTCTCTTACACCTTCTATACTTCTTAGTGCCGCTTCAATTTCTCCCGGCTCAATCCGGTAGCCGCGGATTTTTACCTGATCATCCGTGCGCCCGAGGAATTCAACATTCCCGTCAGGGAGCCAGCGCGCCACATCCCCTGTTTTGTACATGCGTTCACCCGGGTAAAATGGGTCCTCAAGAAAACGCTCCTCCGTTAATGCCGGCCGATTCAAATAACCTCTGGCAACACCCGCTCCGGCAATGTACAGTTCGCCGGCGACACCGGAAGGCTGTACGGCTAAATGCGGATCTAAAACATACAAACGCGCACCGGGTACGGGCTTCCCAATCGGAATCCGCAAACGGTCTCTGTCCCGTTCTGGATCTAACACGTAAAATGCCGCGTCTACCGTTGCTTCTGTCGGCCCGTAGCCATGGATTAATGATACCTGCGGCAATACAGAAGCAAAACGGGCTGCCGTACGCGGCGCAAGCGGTTCACCTCCGGCGAATACACGCTTTAGGTTTGTCCCGTCACCAAGCGCTAACATTTCTGCTTGATCCAGAAAGCTATTCAGCATAGCCGGAATAAAATGAGCCGTTGTCACTTTTTCCTGATGAATGGCTTTTACGATCAATGCGGAGTCTTTTTCCCAGCCGGGCGGAAGCAGATACGCCGAAGCACCGGAAAGAGCCCACCAAAACAGCTGCCACACAGACGCATCAAAGGAAAAAGAGGTTTTCACCATGACAATGTCATCTTCTGAAAGCGGAAACTGGTGCTGCATGCCGGTCAGAAAGGAAACAGCCTGGCGGTGCTCAACGGCCACTCCTTTCGGCTGCCCGGTAGACCCCGATGTATAGATGACATAGGCGAGAGAACCGCCGTCAGCAGGAGTAAACAGATGGTTTTCTGCTTTTTCGCCTGCAAGAGATGTCATGTCCACTTCAAGCGTTTCGCCAGAAAAGTTCGGTGCGGAGCATCCCGGCTGTGTCAGCAAGAGCGATGCCCCGCTGTCTTTCAGCATGTAGCTCAGCCGCTCCTTTGGATACGCAGGATCAAGCGGCAAATACGCCCCGCCGGCCTTCAGTACAGCAAGGACAGCGATCAGCATGTCAGGTGAGCGTTCAGACAGGACACCGACGATACTTTCGTTTGTGACGCCGCGTGCCGCAAGGTGCGCAGCCAGCCGGCTGGCGTACATATCAAGCTCAGCGTATGTCAGCGAACCGCCTGAAAAGCGAATGGCCAGCCGCTCCGGTGTGAAAGCTGCCTGTCGCTCAAACAGCCCATGCAGGGTGAAAGCTTTAGGCGAAACAGCTTCCGTCTTGTTAAACTCATACAACAATTTTTGCTTTTCTCTTGTATTCGTCATATCTAATTCTCTTATAAAGCTGTGCGGATGTTGAAGGGCGTTTTCCAGTATGGTAAGCAGATGAGATTGTATTCGTTTAATATCCTCAAGAGAAAACAAGGTATTTTGATAGTCGAAATTTAATTGAATGGTTCCATTGTCTATCCGTTCTTGTATTTGAACTGAAAGCTCGTTCGCGGTGTATCCGCTGAAATAAAGCGCTGTTTCATAGTCAAAATCATCTGCATTATGCCACTGAAGTGGCTGATACTGCATAGATATACCGATAAGGTTGTGTAAATCCTTCTGTTCATTTCTTAATTCATTTACAAGCAAATTATAAGGAAACCGTTGATGACGCATAACAGAAAGCTGTTCCCTGCCTATTGTGCGGACAAAGGAAAGAAAATCTGTGTCAGGATCAACCGTTATTCTGATTGGAAGAGAACTAACGAACATGCCGAGCATTTCTTTTTCAGCCTTTGACCCTCTGTTGCCATAGTAGGTGCCAATGGCAAGATCTTTTTTAGAAGTGATTCGGCTGATGCATATGTAAAATGAAGCCATAAATAAGGAAATGATATTGATCTTGTGTTCTTCGCAGAAGATTCGAATCGTTTGCTCTAAATCAGGTGAAAGAATGATGGTGTCTCTGGATGCAGAAGTGCTCTGTTTTTGTAAGGACGTCTGGTCGGCTAACGAGTGGTATTCCAACGGGTGCTCAAAGGTTTGCGTCCAAAATAAACGGTCCTTTGCAAACCGCGGAGATTGTAGATATTGACTCTCTTTTTCGATGTAACTCAAGTAAGAAGGTTCCGGCTGATCAGGTAAAGGATCTTTCTTTTTCATTTTTTGATAAAGATCTATAATTTGATTTCCCATCACATTTAAAGAGATTCCATCCATTATGATATGATGGAATTTCGCAAATAGCCAAACTTCATGAGAGTCAATTCTAAGGAGGTAAAATTGATAAAGAGGCGAGTTGAACAGTTTAAATGGAATGCTCGCTTGATCCTGAATCCATTGCTCTATTTCTATCATTTCAACATTTGAAAAATCAATTATTCTAAGTGGATAATATTTATATTCAGTAAGGTGCAATCGCGGCTCAAGCTCTTCTCCTTCTAACAGCTGAAATCTAATGGCGTCGTTGCGGGAGATGGAATGATTCAGCGCTCCCTCGAGAGTATCAAGCTCAATATTGCCTTTGAATTTCACACAGGCTGTGAGATTGCAAATGCTGGTATCTGGCTCCAGCAGTTCGGTAAACCACACTCTCCTTTGGGCATGGGTTAAAGAATAAGTATTTTCGCTCAACGGATTCCCTCCAGTTCTCATAATAAGAGGATAAGAAAAAGTAGAAAAAAGCAGAAAAATGTCAATAAAAGAAATTATATGACTATATAATCCATATATGCACTATATTAACGGATATTTTTTAAAGTACAATAAAAAACATTAAATTTTTATAACATTTTTTTGAATATAGTATTATTTCTTTATTTTTCGTTTCTATTTTTATCAAATTTCCGGATATAAAGTGATAAAAGTATTGTTTTACATAAGGTCTTATACACTACTTTTTAATCGAACTAATTTTCTTTTGTGCATCATTCTTCTAATTGTTGGAAGGTTCGACAAAGCGTTATTACAGACATAAAAAAACCTGTTTTCTCTTGGAAAACAGGTCTGCCGCTATTATTGATTTGCCAAAATGACAGCGATTTGATCCTCAATATCTTTTCCATCCTCTTCATCAATCAATCCATTTAGAAGAATAGAAAAAACAAGTTTTTTTCCGCTCTTTGTTTCTGCGTACCCCGATAGAGAGCTTACCGTACTGAGCGATCCGGTTTTTGCTCTTACTTTTCCTTGTGCAGGAGTGTCTTTCATGCGGTTTCTCAGCGTTCCGCCCACCATTCTGTCAGGATTGCCCGCAACAGGTAAAGAATTTAGATAAGCCGAGAACCAACTCTGATCCTGAATGTCATATAACAGCTGTGAAAGTTGATCTGAGGATACAGCATCAATATGTGAGATTCCTGATCCGTCTCTTAAGACGAGTGATTTAGAATCAACACCAAATTCCGGAAGCGTACTGTTTAACACTTCGAGCCCCTTTTCCCAGCTCCCTTCTCCTTTTTTCACTTTCCCCATCTCTTTTACGAGCACTTCGGCATGTCCGTTATTACTTAATTTCATGAACGGCACAAAAAGTTTCGATAAAGGCATTGAGCGATGAGAGAGCAGCACATCTGAAGAACTAGGTGCTTCACCCGTCTTGATGTTCCCTTTCACAGTAATTCCTTGTTTTTTTAGTGACTGCTTAAATAAATCTAAGGCATATCCGGCAGGCTCCCAGACAGAAATCCATTCCTTTGTCTTGTTTGCGTCAACCGGTACGCTCCCTTCAATTGTAATCGTGTTTGTTCCATGCTCTCTTTCGATTGTGAGGTCTTTCTCTGAACCGGCAGCAGTCGTTTCAGCACCGTTCTTTATCGTTATATAATCGGTTTTCGGAGAGACAGACACGGCAGGCTCTTCCCCTTCTTTTTGATTTGGGGTGACCTCAACAATCACAGTGCCTGCATCATAGTCTTCATTTGGAGACGCTGTTAGAGCGGAAATTGGCGCGCCATAATATGTGTATTCATCGCTCCAAGGCATATCAGGTGATAATCGCATGTCATCATGCCACGTATCATCACCGATCAGATTGCCTTTAATTACTTTTACGCCGGAATGTTTCAATTTCTCAGCCATTTTGTCAAAATCAGATGGTAAAAGTGTCGGATCGCCTTTCCCTTTCAAATAAAGGTTACCATTCAGCTTTTTCCCTTTCAGTGTTCCATCCGTCCGGACCTCGGTTGTAAAAGAATAGTTCTCGCCAAGGACAGAAAGTGCCGCGGCCGCTGTCAAAAGCTTTAGAGAAGAGGCAGGCCTCATTCGGGTGTCTCCTGAATGTTCATATAGAACAGCACCTGTTTCCGCAGAGCGAACGGTGATGCCGGCCATTGCGCCTTCGAGGGCAGGATGATCAGCTAAAATCTTATCGATCTGCTCGGAAAGTGCATCTTGTTTTTCAGCGGCAAGCGCAGCCTGATGCATATAAGGCACCGAAGCAACAACGAAAAGCAGTAAAACAGCAACATAAAGCTTTATGCTTTTTTTCATTAATTTCCCCGCCTCTCTGCGCTTCATCATTGGCTATTGATGATTCAGTTCAATGGTGATACTGCTTTTAGCTGTCGTTTCTTCTCCCGGCTCCAGCACTTGTAAACCAGTGAGTGACGAAGGTAAATCAAGATTCACGGCGTTTGTCACCCATGTGTAAGGCTCAGGGCATAAATACCCTTGTTTTCCGTCCGCATTGTATACAACCCAATGGTTAAACTGTTCATCTGCCTTATAAAAAATGCTGATATGTGCATGCTGATGATAAATGACAGCCTGATTTTCTCCGCCTCTCTTCTGATAAGAAGATAAAAAGACATCATCCAGCTGCTTGTGGCGCAAATCCATTCCTTCATGCAAAGCTTCTTTATACGGGACATCCATCAGCTTCCCGGTCGGCAGCAGGCGTTCATCCAACTCCCATTGCTGATCTGCTGTCAGGGAAAATAATGAGCTTTCTGCCGGAAATATAAATGTAGTATGATAACCAATTCCCCAAGGAAACGCTTCCTTTCCTTTGTTCATGACCGTCGCATGTTTAAATAGGGTATTCCCCTTGATCGTGTATGTCATCCGAACGACGGCATGATGAGGAAATTGCTTCTGCACATGGGGAAGCTCAGAAAGATCAATTTCTGTTTCAACAGTCACTTCTTCATCAGTTTGCTTCGTGGTCACGACATTCCACTTTTCATGGTAAAGAAACCCATGAAGATGGTTGTGTTTATCCTTCTCGTTGATATCAAAATGATACGTTCTGCCCCGGAAACTGAATGTACCGTCACCTATGCGGTTAGGCGGGAACAGGATTGGAATGCCATACAATGTTGGTGTGTCGTGAAAACTTTCTGCTGTTTCCGGTTCACGCAAAAGCTGGACTTTTGTTTTTTTGTCCACGAGAGAAATGACGTTGCTCCCCCACTCAGGGACAACAATCATTTCTAGATGTTCGTTGCCCGCTTTGATGGCCGGCGTTCCCAAATACGTGATTTTCTCAATAAAGTTTGCCATGTTTACTCAACCTCTCCTTGATTCATTGCTAGTATAAGAATTCAATGTACTGTACCATATTTCCTCCATTTTATATTTTCCCCTATCAAATAAAAAAACACCGTTCAAACTTATGAACGGTGTGATTCGGAGGCTATTGGATGAGACGTGTGATTTGTTTCTTTTTCCAGACGAATTGATAATACCCATAAATCAACAGCAAGCTGACGGCAAACGCAGCTGGATAACCAACCCAGACGCCGAGTATTTCAAGCTTTGTATAGTGAGAAAGGACGAAAGCGACAGGCACCTCTACTCCCCAGATTGCAAAAATACTGATGACGGTCGGCCATAAAACTGTTCCGCTTGCCCGCATCGTTGCAGAAATAATTTGGGCATTTCCAAACAGCAAATAGCTCCACAATGTAATCATCAAAAGACGGTGTGCAATGTAAAGCGTCTCTTGCTCGGTTAAAAATAACGATAAAATCTGATGTGAAAAAACATAGATCAGAATGATCAGTACGCCGCCAATGATATAATTCAGCCAAATCCCCACGCGAATGACCTGCTTTAAGCGGTCAAACTCGTTTGCCCCAATCGATTGCGCAGCGAAAATAGAAACCGCAATACCAAGGCTGACGGCCGGCATCTGTACATAGCTGGCCACCTGGTTGACCACTCCGTATGCAGCTGTTGCATTAGAGCCGTAATGATTGACGAATGAAATAACCGCTATCTCTGATAATGAGACAAGAATCATATTGATGCTTGCTGGGACCCCAAGACGCAGCAGGAGAACTAGCAGTTCCTTATCCATTTTCAAATAACGACGCACTGTTTTATCAAATTGCAGCGGGTGTTTTCGCTTTCGTAAATACACCATTAACACGAGAAAAGTCGCAATCGTGGAAATGACAGTTGCATATGCCGAGCCGTATATGCCCAGTTTCGGAAAACCAAACATGCCAAGGATTAAAACAGGCAAAAGCGCGATGTTGATGACCGTGCTCACAATCAGCGTATAAAACGGTGTCTTAGAATCCCCTGTTCCGCGCAAAAAGGTAGTATATGCAAAATATAAAAACATAAACGGCATAGCATAAAATAAAATACGTGCATAGTTAGCGCTGACATGAATGACATTTTCAGGCGTGCCCATTAAACGAAGGATATCCAGGGTGAAAATACTGCCGATGACGGCTAACACAACGCCTAATAAAAATGTAAACGTGAGCGTCGTCCCGACAACAGCCTTTAGCCGTTCCTCATTTTTCGCTCCGTAAGCTTGTCCGATCAGAATCGAACTACCTGAACCGATCCCAATCGTAAATGAGATTAAAAGAAAAAATAACGGGAAAAAGGATGATACAGCTGCCACTGCATCAACACCAAGCCATCTGCCTACAGCCATCATCCCGACTAGCTGGCCGACTGATTGCAGCACATTGCTCAGCAGAAGCGGCACTAAAAAGAGTGACATCGACCGCCAAACTGATGGTTTGCTTTTCTTTTGAGTTACAAGAGGTTCTTGTGATGTTTCCATATTAAAGGACTCCTTTATTTGAAATCGTTTTTAAACATGCCCTCATTTTTTGACAAAAACAGGATATGTAACATGTTATTATTCATCACTGCACATATGAAACCCTTCCCGATTCTTCTAATTTTACACATCTTTTTAGCTTATAAAGAATAAACTAGCAAGTAATGGCATATTTTTTGTGAGTAAAAGAATAAAAAATAATTTATGCAAAAGTATTGTAATCTATCCGTAATTATTGTAACATTTGTAACATAAGAGAAAGAGATTTTGAAGGAGAGAGCGATAATGAAAAAATGTCTTCTATTTCTAACAACCATTGCACTTATTCTGTCATTAAGCACAAATGCATTTGCGAAAAATACATCAGGCGATTTATCACAAAAACAAGCATTACAGTTGGCATTATCCGCTAGAGAACATTTTTGGAACACCATGAGCGGACACAATCCGAAGGTGAAAAAAGCAGTTTGCCCATCAGGCACATTCGAGTATCAAAATCTTCAATATGTATACATGTGCAGTGATCTAGGCACTAAAGCAAAAGCGGTGAATTATTTAACTCCTATTTTTACAAAAACAGCAATCGAAAAAGGCTTTAAAGATTATCATTTCACTGTTTCAAAAGGAAAACTTGCTGTTCCAATCGGTGACGGAGACAATCTTTTGAATTGGAAAAAATCAACTGCTAAACTGATCTCTAAAAAAGGCAGCACAATCACATACGAATTTACCGTCCCTACATTAGACGGATCCCCTTCTGCAAAACGGAAAGTGACATTTGTGAAAGAAAATAAAAAATGGAAAGTCAATCAATTTGACGCAGTTATATAAGAAAAACGCCCGGGATAAGCGGGCGTTTTTTATTTGGTCTGCATAAAGAAAGACAACAGGCGAAAAGTGCCTGTTGTCTTTTTGTGAATATAACGCTCTAGGAGAGATTCGAACTCCCGACCTGCAGTTTAGGAAACTGCTGCACTATCCGCTGTGCTACTAGAGCTTTTGGTATTTATATAGTAGCTCTGATGATCAATATTTTCAAGCGATTTGTATTAAAGCCCTCCAAAAACCTTATACGCGGCTCTTGTTGTATCTTCATCAATACCAATATACCGCATTGTAATTGATGGTGATGAATGATTCAGTATTCTCTGCAGCTCGGCGATGTCTTTCGTTCGCTGATAAAAATGATAGCCAAACGTTTTCCGGAGTGTATGCGTCCCTATCTCCTCAAGTCCGCACGCCGCAGCGGCCTCTCTTAAAATTCTGTAGGCCTGAATGCGGGAAATCGGCTTCCTGGTCCGCACTGATTTAAAAAGATATTCGTTTTCCTTCATGTCTTTCGTATACTCGTATATTTCCTGTTTCAGCGATTCTAAAATAAGAATCTTTCTTTTCTTTTTCGTTTTGCTTTCAGTCGCCCATAAATGATCTTTATTTTGAACGTCCTTCACTTGCAGCGGCAGAATATCAGAAATGCGGAGCGCGCTGTTGATGCCGAAAATAAACAGAAAATAATCCCGCTTGTTTTTGTTAAGCAAATACTGTTTGACTTCTTGGATTTTCTCTAGACTGCGAATCGGCTGTACAATATGCATCAAAAAACTCCTTAAAAACCGTTATGTAACGTTTTGAGGTCTATGTTACTATTATAGCTGAAAAACGTTGAATGTCAAAGTGCGGCGGCGTTTATGTAACATAATATACATAGTGTTACATAAGCTTTTAAAAAAGCTTCTTCCAACCTTCACCCTATAAAATAAGCTTTAAAGCCTCTTATAAAGCTTTTAACCTCTTGGATACTTATCCCCCTACTAATCATCAAAAAACCTCTTAAAACGAAATCTGACACTCCCGATTTTCTGGAGCTTCCGCAAAAATATACAAAAAAAGACACAATTTCAAATTGTGTCCTAATCCTCATCCTTTACATCAATATCTTCCGGGATCGGTTCATTTAATATTTCATGCACCAGTGCTTTGTAATTCTCCAGCTGTTCGAGATGCGTTTTGAACTGTTCCTTATAAATCAAAAATTGCTCCCCGTCATGAACGGCTCTGATTTTCCCTTCGAGCACCAAGCTTTTAATATAATCCTCTGAAAGATTTGTATATTCTGCTGTTTCTTCAATCGTTAAATACATATAGCAGTCCCTTCTTAATCCGTATGCTGATTCTAATATAGCACATGGCTCATATCAATATAATCAATTTTGCACAGAAAAACGGCTTTATGTACTATATAATATACCATTTGTCACTTGTGAAAACGCTGTAATTTTTTTACGCTAAGATTGTAACAATACAGCTTCATATAGGAGGGAGAACATGAAAAGAACGTGGAACGTCTGTTTAACAGCTCTGCTTAGTGTTCTGTTAGTCGCTGGAAGTGTCCCTTTTCACGCGGAAGCTAAAAAACCGCCCAAAAGCTACGATGAGTACAAACAAGTAGATGTTGGAAAAGACGGCATGGTTGCGACCGCACATCCTCTTGCTTCTGAAATCGGTGCTGATGTGCTGAAAAAAGGAGGAAATGCTATTGACGCAGCGGTTGCCATTCAATTTGCACTCAATGTAACAGAGCCGATGATGTCAGGTATTGGCGGCGGCGGTTTTATGATGGTGTATGACGGAAAAACGAAGGATACAACGATAATCGACAGCCGTGAGCGTGCTCCAGCAGGCGCAACTCCTGATATGTTTCTGGACGAAAACGGAAAAGCAATACCTTTCTCTGAACGTGTAACAAAAGGTACTGCCGTTGGTGTTCCAGGCACTCTGAAAGGGCTGGAAGAAGCCTTGGATAAATGGGGAACCCGTTCGATGAAGCAATTAATTACCCCTTCTATTAAACTCGCTGAAAAAGGCTTTCCGATTGATTCTGTGTTGGCAGATGCCATTTCTGATTATCAGGAAAAACTTTCACGGACTGCCGCAAAAGATGTATTTTTACCAAATGGCGAACCGCTTAAAGAAGGAGATACCCTTATTCAAAAGAATTTGGCTAAAACATTTAAGCTTATTCGCTCCAAAGGCACTGACGCTTTTTATAAAGGAAAATTCGCCAAGACGCTTTCTGACACTGTCCAGGATTTCGGCGGATCAATGACAGAAAAAGATTTAGAAAATTACGACATTACAATTGATGAACCGATTTGGGGAGACTATCAAGGCTATCAAATCGCTACTACTCCTCCTCCAAGCTCCGGCGGTATTTTCTTATTGCAAATGCTGAAAATCCTTGATGATTTTAACCTTTCACAATACGATGTCCGCTCATGGGAAAAATATCAGCTGCTTGCTGAAACGATGCATTTGTCTTATGCCGACCGTGCGTCTTACGCAGGTGATCCCGAATTTGTAAATGTTCCTCTCAAAGGCTTGCTTCACCCCGATTATATTAAAGAACGCCAGCAATTAATCAACCTAGATCAAGTGAATAAAAAACCGAAAGCCGGTGACCCTTGGAAATACCAAGAAGGATCAGCAAACTATAAACAAGTTGAACAGCCGAAAGACAAAGTAGAAGGCCAAACAACCCACTTTACAGTTGCTGACCGTTGGGGAAATGTCGTTTCCTATACAACAACAATCGAACAGCTATTCGGAACCGGTATTATGGTCCCTGATTACGGTGTTATTTTAAACAATGAATTAACGGATTTTGATGCGATACCAGGCGGAGCTAACGAAGTACAGCCAAACAAACGGCCTTTAAGCAGCATGACCCCGACGATTTTATTTAAGGATGACAAGCCTGTCCTCACTGTTGGATCTCCTGGCGGGGCCACAATTATTTCATCCGTTTTGCAAACCATTCTCTACCACATTGAATATGGTATGGAATTAAAAGCAGCTGTTGAAGAGCCGAGAATTTACACAAACAGCATGAGCTCTTACCGTTACGAAGACGGAGTTCCTAAAGATGTCCTCAGCAAGCTAAACGGCATGGGCCACAAATTCGGCACAAGTCCAGTGGATATCGGAAACGTGCAAAGCATATCGATCGACCATGAAAACGGCACCTTTAAAGGTGTAGCTGATTCAAGCAGAAACGGAGCGGCGATCGGCATTAATTTAAAACGTAAATAAATAAAAAAACTGTACTCGCTTCAAATGAGTACAGTTTTTTCATGCAGATCTTTAATAACAACGGGCATTGCTGATGCTCTGTATCCCTGATTGCAATCCAAAATGACAGAATGATGACTGCTTCTTTGACAAAATCTTTATTCTGCTAATGCACGTCTATCTTCATCTTTTCATTTCGTTTATCTCATCAAGAAATGTCTGAAACGCACTCGTAATAAAAAAGTCTTTCCTGTATATAAAGACGATCTCTAAGTCTTGATATGCTGGTGGCAATTGATGAATCCATACATTTGTACGATGCTCGGAGCAGTCAACAGAGGACTTTGGGAGCAGCGCCGTACCCATCCCGGCGGAAACACCTTTTATAATAGCCTCCAATGTGCCAAACTTTATGATTTTTTGATTGTCTATGCCTGCTTCCTCTAGTAATCTTTTGACCCTGTCACGATGAGAACAGCCAGCCCCAAAAAAGAGCATCGGCTGCTGAAGCATGTCTTCTGCCGTCCCTTCTCGTGATGAAATCAAAACTAATTCATCATGGGAAACATGGAGTTGTCTAACTGCAGCGTGTTCAACCGGCCCATATACAAAAGCGCCATCAACTTTATGATCAAGAACCTGTTGAATCAAATGATGCGTATCCGCTGTGTTCACTGATAAATCCACTTCAGGAAAACGCCTGAGGAAGGATGCTGCATGCTCAGGCAGATGCGTTACCGCCGTCGTTTCCAGTGATCCGATCCGCAAAGGCCCTTTTGGTTGCCTGCTCATACGGGTCGATTTTTCAGCTTTGTCTAACAGCGATAATACTTGATCTGCATATTGTAAAAGATTTTCTCCTGCAGCAGTCAGCTTCATCCCCCGATTCGTTCGATGAAAAAGCCTGATATTCAAATCTTCCTCAAGGTTATGCACTCTGGCTGTCACATTCGACTGAACATAATTCAGCATTTGGGCTGCTTTCGTTATGCTTCCTTCGCGAGCAACAGCCTGAAAAATCTTTAAATCTCCGCTTTCCACGCGCTCTCACCTGCTTGCTATGATGAAAAGTGATATTGGCTATCATATTTGTTCATTTTACTCGAAGAAAACCGCTATGTAAAATATGTAAAGATATGAAAATACAATTCAATGAGGAGGCAGACAGCATGAAAGCTGTAATTCACAACGGAAAAGCCGGCCTTCAGGGGTTATCAGTCGAGGACGTTCCATCAACAAAGCCTGGATACGGAGAGGTAAAGGTTAAATTAAAATCCGCGGGCCTGAATCATCGTGACTTGTTTCTTATGAAAAACAAATCGGAACAAGATCCTCACATGATACTGGGTTCTGACGGCGCGGGTATCATCGAAGAGATTGGTGAAGGCGTGAAAAATGTTACTGTTCAGACAGAAGTAGTCATTTTCCCGACATTGAACTGGGATTTAACAGAGAATGTACCACCTGTACCTGAGATTCTGGGAGGTCCTTCGGACGGAACACTTGCTGAATATGTGATCATTCCTTCACAAAATGCAATCAAAAAACCTGCTTATTTATCTTGGGAAGAAGCGGGCGTTTTACCTTTATCCGCTTTAACTGCATATCGGGCTCTGTTTACAAAGGGGCAATTAAAAAAAGGCGAGCATCTATTGATACCCGGCATCGGCAGCGGTGTGGCAACCTATGCTTTATTTATGGCTAAGGCGATTGGGGCAACAGTAAGCGTGACCTCCCGCAGTGAGGAGAAAAGAAAAAAGGCGCTGCAATTAGGTGCTGATTACGCATTTGACAGCTACAGCAATTGGGATGAGCAGTTGCAGGGAAAAAAGGCGGATGTTGTTCTTGACAGCATAGGACCTGCCCTCTTTTCGGAATACTTCCGCCATGTAAAACCAAATGGCCGTATTGTCAGCTTTGGGGCAAGCTCAGGGGATAATCTCAGTTTTCCGGTGCGTTCTCTATTCTTTCCTCAGGTCAATGTTTTGGGAACCTCGATGGGAAGCGGTGAGGAATTTCAAGCTATGCTCGCTTTCATTAACAAACATAAGCTGCGGCCTGTAATTGACCGGATATATCCTTTAGAAAAAGCATGTGAAGCATATAAAAGAATGCAGGAAGGCAGACAGTTTGGAAACATCGGGATCGTAATGGAATAAAAAAAGAAACCGGCTGGCAGCCAGACCGGTTTCTCTTATATGATAATCCCCTTTATTTACGGAAGAACTGAACTCCCCATCAAATATCGATCCACTTCACGCGCCACTTCACGGCCTTCATTAATCGCCCATACGATTAAGCTTTGGCCTCTTCTTGCATCCCCTGCGGCGAATACACCATCGATATTTGTTTGATAATCCCCATATGCTGCACTGATTTTGTTATTTACAGAATCAACACCAAACTGTTTCAACAGCGGCTGTTCTGTGCCTTCAAAGCCGATAGCGATAAAGACAAGCTGAGCAGGCCATACTTTTTCCGTTCCAGGCAGCTCGCGGAACTCGTATTTTCCATGCTCATTTTTCACTTTTTCCATTTGGATGGTATGAAGCTCTTTCAGCTTTCCGTTTTTATCCGCAACCATTTTTGTCGTTTGAATGGAGTATTCTCTCGGATCTCTTCCGAATTTTGCTTCTGCTTCCTCGTATGCATATTCAAGCGTAAAGACGTGTGGCTGTTCAGGCCACATATTGTCATTCGTGCGGGCTGGCGGAAGTTTCGGGTGTTTGCCGAATTGGTGCACGCTTTTGGCTTTTTGACGCAGAGCAGTAGCCACACAGTCAGCTCCTGTATCTCCGCCTCCGATTACGATGACATCTTTCCCTTTGGCATCAATGAATTGCTTGTCTTTAAAATTAGAATCTAAATAGCTTTTTGTTGCAAGTGTCAGGTAGTCCATCGCGTAATGGACTCCTTTTGAATCGCGTCCTTCAATTAAGAGGTCCCGCTGTTTTTGAGCGCCTGTGCATAGGATCACAGCATCAAATTGCTCCTTTAGCTCATCAGCTGTAATGTCAACACCGATTTCTGTGTTCGTGACAAAATCAATTCCCTCTTGCGTCAGCAATTTAATTCGGCGTTCTACAATGCCCTTCTCAAGCTTCATGTTTGGAATGCCGTATGTTAAAAGGCCGCCCGCTCTGTCTGAGCGCTCAAAAACAGTGACAGAATGCCCCGCTTGATTCAGCTGGTCAGCACTCGCCAGTCCGGCTGGGCCCGACCCGACGATAGCAACTTTTTTGCCTGTTCGTTTTTTTGGAATTCTAGGTTGAATCCAGCCGTTCTCAAATCCTTTATCGATAATGGTCCGCTCGATGTTTTTAATTGATACGGCCGGGTCTGAAATCGCTAAAGTGCATGATCCTTCACAAGGAGCGGGACATACCCGCCCTGTGAATTCAGGAAAGTTGTTTGTTTTCAACAGACGTTCCAATGCTTCCTTCCATCTGCCCCGGTAGACAAGATCATTCCATTCAGGAATTAAGTTGTAAATCGGACAGCCGGATGTAAATCCGTTAATGTCCGCACCGATCTGGCAAAACGGTGTACCGCAATCCATACACCGCGCCCCCTGCCGTTTCGATGCTTCTTCTGAAAAAGGAGCAGAATATTCTTTCCAATCCTTTAAGCGAGTGAGAGGGTCCCGCTCCGAAGGTTTTTCTCGTTTGATCTCCATAAATCCAGTTGGTTTCCCCATGTTCCTCTCCCCTTCCTTACTGTACTACCGCTTGTTTTTGTCCCGATGCTGCTGTATTCTGCTTTGGCTTCGTGTTGGCCTCAAAAGCGAACATGATGGCTTCTTCATCTGATAAACCTGCAGCTTTTTGCTCTTGGATGCTTGCAAGCATTTGTTTATAGTTTTTCGGAATGACTTTGACGAATTTTTTCACACTGTCTTCCCATTGATCAAGCAAATCTTCTGCTTTTTGGCTGTTTGTATATGCAGTATGTCTTTCAAGCATTGCTTTGATTTGCTGGATTTCTTTCTCGTCCTCTAATGATTCAAATAAAATCATCTCAAGGTTGCATTTGCGTTTAAACGCTTTGACATCTTCGGCCAGTACATAAGCGATTCCGCCGGACATACCTGCCGCAAAGTTTTTGCCTACATCACCGAGAACGACAACGCTGCCGCCAGTCATGTATTCACAGCCGTGGTCGCCAATACCTTCTACAACTACGTTCACACCGCTGTTTCGAACGGCAAAGCGTTCACCAGCACGTCCGTTAATATATGCTTCTCCGCTTGTCGCACCGTAAAAAGCCACGTTGCCGATAATGACATTGTCATCCGAAGCAGAGTTGAATCCTTCTGGTGACTTGACGATGATTTTTCCGCCAGAAAGCCCTTTTCCGACGTAATCATTTGAGTCTCCGTCCAAATAAAGCGTCATCCCTTTAGGAACGAAAGCTCCAAAGCTTTGGCCGGCTGATCCGGTAAAGTGCAGCTTGATTGTATCTTCAGGAAGACCTTCTTCTCCGTAACGCTTTGAGATTTCACTGCCGGTTATCGTTCCGGCTACACGATTTGTATTATTGATTTCAATCGAAATATCAGCTTCTTTTCCAGATTCGATGGCTTCTTGTACAGCCGGGAGAATTGTTGTGATATCAAGCGATTGATCAATTTTATGATTTTGCGGCGATCGGAACGTCCGCACCCCTTCAGGCTGATAAAGAAGTGTAGACAAATCAAGCTGGCTTGCTTTCCAGTGCCCCTTCGCCCGTTCACTTACATGAAGTACATCAGTGCGGCCGATCATTTCATCAAATGTCTTGAAGCCTAACGTAGCCATGTACTCACGAACCTCTTCAGCAATGAACAGCATATAGTTCACAATATGGTCAGGATCCCCCATGAACTTTTTGCGAAGCTCTGGGTTTTGTGTCGCTACACCGACAGGGCATGTATCCAAATGGCAGGCACGCATCATGACACAGCCGAGTACAACTAACGGAGCCGTTGCGAAACCAAATTCTTCGGCGCCGAGCAAGGCAGCCATCACAACGTCGCGGCCCGTCATGAGCTTTCCGTCTGTTTCTAATACAACACGGTCACGAAGTCCGTTCAGCATTAGTGTTTGATGTGCTTCTGCAAGGCCAAGCTCCCACGGAAGCCCTGTATGTTTAATACTGGTTTTCGGAGAAGCGCCTGTACCTCCGTCATAGCCGCTGATCACAATGACATCTGCAGTCGCTTTGGCAACACCTGCAGCGATTGTTCCTACACCTGCTTTTGACACCAGCTTTACGCTGATTCTTGCGTCACGGTTGGCATTTTTCAAATCGTGGATCAGCTGGGCTAAATCCTCAATCGAATAAATGTCATGGTGTGGCGGAGGTGAGATTAATCCGACACCTGGCGTTGACCCGCGGACATCGGCAACCCATGGATATACCTTGTTGCCAGGAAGCTGACCGCCTTCACCCGGCTTAGCACCTTGAGCCATTTTAATCTGCAGCTCATCAGCATTGACGAGGTAATGGCTTTTGACACCAAACCGTCCGGATGCAATTTGTTTGATCGCACTTCTTCTATCATCGCCGTTCTCATCTGGAACAAAGCGTTTGGGATCTTCTCCGCCTTCACCGCTGTTGCTTTTTCCTCCAAGACGGTTCATTGCGATTGCTAAAGCTTCGTGCGCTTCCTTACTCAAGGACCCGAATGACATCGCACCCGTTTTAAAACGTTTGACAATCGATT
This sequence comes from Bacillus sp. SIMBA_008, assembly GCF_046535495.1. Lineage (NCBI taxonomy): Bacteria > Bacillati > Bacillota > Bacilli > Caryophanales > Bacillaceae > Bacillus > Bacillus sp. SIMBA_008. The sequence goes on along the minus strand of NZ_JAWRWL010000007.1, from coordinate 57,805 downwards.
CAGCGGATTCAACCTCCTCCAACTTCAAAGGCTTGCGGTTTCCGTCAAATGCGAACAAGTTCCGCAAAAATCCGATGCGTTCTTCATCAGCCGCTTTTGTATACTGTTTAAACAGACTGTAATCATTTCTGCGGCACGCCCATTGCAAAGTATGAATCGTTTTCGGATTAAAGGCATGATGCTCTCCGCCATTTCTCCATTGGAAGTCACTTCCCGGTTCAAGCGTTTTGCTGTAATCATCCTGATACGCTTCCCGGTGGCGGCGCTGTGCCTCTTCTGCAATTGTTTGTAAATCGATGCCGCCTAGCTGTGATGCAGTACCTGTGAAATAGCGGTCGATCACATCGCGGCTGATTCCTACCGCTTCAAAGATTTGGGCGCCTCTGTAGCTTTGCACAGTTGAAATTCCCATCTTGGACATCACTTTTACGACGCCCTCAGTAATGCTTTTTCCATATTTGCTGACCGCTTCTTCATAGCTGATATCCAAACGGCCTTCATCAATTTCCTGCTTGTAGGTCGCATAAGCGAGATAAGGGTTAATCGCATCTGCGCCATAACCGATTAACGCTGCAAAGTGATGCACTTCACGTGCTTCTCCCGATTCCACAATAATGCTGACCTTCGTACGCAGCCCTTTGCGGATTAAGTGCTGGTGCAGCGCGCTTACTGCCAGAAGCGGCGGAATTGGTGTCAGTCGTTCGTTCATCTTTTTGTCTGATAAAATTAACAAACTTACGCCTTGGCTGATGGCTTTCTCTGCTTGTGTGAACATGTCCTTTAATCCGCGTTCAAGATCCTCTGAAAACAGCACATCAATTTTTTGGCTTTTTAAATCAGGATGAACAATCGTTTTCAATGCGTAAAACTGTTCATTGGATAAAACAGGTGTATACAGTTTAATCCGGCGAACATTTCGTTCACTTGGATGAAGAAGATCGCCTTCCGCACCGAGCCAAGTCATCGTTGAAGTGACAAGCTGCTCACGAATCGCGTCGATTGGCGGGTTCGTTACTTGTGCAAACAGCTGTTTAAAGTAGTTAAACAGTGATTGCGCTCGGTCAGAAAGTACAGCAAGCGGCGCGTCATTCCCCATTGAACCAAGGGGATCTTTGCCTTCTTTAATAACGGGAATTAGATATTTTTGGATATCCTCATATGTGTATCCGAATGCCTTCTGGCGAGTAAGAAGATCACTAAATTGTTCTTCTTCTCTTGACTCCGGATCAGGATTTACTTGTACAAGCTCTTCTTCAAGCCATTTTTGGTACGGATACTCAGTTGCAATTTGTGTTTTGACTTCCTCATCGGAGATAATACGGCCTTCTTCCAGGTCGATTAAAAGCATTTTCCCAGGCTCAAGGCGGTTTTTATATAAAACGTTCTCCTGTTCAACTTCAATAACGCCTACTTCAGATGAGAAAATAATATAATCATCTTTTGTGACATAATAACGGGCTGGACGGAGACCATTCCGGTCAAGGATTGCCCCGATTTGTTTACCGTCAGTAAATGAAATGGCTGTCGGTCCGTCCCAAGGCTCCATCAGGGAGCTATGGTACTCGTAAAACGCCCTTTTTTCCTTGGACATATGCGTATTTTCCGTCCAAGGCTCTGGAATGAGCATCATTGCCGTATGTGCCGGTTTGCGTCCAGCCATCACAAAAAACTCAAATGCGTTATCCAAAATGGAAGAGTCACTGCCATCAGCATTGAGAATCGGCAAAATCTTGTTTAAGTCCTCACCGAAGCTTTCAGAAACAAATTGCTGCTCACGTGCTCTCATCCAGTTGATATTTCCGCGAAGGGTGTTAATTTCACCGTTGTGAACCAAATAGCGGTTAGGATGCGCTCTTTCCCATGTAGGGAATGTATTGGTACTGAAGCGTGAATGAACAAGCGCAAAAGCAGAAACGAATGCTTCGTCTTGCAGATCAGAATAAAATGCATCAACCTGTTCAGGTGTTAAAAGGCCTTTGTAAACAATGGTCTGGCTTGAAAGACTGGCAAAATAAAAATCAAGACCTTCCGTTACTCCCCAATTTTCAGCCTGTTTACGAATGACATACAATTTTCGTTCAAAAGATAAATTTTCCTTTAGATCAGAACTTGCGCCGATAAATACCTGACGGACAAACGGACAGCTTTTTTGCGCCACTGTTCCGATTTTTCCGACATTTACAGGTACAGTTCTCCATCCAAGAACGACTTGGCCTTCTTGTTCAATCAGTGCATTGATTTGCTTTTCAATTTTTTTTCTTTCATCTTCTTTCTGTGAGAAAAAGACCATTCCTACCCCGTAACGTTCTTTTTCTGGCAGATTGATGTCTTTGCACTCTTTTCTAAAGAAAGCATCAGGGATTTGAACCAGTAAGCCGGCTCCGTCTCCTGTATCCGGATCACTGCCTTGCCCTCCTCTATGGTCTAGCTGGCAAAGCATCTTAAGTCCTTGTTTGACAATGTCGTGAGTCTGCTTGCCCTTTAAGTGTGCATATAGGCCGATTCCGCATGCATCATGTTCAAATTCAGGACGGTAGAGACCTTGAGCTTTTGGCATTTGATTGTACGTCATAATTCCTCTCCCCCGATCAATTTCCGATAATACCGGTCATAAAATCTAACAACTCTATAATCATTGTAGGTTTTCAAAACGATATAAACAATATATAATTTAGATCAAAAGAATCTCAAAATGAGATAGATGGATGTGAGACAAACATGGAGCTGCGCCAACTGCGTTATTTCATGGAGGTGGCTGAAAGAGAACACGTTTCAGAAGCCGCTGATCATTTGCATGTGGCCCAATCAGCAATCAGCAGACAAATTGCCAATCTTGAAGAAGAATTAAATGTGACCTTATTTGAGCGTGAAGGGAGAAATATCAAACTCACGCCAATCGGAAAAGAATTTTTGATTCATGTGAAAACGGCGATGAAAGCCATTGATTATGCGAAAGAGCAAATTGATGAGTATCTTGACCCGCATCGCGGAACGGTAAAGATCGGCTTTCCTACAAGCCTCGCCAGCCAGCTTTTGCCGACTGTCATTTCAGCGTTTAAAGAAGAATATCCGCACGTCGAATTTTTGCTGCGCCAAGGCTCCTATAAGTTTCTGATTGAAGCTGTCAGAAACCGCGATATTGATCTGGCCTTATTAGGACCGGTGCCGACGAATTTCTCTGACATAACGGGAAAAATATTATTTACTGAAAAAATTTACGCGCTTGTTCCATTAAATCATCCGCTTGCTAAACAAAAAACGGTTCATTTAATCGATTTGCGCAACGACCAATTTGTATTGTTCCCGGAAGGATTTGTACTTAGAGAGATGGCAATCGATACTTGCAAACAAGCAGGCTTTGCTCCTCTCGTTTCCACGGAGGGTGAGGATTTGGATGCTATCAAAGGGTTAGTGTCCGCAGGAATGGGCGTTACCCTTCTGCCTGAAAGTACTTTTGCTGAAACAACACCTCGTTTTACTGTGAAAATTCCAATTGAGTTCCCTCAAGTAAAACGGACTGTCGGAATCATTAAACCGAAAAATAGAGAGCTTGCGCCTTCCGCGAATGATTTTTATGAGTTTGTCATTCAATTTTTCTCTAAGCTGGAGCAGTATCAATAAAAAAATGAACCCGAGCTTCTATATAGAAGCTTCGGGTTTTTTTCTGCAAATTAATTTACAGGTAAAGAAAAATCCACATGGCAAACAAAGGCTTCTTGATCAATTAGAGCTCTGTTTGTCAGTTCCTTTTTCTTTTCCGGTTCTTGAAGCTGTACAGAAGAGTAATTGACGATTCCAAGGCCGATTTCCGTCCCTTTTGAATCCATCAGCCGAACAACTGAACCGCTTTTGAATTTCCCTTTAATCTTCTGTACACCGTCCAGGTATAAACTCGATTGGCCGTTTGTTATTTTTCGTGAACAGTCATCTGATAAAAACATTTCACCTTCCGGACCGGAATTAAAAGCGATCCATTTCTCCTTTTGATTCAACGGAAGCGTTCCTTCTGCTTCAAAATAGGTGCCTTCCGCCTGTTCATGAACGGCGTGATATAAAATATCGCCAGCATCTGCCTGACCAAGGAAACCTTTAATGCCAGACGCCATTACGATTTTAAACGCATCAAGCTTAGAGCGCATGCCGCCGGTGCCAACGATGCTTCCAGTGTCACCTGCGAATGCTTCGATGTCAGGTGTTATTTCACTCACCCGCTGTATCCTTTTCGCTTCTGGATTTGTGCGCGGATTGCCGTCATATAATCCGTCTATATCTGATAAAATCACAAGCATATCTGCATCAATCAATCCTGCGACTTTTGCCGCGAGTGTATCATTGTCGCCAAACTTGAGCCGATTGACGGTAACTGTATCATTTTCGTTTATGATCGGGATGATGCCGCGCTCGAGCAGTACATTCATTGTATTCCTGACATTGTTGTATCGATATTCATCAGAAAAATCGCTTCTCGTAATTAAAATTTGGGATGCGACATAGCCGTGTGCCAAGAACAGCTTTGAATAAGCCTCCATCAGCAATCCCTGGCCGATTGAAGCTGATGCTTGTTTTTCTGGAAGCTTCTCGGGCCTTTGGATAAATCCGAGCTTCCGATATCCCGCCGCCACTGCGCCTGAGGAAACCAAAATTACTTCATAACCGGCGTCTTTGAGTTTGACGATCTGGTCGACCAGCGCTTCTAATTTTCGAATGCTGATTTCTCCATGAAGGCTTGTTAATGAACTGCTGCCAATCTTCACAACGACTCTTTTCATGCTTGTATCAGGCGTCACTTTATCACTCCTGATAGCGGCGCTGCAGTTTTTTCGATATCTTCGCTGATTTCCTTTGAACGCTTAGCCGCATGCTTTATTGCTTGAGAAATCGCTTCTCCGCCGCCGCTCTTTTTCAAGGCTTGCAGCCCCGCTGCTGTCGTTCCGTTCGGTGACGTGATATTATCTCTTAAGATCTCAGGATGTTCTCCTGTTTCCATGAGCATTTTTGCGGCACCTAAAAGTGTCTGTGCGCCGATGCTTCGAGATAACTGTTTATCGAGGCCCGCTTCCTCGCCTGTCTTTTCAATGAATTCCATTAAATAATAAAAATACGCGGGTCCGCTGCCTGCAATTCCGGTGAATATATCCATTTGATTTTCTTGGATTGTATAGACTTCGCCCATGCATCCGAGCAATGCTTCGGCCAGCTTCTTCAGGTCTTCCGACACATATTTGCCAAGGGCAATAGCTGTTGCAGAAGCGCCAATCATACTGGAAGTGTTGGGCATCACTCTGACAACCGGCTGTTCATTAAGCAATGATTGTTCAATAAAAGAGGTGGTTATGCCGGCAAGGACCGACAATATTAATTGATGGGGTTGAATACGTGATTTTAGTGATGACAGAGCGTTTTCGGCGTCTTTTGGCTTCATTGCCAAAATGAGCACATCCATGTCTTCAATACATAGTTGGTTCGGCAAGGCGCCTTTAATGCCATATTGAAGTTCAAGTTCAGTTAATCGCTCTGTATTGCTGCGGTTTGTAACGCAGATGTTTTGTTTCGGGATTTTGTTGGCACGAACGATACCTGATATCATTCCTTCCGCCATAGATCCTGCTCCTATAAAGGCAACTTTCTTTTGATCAAAGATCGGTAACATCTCCTTTGTTCGCGTTTTTTGTTCGCATTTTCACACGTTTAAAATGTTACCACGTGAGGAAATGATGTCAAGTTTGAAGGTCATCATTGATTTGTATTGTTTCTTTTCGACAAATATGTATAATGAAAAGCAGAAAACACCCGGTTCACACTGCTGCGCCGGGTGTTTGTTTCTATTAAAAATTATCTGAGAGAGCTTTTTCAATCAGTTTTTTACAGCGATCCAGCTCTATCTTCAGCTGTTTTTTATATAGCTTGGCAGCTTCGTAATCTTTAAATTGATAGAGGACGACTTCCTGGAGCTTAGCCCCTTCTTTTTTTACTTTAATTTGTTTTAATATCCCGTCATCAAGAAGCTCATGCAAAGACCGGTATACTTCTGTATGATTTGGTTTAAAACCAATCTCTTTAAATTCAGACCGAAGTACTTCAAGCAGCTTTAACCCATAGAGTCTCTCTTGCTCTGTCATCGTTATCATATAAAGCTTCAAAAATGCGCGCTGTTTCACTAAAAAGCCTGTTGAACTCCTTTTTTCTTCTTTCATCATATGCACTCCTTCTTCTGTCACTGACAACACTATGTACTAAATATTCAATTTTCTTTTATTGTTTTCCTTCTTTATATTAAAGACTGATAGTCCAGTCATTTCATGTTTACTGATTATAGGTGTAGCGGAAAAAATAAATTTCAACTGAACATTTGGTACATAGTTTTCTTAGTTCTATTATAGCCTGCATTTACTGCTATCTTCAATTTAAACGATTGCCAGGGTTTACATATTTCATTTTACCGGTACGGATTTCATTCAAATAAAAAAACCTGTCGAAAGACAGGTTTTCATTTTTAAGGATTTGTTGACCATAATCCCGCTGTTTTGATGAAAATACGAGGATCTAATTTCAATTGTGCCACCATGTACTCAGCAAGATCCTCAGGCTGCATAACTTTTTCAGGATTACCGTCTGTTAAGTTCAATTCGATAGACATATCACTAGCGACAGTGCTCGGCGTTAACGCGCTGACTCTGATATTATGTTTTCTCACTTCTTGCATAAGAGACTCTGTTAACCCGAGAACGGCAAATTTAGAAGCGCTGTAAGCACTTGTTACAGCAGCTCCTCTTTGACCCGCTGTAGACGAAATATTAATGATGTCTCCGGCTTTGCGTTCGATCATTTCCGGAAGCACCGCGCGCGTGACATGGTACACACCCATTAGGTTGACTTGAATAATATTTTCCCACTCATCGGCTGACAGATCTAAGAAACCGCCAAATTTGCTGATGCCGGCATTATTAATGAGAATATCGATATCACCGAGCTGTTCCTTCACTTGAGCTACAGCTTGGTTAACCTGATCGGCATCTTTTACATCTGCAGCAGCAAATGCAGCTTTTACACCAAGCGCTTTGACTTCTTCAGCCACTTTTTCTACATTAGCGGAAGTCCGGCCAATTAACCCGATATTCACGCCTTCTTTGGCAAGCGCCAAAGCAGTAGCGCGGCCAATTCCTCTGCCTCCGCCTGTGATTAGTGCAGTTTTATGTTGTAAATTTTGCAATTGAAGCACCCTTTCTTTGTTTACATATGTACGATATCACATTATAAGTACAATACATCCAATACGCAAATCAAACGAACTGTGTAAATATCATTTCTTCTGATTAAAAAAACGGATACAGGGTAATGACATAAGAAAAGGAGTGAACATATGATTATAGTTTATATCAGTCTTGCAGTATTAGCAGTTTCTATTATCTTCTTAGGAGTTAACGTGATTCAAAACAAGAAAAAAATGGACCCTGCACTAAAGGAGCTTTCCTCTGTTACGCAGGCTATGCAAAAACAAATCGAAGGATTAAAAACAGAAACAGAGCTGCTGACGCAAAAACAAAAGAAGATTCAGCAGGATGTCCAAATAAAAAAATACATGTTTCAGCAGACCGCAGCTGAAGTGAAAAAAGTTCCTAAAGCTGTTAAAGAGGTGTGGCAGGCTGGTCATTTAAATAGCAGGTCATGATGAATGATATCCCGTTGTTTCGATCAGAATGGACAATGGGATATCATTTTTTGAGGAGGCTTTCGCATGATTGTAAACCACAGTTGCTTAAAGGAGTTCGCAGAAAAACTACATTCTCTTCCCTCTTCACTTACAAAGTCGGATTTATTTATTTCTCCATTTCATCTCCATCAAGAAAATGAACTTGACATCTACTATTCACCTCATAATGAATATATCAATCGGACTGCTACGATTGTGATTGCCGGGATCACGCCGGGTTTTTCCCAGATGAAAACAGCGTACGAAACAGCAGTCGAAAGTCTGCGGCAAGGCCGCACTCTTGAGCAAATGGCGGTAGATACAAAAATAGCAGCGGGTTTCTCCGGGTCGATGAGACATAACCTTATCACCATGCTGGATTTATGCGGGCTGTCGCAAGCTTTTGGCATTCAAAGCGCCGCAAAGCTTTTTGGAGAATTACGGCATATGCTCCATACAACTTCCGTTATTAAATATCCTGTCTTTATCCAGCAAAAAAACTATACCGGATACAAACCGGCTATCACTCATTCTCCTACCCTAAGCACCTATGCTTTTGGGCACTTCCCTGCGGAGCTTAATCATGTGACGGGACCAGCACTTCTCATTCCGTTAGGAAAAGCGGCCGAAACAGTGTGTGAAACATTGATCAGACAGCACAGCCTCCAGAATTTGATTTGCCTTAACGGCTTTCCCCATCCATCAGGCGCGAACGGCCATCGTTTGAAACAATTCAGCAAAAACAAAGAGCAACTAGAAACACAAATTCGTTCCTTTGCTGCATTGGTTGATTTCGCTATAGAAAAGAGGAAATAAAAGGGATATGATAAACAAAAACACAAACGTGGGGAGTGGTTGAATGTTTCCTATATTAGAAACGGATCGGCTTATACTTAGGCAAATCACAGATCAGGACGCGGAAGGCATTTTTGCTTGTTTCTCAAACGATGAGGTGACACGCTATTATGGGCTTGAAAACATGGAATCTATAGAACAGGCCATTTCAATGATTCAAACGTTTGCTGCCCTCTATCAAGAAAAACGCGGTATACGGTGGGGAATTGAAAGACGGGACACTAAAGAACTGATCGGAACAATAGGCTTTCACGCTCTGGCCCAAAAGCATAGGCGCGCGGAAATCGGTTATGAAATCATCCCGGAGCATTGGCGAAACGGTTTTGCATCAGAAGTCATTTCAAAGGTCGTATCTTACGGATTTTCTGCCCTTGGACTGTCGCGTATTGGCGCAGTTGTATTTACTGCTAATGATGCATCAAATCGTCTGCTTCTAAAAATGGGGTTTCAAAAAGAAGGTGTTTTAAGACAGTACATGTATCAAAATGGTACTCCATATGATACAAATGTGTATTCTATTGTAAAACCAAGAGAATGACGGCATTCTCTTGGTCTGTGCAACATCCCTTTTCCTTTAAAATGTCCGATTCATGACCTGCATCAGCTATGACGTTTTGATTCTTGATCAATCCCTACAAGATTTTCATCTCTTAAAACAATGCTAATAACTTTTTTCCCCTATTCATAAATCCCTTTATTGGTTCTTCTTCTTGTGATAAAATCCCCAAGGAAACAAAACGCAGCCGACCACATCAAAATATAAATAACCTGAGTTTTGTATTCCCACATTGAATTCCCCATTTCTACCCCGTGAATGAAAGTCATATACGCTTTTTGTGGCAGTATCGCACAAAGGGCATTTAATATTGGATGATGTGGAGCAAAAGAAATAAAACAGCCTGACAATACACACGTGATCACACTGATACCACTCGTCATCAAACTGATGTTTCGATCCATCACAGAAGCCATAAAGATAGCGAATGCTGTTGCAAGCACTGTAAGAACACCCAGTAACCCAGCAAGAATATTTAAACGGAAACCAATTTCAGCATGAAAGAGTACATTTGTAATTAGGATGGCCAAGTAAGTGGGTATGTATAAACATAAAAAAGTAAAGATAAACTGAACCAACAAATATTTCCCCACATGCACGGGAGACACTAAAATCCTTTTGAAGGTTTTGAGCATCCGGTCTTCTGGATATAACGCAGCTAATGCCACACCTTGCATCAATACAAGCATCATGATAAAGCCTAATATATTCGTTCCCGTTCCCCGTTCAGTCCTTAATTCATCCTCTCCCCGGTAGCTGCCTGGCATTTCTCCAGTCTCAAAAAATTGCTGAATCATTTTTTGATCCGCTTTACTTTTCAACGTGGTTACTTTGTAATCAAGTTGATTTTTTTCTACAATGGCTGCATATTTCCCTAACATCAGATCAGAAAACTTCGGCTTCTGATCTACCGTTACCACTCTAAATGCAGAATCACTCGGCAAATGATGAACTTCGTCCAGTTCTGTAACAAAAGCGATTGTTTCTTTGAAAACCGGCTTCCCGGAAAACATAATCGCAACGCCAATCATCAGAGGGATAATGATTAATGCAATGATAATAATGTCTTTTTTGGTCAGGATTCGCTCCCACCTGTTTTGGAATAAACTCAGCATATATATCCCTCCGGCTTAAATACAACATGAGAAACGGCAATACAAATGATTGAAGCCAATATTAGTCCTGACATAACAGGCTGCAGCATACTGAAATCATGATCATAAATGAGACGAAATGAACATTCTGTTACCCATTTAATCGGAGAAAGAATCGATATCTGATTGACGGTATCTCCAAATCTATGAATTCCGAAAAATACGCCACCAAAGAAAACAAAAAAAGCTATCGGAATTTGCATAATCCCATTCGCCTGTTCTTCATTCTTGAACAAACTGCAGAACATTGTGCCTAAACAGCAACCGAAAAATAAAAATACATACAATAAAAGCATGAAATACGTAAGATATTGTCCTCCAAAGTTCAAATGAAAAATCGTTTGGGCTATCAACACATTCATGCTGTACATAATGACACTGAATATAAAGGTTGATAGTAATTTAGAAAGATAAATACTAGTTGTCGAAACCGGCGCATACACAATACGAAGGTTCGCTTTCTTCACCTTTTCCTCCATAAACGTATTAGAGGTCGTCATAGCAATCAGAGCTGCAGTGAAAATCATCATATTCACTCCGTAATAATCATAAGAACTTACCCCGCCTGCTCCAAAGCTGCTTTTCGTAACAAAGCCCATGACCAGAATGAGAACGAAAGGAAAGGCCGTATTGGCTATTACAAGAACCGGATTCCTTAAAATATTCATAAAATCAAATGTTATCAATTTTAACAAACTCATTTTGCTCTCCTAATCTCTTAAATTTCTTCCCGTCAGCTCTAAAAATACCGTTTCTAACGATGCCTCTTTTTTGTTCATGTTTAGGATGCTGCAGCCTTGGGCACTCAATTCTAATATGATTTCACTCAGGTGATCTTGGTTCTTTTGAACGGTAACATTTAGTTGATGGTCAGAGAAATCAACTCCTGTCACTCCTATGATTTCTCTAATCGAGTTTTTATTTAATCGCTGAACATGCGCCAGTTGAAAAGCGTATGTTATTTCTTTATTGACTTCTCTGTACAGCTCTTCTTTTGTTCCATTGGCAATAATTCTTCCTTCATTCATGATCATAATACGATCTGAAATCGCCTCGACTTCTTCCATATAATGTGTAGAGTAAATGATGCTTGCGCCTTTTGTTTTCAGCTCTTTTATCGATTCCAAAATGTGATGCCGGGATTGCGGATCGATTCCTACCGTGGGCTCATCCATGATAATCAGTTTCGGCTGATGGGCAATGGCGCACGCAATGTTTAATCTTCTTTTCATCCCGCCTGAAAACGTCTTTGGCTTGTCATCTTTCCGTTCATATAGCTGTACGAGCTCCAAAGCCTCTTTGACTCGGGCTTTCAGTTCTTCTCCTTTAAGAGAATAAAGACTGGCAAAAAAACGAACATTTTTCTCAGCTGAAATCTCCTCATAAATCGCGATATCTTGAGGCACAATCCCGATGCCTTTCTTCATTTCCTTTGACCCTTTTTTCACACTATGGCCCAATATCGAAACGTTTCCGGAACTGGCCGACAATACTCCTGATAAAATATGAATGGTTGTGCTTTTTCCTGCACCATTTGGACCTAGTAAGCCAAGCACTTCCCCCTCTCTCAATTCGAACGAAATCCCATCTACTGCCGTTTTGTTTTCATACTGCATTTTCAAGTTTTCTACTATTGCTACGTAGTTCATAGTTGGTTCTCCTTTTTACTTTCTCCGTTTTGCGAATTCCTGCAATAAATTTGTTTTCAAATTGTCTCGATTTTGTTCAATGTCAAAATCAGCAGCGTCTTCTTCAAAACCATCCTGTTCTTCTCCATCAAAACTGTACAGTTTCTTCAATAAAATCCACAATGTTTCCAGCTCTTCCGTCGAAAAGCCTTTAAATAGATCGGCCATAAAATACACCGCTTTTTCACCGCATTCCTCCATGACACGCTTTCCTGAATCAGTAATCTTCACATTAACTGCACGCTTGTCGTGTTTACTTGGTACAGTGATGACATAACCTCTTTTTTCAATACCGCTGACAAGTCTGTTGATGTTTTGTTTTGAAGTGCCTAATTTTTTTGCAATGTTGTTGAATGTCGTTTCCTCTTCCGGTAAATGCAGTATGGCAACCATCGTCATAAATTGCCTCGACGTTAAGCTTTCATAATAATCGTCTCCGCGTGATTGGATTTTGTTTAATGTGGAAAAAAGTGTAGCGTAAGACTGTTGCATTAAAAATAAATCTTTCAGTTCCTTAGAATAATCCACAATGTTCCCTCCTTGAATAGACAACTTATTGTCTATTCATCATAACATTTCTCACTGTATTGTCAATATGTTGTCTATTTTTCTTTAGAATCCCTCGATAATTCATAGAATAGTAATATACTGATCGATTCAGAAAGAGATAATGTTGATGGCTCGTCAACGAGAATTCAATGAAGAATAAAGCGTTATGAATCTGTTTTGAGAGAACATTCGGGCGAGTTAAGACGTGAAATTAACGTGGAACAAACGGTTCAGACTTATATTCTGTTTCTTATCGGCTGACTGTGATGGTGAAATCCCGTCCAGATCAATCATTTTTGCGTCATTCCGTATCGGAAATCCTTACATTGCTGAACAAATGATAAAAAGCGCCCCGGAAATTGGGCGCTTTCTAATTAAGATGCATATTGAGGAGATGATTCCTCCTTAACTGCTTTTTCCTCAGGTATATGAATACATTTTGTCAAGACCGCACTTGCAAGGTAAAGGACCGCAAAGATCCAGACGACGCCTTGCGCGCCGACGAGACCGATGAACAGCCAAGCGAGTGCAGGGCCGACAAACGCTGATAAACCTGCAGCCAAATTCAATACAGACATGGCTGCCCCTTTATCTTTTCCTGCCACCGTCGGCACAATTGCACCAATCGGCACATAGCCTGCCAGCAAACCGCCCCAAATAAAGCCGATCACGCTGACAACCGCTAAGCTCCCGCCGGAGAAAACAGGTGCGTAGTATAATAAGAGGGTGAAAATGCCGCAGCCGACTCCGCCGAACCAAATAACAGTATTTTTCCAGCCGAATTTATCGCCGACAATACCAAAGATAAGGTTAAACACAATGTTCCCCAGAAAAATCGTTCCCCAAATTTGCAGCCACACATTGGTTGAAATTCCATGCTGGGCCATGTGCATCGGCAAAAAGACTGGAAAACCATATGTACCAATGCTGTTGATGATTCTGATGATTCCGCCTGTAAGCACGCGCGGATTTGTAAATAAAATCGTAACCCCTTTTAAAAGCTCCTCGGCTGTTTCTGATCTTTTTCTTTTCTTCTTTACAAAACGGTCTTTATTGATAAACAATGCAAAAAATGCACCGAGACATACCCAGAAAATAGAGCTCCAAAGCGTATTCAAATAACCGAACGCTTTGATCGCGTAGCTTGAGTACCAAGCGCCGAACACAAACATGCCGAGGCAATATGCTATCCAAAACCAGCCGACAGCAGTGCTCAGTTTGCTTTGCGGTGTTCTGTAAATGACCCATGTCAAGAAAGAATAAGCGAAAAGCGGGTAACCTAACCCTTTTACGAAGTAAGTCACATACATCACAGGCAGGTTCAGCTGTTCAAATCCAAATACGATAAAAGCAGCTGTACCGATCACATAAAACAACAGCCCCATAAACATCGTTCGTTTTGCGCCAAATGCTTCGAGACATACACCCGAAAACCAGGAAGCTATGGCAAGCGCAATTCCGTATATACTAAAAATAGAAGCGGACTGCTGAACGGTGAGCCCGTTTTCGATCAAAAAAGGACTGAGCCAGCCTTGTTCAAGGCCATCTCCCATCATAAACAAAACAACCCCTAAAAATCCCCAGGCAAGCCGCTTCGGTATTCCTATTTTATCCAACATATCTGTCTCCTCCTTAGATGCTTATATCCATTACCGTATTACCTTATTAAAGTTGAAAATTAAATGATTCCTCAAAACAGCAAAAATGCTGCCGCCTTAAATCAATACTTTGCTTTCTGAACCTGAAAAAAAGCGCTGTGTTTGCTTCCATTTCTCATATAAAGCCAATTCTGTCTGACAGTCCTTCGGTTCAATCACCCGGACATTTGCTGACATCTCCTCCGTTAATTGAAAGGTTTCATTGCAAATGACTGCAGCACCAACGACAGATGCCTGATGATATCCCTCTTGGACATAGACCTTTTTTTGAAGAAGATCCGCGATATATTGAGTGAGCGCTTTGCTTTGGAATCCCCCTCCGCACACCCAAACATAGTCACGTTCAAACGGAGTAACCTCTGTTAAAATGTCAAAGTTCCATTTAATTGAAAATGCGATCTCTTCTAGCGCTGCACGTACAAAATGTGCCCTCTTTAAATGTGCTGACAGCGGGGCATCAAAAAGAAAACCGCCTCTCGTTAACGCATTCTTTTCAGCCGATAAATAAGAGCCGAGAGCCGCTACACATGCATGGTCTTCTTTTGCAAGTGCAGAAATCTCCTCCTCCATTACTTCGTACGTTTCATTCGGATAAAAAATCTGTTTTAATTTTTGATAATTCAAGCCGGTAATTCCCGGATTCGTTTCCACAAGCCAATGCCCTTGATCCGTATGACAGTTCAGCCAAGCTTTATGTTTTGTGTCGCCATGATCCGCAGTCATTTTGGTTATTGGCGTTGTTGTCCCTGATACAATGACAATGTCCTCAAGTCCAGCTCCGGTGCTTTTGACAGCTAGCTGTGTATCCCCGCCCCCTGCTATAACCTTAGCATTTATTGAAAGGCCTAATTCGGATGCATATTCATTTGCTATCGTTCCAATTGCTGTTCCCGCTCTTACAAGAGGCGGAAGGATAGATGGAGAAAAGCCGAATATGTCGCACATCTCTTCTGACCAAGTGTTTTGCTTCACATCAAACAGCAGGGTTTCTGTTGCCTGTGATGGTTCATATGTTAATATTCCGCTCAGTTGGTACGTCACCCAATCACTGATGCTAGTAAAGCTTGCTGTCTTTTCCCATAAAGAGGGCTGGCGCTGTTTTAATCCATAAAGCTTGAGCGCGGAAAAAAGTGCGGTTGGCAGGCGGCCTGTGCGGCTGTATATCTCTTCCCGATCGGGAATGCTCGCCTCCCACTCTCGACCGCGGTTATCGATGTTCGGCAGCCCGAGAAAAGAATCGCCGTTTTGATCGATCAGAACAATTCCCTGCCTTTGACTCGTCGATGTCAAACCAATGATGTCAATATCACACGAACGGGATAGCACACGTTTTGCCAAATTCATCACCTGCTTCCACAGCACCTGAGGAGAAAAATAACGGCTGTCCGGGTAAAGCGTCTCTGTGGAATACACGATGTCCTCCCGTTCAACTGTTAAAACACTGCCGGTTACACTCACGACCGCTACCCTCGCATTGCCTGTGCCAATATCAAAAACGAGATAGCCTTTTTGTTTTTTCATTCTGTTAGCCTCCTTTCTTATACCCCTGTTTTCAGTTCGTCCTTGTTATACATTGTCGGAATATTAAGAGTTTTTTCACCCTTCCACTTTTTGAGGGCTTTATTCAGTATCGTCACGTGATGATCCTCCACTTCAAATGTTGCTCCAGCGAGATGCGGTGTTGCCAGAACATTAGGCAATGAAATCAATTCATAATCTGATTCCTCTGGAGGTTCATGATAAAAAACGTCTAATATCGCACCTCTGATTTTATGTTCTTTTAATACAGATAAAAGATCTTCACGGTTTACAACAACTGCTCTTGAAGTATTGACGAAAATCGCACTCTGTTTCATCAGATCAAAATACTTCCGATCAATAAGTCCAAGTGTTTCCTCAGTACGAGGCAGATGGACAGAAACGATATCACTGTCTGAAAACACCGTTTTAAGAGATACTTTTTCATACAGCGGATGATCGTCTTGAATGAATGGATCGTAATATTTTATCTTACAGTCAAACGCAGTCAGCAGTTTTGCAATCCTTTGACCAACCGCCCCGAACCCAATCATGCCAACCGTTTTTCCTGTTAATTCATTTCCTTTAAATTTGACATAAGCCTGCAGGTAATCACTGTTCCACTTTCCATCCTTCAGCCATTGATTCGAGGCGCTGGTATGGCGCAGAAAGGAAATCACATTTCCAATAAACATTTCAGCAACGGCTTGTGCATTCCGCCCTGGTGTATAAAAAACAGGTATGCCTCTTTTTGAGGCAGCTGCCACATCCACATTGGAGGGCATTCCCCTGCAAACACCGACAAATGAAAGTTCGGGAACAGAAGCAAATACGCTGTCTGTTACCTGATCAAGCTCAGTAATCAAGCCTGTCGCATTTGTTGCTTTTAGCAGCTGAATGAGTTCGTCCTCCCGATATGCCCGGCCTTGTTCCTTCCAAGATTGATAAGCAACTGAGTCAAACAAGTTTTCTAGCTCTTTTCGTCCTTCTTCGTTGTACGGTGCTGTAACCAAAACCGTCATGGTGCAAAACATCCTTTTCATCGTATTTTTTCATAAAAAAAATCTCTTTCCGCAGATGGAAAGAGATTCATATATAGGCGCGCTCTGTTACAGGCAGACGCCGGTATAAACCTTGCTTTCCTATCTTTCAAGCTGACGCTTGCTGGAATTGGCACAATAATAATAATGTTGCCGAGGTTTCATAGGGCCAGTCCCTCCACCTCTCTGGATAGAAAATGTTGAGTATGTAATTTTCAGAATGAAGAATACGTTTATCATAAAGAAGTCTCAGATTGATGTCAATCTCTTTTTTCAGAATTGACGTTATCATCCGAAATGTTATAATTCTTACAAAATATCTAACTAGAGAGAGGAACTGGGCCATGAAATCTTTTGCCACACAACAAAACGGCATTTTCAAATCCGTTTGCTCGCTGGACTGCCCGGATCAGTGCGGATTGTTAATACATAAAAAAGACGGAAAAATCGTAAAAGTGCAAGGAGATCCTGATCATCCTGTCACAGCCGGAAACATATGCAACAAAGTCCGGAATATGACAGAGCGCATCTATGATGAAAAGCGGCTGACTACACCGCTCAAACGAACAGGTGCGAAAGGCCAAGCGATATTTGAACCGATTTCTTGGGAAGAGGCAATCGATACGATCACCTCCCGCTGGAAACAGCTGATTGATGCAGAGGGAGCTGAAAGCATACTTCCTTACAGCTTTTACGGAAATATGGGGAAATTGACAGCTGAAGGAATGGACCGCCGCTTTTTTTACCGCATGGGGTCAAGCCAGCTTGAACGGACGATTTGCAGCAAAGCGGGATCTGAAGGCTATAAATATACAATGGGCATAAGCGCGGGAATCGATCCTGAGGAAACCGTTCATACAAAACTATTTATTTTTTGGGGAATCAATGCGGTCAGCACAAACATGCACCAAATTACGATCGCCCAAAAAGCGCGAAAACAAGGTGCCAAAATTGTCGTGATCGATGTGCATAAAAATCAAACAGGACGTCTTGCAGATTGGTTTATCCCAATAAAACCGGGAACCGACAGTGCACTTGCTCTTGGCATCATGCACATTTTATTTAAAGAAAACCTTCATGATGAAGCATTTCTGTCCGAGTACACGGTTGGCTATGAAGAGCTCTGTGAACACGTGAAACAATATGATCCTGAAAAGGTATCGACGATCACCGGTGTCAGTACCGAAGATATTTACCGACTGGCAAAAATGTACGGGGAAACCTCCCCTTCTTTTATCAGAATCGGAAACGGACCCCAGCATCACGATAACGGCGGGATGATTGTAAGGACGATTGCCTGTCTTCCGGCGATCACCGGCCAATGGCTGCACACAGGGGGCGGCGCAATTAAGCATAACAGCGGAATTTTAGAATATAACACAAATGCCTTGCAGCGGCCCGACTTATTGAAAGGGCGCACCCCGAGGTCGTTTAATATGAATCAGCTTGGCAGGGTGCTTTTGGAAACAGACCCGCCGATTCGCTCTCTATTTATTTATGGAACGAACCCTGCCGTCGTCGCGCCCGAAGCAAACAAAGTCAGACAGGGCTTGCTGCGGGAAGACTTGTTTACTGTGGTTCATGATTTGTTTTTAACGGAAACGGCTGCATATGCGGACATTGTACTGCCTGCAACATCCGCTTTTGAAAATACTGATTTTTACACCTCCTACTGGCACCATTACATTCAGCTTCAGCAGCCGGTGATTGAGAGATATGGGGAAAGCAAGTCTAACACTGAGGTTTTCCGATTACTGGCTGAAGCCATGGGATTCACAGACCAGGAGCTTAAAGATTCAGATGAAGAATTAATCCGCCAGGCGCTTGACCATCCAGATAATCCACATTTGGCAGAGATTGATTACGATGCACTTGCTAAGCATTCATTTATGAAAGCGAAACGCGAAAAGCGACTGTTTCCGGGCGAACTTCCAACGCCAAGCGGAAAAATAGAATTATATTCAGAACAAATGAAACAAGACGGCTTCCCTGCTTTACCGACATATACACCTCTTGTAACCGATAATGAACATCCGTTTATGTATGTTCCGGGGCCAAACCATAATTTCTTAAACTCAACATTTTCCAATAATGAAAAACACATCAAGCTTGAAAAGACGCCAAAGCTCTTTATCAACACAAAAGATGCTAAAGAGCACGGAATCGTTGATGGGGCACCTGTACGAATTTGGAACAGCCGGGGAGAATGCGAGCTGACCGCTGCAGTTGGAGAACAAGTGCTGCCAGGTGTCGTTGTCAGCCAAGGATTATGGGCGGATGAACAAGGAAAAAAACAGCTTGTAAACGCGCTAACCCCTGACCGATTGTCCGATATGGGCGGCGGCGCCACCTTTTTTTCAGGACGCGTGCAGATTGAAAAAGCATAAACGAAAAAACCGCCCAGATCATGTTCTGGCGGTTTTTTTGGTTGATAATGAAACCCGGAGTATACCAAGCCCGTATAACATAACATCGACATAATGGAGGCATGCATATGGACGTTTTTTTAGGAATCGGTGTTGCTTTGGCTGGTTATTTTATCGGTGAAGGCTTAAAGCAGATGAACCATCCAAAAGCATATGAAAAAAGTGATACCTTGCTTATAAAAGAACGAGATATTTACTTTTACATCGGACATTTTTTAGGAATAACGACAACTGAGGCAAAACAGTTAGCCGGAGACATGACAGACCTGCCTTACATTAAAATCAACGGGAAAAAGTATGTGCAAAAACAAAGTTTAATAGAATGGATATTTGCATTAGTCAAAAAGCAACAGGATGAAGTTAGTATTAAGAAAAACGGGATTTGCTAGTTGTTTAATGGAAAACATTTGAAAGTAAAGGCTTGCTTCAAAAGCAACGCCTTTTTAATCATAATAAAAGAGAGCGTTTACATATTTATTTCTCCTTTGCCCGATGATGCTTTTCGAACACCTTGATTGCTTCTAAAGTCGTTTTCAAGCTCTTCTAGAGTACGACCTTTTGTTTCCGGCAGATACTTTTTCACGTAAAGAATCGCAGAAGCCCCCAGAACAACGAAGACGAAGAACGTTGACGACATCCCCAATTGATCTAGTAACACAGGAAACGTTAAGCCGATAAGAAAATTCATCATCCAAAGGAAAAACACTGAAATCCCCATTCCGAGCCCTCGCAATCTGAGCGGGAATATTTCTGAAATCATGAGCCACGTAACCACGGATACCGCTGACTGCTGAAAAGCCAGGAACGTAATTGTCAGGCCAATCACGATAAACGGCAGCACGGGAGTTCCTTGAAGTGTGATGGAACAAATCGCTATAAGCAAAATAGAAGCTGTTGTGCCTGCAAGTCCTGTAAGGAGAAGAGGCCGCCTCCCGACTTTACCTACAATCCAGATGCCGAATGTACAGGCTATCACTGAAATAACGCCATTTCCAATGTTTGCGACAAGTGCTGCGTCTCTGGCAAAACCAGCTTTCTGCAAAATTTGCGTGCCATAGAACATAATGGAGTTAACACCGGTTATTTGCTGCACTACAGCGATTCCTATTCCAAGACCTACAAGTCGGCGAATCCATGGGACTGACAAGTCTTTCAGTGTCGCCCGATTTATTTCAGTCTCTCGATTGATTGAAGCTTTGATTTCAGTCAGCTCAGCTTTGGCACAATTTTCTTCCCTTACATGCTTAAGAACTCTGAACGCCTCCCCCACCTTCCCTTTCGATGCCAGCCAGCGCGGGCTCTCTGGTACAATAAGCATCCCGAACCACAGAAAAATGGCCGGCAGTGTTGCCAAGATAAGCATAAATCGCCAAACGTGCGCATATTCACCCATTGATGTACCAATGACTGCATTACATGTAAATGCAAGAAGCTGACCTAAAATAATCATCAGATCGTTCTGAGTAATTGTTTTGCCCCGCTGTTCCGCTGGCGACATTTCAGCTAAAAAGGCCGGTACCGTGACAGATGCTGCCCCTACTGCAAGACCAAGTAAACTTCGGCAGATTATCATAACAGATGTGTTTGGTGCGAACGAACAACCAATCGTAGCAATTAAAAACAAGAAAGCTAGATTTAAGATGGTTTTCCGCCTGCCAATACGATCTGCTAACCGTCCTCCAGCCAGGGAGCCAAATGCGGCTCCGAAAAGGAGGGAACTTGTGATGAGACCTTCGGTGAAGGGAGTTAGATCAAGCTGATCTCTTTGTGCCATAAAAGGCAACGCTCCATTGATTACTCCAGTGTCATAACCAAAGAGAAGGCCTCCGAATGTAGAAATGATGGTAATCTTGCGGAAAAATTTTTTATGTTTACACGAGGTATTTCCGCCTGCAGTATCCATTTTTTCACGCTGGTCCATTTTTCTCCTCCTTTTAAAAGGACTTACAATCGCTACATGTTATTGATAGTCCACCCATACTGCGCCTTTATCCGCGGATCGAACGCAGTTTTCCACCCAGCGTACACCTCCCACACCCGCTTCAATTCCTGGATACCACATGTGCTCCAATTCTTTCCCTCGATCAGCAGCTTCCATAGCAACAGCGAATCGGGAATAAAGATTCGACCACGCTTCAAATAGACCTTCTGGATGGCCGCCTCCAATACGGTCATCTTGTAATGCTTCCGGGTATAAATATCCCATTCCGCGCTCTAAAATCTGTACAGGTTTTCCCTGTATTTCAAAACGCAGCTGGTTAGGCTGTTCATCCCACCATTCAATACTTGCTTTGGAACCGATCACACGAATTTTCTGGCCATGCATTGATCCGGCATTTACACATGAAGACCACACCGTGCCGACCGCCCCATTATCGTATTCCATAATCGTATAAGCATTATCTTCAAGAGGCGCTCTGCTTTTTACAAAGCTCTGGCGAGTACATAACAGTTTGTTTATTTTCAGTTCCGGAATCATGATTTCCGATAAAAATAACGGATGAGTTCCTAAATCTCCTAACACGTAGCTCGGACCGGCAAATTTCGGGTCTACACGCCATTTCGTGCTTGGATTATTCATTTCTACAGGATCTGAGTGAAAACCATGTGCAAATTGCATATTAATAATTCTGATGTCACCCAACTCTCCATTTGCGATCATCTGGCGCGCCTGTTCAATCATTTGATGCCCAGAATAACCATATGTAATGCCGACAACTCTGTTCTTTTTCTTTGCCAAATTCTCAAGCTCTTTTGCTTCTTCAAACGTGAAACAAAGAGGCTTTTCACATACAACATGCAAACCGACATTCAGGGCCGCCTTACAAATTTCATAATGAGTGCCGTTTGGAGTTGCGATAGAAACAGCTTCAATACCGTCTTCTCGTTTTGCTTCTTCTTCAAACATTTGCTGGAAATCCAAGTAGCAGCGTTCCGGAGTAACATGAAGATTCATCCCAAAATCTTTTCCCCGTTCCGGATTGATGTCAAATGCCCCTGCAACCAACTGAAAGTGATGATCACGCAAGGCAGCCGAGCGATGAATGTATCCAATTTGACTTCCCCGGCCGCCTCCTACCATTGCCCAGCGTATCGGTCTATCTACCTTTTTTTCACCATTAATCATTTTTGATTCCTCCCTCACTAGTAACCAACATTTTTTAAATAGGCAAGGCTTTGACTGACATCTCTTAAACTAGTATCAGAGTTTCTCGGATCACGTTCTTGCTCAATCGTAATATAGCCGTGATAGTGAATGTCTTTTAGCAACTTGTAAATCGCTTCATAATCAATAATTCCTTGGCCTATCGGACACATGACTCCCTTTGCGCAAGCATCAAAAAAGCGGATATGCTCACCCATTACTTGTTGATAAACATGTTCATCAATGTCTTTAAAATGGATATAGTCTACACGGTCCGCATAGTCCCGCAGCCATTGTTCCGGATCCATCTTTGAATAATATAAATGTCCTGTATCAAGACAAAGCCCCGCAATATCGTATGGTATATCTTTTAGTAATTGCTGAATCTCATCCTCGAATTCAATATATCCCCCTGCATGAGGATGGATGACGGCTCGTACGCCATATTGCTTCCACGCCCGTTCCGCAATTGTCCGAATATGAGACATCATACGGTTCCATTCCTTTTTAGATAACCGTTTCGCTTGATCAGGACGCCCCGCCTTATAATCTCTTTCGTCATGCCCCCAGTCAATCAGGACCAAATAAGGAGGTGAAAAGCGAAAGCGCTCCTCTTTATCCTGAAAAGAGAAAGGTAGTTTTGTAATCAGAGAACAAATCTCATCAACTTGCTCCAGCAAATTTCCTAAGTGCGACTCTGATACTAAATCATCAAAAATCGTACCGGCAATAATGGATAAATTGTTTTTCAAAAGCTCTGCTTGGACACGTTCGATATCCATCGGAATATAGCCGTATGGACCTAACTCAATCCCTTTATAACCAGCTTGTGATGCTTCTTGCAGCACTCTCTCCCATGGAGGAAGATAAGGATTTTTCGGATCGTCAACGCCCCAGCAGCACGGCGCGCCAGCAATGTGAATACTCATCCAAGACACCTCTAATCAAATGAATTATGAATCGCAACCAAAAAATAAAGCGCTTTCTTTTAACTGGATTTAAAAGTACGTTCATTTCGGTTCTCCGAGTTGATCTTCTCTTCTTAATCGTGCACTTTATCTAAAACCGAAAACAAATCATATAAAGCGCTTTACACTCCGTTTTTAAAAGCAAATAGATTTCTTTTTTACTAATTATATCCCTGCATATAGAAAGCGCTTTATATTTTGTGAGTTGATTGTATAATATTCAATATATTTTGTAAACGTTTTTTTGAAATTCCTTTCAGAAAATAATCAACAATATACCAATATATATACACCTTCCACTTTAAAAAAGGATATTCCGACCTCTCAATGTTGTTTTTTGAGTGTTTCTTGCTTCCCTTTTGTCATTCTATGGTGAAACACAAAAAAGCAGCGGGGACTTTCCAGCTGCTAAACAAATATTATTGATTTGAAACACACGTCTTTAATGAAAACGGCTTGTTGATTTTCGGACAATTAATTTCGGCAATACTAAAATTTTTTGTTTTTCAGAGGCTTTTCCTTCTATTTCATCAATTAGTAAATCCACTGCCTGTGAACACATGCTTTGCACAGGCACTTCAACTGTTGTCAAAGGGGGATCACTACTTTTTGATATCAGTGTATTATCAAAGCCTGTGATAGAAAGTTCTTCAGGAACCAACACATGTTCCTCCCTTGCTGCAAGGAGCGCACCAATTGCTAAGATATCATTACAACAAATCATAGCTGTGGGCGGATTTGAAGATTGTAATAATGAAGAGGCCAAAGACTGTGCAGACTCGGCCGTTGAATCTGTTACAACAATCAGATCTTCGTGAATATCAAGATCAGACTCTTGTAATGCCTGTGAATATCCGCGAATTCGTTCTCTGCTGCTTGCATTGTCTTCTGCAATCACCGCAATCCTTGAGTGGCCAAGCGAAATTAAATATGCTGTTAATTCATACCCTCCCAAGAAATTATCAACTGTAACCGTTGTAAGAGATGAGTATGGCTGTGATTCCGAAAGAAGGATAACAGGAATGTTATCGCTGATTAACTCATGAATAACCTGTTTATTCCTAAACCCCCCAGCTAAAATAAACCCGTCAACACGCTTCTGCCTTAATAATGAGACGTATCTCTCTTCCTTCTCTGACTTGAAATCCGTACTGCAAATGACGACATTGAATCCATATTCGTGTGCCCGATCCTCTACTCTCCGTGCCATTTCTGCAATCAGAGGATTAGCTATGTCCGGTAAAAGAAATCCTATTGTCGAAGTCCGTTTCCCTGTTAATGCTGAAGCGAGCACACTTGGTTTATAATTCAGCTCTTGCATGGCATCTAGCACTTTTTGTTTCGATTTCATCCCGACCGGCTGATGATTGATCACTTTTGAAACTGTTGAAATGGACACGCCGGCTTTTTCTGCAACATCGTAGATTGTAGTTTTCATTTTGCTAAAAACCTCTTTCTCCATACAAGTAACCAGCTAAAAAATGCACGATTTGAAAAGCGCTCTATATAGGCTATTGTAAAGATAACTGTGAAGATTTCAATAATCTTTTTTAACTTTATGAAGCATTGCAATATCTTGTCCAGCCCCTATCTAACCCATTAACGGATAAAGACACATTAAGCAAATAATATCGCTGCTAATCCTCTCAATCAAAACACCATTTTCTATTTTAAGTAAACTTGCAAAGATACATGACGATTGACGTAAGACCAAACGGTGTTTTCAATTTTGAGGTTCTGGCTGAATGTTTCGATTCATACCTGTTTTGAGTGTAATAAAGCAGACAGCTGCGCTGAGTTAAGCTCAACTTCTTCAATCTGTTCGTTTTTTTGAAACACAAATACAACCTTTATCGAATCTCCATTTTTCACCAGACTCATCTCCCATATCTCCCCTTTATGATAAGAAAGAATGTTACTCACCTTAAC
Organism: Bacillus sp. SIMBA_008; assembly: GCF_046535495.1. NCBI lineage: Bacteria > Bacillati > Bacillota > Bacilli > Caryophanales > Bacillaceae > Bacillus > Bacillus sp. SIMBA_008. The sequence continues at coordinate 32,629 of NZ_JAWRWL010000007.1, read as the reverse complement.
AAATTTGTTCCCAGTTCTATACAGCCTCTTCATATACGCAATGTACTAACAAAAGGTTTCAAAAATCAAATGCACGCCTGGCATAACTGGCTCTTTTCCTAATGGGGAAGAGTCAACGAAAAAAAAGCGAATGAATACCTGCCTAACAGACAGAATAAGAAGAGTTGATATTCAACACTTTTCGTAAAGGAGTGAAACCAATGAGTAAAAAGGGAATTCAAAATTCAAGTATTGAACAAATGAGAAATGACCATGAGACTGAAACAGCTTTTAAAGCAGATGATCCTAAAAAACATGGTTCTGATCCTAAAAGAACGAAATAAGTTCTTACCCCCACTAAAATATCAATAATCTGGAGGAAGTAAAGTGACTCAAAAAAATGGAGCCGACAGACCTGATGATTATAAAAGATTTTCTTCATTAGACAAGGAATATGATTTTCAGCAATCTATAAGCAGCAATACTAAGACAGAAAGTGTAAACACTGAAACACAAACTCATAACAAAGAAAACAAAAATGACACAACAGATGTAGCCGGGAAATACTTTGAGCCCTCAGATTATAAAGGAAGCACGCAATTGGAAAAAGGATTGGCTGAAACTCATGAACAGGTGAGCGATGACTATTTTGAAGGAACGATCGATCAAAATTTGGACTAGGCATACAAACGGAGCTAACTTAAAAGAAGTCAGTTAGCTCCGTTTGTAGAAACAACCACAGTAAAAGTAGCCAACCCCCACCGAATAAGATGGGGGTTGCACGTAAGTAGCCTGTTTAATATTTAAAACGATTAATGACGGTTTGAAGCTCTTCTGCCAACTGAGATAGAGATTCTGCGGCATAGGAGATTTCCTCCATTGAATGTAGCTGTTCCTCTGATGATTTTGCAACCGCTTCTGTATTTGCAGACGTTTCTTTTGTTCCAGCGGCCAATATATGAACTGTGTGCTGAATCACTTCAACGCCTGATGTAAGCTGTTGAGTTGCCGCTGCGACTTCTTGTATTTGAGAAGTGACCTGTTCTACCAGGTTCAATATTTCATTGAAATTTTCTGTTGCCTCTTGAGAAAGAACAATACCTGAGCTCACATTTTCTTGAACAACCTTAATATTATTTACCGTTTCTATCGATTCGTTTTGGATGGTCGCTACCACCGATTGGATGTGGTTTGCTGATTTATTTGTTTCATCCGCTAATTTCCGAACTTCTTCAGCCACCACGGCAAATCCTTTTCCTTGCTCTCCGGCTCTGGCCGCCTCGATCGCTGCGTTTAGGGCCAGCAAATTGGTCTGCTCGGAAATTGTCGTGATAAGCGAAGAGATATCGCTGATTTCTGCTGTGCTCGCTACCAATGCCTTTAATCCATTCCCGGCTGAATCTACGGATGTATCAATAAATTTCATCTGATCTAACATCTTGTTAACGGACTTAGAGCCTATTTCAGCCTTATCTCTCATCGAAGAAGAAAGATCCGCTATGTTCCCTGTATTTGAAGCCACAGATGATATACTGTCTAATAATTCAGTGATGGATTCTGCGCTCTTTTCTGTCATCGAGCTTTGCTTCACATTGCTGTCGGCAGCCATCTGCATGGCTCGTGAAATATGTTCAGATGTTGATTTCGATTCTTCCGCGCTTGCCGATAATTCTTCGGAGGAAGCGGCGACTTGTTCAGATGAACTGCTGATTTGCTTCACAATTTGAGATAATGAATGAGTAAAAGAATTAAAAGATTTGGCAAGCTGGCCAAATTCATCTTTATTTTTCACTATGACTTTTTTGGTTAAATCAGCCTCGCCATGAGCAATTTCCTCTAGCTGCTTATTTATGCTTCTTAGTGGCACCATAATGGACTTTAACAGCATTATGCTTAGAACAATGCCTAATATTACTGATATCCCTGTGACAATGATAATGAGCGATTGACTCATTTTCCCATTGCCCTGTATTTCATCCTTTAGATCCTCTACCTCTTGATCCAGGCGATCAGACAGCTTATTGACAGCCGGATCTACGACTTCTTTTCTTAATGTTCTTTCTTCTCCAAAATGGATGGTTTCTGCTTTTTTAGGATTTGAAGAGTAGGCTGTTACTACCTGCTGATTCAAAGCTCTATACTGAGTAAAACTTGTCTTAATGTCTTCAATATTGGATTGATACTTCTCTTCATCAATCAAGTCATTAACCCGGTCAAGGCTCTTTAAGACATCGTCTGCTTTTTCCTTCATACCCTCGTCGTATTCTTTGTCTCCGGTAATCAAGAAGCCTCTTTCATCATTTGATAACCCGGTCAATTCATATTGGATGTGTTTTATCTCTTTTTGGAATTCCATTTTGTCTTTAAGTTCTTCATTCTTTTTCACAGTAGAAGAAATCATAAATACTGAGGAGCCTCCAATTCCAATAATTGAAACAACTAATATTGATATAATCCCCAGCAATTTTGTTTTCACTTTCATGTGTCGTTTTCCCTTTCCGCACAATGTAATGGATGAAATAAAATATGTTCAAGCGCGTTTGAATCCAATTCGCTTACGCTCATGTCCATAATATCGACACGTGTTATCAAGTTTTATAGTGCTATTCATATGAATAAGCAAATGTCTTTACATCTCTGAACTTGCAGAAAAACCTTAAGTGAAATTTGCAGTCTTTTGCGGTATGTAAGTCACTCTTATTCGTTTTTCTAAAAAAGGCTTTTCCCACCTCAAATTGGCTGAACCGGCTGTTTTCTCGAAAATATAATGACAATACGCAGCATACATTTAAGGAGCGATACACTAAAATGGGAATCATCAATGGTAAAGAATTCATTGACCGATTGAATAAACTAGAAAACGAAATATGGTATGATGGCGAAAAAATAAAGGGTAACATTTCTGAGCATCCTGCATTTAAAGGAATAATCAAAACAAAAAGCTCACTTTATGAATTGCAAACAAAGGATGAGTTAATACATGAAATGACTTATTGCCTTCCTGGAGATCATGATCGAATCGGCCTTTCCTATCTCCAGCCTAAAACCAAAAATGATTTGAAAAAAAGAAGGACCATGATTGAACATTGGGCTAGACATACTCACGGAATGATGGGGAGAAGTCCGGATTACATGAATACGGTTATGATGAGCTTTGCTTCGTCAGCGGAGCTTCTAAAAGATAAAGAGAATTGCTTTCCTGAACATATACTAGATATGTATGAACAAGCTGCTAAGCATGACCTTTCTTTTACCCATACATTCATTACTCCGCAAGTGAACCGGTCACAGTCCTATTTTGGGCTAAGTGAAAAACCGATATCTGCTAAAGTCATTGATAGAACCGAAAAAGGTTTAATGATTCATGGCGCACGTCTGCTTGCCACACAAGGCGGGTTGACCGATGAAATCTTGGTTTTTTCAGCGCCTAAATTTTTCTTTGAAACAGATGAAGCTTATGCTTTTTCAATCCCTTCTAATACAAAAGGCGTAAAATTCATCACAAGAGAATCATTTGTATTAAGCGACTCTTCCTTTAATCATCCCTTAAGCTCAAGGTATGAAGAAATGGATTCAATTGTGGTTTTTGATCATGTGTTAGTGCCGTGGAATCGTGTGTTTTTTTACGATAATGTGGAAGCAGCTAAAGATTTTATGACAAAAAGCTCTTTTCATGCCTTTACCTTTCACCAGGTTGTCATTAGGCAAATGATAAAAATTGAATTTCTATTAGGTGTTGCACAGCTTCTTGTCGACACCATTAATGTTTCCGAATACCAGCACATACAAGAAAAACTCTCAGAAATCATTGTGGGATTGGAAACAATCAAAGCGCTCATTGACAAATCGGAAAATGATGCTCAGTTAGATGAATTCGGCTATATGCGCCCCTCTTTAATTCCTCTTCAAGTCATCAGTACGATCATTCCTAAGTTATATCCTCGATTTACTGAAGTCATACAATTAATTGGAGCTAGCGGAATGGTGACATTGCCTACCGAAAATGCATTTGACTCAGAGATACGGGAAGATCTTGACCAATATCTTCAAGCAACCAATACAAATGCTGAAGAACGTGTGAAAATTTTCCGTTTGGCATGGGATTTAACAATGAGTTCATTCGGAACTAGACAAACTCACTATGAAAGATACTTTTTCGGAGATCCTATTCGGATTTCAAGCAGGCTGTATACCAGTTATCCAAAGCAGGAGCAGTTGAACATGATTAAAACATTTTTACATGCAGATGCAGAACAATGAAAAAACAGCGGGAAAAGATCCGCTGTTTCGTATTTTTTATTCAGGAAACTGAACATGGCCCGGTACAGTATAGGCTTTGGACGTTCCGCTTTCAGGCAGCTTGGGAATGGTGTCTTTCACAACTTTTCCGCGGATGTCAGTCATTCTGACTTTGAGAGAACCTGTCCCTAAATTCGTACTCACAAAATGGTTATAGTCCATTTTCTCCATGTTGATCCACTTACCATCCTTTTCATATTGCATTTTCATAACAGGATACTTGTGATTTCTGACTTGGATTGCTGCCCACCACCTGCTGCTGCCTTCTTTGATCCGGTACGTGAAATTGCCGGTGATTGGGGCTTTGACAACACGCCATTTAATATTGATTTTTCCGTCTTTCATATTGCCGATTTTACGGAAGGCATTAGGTGACAGATCAAGAGCTCCCCGAGCGCCTTCGGGATAAAGATCAGTAACATATACGGTTGTTTTCCCTTTTGGCCCTTCAACTTCTAAATAAGAGCCGGCAAGTGCTGCTTTTACTCCTCTGTAATTGAGATCCGCCGGATTTATTGCAGTAATCTCCATATCGGAAGGAATGGGATCCAGCAGGAAAGCTCCTCCTGAATAACCTGACCCTGTATACGTTGCATAACCTTCATGCAGGTCGTCATATGCTGCCGAAGCTTGCGGGGAAAAACAGAAGATCGTCAACAAAACCATACCAACAAATGCACTCATGATCTTTATCATATTTGGTCCTCCTCAAACCAGACTTCAAATGAGAATCATTATCATTATAAGACTCAATCCATCTGGTTTGAAAGAGGAAATAGATTCATAGATGATTTTAAGGCAAATTCACTATCATTCATATATCAAATGTAGGTACTTATGAAAAAGCCAATACAAATGAACGAATGTGCACTTCAGCCGAATGTCTTATTTTTCCCTCTCAAAATTCGCACTTCAATAACGAAATGAAACAGGCTGTTGGCCTGATAACAGCTATACAGGAAAAGCTATTTTTCCCCGCTCAGTTTCAACTTAGCTGTCATCATGATGCCAAAGATCAGCACAATCGGAACCCAAATAATGAAGTGATAAAAATCAGGCTCAGCCAGAGCAACAATAATAGCCCCCACACAATACAAAATAATAGCTAGTGCTCTTAACACAGTATCTCTTAAGAAAGTCTTCTTTTGCTTCTTAAAAAACAAACGGCCGGATATATCCTCTAAAAGAGAAGCCAAAGTGCCGGTCAACACAGTTGAAGAAATACCTGCGATCCCCAGTTTTTTTGCTGCTGTAGTTTGAATCCCCATAGAAATGCTCATGAGTATAATCAGAATGTGCACAGGAACAAATGCCCGGTAAAAAGAAAGACAAGCAAAGACAAACAAAATGAATGCTTCAAGTGCGAGGGCTTTTGTCACAGCAGAAGGCCAAAGGGTATTTTCCGCCTTTCCGACCATCAATGTAGCAATGATCACGCCGCATATAAATCCGATTAGCGCAGTCAAGGAATTAAAAACAGTGACCTGAATGGATTTGCCGATAGCTAACCCCAATAATACAATGTTTCCAGTCATATTAGCTGTGAACACATGTCCCAGGCTTAAATACCCGATTACATCCACGATTCCAGCTGTTAAACATAAAAGTGATAGCAAGGTGTTTCGATAAGCTGCTGCAGTCAACGGTGTATCAATCCTTTCTTCTATTTCAATTGTTAGTATGTCTTTTGGCGCAATCTCTATTTTTTAAGTAACCCAACATTATTTAGGAAGATAGAACCTATCATTCCTTTCCATTAACTGTAATAATAATCCCCGCAAGGAAATTATTAAATTTGAAAGGAAGCATATTGTGATGAAACGACTTTGTTTATGGTTCACCGTCTTTAGCTTGTTTTTGGTTCTCTTGCCTGGAAAAGCATTAGGTGCAGTCGATTTTCCGAATACCTCAACAAATGGCCTTTTAGGTTTTGCCGGAAATGCCAAAAATGAAAAAGGCATCGCTAAAACGGGCACAACGGGTGGAAAAAACGGGCAGATTGTTTACATTCAAAGCGTAAATGATTTAAAAACCCATCTAGGAGGATCCACTCCGAAAATTTTAGTGCTTCAAAATGATCTTTCCGCATCTGCGAAAACAACAGTTACCATTGGCTCAAATAAAACACTCGTGGGCTCTTACGCGAAAAAAACGCTGAAAAATATTTATTTAACAACTTCATCAGCTTCTGGAAATGTCATTTTTCAAAATTTAACGTTTGAACACAGTCCGCAGATTAACGGAAATAATGATATCCAGCTTTATTTAGATTCCGGTATGAACTATTGGATTGATCACGTCACATTCTCAGGTCATAGCTATAATGCAAGCGGAAGCGATTTGGACAAACTCGTGTATATCGGAAAATCCGCAGATTATATCACGATCAGCAACTCAAAATTTGCGAATCATAAATACGGTTTGATTTTAGGATACCCGGATGATTCTCAGCATCAATATGACGGCTACCCCCACATGACAATCGCCAATAATTATTTTGAGAACTTGTATGTTAGAGGCCCAGGTCTGATGAGATACGGTTACTTTCATGTTAAAAACAATTACAGCAATAATTTTAACCAGGCGATTACAATTGCTACAAAAGCAAAAATATATTCCGAATATAATTACTTTGGGAAAGGCAGTGAAAAAGGCGGCATCCTTGACGACAAGGGCACTGGTTATTTCAAAGACATAGGCAGCTATCCATCACTCAACAAGCAAACCTCTCCGCTGACTTCTTGGAATCCCGGGTCAAACTATAGCTATCGTGTCCAAACGCCGGAATATACAAAAGAATTTGTCACGAAATATGCCGGATCACAAAGTACAACTCTGGTATTTGGCTACTGATATAAAAGAGGCCATGCGTTAAAAACGCTGTGCCTCTTTTTATACTATAGGCTATTTTTAAGCGATCCTTGTAATTCCATCAAGATCCAGCGTCGGTCAAACTAAAAAGCATATGTTCTTTTCCACAATAACTTCTTAACTGGCTTTCTTATTATACCAGTTTATCGCAAGTGAAAAGAAATCATTGTTCTGGACCTGTATTAAATGAACGTTCGTCCCACAAACTATTCAAAAACCCCTAAAAAGGATGATGGATATGTGCGGCAGGTTTACTTTGTACTCTGCATTTGATGATATTATTGACCAGTTTGACATCGATCAATTTTTTCCTAAAGGTGAATACCAGCCAAGCTATAATGTCGCACCATCACAAAACATCCTTGCAATCATCAATGATGGATCAAATAATCGCTTAGGCAAGCTTAGATGGGGACTTATTCCACCTTGGGCAAAAAATGAAAAGATCGGTTATAAAATGATCAATGCTCGAGCCGAAACAATTACCGAGAAACCGGCCTTTCGAAGACCGCTTGTCAGCAAACGCTGCATCATACCAGCAGACAGTTTTTATGAATGGAAACGGCTTGATTCCAAAACCAAAATCCCAATGCGGATCAAATTGAAATCATCTGCTCTTTTTGCGTTTGCTGGCTTATATGAAAAGTGGAGCACACATCAAGGAGATCCTCTTTATACCTGCACCATCATAACAACTGAGCCTAATGAGTTCATGAAAGATATACACGACCGAATGCCGGTTATATTGGCCCATGATCATGAAAAGGAGTGGCTTAACCCCAAAAATACAAGCCCTGATTATCTGCAAAGTTTGCTGCTGCCTTATGATGCTGATGACATGGAAGCATACCAGGTTTCATCATTAGTAAATTCACCCAAAAATAATTCAGCTGAGCTTCTTGATGCAGAAAATCATATGTAGTGATTGAAATTCTCTAGCAAGAACTTGTCAAATAGCTTTGTTCCTTAGGTGCCAATCCCTCTAGTAATTATGAATATTTAGTACATAGATCAATTAGTTATTTTAGCATCAGTTTGAAATAATTTTATTATGTAAACTTAAATAAGCAATGTTATCCCTTTCATATAAAATAGTTTACATTTTTATAAAATCGCTTCACTTTTCTATTTTGTCAGTAAAAAAACTGAACCACATTAAACTTATGAAACCTGCCGCACCTGTGATTGCAAATATGATATAAGCCCATAGAGGTAAATCCATACACTTTCCCTCCTAAGAATTAAATGAAATTTCTTTCATCTTACATGAAGGTCTTCTTTCTTTTGTTTATCCAGTGTAATACTTAATAATATGTTGATGAATGCAGCTGGAAAATATATAAATCCCACTCCAAGAATGCCTAGTATCGTACTTAAACTTACTATGTAATTCTTTGTCATCGTTTGACTATCAATCAATATTAGAAGTGAAATCAATCCAGCTAAAACACCTATAAACCAAGCATCGCCAACAGCATAAGAATCATCCAGCATTCCTAACCATCGCCCCAATATAGAGCTCCCAATGGCAGTCAAACTGGATAAAAATATGAGTGCTTTCATTTCTTGTCCTCCTTTAAAGCCAATCAAACTGATAGAAATCGGCCATTGAATTCCCATTATCGAATGGTTATCATTTCCACATTAACATTTTAAAGCTCATTACAATACGATTCAAGCAGAAAAACCCTACATAACGTATATATAGGGATTTAATAAAACACAGGCCAACACCCAGCTCTAGTTACTTTAAGACCACTGTGTGATCGGTTCAGTCTTTACGTACCGGGATATTTCACAACAGGCACTTTCTTCTTACGCAGAGAATCAAGCATGACTGATCCAGCATTCAAGTTGCTTTGCACTAATTCTTTAGGCGTCAATGCCATCCACTGATTGAGTGACACATCTGCATAACGGTCACTTTTGAACATTTCTAAAAACCATAATGTTTCTGTACCAGTGTTTTGTATATAGTGTCCAGCATTAGAAGGCACGTATCCAACGTCGCCTGCTCTATAATCAAATGTGCGCGCAGTCCCATTTCCGATAAATACCGTCATTCGTCCCTGTCCTGTTAGATAATATTGCCACTCATCGCTATTGGGATGCCAATGAAGCTCTCTCATCGCGCCAGGCTCAATCTGAACAAGTGCAGCGGCTATCGTTTTTGAAATTGGGAAGTTAGAAGAATCCACAACTCGTACACTCCCCCCTGGCATTTGAATTGGGGATTGATTTAACAGCTCGTGTTTAAAGGTCATGGGGACTTTTCCATATGGTGACTGAATGTCTTCACTGGCGACTGATCCCGGCACATTCCCTTGGTAAATATAGACTTGCTCAGACGGAAGAGAGTTGAAAGCATTCTCCGGGACACCGAAATTTGCAGACAGAACGTCTTTTGGTGTGTGTGCAAGCCAATCTGAAATGGTTAACGTTGAAAACTCAGAAAAGTTTCCATCATCGAATACGAGCAGAAACTCGCAGTGTTCCAATCCTTGTATGGAATGCGGAATTCCTGCTGGGAAGTACCAAAGGTCGCCGGGACCAACATCAGCAATGAAATTTCGTCCGTCTTGGTCAACAGCGGTGATACGTGCCCGTCCCAAAAGCATATAAGCCCACTCCGCTTGCTTATGCCAATGAAGCTCACGGACGCCTCCCGCAGTTAAGCTCATGTTTACACCTGCAATCGCAGTCGAAATCGGAAGCTGTCTTACGGTGATTTCTCTTGACCAGCCGCCGTGATCTAATTTCATGGGAGCGTCTGAGAATGAAAATCTCAAGTTAGGAATCATACCCTCATCTGTAACAGGCGGAACAAGTATATTCGGATTTTGAATATCCCGTATTATATTTCGCGGGCCTGCATCAATAGCTCCAGCTCCATCACTTCGAATAGGCTGCGGCACGTTTCTGTCTTCATGATTGATTGGTTGTTGTTCCAACAGCATGCACCTCGTTTTAGAAATGAACAAGATTTTATTTCAGCCTATGCAGAATCTTAGATTGCTGTGCCTAGGAATCCGCAAATAAAAAAGTGACCACCAATGTGATCACAAATATATCAAATAAGCTATTTTTTATACCATGGCTTCTTATGTAATTTGATTTCTTCTGTCTGTTTTTTCTGGCCTGTCTTCCACTCCACTTTCACTAATACATCATGTCCTATCACTTCATCTTCAGGCATATAATCAAAGGTGGCAATATGGTCCTCCATGCGTCCCCCACCTGGCATTTCATCACCTGTGTATTCTGACAAATCATAATTTTCCCTGTCATCATACATTTTACCATCTATGTATAAGGTGATTTTTTCTATGACAGTCCTCTTTTCGTCCTTCTTGCTCCCCTGCCAATATAGATTTAGAAAATAATTAGGTCCAATTGAAGTTTTGTCTGATTTTTCAAGGTTAGACATCCACAGTCCGCTTTTCCCGCTGCCCTCATATTTCACTTTGTTTCCTGATACCATTACAAATAATGTGATGATGCAGATGATCAAGAATCCAGCAATGATCAATAGCCATTTCTTAATATTGTTCTTTTTTCTCATGCTTTTCCCCACTTCCCTAACTCGTTAGTAGGAAAATATGATCAAAATGTTACTGAAAAGAAAATAAAAGAGCTAATGATCTAACAGATGACTGTCTAAACTTTTGACTTAAATTAAAGCGCTCTCTAAAGACAAGATTAAAACGTATAACAGCTCTTTTGTTTCACTGAGTCAAGAACCTTAAAATGGCTTTTTATTATTAAAAATCAAGCTAGTGTATTAAGTAACTTTTCAAATTTATTTATACTCATGATCTCGTGAGTCACAAATCTCCCATCAAAAAAAACGCTAAAAGTTGTCCAAATAGCTGGTGACTTTTGTTCCTCTTTCGATGATAACTGAATTGACTGAAATTGAACTGTGAAAATTTCGAAATTAAAGATTTTTAATAACGAAACGGGCTGCACTTGTTTAGGTGTCACTGTCATTATCAGTAAAATATTACGCTGAAATGCGCAGTCAGTCACAAAGTCTCTATTCGTATTCCATAAAGACTTTGTGATCATCGAGAAAACATTTCACTCCCATCGGATAAGTGTATCCAAAAAGCCTCCTCTGGTTCTTCTCTATAGTCATAAATCACAGTCACTTTGACATTTGACTCAGCTATGATTGGTTTTCCAACAATATTTTTCGTTTTTTCCTCAGGCAAAGTAAGAGATCGAATCATCAAAGCCATTCCATCTTTACCGTCTAATTAACGCCATCTTCAGTGAATTTAAAGGTCTGTTTTAAATTGCGTCCTTCTTGCCCCTTCTGTGTCCAAATAATGACAACCTCTAATTCAGAGGCCTTATCTGCCAGCATAAAATGATTGAACTTCAGCGGTGAGCCATCATTTAAACTTTCAGCTAACATTTTAGAATCTTCTTTTGGTTTGACACAATTTTCATCGGGACATCCAAAAAGTGAAAACCTTGTGATTGAATCAGGGTCATTTCTATACAATTGCACATCCACTGTAGCTGCTTTTTCCCCTATATTTTTGACTTCCAAGGAATATACTTGATATTCTCCTTTTTGAGGTCTCGCAAATTCCTTTACATTTTTTGCTTCACTTACTTTTACTGACCACTGGTCTGTTTTTTGTGTAATAGGCAACACCGTAAAAGTCAGGGCATGCGCTTTTGATTGGCAAAACGTAAATCCAACTGCTGTAAAAACAATTACAGAAAATAATACCCTTTTCACTTCATTTATCCCTCCTTCCTTTCACTGGCTGCTCCTTAAAGAATTGATTTTGAGCAATCTACAAGCTCTCTTAACCAAAACCTTACCTGAGGTTTTGTCTTTTACTGCTCTGCATTTATTTCTTTCGGTATCCGAGATGGAGCCTTGGGGATTTTTCTCAATTTGCTGTTTATCACATCAGAAGAGTATAGCGTAATAATCATACTTCCCCCATACCTTTTTGCCCGAATTAAGATTGGTTGGTTATATTGGTTTTGAAAGCGAAAGTCAGGACCTCCCCAGCTTACCGTCGCATCCCGTCCGGGCGGTACATATGGTACACTTCTAGTATGAGAATAGCGCTGAACGATCTGCAGTCCTGCACGATCAACGGCATTAAATAGAGTTGAGGACACCTGACAAATTCCTCCTCCTACACCTTCAGACAACTCCCCTTTTACAATAATGGGTGCACTTTTATATCCTTTGTTCCGAGTTCTCATTCCCACAACTTGGTTAAACGAAAACGTCTCATTAGGGAAAACAACGTGATTGTCGATTGCTTTTGCAGAAAGAGAAATATTGTGTGAACGGCTTTTATTGCTTGAGTTAAAATACGTCACGTACTGACCAAGCTGCTGCGTACTGATGTGAGCTAGCAGCTCGCTGTCAACTTTCGGATAAATGTTCATTTCCGGCACTTCTATCTTGGAGGGACCTTGCCCATAAAAATACGCATAAAACTTTTCCATAAACGCCTGTTGATACAGTTTGTAGCCAACCCTGCCCGGGACGATGCTTCCATGATCGTTAAGGACAGCATTTATCGGCTCACGGTACACTTTCTGATCAAGCTGTTTGATGAATTTACTGTATTTTTCATAGTCAACCATTGGAGTGCCGGGAAGAGGCATTGTAAAGTCTTCACGGTTAACAGTGGCAATCGTCCGTCCTTGCTGTGTGACCGTTAAACTGTCCTGCGGCTCACTCGGCTGAGCCAATAAAAAAAGACCAGTGATCAAAATTTGTATCATAAGTCGGTTTACCTCCCGATCATTAGTATGAACAGCCGCTTATCCTTTGATGTATTTCTTCCCATCGTTTGTTTGAATCTTTAGACGTTGATAAAAACCTTCATAAAAGAGCTTAGCTTTATGTTCACACCGATCCCTGAGCTCACTGAGGCAAACGGTTCATTCAGTCGGCAAGTTTAAAGTAGTTCAGCATCTCCCAGTGATGAGGGATGCTTTTTTGTCTTGTCAAAAATGAAAAGGGTCTCCTATAACAACAACAAATCAATCCATATCAATATTTTTTTATTGAGAAACGATAAATTTTTTGTTACATTCAATTAGACAACAAATAAATGAGGTGCTTGTTATGAATCGAATGTCGACAATTTTTTTAAAGATAGCTTTGGTTCTTATTGGAATTCCAATTCTTGCTTTATGCATTTTTTTAGTGCCTAAGATAGCCAACTATTCAGCAGAATTATTTCCAAATATCGCTTATATAAAATATCTCGTTTTCATCTATTTGTATGTAACGGCGATACCTTTTTACTTTGCTCTTTATCAAGCGTTCAAACTTTTAAGCTATATTGACAAAAACAAAGCTTTCTCGGGTTTGTCTGTAAGAGCTTTGAAGAATATAAAATACTGCGCAGTCACTATCAGTATCTTTTACGCAGCAGGCATGCCTGTCTTTTATCTGATGGCCGAGATAGACGACGCCCCGGGTATCATTGTGATCGGATTGGTTATTATTTTTGCTTCAATGGTGATTGCGGTCTTTGCTGCTGTTCTTCAAAAACTGTTAAAAGAAGCGATAGATATAAAATCAGAAAATGACTTAACGGTCTGAGGTGATGACATGGCGATTATTATCAACATTGATGTGATGCTTGCTAAGAGGAAAATGAGCGTAACAGAGCTTTCAGAGAGAGTTGGCATCACCATGGCTAATCTTTCGATATTGAAAAACGGAAAAGCAAAGGCTATTCGATTATCAACTTTAGAAGCGATTTGCAAGGCTTTAGAATGTCAGCCCGGGGATATATTGGAATACCGAAGTGATGAAGACACACAGGATTCGTAAAAAATATGTAAGATCAACAGAAAAATAAAGTGATTGGCGGTGAGCTTATGGACATAAACTTATATCCATCTAGCTGCTATACTAAGCGTCCCTTCCATACACGAAGAACACAACTATGGAGGAGGCATACATCATGAGAGCAATAAAACAAATCGTTCTTTTTGGCTGGGAACAAGCCCTTTCATGTTTGTTTCCTGCCGTTATTTTTGCCTCTTTGGCTATTACGCAAATCATCCCACTGCCCTTCTTGCCGCGATATGACTGGCTGCTCATTATCTGCGTTCTCATGCAATTGTGGATGGTGCGTTCCGGTCTTGAAACACGGGATGAATTAAAAGTGATCACATTATTCCACCTTATTGGGCTTGCTCTGGAACTTTTTAAAGTCCATATGGGCTCCTGGTCTTATCCAGAAGAAGGATACTCCAAAATATTTGGAGTACCTTTGTATAGCGGCTTTATGTACGCAAGTGTAGCCAGTTATTTGTGCCAGGCATGGAGAAGGCTTAAGGTTGAACTGGTTAAGTGGCCGTCTTTTTTTGCAGTTGTTCCGCTTGCCGCAGCGATTTATTTGAATTTTTTCACCCACCATTTTTCTATAGACATTCGATGGTGGTTATCAGGGCTTGTCATCATTGTCTTTTGGCAAACATGGGTTACATACGAGGTGAATGGAGCTCGTTACCGTATGCCGCTCGCACTTTCTTTTATACTCATCGGATTTTTTATATGGATAGCGGAAAATATCGCTACGTTTTTTGGAGCTTGGAAATATCCAAACCAAATCGATACATGGAGTCTCGTACACCTTGGAAAGGTAAGTTCATGGCTCTTGCTAGTGATTGTTAGCTTTCTTATAGTAGCATCATTAAAACAAGTTAAGGAGCAGAGTCCCACAAAGGCAGAGATGGATGAATCTTTTTCTTAGCATACGCATACAAGCTCCCAAATAGAGTGAAAAGCAACGTTCAAATGGTTGCTTTTTTCTTTTATGTAACTCTGCCGGTGAGTATTCATCTTCTTCAAATTTCATCGCAACACGATAACTGATTCAGATTACAACTGCTTTCAACACTTTGACAAACTCATGCGCCGCCGGCGTTATCTCTTCAAATGAATGTGCGATGACGCCAATATCGCGTGTGACCCTAGGAAAGATGTCCTTTTTAATCAATTGATGCGGGACGGATGAAAGTGTAAAGTTTGAAATGATGCCGATACCCAAGTTATTTTTGACCATATTAATCAAGGTTTCGGCATTTTGCACAGTTAAGTTTTCCTTTAATTCGATGTTGTATTGCGAAAATGCGTTTGACATCGCGATTTCATGACCGCCTTTACAAAAAATGAGGTCATCTTGATATGTTTCAAGGTCGACATGCTTTTCAAGTTTTAATTCGTCACGCTGCGGCGGGATGACGGCCACCATATAGTCGTTACACAATAGCTGATTTTCAAACGGTTCAAATGGAGATGCTGCGATCCCGATATCAACCGTCCGATCTTCAACCCATCCTTTTATTTGGTCAGAGGTTCCTTCGATCAATTCTATGCGGATCAGCGGGTAGTTTGATCTGAATGCCGCAATCGCCTGTGGCATGATATTTGTTGAAACTGCAGGAAATGAACCAATTTTCACCTTCCCGTTTAACAGCTTGTTTTCCCGGTTGGCTACTTGATATATTTTGCTTTCAATTCCCTTCATTTGCCTCGCCAGCAGCAATATTTCTTTTCCGATGTCAGTCAGCATTAAACCATGATGTTTATCCCTGATCAATAATTTGAGCTGCAGTGAGCTCTCCAGGTTTTTTATCGCTTTACTTACCGCCGGCTGAGAGATGAACAATTCTTTTGCCGCTTCTGTAATATTTAATTTCTCCCCAACTTTTACAAATATGTGAAGATGGTTCATGTTCATAACCATTTGGTTATACCCCCAATAATAAAAATGTATTTCAGTTATACATAAATGTAACATATGATAGAAACCAGCACGATATTTTAACAAGAAAGGCGGCTTCATTATGGTAAAAGTTATGCTGGGAATCATATCTGTCACACTTATTTGGGGTTATACTTGGGTTGCGATGAAAGTAGGAATTCATGACATCCCCCCGCTTTTATTTTCGGGTTTGCGCCTGTTCATCGGAGCAGTTCCTTTATTTCTCATTCTCTTCATCCAAAGAAAAAAGCTTTCAATTCAAAAAGAACATCTCAAAAGCTATATCATCATGAGCCTGTTGATGGGGCTGGGCTATATGGGGATTTTGACGTATGGAATGCAGTTTGTCGATTCAGGGAAAACCTCTGTTTTGGTATATACAATGCCTATATTTGTTACGGTGATCAGCCATTTTTCATTAAACGAGAAAATGAATGTGTATAAAACGATGGGACTGGTCTGCGGCCTCTTCGGACTGTTATTTATATTTGGAAAGGAAATGCTCAATATCGATCAAAGCGCTTTATTTGGGGAGCTGTGCGTACTTGTGGCAGCGCTTAGCTGGGGAATCGCGAATGTGTTCAGCAAGCTACAATTCAAGCATATCGATATTATTCACATGAATGCCTGGCACCTTATGATGGGAGCCGTCATGTTATTGGTGTTTTCCTTTATATTTGAGGCGGTCCCTTCAGCCGAGTGGACATATCAGGCGGTGTGGTCATTGCTGTTTAATGGCTTGCTTTCCACCGGCTTTACCTTTGTCGTATGGTTTTGGGTGCTCAATCAAATCCAAGCGTCAAAAGCATCCATGGCATTAATGTTTGTTCCCGTATTGGCCCTATTCTTTGGATGGCTGCAATTGCACGAACAGATCACCATCAATATTATCCTCGGCGCACTGCTGATATGCTGCGGGATTTTTATGAATACATTTACATTTTCACGACGGAAAGTGTGAATGATATACATTTCCCCTGTCATTTGGGCTTCATGTGACAGGAGAAGACTATTACGAGAAAGTCTTCTAGAATCCTGACGACAGCCTATTAAACAATGAAAAAAGCTAATGTCTGCATGTAGACATTAGCTTGGCTGGCGTTTAGGCTGGTGAGAATCCAGATACTTTTTTATTACCATTCTGGCTGATCAAACTGAAAACCGTATAGACCTTTTACTTTAACATCTCCGCAATCTGGATCTTTTGTCAAAATCAAATAATGAGTCTTATAAGGCATCGTCTCAACTCGATCAGTTGCACTAAAATCAAAATGATCCCCCGAGAAGTTTTTTTCACTAACGGTTATTTCATATCCTGACAAAGTCATTCGCATGATTCTTGCGTTAATTGTACATCCTTCAGTATCGAAAATGGTGAATCTGTACCCAAAGTGAGATGTCCAATGGTTTGAATTTAGGTCATCAGACTTCATAAACCATTTTTCATTCTCTGTCATTGTAAAACTCACTTTCTCCTCATCTTTCACGATAACGGCCGAAGCTTCCCCTACATGGATAGTCAAAGCCAAAAGAAATGTAAAAGCTAACATCAACATCTTTTTCAAAAGAGTTCCTCCCGATATCTTTTACTTCAATATATTGGAAGGGTCTTTTCTGATCAAGACAGTCTTCTCCAAATGAATCTTTAGCACCATGAAATGAGCCTTAATAAGAACAGTTTTAACCCAAATCAAACTCTATTCGAAATAAGGCTTACCAATCTATATTCTTTTTAAAAGTTTCTGCATTTCTTTATTTAGCTCCTAGACACATATAAAAAATGCTCCTATAAGTTCAGGAGCACTACAAAAAACTGCTAAAGTGTTTTCTATCGATTTATTGTATTCATTAGCTCAAAGAAATATTCAGGCTTTTGAGTCTTATTTAGCTTATACCATGAACGCAATGTATCTGGTGCAAATACATCTAATTTTTTCAATACTTCTACCGCAAATTCCAGAGGAGCAATTCCTGATGCAGTAACCAAATTTTCATCAGATACTGCAGGCCCCTTTTCATAGAATGTTTCTCCTTTGTAATTAGGGCAGACCATATTCATATAGTCGAGGTCATTGCTTGTGTGCTTTCTCGAATTTAAGTATCCTTCATTCGCGAGGCCCAAGGTTGCCCCACAAATTGCAGCAATAGTCGTGCCGAGCTTTAAAGCGTCGCCAACTTTTTTCAAGATCGGCTGATGAATATCTTCTCCCCAAGTGTTTCCTCCGGGTAAAATGATAAGATCTTGACTCCCAAGAGTACATTCGTCAAGAGAAATATCTGGTTTTATGCTTAATCCTCCCAACGTAGTTATCATTTCTTTATTAACCCCTACTGTAACTACTTTTAAAGATGCTGCATCTTGTTTAAAGTATCTCCCTGAGTTTAGTTCCGCAATTAAATATCCATATTCCCAGTCTGACATTGTGTGAAATACGTAGAGATAAACTTTTCTCGTTTGCATCCAATAACACTCCAATCACAATTGATAAAGCTTTCTAATAGATGACTTTGCTGACAGTCATTGTCAGCTTTTTTGTTGATTCTATTCTTATGCCCTTGTTCTCCCAACTTATAAAAATATAAGATCAATTGATTCTATGTTTACTAGCGCAAAGGGGTTTGTTACACTAACTGTCATGGGAAACATTTCAAAGGTAATACAAAATCATTTGAATGAGGAGGCCTGATGAAGTTGAAAACTAAAGCGTCAATAAAATTCGGAATATGTGTTGGGCTTTTATGTTTAAGCATTACTGGTTTCACACCTTTTTTCAACTCAACACATGCCGAAGCAAAATCCATAGAAGACACAAACATGGCAAGCTGTATAACGAATAAAAAATTTGTTCAACTTGAGAAAAAATTTGATGCCAGGCTTGGTGTTTATGCAATTGATATAGGTTCAAACAAGACAATCGCCTATCGGCCGAATGAACGATTTGCTTACGCATCAACCTATAAAGTTCTAGCCGCAGCTGCTGTCCTGAAGAAAAACTCAATTGAAAAACTTAATGAAGTCATCCACTACAGCAAGGACGATCTTGTTACATATTCTCCAATCACAGAGAAACACCTAGATACAGGCATGAGCCTAAAAGAAATCTCGGAAGCGGCTATCCGTTACAGCGATAATACCGCTGGGAACATCTTGTTGCAACAGCTTGGCGGCCCTAAAGGTTTTGAAAAGTCACTGAAACAGATTGGGGATCATGTAACGAAAGCTAAACGATTCGAGACGGATCTAAACTCTGCGATTCCTGGTGATATTCGTGACACCAGCACCGCAAAAGCACTGGCAACCGATCTTAAAGCCTTCACTTTAGATAACACTCTCACGACTGACAAACGCATGATCTTAACCGATTGGATGCGAGGCAATGCTACTGGTGACGAACTGATTCGGGCAGGCACTCCAATAGGGTGGGAAGTCGGCGATAAATCCGGAGCCGGAAGTTACGGGACACGAAACGACATTGCTATCGTTTGGCCGCCAAACAGAGCTCCTATTGTTGTGGCAATTCTGTCAAACCGCTTTACGAAAGATGCTAATTATGATAATGCTCTTATCGCTGAGGCTGCAAAAGTCGTCCTTAACGATCTCAAATAAAGTGTTTAGCCTTTTGCCACAAAGGAAAAGACATTACTTTTTTAACTCCTACCGTTCATTTTTTGATGAACGGTTCTTTCATAAGACCTCTAGAATCATATATTTAAACACCACAAAATTAAACGTTATTATAATTAACGGCAAGTTTTCATTCTATGGAACAAGTAAAGTTTGACCTGACAAGAATTAAGATTAAGCACCCTAAAATCCATTTTCTTCTCCTTCAAGTAAACATACAATGCAGACAACTCTCTTAAGTCTCTTATTCTGTGACCAATTTGTAATACTCATTGATATTCGGACTCTCTTCCCAATATTTCGTCTCGTTCGAAGACACTAACATATCAAACCACTTGAATTAACATAACTGAACTTGATATTGGTCACTGGCAGTTTCAATGCAATAGAACAACATTTGTTGTCTCAGAGGTTATCTATATGAGAATTCAACAATTTTTTTTATAATAATTCATATTTTTGTATCGTTGCACTTGGTGGATTTGACTCTTTAAGTGTATGGAACCACACTTTTATTTTTTCACCTCTTTTGAGATCATCTGTGTTATCAATCTCACTTAATCCTACAATTACTATGTTATTTTTAAAATTGTTCATAAGTTGTCCTTCAGAAAAATCGTAATCTTCTTTTACTGGAGCTTTTGTATCGGTAATGAGAATTGCTCTTTCATTGTCTTTAAGCACGACATAGCCTACTAGGCTCTGCATCTTTGTTTCGTCACCGTTTTGTTCACTTTTATTGCAGCCTGCAAGAAAAATAATGAGCACTATCAAGCTTACTCCAATTTCCGGCAACCTTTCTCCCTCCCGTCATGTTTAACAATCTCACTCCATAACTACATATCAATAAACTGTAGTGTAAACCTATCCAGAAACTTCTTCATTTTCTCATATTGAATCTTTTACAAGCTGTTAATACATAGACTAAATCGGGTAAAAATTCGTAGAGGTGATTTCATTGAATGATGATCATAAAGTAACTCATTACTCTTCATTTATTTTTTCAACAATCATGGTATTGGTGGTCGCCCTCTTTCCACAATACACTTCTTGGTTTGTAACAGTTTTCTTCTTGGGTTTTGCACTTATCTATACATTCCAAAAACATAAAACAAGTTCTTCAAAAGCAATATCTTATATTTCGTATTTTTTATTCATTGTTTCATTGACTTACACTTTAGTTAATATGTAATAGTAATCCTCCCTTTTTGGGAGGATTTTTTGTTTAAGCTTATTTCTAGGCTGCTTTTGGGCCACCTCTATCTATAATGATAAAACTACCTGAACCAATTTTTTCTTCATCTCTTTGTTTTCGTAAATAGCAATATTGTGGCTGTCATTAATATAATACCTGCCATTTTAAACTCTTTTTGATCTTTAAGATAAACAACAGGGACATTCACCAAACGGATCTACTTCTTTTTGTTCTTTCTCAAATGTTCGTATGTGGTTGCCTTCGAACCATACCCTTACTCTTATTCCGCTAAAATCGAGATTTTTACTTTTTATGATCCATTATTCACTTTCAAAATAACTTCCAATCACAACATAATATATGTATAAATTGTAAATGGAGTTGATATAATTGAAGATTAGGAAAATCTTATCGTGTTCTGCTTTATCCTTTGGCATGCTCATATCCGCGGTTCCCGCATTGGCTGCTGGCACTTCGTCTGAGGTTGCAGTAAAAAGTGATGAATATGATTATGACACTATATACCGCATTAGTCCTCTGCCAATGGACTTTTTGCCAACAATAGAATACAACGGTTATACTTATACGCTTACACGTCATTATTTTGATTACTCAATCGGGTTTTACACGGCTATTTATACAAAAGTTGTTTAAATTTATAAAGGAGCTTTTTAGCTCCTTTTTCTCTTGTTTTAAGCACAAATACAAGTTTAAATGCTGGTAATAAACAATTCACTTTAAAGAAGCGCCGCCCGCAAAATGCGGCTTTTGCACACTACGCCAATTTTATATAGAAAAGCCAGACCTCCTCCAAGAGGTTCCAGCTTTTCTTAATGTGCTATCGATCTTCGTTAGTTCAACGGGAACTTTATCATTCGGTACAATTGCAGCCTCCCAACTTCTAGTTAGGGCTGGTGGGGAATATCTGATGGCTCTCTACACACATCAGACATTATAAGATTTCAATGTAGCCTTCTGTACCATGAACGCGAATTCGTTGCCCATCTTTTATCAGCTTGGCAGCATTTTCAACGCCAACAACTGCAGGTAAGCCATATTCACGGGCTATAACAGCTCCATGGGTCATCAGCCCCCCGACTTCGGTGACTAGGCCTTTTATGGATACAAACAATGGTGTCCAGCTTGGATCGGTAAAGGAGGTAACTAATATATCTCCATCTTCTAGATCAGCATCTTCCATGTTTAAAATGACACGCGCTCGCCCCTCTATCACTCCGGAGGAAACAGGTAGACCTACAATCGCTCCGGCTGGGAGATTTTCTCGTTTATACTCACCTGTAACGATTTCACCATCAGACGTGATAACACGTGGTGGAGATAGTTTTTCATATAATTTGTACTCGTCTTTTCGTGTACTGATGATTTGATAATCCAGTTTATGTGTGCGTACGACTTCGTGAAGTTCTTCAAAAGTGAGATAGTATATATCTTCTTTTTCACGAATAACGCCCGCTTCTATGAGTTGTTCGGATTCTTTCATTAAAGCCTGCTTATAAACGAAGTATCGATTAACCATGCCGTATTTTGGATATTCCCTAAACCCGCTGAAATTCCGGATGATATCTATCATTCGTTTTGTTTCTTTGGCTTTTTGTTCACCATCCGGTAATTGCTTTAATCGATCTAATAACTCTTGCTCTTTCTTCAAAGCTTCCTGTCGCCCTTGCTCAAATTTCCGATGGCTGGCATTTGGCTCACTGTTATTGATATTATTAAGAATCATTGGGATAAGTGTAGTTGGTTTTTCGCTCCATCGAGTTCTTGTAATATCAATTTCTCCGGTACATCGCATTCCGTATTTGCTGAGATAATCATAGATCGCGTCTCGGGTTTTGCTTCCGCCATCAAACTTAGCTAGTTCATCCAAAAAGTTATCATCTTTTACATGTTGTAAGTAATCAATTACCTCTGGATAAGGACGAATCACATCTGCGACGTCTAATAGCGCAAGACCCATTTCTGAAGTAATATTATGGGGTACAGATTGAGAAAGCGTATCTGCTGCGTTTTTTTCACCTAACCACTTGTTCATTTTTTCGTTAATCCATAATGAAGCATTCATAGCAGTTCGAATCACAACCGAACTTTCTGGGTTAAATAAAATCTTCTTTAATTCCTGGATATCTTCTAGAATAAAACGAAATAAATCTGATCCTGATTTCGTTTGGATGTTTTGTTTTAACTCTTCTATCGATGTTTGACTGCTCTCAATCAAATCAGACACGATTGTCGGATCGTTTTCAACTTGAGCCGGCATATCTGCATTGCCTCTGCTGGGATTTGGTGCTGTTTTATCATTTGGTATCGACTTTATGAAATCTCGTCGCTTTATTATGGTCATAAGTGCGTCTTTTAAGAGCTGATCGTGCTGCCCCATGCCTTTTAAGAAAACTTCTCTGCTGTCAGGGGATGCCAGATGATGTGTGACATCAACAAATAGCCTTCCACCGGCTTTACGCATGGGTGCAGCAGTCGTCAACAGAAAAAAAGACAATCCCAGTGGTTTTATGGGATCCGTCATCATTTGTTGATGACCAACAGAAATATAGACGTGATTTTCTTGGTCACTCGCTTCAGGGATGGGGAATAAAGTAGTGATTGGACGACTCTGTACAATATAAAAAGTATCGCGGGCCAAACACCATTCGATATCTTGCGGCTGGCCGAAATGAGCTTCGATCTCTCTTCCAATGCGTGCCAGCTGTAAAATTTGTTCATCAGTCAATGTTTGAGCCTTTTGCTGATCAGAATCGATCTGCTGTGTTTCTGTTCCGCCTTCTTTTCGTCCGTAGATAGCCATTTTTTTAGTTGCTATTCTCTTATCGATGATTTGCCCATCCTGTACTTTATAACAATCGGCAGATACCAAGCCAGAAACCAGTGCTTCACCAAGTCCAAAACCGGCATCGATGGATAACACCTTTCGGTTGGAGGTAATCGGATCAGCGGTAAATAAAATCCCCGAAGCCTGAGGGAAAACCATCCTTTGAACGATAACGGATAAATAGACTTGGCTGTGGCCAAATCCATTTTGCATACGGTAAATAACCGCGCGATCCGTAAATAGGGACGCCCAGCATTTACTGATATGCTGCAAGATTGCATCGACGCCGATTATATTTAAATAGGTGTCTTGTTGACCGGCAAAAGAAGCATGTGGTAAATCTTCAGCAGTTGCACTAGAACGCACGGCATAGGCATGTTCCTCGCCAAACTGGGAGAGATATTGAGCCACAGCTTTCACAACATCGGAAGGGATGTCTACTTCCATAATGATTTGCCGAATCTTTCTGCTGATGTTACCAACTTGATCTCGGTCCTCAACTTTTAGCATCGCCAATTGATCCAACAACACTTGTAACGTTTCGTTTTGTTCGATGGCTTTTTGATATCCTACTGTTGTGACACAAAATCCTTCTGGTACTTGTATACCTTGAATTTTTGATAATTCCCCTAAATGTAACCCTTTTCCTCCAACGAGCGAAAGCTGTGTTTTTTCAATTTCAGGTAAACCGAGAACCAAAGAACTCATTCTACATCTCCCCTTCAAAAAAAATATTGACAAGAGCTTCCTAGCAGGATATAATAAGATTATAAGATGGATATCTATAACTTTTTAACTAGAAAGCGCACGTAGTGTGATTATATCACCGTGTCTGTTTTTGTGCAATATAAAAAGAACCTGGTGAAATTGCCCAGGTTCTTTTCTTAATTTCCATAGCTAGTCGCATTAAAAAACTTGGTTTGAGCTGATTCAATCCTCTAAGGAAATCCTAAAGTTGGGTTCTTTTTGAACTTACTTGCTTTGTTCGTAGAGTCCCCATTCATAAATTAGATTTTTTGTTCTTAACAGTCCCACCTTTAACTAGTATAAAGTTATGAGGATCTGGTTAACTACTAGATATTTTTATTTTGAATAAGGCTTATGTTTGATAAAGAAGGGTTATGTAAGGTGTCTGTTGTGAGCAAGCGCTGACTACAAAAATTGATAACATTCTCATTTAAATACCATTCTATTAACCTATAGGAAAAGTTATAAAACCAGATGGAGAATACCCTACCTCCAGCAATTGCAAGGCCGTTCACCTAGTAGAAAACAACCTTTAACCATTACTAACGATTTTAATAATCATTGATTATAAAACTTCTCAAGGAACGATCAGCAGCCCGTTAGCTACCCCTGATTAAAGATGATCTGTTACCACACTGTTACGTTAGAACTTCCACTACTTTGATATCCTTCTGTCGCCATGACTTGGTAAGCCCAATTACTGCCCAGATTCATTCCATGGCTCTTCCATGCGTTCACATGATTGCTGAAAGTGATTGTAGCGTTGCTTCCAGTTGGTCTCTTCGTCTGGCGAACACTCCAGTACTGCGTAAAAGTAGTGCGATCGCCATCAATGGAAGGTGCGTTATAACGTGTAGTTGTATATATGTCATATGTACCTCCATCACTCTTTACAGTACCTTTATACGTTCCGGTAGGCCTATAAGTACCCCATGAATCCACCACATAATATTCTATGAGGGGCGATCTCGTCCAGCCATACAAAGTCAAATACCCATTGCCATTCGGCGCCCAAACTCCGGCATTATAGTTTATCGTCCTAAATGGCGAACCTGTAGTCCAACCTTTACCAACAACGAAATTTCCGGTATTAGACCAATTAACACTGTAATTCCCGCCAGACCCATTGACAGCGTTTACTATACCGCCCCCATCAGTCCAATTTTGCCAGTAGTCTGTGCTAGCTGCAGAGGCGGTTGCCGAAAACAAGCTAATACTCATTAAAGCTGCCGATAATCCAACTAAGAAATTCTTTTTAAACTTAAACATATGTTACCTCCTATAATATTTTTTCCGACTTTGAGGTAGCACTCGTATACATTTAAAACATTCTTAATTACTAACGCCAAAGCTTTTGATCGTCCCCTTCAGTATAATAACACGAATTCACGAGTGAATATTAAAAGTATTTGTAATTTAATTACAAATACCTAGAAACACATTATAAGTGGTCTTCTTCCACCATATCCTAATCCTTTTTTCGCAGGATCACAATTCTTGTTTCTAATTCAGATGGAGTAATATCTGCAATGATTTCCCATTGAACCATTTCTATAAAGGAGATATACAGTAGAGATTGTGAAATTATTGTGCTGCCGCTTGTCTAATGAAGGGAAGCAAATCTATGAAGAATATGAAGAACTGAAGAAGAAAACAATTAAGGTTATACTAAGAAAGAACTGCTCAATTAGAATTATTGACCAAAAATTTGAGGATGATAGCTTAGATCAGTTTTACAAAGAAGTTGCAAGATTGTTATTTGAAAGGACTCTGAAAAAGAAAAATAAGAATTGACAATCGGGGTAACTGTGGGATGTAACCGAGCCTCCAATTCAAAATAAATATCTTTAAAATTCTTATTTTATTCAGTTATTGAGTACAGTATAAAACCGTACTCAACCGTTATATAGAACATAAATTAACTTAAAATAACATGAGCCTCATTTTTCTTTTCTTGTGTTAAATTATTGATTCTATAAAGTAAGTTATCCATCATCATTATCATTTTCAATGAAATTTCTTCTTTAGCATACATAGTCGGTTTAGCTCCTCCATGTAGAATCGCATGGCGACTAACATCTGAAAGATTTTCTTGTCCATGTTGAAACTGTTCCAATATAAAATTTAAATAAAACTTTCCAATGATATTATCAAAGTTGAACGGATTTTCATCACCTTTACTATCCTCGTCATCTTCAATATTAAATAAAATTTTTAAAAGCTTTTTAAATTTCGAGCCGGTTACTCTCTGTTTAATATCAAAACCATCTATTACTATACCTTCCATTTGTGACAGAATAGAGGGGACGGATATAGCAAACATTCCGAGATTATGTGCATTTAACGATTGTCTTAATAAAGGCAGTCTTTCTTTTAAAAGACTATAATTTTCCCAATGCCTTTTAATTTCATCAATTCTTTGAGCATTGTAATGGTCTTTCATGATGTCATCTATAATACTTTTTAAATTAGATTCACCGTTTTCAACATATTCACGACCTATTTGTCGCATTAAAAGAATATCTGTACTTTCACTAGGTGGATACCCCAGAAGAAATATCACCTTTTTATAATTTTTAATGTCCTCTTTTGTTTCGATAAATCCTTCTGCTATTCTAGTCAATGATTCTTGTATTTCTGGGCGTTTAAAGTGTTCTCTAATACTTATAGATAGGTTAACCAGTGGCTGAATTGATTTTGATATTGCAGTATGTATAGTTTCTGTTGATTCTTCTATGCTTTTAACCCCTTGAATAAAACTGCTCATGTCAATATTATTATTTTTCATTTCCAGAACTCTCCGTTTTTTATCATTTAAAGATTTCACTTGCTGACACCCAGTATAATTCTTTGTTTGCATTTAAATATTCATATACCCAATCTTCTATTATGAATGCATATTTTGATTCCTCAAAAGGATGCTCACTTATTTGACGAATTAATTGCATGCTCTCTAGTTTTTTAACTGATCCATTTGCATTATGTAAAGGGAGCCATTTAGACTTATTCCAAATAAACTCCCCAAGTATACTCTTTTCTATTTTTGTTAAATTATGAAGGTATGATATCTGATTTTCTTTCTCCTTCTTTTCTTTTTTATTTGCAACAAGTTTGTTTAAATAATTTATCCCAAGAACAGAAATTAACATACTAAATGCGCCTAAGCATAACAATATTAAAATTAATGAAGGTTCACTAACCTTCATATCCCTAAATGAATCAAATTGAAACACTATGATTCCTAACAGGCTAAAAATAATATAACCTACTAACTGTTGGGTCCCCCCTTTTAAAAGATCTACAATTTCTTTAACAACCAATTTATATTCTTCCTTAAATTTTATTCAAACCATTTACTTTTTAAATTGTTCCTTGTGTAACAGAAGAATTGTAGATGTGGATTAGATTTATACCTTTTCCATGACTCTTCTCTAAGATCTAGCCTATACTTCATTTTACTTTTATTTGCAATATTTTTAAAAATTTCTATTGAACAAAAAAAGACAATTAAGTCTGCTCCTCTTTCAAAAACTGTAGCTATAAATGGTTTGAAACCTAATCTTTCACAGGCTTTTTCAGACGATTCAAGAGCTTTCTGAGTAATTCCAATGCTGGGCTTTCAGTCAACTAGAGATTTAAATTTAACTGATATTCCCCAGTTTTCACCCTCTTCACTTCTAGCAAAGATATCAATCCCCACATAATCAAATTTCACACACTCAAACCCCTTGCTGGATAAATAAAAAAGAATCATTTGTTCACCAAATTTTCCTGCTATATCAGCATGCCTTGAACTTTTAAATACTAACTTTCCTCCATCCTGCCCCATATATACAACCTCGCTATGAAATAAAATGATTATCTTACTATCCTATTTTTAAAGCTTTGCTATTTCATACTCAACATTAATATTCAACCTAGATGTTCTCTCAACCTGCTTTTTCGCATTGTTTATATACCAAAAGGCAAATTCCTCTTTTCCAATTAACATAAAAATTTCTGTTATAATAGTGAAGGTCATTGAACTGTAAAATGGCACTTCTTCAAAATTCCTTAGTGATATCCCCCCAGCATCATTTCCTACTTTAATATTTTTCATAGTTGCCCCTGCATGTATAAATTCTGATGCTCGCTTATATAAGAAGACATAACGTGCTTCAGCATTTAAATATTTGGCAAGCTCTCTTAAATTCCTCAGATTACTATAAAGTGAGTACCAATTTTTTGGTTTTTTCTTATCCCACGCATCTTTAACATTTTGAACCTCTTTTTTCTTCAAAAAATTATATAAATGCTTACACGATTCTGACACAGGTATACTCTGTACCTCATCAAAGTTAGGAAATTCATTCGTGAAGATTTCTCTGTGTTTTTTCCCACTATTGGTACTTGAATCGAACATTTCTCTTAATTTGATTTCCTGGTAACAGCTGTGAACCTGATAAGCTATAACCCCCTTATCTTTCGGTTCTGTGTACATATACTCAAAGTACAGTGCTGCTTCGAACATCGATCTACATAGTGGTATCATTCCTTCTGAAGCACCTTTTTTACTCATAATGGCTGCTCCATCCACCATATTTAATATGTGGGCTAAAAGAGTAAATAGAGGTGCATTAAGCTCATTATCACCACACTCGTCATATAGCCGTTTATACATAATATCTCCATAATCTACAAACGAATCCATTAACCTTCCAATTGCATTAAATTCTTTTTGTATATCCTTATCTATCTTCCTGTTTATTAAACTTCTCTTCATCCCTTTGTCTCCTATTTTTTATTCCAAATTAATTGCTTCTTATAAATCTTGCATGAAAGTTGTCACACAACTATTACTCCTAACGCTTTACGACTTGGATTTCCCTTACCTCACATTGCACATTACACCTTGTTTTAAGCTCACTGGCTACCTCAATGACTTCATACATTGTTTGCAATTTAGAAGCCCGGTGGAGGTCGTTAGATGTCATATAACCGTCCTCATCTAACTTAAATGATTTGAAGTATTCCTTGTTTTCAAACTGCAGCACATAAAAATAATCAAGCAAAGGCATAAATCAACCTCTTTTAAATAATTTTGTAACGGCCGCTGCGACAATTGTGATTACACTTTGTTCAAAAGCTCTGTGAAGAGTGGAATATTCTTGCGTGAATGTCGGCGATGCGGTATGAAAAAGAGCATTTAGTTTAATGCTCTTTTTGTTTAAAACACTTCTTTTATCTTGATTCTTTATGCTCTCGGATTAAGACGCGTATCGTGTTAAGGTTAATTCATGACCGCATAAGGAGTGATACCTTGCTAAAAGTTGCAAAAATTTCGGTTTCTTGCATTGCATTAGTCTTGTGCATATACTCATTGTTCAATCAAAATGAATTATTGTTGATTGTTGTGCAATTATTTGTTGCCGCCCTTTTATCATTAGTCGGAGTTGAAGCGATATTAAGCAAACAAAAACTGTCCGAATATTTACTGTTTGGATCAGCAGCCTTCTTACTTGTTGTAAACGGTGTGAAATTCATAATTTAATTTAATATGTTAATTTCGTAGGAATATGGAGTCCCAAAACCAATAAATAAGACCTGCAACAATACTCAGAATGTAATAATTTAAGCTTCTGAATACAGTAAGAGCATTTGGCCGATAATCAACAGTCCAGAACAAAAACATAGCTAAAAAGGCTACTGCAATATAAATTAAAAAATTGTTCAAACTGCTGAATTTTCTGGCCTTCTTCTTAGCCACACTTGCAAAGGGACAGCAAACACCAAGTAAGTGATTAAAGCGTATAATCCTATGATGCCAATAGTAACTAGCGCGATTGCCAAAAAACCAGAGTAAACAAACATATATAGACCAAAGATTAGACCATATGACAAACTTGAAAATGCCAATGTATAAGCGTAACTGTCTAACGCTTTTTGATTGATGCTCAAATCAACACCTCCACTTGTTTCACATTTCCCTTTAAAATCGTAGTTCATTTACTTTATTAAGTTTTCCATCTCGTATTTAGCAATAAATTTTTGACCGTTTTTTGACAATTGTATTCTTTGGTAAGGCTTTGCAGCTACCTTGGTTTTTTCAAGAAGATTAAACGGGATGAGTTTTGGAGCAACATCAAAAAATAAAAATCTTTCATATTCTCTCATATTACCGCTATTTTCAACTCCAATTGTAAAATTGCTTCTATGTACATAAAAAAGCTTAAATAGAGATTGTTCTCTGTTCTTAACTTCTTCGTAATAATTTATATCAGGAAGACTCAATTTTATATTATTTAAATAAGTTAAAATATCTTTATATGAATATCCATCAAATTCATTTTCTTTTGTGAATTTCTTTTCTAATTTAGCAAGTTTTTCCTTGATAATTGAGTTCTCTTTAAGAAGGGAGTAATTTTCTTCTTTAACTTTCTTTAAACTTTCAACTTCATTTCCAGACACCCAGCCTACAAGCTTTTCATCTTTCTCATATTCTTTGAGCGATGCAAACACTGCTAACTCAATATCTTTTGTGTCACTATAAAATTTTGATACTTTACTTAATACTGTATCTTTAAATTGTCTATACTCACTATAATGTTCTCTTTCAATAACATCTTGCCCTTTTTCTTTTACTTTTTTATCCAGAGCTTCATCACTAATTACAATTGAAAATCTAGGTTTTCCTACACTCTCTGCATAATCATACTCCCAATGCGTATAACTCTTATTTGTTTCTTCATCAATCGATCCATATCTACCACCAAGAATTAACATATAAACATCCGATTCATCAATCCAATTTTTTATTGTCTCTTTTTGTGACTGATCACCGGATTTAAACAATTCCATACCAGCGGGTATGTGTCCAGCATTAAGGACAGCTGCAACTGCAGCCTGTCTTTCTTCAGTTAAATCAGTATATGTTGAGGATATAAATACTTGCAATCTTTTATTCATGAAAATTCACCTTTCGTTATAAGATTGGTTTTATTTGAATATTTTATCAATTAGATACTTAATATTGTTGCTAAAAGTCTTTCCGCCCTTCGTCAACTTTACAGAAGGATAACCATTAGGTTTTTCATATAGCGTTTTATCTTTACCTTTAAGACGCCTGCCGTCTATCCCGAATCGCTCCAAGCTTCTAACCGATCCGTCCATTGCTATCTCATATAACCCCTCATACCCTGGATTGGTTTGTATTCCTTAGAAAACAGTTGAGTACCTCATTTCCATAAAAGATTGATTTTATTTTAACTTACACTCTCACGAAACTTTTCTAACTCCATTTTCGCTAAGAATTCGTTCCCTGCTTTTGAAAGTTGAATTCTCTGAAATGAGCCACCAGATCCTACTTTTTCAACCAGTCCAAAACTTAACAATTTAGGAGCTAGTCTATAATACAAAAATTTTTTATTGTTTTTAAGAGTGCCATTGTTAACAATACCCAACGATAATGTGTTACGAAATTTTTTTAGAGCAGAAAGCAAGGATATTACTCGGCTTTCTCTATCCTCTAGTGCATAATCGGGAATATCTAATAATGTTATAGCTAAATAATTTTTCAATTCATGGTAAGTAAACCTACCTACCTTCTCCTCTGCATTAGCCTTCTCTTTTAACTTTAATAATTCCTCATTAATTCTTTTGTTTTCAATTAAAAGTTTGGCCTGCTCTTTTTGTAAAGTTGCTAAATTGTTAAATTCTTCACCAGATATCCACCCAATTAAAGTGTCATCTTTTTCATACTCTTTAATTGATTCATAAATAGCAAGTTTAATATCTTTAGTATCTTTGTAAAACTTTGATAATTTGCTCAGAACAGTCTTTCTAAAGTCTTTATAGGCTTGATAATTCTCTCTTTCTAATACATCTATTCCGTTTTCTCTAACTTTTTGTTCCAGAGTCCCATCATCAATTACAATTGCAAATCTTGGTTTACCTGCAGTATCTGCATAATCGTATTCCCAATGAGTATAACTTTTGTTTGTTTCTTCATCTATGGATCCATACCTACCGCCTAGAATCAACATATAGACATCTGATCCATCAATCCAACGTTTAATAGTTTCTTTCTGAGATCTGTCTCCAGCTTTAAATAGCTCCATTCCTGCTGGAATATGTCCTGAGTTAAGTACCGCTTCAACAGCAGCTTGCCTTTCTTCAATTAAATCAGTATATGTTGAGGAGATGAAAACCTGTAGTTTTTTCTTCATCGACTATTCACCTTTTCTATAAAAGTACGATTTTATGTAGACCTAGAAAACTTGTAATTACTTCCTATCCTTGTAACTTTAGTATACCATTTT
>NZ_JAWRWL010000006.1:0-280574 GCF_046535495.1 Bacillus sp. SIMBA_008 | reverse complement strand
ATTAGGCACGCCGCCAGCGTTCGTCCTGAGCCAGGATCAAACTCTCCGATAAATGGATCACAGGTTAAGTTCACCGCTTCCTGCGGCGACACCTGTGTGACCTGCGTCGTGCAGGCCCTAGTTTGACTGACTACGCACATCGCTGTGCGATTTTTTAAAAACTGAATTAACAGGTACGTTTTGTCTTGTTTAGTTTTCAAAGATCATTTTCACTTCTTGTTGAAGCGACTTTATTAATATAACATTTTGAACTTTCTTTTGTCAAATGTTTTTTTGATTTATTTTCCCGCCGCTGTGAGCTTGTTTTCTCAGAAGCGCATCAGCGACGTTTAATAATATAACACGGTCAAGAATCAGAGTCAACACCTTTTTTAAAAGAATATCCTCGGTGATAGACAGCCTGTCCTTTCGTTTCTATCTGGCAGACGTTGATAAGTCCCTTTTCTGTCAAGTAATCAAGCATAACGCCAAGATCTTGGGTAAAGTGCTTTAGGTCATGATGTTGAAGAAGCTCACCGAATTGCCAAATGTCTTTTTCTTTCATTACTTCGAAAAGATGCGCCGAACCGATCTCGGCTTTGGAATGGATGAGAAAATCATTTGCTAAGAATAATAATTCAAGTCTTTTTTCCAGGCTCTCGTGACTTTCAATCAGCTCGGAATATAACTTGTACACTTGCGGCTCCATCTGGCGCACTTGGCTCCACACCGTGGTTTCGGGATGGAATCCTCTGTCGATTACTTCAATACGTGCTAAATGATGCAGCGCATGAACAACGGCGTTGTAGGCATCTAAAAATTGATTGGCTTCAAAAAAAGCTTTCCCTTCAACATACCTTCTGATTAATTTGCCGTATTCGAGTCCGATCTTCAGTTTACGTTCGGCAAACGGAAATGTATTCAGCCTGTCAATCAGTTCAACTACGTATTCATTACGGTCAAACAAGACTCTGCCATTTACAATCCAATCTATGATTCTTCTATTTGTTCCAAGCAAAATCCATTCTTGAATCTGAGAATCTGTTACCACATGCAAAGAAGCTGTTTGATGATCAAATTCATAATGCTTTATAAAAACTGGCTCATCAGCATCCTTTACAATCACCAGCAAAGCTGCATCAAAGTTATCTGTTAAGGAAGATGTTTTGTTTCTTCTCTCAATCATAATGACAGCCAATGTATTGGGGTGACTTGCTCTTTCTTGGTAAATTGGACGGAGAAGATTTTCCATCACTATTCCTCCAATGCAATTGTTCAAATTTTTTTATTCTCTATTTGATTCAATTCTATGGTTAAAACGAAATTCCTTTTTTCTAAACACATTGAACTATTATAAACAATTTCACAGTAACTCTCCATATGTAAATTCCAGTTCAACCGAAAACATGAAGAAAATCCCATCGGGTTTGTGCTATAGTTAAATCAGAGGGGGATGGACATGGCGAAATACTCCAGCAAAATTAATAAAATCAGAACATTTGCGTTAAGTTTGGTTTTCGTTGGGTTTATCATTATGTACATCGGGATCTTTTTCAAAGAGTCGGTTTTGCTTTCTAGTTTGTTTATGATACTTGGGCTTTTATCCATCGGTCTCAGCACGGTAGTTTACTTTTGGATCGGAATGCTTTCGACCAAAGCGGTTCGCGTCATTTGTCCGGACTGTGAAAAAGAGACAAAGGTTTTAGGAAGAGTCGATATGTGCATGCATTGCCGAGAGCCGCTGACTTTAGATAAGGGATTAGAAGGAAAAGAATTTGATGAGTCTTATAATAAAAAGAAAATGTCGAAATAAAATAAGCTGACCGTTTCGTGCGGTCAGCTTATTTTTAATGATTTTCTTTTTTCGAACACTCTTGGCAGACGCCGTAAATTTCTAAACGGTGGTGGCTTACCTTGAAGCCCGTGACGTGGGCAGCGAGCTGCTCCACTTCATCAAGGCCCGGGTAGTGGAAGTCCACAATTTTACCGCAGTTTTCGCAAATCGCGTGATAGTGATCAGATGTCACAAAATCGAATCTGCTGGAAGCATCACCGTATGTGAGCTCTTTTACCAAACCTGATTCTCGGAACACACGCAAATTGTTATATACCGTCGCTACGCTCATGTTAGGAAATTTCCCTTCCAGAGCTTTATATATATCGTCCGCTGTTGGATGAGCCATAGAGTTAACGAGATATTCCAGAATCGCATGACGTTGAGGAGTAATGCGAACTCCGGTTTCCTTCAACGTTTCTAAGGCTTCTTTTAGTTCATGTGCAGCCATCCGTCATGCACCTCTCTTCTAAAAAAAATTCTTACATTGTAATGTTTATAATTAGTGTAACTCTTTCTACGATAATTTGTCAATTGATATCAGGGTAAAAGTAAGCATAGGCTCATAGAGATTTACTTTTCCGACATATCTTTGAGGGTTTGAAGCGCTTCGGCTACATGGTCCTTTACTTTTACTTTTCTCCATTCTTTAATGAGCCGGCCTTCTTTATCAATTAAAAAAGTGGAACGTTCGATTCCCATATACTCTTTTCCGAAGTTTTTCTTCAGCTTCCACACATCAAACGCTTCCGCCAGCTTATGCTCGTCATCAACAAGAAGCAGAAATGGCAGGTTATGCTTCTCTTTAAATTTTCCGTGTTTTTCCTGGCTGTCCGGGCTGACGCCAATAATGACGGCATCCAGTTCGGCGAAGCTTTCGTGACTGTCCCGAAAATCGCATGCTTCAGTTGTACATCCCGGTGTCATGTCCTTTGGATAAAAATAAAGCACGATGTACTTTCCTTTATAATCCGATAATTTTACTGTTTCCCCATGATCGCCTTTTAACTCAAGATCAGGCGCTTTTTGTCCGATTTCTATAGTCATTACGATACCTCCGGATGTTTTTTTATTAAGCGTATCCAATTCTTGTCCGGATTACAACCATCTCAGCTGAATCTGAAGCCCGAAGCCATTGTTCTTGTTCGGAAGCATGCTACAATAGAAAGGACGCATGGAGATATAGGAGGTTTTTATTCTTGCATACAAAATCAATTGAACTTCACAATGAGGCATTACAGCACATTGTCGGCGGTGTAAACAGCCCGTCTAGATCATATAAAGCAGTCGGCGGCGGTTCTCCTGTTGCAATGGAGAAAGCAAGCGGCGCTTATTTTTGGGATGTGGACGGCAACAAATACATCGATTATTTAGCGGCGTACGGTCCGATTATTACAGGACATGCCCACCCACATATTACAGAAGCGATTAAAAAAGCGGCAGAGAACGGTGTATTGTATGGAACACCAACGAAACACGAGGTTACATTTGCAAAGATGCTCAAAGAAGCCATTCCCGCTATGGACAAAGTAAGATTCGTCAATTCGGGTACAGAAGCCGTTATGACGACCATCCGCGTGGCTCGCGCATATACAGGCCGGACAAAAATCATTAAATTTGCGGGCTGCTATCACGGGCATTCGGACCTTGTGCTTGTCGCCGCAGGCTCCGGCCCGTCTACTCTCGGCACACCAGACTCAGCCGGTGTACCGAAAAGCATTGCAAACGAAGTGATCACAGTACCATTTAATGATATCGATAGCTATAAAGCGGCTCTTGATAAATGGGGCAGTGAAATCGCGGCGGTTCTCGTTGAACCGATTGTCGGCAACTTCGGTATCGTCGAGCCTAAAGAGGGCTTCTTAGAAAAAGTAAATGAATTGACACATAATGCAGGCGCTCTCGTTATTTACGATGAAGTCATTACGGCTTTCCGCTTTATGTATGGCGGCGCGCAGGATCTCTTACAGGTGAAACCAGATTTAACAGCACTCGGGAAAATTATCGGCGGCGGACTTCCGATTGGCGCCTATGGCGGCAATCAAGAAATCATGGAGCAGGTAGCTCCGCTAGGGCCTGCTTATCAGGCAGGAACAATGGCAGGGAACCCCGCTTCCATCCTATCAGGCATCGCTTGTCTGGAAGTGCTCAAAGAAAAAGGCGTGTATGAAAAGCTTGATCACCTTGGCGCTATGCTTGAGGAAGGCATTTTGAAGCACGCAGAAACACACGGCATCACCATTACGGTCAACCGGTTAAAAGGTGCGCTCACGGTATACTTCTCTGATGAGAAAGTGGAAAATTACGAGCAGGCTGAACGGAGTGACGGAGAAACATTCGCTACGTTTTTCAAGCTGATGCTGGAACGCGGAATTAATTTAGCACCTTCTAAGTATGAAGCTTGGTTTATTACCACAGCACATACAGAGCAGGATATTAAAGACACGCTTGCAGCGGTCGAGGATGCTTTTAAACATCTT
Organism: Bacillus sp. SIMBA_008; assembly: GCF_046535495.1. Lineage (NCBI taxonomy): Bacteria > Bacillati > Bacillota > Bacilli > Caryophanales > Bacillaceae > Bacillus > Bacillus sp. SIMBA_008. Next base: position 276,281 of record NZ_JAWRWL010000006.1, on the reverse strand, counting down.
AAAAACTAGAATCAGATACTTTGAACAGGAGCTTTGGGCTCCTGTTTTTTTATGGAATCAAACAACGTGTAAGATTTTGGTCTTTTTCTAGAAAAATAGCTTGAATATTTGTATCGATCCCTGTATATTACTTAATTGTTTAGCAAATAAACTAACCGGGAATTTTAAGGATTAGCCCATTTGCTATGTCACACAATTTACTATAGAAAGGAATGCACGCACAAACCAATGAAACTTGGTGCCCGCATTTTCAAAACCGGGATTGCGATTACACTTGCTCTTTATTTGGCTTCGTGGATCGGGCTTCCCGCGCCGATTTTCGCTGGAATTGCAGCGATATTTGCGATCCAGCCGTCGATTTACCGCTCTTTTCTCATTATTATTGACCAGGTTCAAGCAAATATCATCGGAGCTGTGATTGCCACAGTGTTCGGCCTTATTTTCGGACCCAGCCCGATTATGATCGGGTTAACAGCAGTTATTGTCATTACAATTATGCTGAAACTTAAAATTGAACATACAATTTCAATTGCTCTTGTAACAGTCATTGCGATATTAGAATCTGCCGGTGACGACTTTTTAATGTTCGCGCTGATCAGAACAAGCACAGTCATCTTAGGGGTGCTTTCTTCCTTTATCGTCAACCTTGTGTTTTTGCCTCCTAAGTACGAAACAAAGCTGATTCATAATACCGTCGAAAACACCGAAGAAATTATGAAGTGGATCAGATTGTCCATGCGGCAGTCGACAGAGCATTCGATTTTGAAAGAGGATATTGAAAAACTGAAAGAAAAAATGATCAAGCTTGATCAGACATATCTTCTATATAAAGAAGAAAGAAGTTACTTTAAGAAAACGACTTATGTGAAATCAAGAAAGCTTGTCCTGTTCAGACAGGCCATTATTACTGCAAATCGGGCGCTTGATACATTGAAGAAGCTGCATCGTCTGGAAAACGAGATCTATCATATGCCGGAAGAGTTTCAGGAAACATTGACTGAAGAACTTGATTACCTGCTTTACTGGCACGAACGGATTTTGATGAGGTTTGTCGGAAAAATCAAGCCGCATGATGACGCGGTTGAAGAAGGCATCCGGTATAAGCAGCTTTTAACAAAGTCATTTTTAAAAAATCAGCAGAATACGGATGAGGAGCTTATTGATTACAACATGCTCAATATTATGGCAAGCGCCGTGGAATATCGCGAGCAGCTTGAACATTTAGAAACACTTATCACAAGTTTTCAAACGTATCATCCGAAAGACTGCGAAATAGAAACAGAAGAGTAACCCGGTTAAACAGCCGGGTTTTTTTATATACAAAAAAATCTTATATCCTTCGTTAAAAGGATATAAGATTGATGTTTTAGTTCAAATTTTGAATGGTAAATAAGTGCTTGTACTGGCTCTCATAGTCCATGAGTTCATCATGGGTTCCGATTTCAATGATTGTGCCGTTTTCCATGACAACAATCTTATCCGCATGGGTGATTGTCGATAAACGGTGGGCGACAACAAAAGTTGTTCTATCCTTCGCCAGTTTGTCCATCGCTTCTTGAATGTAATGCTCACTTTCCAAATCCAGAGCTGATGTAGCTTCATCTAAAATGAGGAGCGGCGGATTTTTCAGGAATACCCGCGCAATTGAGATCCGCTGCTTTTGTCCGCCTGAAAGCTTAACGCCACGTTCTCCCACCCGGGTCTCATATCCTTCTGGAAAACTCATGATAAATTCATGGGCATTTGCAGCTTTGGCGGCTTCGATTATCTCTTCAAGTGTGGCATCAGGCTTGCCGATCGCGATATTTTCCCGAATCGTTTCACTAAATAAAAAGGTATCCTGAAGCACCATACCAACCTGGTTGCGAAGGCTTCTTGCTTCATAATCGCGAATATCCGTCCCATCAATCAGCAGTCTGCCGCTTGTTACATCATAAAATCTTGGGATCAGGCTGACGAGCGTTGATTTTCCTCCTCCGCTCATGCCGACGAGAGCTACAGTTTCTCCTCTATTTACTTTTAAGGATACATCATGAAGAATATTTTCTTTGTCCTTCTCATATTGAAACGAAACGTTTTGAAACTCCACTCCTCCGCGAATCTGATCGGCCTTTATCGCATTTGGTTTGTCAGTGAGTTCATAGGGCTCGTCAATAAATTCAAACACCCTGTCCATTGATGCGATTGACTGTGTCAATGTTGTAGAGGAATTGATCAGCCTTCTAACAGGGTTGTACATTCTGTCAATATATCCGACAAACGCGACCATTGTTCCGACTGTCAGCGGTCCATTAATGACAAAATACCCGGCGCACGCTATGACGATGAGCGGCGCCAAATCTGTAATGGTATTAACGACCGCAAAGGTTTTGGCGTTCCAATTCGTGTGGCGGATGGCTTTATCTAAGAAATGCCCGTTTTTCTCATTAAATTGAGCCTGTTCATGATCTTCTATCGCAAAGCTTCTGATGACAGGCATGCCTTGAATGCGTTCGTGCAAATGCCCCTGCACTTGAGCAAGAGCCTGTGAGCGCTCCCTTGTCAGCTTTCGTAAACGGCCGTAAAAATACTTCACTGATATTCCGTATAATGGGAATAATACGATAGAGATCAGCGTTAATTTAACGTCCAGTGTGAGCATGATCGAGATTACAATCAAAATCGTCAGCATATCGAGCCATATATTCATCAGCCCTGTGATGACGAAATCCTTTGTTTGTTCTACATCATTAATCACTCGGGAAATGACTTCCCCTGTTCTTGTATTCGCGTAAAAACGCAGGCTCAGTTTTTGTATATGGTCAAACAGCTTAGCTCTTATATCATAAAGCACCTTGCTGGCAGTCCACTGGGCAAAATATTGCCGGTAATATTCAACAGGCGGGCGCAAAATTAAAAATAAGGCGAACATGATCGCCATAATCGTGAACAATGACGTGGTTTTGTCACTGGACGTGCCGCCTCCTTGAATAATGTCGTCAACTACGTACTTCAGAAGCAATGGGAGAGCAAGCGGAATGGAGAATTTTACGATCCCGATTAACACTGTAACGAAAATTTGCTTCTTATAAGGTTTGACGAATTGCATGTAGCGTTTCATAACCCCCACGTTGATTCCCCCTCTCTCTTTATCATGATGTGTGTGAGCCCATGTGAAAAACCTGTTGTACCCCGCAACAGGTTTTTACGTAACCATTATTTTGTGTAGCGCAAATACCGTTCATACCACATATCGACAAACTCGGGCGCAAACGGTCCCTGACGCTGGTGAATCCAATGGAGCAGCGTATTTAAGTAGTCTCTTAAAATACTGTCGATTTCTTTTGGATAATTCATGGCTTTCCGATGATCATCATATTCGTCTTCATCGAGAATATTGTAGGTCATGTCAGGAAAAACCTTAACATCTAAGTCATAATCAATATATTTAATTGCTTCGCCATCATAGGCAAACGGAGAACTGATGTTGCAATAATAATGAACCCCGTCTTCCCTCAGCATCCCGATGACATTAAACCATTGTCTTGCGTGAAAATAACAGATTGCGGGCTCTCTGGTTATCCATGTCCGGCCGTCTGATTCGGTTACCATCGTCCGGTCATTGGCTCCGATGACACACATTTCTGTACTTTTTAAGATTGTTGTCTCATTCCAAATTCTATGAATCAGCCCGTTGTGCTTATAGCTGTGAATTTGAATGGTTTCTCCTTCCTTGGGATAGCCCATATTTCTCCCCTACTTTCTATAAAGCCCTACAGTTAGTATGTCCAAATTTGCTTACCGACAACGTCTTTTACCTATTATAACGTTACAAATTGAAAAATGAAAATAAAAGAGCCATTCCGGCCGGGGAATGGCACATTCCTGCACTACACAAAGGAAGACGGCTTTTCTGAGCTGCGATATGAACGAATGACCTGCTCTGTCTGCTTCTGAAACATATCCTGTATATCGGCAAGGTGTTTCCGTTTTACCGCAATTTCAGCCTGAATCCCACGCAGCTTTGCATCCCTTTCCAAATGCCGGAGTTCCGCCTCAATTTGTTTGCAGCGGTCGAGCTCTGATTGGAGATCGAGAAGCTTATCCATCGTTTTCATCTGTTCGCTTACCAGCTTTTCAAATTCCGTCATCGGTTCCTCCTTCAGCCTGATGAAAGTATAAACATTTCCTCCTTTAATCATTTCGATCTCCATAAAGCAAACCCTTTGACTCATTCTGTAGACCTTCCACAAGTTTTGTCGTTTTTCAAACAGAAAAAAGCACTTCCACCCGAAGATGAAGTGCTTTTTTCTGTTTCAGTGATTAGCTGTTTTGTTGTTTGTTTTGTTCAGCAGATTGGTTTTGCTGTCTTACCTGCTGTACGTCAGTTTCACTAGCGAATTCAGTGCCGAATTGACCTTGTTGGCCAGCTGATTGCTGGTTTTGTTTTCTGACTTGCTGAGCGTTTGTTTCGCTAGCAAATTCAGTGCCGAATTGACCTTGACCAGCAGCTGATTGTTGGTTTTGTTTTCTAACTTGTTGAGCGTTTGTTTTGCTGAAGTTATTTGAGTTAGCCATTGTTATCACCTCCACGGTCATTAGAATGTGCAGGTGATCGTATAGCTATTCCTCTTTTTTAAAAATTTTTAAACCAGCAGTGAACGTCCGCCGTCAACGATAATTGTCTGTCCGCGGATCATGTCAGCCTTGGAAGACACTAGAAACTCAACAGTATCAACCATGTCTTTAATTTCGACCATGCGTCCCGCCGGCGTGTTTTGGCGCGCATCCTCAAGCAGATCTTCTCTATTCGGGAAGTGTTTCAGCGCATCTGTGTCGATCGCTCCGCCTGAAACAGCATTGACGATAATTTGTTTTGGTGAAAGCTCAACGGCAAGATAACGGGTTAAAGCCTCTAACGCTGCTTTTGATACACCGACCGTGGTGTAGTTTTCAAGATAGCGGATAGAGCCTAATGAACTAATGCTGACAATATGCCCGCCACCGTTCTTCTCCATTAGCTTGGCAGCTTCCTGAGCGCAGAAAAGCAATGCTTTCGCATTAATGTTCATCGTCCAGTCCCAGTGTGTTTCTTCTAATTCCATGACAGGTCTTAGTACTCCTGATGCGGCATTATTGACAAAAACATCAAGTCTGCCGAACGTTTCATCAATTTGCTGAAACATTTCTTTGATTTTTGCAGGCTGTCCTACGTTTGCTTTTACGACAAGCACTTTAACGCCAAGCTTTTCGATTTCTTCCGCTGTTTCTAATGCTGCTTTTTTGCTGCGTGCATAGTTAATAACGATGTTATAGCCGTTCTCAGCAAGTCTGATCGCGGCCGCTTTTCCGACACCGCGGCTGCTTCCTGTTACGAGTGCACATTTATTTTGTTCCATTTTTCCTCATCTCCTTGTAGCGTATAGTTCTTTTATTTCCACAAACAATAATGGCAAGAACTTTAAAGGGGGTCTTCTGTTATGTATGTCGGACGTGATATGAGCGAATTGAACATGGTTTCCAAAAAAGATTGGAAGAACAGTGAACTCGCTTATTTTCATCATGCCTTTCAGCAAATTATGCCTTATTTGAACGAAGAAGGCCAATCAAAATACCGGGAATTAACGCAAGAAATTGAAGCGCGCGGCGGAATGAAGCGCAATGAAGCGGACTACAGCCACGGCACGCGCGTATCTTACGATTAAGAATGGTTTACGGAGCAGCCGAGATGGCGGCTGCTTCTACTGCCATCTTCCAGATTTTTTGATGTGACACCGGGAACGCAAATTGTTCGAGCTCTTCTTTCGTTACTTTTTTCAGCTCGCTGGTATCCGACACTTGTTTTACTTTACCGAAAAACACTGAAATATTCCATACCAGGTGGGTGAAAACATGCTCGACTACACCTTGCAGATCACTGATATCAGCTTGTATGCCATATTCGTTTTCTAAGAAAGCAATGAGCTGTTCACGCTCAGTTTTGATCCCTTTTTGTGTTTCAAGATTAGGGAATTCCCACAGGTTGGCGAGCAAACCTTTAGACGGCCGTTTGTGGATATACACTTGTCCGTCTTCATCAGTCAATACGATCGCGGCCATGGTTTTGATCCCGGGCTTTTTCTTTTTGCTTTTTACCGGAAGCTCCCGTTCAGTGCCTTCTTCAAATGCCGAGCAATGCTGCTGAACCGGGCATAGCAGGCATGAGGGTGATTTTGGCGTACAGATCAAGGCTCCAAGCTCCATCAAGCCCTGATTAAATTCAGATGGTTTTTCTTTGGAAATAAAAGCTCGTATGGCGTCTTCAAAGATCGTTCTTGTTTTTGGTTTGGCAATATCATCCCAAATAGAAAGAATTCTGGACATGACACGCATCACATTTCCGTCAACCGCGGGAATGGGTTTATTGTAGGCAATGCTGAGCACCGCTCCCTTTGTATAAGGGCCGACGCCTTTTAACCCGCCAAAATCTTTCTCGTCTGGAGGGACAATGCCGCCGTATTCCTGTTTCACTTCTTTTACCGCGCTTTGCAGGTTTCTAACTCGCGAATAATAGCCGAGCCCTTCCCATGCTTTGAGCACCTTTTCTTCATCAGCATCAGCGAGCGCTTCCACTGTCGGGAATTGTTCCACAAACCGGAGAAAGTAAGGAATCACTGTCTCTACTCTCGTTTGCTGCAGCATCACTTCAGATACCCACACCTTATATGGATCTTGGTCCTCTCTCCACGGCAGAACGCGCTGCTCTCGTTCAAACCATGAGATTAAATCATCGCGAAATTGCTGTATGTCTTTTTGTTTTAATTTGTCTTCAAGTACGTTCATATGTGTTTCTCCCCAGTCTTTCGCGCCCCGCTTTTCTTTAGACTGTTTTTTGTTGTACACTAAGGGCACAGTACGATAATATGTTACATTAAATAGTAATAAAGAAAAAGCGGAAACATATGAGAACGATTGAATCAGTTTAAAAATTGGGTATATGAAAATGGGGAATTTCTTACAAAGTGAATGTGCAGGATCATCCTGCAAGGAGGTCACCTATGGATACGGGCACACATGTCGTTATGGGCATCGCACTGGGCGGTATTGCGACGCTTGATCCTGTTGTCGGATCAGATCCGGCAATGGCTCACGCTGTTATGATCGCAACGCTTGCGGGCTCTCAGGCTCCGGATATTGATACTGTGTTAAAGCTTAAAAACAATGCTGTTTATATAAGGAATCACAGAGGATTTACCCATTCAATTCCCGCCGTTTTGTTTTGGTCTGTCATCATCCCGGCGATTCTGTATTTATTTTATCCTCAGGCCGATTTTCTGCACCTGTGGCTGTGGACACTGCTGGCAGTCGTTCTACATGTCTTTGTTGATATATTCAACGCCTATGGAACACAAGCCATTCGTCCGTTTTCGAAAAAATGGGTTGCGCTCGGGCTGATTAATACGTTTGATCCGTTTATTTTTATCAGCCATCTGGCAGCTATCGCGATTTGGTATGCAGGCGGGAGTCCCGGCATCACGTTTCTCAGCTTATATATCATATTGGCAGGCTATTATTTGGTGCGCCTGATCATGCAGCTTAGAATTAAACGGAAGCTTCATGAGATGATTCATGATGAGATCGAAAGCATTATTATTTCTCCAACGATGAAATTCAGGCAATGGCGAATCGCAGTGACGACAGCACATGCTTTCTATGTAGGAAGAAGCATGGAAGGACATGTAGTGATTCTGGATACATTTAATCGGGTGCCTGTTCCTGAAACCGATGTAATGCATGCGGCAAAGCAGGATGATAACATCGCGGCGTTTTTGTCCTTTTCTCCGGTTTACCGGTGGGAAGTGGATACGTTTAAAGATCATTATGAGGTGAGATTTATCGACCTGCGTTATCGGAGCAAAGGCCATTATCCGTTTGTCGCAATTGTTCACATCGGCCATGATCTCACGATTCGTTCGTCCTATACGGGATGGATATTCAGCGAAGAAAAACTTCAGAAAAAATTAAAGCTCGGCTCTATATAGAGCCGGGCTTTTTACGTCTTATATAGAAAACAGCAAACAGCAGACTGACGAGAGATATGACTGCCGATATTTTGAAGTATGGCGGATAGTAAGTCAGCTCAATGTGATTGTCTCCCTTTTGCGCCTTGAAGCCTATAAAAGCATAATCCGCTTTTTCGATCTTCTGTGTTTTTCCGTTGATCTTCAGCTCCCAGCCTTTTTCATATGGGATCGGAAGCATGATGTACTGGTCTTTTGAGAGATGATAGGAAAAGGTCAGTCGATTTTTGTTCCAATTCAGTTTGTCTGCTTTCTCTGTTTTATTTTGCATTACAGCGTTTTTCAGCGTTTGGTAATTTTCTTCATAGAGCGCTATGTTTCTCAGCTCATAGGTTCCTTTCGGAAGATTGATTGAGATATGGCCTGATTTAGGCACTCTTACCGTTATATTATTTACTCCGGTTTTATATATCGATTTGTTCGATTTCCTTGTTGTGACATAATCATTTACCTTTAACGTAAATCCTTTGTCTTTTGCTTTGCTTTTCAAATAAAAGCTGACATAGTAGTCTCCCGGAGCGGATGATGGCTGTTTCGGGGTGATGATCAGCTCTCCTCCGTTTTCTCCAGTTACGGTTAGCAGCCCATTTTGATACTGGGCTTGTTTTGCAGTGATGTCCGACTTGGTGATCAAATTGGACGGTTTTGGTGTCTGCTCCGTTTTTCCTGATGGATCTTTTAATATGATTCCTTTCAGCATCGCCTGTTCTTTCGCAAGAGCGGGCAATCGGTCCAGCTCACTTTCGCTGTATATGGCATCCGCTGTTTTGACGAATGGAAGCATGTACTGATTCTCATAAACTGCATAATGCTCTGTTTCTAAATGCTTTTTGAAGCCGTACGGAACGCTGGCTTCGTTTGTTTTTTCGGTCATATAATATTGGCCGTAAAGCAGGCTGTATAAATTCGCCCTGTCTCCCAATGACGCGTAACGGCTGACGCTTTCCCTGCCCATATCGATACTTAAATCATTCCAATAGAAGGCCAGCAGATCTTTGTTTAAAATGCTGGAATAGGCGCTGAAGCCATTAAATCCGTAAATGATTGGCGTATTATTGCGGACCCCGTTCATCCAGTCGATTCTCATGAGCGGATCATCGTCTTCCTTCTGTAAACGTCTGATGAGCTCAGATGATTCCCGCCCTCTGTATTCCTCACTTGTAAGATATTCTTTTGTCACACTATCCAAATCTCCGCCTTCTGAGAGTGCGTATTTTTGATAGGAGTTGGCGACAAACAGCGAAGAAAGAATGATTATACCGTACACAGCCATTTTTGCCCGTTTTTTCGCAAAAGCTGCAGCAAACAAGGCTGCGATTGTCATGAGTAAGAGCAATAGAATACTTTCATTCGCAGGCTTCCATATATCGAGCTTATACCTTTGAATATGATACAAGTAAAGAAGCAGGACGACAGCTGCGGCCGGGAGCAGTTCTTTCCGTTTCAATTCAGACAGCTGTGACAAACCAGCCGCAGCTGCTCCCGCAATGGTAAAGGCCAGAATATATTCAAACCGGTTTTGCGGGGCGGAAAAACCGTTAAAGACGCTTGCCGCATACGGACTGAAATGAAACAGAATAAACAGCAGGCTCAACCCGGCAAAGAGACGAAACACACGGTTTTTGTAAAAAGAAATCATAAACAAAAACAGCAGAAAAGCGGCCGGCACAATGATGATCCGGCTCGAAAATAAGATATTATCATCGAAATTGAGCCACTCTATTTTCTGGCTGTATGGAGGGCGCAGGTTGTTTAAAAAACCGTATACTACCGGCACAAACGCCGCCGCACTGATGCCAAAAGAAATGAAGCCTGAAACGAGAAATAATCTGATTTGAATCCATCTTTTCTCTTCATGTGGTTCCAAACGGATCAGCCATCTGAACAGCACATAGATTCCGATGAATATAAGGTTTATGTATGCAAAGTAAAAGTTATTGATTAACGTCAGCGAACACGCAACGATAAACCACGCCGGACGCCGCTCTCTAATAATTTTTTCTGCGCCAAGCACAAGCAGCGGAAGCCAAACCATTGTATCGGTGAAAAATTCCCAATACGCTTCGTGACGGAAATAAATAATTGAGACGCCGTATAACACAGCTCCCGTGAACGATGCCGCCCTGTGCTTGAGAAGATAATGAAAAACAGAAGCGGACGTAAAGATGATCAAGCTCAATTTAAAAATACTGATAAAAACAGCTGACTCTGCCCAAAAAAGCGTATCCGCTTCTCCGATCAGCTGGACGGCTTGAAGCAGCCAAACAGCGGCGGACACAGCAAGAAAAAGAAAAGACGCAGAAAAATAATAGCCGAGCTGACTGAATGTGCCGCCGCCAAGTCCGAATGAATAATTGTAGAAAAAATTCCCGTGTGTATATTGGTCAAATAATAATTTTTTAAATACGATCATTTGCGCAAGCCCGTCACCCGGACCTGTCATATACCTGCCTTCCGCCCATTCTTTCACAAAAAAAGCGTGTGCCAGAACGGACACCAGCAAACTGGCCGCATAGATCATAATATGTTTTCTTTTCATATGAATTCTCCAGTCTTGCTTTTAAGATAATAGACACGCAAAAAAAGCACTGCCAATGGCGCTTGGTATTTTCAGTGCATTTTTGTCAGACGCCGCATGCTTTTTAATTCGTTCGTTTCAGGCAGGTCTTTGTTCGGGATATTCGCTTCTTTGATCAAATAATGCGGGCGTTTTTTTGTTTCATAATAGATTCGGCCGATATATTCACCTATAATTCCAAGGCTTAACAGCTGTACTCCGCCGAGAAATAACACTGCTGAGATAATGGTGAAATACCCAGGCACAGAAATACCGTTAGTCAAAATTTTAACGAATGTGGCAATGATATAAATGATGGAAAGCAGCAGGATAAAAATGCCTGTATAAAAACATAATCTCAGCGGCTTATGATTAAATGAAACGACGCCGTCCATTCCGTAGTTAAACAGACTGCTGAACGACCATTTGGAGGTGCCGTTTTTTCGTTCGACATTTTCATAAAATACAATTTTCTGATCAAAGCCAATCCAGCAAAAAAGGCCTTTTGAGAAGCGGTTTCCTTCGCTCAGCTTCAAAAGTGCATTCACAGCTTGGCGGCTTAACAATCTGAAGTCACCGACACCGTCACGCAAATCGACTTCCACCGCTTTATTAATGAACTTGTAATACATAGATGATAAGAGTGAGCGGACAAAGCTGTCCCCTTTTCTGTTCCTTTGAGCAATGACTTGGTCATACCCTTCTTCGTAGCCTTTGATAAATTCCTTCAGCAAATATGTCGGATGCTGCAGATCGGCATCCATGACAATAACCGCCTCGCCCTGAACATGCTCAAAGCCCGCCAAAATTGCGGCTTCTTTTCCAAAGTTTCGAGAAAAAGATATATATTTTACCCGGCTGCACGTTGCTGCCAAGTCTTTGATCTGCTGAAGCGTGTCATCAACACTTCCGTCGTTTATGAAGAATATTTCATAGTCATAATGAATGTTTTTAAATTCCTTTTTTAAAGATTCATGAATGAGTTTGACATTATACCCTTCATTGTAAGACGGGATAATAATCGAGATTAATCCTTGCTTCATTAAGGCACCTTCTTTTTATTATTCTTTTTAAGTATTGCCTTAGGGGAGTTTTACACAAATCTTCAGTAAGGCTATTCCTTTTTTTAAAGTCGTTTAAACCTGTTTTTTGTTACAATTTTATGGTGACATTCATGATTTTTAATGTTATTTTGTCATGTTTAAAACAGACTATGAAAAAAACGCACAGAAAAAGTCTGCCATTATGACAGACGGATGGAGAGAAATTTTAGCTTATTGGTTCTTAAGATATTCCAAAATCAGCTGATTGACGATGGCTGGCTTTTCGTGGTTAATCCAATGGGAAGCTTCATCAACAAAGATGAGATGTCCATTCGGGCAATGCCTTTCCGTCTCTTTCGCAAGCTTTCTGCTCAAAAAGCGGTCTTCCATTCCCCAGATCATTCGGTAAGGTACTGTTTCGTAAGAGGGTTTCTCTGCCAAGCTTCCTTTTCTGAGGGCTCTGTACCAGTTCAGCATAGCTGTCAGCGCGCCCGGCTGCTTCCACGCTTCTTTGTACCTGCTGACATCCTCGGATGTAAAAAGCGCGGGACGGTCGGATAATCCAATCGCTTTGTCTAATGTTTCATAATCATTTTCCCTTAGTGATGCCTCCGGTATATCGGGCAGCTGGAAGTATGCGATATACGAGCTTTTCAGCCATTGCGGCGGATAAAGCGGCGTTACGGTTTTCATGACGTGCGGGTGCGGGATATTGATCGCGATCAGTTTTTCAAGATATTCCGGGCGTGTGGAAGCCAAATGCCATGCGACAGCTCCTCCCCAGTCATGACCGATGACAATTGCTTTTTCATCAGTGAATTGCGTAATAAGCCCGATGATATCATCTCTTAATGTATCAATCCGATACGAATCAATTCCTTCCGGTTTGTCACTGAGATTGTAGCCCCGCTGATCAGGAGCAATGACCCGGTAACCCGCATCAACAAGCGGTTTGATTTGATTTTTCCAGCCGTACCAAAACTCAGGAAATCCATGGAGCAGGACAATTAACGGGCCATCTTCCCGTCCTGCGGCTGCAACGTGAAGCGTGATTCCGTTCGTATTGACAAACTGGCATTTAACTCCGTCCACTTCTATCTCCTCCTTGACTGTGCGTCATGATTTTCAGCCTTTTCTCCGTTAGCATAAATGTTATGACACAGGCGGCAATCAGCAGGATAAGCTGAAGAATAAACAAGTTTGATCCCAGCAGCAAACCCATTCCCGCAATCACCAAGCCTGACAGGATCATTAATGATGCACTGTAACGGTTCGCTTCATTCCATAATCTTTGATCTGACATTGAGCGTCTCGTTCTGTATCCGTACACACTGTTGATCGATTTGGGAGGAAACAGTTTGATCAGTATGCCCGCAATGATCATAAGCCCTCCGCCGACTAAACCCGTCATATCATCATCTCCTTTCTCATTGTTACGTGCAGAAAGAAGAAATGTTTCATGCATAGGCAAAAAGACAAGCCTCGGCCTGCCTTTTTATCGCATTTGTAAATCCTTTGTGTGAATATAGCCTTTAACTCCGCCATAATCCACGAACGCCCAAGTGAAGTCAAATCCGCCGTTTTCACTGAATCCCCACCCAAGTATTGTCACCTCTGTTCCAGATGAGAGCTGCTTAGCTTTTCCGTTTTCGGGCGTCGGTGTATAGAAGGCTGTCTGTTTCGTTGTTTTCGCTTGGCTTGCGGTTTTCATTAAAAAGTGAGTTGAAATATATGCTTTCTTTCCTTTGAAATGAATTTGAGCCCAATCGGCATTTACGAACCTATCGACTTTTACCTTTTGTTCTGATGATACAGTGCCGAGAATATCACCTTCATGATTTGGCTCAGTCCGGACATTCAGCTTTCCTGCTTTTATGATGTAAGTATCGGATGATGGCATGCTGACAGATATGTCGTGAAGGGGCGCAGCTTTTGCTGCGGGAGCGGAATGAAGTGCTGTCAAACCCAGTCCTGCGGCAGCTGTTAAAGCGAGCATTACTTGTTTCTTTTTCATATAAAGCTCCTCCTCGCATTTTGACAAGATATAAGTGGTATTCCCTGATTGACAGGCTGGTGAAACATGTTTTGTTTATGATTTCTTCCTGTTAAGGTAATTTTAAGAAAATGAAAAAACCTGCCGGTCGTTAACGGCAGGTTTTTAATGCAAAAGGCCTCTGCTTTGATTTAAGTAATCATTCACGTCGTTACGGGAGCTTTGAAAAAGGTGGAGCTGGCCGCCATAGTTTTCAATCCATTGTGTGACGATTTTTTCAGTCATTTTTTCACCTTGATAGGCGTGTCCGGCTTTTGCGTAGGTTGCTTCGAAATCGCTCCATAACAATTCCACCCACGTTTTTGCCTGTATATAGCTGATCATCTCGTTCTTTTCCAGAAGCAGATTAGTCAGTTTCTCAATGTACATATTCATGTGTGCAGTCTCCTTTCTTCAGGAAAAAAATAACGCTTTATTACGTGGTGTTCTCCATATACTAACCTTACGTCTTCATCTGAAAAGACGCAACTTTTTGATCTCGAACCTAGGGGGATATGACATGGTCCGAAATAAAGAAAAAGGATTTCCTTACGAAAACGAAAACAAATTTCAGGGTGAACCGAGAGCAAAGGACGACTATGCTTCAAAGCGTGCTGACGGATCTATCAATCAGCATCCTCAAGAAAGAATGAGAGCCTCAGGCAAACGGTAAAGAAGAACAGCTGCATACACTGCAGCTGTTTTTTACCCTTTATTGACTTGATATTCGTAGACGCTCTTCTTTTCTGATAAGTGTGCGAAGGTAGAAAGCACAAGTCCGCATGCGGTCATAAGCGCACCTCCTGCAAACAGCCAGGAATAAGAGCCTGTTCCGTTTAAAATCATTCCGCCGATCCATGCACCAAGGGCATTGGCAAGGTTAAATGCTGATACGCTGACAGCTGCGGCAATGGTTGTGCCGCCCTCAGATGAGGAAATGACCTTTGTTTGCAGAAGAGGCGGCGTGCCGAATGCGCATGCCCCGAATAGGAACGTTGCCACAATGGCTGCAGCCGGGTAAATGGCGATGTAAGGAAATACAGCCAGAACACCGATTAAACCGATCATTACGCCGATCATCGTCCGAGTCAGCAAAGGCAGCGGTACCTTTCCAGCAAAGAAATTCCCGGCAACGCCTCCCAATCCATACGCAAAGAGAGCACCTGTAATGCCAACCGTGCTGAATCCGGCTGAATGCCTCAAAATGGGTTCGATAAAGGTGTAGGCGATAAAGACACCGGAATAGCCTAAAATGGTAATCGCGAAGGAAAACAGCACTTGTTTGTGTTTAAAAACACCCCACTCATTCATAAGCATTGGGATCACTTTTGGTTTTCTGTTCGGCACGGCAGCCATAAGGCCTAAAAATCCGATGACACCAAGTGCCGTAATGATGGAAAACACCGCTCTCCAATTCAGGACATCTCCGAGATAAGAGCCGAATGGAACACCAAGCATTAGAGCCACTGTCAGTCCGCCGTTCATTGAAGCAGCAGCTGCAGCACGCTTTTCCGGCGGAACCATTTCACTTGCGAATACCATGGCAATCGCGAAGAAAGCGCCGTGAATGGACGCAGATAAAATTCTTGAAATGGCCAATACCGCAAAATTCGGCGCCAGTGCGCTCATCAGGTTGGAAAGGATAAATATCGCCATCAGCCCAAGAAGCACAGGCTTTCTCGGAAGCTTGACGGAAATGATGGTGACGAGCGGCCCTGTCAAACAAACGCTTGCCGCATAAGCCGTGACAAGAAGCCCTGCGGATGAAACCTGTATATGAAAGTCATTGGCAATCGACGTCAAAATACCCATCACCGCGTATTCTGTATAGCCGATTGAAAATGTACAAATCATAAGAACAAATATAATAAATTTTACAGATGGGTTTTTGATACTCAACGTCATCGCCTCCTTTGATTTTAAAAAACAACGAGTTTCATCTTAAAAGATTTTTCAAGTGAATTCAATGATTTTTTCTTTAAGAATTCGTGTAAATGTGCTGCAAACAAAAAGAGGCTGATCATCAGCCTCCTGTTACGCTTTATTCTTTTTCTTGCAATACTGAGATTGGCAGCGCTTCCTCTTGCTGAGGGGAAGAGGTCCTGTATCCCCATGCGAAAACGCCATTTAAATAACTGATGGTAAACTCGTCCTCAGTGTTTTCCACACGATATGTTTCTCCCGGTGAGTAATCTTCCGGGTTCAGCAAATATGCTTTTGCCATCGTAATTTTCCGTTCGAGCACTGCCAGTTCGTTTATGATTCCATGCTGTTCGGCTTTTCTTGCTTTTTCAGAAAGTAATGCGATTTCGGTATTGAGTTCATGCGGTGTCATTTGACTGTATCGTTTCTCCATTTCAGTACTCCTCTTCCTGCAGTAATTGCTCGATTAAATCGAGTGAGAATCCTTTGCGGAATAAAAATTGTTTGACCTTCATGGCGCTTTCATATGAGCCGTCATAGCGGTATTTTCTAAACGCTTTTTCCGCGTGAAGGCGCAGCGCTTCTTTCTCTGTGTCTTCATCATTTTCATATTCAATCTGATCCATCGCCGCGCTGATAACATCAAATGAGAAGCCCTTGCGCTGAAGCTGCAGCTGGGCGCGCTGTTTGAGTTCTTTCGTCGAAAGCTTTTTATCTTTTTTGAGAAGCTTTTCAACATGCTTGACCGCTTCTCTTGTCTGATCTTCAAAGGAAAAGGAACTTAGCGCCTCCTTAATTGTATCGTCATCAATTCCCTTCGCTCTTAGCTCTCTGAACAAAACATCAGGGCCTTTTCCGTTTGTTTTTTTGTGAGTGCTGACATAGGCTGCGGCAAATTCCTGGTCGTTTAAGTACTTGTAATCGTTAAGCCTATGGATGACTTCCGCAATGACGGGGGGCGAGGTTTCTTTTTTCTTTAAGTGATCCTCGACCTCTTTCGTCGACCGCATTCGATAGGATAAAAAGTCAAGCGCACGGTTGAAGCCTTTCTTCACTTCATCGCCGTATTGAATCTCAATGATGTCAAGATCATCGAGTTCTTTTCCCTTCTTGAGCTCAAATTTCACGAGCACATCCGCGTCCACGCTGAAGGCGTATTTATCATCCAGAAAAATATTGAAGCGTTCCGTATTCTTTTTTTGCGTTGATATTTTTGTAATAAACGGCATCTTAATCTCCCTTCTCAGGCCTGAAACGCGTTTTCTTTTATTACAATGAGGTAAAGTATATTTATTAGAACGATGAGGAGAGATGTTCATGAATATCGCAATGACGGGCGGAACCGGTTTTCTCGGCCAGCATCTGACAGGCGTTCTTACCCGCCAGGGACACCATGTTTATATTTTATCAAGAAACGCAAGGGAAACTGAACAAAAAAATATGACATATGTCCAATGGCTGTCGGAAGGAGCCGCACCGGAGCAGGAACTTCCTCATATTGATGTCTGGATAAATCTTGCGGGAAAATCGATTTTTGGCCGCTGGACAGAAAAAACGAAGCAGCACATTCTCTCCAGCCGTATCAATGCGACGCGTGAAGTGCAGCGGCTTATTCAGAAACAGAAGGAGAAGCCGAAGACATTGATCCAAGCCAGTGCCGTGGGCATTTACGGCACAAGCCTTGAGAAAACTTTCACAGAGGATTCTGCAACGTCAGATGAGGATTTTCTCAGCCATACTGCACACCTGTGGGAAAAGGAAGGACAGCATATTGAAGCGATGGGCATCCGGACAGTTTATGCGAGATTTGGCGTGATGCTTGGAGAAAAAGGCGCTCTCCCGCTCATGATTCTCCCCTATAAGTTTCTGGCCGGCGGAACGATCGGAACGGGAAGGCAGTGGCTGTCATGGATTCATGTCGAGGATGCGGCCCAGATGATCCGATATGCGGTGGAAAACGCCGGCATCTCAGGCCCAATGAATGTCACCGCGCCCAATCCTGTGGACATGAAGCAATTCGGAAAAACGATTGCACGGGTGAAGCACCGCCCGCACTGGCTCCCCGTCCCGGAATTCTTTTTATCAAAAGCATTGGGTGAAATGAGTCTTTTGATTGTGAAAGGACAGCGCGCTCTTCCGAAAAAAGCGATAACCTCTGGATTTCGTTTTACATATTCGGATCTTGAATTTGCACTCTCACAGCTGATAGCGGACCGAAAGACTGTATAAAAACAGCAGGAAGCGTCAACCTTAAGAATAACATGGTTGAAGGAGGTCCTTTTTATGGAAAAAAAGAGGGAGAAGCACCAGCAAGGCGCCAACCTGAAAAAAATGCAGGAAGTTCTTTATTCAGGCGAATTTAAAAAAGCGGAAAAAGCTGCTAAGCGGAAGTAGGAATACATAGCCCCTTAAAACCAAATACTATATTTGTTTGATATCACTTTTTAGGGGGAATTTGATATGGGCAGAAATCATATCCACAAAAACCGTGATAAAAACAAACAAAAGCTTCCACAAGTTCCCGATGCCTTAAAAAGGGAAACTGACGGCGTTTACGAAGAATATTCAACCGAGCTTGCTGATGCAGATGACCGCGAAGCGCAAGAGCGTGCGAAAGCAGCCGACAACAGAGCGAAAAAGAAATCTCGTTAATGAAAAACCCCTTGTCTCCGTTTGAGACAAGGGGTTTTTTACATTTCAGTGAATCGGTCGCGGATCGGTGTGCGTTTTTTCACTTCCGGCGCCTCGTCAGGATAACCTGTTTGTATGATGGCGGCGAAACGCTCATTATCCTGTAAACCAAAGGCCTGATGGACTTCTTTGTCATAAAGGATTTTTCCGCTTTTCCAAACCATGCCGATTCCTTTTTCCCAAGCGAGAAGCTGAAGATTTTGAATCAACGAGCTTGTTGCCGCAAAATCGTCGTCCCGCGCTCTTTCGTTTTCATCTTCCTGAAACACGACGAGGAGAAATCCCGGAACGCGCCCAAGTGTGTTTTTGAAATTTTGAAGCTTTTCCTCTGTCATATCCGGCTTGGATTTCTTAGAGAACGCTGCAAATGTATTAATGAGGTTCGCTTTACCTGTCTCACTGGAAACGTAAATAAATCTCCATGGCTCTGTCACTCTGTGATTTGGCGCATATTTTGCCGTTTCAAGCATGTCAAGAATGACTGCTGAAGGTACTGGCTCTTGTTTAAACTTTCGAATCGATCTTCTGCTGCGTATGATGTCCCGCAGTACTGAATGCTGATGTATTTGTTCGGTTTGAGGCATACCGTCTCACCTTCCTATGCAATTGAAAATGATTATCATTTCATAATGATAACGGAAAGTGCATCTTTTTGTAAACCATCATCCGTATTAGATTTTAAGAATACGGGTTTCTGAGTAAACGGCTGTTCCTGTCATGTTCACTTTCACATGGCCGCCGGCTTCGTTCATTTCGATCTCCACTTTTCCGTCTTTTCCAATTTCCTGCCCTTGTTCAATGATAAATTTATGCTGCTCGGCATTGCCATAATGTTTCATATAAGCCCCCATCACGCCGGATGCTGTGCCGGTCACGGGGTCTTCAATCGTTCCCGAATACGGGGATGAAAAGTGGCGCCCGTGCAGGTCGCTGTCGGGATGGACGGTTTCAAAGGTAAACGGATGGACTGAAGCTTTTGGCAGATCAACTAACACTTCCGGAAATTGTTTGTTATCTGGCACCATTTTTTTGGAAGCCTCCAATGATTTAAGCGGAACGATGGCTGTCCATATCCCAGTGCTGCCAAACACAATCGGAAGGTCTTCATGAAAATCTTCATCGGTGATACCCAGTGCGTCCGCAAGTTTTTTCCGATCGCCTGTAAATGGTTTGAATTGCGGAGAGGCCTGTTCAAGCGTGATATGAATGCGGCCATCTTTTTCAGAAATCTTCACAGGCAGGATACCCGCTTTCGTTTGGATGCTGTACGTTTTACCGCTCTCCAGCATTCCTTTCTCACATAATGCGTAAAGAGAAGCAACTGTCGCATGACCGCACAAATTCATTTCGTGTCCAGGGGTAAAGTAACGGAGTTCAAGATCGGCCGACTCGCTTTTTCGGATAAAGGAGGTTTCTGAATACCCGGCACGTTCAGCTATGATCTGCATCTCGTCTTCCGTATAATCGTCTCCCTGCAAAACGACGCCTGCGGGGTTTCCTTTGCCGGGACTGCTTGTAAATGCTTCATATTTTAATACCTCTGCTTCTTTCATTCATCTGCCGCCCTTTCTTTATCAATGTCTCTGTCAGTATAGCAAAAATAATTACGAATCTTCAGTCATTATCAAAAAAACCCATTTTCTTTTTTAAGAAAATGGGTGTAACGATTAAGAATTTCTTGTTTTATAGAGCAAATAAATAAAATAAGGTGCGCCGATAGCCGCTGTAAAGACGCCGGCCGGCACTTCCACCGGAGCAAATAAGGTTCTGCCGACGATATCAGCTGTTAAAACGAGCAGAGCTCCAATAAGTGCCGACGCTGGGAGCAGCGCGCCATAAGATGAGCCGACAAGCCGTCTTGCAATATGGGGCGCCATCAGCCCGACAAAACCGATTGTGCCGGCAACTGAAACTGCACAACCAGTAAGAGCCGTACTCAAAAGTAGCAAGAAAAAACGATTTCGCTGCACAGCGCTTCCTGCACCCGCCGCAATATCTTCACCCAGCACCTGTATATTCATATTTTTTAGCGCGACAAAACAAATGAATAAGAGAATGACAGATAAGATAATAGCTATTTTTACATGCTGCCAGTTTGACCCATAAACTGACCCAGTGATATACACATTGGCTTGTGATGCCCGGTAAATCGGACCTTTGATCATCAACAGGGTAGTCATCGCCTGCGCCGACATTGAAAATCCGATTCCGATCAGCACCAGCCGAAATGTGGAGGCGCCATTTTTGTATGCCAGTAAATAGACGATGAGCCCGACAGCCGATGCGCCGATAAATGCGGCTGCTGGAAGCCATGACAGACTGATCGTAAGTGAACTGCTGCGGTCTGAGAAGAACATCATTAAAAGCACGACCGCTACCGCCGCTCCTCCTGTTATTCCGATAATATCCGGAGATGCGAGAGGGTTTCTGACGAGCCCCTGCAATATCGCGCCTGCCGCTGCCAAGCAGACACCGGCGCATAAAGCTGTCAAAATTCTTGGCATGCGGAACGACATGATCATCAGTTCATCCAGCTTGGAACCTGCACCAAAGAATGTTTTTGCTACATCCCAGGGAGGAATAAACCTTTGTCCGAGACCTGCGCTTATGATGAGTACAGCAGCTGTTAACCCCAGTAAAATTAAAAAGACGATCCATGCTTTCTTTTCAGCCGCAGTAACGCCAAAACGAAGTTTCATAGCTTCGCCCCCCTTCTTGCGATGTACACAAACACAGGCATTCCGATGATGGCGGTCATGACCCCGACAGGAACTTCCTGAGGCATAATGATATATCGCGCACCGATATCCGCGCAAACAAGCAAAATGGCACCCAAAACAGCGGAAAATGGCAGAACCCAGCGATAATCATTACCAACGACAAAGCGGGCAAAATGCGGAATAATGATGCCGATAAAAGAAATCGGCCCGGCAATGGCGACAGCGGACCCTGCAAGCATGACAACACAAAGCGCCATCACAAATTTCAGCAGGCCCGTTTTTTGGCCGAGTCCTTTTGCCACATCTTCTCCCATAACGAGGAGGTTAATTTTTTGGCCGAGAAAGAAGCAGATTACCAGCGCTGCCGCTGCATATGGAAACATCGTCATCAACAGATCCAGACTCCGGCCCTGCACAGAGCCAGTCAGCCAAAAAAGCACCTGGGCAAGCTCGAGTTCGTTGACAGAAAGCAAGCCTTGTGTCAGAGAAGAAAACATGGCTGCCATGGCAGCTCCCGCCAGCGTCAGTTTGATTGGCGTCAGTCCTTCTCTTCCAAGCGAGCCTGCTGCATAGACGATCGCAGCGGTAAATGCTGCCCCAAGAAACGAGCTCCATACTAGCGCCTGAGGTGACTGAATATGCAGAAAAAACGATCCGGCAACAATAAAAAAACCTGCACCGGCGTTAATCCCGAAAATCCCAGGTGACGCAAGCGGATTTTTTGTGAGCGCCTGCATGAGAGCGCCCGCGGCTGCAAGCGAGGCGCCGACGACTGTCGCAACCAAAGCGCGCGGAAGCCTGACATCCTTGATGATGACATGCTCATTTGTTCCGTTGAAGGAAGTAAACGCCTGATAGACCTGTCTCCATGACGTACCTGTATAGCCGTACACGACGCTTGCGCAGACAGCCGCCAGTAAAATGAAAATCAGACATACTAACACAATCCATTTTGAAGATGCCTTTTTGCAGATCATGATCTAATTCTCCTAGTTATTTACTATGTAATGTTTGTTTTTGAGAATAATCCTCAATTAGGGATTGACACTCTTAACACTGCTTATTATGATCTAAATGATAATGAATTTCAATATTGGGAGGAAAAAGATGAAAAAGCATATCAGCATGCTATTCGTATTTTTAATGGCCGTTATGGTACTTTCTGCCTGTAATAGTTCAGAAAGTTCAAGCAACAGCGAGGGGTCAAGCAGCAAAACAAGAACGGTCAAACATGCAATGGGGACATCAGACAACATTCCCGCCAATCCAAAACGGATTGTTGTTTTAACTAATGAAGGAACAGAGGCGCTCTTAGCGCTTGGCATTAAGCCGGTCGGAGCCGTAAAGTCATGGAAGGGCGACCCGTGGTATGACTATCTGAAAGATGACATGAAAGGTGTTAAAAACGTCGGTCTTGAAACGGAACCGAATGTGGAAGCCATCGCAGAATTAAAGCCTGATTTGATTATTGGAAACAAAGTGCGCCAGGAAAAAATTTATGATCAGTTAAATGCGATTGCGCCGACTGTTTTTGCTGAATCTTTGGCCGGGAACTGGAAGGATAACCTGACTCTATACGCCAACGCGGTGAATAAGGCGGACAAAGGCAAGGAAGTCATTGCCGATTTTGATAAACGCGTTTCTGATTTAAAAAACAAGCTGGGCGACCAGACAAACAAAACAGTTTCAGTCGTACGCTTTTTATCCGGTGAATCAAGAATCTATTATACCGATTCATTCTCGGGGATTATTTTAGACCAGCTTGGCTTCAAACGCCCTGAAAAACAAGTAGAACTGTTCAAGAAACAAAAGGACCAATTTACGTTCTCAACTGACAGTAAAGAATCTATTCCTGATATGGATGCTGATGTGCTGTTTTATTTCACTTATAAAGCCGATAATGCAAAGGAAAATGAAAAATGGACCAATCAGTGGACAAGCAGTTCACTATGGAAAAACCTGAAGGCCGTGAAGTCAGGTAATGCACATGAAGTCGATGACGTCGTATGGACAACCGCAGGCGGAATTAAAGCCGCAAACTACCTGCTTGATGATATTGAAACCTACTTTTTAAAAACGAAATAAAAAAAGACTCCGTCTTATTAGACGGAGTCTTTTTTGCTTTTGCCAATCAGACGTGTAACGAGGAACATGGTGACAGAAAGAGATCTGTTTTTCCGATACGCTAAGTATTTCCCTCGCCACTCCGGTTTGTATTTTTCTTTAAAGGCTCTTAGGCCGCTGAAGCTGTACATGTATCTGACATTATTAAAAATGACAGCGGCAAACCTTTCGGACCAGAAGGATGTAAAGGCAGTGCCGACATTGGCCAAGGGTGCCATCCCCATATTAAATGACGTGCAGCCCTCTTCCTTTGCCCATAAAAACATACGGATAAACAATGCGTCCATAATGCCATTTGGAGCGTCGCCGCGATAGCGCATCAGATCAACCGATATCTCTCCTTCCTGGTACATCGGCATGACATTTGCGAATGCAACGATCTCTCCTTCTGCATTTTTCATATAGGCGATCGGCGCTTTCTGTAAATAGGAAGGATCAAAAAATCCGAGCGAGAATCCCTTCTCTTTTTTCGAGCCGAGCCATTCGTCTGAGATTTGCTTCAGCTCCTCCAAAAACGCATCAGAAAATGGGGGATGATCCACATGGAAAGTATACTCCTCCCGCTCAAAGCGGTTATTGATTGCCCGAAGGCCGGCTTTTTTCTTCCCAGTCAAGGTAAATGTATTTAAATCTACATATGCTTCCTCGCCCAATTTAAAGAAGTTGTAGCCAAAATCGTGATACAGCGCCATGTCCTCTCGTTCAATTTGATAGAACAAAACACTGAATCCCTTCTGATGCGCTTCGTTCAGAAATTCTTCCAGCACGAGCGGGAATGATTCTCTTTGGCCAGACGGATCGCCGAGCACGACCAGCCTTCTGGCGATTTTCCCAAACAGAAGCAGTGCATTCCCATCGCTGGAAAAATAAAACCGCTTATCTCCAAGAAAACCGAGATGGCTCAGCGCGTTGCCGCCTTTTTCATTAAGAAACGCAGCAAGACGCTCAGGGTCAGCTTGCTCTCCGATCGGTTTCGTTCTCTTATGATAGACCACTGTAAATATCAAGAAGAACAGCGGCACAATGATGATCGCCATGATGGTTGCATGTGTAATATGCGAGGTGCTGTGGACGAAATATTCGTGACGCAGCACCTTCTTCATCCGGTCCCAAATAAAGCCCGCGATCAGATTGTAGTTAAAGAGCGCCACAGTAAACAGCGCCACAGCGAATATCAATTGTCCCAGTGTATAGGATGCCTGTTCGCGGACAAATTGTTTTTTCAATAGCACAAGCAATACGATAATCATCGGCAGTACGAATATCGCGCTGATGTTAAGCCCTTTTAAAAAGCTGAACACAAAGCCGCCGACAAGCGCTGTAATGGCCATCGTGTAGGAACGTTTTGTCCGTTTATAAAGCTCGATCGGCAAAATTAGCAGAATGAGTGCTGAGCTTAAGGACAGGCCGTTGAACAGCAAAAGCGCAGGGCGCGGAATGTGCGGTATAACCGTCAGCCTGTCAATCGGCAAGGAAACTGAGGCCAAGACAATCAGACCTGCTACGAACACAATAAGGGAAAGCGAGCCTTGCAAAATTCTCACTAATACCGCACGCTGAACAACAAGCAGAACGTTTGTCGTCTCAATTGCCGGTGCGATGCGCGGGTTCGTTTCGAGCCGCTTCATTGTATTTTCCGTCAGGTCGCCTGCGGCAAAGAACAGTCCCAAGATAAATGGGATAAATGAATAGGCGAGCCTGTACAACACAATAGAAGTAACGATGGCCTCTTGATGATAGCCAAGCTGCTCCATCCCCAGCAAAAATAAAAGGTCAAACGAGCCGAAGCCGCCCGGCACGAGGCTGATCATTCCTCCGATCGCCGCAATGACGAACACCCCGAACACATACCTGATATCTGCATGAATGCCCATAGCGAACAAAGCAAAATAGATGACGGTCCCGGCCATGAGCCATTCAACAACTGAAGCTCCAATATATGCGAAAATCGGATTTTTCACTTTATCCGCATTCTCTTCGTCCCCAGCTTTGCGGTCTTTTATTTTGGACACCGCCAAAGATAGCGGCAATATCAGCGCAAAACCGATAACGACCGCCCATAGCCAAGGCTTCTCATGAATCACTTCATCCACTGGCAGCACTCTCGCAGCGACGAAAATGCTGAAAACAGATAATCCGAGCAGCATAGATGATGTGAGCCAGGCGATTCCTTTCACGAGTGCCTTATGGTCTTTCGTATGCTCCTTATAGAACATCATTCTTAACCCGACTCCGGCTAAACCGCCGAATCCCAACACATTATTAAATGAATTGGCGATCCAGGAAACCCTGAAAACTTTTCCGTTTGTGATCGATAGGCGCAGTGAGTACTTCAGGACGTAATCATACAGCGACATAGCCGCAACAGCCAGCAAGCCGATCAACACAAGCATGAATAAATCCGTTCGTTCCAGTCCGTTGATGACCATAAGCGTACGTTTGAATGACAGATTTGTCAGTTCTTTTTTCGATTGATAAATAACAAATAGCAAAACAGCAATAGGAAAAACGATTTTTAATATTGATAAAGCATTCTTTTTAATCAGCAATGGTCTCTCCAATCATATTCTAGTTCGATCCTCTCCCCCAATAATCTCCAACTCATTATACACTACCGTTATTTTTCGGACAAAGTCCCGCATGCGGTTTCTGCTCACTTTCTTTCAGGAGTGAAAATCGAGTAATATGGTAAGAGGAGTGAATGATGAGGAAGTGATGAAATGGAATATAATTTACACGATACAACAGTATTAAACGAAAACATTCTTTCATCGGAGGAACGGGAAATATGGGTGCTCTATATGAAAGTCTTAACGTCCGCCGGGCTCGGTGATGTGTCCGAGTGGATGAAGCTGGATATGAGCATGCCGCAAATGAAGGTGCTGATGCTATTAAACAACCATGGAACATTGAAAGTGAGCGACATTGCTGAAAAAATGGGGGCTTCCCTGTCCAATACAACTGGGCTGCTTGACCGGCTTGAAAAATCAGGATTTGTCAAACGCTCACATTCTGAAGAGGACCGCCGCTCTGTAGTTGTTCAGTTGACAGAGAATGCGAAAAAGATTTTCCGGGGTTTGTATGAAAAAGGCCACCTGAAATTGAAGCGTTCATTAGAGCTGCTGTCCCCTGAAGAAAAGCAGGCTGTTTCCGAAGGGCTGTCTATCCTTTCAAGAGCATTAGAGAAAGCGAAAAAAGAATAAATCTGTAAGTCTGTCATCCGCAAACTGCGGGAGCAGGCTTTTTTTATTTGACATTTAGTTCATTTAAAATGAATAATATACTTTGAATGAATAAAAAAGGGGTTGATGAATATGTCTGAAGCATTAACAGAGCAGAAAGGCCAAAAGTGGGCGATCAGCCTGTTTACGATTGGTGTATTTATGGCTGCGCTAGATAACGGAATTATTTCAGCTGCCTTAACAACGATAAACGAGTCGTTTTCCGTTTCTCCTTCCTGGGGATCATGGGGCATTACCCTTTATACGCTTGGTCTTAGCGTCAGTGTGCCAATCGTCGGAAAGCTTTCCGACCGCTACGGCAGAAAAAAACTCTTTCTCATTGAGGTTTGCCTGTTCGGACTTGGTTCTTTGCTTGTTGCTTTGAGCCAAAGCTTCCCGCTCTTTCTGATATCGCGGCTGATTCAGGCGCTTGGAGGCGGCGGGATTTTCATCATCGGCAGCTCTCACATTCTCGCGACCCTTCCAAAGGAAAAACAGGGGAAGGCGCTTGGGCTGCTTGGCGCAATGAACGGGATGGCCGCTGTGCTCGGGCCAAATATCGGAAGCTTTCTGCTTGATTGGACCGGGTCTTGGCATTGGCTGTTTTTGATTAATTTGCCGATTGCCGTGCTATTGGTTGTTTTCGGCTCATACTTTATCGCGGAAACAAAAGCACCTGAAGCTAAGCGCCTCGATGCGGCCGGAATCTTCCTTCTGTCCCTGTCGATTTTAGCCGTGATGTACGGCATGACGAACCTTGACGGGGCAAATCTCTTACACAGCTTGGGGAATCCGAAGGTTTATGGATGTATTATTTTTGGCATACTCTGTTTTGCAGCGCTTATCTCGTATGAAAAGATAGTTGAAATGCGAGGAGGCGATCCCATTTTGGCGTATTCTCTGCTGCGAAACCATATGTTTCAGCGCACGCTTATCATCGGTTTGTTATCCGGGGGGCTCTTGGCGGCAGTCATTTTTATCCCGTCATATGTCGAGCAGTATTTGGGTGTCCCTGCCGCAAAAGCAGGCTATTGGATGACACCGCTTGCGTTGGCTTCCGGAATCGGCGCTTGGCTTGGCGGAGCGCTTACCGACAAAAAAGGTCCTGTAAAAACCGTTATTCTTTCGGGAATCATCTCATGTGCGGGGTTTGCTTTATTTCCGCTCTGGGTGACGGAAAAATGGGAGTTTATAATCGCTAGTGTAGTCGCTGGGATCGGTTTTGGCTTTCTGTTAGGCGCTCCGCTGAACGTCCTTGTATCAGAAGCGGCAAAAACAAATAAGGGTACAGCGCTTGGCACGCTTTCATTAGTAAGGCAAATTGGACTGACCTTGGCGCCTACTCTTTATGCAGGTTTTATCACAGCCGGGTTTGACCAAATAGGTGATGAGATCAGCAGCCGCTTATCGGACAGCGGATATTCAGAAAAGGCGATGCAGATGATTTCGGAGATCGACAGTTCTGATGTTTCTTCTTTACAAGAACAAATCGAACGCATTCCCGTTCCTGAAGTCAAAACCGCGATAAGCGACGCCATTCATGCGAGTGTCGCCAGCGGCTATGATCATTTATATGCAGCGGCTGCTGTGATCTCACTTCTGGTGATTGCTGCTATCAGTATTCCGGCTTTCCGCCGGCAAAAGCGTTAAGACCACCCCATCCGTCTGGAAAGCTCCGTAATATGAGCGATATGGTGATGTGAGTGCCAGACATACAGGCCGAGCGCGTTCTCCAGGGTAATGATCTCCTTTGTATCAGGGTGATAAAATCCGCGCTTAAATTGCTGATCCGTCAGGGTGCGGAGCAGAGCCGTCCATCTTCCGTGTAGCTCCTGCAAAAGCGAAAGTGAGCCGCTCGGATCTGCCGTTTTCGAGTCTTTTAGCTCCGACCATGCTTTTTCATCATACGGACGGATAGCCGGTGTCTCCTCCGTCAAGCTCAATTTAAAACGAATATAGCTGTTCATATGACTGTCAGCCAGATGATGAATAACTTGCCGAACGGTCCATCCACCGTCCCGGTACGGTGTGTCAAGCTGGCTGTCCGTCATGACCTCTACAGCTTGCTTCAATTTTGCCGGCACTTCTTCAAGTACTTGAATCCATTTATCTTTTTGCTCCTTCGATATGGATTCCCTCGGCTTGTATTCTCCTATTGGGTAGCTTAGATTGACTGATGTCATGAATGTTCTCCCTTCTATTCAATCTTCTCCTTTATTTTACAAGAAAAAGATTGTGTATACTGTATGATTTAATACACAACAAGCGGCAGGAGCCCCCCTGCCGCTTGTTTTTCACCCTGCGTGATCACGCACTTCGACTGTTACCTTCTTCTGTTTTGGCTGATAAATTTTCCCCACAAATAAATACCCGTATTTGAATTTATTCAGTGCCCACGAGGTCAGAATCGGGCCGGCTGTACACACGGCAAACAACAGGAGAACAGCCGGTACGGCAGGAATGTCGGGCATATTCAAAAGCAACACGTAGCCTATAATCATAAAATAGGCATGAAGCAGATAAATCGAAAAGGAATAGTTGCTGATAAACATCATGATTTTCGGCACATGCTTCATTTTGGAAAACAAGTGAAAACACAGGAAAATCATGCTTGTTGAATACAGCATGATATCAGGCCGCTTCGAGCTGATCATGCCGATTTCACCGACATAAGAAACAGTGACAACCAGCGCCCCGGAAGCAATTGCGCCGCCGTACACCACCCAGCGGTATTGGTTCAGCAGCGCTAAAAAACGCTTGTATTCTTTTCCGCAATAGTAGGCTAGACAAAAGTAGAAAAGCCAGCCTGCGAACGGAACCCAGAAGAACGGAAATGCCCCGCCCTCTTCAGAAGCAGGAGCCGGGCTGGCTGCGGAGAAATAGCCTAAATAAGCGGCTGTCACCACAAATGAGATAGACAGCACCCATTTCGGCGATGCTTTTTTCAAGTACTCATGAAACATCATATGCAGCATGTAAAATTGAAAGATGACGAGAATGAAGTATCCGATAAAGTTTCCTAAGAATACGTTCGCCAGATATTTTTGCACAAACGCGAGAAAGGTTACCTCTCCCCCCATCGCACTGGTCATCAGCAGCGCATCGATGGCCGCGATAAATAAAAAAGGAACAAAAATCACTTTTCCCCGCTTCTTTAAAAAACCGTCAGGCACCCCATCAGGATAAGAACGGGCCAGTAAAAATTCAGAGATGAAAATAAAAGCGGGCGTGCTGAACATCAGGAGTGTTCGGAAAGAATCAACAGTGTGAGAAATATCTGCAAGAGCTTCTGCCTGAAGCATCAGGACCATTGAAATGATATGGAGCAAGACGACACTTAAGCATGAAATGCAGCGGATCATAAAAATTTCTTTAATTTGCATAACAGCGCTCCTTTTATTTCAAATTGATAGAAATCGATGGTTGTACCTTAACATGTCCGCTCTATTTGAAAAAGTGCCTGATGTCATAAATTGACGTATGCATGATAGACTAAGGTCATAAGACCCTATGGCTTTCTCAGACGAAAAAACCCACTGTAACGGAGACAGCAGGTTGTTTTTTGAAGATATTAATTTGTATTGAGGCCTCCGCCATTCAGCCCTTCTTTGATATAGCCGTTCACTTGGCTATTAGAAAGCAAGCCAATATGACCGATGCCATAAAGCTGGATGTTTCGCGCTCCTTGTAACCGAGACAAGCTATTGATGACAATTTGATCATTGAGACTGTAAATAGATGTATAGAGGATCTTTTGATTAGGATCTGTACCCGGCAGCGCCGTTGATGACACTAAACCATTAGCCCCTCCAAGCGTTACGACATTTTGAATCTTATTGCCCCCGTCTAAATATTTAATATAGTACAGCGTATTGGCGCCTCCCATACTATGAGCCACAATATCTACTTTTTTTGCCCCCGTCTCTTTTAAAACACGGTCAACATATGAAGCAAGCTGCGGGCCGTTATTTAGGTTATTTCCTGTTTTATCATAAAAATCAATTGCGTACAGTTTGTTGCTTTGCCAGCCTTGAGAAATTAAGTAGTTTTTAATAGCGAAAAAGTTGTATGATGCACCACTTATTCCATGAACAAGAACGACAGGATTATGTACTGATTCAGCTTTTGCGCCAGACGGCGGAGCGGCTAAAACAGATAGAATCAGCGATAAACAAATAATGAATGCCATAAGTACTTTTTTCACGTTTATTCCCCCTTAAAATGTTGATACCACCAATTTCCTATTATACATAAAAAATCAATATGGTTACTATTTTTTCTGAAAATTAAATTTAAATCTCTTTTATATTGACGGTGATAAATCGGATACCTTCTGACAAACCTTTTATCTTCATTTCCAAAGAGCCCGGTTGTGTTCCCTTCCTCCCTTTTCTATAATAAGGGGAATAGGCAGTTAGAATCACAGTTGAGCACCGGCTCATCTGTTTTGCGAAACGGCCAGACACGGAGGATAGCATGAGAGTATTAAAATACGCCATATTAGGGCTTTTGCGAAAAGGCGAATTGAGTGGATACGATATTACGAGTTATTTTAAAGAGGAGCTCGGCCAGTTTTGGAGCGCCAAGCACAGCCAGATTTACCCTGAGCTCAAAAAGCTGACGGATGAAGGATTTATCACGTTCCGGACAACGATTCAGGGCACAAAGCTGGAGAAAAAGATGTACACCCTGACAGACAGCGGAAAGCAGGAGCTGCATGACTGGCTGATCCGCCACCAGCCGATACCCGAGACGGTGAAGGATGAATTTATGCTGAAGGCTTATTTCATTTCTTGTCTTTCACGCCAAGAGGCTTCTGATTTGTTCACAGACCAGCTGCAAAAACGCCAGGCCAAGCTTTCTGACTTACAGGGAAGCTATGAAAAGCTTATGGCCTCAGCAGAGCCGATGTCATTTTCTTCACCGGACTTCGGCCACTATCTTGTGCTGACGAAAGCGCTGGAGCGGGAGAAAAATTACGTTTCTTGGCTGGAATCAATTTTAGCTATGATAGATAAGGATTAACCGCAGTTCAGGCTACACCCATACGGATGTACCCACATGCAAAAAAACATCTGCCTAAACGGCAGATGTTTTTTAGGCTCGGAGCGCTTTCAGCCCCGCTGCGAAAGTGATTGCTGCAAAAGCAAGCAAGATGCCGCAGATTCCGAGAATATCTGTGACGCGGGCACCGTTAGCGATAATCTCCGTCAGCCCGCTCATCGCCCACTTTTGCGGAAGAAATTCAGCGATGGATTGCATAAATTTCGGTTCAATGTCGATCGGCCAATACATCCCGCTCACCATACATGTTGCGATGACGAACAAGTTGCCGAACGCAAGCTGCTGTTCTGGCGTTCTGACATTGGCCGCAATCATCAATCCAATGCCGACAACGGTCAATAGAAAAAGCGACACCAACACCATAACCGCAGCCGGATTCCCCCAGTTGATGCCAAACAGCCAATGGGTTGCGAGAAGCAATATGCCAAATTGAATCCAGCCAATGACAAAGAAGGACAGCACATACCCAGCACCGATTTCGGCTCGGCTGACAGAGGCTGTAAGCAATCTGGACCATACGCCGTTTTTTCTTGCTTCTAAAATGGTTCCAGCCGCTCCCATCATGGTCAGCATGACAAACAGGATGGAAAAACCTGCTGCTCTGGAGGCTGTGTCACTTGCTTCCGCACCCTCTTTTTTATCACTGAGCGTCTGTCGTTTTACAGCCGGAACTGTATCTTCATGTTTTTTGGCGAAAACGGTTTTATACGCAGCCTTCCAGTTCTCTCCCGCTGTCTGCGATGCCGTTTTTGCCGCGGTCACCTGAATATTGAGCGTTGCCAATGTGCTTTCTGCATATTGTTTGACCATCGGCGCTTCCGACAGTTCAGGGCCGTGACGGAAAATCAGTTCAGGGTTTTTGCCTTTTTCCAGCTGTGTCTGGAACGAGCGGGAAATAACGATGATCCCGGCAATTTTCTTTTGTTTCAGCTTTTCTGACGCTTTGTTTTCAGACATGTTTTCGAATACATACATATCATCGTGTGCCTTAAGCTGCCGAATATAATGCTGTGAGAGAATCGTATCGTCCTGATCAACGATTGCAAGCCGCACCTTATCATCATTGCCGCCGAGCATACTCCCAAATACAAAGGTAAGCAAAAGCGGGGCAGCAAACATGATCAAATAGTTCTGTGGCTTCTTAAAAATGAGAGAAAGCTCAATGCCGCAAATGGCTAGAATTTTTTTCACCTTTTGTACCTCCTTATCTTGTATGAAGCCGTCTGATACCAATTACAAGTGAACAAAAGCCGATCGCCGCAAAAAGAAGCACAGGCTTTTGAAGGTCAGCCCAGCCTCCCCCTTCCATTAAAGAAAGAAAGCCGTCAAGCGCCCAGCGATTTGGCACCGCTTTGGATACAGACTGCAAGACGTCCGGAAATTGGTACAGCGGCAGCATGGACCCGCCGAGAACCGCAAGCAATTGAATGCCGAAGCCGCCTATCGAGTCTGCAGATTTCATATCGCTGATGCACGACGCAAGCAGCATTGAAATACCAGATACAGCTGCGGCGTAAGAAAGCCCGAGTACACTCACAAACAGCAGATTACCGCCCCAGTCCACACCAAATACATTGATTGTGACGATCAGAAATATGAAAAATTGTATGATAGCAAACAGATACGTCCCAAGCCATTTTCCGAAGAGAATGACGGATTTTTGCGCAGGCGTCATCAGCATTCTGGCAAGCGTCTCCATATCCTTTTCCTGTAAAAACGATTTCGCCCCGACTGTGATATGAAACAGCATAAACATGCAAAGCATTGCCGCCGAATAGTATTGAAAACTGGTAACGGCCTTGCTGCCGACAGATTTTTCTGCAATAGTCAGCTTGTCACCTGTTTCTTTTTCAAGCGTCTTTACCAGCTTTTCTGCAAACTGTGCAGGGTCAAGTTTTCCTTGCTTTACAGCTTCCGTTTTGCTGATGTAGTCCATTGAGGCTGACGCGGCTTCCTTTACCGCTTTATATTGCTCTATAAAAGAGCTGGCAGCTGTTTCGATGATGGAACTTTTCAATGTTTGATCAGGTGCGGCATAAACAACAGCTGAGGTTTTGCCGGCTTCCCAATGGTTCGGGATAACGATGCCTACATCGATTTTCTTTTCATCAATCAGTTTTTTCATCTTGTCTTTGCTGCCGACTTTTGTGACCTTTATCGACTTCATTTTTTTGAGAACATCTTTTGTAAACATGTTTGCTGTATCTGACTGGTCTGATTGAATGTAGCCGACTTTGATATCATCAATCCGGCTGCCTCCGTCAACAACTGATCCGAGCGCTGCGCCTAAAATACAGGTTAGGATGAGCGGCATTAGGATAAGCATCATAAACCCTTTTCTGTCCGCGATTCTGATTTTGACATCTTTCCATGCGATCCATATGCTTTTTTTCATTGCCGTCCCTCCTCAATCCCGCAACGTGCGGCCGGTCAGATTCAGAAACAGGCGCTCCAGATTCGGTTCCTGCACCTGAAGGGACAGCAGGTTTATATGATGAGCAGCAGCTTCAGCAAGAAGGCTGGTGACGACTTTCTCATGATGGGCCGGAGAAATGTCAATTTTGAGCTCTGACTCCTGGCCTGTTACATCATTCACATGGGCCAGAGATCGGATCGCCACAAGAAACGCTTCATCGATCCCGCTGACCGTGAGCTGAATGATGGTATCGCCCCCAAGGCGGCTGCACAAATCAGTTTTTGTGCCAATCGCAATCATTTCCCCCTGATCAATTATCCCGATCCGGTCGCATAAAAACTCAACTTCTTCCATGTAATGACTCGTATAGATCACCGTCATGCCCGTTTCGTTGAGCTGTTTGACCGTTTCTAAAATGTGATTTCTCGATTGAGGGTCAATACCGACAGTCGGTTCATCCATAATCAGCAGCTCGGGCTTATGCATTAAAGCCGCACCGATGTTGATTCTTCGTTTCATCCCCCCGGAAAATGTTTCAATCTTATCTTTAGCCCGCTCAGTCAGGCCGACATATTCAAGGACCTCTGCCGATCTTTTTTTGGCCTCACCGTGCGTAAGTCCGTACATTTTCCCCCAAAACATAAGATTCTCATGAGCCGTCAGCGTCGGATATAATGCAATTTCCTGCGGAACAATGCCGATTTTTTGTTTCGCTTTGGCCGTTTCTTTTCCGATAACATAGCCGCCCACCGTGATGTTCCCGCTGTCATGCGGCACAAGGCCGGAAATCATCGAGATGGTTGTGGACTTCCCTGCACCGTTTGGCCCGAGCAGACCGAACGACTCCCCCTTTTGGAGGGAAAAAGAAATACCTTTCACGATTGTTTTTTTTCCATATGCCTTTTTGATGTTTTCTGCTTGCAGCACGTCGTCTCACTCCTTTTTTTGATCCATTGCCATTGTAGAAGAAAGAAAGGCGTGCGGCATGTAGCGGCAGATAGAACATAGGGCATGAAAAAAAGGCCTGTAAAAGGCCTTTTCAGAGAAGTGTATATGCAAAACGTCATATGTCAAAAGACAGATACACCATATCTGACCGAGTAAATGGCGGCTTGGGTTCTGTCCCTGACAGCCAGCTTGCTGATAATATTTGAAACGTGGTTTTTGACTGTGCCTTCTGTAATGTAAAGCTTTTCGGCAATTTCTTTGTTATTCAGCCCGTACCCCAGCTCAGCCAGAACTTCGATTTCGCGCTCGGTCAGGTCGAGCAGCTCCTTAGGTTTTTCTATCTCATTTATTCCTTTCAGCTGTTTTTCACGCTTCCATTCATTCAGCATTTGGGCAGTCAATTCCGGCGGAAGCACCATTCCGCCAGAATGAACAGTCATCACTGCTTTTACAATCGTATCTGCAGACATATCCTTCAGCAGATACCCGCTTGCTCCTTCTTCAAGCGCTTCAGCAATCAGCGCTGAATCCTTAAAGGTTGTCAGCATCAAAACCTTTACGCCTGGCAGCGAGCTTGTGATTAATTTTGTTCCCTCCACCCCGTTGGAAACCGGCATGCGGATGTCCATTAACACGATATCCGGCTCCAGCTCTTTCGCCTTTTCGAAGGCTTCCTGTCCGTTTCGCGCCGTTGCGATCACATCGAGCTCTTCTCGGAGCTGGAGCAGGGATGCCAGCCCTTCTCTGACGATATCCTGATCGTCGGTAATGATGATCTTAATCATGATAAACTCTCCTTTTGCTGTGCGGGCCCGAAGCTCCATTTTTTATTAGCCAGTGAAAATTCGGCGATTACAGTAAACCCTTGATCCCGTTCGCTCTCAAAACGGATCGTTCCGCCATGCTCCGCTGCCCGCTTTTTCATATTCAAGAGACCAAAACCAAGTGCTGCCTCGGGATTGCCTTTGCCGTCATCCTTAATGACAAGGCTGATGCTGTCCGTTGTGCAGGCAAGCTGTATCGAACAAGCTGCGGCGCCGCCGTGCCGTTTGGCATTGGTCAGTGCTTCCTGCGCCGTTCTGATCAGGGTCGGATGGAGAGACAGCGGGATGATTGCAGGATCACCGCTGACCGCAAATTCTGTTGTGACTCCTGCATTTTTGCAAAAGTCCTCTGTCAGCTGTTTCAGCGATTCGATTAGCGAAGGATCGTTTTCAGTTTGCAGAGTGCGTACTGATAAGCGGACATCATCAAGCGCTTCACGGGCAAGTGTTTCACAGACACCTACTGTCTCATCCGCTTTTTGGCTGTCTCTTTTTTGCCATTCACGCAAAAGCTGCAGCTGGACGAGAAGGGCCGTCATTTTATGCCCCACTGTATCATGGATTTCCCGCGCCATTCTGTTCCGCTCGTAAATGGCAGTCAGCTCTTCAACCTGCTTCGCATATAAATGGAGCTCCTGATGTGCAGCAGACAGCGCCAGATGGGACTCCGTCAGTTCCTGAAACTGCTGTTTTGCCGTATCCTGCGCATCCAACAGCTTGCTGATTAATTTGCCCACGACACCGCAGAAGACAACGAATGTCATGCTAGTCAAATGATCAATGACAAATTCATTGCCGAACATCGCATATGTACGGATGAGGACGGTCAAAAATAAAATAGAGGAAAGACATAAGACAGACCATGCTGTTCTTTTAGGAAACCCCCGCAGAAAAAAAGCGACCGCAACCGGACAAAGCATAATAATGAACAAACCTGTGCCGGGAAAGATAAATCCGAACGAAAAGCCGATTGCAATATCAATCAGGCAGAACCAGATGGCATTTGTCTCTTTTGTCAGCAAAACATGATTGGCTGCATACATGGCAGCACCTGCTGCTATAAATACATATCCAAACCAGTTATCCTCTTTCACAATGGACAGATACATTAAACAGCTCACCATCAAGGTGAACATTCTCGTAAAAAAAAGAGCTTTCACGCTCATCACTCCCGATACCCAATTCCCTTCTTATCATACCTGCCTCAGGGCATTTTTGACAGGAGTTTCTGGAAAATAAAAAATCCCCCTGCCGTTTTTTCGGCAAGGGGATTGCAATTAAATCACAAATGTAATATAGGCGCCGGAAACAGGGTCTTTCACACGAAAGCTGTTTTCCGTCTCTTCAATCGAATACCCGGCATGTTTGACTCGGTTTGCCACCAAATCCAGCTCCTCTTGGTGGGGCAGGACAACAGTATAATAATCTAGTCCGCTGGCATTTGTCGGTTTAGGCGGCGCATTTCTTCCCGCCCAAATGTTTAAGCCGATATGATGGTGGTACCCCCCGGCTGAAACGAAGAGGGCGGACATGCCCGCATAGTTTCCGACAATGTCAAAGCCCAGTACATCTGTATAAAACGCCTTTGCTTCTTTCAAATCACTGACATGCAGATGAATGTGTCCGATGATTGTATCGTTCGGAAGCGATGTTTTCCGCTCATCTCCTGCCTCTTCCAGAAGGCCCTCAATGTCAACAGCGGTTGTCGTCATGACATAGTTTCCTTCCAGATCACGCTGCCACGTGCTGCGGGGGCGGTCAGCATACATTTCAATGCCGTTTCCGTCAGGATCAGACAGGTAGAGCGCTTCGCTGACAGCATGGTCCCCATGTCCGATAGCAATGCCGTGTTCAATCAAGCGGGCGAGCGCGATCCCAAGTTCCTTCCTGTCCGGAAGAAGAATCGCAAAGTGATAAAGGCCTGTCACAGACTGTTCAGGCAAGACGACAGCGCTCGGATTTTCTTCAAGAATAAGCAGTACGCGTTTCCCGTCAGCCGTTAATTCAGCTTGGCGATCCGTCTTTTTTAAGACTTGAAAACCGATGACGTTACAGTAGAACTGAAGCGAACGCTCCAGACTGCGAATTGTGAGTTTGGCATAGCCAATGTGTGTATCCTCATGAATGCTGGTCATGCTGCATGCCTCTTTTCTTATGCTGAAACGTTTCCGTTCTTTTTTCCTTTAAACACAAATGGGTCCAGCGCCAGGAATCGACTTCCAGTAAGCGCCAGGTGAATGGATGTCAAAAGCAGAAGGTAATCAAATTCTGCATTGCCCATGAATGGCGCTTTCAGCTTAACAGTGATGATGGCGCCGATCAGTGTAAGAGCGAACAGTACACCGACAATACGTGTAGCCAATCCGAAGAAGACAAGCACTCCGCCAATGAGTTCAATCGCTGCGATGACATACGCCATAAAGCTTGGAAGGCCTATGCTGCCGAAAAATTGGATGGTGCCCTCCATTCCCTGAAACTTTGATAAACCGTGAACAAAAAAGATAATACCTGTAATAACTCTTAAAAGTAATGTGCCAATTTCAAATGATTTATTCATTTTATCCTCCTTGATAAATGTTATCACTTACTTAATGTAAGTTAGTATATATAAATAACTTGTTTACGTCAAGTAATTTTGTTACATTTTACGAAAATGAAATAAAAGTACTATAAAACTGTAACAAAAAAGACCTCTGTGCAGGACAAAGGTCTATTTCTCAAATTGGCTTTCATATAAGTCACTGTAAAATCCTTTTTGCCGAATCAGCTCGTCATGGCTGCCTTTTTCAATCATTTCACCGTCTTTTAGCACCACAATCTGGTCCGCTCTTTGAATGGTGTTCAGCCTGTGGGCAATGATGACGCTTGTTCTTCCTTCCATTAAACGGGCGAGCGCTTCTTGAATGTTGACTTCTGTAACGGTATCAATGTTGCTTGTCGCTTCATCCAAAATGAGAAGAACCGGATCGGCAAGCACCGCCCTCGCTATAGAAATCAACTGCTTCTGTCCTTGACTGATGCCCGAACCGTTTTGCGTCAGCACGGTATCATACCCTTTTGGCAGCCTTTCAATAAAACTATGGGCATTCGCTGTTTTTGCAGCGGCTTCGACTTCCTGATCAGAAGCATCTAGCCTGCCGTAGCGAATGTTTTCTCTGATCGTTCCCTGAAATAAGAAAGAATCCTGAAGAACAAACCCCATGTTTTTTCTCAGGCTTGCTCTAGTAAGGGTTTTAATATCTATACCGTCGATTAAAATTTTTCCATCGTTAGGCTCGTAAAAACGGGCGATAAGGTTAGTGACGGTTGTCTTCCCCGCCCCCGTCGGTCCGACAAACGCGATGGACTGCCCTGCAGGCACGGTAAACTGTAAATGCTTCAGTGTCTGCTGCCCTTTATCGTAACCGAAGGACACATCGCGGAATTCAATGCTGCCTGTTTGGATGGGCTGATGCACGGCGTTCTTTTCATCCTCGCGCTCTTCTTTTTCATCAAGCACGTCAAACACCCGTTCAGCGCCGGCGATTGCGGACAGCATCGTATTAAACTGGTTGGCCAGATCGTTTAAAGGGCGTGTAAATTGTCTTGAATACTCGGCAAAGACGACGATGGAGCCGATCGAGATCCAGCCTTTCAGCGCAAACAAACCGCCGATTGCCGCAATCATTGTAAAACTTAAGTTATTCAAAGAGTTCATGACCTTCGGGATAAACCCGGAAATCGTCTGCGCCCAAAAGCCCGACGTCTTGAGTGCAGCGTTTTTTTCGAGGAATTCAGCAGTAATCTGCTTCTCACGTGAATATGCTTTGATGACCTTTGCGCCTGAAACAGATTCCTCAATATACCCATTCAGATCACCAAGGTTTTTCTGCTGTTCTTTAAACAGCTTTCCCGTTCGGTTGGTGATCCATTTCAGGCTCGCTGCCATCACCGGAATAATGGCCAGCGTAATCAATGTAAGGAGCGGGCTCATGTACAGCATCACCGCAATCGTCCCGACAAAGGTGATCACGCTTGACAAAATTTGAATGACTGACGTGTTTAAGGTAGAACTGACATTTTCGATGTCATTCGTCACCCGGCTCATCAGCTCGCCGTGCCGCTGTTTATCAAAAAATGGAATCGGCAGCTCATGCAGATGGGTGAACAATTCGCTTCTCATTCTGAAAACCGTGCCCTGCGAGATCATAATCATCCAATAGTTTTGAAACCAAAGCGACAGGGACTGAATGATATAGATAGCGAGCAGAAGAAGTAAAACGGGAATCAAGCCGCTGACCGTTTTCCCGACGATAAAATGGTCAATGGCCTTTCCGATCACAAAGGGGCCAAGGAGCCCGAATATCGCGCTGATGACAACCATCAGCATGACAAGTATGAGCAGTCCTTTTCTTTCAGCCAAGTAAGACCAGATTCGTCTCAGTGTGCCCTTTGTATCCTTTGCTTTCGCCCGCTTTTTCGCGCCTTCTTTTTTGTCAATTGGCAGTTTGGGATATTGGAAAGGCTTGCGGATGTCTTTTAGCATGACTCGCTCCCCTCCCTTCCGAATTGTGACTCGTAAATGCGCTTGTATAACTGAGATGCAGAAAGCAGCTCACTATGAGTGCCTTTTTCAATCAGTTCGCCGTCCTCAAGCAGCAAAATCTGATCAGCTTTCATCGCCGTGGTTATTTTTTGTGTAATGATCAAAGTTGTGCAATGGTATGTGCTGATTGCTTCAAGCAGCTTCGCCTCCGTTTGCAGATCAAGTGCGCTTGTGCTGTCATCTAATAGAAGGATAGCCGGTTTTCGAATCAGCGCCCGCGCAATGGAAATTCGCTGTTTCTGGCCGCCGGACAGGTTGACGCCTCTTTGCCCCAAAACTGTGTCATATCCATTTGGGAGCTTCAAAATCGTTTCATGAATTTGCGCATGTTTGGCCGCATCCATTATTTCATCTAGTGAAGCATTTTCTTTGCCCCAAGCGATGTTTTCTTTGATTGTGCCGGAAAACAAGAGGACTTCCTGCGGTACATATCCAATTTGCCTGCGCAGCCCTTCAGCCGGAATATCTTGAACCG
The DNA here is from genome assembly GCF_046535495.1 of Bacillus sp. SIMBA_008. Classification (NCBI taxonomy): domain Bacteria; kingdom Bacillati; phylum Bacillota; class Bacilli; order Caryophanales; family Bacillaceae; genus Bacillus; species Bacillus sp. SIMBA_008. The sequence goes on along the minus strand of NZ_JAWRWL010000006.1, from coordinate 235,619 downwards.
GCTTTTCATCTATGTAAATGCGGCCTGAATCCGGCTGATAAAGCCGCGGAATGAGCTGAAAAAGCGTGGACTTGCCCGAGCCCGTCGCACCGAGAATCGCGATCGTTTCTCTTGGCTTTGCGGAAAATGAGACATTCCTGAGCGCTTCTCTGTCCATTTCAGGATAGCGAAAGGATACATGCTGAAACTCAATCCGTCCTGACAAACGATCAGATATGATGCCTTCCTCCCGCTCGTCGCCTTCTGTTTCAAGCACCTCACCGATTCTATCCCCTGAAGCCTTCGCCCGGGTGAAAATCATAATCAAAAACGGAAACATCGAAAGCGCGCCCGTAATTCGTGTTGCGTAGTTAATAATCGCAACAACATCGCCGACCTGAGTGCTTCCGCTCGTGATACTGTAGGACCCCGCCCACAAAATCAAAAGGATGCAGAGATTCATCAAAAGCATCAGTACAGGCATCGTGAATTCCACAAGCTGAAAGGCCGAAACCGTTTTTTCCATCAGCCTTGTGTTGGCTTTGATAAATCGTTTGACTTCGTGGCTGCCGCGAAGCAGCGCTTTGATCAGCTTGATTGCAATTAAATTTTCCTGCATGATGGTGTTCACTTGATCCAGCCTTTTCTGCACTGAGCGGAACAGTGCCCCGCCTTTCCTTAATACCCATAGCAAAAACAAGATCAGGATCGGAATGGTCACAAGCAGAAAAAAGCCGAGTTTCACATTAACGGCAAGCGATAGCACAATGCCGCCTGCAATCATTAAGGGAGCCCGCAGCATAAACCGCAAACTCATAAAAATCATATTTTGAACCTGTGTGACGTCGTTTGTCAGCCTTGTGATATAAGAAGAGGACGAAAACTGTCCAAATGTGGAATAGGAGAAGGACTGGATTTTTTGAAAAAGCCCTTTTCTCGTATCATAGGAAAAGCTTTGGCTGACATGGGCGGCATAAAAGGAATTCAGCATCCCCGCCGCAAAGGATAACACGGTCAGCCCGATCATGACCGTGCCCCATATCCATACATGCCGCAGATCTTGCTTCAATATCCCATCGTCGATGATTTTTGCAATCAATAAAGGCTGCATCAGTTCAACTACAAGCTCCGTCAACATAAGAATCAGAGCAATTCCCGCCAGCAATGAATATGGTTTTAAAAACGACAAAGCCTTTTGCATGTAAAAGCCTCCAAACCCCTTTTTACTCGATTGTCTCTTTCTTTACTTTACTATGGCGGTCTTTTTGACGGCAAACGAAAACCCTCCCGAAAAGGAGGGCAGTCTTTATTGATTCAATATTTTTTCCACACGCTCCCGCATCTGCGGTACGCTTAATCCGATAATCACCTGAAACGCCTTCCCGTTCCTGACGACGCCGTGTGCGCCAAGCGCGCGGAATACGCTGTCGGGTTCAACCTTTGTTTCGTCCTTGACACTGACTCTGAGGCGGGTGGCGCAGTTTGTGACTTCAGTGATGTTGCCTTTTCCGCCCAGCGCTTCAATATACAGAAAAGCGGTGTCATCTGCCGTTTCAGCAGCGGAGGCTGTTTCATCCTTGTTTTTTCGTTCTCTGTATTCCTTTTTCGAATATAGCTTTGTTTCCTGCTGTTCATCCTTTTCCCGTCCTGGTGTAGCGATATTGAATTTGAGGATTAAAAATCTGAAGACGAAAAAATAAATTGCTGTAAACGAGAGCCCGATCAAAATTTGATACACATATGTCATACCGTGGCTGCCAAAGAGCGGAATCCAGTTCAAGGTCACCGCCTCAATCAGTCCGCCTCCCATATTTCCGACGACGCCGGCCATATACATAACTGTCGACATTGTGGCGGCAAGCACGGCGTGAACCGCAAATAAGAAAGGTGAAATGAATAAGAACGTAAACTCAATCGGCTCTGTAATACCGGCGACAATCGCTGTCAGTGTGACAGGAATCAGCAGCCCTGCGACGAGTTTTTTCTTTTCCTTTTTGGCTGTCACATAAAAAGCCAGGGCGATACCCGGAATACCGAAGATTTTCGAGTTGCCGTGAAGCGCGAATCCGCCTTGCGGAAAGAGCTCCTTCAGCGGTTTGGCGCTTTGCGAATATTCGCCGAGATGCTGTGCCCAATACGTGACGATCCCGCCTTCCGCTACAGCCGGGCCATAAATAAACGGCGTGTAAATAAAGTGATGAAGGCCGGTCGGAATTAAAATCCGTTCCAAAAACGTGTATATCCAAACGCCCACCGCCCCAGAAGCAACCAGGAAGCTTTGAAGCGAGCCGATTCCCGATTGAACCATCGGCCAAATATAAGACACAGCCAAGGCAATTGGGATCATAATAAAGAAGGAAATCATCACGATATATGTTGAGCCTTGAAAGATGCCGAGAAAATCGGGCAGTTTTTTATCAAAATAGCGATTATGCAAAAAGACGACAATCGAAGAAATAAAGATGGCTCCGATAATGTTGGTATCGAGCGTTTTTATGCCCGCAATCATCGTTAATCCGCTCGTTCCGCCGACCTCTTGATTCATGTCGACGCCAAATGCTCCTCCCCATACCGTCAATATCGCGCTGACAAAATAGTTGAATGTCAGGTAGACAGTAAGCGCTTCCAAACAAGCGCGTGCCTGAGCTTTCTTCGCCAAAGCAACCGGGATGCCAATGGCGAATAAGAGCGGCATTTGGTTAAAGACAGTCCAGCCGCCCTGCTCAATGATATACCAGCACTGATACCAAAAACCGTCAGGATCGGCGAGCGGTCCCATGAGGGTTTTATTTTTAAAGAGCGTGCTGATACCGACGATAATGCCGGCGAACGCGAATAATAAAACAGGCACAAACATCGCGCTTCCAAAGCGCTGAATTTTTTGCATCATACCAGAACCCCCTGCTACTCATTGTCATTTTTTTCTGCCTCTTTGTAATCAACATATGCGCGGAACAATGCTTCGCCAACGAGAAAAAACGGTGCAAAAGCGACAATTTCCGTTTTATCGCTTAATGTCACAGGTTTGCTTGTCGCATAAAGATTATGCGGAGTCAGCTGGGCGAGGACATTGTTTTTTAAATTCGTAATGGAAATAAAGGGAATACCCTTTGCAGAAAGCATTCTTGCCTGAGGAATCAGCTCCGGTGTTTCTCCGGAAAGAGAAATGATGATAAACAGATCGTTCACTTTAAAATCCCCGCGCATCAGATTAAATTCATTTGTGTCTTCAATTAAAATAAGATAGCGATGACGCGGAATAAACATTCTTTGCAGGTCGCGGGCGCATATCTTTTGCGCATTTCCAGAACCGTAGACGAAAATGCGGTCAGCTTCATCAATCAGCTGGCACATGTCCGTCATGTCCTTTGTCCGTAAGAACTTCAAATTTGCTTCAATATCATCAAGCAGCTTTTCAAAACTCATACTCTCGCCTTCTTCCGGCTGATCTTCCCACTTTAAAAAGACGCGAAATTCACTGTAGCCACTGAAACCGAGCTTTTGGGCAAGCCGTAAAATTGAGGAACGCGATACACTGCAAGCTTTGGCCAGCGCGTCGATTCCAAGGTGATAGCATGTGTGCTTATGATTCAATATATATTTTAAAATATGAAAATCGTTGTCATTCAATTTGCTGTAGTGCTGATTGATCAGTTCTTCGAGCTGCATATCAGATCCCCCCATTTTCTTTCTATTATATACAATTACAGATTCGAAAATGGGGGAATTTCAGTTATGATATACGGGTCGGGCTTTGATCAAGCTCAGGCCAGAAGTCTTTGTTGGCCTCCATTAAATCCTCGAGAATGAGTCTTGCCACACGCGCGTTCGGCACTGTTTTTGACAAAATTAGCGCCTGCCACAGCTTTTGGAACGATTTCTCCGCCCATGCTTCAACAGTCAGCTTCTCAACGGATACCTGCTGCTCCATAAGCCCTTTTTGGAATTGCGGAATGGTGCCGACGGTAATCGGTTCAGGCCCATTTGAGCCGACAATGCATGGCACCTCGACCATCGCAGTCGGGTCAAAGTTCGCAATTGCGCCGTTATTTTCAACGATCAACAGCATTCTTTCACCTGTGTTGTAGGCAATCGCCCGGGCAAGATCAACGATATATGATGCGTGGTCATCTATTTTGATTTCGCTGTTTTCCGTGGACTGCTCACGTGTAATCATGTCACATTGGCTGAAAATAAAAGCTTCGCGACCTTCCATCACTTCATTTGCCCGCGTATGATTCGGATTTGATTTTTTCACCATATCATCCGGGAACAAATAATATTGCAAATACGTATTCGGCAGTGTGTCAGGATCTGCGGCCTGCACGTCACGCGCTTTGGCGAATGTGTCATTCCAGCTCGCCTCCACCGCTTCAGCCTCTGTTTTCGGAATATAGCCGTATTGAGATACATGCTCCTTCAGCTTCGGCATTAAATCGTTGCCCTCTTGATCCTGAATTGATGTCCACCAGCCGAAGTGATTTAATCCGTAATAGCGGACCTTCATTTCTTTTCTTGAAGCTAAGCCAAGAATTTGCGCCATCCGGTCTTCGATCCCAACCGGCATATCACAGATATTGAGAATTTTAGAATTCGGTCTAAGGCGTCTCGTAGCTTCAGCCACAATCGCCGCCGGATTGGAATAATTGAGCATCCAAGCATCAGGCGAGTATTTTTCCATGTAATCTAATATCTCAAGCACACCGCCGATCGAACGCATACCGTATGCGATCCCGCCCGGCCCGCACGTCTCCTGGCCGACAACTCCGTACTTTAACGGAATTTGCTCATCAAGCGCACGCATCGCGTATTTCCCTACTCTGATGTGCGCCATAACAAAATCGACATCTGTAAAAGCTTCTTCCGGGTCAGTCGTCGCTTCAAATTCAATATCCGGCGCTTTTTCTCTGATAAAAACATCACAGGCGCCTGCAATTCGATCCTGTCTCTCCTTATCATTATCATACAGCTTCAGCTTTCTGATCGGAAACTCCTCCAAATGGTCCAAGAGCATGAGTACGATCCCTGGAGTGAAAGTGCTCCCTCCGCCCGCTATTACGATTGAGAATGATTTTTTCTTCATATGACGACCTCCTTGATAACGTTTACAATTCCATTTATACCACGAGATATCCCGTCCCGTAACACGTTTGGCGCACTTAGGTCATTTGATCAACTTTAGTGTTTTTTCCCATAGAGCGGGAAATTTCTCATTTGCCTTATGTCTGAGGGATTTGTTTTTTTTACCTTTTTTGTAATCTTAAAGTCTCACCAACTGTGAATTTTAAGTGAATATACGCCCTTCCAATTCTTATGAAAAGGTTCTTTTGTACGATTCGGATACATGCCGAATTATTTATAATCATTTATATAAAACATCCAATTGTGCGTGAATTTAGAAAAGGCAGGGGACAAAAGTTGGACTCATATAAAGTCATTGAGCTGGCAAACAAGTACAGTGCGGCCGCAGAAGAGGTCAGAAGCTCCAAAATGCTGCTTGAATCCCGGTTATCTGCATTGGGAGATGCTTGGCAGGGCAAATCAAGAGATTCGTTTGACCAGGATTTCGAGGAAACGAAAGCCGCCTACGATCAATTCGAACAGGAGCTGCTTGAAACAAGCCAAGAGCTGAAGGCTGCCGCTGTCAAAATAGAAGAACGAAAAGCTGAAATTGCCAGAATGGAAGAACTGGAGCGTAAAGCAAGAGAGGAAAGACATAAACTCGGGAGGTGAACGGTGTGTCAGGAAACATTGCAGTTGATCCGGATAAGCTCGAACAGCTTGCAAATGATGTAGTCACTGAATTAACTGATATGGAAAACAAATATAAGGACCTGCATGTGGAGCTGGGGCAGATGATTTTGCAATGCGATCCCCGCTACAGCAGCTGTTTTTCCGGAGTGGGCGATGCGTGGAGCTCAGGAAAAGCGCTCGTCACCAAGCTAAGTGACAATGAGATTTTCATCAGAAAAACGGGCGATAAATTTGTGGAACAAGATAATATTTTGCGAAAGCTCTACAATGCCTACGACAAATACGGTACGATGACAAGCTTAACCGCTCTTATGCTGACGCAGGGAAAATATTACGGATTAGGGCTTACGAAATTTGTGAAACAGCCAAGCGGCTTGCATACAGCCCAGCACTCAAAACTGCTCTTGGATATTTCCAGGGCCGTTGACAGCTCACGTTATCAAAAAGCGGCAAGAGTGCTTTTGAATCCTAAATATTTGTTGAAAAAGACAAACCGTCCTTTTTCAGATTTGGTACATAAAAAGTTTACAAAATACTTCCCTCAGGACACGGTGGATTTTTCAAACAGCGTCAGAAGCTACACAAAAGGATTTCTTAATGAAGCCGGCGTACGCTCCACTTTGAAGGATGTGGGAAAAACGGGCTTGAGATTCGCGAAAGGAAATGCCATTACCGCCACACTGATTACTGGTGCGACCGAAACATTCGGAGCAGGCGTGAAAATTGCTGAAAATTATGCAAAATACCAGGACAAACCCGAAGTTCTCAAGCGTGAAAACGCCAAGGCCGTCGGGAATGCTGTGAATAATACGATTTTTGTTGCCGGCGGTGCGACAGCTGGTGCTGTCATTGGCGGTGCAATCGGAAGCTTTGCAGGACCTGTGGGTACTGTCCTTCTTGGGGCAGCAGGTTCATACATTGGCGGAGTCGTCGGAGAACAAATCGCCAAATATACAGCCGGTTTTGCTGAAAAAGCAGCCTTAAAGCTGAAAGAACCGATCCATGCTGTTGTTGATACAGCCAAAAAAGGGCTGGAATCAGCCGGCAAAGTCGTCAAATCAGTGAATGACGGCATAGATGCGGCGAATAAATCGATACATAAAGGGATAGACAGCGCAAAAAAAGGAATGGAAAAAGCAAAGAAAACAGCGGATTCGCTTATACACGGCGCAACCCATTTCCTTAAAGGGAAATTTTCATTTGGATAGGAGAATAAACAATGAAGCAGTTTACAATTAGCATAGAAGAACTCTTATTTTGCTTTTACAGCGAAGGGTTTTTTGAACAGGGGATGGCCTTGAAGCAGGCCTATTTTCCGGAAATAGAAGATGAACAGCTCGGCGCTTTGTTCGAAGCAGCTTGCCGCTCACTCTTAGCTAAGGACGCGGCGGAATATCGGAACCATCAATATCGGTTAAAGGACGAGTACTGTCCGTTTATCCATGTATTAAACGACGCTGACTATACAGTGAAGCTTTCTAAATTTAACGGGCAAGGCGCCGAACAGAATGTGTCCTGCCATGTATCAAAATTCGGCACCTACTCTCACGAACTCCTTTTTGATGAACAAGTCCATCGCATTACAAAAATGGAATCAAGTGAAGGGTTACTTGCTAAGACAGATGAGTTTTTACATATAATAGATACAGAGGATAAAAGAGAATCGATTGTGACATTGACATCAAATGAATTTGAAAAACTCTTGGAGGGCGCTTCAGACAACCCTTCATATCTAAAAGAGTTCCTTGAAAAACATGACCACCAAGAGGACGTTACCCGATTTGCAAATGATCTGGCTTTGCGGAAAGGGAAAATGGATACACTTATGCGTCTGGCATATGGCAAAGATAACACTCCTGAAGTGGCTGACATGGCATTTGTCCTGCCGGGGGCCCACCATACTTGGCTTGTCACAGGCATCACCCAGAATGAATTTTCTATCCTCCCTGCTCATAAGGATGTTGTAAATCAAATCATTTCAAAATGATAAGAATTGAATTAACAAAAGGAGAAAAGCATTGAAAAACCAAGAAATCATTGAAGTCAAAAGCAAAATGTTCCTGAGAATATGGGCTTTTGTCGGATCTGCCGGTATGGGATTAGCATGTTTGTGGCTCTTTTATATGGGTATTACGTTTCAAACGAAATATTACCTATTAGCCATTCCTGCTGGCTTTCTGTTCACCTTGTTTTGTTTATATTTATTTATCATCTTCTTTCCGGCTTTCACCCCGCGGGGAAATACCATTTTCCGCATCAAGACAGGAAAAAATGGAGAAGTGTTCACTGACAAAGTGTCTGTTACGTTTACTGATATCAAGAAAATTGAGATGAGCCGCCATAAATTTAGTCTAAAAGGAATTTTCCAAGAAGATATATTGATCCAAACTGTTGATCAGAAGACCATTCGCATTCCCACTTGGAACATCATTCCGAATCCGTTGTTTTTCGAAGCGGTTGAACGCTATATCCTTCCACATCTGAATGAAGAGGCGAAAAGCAATTGGATCGGACAGTTTACAGACATCCAACGCAGTGCGTATTTGAAGGAATTTGAGAATCATCCGAAGCTTTAGGGGCAGCACATGATTGAAGTAAAAAGCATGATGTTTCTAAGGGCTTGGCTGTTCCTCGCTACAGAGGGCGCCTTTATTGTGGGCGTCTGGCTGGTGTCTGAAGCTCTCACGTTTGAATCTAAATATGCCCTGCTTTATTTGGGCGGCGGATTACTGGCGATGATTTATGGATTGATCACATTCTTTATGGCTTTTCCTGCGTTCACAAGCCGTGGAAATGTCATTTTCACCATAAAGACCGGACCTAGTGGCGAAATCTTCTCGAGAAAGCGCAGCGTGCTGTTTTCCGAGGTGAAGCGGCTTTATATGGGACGCCATCAATACAGTTTGAAAGGGATCTTTTTTGAGGATATTATCATCGAGAAAACAGACGGGAAAATCGTTCGAATCCCGACCTGGAACATCATCGCGAATCCGCTGTTTTTCGAAGCGGTTGAACGCTATATCCTTCCCCATTTGAATGAAGAGGCTCAAAACAATTGGATCAGCCAATTTACAGAGGTTCAGCGAAAAGCGTATTTGAAGGAATTTGAGAATCATCCGAAGCTTTAAAAGCTCTCCTCCTCTATAATGAAAGATAAATGCAAATTGAGGAGTGCTCATGATGCTGATTACCATTCTTTTATTTCTCGCGGCAGGGCTTGCCGAAATTGGCGGCGGATATCTGGTTTGGCTATGGCTGAGAGAGGCAAAGCCAGCCGGCTACGGAATCGCCGGGGCGCTGATCCTCATTGTATACGGCATTCTTCCGACGTTTCAGTCCTTCCCATCTTTCGGCCGTGTATACGCCGCTTATGGCGGAGTATTCATCGTGCTTGCGGTCCTGTGGGGATGGCTTGTTGACCGGAAAACACCTGATCTGTATGACTGGATCGGCGCATTCATTTGTCTCATCGGTGTCTGTGTTATTTTATTTGCGCCGCGCGGATAACAAAATGGCCTGCTTATGAAGCGGGCCATTTTTGTTTAATCCTCTTTTAAGCTGTTCAGCTGCACTTCATGCTCCTCTTGCGGTTCGTCAAGCGGATAAATTCTTGCTGTTCCAGTTTCTTCATTTACGTGCTGAATGTAAATAGGAACGCCGTTGTATGTTACTTTCTTCATGTCGGGAGATTCTACAATTTCTTTCGCCCTTTGAATATTCATCGTAACACCCTCCTTCAATACATAACGTTTCCATTTCCTGAAGGAAGTATGCTTTATGATTCAGCGGACAAGTTGAATTTTTTCAGGCGTTTGTAGAAAGTGCTACGGGGGATCCCGCTGATTTTGGCAGCTTGAGAGACGTTTCCTTTTGCAGATTCAAGTGCTTTGATCATCATATCCTTTTGGATTTGCTCACGAAAGGTAAGCACGCCGGCAGCAGCCGGCTTTTTTTCTACAGAGCTGGCCGGCAATCCAGCGGCTTCCAGTAAAGCGGGTAGCGATTCATCCCTCAGCCGGCCGTCCGGAAATCTGATAGAAAGACGTTCAAACACATTAAACAGCTCACGGATATTCCCCGGCCACTTCCATTGCTTCAGCACATTACAAAAATCAGAAGGAAGTTCGCCTGGCCAATGATTCTTCTGTTTGTAGTACTCAAAGAGATCCGGGATATCCTCGGTGCGATCGCGTAATGGAGGGAGTTCAATTGGATAGACATGAAGACGGTAAAACAAGTCCTCTCTGATTTTTCCGTTTGCGGCAAGCTCGCGTAAATCACAATGTGTGGCGGCAATAACTCTGATATCAACCGGAATTTCTTTCGTCCCGCCGATTGGCGTTATCTTACGTTCCTGAAGCACTCGTAAAAGCGCAACCTGCATCGAGTGGGAAATTTCTCCGATTTCATCTAAAAATAATGTGCCTTGATTCGCTTTTTGAAAGGCGCCCTTATAGCCATTTCGTTTCGCTCCCGTAAAAGCGCCCTCTGCATATCCGAACAGTTCGCTTTCAATCAAATCAGACGGAATCGCTCCGCAATTGACAGCAACAAACGGACCGTGCCGTCTCTCACTGTTCTCATGAAGTGCGCGAGCCGCGACTTCCTTTCCCGTACCAGTTTCGCCCGACAAACAGACCGTTGCATCTGCCGCAGCTGCACGTTCAAGGTTCATCAGCATCGCTTGCGATCGGCCGCTTTTCCCGATCACTCCATTGAATCGAAACACCTTCTTTTTCTTATGTTCCGAAAGATAAAAACAAGTGCCGCCATCTCCTATGGTGACAGCTTTTTCGATTGAGTAGCCCCGTTCCTTCAACTCATACAGGTGCCGGCCCTGCCAATCAGGCATTGAGGTTCGAATCGGTATGCTCGCACTGATGATGTGCTGCTTGATATTGCATAGCACCATCGGCACACTGGATGCAGCCCTCTCTCCAAAACGGCTGATCAGCTCGAGCTCTTTCTCACGGCTTTTAGCTGCGAGCTCCCGTTCAGCTGCATAGGCGATCGCAGTGGCAATACCGAGCATATGAGGATGAGCGCCTGCCGCCGGACACGATATGTCAATCACACCCGCAAGGCTGCCATCCTCATGGTGAATCGGAGCGGCTGAACAGTTCCAAAGATGGGAAGCAATGGAGTAATGCTCTGATCCTTGTATCGCAACCGGCTCGCTAATGTGGAGCGCCGTGCCAATCGCATTTGTTCCGACAGCCGTTTCCGTCCAGCATGCCCCTTCGACAAAGTTGATGCGTTTGGCTTCATAGAGCGCGCGGGAATGGCCGTCCAATGCCAGAACAACACCGTCTGAATCAATTAGCAGCGCCATCATTTCCATTTCTTTTATGGCAGGCAGCAGTTTTTCGAGGTAAGGCTTTGCGGTCGTCAAGAAGAATGAATGTTTTTTTGACTGCTGATCCAGCTCCGTTTGCTGTAAAACCTTCGGGCCTTTTTCTAAATAAGGATTGACCTCAGCTTTTTTGCAGCGATGCCATGACTCGGCAATCCGTTTTCTTAATCGGGCTTCGTCAAGCACACCGTCTTTCACAAAACGTTTCCAGGTTTGCAAATCGTTTGGGACCGAATTCATTTCCTTGATCGCTCCTCCCTTACACGCCGTTTTCATCTATTGTAGGGGAAAAATAAAGCGCTTTCAACAATAAAAAAAAGCAGGCGCCTTATATCCATGCACCTGCTTTTTCCTTTATTATGCATGTACTGCAAGGCCGATCGTGCTTAACAGCGCCTCATGCAATGTTTCCGATAAAGTCGGATGGGCGGCGATAAAATGCTCCGCCATATCTGTCGTCATCTCACCATTCATGATCGCTGCCGCTTGGCCGATGAGCTCGGTTACATCCGGGCCAATCATCGAGACACCTACGATTTCGCCGAATTCCGGTTCAGCCACGATTTTGACCTTTCCTTCCGCTTGCTGTTTAATGAGTGCCTTGCCGTTTGCGGAAAAAGGAAATTCGCCAATTTTCACATCGCCGTATATGCTTCTTGCCTGACGTTCTGTCATTCCGATACACGCGATTTCCGGGGACGTATAGATGCAGCGCGGCACATGTTTCTCATTGATTTTGACATCCCTTCCGGAAGCATGAGAAGCAGCGATGATGCCCTCATGAAAAGCGGCATGCGCGAGCTGAATGCCCCCTATAGCATCTCCGCACGCGTAAATATGAGGCACGTTCGTCTGCATGTGCCCATTCACCGGAATGCCCTTTGGAGAAAAATCAACTTCGGCCTGTTCAAGCTGTAATCCGTCAAGACGGGGTTTTCTGCCGATAGCCACCAGCACATAATCGGCCTTCGTTTTAAACTCTCGCTGACCGCTTTTCCATATTGCCGTTTTGGCCGTCCGATCCACCCGCTCTAATCTGGATGAGGTATGCACTTCGACACCGTCTTCCTCAAGTTTCTCCTGAAAAAGACGGGCAATATCTTCGTCTTCAGCCGGGATCAGCTGGTCCGCTGTTTCAATGATGGTCACCTTCGATCCCAATCTGGCGAACAGCCCTGCATACTCACACCCGATGACACCGCCGCCGACAATGACTAGTGAAGACGGAATCTCGGAAAGAGAAAGCGCGTCTTTGCTGTCGAGGATCCATTCGCCGTCAAACGGGGCAAAAGGCAGCTCGATTGGCTCTGATCCGGAGGCAATCAATACTTGGTCCGCCTCTCTGATTTCTTTTCCTTTTTCTCCTTCGATCAAGAGCTTTCTTTCAGAAAGAAAGGAGGCTGTTCCCTTTACAACCTGTATTTGATTTTTCTTCATTAGGTACTGAACGCCTTGGACAAGCTGACTGACAACCTGTTGTTTCCGGCTTTGCATTTTACTCCAATCGACTGATATCGCACCTGCCGGAAGTTCGATTCCAAAGCTGTCGGCATGCTTGATTTTATCAAGAACGTTTGCGCTTTCTAACAAAGACTTTGTCGGGATGCAGCCTTCATTCAGGCAGGTCCCCCCAAGCTTGCCTTTGTCAATGAGCAGCACGTTTCTGCCCTGCTGTGCCGCGGAAACCGCAGCCGCATAGCCTGCAGGTCCGCCGCCGATAATGGCTAATGTCATGTCGTTTTCACCTGCTTTTCCTATAAAATTAATGCTGCGGGTTCTTCCAAATATGTTTTCATCGCCTTCAGGAATGCAGCGGCTGGGGCGCCGTCACACGCTCTGTGATCAAATGTCAGGCTGAGCGGCAGGATTGTGCTTCTGACGATCTCCTCCCCTTGATACACCGGCGTATCATAGCTTGCTCCGATGCCGAGAATGCCTGTTTCCGGCGGATTTAGTATCGGTGTGAAATGCTCAACTCCAAACACGCCAAGGTTTGTAATGGAGAAGGTAGAGCCTTGCAGTTCTTCGCTTCCCGCACGTCCCTCGCGTGCTTTTTTGGCATTTTCTGAGATAGATTGAGCCAGTTCAATCAGCGATAGCTTTTCAGCATGGCGGATCACAGGCACCACTAAGCCATTTTCCAAGGCTACAGCCATACCAAGGTGCACATGAGGATGTGTGATGATGCGCTCATTTTGATAAAAGCTGTTCAGCACAGGGTGAGCTTGCAGAGCGAGAACGGCGGCTCTTGAGACAAAATGAGTGATCGTCAGTTTTGTGCCGTATCTCTCTTCCGCAGTTGGTGAAAGCTGTTTTTGAAGAGTGGCAAGCTTAGTGATATCAGCCTTCATCGTGATCGTCAGCTGCGCGCTGTTTGCCAGGCTTTCCTGCATTCGGGCAGCGATGACCTTTCTCATGCCTGTCACCGGGATTTCCTGCGCTTTCTGTTCCGAACCAGGCTTTGCCTGATCTTTTTTCTGTTCAGCAAGAGCCTTTGTTACGTCATCCTTCACGATTCGTCCGCCTGGTCCAGTTCCTTTCAGTTGTTTTAGGTCTAATCCTGCTTTTTCTGCTATTTTTCTGGCGACTGGAGATATTTTCATTCGATCTTTTTTGGAGGCTGCGGGTTTGTTTTCTTGTTTGACGGGCTGAACGGCTTGCGGCATATTGTCTTCAGCAACAGGCGCACTCGCCTCTTCCTGCACCGACTCATTGGCGTCCCCGATATAGCAGATAGCTGTGCCGGGCGGAACCTCTTCTCCCTCTTTCACTTTGATATCGATCAGCGTTCCTTTTTCAGGCGCTTCGATCTCCATTTCAATTTTCTCCGATTGAATGCTGGCAATGCTTTCTCCCTTTTCAACCGGGTCGCCTACTTTTTTATTCCATATCGATACTTCCCCTTGTTTCATGGCCATTCCCAATTTTGGCATCACTACTTTTACCGCCATTTGTGTCCCCCCTTTAATTCATTGCCGGCTCGCCAAGCAATTCAAGCGTGACGCTGACAATTTTATCTGGTGTCGGCAAATATTGATCTTCAAGCACTGGTGAAAACGGAACCGGTGTATGCGGCGCTGTAATCCGTTTAATCGGCGCATCAAGCAAATCAAAGCCCTTGTCAGCGACAATCGCAGCAATATCCGTGGCAATGCTGCATCGCGGATTGGCTTCATCAATGATGATCAGACGATTTGTTTTTTCTAACGATGTGAAAATCGCATCCTCATCCAGAGGAGACAGACTGCGCGGATCAAGGACCTCGGCTTCGATGCCCCTCTCTGAAAGCTGTGCAGCCGCTTCAAGCGCAGTATTGACCTGCTTGCCGACTGCAAAGAGCGTAACATCATTACCCTCGCGTTTGATGTCCGCCTTTCCGAGCGGAATTGTATAATAATCTTCCGGCACCTCGCCCTTCATGTTGTAGGACGTTTTGTCTTCAAAGAAGAACACCGGATCATTATCTTCTATTGCTGAAAGCAGAAGACCTTTGGCATCATACGGATTGGATGGAACAACTGTCTTCAGTCCAGGAATGCTCGTGAAAAGGCCATACAGCGCTTGTGAATGCTGGGCAGCGGCCCGGAACCCTGCTCCGTATGTGGTGCGGACGGTAATCGGCACTTGCGCTTTTCCGCCGAACATATAACGGAATTTCGCCCCTTGGTTGATCACCTGGTCAAAGCACGTGCCGATAAAATCGTTAAACATCAGCTCGGCAATCGGTCTCAGCCCGGTTGAAGCCGCAGCCATAGCCGCACCCATGTAACCCGCTTCAGAAATCGGTGTGTCCAGCACTCTTGTGCGCCCGAATTCCTGTACGAGTCCCTTTGTGACCCCTAATACACCGCCCCATGCTTCATCATCCTGCAAATGATCGACCGCCGCTCCCCCGGCGACATCCTCACCGATCAAAAGCACATTTTCGTCTTTTCTCATCGCAAGCTTCATTGCTTCATTGATCGCATCTGACATGCTTATGACTCTCGCCATCTCTTACATTCCTCCTTTTTCATATGACACATACACATCTGTTAGCAGCTCCGAATCTTTTGGATATGGGCTGTCTTCGCTGAACGAGACGGCTTTTTCAATCGATTCGCTGACACGCTGTTCAATGTCTGACAGCTTATTAGCATCTGTTTCTTTTAAAAGGTAGTTTTTAAAACCTTGAATGGCATCTTTTTCTTCAAGGTGCTCAACTCTTTCATCCTTCGTTTTATAGGTTTGGGCATCTCCTTCAAAATGGCCGTAGTTTCTGTAGGTCATACATTCAATCAAAGACGGGCCTCCGCCGTTTCTCGCTCTTTCTATCGCTTCCTCGGCTGCCTGATAAACTGCTAAAATATCTTTGCCGTCAACTGTCACCCCCGGCATGTTATAAGCAGCTGCCCGATCGGCGATTGAATCACAGGCTGATGCATACTCAAATGGAGTGGCTTCACCATAGCCGTTATTTTCGGCGACAAACACGACAGGAAGGTTCCATACAGCCGCTAGATTCAGCCCTTCGTGGAAGGTGCCTTGGTTATTTGCCCCGTCTCCGAAAAAGCAAACGCTTACATTTTTAGTCTGTTTATATTTAGCCGTAAGCGCTGAGCCGCATGCGAGCGTAAAGCCGCCCCCGACGATTCCATTTGCGCCTAACATGCCTTTATCAAGATCCGCAATGTGCATAGAACCACCCTTGCCTTTGCACAATCCGGTCGCTTTCCCGAAAATTTCCGCCATCATGCCGTCCAGATCACAGCCTTTGGCGATACAATGTCCATGTCCCCTGTGGGTGCTTGTAATGCTGTCGCCATCATGTAAATGAGCGCACACCCCTACAGCCACGGCTTCCTCACCGGCATATAAATGAACGAATCCGGGAAGCACTCCCTGAGCGAACAGTTCATGCACTTTGTCTTCAAAGCCCCTGATCTCCAGCATCTTTTGGTACATCCACAGCGCTTTTTCCTCAGTTAATGATAAGCCTTCTCGTTTTAACAATTCCATTTTGTGCGCCTCCTTCTATTTAGGGTTCACCATTAAAAATGCAAGAAGTGTGCCAGTCTTTTGAGCCCGTAAAATCAGTCTTCTCGTCTTCACCTTATAGACAGTTTGAGACGTGTGTCTCGTTTTGTCTCAAACTGATTCATTTGTCTCGTTTTACAGCATGCAAAAAAAGACCGGATATCACCCGGCCTTTGACAATGATCGACTTATTTATTTCCTTGGAAATCTTTTTAACTTCCTAGTTCCTCTGCATCGTTTGACTGAATAGCTGCTTTTGAAAGAAAATCAATTGAATATTTGACATATCCGATACCGCCATCTTTTCGGCATCTGTTTTTGATAACCCGCTGGCACACATGTTCCCACTCTTTTCTTCATATGTACGTGCTACAGTTCATGCTTTTCTTCAACAGCTCGGTTCAGCGCTTGGAGCATGTAGCCTATGCCTTTGTATGATGATAGCGGCCAGCTGATATGCTGGTGTTCTCCGATGACGGCGTTTAGAACGCTTCGATATTTTTTTCCGCCAAGCATGACTAGCTCTTCGATATCAGAAAAGCCTTTTTCGTGAAATTGGCGGCTCAGCTCGTCCGCTGTCATGATTTCCGGATGACCGGTGCCAAAAGTGACATCGTAATTTCCCGAAACGAGATCATTAGGGCGGAGGAACCCGTGCTTCGCAGACAAAATCACCCACTCATCGAAAAATGCTTTCGCATACCGCTCGCACGCCTGATGAAACGGGCTGAGATAAGCGTCCTCTGCTCTTACCGGCCCGGCATCAGGCTGGACGTCCCAGATTTTTTTCTTGCCGCAGGGGATGATGCATAGCCGTTTCATTTTTCTCTCCCCCTTTATAAGATATCTCCACTAAATATACCATTGTTTTCTTGCAATAAATTAGAGAAAAGACAGGCTGAGTAAAAGCTGCGTACAAAAAAGACCCGGATTTACCGAAAATCCAGGTATTTTAGTCAAGAATTGTGTTAGCCTTTTTTGAATCAAGCACTGCAGTTACTCTATCCCATCAAGATACTTTCTCTCAAAGTCGTCGAGCAATGCACGCACTTCATCTGTTGACTTTGTGTTCATGCATTGATTTCTTAATTCACTTGCCCCTCGGAACCCGCGGAGATAAATTTTGAAAAAGCGAGGAAGAGGCTTGTACGGACGGGCTTCTAATGCTGAATATTTATCATGAAGATCCAGATGCAGCCTTAAGAGATCAAGCAATTCCTTGCTGCTATGCTCTTTCGGCTCCTTTTCAAAGGCAAATGGATTTGTAAAAATACCGCGCCCTATCATAATTCCATCGACGCCGTATTGTTCAGCAAGTTTCAAGCCGGTTTGGCGGTCAGGGATATCTCCGTTGATTGTCAAAAGTGTATCTGGTGCCACCTCATCACGAAGTTTCTTAATCTCCGGGATGAGCTCCCAATGCGCATCTACTTTGCTCATTTCTGCCCTTGTACGCAGATGAATAGAAAGATTCGCAATATCCTGTTTCAAAATGTGTGTCAGCCACTCGCGCCATTCATCCACATCCGTGTATCCAAGTCTTGTCTTCACGCTTACAGGCAATCCCCCTGCTTTTGCAGCTTGTATTAATTCTGCCGCCACTGCAGGACGGCAAATAAGGCCGCTTCCCTTTCCATTCCCTGCCACATTAGGTACAGGGCAGCCCATATTGATATCTAAGCCTTTAAATCCTAACTCTGCCATGCCAATACTCATTTTACGGAAGTTTTCAGGCTTATCCCCCCATATGTGGGCTACCATTGGCTGTTCATCCTCTGTAAAAGTCAAACGGCCGCGCACGCTATCCTTCCCATCCGGGTGGCAATAGCTCTCTGAGTTTGTGAACTCTGTAAAAAACACATCCGGTCTGCCTGCTTCACTTACTACATGCCGGAAAACTACATCTGTCACATCTTCCATTGGTGCCAGTACAAAAAACGGCCGTGGTAATTCACGCCAGAAATTTTCTGTCATAACAAAAATCAAATCCTTTCATTAGAGGATACAGCTATACCTGTATCTCAATATTTAAAAACTGACCATGCTTTCTTTTTACACTTATCGCATGCGAAAGCATTTCTTATCAATCTATAGTAAATTTTGAACATTTTCACATGGGATGATTATCTACACCATTTTTTATATTGTGGTTAACACTGGCGCTGACCTTCGTCTTTCTTTGTGGCCTTACTTTTGAACTTTTTGGATAAAAAGAATTCCAACCTAAATAGAATATCATATGAGTTCTCCATATTACCAACGCAAACTAATTGTCCTGTTATTGAGGATAAGATATTTAACGCTACACCATATCCTTATCTCAATATCATATTTGCGGAAAAACTAATTTCAAGAGATAAACTTTGATTAAGCAAATTGAGTTGGGGGTGGTATAACTGAGTACTTTAGAGAATAAAAAAACCTCTACTTAAGCTGCTACCACTTATGAATCACATGGAGTAAAGAGGATGAGAAGAGAAAATAAATCCTTATTTAAAAGAATTCAAGAACTTCAATCTGAATCATTTGGGATTTGCTCATGATTTAGAAAATAACCAACGCAGCAAGTGGCAACCTACTATATATTTGTATAGGGTTATAATTCGGTAATCCTGATCCAGAACCAATAAAATAGACTGCTGACTAAGTGTCGCAGTCTTCACTCATAAGATAATTAAGAAAGTCTTCATTTTCTTTCATCATTAAATAAGGCATCAGAAGTTATTGCTTTAATTTCGAATATCCTTTGTTATCCCTGTAATTATTTGTATAATAGTGAAAACTCCCAAGAAAACAGTAATAATATTAAACCATGGATTATCATAGAATGAAAGATATGTTTGAAAGAAATCTAGTTCAACTATGTTTGCTGGGAATCCATTCATTTCTCTATACTTAGGACCCCATCCCGTTAATTCTACAAAATTAAAATAAAGCTGAGATACTAAAAATGCCAAAAATGTTTGAAACCAACTTCTTTTATATAACGGTCGTTTTTTATATACTTTATCCATTTAGTTATCCATTTCCTTCTCTGCAATACTTTTTAGCTAGTATAACCATTGTTGGTATTACTGTAATAGTTTTTATCGTCTCGGCACTATTATTTTAGTGCTCATACGTTATTCATTTTAAAATGGGGTTGGCCATCATTTTCACCTCTTTCGTTTATTACAATGTTTCAACTTTTTACATCGAATGACTCTTGAAATGATATACGCCATACCTTTCCTTATATTCCTATCATCAATATTTCACACGTAATAACTGCAAGTCAATATATAATTTTACAAATTATGAAAAATATATCTATGATTTCACATCATTCTTCTCATGTATTTTAATCATACTGGAAGGAAATTTTTCCGGTTAAATAACGCTTTTTTTCACCCGCTTTTCAACACGTTTTTTCAATTCTTTTCGCCAGTTAAAATAAAGATCTCCGAGAAAAGAAGGAAGATAAAATTGGGGAAAGACAGTTAGGACAAGGGCTGCGCACGAAAAAGACCCGGAAATCGGAATTGTTTATTTTACCGAAATCCAGGTCTTATTAGGAAAACTATTTTATGACTGGGAAATGTTCTTTTTAGTTAGACGATTTCAATACAAGTCTCGCCACTGCTTCAACATGCGCCGTCTGCGGAAACATATCGACAGGCTGAATATAGTCCACGCGATAGTCCTTCGACAGCGTCTGCAAATCCTTCGCAAGCGTGGATGGATTGCAGGAAACATAGACGAAGCGTTTCGGTTTGACTTTTTTGATCGTGTCCAGGAACGTGCTGTCACAGCCCGTTCTTGGCGGGTCTACAATGACGACGTCCGGGCGGAAGCCTTCTTTCGTCCATTTCGGGAGCCAGTGTTCGGCTGTTCCTGTTACATATGTGGCATTTGCCATGCCGTGTTTTTTGGCGTTTTTCTTAGCATCGTCAATTGATTCCTTGATGACGTCCATGCCGCGGACTTCCTTCGCTCCGTCCGCCACCCACATGCCGATAGTGCCGACGCCGCAATACGCATCAACGACTTTTTCTTTTCCGGTCAGCTGCGCCGCTTTTTTCACTTCATCATACAGCTTGACGGTCTGTTCCGGGTTGAGCTGGAAGAAAGCGCGGGCACTCAATTCAAAAGATACGTCGCCTAGCACTTCTTGAATTACTGTTTTTCCGGCGAGCTGTTTTGTTTTCTCACCAAAAATCACTGAAGTTTTCGCACCATTTACATTCTGAATAATGGATTTGACCTCTGGCAATCGCTTTTGAATCGCTTTGACGATTTCTTCCTTGTGCGGAAGCGTTTCTTTTGCGGTTACAAGCACGACCTGCACTTCGCCTGTTTCAAAGCCGACTCTCGTCACGATCGTGCGAACGTCGCCTTTTCGTTTTCTTTCATTATAAACAGACACATTGAAGTCCTCTAAAATGCGGCGGACGATGCCTGTTGTTTTGTTCGTTGCCGGATGCTGAACGATGCAATCTTTAATCGGCACGATATCATGGGAATCAAGGCCGTATAAGCCGGCGATGATGCTGCCGCTTTGCGAGCGTCCGATCTGGAATTGGCTTTTATTGCGGTAATTCCACGGGTTGTCCATGCCGATCGTTTCTTTGATTTCCATGTTTTCAACTTTAAACTTCGTATGGCGTTCAAGAGACTGAATGACGATATCGCGTTTTTCCCGAAGCTGCTGGCTGTATGCAAGGTGCTGAAGCTGACATCCGCCGCATTGTTCATAAACAGGGCAAGGCGGTGCCACCCGGTGCTCAGATGCCTTGCGGATTTTCTTAATGCGGCCCTCCGAAAACTTCGGCTGGACCTTTGTGGCCTGCACAACAACTTCTTCGCCAGGAAGCGCGCCGGGTACGAAGACGACTTTTTTCTTAAAATAGCCGACACCTTCTCCGTTAATGCCGAGACGCTTAATCGTCAGCGGAAAGGTTTGTCCGACCTTCAGTTCGACGGGCGCCTGTTTCTTTTGTTGGTTCACGTTGTTCTCTCCGTTTCTATATAAAGCTTTCTGCAGATGGCAGAAAGTGAAATGGTTTTTTCACATCTTTCTAGTATAACACGTTTGCAGGATTTCCTTCATTGTCAGATGAATTATTCTATACTCCTCCACAAATATAAAGACGCATAGCTTAAATAAGGCTCCCACTCCTTGCTCATCGCCAGCATGACATCCTTTGCCGGCTTATCGTCCAGCTGAAAATGGCGTTTGATGGCATTTTGGAGGCCGATATCGGCAAGCGGGAATAAATTGGGACGGCCAAGTCCGAACATGAGGACGTTTTGCACAGTCCACGGGCCGATACCCCTAATTTTGATCAGTTTCTTCATAATGTCTTCATCCGCCATATGCGGCAGCTCTGACAAGCTGAGTGTGCCTTCTGCGATCATCCTTGATGTATCAATGGTGTATTCCGCTTTTCTCATGCTGAATTGCAGATCACGCAGATCCTGATAATCGAGTTCTGCAATCGTTTCCGGCTTTGGGTAGCACCACACGCCATCCTTCTGCTCGCCAAACGCATGAACAAACCGTTCTGTTAGCGTGTAAGCGAAGGAAAGATTGAGCTGCTGGTGGATAATGCATTTCATCATGCAGTTGTACACGCTGTAGTCCAGAACAAGCGGAGTCCCTGCATGCTCTTCAAAAATGGCGGACAGGCTCGTTTTTGAAAAATGATCCAGAACGTGCTGCAAATGATTTTCCCATTGAAAAATCCGCTTGATTTCCTTCATCATTTCTCCCTGATCCGTTTCCCCGCTGACGAGGAACTCAGGCTCACCCGCATGGCCTAACGCCTGTATCTTTACAATACATACATCCCCCGCTTGATTTCTGATTGGCACACGGACTTCCCTCGCCTCTCGATCAACAGCATTGAGGGGGTCTAAAGACAGCCTGTCCAGCACGCGGTCAAAATGATACGGAGGCGTGACAGATACTTTTTCCTTCCACATGAGATCCACCCTTTTTCCGTTTTTGTTCAGTATAACATGCCGCTTGAATTAGGCAGAGAGTACCGTATACTTTTCTCATAAAGACCGCATGATATAATGGCAGGTGGAGGGTTGTTTATGATCAACATTACCGCAATCACAACAGAGCATCAGCTGCTGAAAAATATACCGATCGAACGAGTGGAACAGCCTGATATTGCATGGTACTGGGTTGATTTTTACGGCCCGGAGGATACGGAAACGGCGTTATTGAGAGATTTTTTTCATTTTCACCCGCTTGCCATTGAGGATTGCTTCCAGCATATGCAGCGGCCGAAGCTTGACCATTATGACGGCTATCGTTTTTACGTGATTCATGCGCTGAATAAGGAAACACTTGAGACGGAGGAAGTCGATATCTTTCAAGGCGAAAAATTTGTCGTCACCTTTCATTTACACGAAACGCCCGGTATCGCTAAAGTCCGGGAGCGTTTGTATGCTTCACCGGATATATTGAAAAAAGGGCCCGGGCATATTTCTTATATGATCATGGATCAGCTTGTTGATGAATATTTTCCTCTCGTGTATAAAATTGAAGACCGGCTGAATGAAATTGAAGAAAGCCGTCCCCACAAAACGTATGGAACGCTGATGAACGAGGTGTTTGATCTCAGAACAGACCTATTGCATTTGAGACGGACGATTATCCCGATGCGTGATTTGCTCTACCGGATTTTAAGCCTTGACCATGTGAAAGAGCAGCGGGAAACGAAAGCCTACTTCAGTGACATATACGATCATTTGTTAAAGTTGTCTGAAATTGTGGAATCCAACCGTGACATGACGTCCGACTTGCGTGACAGCTACGTGACGCTAAACTCAAACCGGATGAATGCGATTATGATGACACTGACGATCGTATCAACCATTTTCATCCCGCTCACCTTTATTGCTGGTGTATACGGTATGAACTTCGACTTTATGCCGGAGCTGCATTGGAAATACGGATATTTCGCTGTACTTGGCCTGATGGCCGCGCTTGTGATTGGAATGCTGATTTGGTTTGTACATAAAGGATGGTTCAATATTTTTAAATGAGGACAGCGAGCAGCTGTTCTTTTTTGTTGTAAGCCGATCGCTATGCATATTCTGTTCATATTGTTTATAATGGAAAAAATATTCAGGGAGTGATCAGATTGAAAATTGCTGTCATCGGACTCGGCAATATGGGACAGCCCATTGCCCGAAATGTTCTTCAAGCAGGCTACGAATTGACTGTATATAACCGGACGAAACAAAAGACAGAAGAATTTGTCACAAAAGGCGCACAGGCAGCTGATACGCCGCGGCTGGCGGCAAAGTCCGCTGATATTGTCATTACTATGCTTGCAGATGATGATTCTGTCAGCGCCGTGACATTCGGAGAAGACGGGCTGCTTGAAGGATTAGCAGAGAACGGCATTCACATCTCGATGAGCACAATCAGTGTTGAGTTTTCAGAAAAGCTCGCAGCAGCTCATGCAGAGAAAGGACAATTTTTTCTCGCCGCTCCTGTTCTTGGCAGACCGGATGCCGCAGCCAAAGCCGCGCTCCGTATCATAACAGCCGGACCGGCGGAAGCAAAGCAAGCTGCCAAGCCTCTGCTCGACAGCCTGAGCCAGCAGGTATTTGACGTCGGCGAAGAAAGCAAGACGGCAAATGCAGCCAAAATCAGCATCAATTTCTTGCTTGTGTCCATGCTGGAGGCGTTATCTGAATCCTTTTTAATGATGGAGAAATACGGCTTAGAACAAAAACAATTTTTAGAAATCGCCAGCGCGCTCTTTGGTTCTCCAGTCTATCAAAATTACGGAACCATTATGGCCGAGCAGAAATTTGAGCCGGCCGGCTTCAAAATGTCTTTAGGGCTGAAGGATACCAATCTGGCACTCGCCGCCGCAAAACAGGTTTCTGCAAATCTTCCTCTTGCCGAGCTGGCCAAGAGCCATTTTGAATGCGGGATTGAGAAAGGCTTCGGGGATCTGGACTGGGCCGCACTGATTGAATGTATAAAATAAAGAAAAACCTCTCCGTTTAAGGAGAGGTTTTTCTCTTTTACAAAGACGGCAGCCTCATTTCTTTCTCAAACATCAGATCATCAATGCTTTTAAAAGTGTAGCCCTGTTTTTTCAGATCTGTAATCGCGTCATCCAGCGCTTCTGCATTGTCCCTCGATACGGTGTGAAGCAGGTAAATGGCTCCCGGGTGCGCCTGCTTGATCATATGATCGTAGGCATATTTCTTTCCCTTTTGGTTGTTGATTTTCCAATCAACAAAAGCGACCGACCAGAAAACGGTTTGATAGCCGAGGCGTTTCGTTTCTTTCAGTACGTACTCACTGAACACGCCGCGCGGCGGACGCAAGTACAGATTGTCCTGCTTTCCCGTAATTTTATAAACCTCTTCGTTGACTGAATCAAGTTCATCCTGAATCTGATCAGCTGTTTTTGTCGTTAAATCCGGATGGTGAAAGGAATGGTTGCCGATAATATGGCCCTCATCTGACATACGTTTGATCAGCTGAGGCTGGTCCTTTACGAAATGCCCGGTGACAAAAAACGTTCCTGTTACGCGATGTTTTTTTAAGACATCAAGCACTTTTGGCGTATAGCCATTTTCATATCCGTTATCAAACGTTAAGTAAATCGTTTTTTCCTTTGTATTCCCTAAATAAAACGCGTCATATTTTTCAATTAAACGGTTCAGCTGCTTCCCGGCATCTGGCGGCTGATGATTGACACTTCGTTTAAAGCCCCAATTAATCGGCTCATTCGGCACCGCTTCCGCCTGTGCTGCACCTCCGGCAAGCAATACGGCGGCGCAGCATATTGAACACATCCACTTCATGGCCAGCGCTCCTTCTGCATTTTTTCTTATTTTACAGATAGGGGCTTTGTTTTATACTGTTGCTTTATGCCAATAAAAAAACCGCGGCGGGCGCGCGGTTTTATTCCCAATCTTTTTTAAAACGTTCGTATTTGGCTTCCAGGTCATCAAGCATGCTGATAAGCCTGTCTATATCTTCAACGTCGGTTGCTTCAGGGTCTAATGAATCGATGACGTTCATAAACATGTCAAGTCTGTTCTTTAAATAATCAATCTGCTGATCTTTATTGTTTACGGCGTTCCCCATTCTGTTCCTCCATTCATTTTTTATTATGGTAGCTCATTTTTTGCGGTTTTTCAATCGCCGCGCTACTTGCGATCTTGGCAAATCAGGTCTAAAATTAACTGTTGGCAGCGTTAGTATGCCCATTTATAAAGGAGTTAGATAGTCATGACACAAAACACGAAGCTGCGTCCGATTACGCCCGAGTTTGACCCTTGGGAAGCCTATATGGATGTTGACCAATACGGAGACATGCAGCTGACAAACGTTGAATTCACAACGACGACACTGTGCAATATGAGATGCGAGCATTGTGCTGTAGGCTATACATTGCAGCCTAAAGACCCGAATGCTCTGCCAATAGATCTTCTGTTAAAACGGCTGGAGGAAATCCCGCGCCTCAGATCCATCAGCATCACAGGCGGAGAGCCGATGCTTTCGTTGAAATCAGTAAAAGAATATGTTGTTCCTTTATTGAAATATGCCCATGAACGGGGTGTGCGGACACAAATTAATTCAAATCTGACCCTCGACATCGAGCGGTACGAATGGATCATTCCGTATCTCGATGTGCTACATATTTCTCATAACTGGGGTACAGTTGAAGATTTTGCTGAAATCGGCTTTGCCATGATGGACAGAAAACCGACCTTCGAACAGCGCGCGCGCTATTTTGAAAAAATGATCGAAAACAGCCGCACGCTCGTGGATGCCGGAGTAATGGTATCTGCGGAAACGATGCTGAACAAACGAACTCTTCCGCATATTGAGCATATTCACCGCCAAATCACAGAAGATATGAAATGTCAGCGTCACGAGGTCCACCCAATGTATCCAAGCGATTTCGCAAGCGCTCTTGAATCCCTCAGCCTGAAAGAGATGAGACAGGCCATTCACCGCTTGCTGGATATTCGTGATGAAAATACGTGGATGCTGTTCGGAACGCTGCCGTTTTATGCCTGCAGTCCGGACGAAGACGACCAAAAGCTGCTTCGCCGGCTTCGCGCGGCGAAAAACGTCACAGTGCGAAATGACCCTGACGGCCGGTCCCGCCTGAATGTGAACATTTTCGACGGAAACATTATCGTGACCGATTTCGGTGATACCCCGCCGCTTGGCAACATTCAGACGGACAGCCTCCCTTCCGCCTATGAAAAGTGGAGAGAGACCAAGCTTGCGAAAGAACTAAGTTGCCACTGCCCGAATGTCCGGTGCCTCGGACCGAATGTTCTTGTCAAAAACAGTTATTATCAGGATACAGACTTCACAAAACGTCAAACCAGGAGTTAGATGCGGATGAAAGAAACACTTACGGAGATTTTTCAAAATAAAATCGTCGATATTCTCCTCGTTGCGGTTATCCTTTGGATCGGTGTCTTTATCATCAACCGGCTGGTACAACTATTTTTTAAACGGACGGACTTTATTGAAGAAAAAAAGGAAAAAACGATTGAAAGCCTTGTCCGTTCTGTCACCCAGTATACGGCGACAATTGGTTTTATCTTTTACGTTATTTCTTTATTTGTGCATGATTTCGGCAAGATATTGGCCGGGGCGGGCGTAGCAGGTATCGTGATCGGTTTTGGCGCCCAATCGCTGATCAAAGATGTGCTGGCTGGTGTGTTCTTAATATATGAACGCCAGCTGCACAAAGGCGATTATGTCACCGTCAACAACTTGTTCAACGGGACAGTGGAGGAAATCGGCCTCCGCTCGCTGCAAATCCGGGAATGGAGCGGGAAGCTGCTCACCATCAGCAACGGCGAGGTCAGACAAATAGAGAACTATAATATTGATTTTATGCGGATTACCGAATCCTTTCTTATCAGCTTTAAAGAAGATCCGGACCGCGTGTACAGCGTGTTGGAAGAGGCATGTGACATGCTGAATGAAGAGCTTCGTGATTCATTGAAGCGGGATGAATTCGGCAATCCGACAGAACCGTTTCAAATCCACGGCATCACCGCATTGAATAAAATCAATCGCGGCGTCGAATTTACGGTTAAAGGCATGGTGAAAGATGATGATTATTTCAGTGCCAGCCTTGCAGTCAGACGGGTTCTCGTTCGCCAGCTCTACCAAAACAATGTGCAAATGCTTGAGGAAGCGGTCCGAATCGAGAGAACCCAATAAACAAAAAAACTGATTCCGAGTTGGAATCAGTTTTTTATTTATCTTGGCAGTGAGGAAAGCTGAAAGCCAAATGTGACATGATCTTGAACCGGAATCCACGCGCCGATTCCCTGTGACGTGACATTTTTCACGACGAGTTTTCGTTTATTTCCTTTCAGCACTAAGTACACTTCTCCGTAAGTCACTTTTCCTTTTTCATTCACAGCCGGTGCATATGCATGTAGATAACCGATTTTTTTAGGAGCGACCTTATAAATCTGATCCCGTTTTGTGCCAGCCCCAATGACCGTCTCAAATGCAAGCGGGAGGTTCGTTTTCTTCATTGCTTTTTGCATCATCATGCTTTTGACATCTTCAGCATTTGGAACTTTAGCTGTCAAGCCGCCCTTCACTCTGTACTGCTGTTCCTGGGCATAATGCATTTCAGCCGTTTCTTTCCCGCCGCGGTTATCCGCACGGTTTGTATTGATTTTTTTATATTCCCAGTTTGCGACTGTTTCATTTGATTCATAGCCGAGCGCCCATTTCCCGAGAAATATTGTCGCCCGGTACCCTACTGCAAGCGGTGTGCCGGATATGTTGGATTCATTCAGCATTTTGATGAGATGCGGATTTTCAATCTTTACCTCAGAATGATCGAGCAATTCCTTTGCCAGCTTGCTCGGCTGAAGCATTGGCTGATCCTGTGAAGCATTCGGATACGTGTTTTCCTTTGAAATGCTTGCGACAGAATTAGGAACCTTAAACTGCTTTTTCGCGTGGATGGGCTGAACGCCGAAAAAACTAAAGAATAACAACACAATAAGTGTGGAATGAAATAGCTTTTTCATCATATCACTCTTTCTATGGCATTTTCCCTTAGTCTTTTCATCCCGCTTTGTTGTTATCCATCATTTTTTCAGGTTAAAGAAGGAAAAAGCCGATCGCCATAATGATATATGCAGCAAGCAGTGTCGCCCCTTCAAACCAGTTGGAATCCCCGTCATTCGAAATCGCGATCATCAAGAGAACCGCTGATACCATCGCGACGAGCTCAGGCAATGTAAATACAAGCGGCATGCTTGTCGGAAAAAAGATAGAACAGATGACGAGAACCGGTGCGACAAACATAGCGATCTGCAGCGTAGAGCCTACTGCAATTTCAACCGCAATGTCCATTTTATTTTTGAAGGCCATAATAATCGCTGACGCGTGCTCCGCCGCATTTCCTACAATCGCCACGATGATGACCCCGATAAACAGCTCGCTCCACCCGAACTGTTCAGCCACCGAGTGAAAGGTATGGACCAGGTTTTCGGATATGTATGCAACCACAATCGTTGCCGCAAACAAGACAATCGTCGCAACCTTCCCTGACCATTCCGGCTCTTCCTCTTCTTCAGTCTGAGCGGCATTATTCGGCTGATAAACGCCCCGATGCGTGACAAGTTTAAAGTACAGCGCCGCCACATATAACAGAATCATAATGATGCTGATGCCGATGCTTAAATTGAGTTTGCTGGCGTTTCCCATACCAACAGAGAATACCTCCGGAATCACAAAGGCGACAATGATGGCAAAAATCAGAAGCCCGGAATTATGGCGGGCATCATGGATATTAAATTCCTGCCGCTTATATTTTAAACCGCCGACAAAAAACGATAGGCCCGCTACCAGCAACAGGTTCCCCAGCACTGAACCGGTTAAAGAGGCAAGCACGATTCCTGTCAGGCCTTCTTTTAATGCAAAAAGGGAAATAATCAGCTCCACCGCATTCCCGAAGGTTGCATTCAACAAACCGCCGATACGCGGTCCTGCAATGATGGACAGTGATTCTGTCGCCCTCCCCATATAGCTTGCAAGCGCGATAATCGTCACGCAATAAACTGCAAATAGAACCGCGGAAGGCCAATGCATCAAACTGCCAATCACAGAAAGCGGAACACCGGCCGCCACTAAAATAAAAAAGATACGATTCATGGTGAAATAGCTCCTTTTTTATGACTTGTTTTATTTTTATTCTTCACAAAAACCTTCATGATTACACGAGGGCAAATGTATAGCGTGATATAGGCTTTTTTCAGGTTGCCTGCTTTTGGAAAACGTTGTACGATCAACATAGATTCCATATAAGGAGAACTGACACGATGTCACGATTTCATTTCTTTATCCTTGTCTTGCTCGTATCCATTTCCGGGTTTTCACAAGGCATGCTGCTGCCTGTCATTTCAATCATTTTTGAAACAAATGGAGAATCCGCTGCTATCAACGGCCTGCACGCGACCGGGCTGTATATCGGTGTGCTTTTGGCTTCGCCGTTTATGGAAGCGCCGCTCAGAAAGCTCGGGTTCAAGCCGCTGATCGTCATGGGCGGAAGCATTGTCATTTTAAGCTTATTCGGATTTATTTGGCTTCAGTCAGTTTGGGTCTGGTTCCTGCTTCGCCTGTTCATTGGAATCGGCGACCACATGCTTCACTTCTCTACGCAAACGTGGGTGACCTCCATGTCATCAAAACAAAATCGCGGAAGAAACCTGTCTATTTATGGGCTTTCCTTTGGCCTTGGCTTTGCCGCAGGCCCGTTCATGGTGCCGCTTGTCAAGCTGAGTCCGTCGCTTCCTTTTATCGTGTCCGGCTGCATCAGTCTGTTTGCGTGGCTTTTTGTTTTCTTTCTACAAAATGCATACCCGGAAACCAGTCCTCATGAAACCAAATCAGACAATAGTTTCAGGCGATTTTATCAGGCCATGCTGTTTGGGTGGGTTGCCTTTATGCCTACATTTGGCTATGGCTTTCTGGAAACGGCGCTGAACGGAAGCTTTCCGGTGTACGCGCTCCGTTTGGGGATATCAGTAGACGCAGTAGCGATCATCCTTCCCGCATTTGCGATTGGAAGCATTATCTTTCAGTTTCCGCTCGGCATCCTCAGCGATAAATACGGCAGGCGGAATGTGCTGCTGGTGATTTTGCTGACTGGGGCTCTTTGCTTTTTCATCGCCGGTGTATTTCCTTCGCCCTACGTGATCGGCGGCTGCTTTTTTATTGCAGGAATGGCAGTCGGATCAACCTTTACACTTGGCATCAGCTATATGACAGATCTTCTTCCGCCTCACCTCCTGCCGGCGGGAAACCTGCTTTGCGGCATTACATTCAGTCTCGGCAGCATCCTCGGCCCGGTTGCCGGCGGCTGGTATATGCAGACATTTGAAAGCGCAAACTTGTTCTACTTCATTACTCTCACGCTTAGCGCTGTGTGGCTGGCCCTTGTGCTGGGCAAACCGAAAAGCTGGTCACCGGCTGAAACCTATTCTTCATCTTCTTAATCAAAAAGCCTCCCGACATCATGTCAGGAGGCTTTTATGCTAATGGTAGCCGTTTTGTCCGTTGGCGCTTCCGCTTGTTTTATGGCTCGATTTGCTTTTCGAGTTTTGTTTGTTATGGCTTCCGCCTTTTTTCGTATGCTTGGTCATCACGATATCCCCCCGACTTCTTTTTGAACCGAAGTTCGTTTATAGGGTGCGCTAATGGTAGGGATTTTCATCAGGAAGCTTTTTACGTTTATGTAAAAGAGCGTTGATTTCTCCGCCTAGGATAATTAAAATGCCGCTCAAGTAAAACCAAATCATCAGAACGATGATTCCCCCGATGCTCCCGTAAGTGGCGCTATAGTTCGCAAACGTGCTGACGTAAAACGAAAACAATGTGCTGACAACGATCCAGCCGATGGTCGCAAAGACCGCACCCGGCATGACAAACCGGAGAGACAGCTTTTTGTTCGGCGCAATCACATACAGCGCGGAAAAAACAATCAAAAGCACAAGCGGGCTGACACCCCAGCGAATGGCGGCCCAGACGGATAAAAACAGATCCGATGCGCCGACAAAGTCAGAAGCGAGCCTTCCAATCTCCCGGCCAAATACCGGCAGAAGCAAAGCCACTAAAATCGTAAATACCATGGCAATCGTCAAAAAAATAGAGGTTAGACGAACAATGATAAAAGAGCGGTTTTCTTCCACATCATACGCGTGGTTCAGCGACCGGACGATCGCGTTCATTCCATTAGACGCAGACCATAATGCGGCGATAATCCCGAATGACAGCAAACCGCCATTTCGATTATTTAAGGTTTGATGGGTAATGGATTCAACGAGAGACATCGCACTGGCGGGAGCATATTGTTCTATGACTCCTAAAACATCATCGGTAGAAAGCGGAAGATACGCGGTGAGCGTCAGCATAAAAATCAAAAACGGAAACAGTGACAATAGAAAAAAATACGCCAGCTCCGCTGATTTACTTTGTCCTTCATGAAGGGTGTATCTGCTGAAAAGCTCTTTCAAAAAACTCATGTCGTCTCACCTCGCATGTTTGATCATTTTTTTGAAAAATGCTCTTTCGTTTCTTGCACGAGTTCCATCACTTGCGGCGTTGTTTTCTTCAGCTCTTTCACCTGCTGGTTCACAAAGTCGACTTCCTTTGAAAGCGTTCGGGCGAGCTTTTTGGCCTCATCCACTTTTGTGATGACAGTGTTTTTTAACAGCTCTGGGTTGCTTTTGTACAGTGAAAGTTTATGCTTGCATGTCAGCCATCTCATCCCGCACGCCTGTCTTGTCGGCTTATGGAGCAGTGATAACGCCGCGCCTGCCGCAGCTCCGAGAAATATCCCTTTCAGCATTAAACGTTCGTTGTTCATGCAAATTCTCCTTTCACTCACAATTGTTTTTCTTTTTGAATGGATGCAAGCAACTGCTCACAGCCCGTTTTGATTAATTGGCAGACCTCTTCAAAGTTCCCTGTGTAGTAAGGATCGGGTACGTCAGCCAGATCTGAATCTTCAACATAGTCCAAGAGCCTTTTGATATGCGAGGTGTTTTTAAAACCCGCCATGCTTCTGAGACTTCCGATATTTTCTGCATCCATTGCAATGATGTAATCAAAATCGTCCAGATCCTGTTCGCTGACTTGACGCGCCAGCATGCCATCAAAGCTGATTCCTTCTCTGCGCAATATCTCCTGCGTTCCCTCATGCGGGGGGTTGCCGATGTGCCAGCCGCCAATACCGGCTGAGTCCGCCTTGATTTTCCCCTCTAATCCTTTTTTGGCTGCCAGGTCCCTAAAAATCGCTTCCGCCATCGGAGACCGGCAAATGTTACCTAAACAAACAAATAACACGCTTATCATGATGTGCAACCTCCCTATTCTTTGCCCCTATTTCTCTAAAAAGAAACCTTCATGAATATCTTAGTAGGATGTTCATTTTCTTTTCAACTGATGTCTTCACTTTTTTGGAATGAACAGCCTGCTTTTAGAATAGGGTTTTTTTCTGATGGAATTCTGTTAGAATAAAACATACCTATATTGCGCATAGAAAGGATGGAACCCTTTGTCCAGCCCAAATACAGAAACATTAACTCAAATGATTGAAGAGATTTCCCAAAAGCTGAACATGCTGAACGTCGGCGTAATCAAAGCGGAGGATTTCAGTGATGAGAAGATTGAAGACCTCACGTACCTTCACAGAATGGTGATGAAAAAAGAATCATTCAGCCCAAGTGAAATGCAGGCGATTGCTCAAGAATTAGCCTCGCTTCGTAAATAATGGAGACTGGCCGGAAACTCGGCGAGTCTTTTTTATCATTTCCCCAAACCAAAACAGCAAAGTGTTCGAATAAGATTTGAAGGAGTACAAGCATGCAAACGACATCTATCAAAACAGCATCCGGAATGTATATCAACTACTTCTTTCTGGGGATGGTCAACATCATTCTCGCATCCAATATGTCTTCATTAACAAAACAGTGGAATACCGATCCGACCGGCATCAGTTATGTCATTGCCGCTATCGGGTTTGGCAAACTGCTGACATACGGCATTTCCGGCGTTCTATCAGATAAAATCGGCAGAAAGCCGCTTGTTGTCGCTTCTGCGGGAATTATGGCCGTCTTTTTAGTCGGTATTCCTTTATCACCGAGCTATGAGCTGGCGTTTGTGTTCGCTTTATTAGCCGGAGTCGCTAATTCAGCCATGGATGCCGGAACATATCCGGCCCTAACCGAGCTCTTTCCGTCTGCTTCCGGTTCGGCAAATGTCTTGGTTAAAGCCTTTATGTCTGTGGGGGCCGCACTTTTGCCGCTTTTGATCACATTTTTAGCAGACCACAGCATGTTTTACGGATTTGCTTTTTATCTGCCGGCAGCGGTCTATCTCCTGAATATTATTTATTTATCAACGCTTTCGTTTCCTAAAAAACATAAGAAACCAACTAATAGCGGCCAACAGGAATCTCCCGTTTTCTTGTCTGAACCCGTTTTTCAGAAGGAAGGCACCGCACTGATTATCATCGGTTTTACATCCACGGCTTTATTTACGGTTTCTCAAATCTGGCTCCCGAGCTACGCGCAAAAGGCAGCCGGTTTAGCTGAATCAGCATCTGTACAATTGCTGAGCTATTATAGTATAGGATCTCTGGCATCTGTTTTATTATTAGCCGTTTTGCTGAATAGATGGGTCAAACCTGTCTTCATAACGCTCTTATATCCTATTATTACTTTATGTACGCTCGCAGTCATGCTGACCGTTCATATCCCAGTTGTGCTGGACATCACTGCCTTTTTCTTAGGCTTTTCAACTGCGGGTGTGTTTCAAATTACCATTACGTTAATGACAGAGCTTTTCTGGAAGCGAAAAGGAACCGTTACCGGAATTGTAGCGACTGCTTCAAGTCTTGCATCGATTCTGCTGCCGATTGCAACAGGGCTTATCGCAAAAGCGGGGGGCATCGCCCATATTTTCATATTCGACTTCGGCATTGCGGTCATCGGAACGGCTGCAGCTGCTTTCTTGTATTACAGGTACAAGAAACTGACAGGTGCTCAAGCCTAAGCAACAAAAAAACGGACGCCCAAGAGCGTCCGTTTTTTCTTATTTCTCAAGCAATGCCAATGACTCGCGGTTAAATGCCGGTATATCGTCCGGTGTGCGGCTAGTGACCAATTGATCCTGGCAAACAACCACTTCCTTGTCCACAACGTCGGCACCGGCGTTTTCCATGTCAACACGAATGGACGTATAGCCCGTCGCTTTTCGGCCGTCGAGCGCTTTCGCATTGATTAAAAGCTGCGGGCCGTGGCAAATGGCAAATACCGGCTTTTTGTCAGTCATAAACGCTTTTGTAAATTGGACGAAACGATCGTCAGCGCGAAGCTGGTCTGGTGAAAATCCTCCAGGAATCAAAAGCGCATCAAAGTCTGAAGAATTTACGTCGTCAATGGACGCGTCAACCGTCACTTCCGCTGTTCCCTGCTTGCCTTTTACTGTTTTTCCTTTTTCTTTTTCGATGACAGTCAGTTCATGTCCCGCTTCTTTAAAGGCTTTCGCAGGCTCAGTGTACTCGCTGTCCTCAAAATAATATGTTAAAACAACTGCAATTTTTTTCCCCATGATTCATAACCTCCCGCTTTATATGTCTACATAAAACACTCTACCCCAGCCACACTAAAATAAACATTCCGCGATTGTGACAAACGATAAGCATAAATGCCCAGTATTTGTCGTTTGATACTGCTACATAATACTCATTTTTCTCCCTTTTACAATAATCATAAAGAAACACCTACAAATAGTTACAAAATATTCTTACAATAGGAGCTGTAACACAAATTTCGTTGAAAGGTGGAGAACTGGTGAGAATACAGAAAAGACGAACACACGTCGAAAACATTCTCCGTATTCTTTTGCCCCCAATTATGATACTTAGCCTAATCCTCCCAACACCACCCATTCATGCAGAAGAAAGCGCGGCTCCTCAGGTGCATCTGAGTATTTTGGCTACGACTGATATTCATGCCAACATGATGGATTACGATTACTACAGCGACAAAGAAACGGCGGATTTCGGTCTGGCGAGAACAGCGCAATTGATCCAAAAGCACCGCGAGCAAAACCCTAACACCCTGCTTGTGGATAACGGCGACTTGATTCAAGGGAATCCGCTGGGTGAATACGCGGTGAAATATCAAAAAGACGACATTATCTCCGGCACGAAAACCCATCCGATTATCAGCGTCATGAATGCGCTGAAATACGACGCCGGAACGCTTGGCAATCATGAATTCAACTACGGGCTCGACTTTCTCGACGGCACAATCAAAGGAGCCGATTTCCCGATTGTAAATGCCAACGTCAAAACAACTAGCGGCGAAAACCGTTATACGCCGTATGTGATTAATGAAAAAACCCTCATTGATGAAAACGGTAATGAGCAGAAAGTAAAAGTCGGCTACATAGGCTTTGTCCCGCCGCAAATCATGACATGGGACAAAAAGAATCTCGAGGGGCAAGTTCAGGTGCAGGATATCGTAGAATCCGCCAATGAAACGATCCCGAAAATGAAGGCGGAAGGCGCAGATGTCATTATTGCCCTCGCCCACACCGGCATTGAAAAGCAGGCGCAATCATCAGGCGCAGAAAACGCCGTGTTTGACCTTGCCACCAAAACGAAAGGCATTGACGCGATTATCTCGGGCCATCAGCACGGACTCTTTCCTTCCGCCGAGTATGCGGGTGTTGCTCAGTTCAATGTGGAAAAGGGAACAATTAACGGCATTCCTGTCGTCATGCCAAGCAGCTGGGGCAAATATTTAGGCGTGATTGACCTCAAGCTTGAAAAGGCGGACGGCTCATGGAAGGTAGCAGATTCCAAAGGAAGTATTGAATCTATTGCTGGCAACGTCACATCAAGAAACGAAACCGTTACAAACACCATTCAGCAAACACACCAAAACACACTGGAGTATGTCCGAAAGCCAGTCGGCAAAACCGAAGCAGATATTAACAGCTTCTTTGCACAGGTCAAAGATGATCCTTCCATTCAGATCGTGACTGACGCGCAAAAGTGGTACGCTGAAAAAGAAATGAAGGATACCGAGTACAAGAACCTGCCGATTTTATCCGCTGGAGCGCCGTTTAAAGCAGGCGGCAGAAACGGAGCCAATTACTATACAAACATTCCAGCCGGAGATCTTGCGATTAAAAATGTCGGTGACTTGTATCTTTACGATAATACTGTTCAAATCGTCAAGCTGACAGGCAGCGAGGTCAAGGACTGGCTGGAGATGTCAGCAGGCCAATTCAATCAAATTGATCCAGCCAAAGGCGGCGATCAGGCCTTGCTGAACGAGAATTTCCGCTCCTATAATTTTGACGTGATTGACGGTGTCACATATCAGGTCGATGTGACAAAACCGGCTAAATACAATGAGAACGGAAAAGTGATCAATGCGGATTCATCCCGGATCATCAACCTTTCCTATGAAGGCAAGCCGATCAGCCCAAGCCAGGAATTTCTCGTGGTCACCAATAACTATCGTGCGTCAGGAGGCGGCGGGTTCCCTCACTTGACGAGTGATAAAATTGTCCACGGCTCTGCGGTTGAAAACAGGCAGGTGCTGATGGATTACATTATTGAACAAAAAACAGTCAATCCAAAGGCAGACAACAACTGGTCAATCGCGCCTGTTTCCGGCACAAATCTGACGTTTGAATCATCGCTTTTGGCGAAGCCATTTGCCGATAAAGCAGACGACGTCGCTTATGTAGGCAAGTCTGCGAATGAAGGCTATGGTGTGTATAAGCTGCAATTCGATGATGATTCAAATCCAGACCCTCCTAAAGAAGGACTGTGGGATCTGACCGTCATGCACACCAATGATACGCACGCACATCTCGATGATGCAGCGAGACGAATGACGAAAATCAACGAAGTACGCAGCGAAACAAATCACAACATTCTCCTTGATGCGGGAGATGTGTTTTCCGGCGATCTGTATTTTACAAAATGGAACGGTTTGGCCGATCTGAAAATGATGAACATGATGGGCTATGACGCCATGACCTTCGGGAACCATGAATTTGATAAAGGCCCGACAGTGCTTTCTGATTTTCTAAGCGGAAACAGCGCAACCGTTGATCCGGCGAACCGCTATCACTTTGAAGCACCGGAATTTCCGATTGTCAGTGCAAACGTAGATGTGTCAAATGAACCCAAGCTGAAATCATTTGTCAAAAAGCCGCAAACCTTTACGGCAGGTGAAGAGAAAGAGGCCGGCATCCACCCTTACATTCTGTTAGACGTTGACGGGGAGAAAGTCGCCGTATTCGGCCTGACAACGGAAGATACGGCTACCACATCAAGCCCGGGCAAAAGCATCATATTCAATGATGCCTTTGAAACAGCACAAAACACCGTCAAAGCGATTCAGGAAGAAGAAAAAGCAAATAAAATTATTGCATTAACCCATATCGGGCATAACCGGGATCTTGAGCTAGCCAAAAAAGTAAAAGGCATTGACTTGATCATCGGCGGACACACTCACACCCTCGTTGACAAAATGGAGGTCGTAAACAACGAAGAACCGACGATCGTGGCGCAGGCAAAAGAATACGGCCAATTCTTGGGGCGCGTTGATGTCGCGTTTGATGAAAATGGCGTTGTGCAAACAGACAAATCAAATCTGAGCGTGCTGCCAATTGATGAGCATACAGAAGAAAACGCAGAAGCAAAACAAGAGCTTGATCAGTTCAAAAGTGAATTAGAGGACGTGAAAAATGAAAAAGTCGGCTATACGGATGTGGCGCTTGACGGCCAGCGTGAGCATGTGCGCACGAAGGAAACGAATCTCGGAAACTTCATCGCGGACGGTATGCTGGCAAAAGCGAAAGAAGCAGCCGGCGCCAGAATAGCGATAACAAATGGCGGCGGCATCAGAGCAGGCATTGACAAAGGTGATATCACACTCGGCGAGGTGCTCAACGTGATGCCGTTCGGCAATACGCTTTACGTGGCCGATTTAACCGGAAAACAAATTAAAGAAGCCCTTGAACAAGGCCTAAGCAATGTGGAAAATGGCGGCGGCGCTTTCCCTCAGGTGGCCGGAATCGAATATACCTTTACATTAAACAACGAACCTGGACACCGTGTGTTAGAAGTGAAAATTGAATCGCCTAACGGAGACAAAGTTGCTATAAATACGGATGATACCTACCGCGTGGCAACGAATAATTTTGTCGGTGCCGGAGGAGACGGATATTCTGTCTTTACAGAAGCCTCCCATGGTGAAGACCTTGGCTACGTTGATTATGAGATTTTCACCGAACAGCTGAAAAAACTAGGAAACAAGGTCTCTCCTAAAATTGAAGGACGGATCAAAGAAGTATTCCTGCCGACAAAGCAGAAGGACGGCAGCTGGACACTTGATGAAGACAAATTTGCGATTTACGCTAAAAATGCCAACACGCCGTTTGTCTATTATGGAACACATGAAGGATCTCAAGAGAAGCCTATCAATCTTAAAGTGAAAAAAGATCAGGTCAAACTTTTGAAAGAAAGAGAGTCAGATCCTTCATTGACGGTGTTCAACTACTGGTACAGCATGAAGATGCCAATGGCGAACCTTAAAACCGCAGACACTGCAATCGGAATCAAGTCGACGGGAGAATTGGATGTGTCACTGTCAGATGTATATGACTTTACAGTGAAGCAAAAAGGAAAGGAAATAAAATCATTCAAGGAGCCCGTACAGCTTTCGCTTCGCATGTTTGATATTGAAGAAGCCCATAACCCTGCCATTTATCACGTCGATAGAAAAAAGAAAGCTTTCACAAAGACAGGTCACGGATCAGTCGATGATGATATGGTGACAGGATATACAAACCACTTCAGCGAATACACGATCTTAAATTCCGGTTCAAACAACAAACCGCCGGCATTCCCGTCCGACCAACCGACAGGCGGTGATGACGGCAATCATGGCGGAGGCTCCGACAAACCAGGCGGAAAACAGCCAACTGACGGAAACGGAGGAAATGATACGCCTCCCGGCACTCAACTGACTAACGGCTCTGGTGGAAACGGTTCGGGCGGATCAGGAACAGACGGTCCGGCTGGCGGCCTGCTTCCGGACACAGCCACATCCATGTACTCGATCCTGTTGGCCGGATTTCTGATTAGTGCACTCGGAACGGCAATGTACTTACATCAGAGGAGAAAACAGAATAGAGCGAATCAGGCATAAAAAAAGAGCTGCTCGCTTAGCGAGCAGCTTTCTTTATTTAAACCCACTTCACAACATCTTCAACAGCAGATCTTGTTTTCGGACGAGGGTCTCTCACTCGGTAGCCGAATGCCACCATCACAGAAATATCGAAGCTTCCGTTTTCCAGAAGGCCTTCTTCTTCAAGAATACGGTGAATGTGATCGTACTGGAAGCCTTCGATTGGGCAGGAATCAACACCGATTTGCGCAGCGGCAGTCATCATGTTGCCAAGCGCGATATAGGTTTGTTTTGATGCCCAGTCAAACAATGTTCTGTCACTTTCAAGCAAATGCAAATCGTTTTTCTGGAATTCTTCTGTTTTGCTTAAATAGCCCTCGTACACGTCTTGAGGCATTTGTTTTACTTCTTTTAAATGACGTTTGATGTAGTCCGCATTATATTTGATATCCTTCGCTGTACGCGCAAGAATCAGGACGAAATGGCTTGCGGTCGGCAGCTGCTTTTGCGCGCCCCATGTGTATTCACGAAGCTTCTCGCGGAATTCCGGATTTTGGACGACGACAAATTTCCAAGGCTCAAGGCCGAGTGAGCTCGGAGACAGTCTTCCTGTTTCTAAAATAAATTCAAAATCGCTGTCTGACACTTTTTTATTCGGGTCAAATTCCTTAGTCGCATGCCTGAAATTGTATGCATCCAGAATTTGTTTCTTTAGATCTGCCATGTAAAACACCTCTCCTTTAGGTTACTCTCATCTCTATTGTAGCCATTATGATAAAAAGTAAAAGTACGCACATTTTTGTTGGATAGTATCAATTTTGATACCAAACAAAAAAGCGCGCTGCCGCAGGCAGGCGCCTCTCTCATTTCCCCCGCCGCGCAAAATCAACAAATCGGAATTTGTCGAGACGGTGTCTGCTTTCCGTATATTGAAACAAACTGGTATCCTCCAAAAAGACGTAGTTTCTCACCACGACCAAATGGTCATAGCCGCGTAAATCGAGCAGCTCTCTGTCCTCGTCCGTACACGGCTCGGCGACAATTTCTTTTTGGGCGTAACTGATCGAAAGACCGAGCTCTCCTTCTATATACTCATATATGGAGTTTTCACAAATTTCTTTCGTCAGGTGAGGGACATGCTTTCTGAAAAAGTAATCCTTGTCCAAAATCACATGTTCCCCGTCAATCTTTCTAGACCTGATGACTTCCCAGATGTCGTCATCCAGATTGGCCCGGAGCTGTTTTTGGATCAGCTCTGACGGAGGCGCCAGCCCGAATTTGTGTACAGTTGTTTTCGTTTCTTTGCCAAGCGTTTGCGCGAGCTCCTTGAAGCTGACAAGGCCCGAAACGGGAAACTGCATTTTTTCACGGTTGAGCACGACGGAGCCTTTTCCCCTGATTTTCTGGATATAACCGTTTTGCGCGAGCATATGAAGCGCCTTTCGGACCGTTTCTCTTGATGTACCGTACTGTGCGGTCAACTCATGTTCAGACGGAAGAATCTCCTCCGCTTTCCATCGGCCGCCTTCAATTTGCTGTGCGATGTCTTTATAAATTGTGATGAATTTATTCACCTTCATTATGGACCACCCAGCTTAGTTTAACACGGTTTTGTTAAACGATAAACAATGGACTCATACGGGCGGAGCGTCATGTTCTGAAGCCCTTCCCTTGCTTCATCGTTCGTCAACAGCACCTCTGCCTTCCATTCGTCAGGCGCTAAAGAGTCCGGCAGTGTAAAGGCCGCCTCTGTCCCGTAAAAATTATTGATCACGAGCAGCTTTTCATTGCTGCCGTGTCTGAGATACGCAAAAATGTTCGGGTCATCCTTTGCGATTATCTCATACGTTCCCTCTGTCACAATGTCATACATTTTGCGAATCTGAATCAATTTTTGATAATGGTAAAACACCGAATTTTGATCCCTCAGCGCCGCTTCGGCATTGATTTCCCGATAGTTGCCGGCGACCGGTATCCATGGGGTGCCCGTTGTAAAACCGCCATTCTCCGTAGCATCCCACTGAACAGGGGTTCTGGAATTGTCACGGGATTTCGCCTGTAAAATGGCTGTGATCTCTTGATCAGCCATTCCTTTTTCCTTAAAGGCGTGATACATGTTCAGCGATTCGACATCCCGATAGGAGCTGATGTCATTAAACTTCGGATTCGTCATTCCCAGCTCCTCGCCCTGATAAATATAAGGCGTGCCCTGCATCATATGAATGGCCGTAGCAAGCATTTTCGCCGATTTCACCCTATATGCGCCATCATCTCCATATCTTGATACAACGCGCGGCTGATCATGATTGCACCAGAACAGAGCGTTCCATCCCCCTCCTGCGTGCATCCCCGTTTGCCA
The DNA here is from genome assembly GCF_046535495.1 of Bacillus sp. SIMBA_008. Lineage (NCBI taxonomy): Bacteria > Bacillati > Bacillota > Bacilli > Caryophanales > Bacillaceae > Bacillus > Bacillus sp. SIMBA_008. The sequence continues at coordinate 193,905 of NZ_JAWRWL010000006.1, read as the reverse complement.
GTCGGATAGGATCTCCTTCAGCTTCAAAAAGTCAAACGGCGCCAAGGCCCATTTTTCGCCGTTGGGATAGTCAACCTTGAGATGATGGAAGCTGAATGTCATATCAAGTTCTTTATTGTCAGGATTCGTATACCGGATGCAGTGGTCTACGGTTGTTGAAGACATCTCACCGACCGTCATGCTGTCGTAATGCGAAAACACCTTTTCGTTCATTTCATGCAGAAATTCGTGCACCCGCGGCCCATCAGTGTAAAAAGAGCGGCCGTCGCCGCCGTCCTCCGCATTCGGAAAGCGCTGATCTTTAGAAATCAGGTTGATGACATCAAGCCTGAAGCCGTCTATTCCCTTTTCAAACCAAAAATGCATCATGTCATAGACATGCTTTCTGACCTCTTCATTTTCCCAATTCAAATCAGCCTGTGTCACGTCAAACAGATGCAAATAGTATTGGCCCGACGCTTCATCAAGTTCCCATGCCGATCCCCCGAATTTCGATTCCCAGTTCGTCGGAAGAGAACCGTTTTCCTGCGGGTCTTTCCATATATAAAAATCACGATACGGGCTGTCTATGGAAGAGATCGCCTCGCGAAACCATTTGTGCTCTGTTGACGTATGATTGACAACAAGATCCATGACGACTTTCAAGTCTCTTTTATGCGCTTCGGACACTAGCCGCTCAAAATCCTCCATCGTTCCATATTCAGGATAAATCGAGTAATAATCACGAATATCGTACCCATTATCATGCTGAGGAGAATCATAAATCGGTGTCAGCCAAAGCACATCCACTTGAAGTGTTTTTAAGTAATCCAGCTTTTCAATAATGCCGTTCAAATCGCCGACACCGTTTCCCGTCGTATCGTTAAAGCTTTTCGGATAAATTTGATAAACCACAGCTTTTTTCCACCATGGCGTTTGTTCTGTTTTCATCTGTTTCCACCACCATATTTAAATTGAAAACGGGAAAAGGGAACGTTCAACACGTCCCGCTCCCCATTTGTTATTTATGTTTGAATCTCGCATACGCGTATGTTCCGGCAAACGGCACGATCAATACAATAGCCATCCCGATTGCAAACGCGCCCCAGTACTGGCTCATGATTGAGAAAATCCCCGGCACGCCGCCGACACCGACGGAGCTTGCCAGCACACCTTGAGAAGAAATATACATTCCGGCCAGGCCAGAGCTGACCATTGCAATGATAAACGGGAATCTGTATCGCAGATTCACCCCAAAGATGGCAGGCTCTGTAATGCCAAGATAAGCAGAAATCCCTGATGTGAGGGAGAGGCCTTTTTGTTTCTCATCCTTCACGATAAACATCATGGCCAGAGCCGCCGAACCTTGTGCGATATTAGAAAGCGCCAGCATCGGCCATAAAAAGGTGCCGCCGAGCTTTGATCCGATGAGCTGCAGGTCGACTGCAAGAAACGTGTGATGCATACCGGTAATCACGAGCGCTGAGTAGAAACCGCCATATAACAGACCGCCCAGTGCGGCAAAAGAACCGAACACCGAGATAAGCCCTGAAGTCAGTACATTACCGATCGCAAATGTAATCGGGCCGATAATGATAAAAGAGGCAAATCCTGTTAAGAGAAGCGTAATTGGTGCGACAACGAGCAGCTGTATGCCCTCAGGTGTGCGTTTTGTTAAAAATACCTCAATCTTCGCCAGCATATAAGAAGCAAGCAAAATTGGGAGCACCTGGCCCTGATAGCCGACTTTCTGCACCTCTAGGCCGAATAGATTCCATACCGGGATCTCTCCGCTTTGTTCTGCCGCTCCATATCCCCACGCATTCAGCAAATCAGGATGCACGAGCATAACTCCGAGCACAATGCCGAGAAGCGGATTGCCGCCGAACCGCTTGACGGCAGACCATCCGATTAACGCAGGCAAAAACGTAAAGGCCGTGCCTGCAATCAGGTTAATCATATTAGCAAGATCCGCCCACTGCGGATAAACCTGCACAATCGATTTTGTACTGAAGAAAATGCCTTCCGCCGTTAAAATGTTATTGATCCCCATTAAAAGACCCGCCGTGACAATCGCAGGCAATATTGGAATAAAAATATCTGCAAGCGCTTTCACAGCACGCTGCAAAGGATTCATATTTTTTTCTGAGGCCTTCTTCACTTCATCCTTTGTTGACTCGCCAATCCCCGTTTCCTTAACCAGTTCAGCATATACTTTATTGACAGTTCCCTGGCCGATTACGACCTGAAACTGTCCGTTTGTCGAGAATGATCCCTTTACCACATCAATTTGATCAAGCATCTCTTGGTCAACCTTGCTTTCATCTATTAAAGCAAAACGCAAACGTGTAACACAATGAGTTGCCGCTGCAATATTTTCTGCACCGCCGACTGCTTCGACAATCTGACGTGCCGATTTGTTCAGTTCCCCCATGCCAACCCCTCCGTATCCGTTTTTATAACTTGTATATACAACTTATAATCATATTGTATTCCTGTATATACAGGCAGTCAACACTTTTTTATAGCGCTTTCATCCTAGTCTGGATTATATGAAACAGACAAGGTTACCCTAAAAGTCACAAGCACTTATTGAATATGACATTAAAAAGCAGGGTGAGCCTCTATGAATAAACGCGACAAAGCGCTTCAGCTCATCAAAGAGCTTGAAGACAATCAGGACAGACCGATCTCTCCCAATTTGAAGGAAAACCTCGATAATCTGACCCAGCTTACAGAAGGTTGCTCAAACATCGTATTTAGACAATTTGACTTTGGAAATGGGCTGTGCGGATTTATTGTTTATGAAGAAACTTTGAAAAGTTAATAACAGAATCGACCATCAAAGGATCGAGAGAGGGCTTCACTGAAAGCCTCAGGGTATAATGTTCAGCGCGGCGTCTGCCCGCTAGCCGATTTCTTTCCCCGCCATACAGCTGAGGCTCTCCGTGAAGAGGAAGTGCGCCTGCCGAAAACCGTTGGTCAGACGGTCAGCATCCTCGGCGCTCTTGTTATTGGGACAGTACTGATGCGGAAATTGTGTCTGCTCCATGGTAATGATTGTATCTTGGATCGTTCAGGCCTGATCATCACGGCCTTTTGGATTTCCGTCATTATAGTGAAGTATCGTGGTACAGCCTATCGCTCTAAAAACGACCCGAAAGCCATGTATACACCAACCGGCAGCTTTTGGTTCTTCTTACATACAAATCAGCTTCGACTTTAACAGAATCAAACCAATCATTAATGAAGTGATTTCTATTTTGCTGCCTTTACTCATTTATTTGATCATAAAAAGCAAAGCGTTGTTCAGCGCCAAAGCAAAGCACTAGGAATTTTTAGCTTCTTTTGTTTGATAAACAGGATTCTGTTTTGTTTTTCTTATATCTTTCAGGTAGTACTGTTCAGATGTAAAGAATTCGGTGTACAGCGCTTTTACCTTTCTGCTCAATAACAACAGCGCAATCACATTTGGAACGAGAATAAAAGCCAATGCTAAGTCCAAAAAGCCCCAAATGGCTTTTGCTCCGCCTGCGGCACCTATGATAATAGCCGCTAAATAAACGAATTTAATCACGTGTCCTGCCAGCCGCCCGAACAGAAATTCAGCTTGCTTTACACCGTAAAAAATGACAACCATAATGGTTGATACGACAAAGAAGACTAGGGAAACCGAAACGAAGTACCCTCCGCCAGAACCGAAATAATGCTGAAATGCAGCCGTCGTCAGTGCTGCCGGGTCAATTGAGGCGTTCTTCCCTGTCCAGACACCAGATGCAAGAACGACAAAAGCGGTGGTCGTGCAGATGATCAAGGTGTCAATGACAATGCCGATCACAGACCAAAACCCTTGCCGCACAGGATGATCAGTCATTGCTGCCGCATGTGCAATCGAGGCTGTTCCCATTCCGGCTTCATTAGAATACAGCCCGCGGGCAAATCCCCAGCGAACGGTTTCCGCCAACGCAGCACCTGCGAACCCTCCAACTGCTGAAGAAGAGGTAAACGCATTTGAAAAGACGAGAGAGAAAAACGCCGGCACTGATGATAGATTCATGAGAACAATCAGGAGACCGGCACCTGCGTATGCCCCTGCCATAAGAGGCACGACAAACTCTGTTACTTTTCCGATCCGCTTTACCCCTCCTATCACCACTAACCCAATCAAAAATGCAATTCCGATTCCTGCGTATATTTTATTGAAAGAAAACGTCTCGGCAAGCGAGACTGAAACCGAATTTCCCTGAACCATAATGCTGGGAATCAGCTCCACAATCAGCGCAACAGAGAAGAATACGCCGAGCCATTTCATGCGCAGCCCTTTTGTTATGTAATACATCGGTCCCCCGACGTATTCACCCTGCTCATTTTTTTCTCTGTAATGAACAGCAAGAACACTTTCAGAAAACTTAATCGCCATGGCAAATAAGGCAATAAGCCACATCCAAAAAACCGCTCCTGGCCCCCCAAACATAATAGCGGCGGGCACACCGACAATGTTCGCTGCACCGATCGTTGAACTGAGGGCTGAGGTCAATGCCTGAAGCGGTGTGACTGTGCCTTCTCCCTTCGGCTTTTTTCCTACACTGCCGATTGTCTGTTTGAAAATGTATAAAGGATAGCGAAATTGAAAACCTTTCAGCAAAATAGTGAAATACAAGCCCGTCCCCGTCAGCAGGATGATTAGCGGCGGACCCCACAGCCAATCAGATATATGCTCTATCCATACTAATAGTCGTTCCATCCCATCACCCTTTTTTCGTTTATGAATCATTTCCCATAGATGGAAAAACATAAACCTTTTGACATAGAACTTGGAACATAAAAAGGATGGCTTTTATCAATCGCCATCCTGCAGACAAGACAAATCAGCTGGAAGAAGGTCTGTTTCGTCCAAGCCGGTCATATACTTTATTCTTATAAAAAGCGGATGCTGGCTTTGAAAACATGCCTTTTTTGTCGACAAGCTTATCAAGCAGCAATTGCTTTTCAGATTTTTTTCTGATTAATTGCTCGCGTTCTTTTTCGTCATAGCACTTTTCAATTAAATGGTCGATGGTCATAAGCTCTTTTTTGAGCGCGCCCTCGTCCTCTGCCATTCCCGCGTTTTTCAAAATACGATAGCCCATGCGCAGCGATTCCGGCAAGTGTGCCGCGTCATCCTTCGGCAGCGGCTTCCCCATTCCCGGGAGGTTTTGAAAGTCCCCGTCTTTGATGGCGCGCTTAATTTTATCTTCAGACACAATATGGGAAAAATCCATCATTTCACCTCTTTTTATCTATACCTTATATTTTATCATACAATTCTCAATGTACCATTTTATTCCTTTATTTCTAGAAAGATACCTTGTTTTACATTTGGTAATATCAAAGCGAAACGTTGATTCGACGGCGTTTTTCGCCACTTTCTCCATCATACGATTTTCACTTTTCTAATCTGCTGATTCGTGTTATATTGGATACGTTCGTTTTTTCTATCGTTTCGCTCGAACTGGATCGGAAAAAAGGAGTGTAACAATGAAAACATTTATAAAAGAAAGAGGACTGGCCTTCTTCTTAATCGCGGTCGTCCTGTTATGGATCAAAACGTATGTCGGTTATGTCCTGAACTTCAACTTAGGAATAGACAACACGATACAAAAAATATTGCTTTTTGTGAATCCTCTTAGCTCAAGCTTGTTCTTTCTTGGCTTTGGACTCTTGTTCAAGAAAAAATTACAGCAGACAGCCATTATAGTGATTCATTTTTTAATGTCTTTTTTACTGTACGCCAACATTGTGTACTACAGATTTTTCAATGATTTTATTACAATTCCGGTCATTATGCAGGCTAAAACAAACGGCGGCCAACTCGGAGACAGCGCATTTTCGCTGATGAGACCGACTGACGCCTTTTACTTTATCGATACGATCATCCTGATCATCTTGGCGATCAAAGTAAACAAGCCTGCCGAAACGTCAAGCAAAAAATCGTTCCGAATTATTTTTGCGTCTTCAATTCTTGTGTTCTTGATCAACCTGGCAGTTGCGGAATCAGACCGTCCTGAATTGCTGACAAGATCATTCGACCGGAACTATCTTGTGAAATACTTGGGAACATACAATTTCACGATTTATGACGCTGTACAGAATATCAAGTCCAACAGCCAGCGCGCGCTTGCCGATTCCAGCGACGTGACGGAAGTAGAAAACTACATGAAAGCCAATTACGATGTGCCGAATAACGTGTATTTCGGCAAAGCGGAAGGAAAAAACGTCATTTACGTTTCACTTGAATCTTTACAGTCATTTATCATCGACTATAAAATTGACGGCAAAGAAGTGACACCGTTCTTAAATAAACTGGCACATGATAACGAAACGTTCTACTTTGATAACTTTTTCCACCAAACGGGACAAGGTAAAACATCTGATGCTGAATTTATGATGGAAAACTCTCTGTACCCGCTGGCTCAAGGTTCAGTTTTCGTAAACAAAGCGCAAAACACGCTGCAATCCGTTCCGGCGATTCTGAAGTCTAAGAATTACACATCTGCTACTTTCCACGGGAACACGCAGACGTTCTGGAACCGTAACGAAATGTACAAAGCGGAAGGCATTGATAAATTCTTTGATTCTGCCTACTATGACATGAACGAAGAAAACACGAAAAACTACGGCATGAAAGACAAACCGTTCTTCAAAGAATCAATGCCGCTGCTGGAAAGCCTGCCGCAGCCGTTCTATACGAAGTTCATTACCCTTTCCAACCACTTCCCATTCGGAATGGATGAGGGGGATACAGACTTCCCGGCTGGAGACTTTGGTGACTCTGTCGTCGATAACTATTTCCAGTCAGCCCATTACCTTGATCAGTCCATTGAACAATTCTTCAATGATCTGAAAAAAGACGGGTTATATGATAAATCGATTATTGTAATGTACGGAGACCACTACGGCATCTCTGAAAACCACAATAAAGCGATGGCGAAAGTGCTTGGCAAGGATGAAATCACTGATTACGACAACGCCCAGCTTCAACGGGTGCCGCTCTTTATCCACGCTGCCGGCGTGAAGGGCGAGAAAGTTCATAAATATGCCGGAGACGTTGATGTGGCTCCTACCATTCTGCATCTGCTCGGAGTGGATACGAAGGACTATCTGATGTCCGGTTCTGATATTTTATCGAAAGAACACCGTGAAGTGATTCCGTTCCGAAACGGAGACTTTATTTCACCGAAGTACACGAAAATATCCGGTAAGTATTACGACACGAAAACCGGAAAAGAACTCGATGAATCCGAAGTAGACAAGTCAGAAGACTCACTCGTCAAGAAGGAACTTGAAATGTCCGATAAAATCATAAACGGAGACCTGCTGCGGTTCTACGAGCCGAAAGGTTTTAAGAAGGTGAATCCTTCTGATTATGATTACACAAAACATGACGAAGATTCTTCCGAAACGTCAAAGGATAACGAAGATAAATAAGAAAAAGCGGAGAGGTTGCCCTCTCCGCTTTTTTATTTGACAGCAGCCCTCAATTCCTCAGCTGCAAATTCCACATTCGGGCCAATAATGACTTGAACCGATTGCCCGCCCGATTTGACAACCCCTTTTGCGCCTGCTTTCTTTAGCAGCGCTTCATCCACCAAAGCGGTATCCTTCACAGTCAGTCGCAGCCTTGTGGCGCAATGATCAATGGTTTGAAGGTTTTCTTTTCCGCCGAGCCCTTTCAGCATGATGTTTTCATTTACATCCTGAACAGTATTTTCATCCAGCACTTCATCCACATCATCGTCTTCCCGTCCAGGCGTTTTTAAATTCAAAGCCTTAATCAGTACATAAAACACGATAAAGTATACTGCCGCATAGCATATACCTACCAAAAGCAGAAGCAGCGGTTTTTCCGCGATTCCATAGCTGAGCACATAATCGATAGCTCCGGCTGAAAAAGAGAAGCCTGAGCGGATGCCGAGCCAGTTGACGATAAATAAAGATAACCCGGTTAAGACCGCGTGAACAGCGTATAAAAGCGGAGATAAAAACATAAATGCAAACTCAATCGGCTCCGTAATCCCTGTGATAAACGCCGTTAAAGCAAATCCAATCATCATTCCAGCCGTCGCTTTCCGTTTAGACGGCTTCGCAGTCACAACCATAGCCAGACACGCCGCCGGAAGACCGAACATCATGATTGGGAAAAATCCGGTCATATATGTGCCCGCAGTCGGATCTTTCGCGAAAAAGCGCGCCAAATCCCCTGTCACTCCGTTATATTCTCCGAATTGGAACCAGAAAATATTGTTCAGCACATGGTGAAGGCCAAGCGGAATTAACAGCCTGTTGAATAGGCCGAATATGCCTGCCCCGATGCCGCCGAGCCCGAGCATCCACTCTCCAAACGAGTTGATACACGATTGAATCGGCGGCCAGACCACTCCGAATATGCCCGCTAAAATGATCGTAATAATGGCTGTTAAAATCGGCACAAGCCGTCTGCCACTGAAGAACCCGAGATATTCAGGCAGCTTGGTATCCTTGAAGCGGTTATAGGTGTAACCGGCAATTAAACCGGCAATAATTCCCCCAAACACCGCCATGTTATTTGTTTTATCAATTGTCTTTGTTGCCGCGTCAAGCATCAGATACGATATCGCCCCTGATAAACCCGCTGCCCCATTGCTGTCTTTTGAAATGCCGATGGCAATACCGATCGCAAAAATAAGCGGCAGATGATCAAAAACCGCCGTCCCCGCCTGATAGACAAACGGGATATTAAATACATCCTCTCTGCCAAGCGCAAGGATAATTCCAACCGCAGGCAGAACCGCAATCGGGAGCATAAATGACTTCCCGAGTTTTTGTAAAAATGAAAGCATACCCATCCCCCTCATACCCTTTTTTTTCAAATATACCATATAAGATATCTAGTGATCTATACCAATTTTCCCGGGGGTATTTCTTTTTTCCCAGGTCCGTGTGTTTCCTATTTTTAAGACAGTTGTGGTAAGCTTAATCTAGATTATTTAAAAAGAAAGCGGGAATGACAGATGATTGTAACAAACGATCAAGAATTAGAAGGCCTGAAAAAAATCGGAAGAATCGTCGCGCTTGCGCGTGAAGAAATGAAGCGGAAGGCAGAGCCCGGCATGAGCACAAAAGACCTTGACCTTATCGGAAAAGCTGTGCTTGATGAGCATGGCGCCGTTTCAGCTCCTGAGAAGGAATACGATTTTCCAGGTGTGACATGCATCAGCGTAAATGATGAAGTGGCTCACGGCATACCGAGCACTTCCAAGATTTTAAAAGCAGGGGACCTTGTCAACATCGACATCTCCGCTGAATTTGGCGGGTTCTATTCCGACACAGGCATCTCATTTGTGCTCGGTGAAGGAGAAGAACGCCTTCATAAGCTTTGCCAATGCGCGGAAGACGCTTTTCAAAAGGGGCTTCAGCAGGCAAAAGCGGGCAAGCGCCAAAACCAGATCGGAAGAGCCGTTTATCATGAAGCACGCTCTCAAGGCTTTACCGTCATCAAAACCCTGACCGGCCACGGAATCGGCCGAAGCCTGCATGAAGCGCCGAACCACATCATGAACTATTATGATCCGTTTGATAATGCGCTGTTCAAAAATGGCACAGTCATCGCGCTTGAACCGTTTATTTCAACGAAAGCAGAAACGATTGTTGAAGCTGGAGACGGCTGGACGTTCAAGACGCCGGATAAAAGCATGGTTGCCCAAGTTGAACACACGATCGTCATCACAAAAGATGAACCGATTATCCTGACGAAACTGTAAAACACATTCCGGGCTTCCGGCAGGTTTAACCTCCTCCAATAGCAGGTAAAACATCATTATTCTGCACGAGGAGGTCTTGCAATGAACAGAGATCAAGAAAAAATCCAAATTGAAAACGAAATGAACGCGATGCATGGCACAATAAAAGAAGACATTTTAAAAGACTTTGATGAATTTAAAGGCTACCTGAAAAAACAAGTCAACCGAGGCAAAAAGCTGGGATTGGATGACGGCAAGCTTGTAAAAAGCGCTGCGATCTTGGGAGACTACCTCGCAAAGCATGAAGAGCCGCAAAACGGTGAAGAAATGCTGCTGCAAGAGCTTTGGAGCGTTGCAGACGAAGATGAGAAAGAACATTTGGCACAGCTTCTGGTCAAATTGGTTGATAAACAATAAAACATGAGCCGGGCGATATGCGCCCGGCTTTCTTGATATTGTCACAGCCCGGCTCTTTCAGATATGCTACACTACTATTATGTCTGTGAAAGGAGCCTTTATCTGCATGTGGTTTATTATTTTCGGCATCATTTTTTTCATTGAAGGCATCATTATAACCGTTTACGGCGTTAAGAAAAAAAACGGGATGCTCACATATATCGGCATTGTTTTCGCCATTATGACATTTGGCGTTGTCATGATCAAACTAACCGGCCATTAAATCATATTCGGCTTTTGCTCCGCATATACATACAGAAGAACATTCGTACATCTAGTTCGAAAGGCTCAGTTTTCCCCGCATCTCTTTTCAGCATCTTTTTATAGATGTTACAATGCCAATCGTTTCGAAATCAGATAGGGAAAGGAGTTTTCTGACATGCATTACGGCAGTAAAGGCTGGTATGTGGCAGAACTAAAAAAGCAGGGGATCACGCACCATGAAGGAAGAAAGCTTCAAAGCTATAAAACCTATTTTCTTGCCAACCTGCTTGAATCAAAGAAAAAACAATCTTAAATATGGCAAAGCCGCGCACGTTGATATGCGCGGCTTTTTTCTATTCAACCGGCAGCAGCCTGTCCTTTTTTTTCATAAAGGACGCTCTCCAGCTTTCCGATAGTGCAGCCTCACTTAAAATCAGTTCTATGGCGGTGAGATTTTTTGCATCATGGTAGTTGATGCGGTTGGCGAACTGGACGGATATGCCCTTCTCTCCTCTGGACAGCAATTCAAGGTTCGCGCCGGGAGACACCCTGCCCTCCTCCAGCACGCGAAAATAAAACCCTGTATAGCCGGTTTGCTGGACCTTCAGCACCATTTCTTTTACACCAAACTTTTTCGCCAGCTTTACACACGGCTGGCGCGGCTGGCTGACCTGAACAACAGCTTCATCAAGCCTGAACACATCCCCGATGCAAACATTCTCCTCAGTCAGGCCCGCGACCGTCAAATTTTCTCCAAATGCGGCATTTGACAGCGGTCTTGAGAGGAACTCTTCCCAAAACGGATAATGCTCCGCCGGGTAGACACAGACAGCCTTATCAGGTCCGCCGTGGTTGACGAGGTCCGCCTGTCCGTCTCCTTCAAAATTCTCCCGATACAGCATGACGGCTGATTCAGCCGGCCGCTTCATGATGCCGGTTTCGATTTTCTTTCCGTCATATTCAAGCGTCTGCGGTTTTCCCAGATTAAGAGAAAGAACTGAATAGCACTCTGGTTTCATACAAACACATCCCCTTTACAGGTTGTAAAATGATTGATTATCATAAAAAGAAAAGGTGGTTTTTACATGCTTCAATACCGAATCATTGTAAACGGCCGGGTTCAAGGTGTGGGCTTTCGCTATTTTGTTCAAATGGAAGCTGATAAGCGAAAACTGGCCGGCTGGGTCAAAAACCGTGATGACGGGCGTGTCGAGATTTTGGCAGAGGGTCCGGAAAACGCCCTGCAATCGTTTGTTGAGGCTGTAAAGAACGGAAGCCCTTTCTCAAAGGTTACCGACATCTCTGTGACTGAATCCCGCAGCCTTGAAGGCCATCATCGATTTTCTATTGTTTACTCATAAGGCTTATCTTGATAAAAGTAATTCGGCTTAACGATTGAGTTATCATAGGATCGGTGGAAGATATGAGTGGCAGCGGGTGAAATTGGCGGAATCAGCCACGTCCAGTCCCCCGTCAGCTTTCTGCCCGCTTCTTCCTCCTGTTCTTCAAACCGTTTAAACTGGCTTGCCGCTGTATGATGGTCAACGATGCTGACACCCTGCTTTTTATACGAGTGCAGCACTGCTTTATTCAATTCAACTAGCGCTTGATCCTTCCATAAATCCGTATTGTAATCAGCGGCGATGCCGATCACGGACGCTACTTTTTTCAGCTTGTCGTACCGCTTTTCATCTGCGAGGTTTCTCGCTCCGATCTCCGTGCCCATATACCAGCCGTTAAATGGCGCGGCATTATAATGAATGCCCCCGACCTCAAGCTTCATATCAGAAATAATAGGCACGCCGTACCACTTCAGCTCCAAATCAGAAAACGCCTCGATGTCGGGATGTGTGATTGGAACCTCGATCACAAGTGAACGCGGCAGCTCATACCAGACAGGCTGTTCGTCCCCTTTCATGCGAAAAATGAGCGGCAGCAGGTCAAAATCCGTTCGCTCTCCCCGCCAGCCGAGCTCTTCGCAGGCTGCTGTCAGGGAACAGGAAGCCGGGTCGCCGATTCTTTCTCCGTCTGACTCATATCCAGCGTACCGGATCAGCTGATGATTCCAGATCTCGACTTGCTTTTCACCCTTCTCTTCCGGAGGGAAAATCGTAATGGTCGGTCTGATTTTCCCGTTATTGGTGGCGGTTTCAATATGGTGAAAGAGGGCGTCACGCACTTCCTCCTTCGTCCGGACGTCTCGTCTGTCGATAACATTCAGCGAATTCCAGAACAATCTGCCGATGCAGCGGTTGCTGTTTCTCCAAGCCATTTTCGCTCCGTGCTCCAGCTCTTCCTTCGTATGTACATAGCTTCCGGTCAGGTCAATTTCACTTTTAATGTCCTCGAGACGGTCTTTCACTTCCTCCTCCTTTCCCAATTCCTGATAGCATGCGGCAATAAACGCTTTCGCTTCGTTCCAGAGTATTTCTTTTTCTTCCAACAAACTCTCCCCTTCACATCACTTCATGCTTTTCATTGTATCGTTTTTAAGCGGCAAGACAAATGATTTTTCTGCAACTTCCTGGAAAACAATAAAAAACACCCGCGTGGTGCGGGTGTCAAATAGACGATAACCGATTTGCCAATTCAGTTAAGTCACTTCGAAAGTTTTTGCCGGTCATCGGTATGCCGTGCCCTGTCAATAACGCTTCCGGTTCAAGACCGGCCAGCTTTAGAATGGACTCCGCGGCCGTCTCTGTGTCAGGCGTGAAATAAGCCGGCGGCCCGTGAAGCTCCTGTTTTTGTATCAAGACGTCAGCCATTTTCTCCTGTTCCACTGTAATAACAGCATCACCTGCCACAAGCACGCGGCCGTCATCGCGGAATAACGAAATATGGCCCGGCGTGTGTCCTGGTGTCGCGATCCACATCCACTCGTCAAGAAAAGGAACTGAACCGTCTTCCGGCAGTGCCTGGACATGTGAGGAAATATCGATGGAGTGCCGCGGAAACAGCGGCGACAGCTTGGCGACCAGCCCGCTCTTGCTGTCAGGACGAGCCGGAGGATAATCCTCTTTACCTGTTACATAGGGCATTTCCCGAGAATGGACATAAACAGGTACATCCCAATGTTCAAGGATCTCTTCGATTGCCCCAATATGGTCAAAGTGCCCGTGTGTGAAGATAATCGCCTTCAGCTGAAACCCTTCACCGAATCTTTGTTTGGCTTCATTGACAATCATGCCGGCTGATTGAGGCATGCCGGCATCAATTAAAACAAATGAGTGAGGTTCAGAAGGCATCTGAATAAAATAGACATTCGCAATTTGCACAGTCAGGCCGTGCACCCCTTTTGCCGCTTCGAACCCCGTTCCGCTTCTGATTGAAGTCAGCGGCATATAAGGATCACTCATAATGACACCTCCGGAATGTTGTATGCCGTTAGTGTGTGTCATTACGCCTGAATTATCATACGGAAATAGAGATCGCACCGATCAATAGAGCGATAGCCGTCATGACGATCACTGCGAGAACCGCCCATTTCAATGCGAATTTTTGATGGTCATCAATAGAAACTCCGACGAGTCCGACAAGCAAATGAGTGGATGGCACAAGCGGACTCAGCATATGAATCGGCTGGCCGATAATAGAGGCTCTGGCAATTTCCACTTTATCCACACCGTATGCGACAGCTGTTTCTGATAAAATCGGCAGCACCCCGTAGAAATACGCGTCATTCGGCATCAAGAATGTGAAAATGCCGCTTGTTAAGGCAACAATCGCCGGGATCAATCCGCCCATTTGTTCCGGTATCATGGACACGAGCGAGATCGCCATTTCATCAACCATTTTCGTGCCTGTCAAAATCCCCGTGAACACCCCCGCGGCAAAAATCATTGAACCGATAGCCAGCACGTTGCTGGAATGCGCCGCGATGCGCTGTCTCTGATGCTCGAGATTGGGATAATTCACAATCAGCGCAATACAAAACGCAATGACAAACAGTACGGTTAAACTGACTTTACCCGATACTAAACATCCTATTAAAGAAAGCGTTAACAATAAATTGAACCACCAAAGCTTCGGCCGCTTCCACTCATCTTCAACCGCAGCAGCCGGTTCATTGGCATTGGCTGGCTGTTTCAGTTCAATCACACCAAGGCGCTTTCGTTCCGCTTTTCCAAGCACATACGCAACTGCCACCATACAAAGCATCCCGCTTGCAATGACAGGAATCATCGGCCCTGTAAGCTCAGCTGGATCAACCCCCAGCGCACTCGCCGCCCTCGGCGTCGCACCTCCCCATGGAATCGTGTTCATGATTCCCATGCCGACTCCCGCGATTCCTGCCAAGATAATTGGCCGGATGCCTAGCAGCAAATAGAGCGGAAGCATGGCGCTTGTCGTAATCATGTACGTTGTCGAGCCATCTCCGTCCAAGGCGACGAGCATTGTAAGAACCGCTGTCCCGACAACAATTTTTAAAGGGTCTCCTTTGACCATGCTTAAAATTTTGCCAACCATTGGATCAAACAGGCCTGTATCAATCATAATTCCAAAATATAAGATCGCAAACATAATCATGACCGCAGTCGGCGCGACTTGCTGAATCCCGGAAATCATCATGTCCCCAACTTCAGTAAATCCAAATCCGGCGATAAGCGCAAACACAATCGGCGTCAAAACTAATGCTGTTAAAACAGAAAGCCGTTTTGTCATGATCAATGCCATAAACACAAGCATCATGAGAAAGCCTAAGATTGCTAACACATCCATTCCCCCTTAAATGAATCCGCTTACATTTTTTTCTCCCTTACTCCCCTTTTTGTCTTGCCTTTTTGCCATCGTATGGGAAAACCAACCGCAAGTAAATAATTTGGTTTTTTTGTATTTTTAATTTTTTAAAACCGTTTTGTTCTTTTTGATCAATTTTCGGCATGAAAAAAATCCCGGGATGCCGGGATCTTAATTTCCTGTCATGATGCTTTGATAAAAAGCAGATTGCTCTTCTAAAAACCGTTTCGTTTCCCTGCTGTTTAAATAAAAGCTTTCCCAGTCCTGTTCGTTTATTTTCCGCTTCCATTCAGGTGAAGAGGTGACCTTCTTTAGCGCTTGATCCCAGTAAGAAATCTCTTCCTCAGACATATTTTTCGGGCCCAAAATCCCTCTCCAATGAGAAAAAACAAACGGGATTCCCTGCTCCTTCCACGTCGGTACATTTGGAAAACCGGGAAGTCTTTTATCAGATGTTACAGCGGCTAACGTGATATCGCCGTTTCGTTCATATGGTTTCGCTTCAGAAAGTGTCATGGAGGCCGCTTCTATCTCATGTCTGATCAGCGCCTGAATGAGCTGTTCGCTGCTGTCATACTGTGAGAATTGAATGTCAAACGGGTCAATGCCGTACATATCTGCCGCTCTGACGAACGAGAGCTGATCATCATTGCCAAACCCCGGGGCAAAGCCGATTCTCACCTTGCCGGGATGCATGTTGATCTCATTCAGCACATCCTTGCCATTTGTTAACGCTGATCCTTTTGGCAATGCAACCGTCTGCCATTCCTTGGAGAGAATGGCGAGCGGCGTAAAATCGGCCATTTTTAATTTGCTTTGCCCGAGAAGATCATTGCTCAATATTAGGCTGGACGTCATGCTGATGGTTTGTTTGCTGCTTTTGTTGACATATTTCCAGCCTTTCTCTCCCCCGCCGCCGGATTTATAGACAATATGAACATCACCCTTCACGATCTGCTTCTGCCTCAAAACTGATTGGATCGCCTGCGCTGTGACATCCCAGCCGCCAGAAGGTTCGGCAGGGACGACAATTTCTATCGGCCCGTCCGGCAGGCGCGGCGCAGCCGCCTGCCTGATATCACCCTGCATAAAGATCAATAGAATAATCAATAGGATTATAGATTTTTTCATATCTAATCCGCCGCCAAATAATATTTTCTCTCCGGCCTGCCGATAATCCCGTATTCAAGCTCGGCTCTTGCTTCTTCCTTTGACACAAGGTACTCGGCATAACGGCGGGCAGTTGTTCGTGACGCCCCCATTTTTTCCCCAAGTTCCTCCGCTGTCAATCCTTCTGACGCAGTCTGAAGCGCTTCCTTAATTTTTCGCAGTGTAATCGAATTAATGCCAGTCGGCAAATTCTCTGCCGGCAAAGCTGTCTTCACACTGTTCCCAAAAATATGGTCGATCATGGATTGGCTGACCTCCGGCTGAGACATGAGCAGCTTCCTTTTTTCTTTATACTGAAGCAGCACCTGCCTGAACTTGTCAGCTGTTACGGGTTTGATCAAATAGTGGGCAATTCCCGCCCTTAGCGCTTCCTGCAAATGACGGGTTTCTGTTGCCGCTGTGATAATCATAATGTCCACTTCAGGAAATCGGCTTCGTATATCAGGAATCAATGCGGTCCCAAGCTCGTCCGGCATATAAATATCCAGCAGAAGCAAATCAGCCTTGTGTTCCTTCAAAAGCGCCAATGTCTCTTTTGCGTTAGCCGCCTTGCCGATAATCTTGAATCCATCAAGCTGTTTAATCAATCTCTCATGGATTTGCGCAACTCGAAAATCATCCTCCGCAATCGCGATGTGAATCAAATGGATTCCCCCTTTGTTTCTCCTTCGGTATAAACACAGTGAATACCGCCCCGCCAGTTTTTTGATTCGCCAGTTCGATCCAGCCGCCCAGTTCACGCACTGAGTCTTTCACATTGGCCAGACCGTAGCCTCTCCTCATCCCCTTTGAAGAATAGCCTCTCTCAAACACAGCTTCTATTTTCTCTGGCGGCACACCGGGCCCTGTGTCTGATACTTCAATGACAATGTCATGGCCCATATCCGTGATAAAAAACAAAACTTCCTTCACGCTTTGCTCCGCTACAGCTTCGAAAGCGTTATCAATTAAATTGCCAATAATCGTAATAAGATGGGACAAGCCGATATGCGCAGGAAGAGGCGCGAGTGAGCTGTTCTCATCAATCACCAGCTTGACCTTCTTTTCCGATGCCTTGCTTATTTTCCCTAACAAAATGGCCTGCACCTGCTGCGAATGGATGTTATGGAATAAAAGATCATGCTGTTCATTTTGTATCGCATATTCCTCTTTTATCAGATCAATGGCTTCATCATACTCCCCAAGTTCAAGCAGCCCTAAAATCGCATAAAGCTTATTTGAAAATTCATGAGTCTGCGCCCTGAGATCCTCAGAATATTTGCGAACCTCTGTCAATGTGTCGATCAGCTTCTTCAGCTCTGTTTTCTCCCTGAAGCTGACGACAAACCCATACGCCTGCCCGCCTTGATTCATCACTTTCGTATTGATAATAAACACTTGATCGTTGACGCTTACCTCCTGGTTCGGCAGCATTTCTCCTTTTTCAAGCACAGACATCAGCCCTGCTCCCGGCATGACGTCATCTATAGGAAGATGGATCACAGGCTCGGGCAGCTTCAGCATCTCGGCCGCCGATACGTTCATCATGGTGACGACGCCTTCACGATTGGTGGCAATAATCCCTTCTCGAATCGCGAAAAGCATTGCGTTCCTCTCACGATATAGAGCCGCGATCTCATGCGGTTCAAGCCCAAGCGTATCCTTTCTGATGCTTTTCGCCAGCACGGCGGCGCCAATAAATCCGAGCAGCAGTACAAGCACAGCAATCACACTCAAATTTCTCAAATGCTTTTTGATGCTTTGCTCTGTCTCCGTTTGCAGAAAATCAACAGACACGCTGCCGATCACTTGGCTGTATCCCTTCTGTTCTTTTATAATCGGCGCGCTCCCTCTGATCACTCTTCGTCCATCCGCTTTTGTTTCAGAAACATGCGAACCGCCAAACAAAATTTCTCTGCTGCGCTCCAGTTTCTTTAATCCGCTTTTTCCAGAGGCGCTGCGAATGTCTCCTTTTTCGTTCAAAACATAAATGGCAAACGCACCAGTCTGTTCTTTCATTTGTTCAATGACCTCTTGCGTCTGAGCCGCATGTCCGTCTTTTCTCTCAATGAGCTCTTTAACCGGCGGCATATAGGAAATGGTTCTCGCCGTTTGAACCGCCAGCTGCTCTGCCTGTCTCCGTTCTCCCTGTGTATGCTGAACGGCTAACGTAATGGTCAGCACACCAATGACAAAGACCAGCAGAGCCGCAATCAGCCCCATTATTTTTGTTTGCAGGGAAAAATGGAACCGCTTTTTCACCACAGCACCAGCCGTCCTTTCTACCTAGATCATACCATTTTTCACAGGGAATTTTCTCATTTTTCAAAATCCATTTTCTTACGAAGGAGTGAAAATAAAAAAAGGCAGACCGCGTCTGCCTTTTTCTTTCTACCATATTCCTAGTACTTTCCACCATAATCCGCCGATCACAAGCCATACGATGATATGAACAATCGACAGGATAAATCCGATGGACCACCATTTGCCTTGCGGGATGTAGCCTGCTCCGAAGAAGACCGGAGCCGCTCCAGAACCGTAGTGAGTCGTTGACCCGAACAGGTTGCTGATGAACGCGAGGCTCAGCGCTGCTAAAAGCGGCGGTGCGCCCGCTGCCACGACGACAGCCAAAAATGCTGAATACATCGCACTGATGTGGGCTGTCGCACTTGCAAAGAAATAGTGAGAGTAATAATACACAACAATTAAAATGATGAATGCCACAATCCAAGAGAACCCTGATACGGATGATTTCATGGCATTACTGAACCAAGACACCATGCCTAATTCATTCAAGAAGTTGGCGAGCATGACAAGCGCCGCAAACCAAGTGAGCGTATCCCAAGCGCCCTGTTCTTTCTTGATATCATCCCAAGTCAGAACTTGTGATAATAAGAGAACGGCCAAACCGATCAATGCGGTTGTGGTAGCGTCGATGTTGAAGCTGCCGCCAAAAATCCACAGCACAAGCACCAAAAGAAACACGATAACCATGGAAAGCTCCGATTTTTTGAACGGTCCCATTTCTTTCAGTTTTTCTGTTGCGATTTTCGCCGCATCCGGTGTTTCTTTGATTTCCGGCGGATACAGTTTGTAAATCACAAGCGGCGTGATGATTAAGCTTACAAGTCCCGGTACAATCGCGGCAATTGCCCAGCTTGTCCATGTTAAGTCCACCCCTGCGACATCATGGGCCAGCTTGGCAATCAGCGGGTTCGCCGCCATCGCTGTCAGGAACATAGCAGATGTGATCAGATTCCCCTGAAAACCGGTTTTTAATAAGAATGCACCGATTTTTCTCTCTGTTCCATTTGCCGGGCTTGATCCGAATGTTTCGGATAATGATCTGATAATAGGAAATATAATGCCTCCTGCACGCGCCGTATTACTTGGAATAGCAGGTGAAAGTATTAAATCACTGAATAGCAGTGAATAAGAAAGTCCAAGGGTTTTTTTTCCGAATTTCTGAACGAATACATACGAAATTCTCGCACCGAGACCGGTTTTGATAAATCCCCGGGAAATAAAGAATGCGATAACGATAAGCCAAATGGTCTTATTCCCGAATCCGCTTAATGTATCCTCAATTGATAGTGTTCCAGTTAGTGCAGTAACCGCCAATGCAAAAATTGCAATTGCACCCATTGGCAAGGGCTTGGAGATAAAGCCGATAATTGTTGCGACAAAAATCGCAAACAAATGCCAAGCTTTAGGTTCAAGTCCGGACGGAGCGGGAATAAACCAGATGATTAGTCCCACAGCGACAGTAATAAGCAATGGAACAAGCTTTACTGCTGACTGTTTTCCTGCGTCTTTTTCTGAAGCCATAAATAGGTCTCCTCCTATATACTTGTTTTCCGATCCCCTTTTCCATTCTACTCCTTAACTAAGTTAATAAACATTTTAATTAATTAAAAAACACAAAGGTTAGCACCCTTTGTGTTTTTCACTTTCTTAATTTAATTTACCCGCACCCGCTTGATTTATAACATTTGATTTCACATTAGCAGAAGCATCAATCGATCCATGCAGAGACGGCGTCCAGCCGACAGAAGAGCTCAGCCCGTTTGCAGCCGATGCGTTGATCTGTGTGCCGTTCAGCAACGTGCCGGAGTCATATAAAGCCGTTCCCCCGCTGAATACGCTGATCGTTTTAGCAGCTGACAGTCCCGGTACGTCAATGACATTGTTTTGGGCATAGATTTTAGATGACTTTCCGATTCCCCATGCATAGCTAAAAGGATAACTTGAAGAGCTTGTGCTTCCTTCATAATAGTTGTTGTATACGTGCACTTGCCCGAAGCGGACTCTCGGCGCGCGCTGGACAATATTTTGATAGCGGTTATGATGCAGCGTAATTTTTAATTTGCCGTCATCGGAGGTTTTGCTGTCACTTGATCCGAAAATGGAGCTTTTATCATGATCGTGATAATAGTTATAGGACATCGTGATATAGTTAGCACCGTTGGAAGCATCCGTTTGGCCGTCATGGTGCTGATATTTTCTTCCATAATATTTCGGTGATGTGCTGTCCGGACGCGAACCGTCATTAAATGTACAGTGATCAATCCAGATGTGTGTGCCGCCGTTTATCGTGATGTTGTCGTATTGTGAGTTCCAGTTCCCTGAGCTTCCGTCAGTCGGATCCCATTGCGGAAAATAGTCATAGGCATCCTGGAATTCAATGTTGCGAATAATGACGTTATCACTCTTGATTTGGAAGTTTCCTCCCACGACTTTAGCGTTAGTCCCTGAACCGACGATCGTCGTGTTTGCAGGAATATCGACCATGACCCGTGCTTTTTGGTTTTTCTGCGAGCGTGCTCTCGCTTCTTCTTGTGTGCCCGACGGCTCTTTTTTGCCCCATGTGCTAGGATCATAGGCTTTCAAATATTTGTCCAAATCATACTCCGGATCTTTATAGTCATTTAGGCCAAGCGGCTTCAGATTGTCATCCACGTTCATGTCAATCGTTCCCTTGATATAAATGATTTTTGGCGTTGTGTTCGTTTCCTTCCCTAATGCCGAGACAAGCTGGTTTCTGTTGCTGACGGTATACACATTTGAGGAGGATGCTTTTGATCCGCCTGTCGTGCCGGTCGAGTACGCGCCCCAGCCATCATTGGATCCCAACGTCTGGTGGCCTAAATCAGCTGCGTTCGCGCCAGCTGGAGTCAATCCTAAAAACAGAGCCGTAGCTAACATCACTTTTTTCATCCACTATGTACCCCCATTTTCTATTTTGTGAGATTTTATTCCAATTTATCACAAAAATATAATAGCAAATTGAGGGACATGCAGAACCGAAAATGTTCCGCTATCCTATTGCGGCATTCTGCAAAATACCACCGCAAAGACCGCAAAAAAACCAAAAGGCCAACACTGGCCTTTTGGTTTTTTCCCTGCTTTATGCCCAAGCTTTCACTTTTTCGTTATCTGTCACAAAGAGAAGCACTTTTCCTTCATCTAAGCGTTTTTCAAATTGAGCGGCTTCATCTTCAGAAAAACCGATTTCGTGAATTTTATTGCGGAGCTCGTCTCCTTTTTTATTGAAGATATTTCCCACCGCGTGCTTGAAACCTGTTTCTTTGGCTCCGATCGTATTGGCATTCGTGTTGTCTGCCAGGCGTTCCGTTCTGTCATCGTCGTGAGCTAAGACGTATACATCCTCTTTCGCAACACCCATTTTCTGTAATTCCTCTACATCCTTCATGAGCTGTTCGTCATTTGTATACTCTTTTACAACTGGTTTCATGTCGATATTCCTCCTTCATGTTTTCTATATTTCTTCCATACCCGATCGTCTGTACCTGAAACAGATTCCAGAACATTGAATAGAAAAACAGGAAGAATGGTAGTAGCTATTTATTTTCCGTCCATGGTAAAGTGATAGGAACGGGACCATTTTCAGAAAAGTCAAAATTAAAGAGAAGCCGCTGCACGGAGCACACGACCATGAAATGCTGCCTTTATCCGTACGAGCAGGAGGTATGTCTAATGCAATATTTTTCACCAGAACAGCAATACAATGCTTGGATTGTGAGTGATTTAGTCAAACAGATTTTCCATAAGCGTGCCGGATGTTCACCAGGAATTCACGAGCTTGCGGTTTTTGCCGAGGAACATTTTCATATCGATATCGACTTTGTTTTCTCGATTATCATGAATATCGGCGACATTGAATTTGCACTAACAGATGAAATAGAAAAGAAATTGTCCGGTTATCTCAGCACTCTCCTTCCTTATGTCACTGCTGATATGTTCGAAACCTCTAAAGCCAACGCCCATGCGTTTTTGTCTCGAAGACACGGTAACGCTGCATACCACTTATTTGTGTCTGATGATGCTTTCATGAGAAAGCAGTAAAAAACGCAGCTTTCTTTACTAAAAAAATATTGACATGATAAGCCATGCTATTATAGTGTTACATGTGATAATGATTCTCATTACTAAATCTGAAAAAAGGAAGAATGACATGCGCACCTATTCTAACAAGTTGATTGCCATCATGAGTGTTTTATTGCTCGCCTGCCTCATTGTATCCGGCTGTTCATCAAGCCAGAATAACAACGGAAGCGGCGAAAGCAAGTCTAAGGATTCCAGAGTGATCCATGACGAAGAAGGAAAAACGACAGTAAGCGGCACACCTAAGCGGGTGGTTGTGCTTGAGCTTTCATTCTTGGATGCCGTTCACAATCTCGGCATTACGCCGGTGGGCATCGCCGATGACAACAAAAAAGATATGATTAAAAAGCTTGTCGGCAGCTCCATTGATTACACATCTGTAGGCACACGCAGCGAACCCAATCTTGAGGTCATCAGTTCCTTGAAGCCTGATTTAATCATCGCTGACGCTGAGCGCCATAAAAACATTTATAAACAGCTGAAAAAAATCGCCCCGACGATTGAATTAAAAAGCCGTGAAGCGACATATGACGAAACGATCGACAGCTTTACGACCATTGCTAAAGCATTAAATAAAGAAGATGAAGGAAAAGAAAAGCTTGCCGAGCACAAAAAAGTCATCAACGATCTAAAAGCCGAACTTCCGAAAGATGAAAACCGCAACATCGTTCTCGGCGTTGCAAGAGCGGATTCCTTCCAGCTTCATACATCATCATCCTATGACGGAGAAATCTTTAAAATGCTAGGCTTTACACACGCTGTGAAGTCAGATAACGCCTATCAAGAGGTCAGCCTCGAGCAATTGAGCAAAATCGATCCTGATATTTTGTTCATCTCAGCCAACGAAGGTAAAACCATTGTAGACGAGTGGAAAACGAACCCGCTCTGGAAAAATCTCAAAGCGGTGAAAAATGGACAAGTCTATGATGCGGACCGTGACACTTGGACAAGATTCAGAGGCATCAAGTCTAGTGAAACAAGCGCCAAAGATGTGCTTAAAAAAGTGTATAATAAATAGGACAAATGAGAAGCGAGGGGAAATCCTTGCTTCTTCGTTTTTGCAACCAGACGCAGTAAGGAAGTGAGACTGTTGTATCATTCAGCCAAACGGCGCTCATCATCAAGACTGATGATGTTCATCATTGCACTGATTATTTTTATATTTGGGCTTGGGCTGAATCTTTCAGTAGGAGCCTCAGACATCGGCATCATAGATTCATTGAAATATCTTTTTGTATGGGACGGTTCAAAGGAACAGCTCATCATCTCTACTCTTCGCCTTCCCCGCACATTAATCGGCGTTTTTGTCGGCGCCAGCCTAGCTGTAGCAGGGGCGCTGATGCAGGCTATGACCAGAAACCCTCTGGCTTCACCCCAAATTTTCGGTGTGAATGCGGGTGCATCGCTTTTTGTCGTTGCTTCTCTCGTCATTCTGCCGGCATCGCCCTATTCATCTGTTATATTCGCTTTTGCGGGTGCGGCAGCAGGCGGCGCGATTGTGTATATGATTGCCTCATCCGGCGGAATGACACCTGTCAAGCTGGCGCTGTCAGGAATGGCCGTGCACTTGTTCCTCTCCTCTATGACACAGGCCATCATTATTTTAAATGAGTCAGGTGAGGATGTTCTGTACTGGATGACAGGCGCAATCGACGGCAGCAACTGGCAGGACGTCATAACCATCGCTCCGTTTTCTGTCATTGGCATCGGGCTTGCCCTCATATTTTCCGGTTCTGTTTCTGTTCTCGGTCTCGGAGACGAAACAGCAAAAGGGCTTGGACAAAATATGAACGGCATCCGGATTCTGATCAGTTTGATTATTTTAATCCTTTCCGGCGCTTCCGTAGCCGTCGCCGGGCCGATTGGCTTTGTCGGGCTGCTCGTCCCGCATATTGTCCGCAAGCTGATCGGAGAACATTATCAATACGTGCTTCCGTTTTCGGCACTGTTCGGTGCCATTTTGCTGGTGTACGCAGATGTTCTGGCCAGATGGATTGCATTTCCTTATGAATCACCGGTCGGCATTGTCACCGCGATTATCGGAACGCCGTTTTTCTTATATTTGGCAAGGAAAGGGCGGCATCTGAAATGAAGAAAACAACCAGAAAACAAAAACGCCCCTTGCTGGCGATACTCATATTGGCCGTGATTTTGATCGTTCTGTCCGTCATCAGCATTGGAATCGGTGCATTATACATTTCACCTGATGCGGTAGTGACGAATCTGCTGGGATTGGATCATTCCTTTGAATTTATCACCCAGCAATATCGTCTGCCCCGCATCATATTAGCGATTTTGGCCGGGGCTGGGCTTGCCGCTGCCGGAGCGATTTTACAGGGTGTGATCCGAAATCCGCTCGCTTCCCCGGACGTTGTCGGCATTTCAAAAGGCTCCGGACTTGCAGCGATGGCTGTGATTCTCATCTTTCCTGAGTCGCCGGTATACGTGCTTCCGTTCTCCGCATTTGCCGGAGCCGCCATTATTGCTGTACTATTATTAATGATAGCCCGAAAAAAGAGCATTCAGCCCTCTTCACTGGCTTTATCAGGCATTGCTTTAGGCGCGGTCTGCCACGCCGGAATGCAATATATGATGGTCAAGTTTCCAGGCGACGTGAATGCTGCACTCATTTGGCTGACAGGAAGCCTCTGGGGAAGAAACTGGGAGGAAGTCAAGCTGCTTGCGCCATGGCTTTTGATTCTTTTTCCGATCGTCTGCATACTCATACCGAAGCTGGATCTTATGTCACTCGGGGATGAGCTTGCACAGGGTCTCGGAGAAAACGCAAACCGGCTGAGATTCATCCTGATTTTCACCGCGGTGGCGCTGGCGGGAAGCTGTGTAGCCGTCGTCGGCTCAATCGGTTTTATCGGCTTGCTTGCTCCGCATATCGCCAGACGGCTTACCGGAGAAAAAGCTAAATATTTACTGCCTGCATCGGCATTGATTGGTGCTATTATATTATTAATTGCAGATACGTTAGGGCGCGGCATCATGCCTCCGGTTGAAATACCTGCCGGAATACTGACAGCCGTGATCGGCGCGCCTTATTTCTTATATTTATTGAAATTCGAAGCGAGGAAACAGTAGGGAGAGGATACCATGGGAAAACTGGCTGCAGACCAGCTCACTCTTTCATATGACAGTACAGTGATTATTGACGGAGTCGATTTAAAGATAGAAGAAGGAAAAATCACTGCGCTCATCGGCGCTAATGGCTGCGGTAAATCAACAATCCTCAAATCGCTCGCCAGGCTGATGGCCCCGAAAAGCGGTACAGTGCTACTAGAAGGAAAAGACATCCACCGCCAGCCATCAAAAGAAGTCGCAAAAAAACTGGCCATTCTTCCACAATCTCCTCAGGCTCCTGAAGGATTGACGGTAGAGGAATTATGCTATTTTGGCAGACATCCTCACAAAAAGCTGTTATCCAAGCATACCCAAGAGGATCATGACATGGTAGAGTGGGCACTGGAAGCAACGGGCATGATTGAACTGAAGGATCGGACACTTGATGCCCTCTCAGGCGGCCAAAGACAAAGAGCCTGGATTTCCATGGCACTTGCGCAAGGCACTGATTTGCTTTTGCTTGATGAGCCGACCACGTATTTAGACATCTCACACCAGATTGAAGTGCTTGAACTGCTGAAAAAGCTGAACCGCGACCATGGCCGCACCGTTGTCATGGTGCTCCATGATTTAAACCAAGCCGCTCAATATGCTGACTATCTGATCAGTGTGCTGGACGGAAAAATCTACAATGCCGGAACACCGGAAGATGTGTTTACCCAGCCATTTTTCCGTGAAGTCTTCGGCTTGGAATGCTGCATCATGAGAAGCCCGATCGACCAGAAGCCAATGTGCCTGCCGACGGGACTGTGCCCGAAATTACGGGCGAAATGAAAAGGAGAGGAGCCCCCTCTCCTTTTTTGTATGCCAGCTTACCTTTTGTATTTCCTCTCCTGTCCATGTTACAGTGGTGTCAACCAAGTGATAGGAGGATGAAAATGACAGCATCTCAGCAGCAAATTCAATTAGCAAGACGTCCACAAGGTATTCCTGTTCATGAAGACTTTCGCTTTGAAACCATTCCGGTTCCTGAACCCAAGCAAGGGGAAGTGCTTGTCAAAACGCTTTATGTTTCGGTTGACCCTTATATGCGCGGCCGTATGCAGGATACGAAGTCATATGTTGAGCCATTCGCCTTGGATGAAGCGCTTTCTGGCGGGGTTATCGCTGAAGTTGTGTCAGACGGGAATCATCTGAAAAAAGGCGATATCGCCATCGGAAATCTCAGCTGGCAGGAATTTTCCGCTGTGAGCGAGTCTGCCTTGCGAAAAATTGATACAAGCCTTGCTCCCGCTTCGGCCTATCTCGGCATTTTGGGAATGACCGGCTTAACAGCATACTTCGGATTGCTGGACATCGGACGCCCGAAGGAAGGCGAAACCGTGGTTGTCTCAGGAGCTGCCGGAGCCGTCGGTTCAACAGTCGGGCAAATTGCCAAAATCAAAGGCGCGCGAGTCGTCGGCATCGCGGGCTCTGATGAAAAAATCGACTATTTAAAACAGGAGCTTCAGTTTGACGAAGCCATCAATTACAAAACAGCGGATGATATCCAAAAAGCGCTTCAAAACGCTTGTCCTGACGGTGTCGATGTGTATTTTGACAATGTCGGCGGACCGATTTCAGACGCGGTGATGAATCTGCTCAATGAATTTGCCCGCATTCCGGTGTGCGGCGCCATTTCTTCCTATAACGCAGAAAGCGAAGCAGATGACATGGGCCCTCGTGTCCAATCAAAACTCATTAAAACGAAGTCGCTGATGCAAGGCTTTATCGTAAGCGACTACTCCGATCGTTTTTCTGAGGGAGCAAAACAGCTGGCCGAATGGCTGAAGGCTGGTAAACTCCATTACGAGGAAACCATCACAGAAGGCTTCGAAAACATTCCTGACGCGTTTCTCGGTTTATTTAAGGGAGAAAATAAAGGGAAACAGCTGATCAAGGTCAGTGATCCGAGCTGAATGAAGATGAAAACGGGAGGGCTTTTTGCCCTCCTTTTGTGTTTCGATGAGATCAGTTGCGAAGAATCAGCGTAAGAAAACCATCTTCATCAGGTTCCGTGTCTTCTAAAGTGAATCCTGCTGCTTGAAAGCAAGCTAAACTGATTCGATTGTCTTCTTCAATGCATGCCACCCATTCTCGCACGCTAGTAAAATCAGGTTCGGTCATCAGCTTTTGCAGTATCCGTTTTCCGTACCCTTGAAGCCGGTACAAAGGATTGACGATCAATCCAATATACGTCCGCTCCTCTCCGAACTCAATAACGACCATCCCTGCCGGCAGCTGTCCATCATACGCCATGATGACAGTATCGTGTTTATCTTTATTTACTCGTGCGTACCACTCATCTAATGGCAGCATCCCATCCATTCTCCGTCTGGTATCCTCATTCTCAAACCAGTGTTCAAGTATTTTCAGCTCTGGCTCCTGCATTACTTGAAACCTGTCTATTGAAGCCATTTTCCCACCTCCGCGCAAAATCTTTTCTATTATTTTACAACAAAAAAAGGGCTTTCCGCCCTCCTTTTTATTTCGTCTTCAGTTTTCCGCCTGCATACACAGCTTCACTCAGCTCAACACCAAGCTTCTTCGCCATTTTTTTCAGCTTTGATTCCTCCAATTTTGTCACAAGGCTCAGCACGTTGCCTTCTTTTCCGGCCCGGCCTGTTCGTCCTGATCTGTGGACATAGCCATCTTCATCTGGAATATCAGCATGAATCACGTATGGCAGGTTTTCAATGTCTAAACCGCGTGCGGCAATGTCAGTCGCCAATAAAAGAGGAAACTCTCCGTCTTCGAATGCGGAAATGATTTTTGCCCGCTCCATTTTTTTCGCTTCACTGTGCAAAACGCCGAGTTCAACGTGGTGATATGCCAGCTTTTCCGCATATACACTCAGGTTGCCGATGTCTCTCACAAATACGAGTGCCTGCATGCCTTCAAGCCTTGACAGCTTTTGCAGCAGCTTCACTTTGTCGCGCTGGTCGCAAATCAGGTATTGATGTTTCACTTTCCCTGCCTCCGCCTTGCTTCGCTGTACCTTCAACACCTCAGGCTCTTGCGCCAATTCGCGGAGCACATCCTCTGTTTCCTTTTTGAGTGTCGCGGAAAAACATAGAAGCTGGCGGTCTCTTAATGTCGTTTTAATAATTTGTTTGATCGTTTCGCGATGCTCCGGCAGGATAAGCTGATCCGCTTCATCAAGTACAATCGTTTTCACTTCATGCATTTTGAGTTTCTTTGCTTTAATCAGTTCAAATACCCTGCCTGGCGTGCCGACGATGATATGCGGATGTTTCTTCAGCTTTTCGACCTGCTTCTTCACATTCGCCCCGCCGATTAAGGAAGCCGCGCGCAGCTCTGAGCCCGCTTTCCAATCCTGAATCACCTGAAAAATCTGCATGACCAGCTCACGGGAAGGCGCTAAAATCACAGCCTGCGGATGCTTTTGCTCTGGTTTGATCCGCTCCAAGACCGGCAGCGCATACGCCAGCGTCTTCCCTGTACCTGTCGGCGATTCTGCAATGACGTCCTTTCCGTCCATGATCAGCTGGGCTGCCTGCTCTTGAACAGGGGTTGGCGTTTGAAAG
This sequence comes from Bacillus sp. SIMBA_008, assembly GCF_046535495.1. Taxonomy (NCBI): domain Bacteria; kingdom Bacillati; phylum Bacillota; class Bacilli; order Caryophanales; family Bacillaceae; genus Bacillus; species Bacillus sp. SIMBA_008. The sequence continues at coordinate 164,561 of NZ_JAWRWL010000006.1, read as the reverse complement.
CCGGAAGCATTCCAATTCTCTTGTATAAATGATTGTGCATTATGTAAAAATGGCCAAGTTTGCGTCATTTTGTTCTCCTCAATTCCTGAAATCTATTCCATAGTATCTCAAAACCTCGCCCGGAACGCAATTTTTCTTTTTCTTTCCTATACCTTTCAACATTCCGAATCCTCCTTTATAATCAAAAGAGTGAATATTACACGCCGATTGTGCGTGTTTGATAACGATAGAGGTGTAAACATGAGTATTTTATCTGTAAAGGATTTAAGCCACGGTTTCGGGGACCGGGCCATTTTTAATAACGTTTCCTTCCGCCTGTTAAAAGGCGAGCACGTCGGTTTGATCGGCGCAAACGGTGAAGGAAAATCAACCTTCATGAATATTATTACCGGAAAGCTTGAACCTGATGAGGGAAAAGTCGAGTGGTCAAAAAACGTCCGTGTCGGATACCTTGATCAGCATACCGTGCTGGAAAAAGGAAAATCCATTCGAGACGTCCTGAAAGACGCATTCCATTATTTATTTGCGATGGAAGAGGAAATGAACGAGATATACAACAAAATGGGCGAGGCTGATCCCGACGAGCTCGAAAAGCTGCTTGAAGAAGTCGGCGTCATTCAAGACGCGCTGACAAACAATGATTTTTATGTCATTGATTCCAAGGTGGAAGAAATCGCCCGCGGTCTCGGTTTGAGCGATATCGGTTTAGAGCGGGATGTCACCGATTTGAGCGGCGGACAGCGCACAAAGGTCCTTCTCGCTAAGCTTCTCCTTGAAAAGCCGGAAATTCTGCTTCTCGATGAGCCGACCAACTATCTTGATGAACAGCATATTGAATGGCTGAAACGCTACCTGCAGGAATACGAGAACGCGTTCATCCTGATTTCCCACGATATTCCGTTCTTGAATAGTGTCATCAACCTGATTTATCACGTTGAAAATCAAGAGCTGACACGTTATGTCGGCGACTACCATCAGTTTATGGAAGTCTACGAGGTGAAAAAACAGCAGCTTGAAGCGGCCTACAAAAAGCAGCAGCAGGAAGTCGCGGAGCTGAAGGATTTCGTTGCCCGCAACAAAGCGCGTGTCAGCACGAGAAACATGGCGATGTCCCGCCAAAAGAAACTCGATAAGATGGATATGATCGAGCTTGCGGCAGAAAAGCCAAAGCCGGAATTCCACTTTAAGCCGGCGAGAACGTCAGGCAAGCTGATTTTTGAAACGAAGGATCTCGTGATCGGTTACGATTCCCCGCTGTCCCGTCCACTCAACCTCCGCATGGAACGCGGCCAAAAAATCGCCCTTTACGGCGCAAACGGGATCGGAAAAACGACGTTGCTGAAAAGTTTGCTTGGCGAAATCCAGCCGCTTGAGGGCTCTGTTGAACGCGGTGAGCACATCTATACCGGCTATTTCGAGCAAGAGGTCAAGGAAACAAACAACAATACGTGCATCGAAGAAGTATGGAGCGAATTCCCTTCTTATACGCAGTATGAAATCCGTGCCGCTCTGGCAAAATGCGGGCTGACGACAAAGCATATCGAAAGCCGCGTCTCCGTATTAAGCGGAGGCGAAAAAGCGAAAGTCAGATTGTGCAAGCTAATCAACTCAGAAACAAACCTGCTGGTGCTCGATGAGCCGACAAACCACTTGGATGTCGATGCCAAGGAAGAGCTCAAGCGCGCCCTGAAAGAATATAAAGGCTCCATTCTGCTCATTTCCCACGAGCCAGACTTTTATATGGATATCGCGACAGAAACATGGAACTGCGAGTCTTGGACGACGAAAGTGCTTTAATTTATAAAAAAACCCGCCTGCTGAAGGGCGGGTTTTTTACTGCCATTTTTTCTGAACGATTCTCAAAAGCTCTCTGTCTTTTAAAATGAGATGCAATGGAGATGTGAATTCAAACTTTCATTTTAAGATTATCATTCAAAAAAACATCTTTACAAAATTATTTACATTAACAATGAACCCGAGAAACTGTCCTGTTGCTATCATAATACGAAATATAAGCTTTGGTTTTGGTTTATCAGGTTTAGGTTTGTATAGGCGAAGAGCAGATTTCCCGATAAAAAGAAACCCAAATGCAATAATAAATAAAGCCAAAAGATTTGGGAAACTAATAAAAATATCTTTTAGGATTATTGGTATTAACGTAAACCCCAACCCTATACACATCTCTAACGCACCATCGTTAAGGGTTACTTTACTTAATTCGACTCCTAGGCCACAAATACCAAAAATATCATCGATAGCAGTTTCATTGCGGTTTCATTACCAAAAGTATCCCAAGAAAAATATAAAACACAACCCACAAGGATACTAACTGCTGCTAAAACAAAGCCAAAAAATTTATCATCATCTTGCTGAACTGTTTTTGGATTCGTTTCCATCTGACAAAACGCACCTCGTATGTTTTTTTGTAGTATATCATATTAAGGACATAAAGTTAATATTATACAACCTTCTGATACCAATTAGTATTAACAGAAGATGCGTCATAAAAGTGCTGCTAATAGGATAATCATAAGATGATGACCTTACTAGTTAGCTCTAAACAGGACATAAGACATTGTATTATGAAAGAAAAAGAGCTTTTAAAAGATCAAAGATCCTCTCATAAACTAATGTTCGAGAAATGCAATTTTAAAATTTTTATAACAACCTGTCTCTTCAGGGAACTCAACGCGATGAATAGTCCTCTTAGTCCCCTAAAATAAACGAGAATATACTATAACACTATTATGATAAGTAGATTTAGCAACTTAAAAAAGACACTGCATCTGTGCAGTGTCTTTCGTTATTAATGCCCCGCCTTAATTCCAGCAAGATGTTTACGTCCCATGAGAAGGACAAGCATGCCGACAAAAACGACGATTCCGCCTACTGTATATGGTGTGCTTGCAGTAAAGTGTTCTGACAGCATTCCTGCAATCCACGGGGCGAGCGCGCCGCCGATGAAGCGGACTGAGCTGTAGGCTGAAGACGCGATTGAACGTTCAACCGGCGCAGAACCCATCACAGCGGTTGTCATGATCGTATTCACCATACCGAGGACAGCACCGGCGACAACGATACATGTAATAATCAAAGTCTGATGGTCTGTCCAGATCCCCATAATAACGAGAATGGCCGCAAAGGCGATAAAGAGAACGACGAGCGAACGCACTGTGCCCAGCGCTTTGTGCACGAGCGGCGCCGTAAAGACTGACGTAATTGCCAGCAGAAGGCCCCAGCCGAAGAAGACATATCCAAGACCGTGTTCATCTAAATCCAGAACGAACGGAGAATAAGCAAGCAAAATAAAAAATCCAAAGTTGTATAAGAATGCCGATACCGCCATTGTTAAAAGGCCTTTATATTTGAGCGCCTTCATCGCATCAAACACACCGACGCGTTTCGCCGGTTTCGGCAATTTCGGAAGCATGAAAGAAATCGCGATTAACGCAATAAACATCAGGACAGATACTCCGAAAAACGGTGCACGCCATGAAATGCTTCCAAGCTCTCCGCCCGCAAGCGGCCCGACAGAAATCCCGAGACCGAGCGCAGCCTCATACAAAATAATCGCTTGGGCGCTTCCTCCGACTGATACACCGACGATGACCGCAAGCGCTGTTGAAATAAACAAAGCATTCCCTAATCCCCAGCCGCCGCGATAGCCGACTAACTGAGCGATTGAGCTTGAGCTGCCGCCAAACCCCGCAAACACAATAATAAAAATAAGTCCGAGAATTAATGTCCATTTCGCGCCGATGCGGCTGGAAATGGCTCCTGAGAAAAACATCATAAATCCGGTTACAAGCAAATAACTTGTAAACAAGAGTGATACTTCACTAGGTGAAGCATGTAATTGTGCGGCAATGGCCGGAAGAATTGGATCAACCAGCCCGATTCCCATAAAGGAAATCACACAGGCAAACGCGACAGCCCATACCGCTTTCGGCTGGCTGAGCAAGCCTGTTTTCTGATTCACTTGTGTTGTCTTATCCATTTGACCTGACCTCCATCTTTATTCCATTAAAAGAAACGCTACAAAAATAGCGTTTAACAAACTTTTCATTCGATTGATTGAATGGCGCGTTCCGCTTTGCCTTTCATGCCCTGCAGGCGTTCTTTAAAGCTTTGGAATGTGCGGATTTTCTCATCAATCAAATCCAGCTGGTGATTCAGGGTTTCCTGAATTTCCTCCAGTTTTTCTTTCCGTTCCTTAGGATCCAGTGACAACAAATACCCCTCTTTGTTTAACTCTAGCTGGCGGCTGGTTTCCATGAAATGCTGAAGCTCCTGAAGGGAAAAACCGAGCACCTCTTTTGTGCTGATGACTTTCTCAAGCTCCTCCATATCATCCTCTGAATAAAGCCTTACACCGCCGTCTGTCCGTTTCGGCGCCGGAATCAAGCCGATTTCTTCATAAAACCGGATGGTCCGCTTTGTCAGCCCGCTTCTTTTGGCCACTTGATCAATCTTCATCCATTCCAAGGTAAATCCCCCTTCGCCGTTTCTGTTACCATTATACACCTTTTGAACCTTAACGTAAACGTTAAGTTTTAAAAAACAATAAAAAAGACGAGCAGCATACAGCACCCGTCTTTCACTTTCCTGTTTAAGCTAAACTTCCCGCCACTGACAGAGACTCTTTTTGAAGGCTTTCAGAAAGCACTCGATACGCGATCACTTTCTTCTTGTACTGTTTCACGACGTCGATATGGTCGTCGTAGCGGTACACGAACAGCTTCACGTCTTTTTTTCCTTTTTTTGTATCTATCACCAGAGGCGTGCCGCCGTTTTCCGGATGTAAATAACGCTCTTCATCACCTGGATAGATATAATATTTTTCCAGGAAGATAGCTTCGTTAAATTGATCAATCACTTTCTGCTTCTCTGCACCCTCGAGGCGTTTTCCATCTAGAGAGAGACTCGCATTTTCGTCACTCAGCTTGGCGTGCACTTCAAATTTGCCGAGCAGCCATTCTATGACGCCTGTAGGAAGACAGGTTAATACGATTTTCACCAGACTCATGAGAATTAACATCACGATCGCCCATGTCATACTTCATCATCTCCGTTAGTTTTCCATGTGCCGCTGACACACAACTTTATCCTAACATAAGCAGGCCGATTCGTTTTTGTCCATTATGTGAAAAAAAGCGCGGCCTGCTGCGGCCACGCTTTTTAGCTTTCCAGTTCTTCAATCATGAGGGACAATTCTGTCCAGCGGTCCATCGCAGCCTCAAGCTCTTCCGCAGTTTTCGCCTGCTCGGCCATCAGCTCTTGGATTTTGCCAAAATCACTGCCTGCTGCGGCGATGTCAGCTTCGAGCTGTTCATGCTTTTCTTCCAGCTGGGCAATTTTATCTTCGATGCAGTCCCATTCCAGCTGGTCTTTGTAAGAAAGCTTTTTCCGTTTTTTCTTCGGCTCGGCTTCAGCCGATTTTTCCTCAGCTGCCGGTTTTGGGGCCGCTTTTTTCGCTTTTGACTCCTCCATATAGTCGCTGTAGGAGCCTTGAAAGCGGGAAATGACACCATTTCCTTCAAATACAATCAAACGGTCGACGACGCGGTCAAGGAAATAGCGGTCATGGGATACGGTGATGACGATGCCAGGGAACTGGTCAATATAATCCTCAAGAACGCTTAATGTTTCAGTATCCAAATCATTTGTCGGCTCATCGAGAAACAGGACATTCGGCTCCTGCATGAGAACCTGAAGCAAGTATAAACGGCGTTTTTCCCCGCCGGACAGCTTGCGGATATACGTCTGCTGCATCGAACGCGGGAAGAGGAAACGCTCGAGCATTTGTTCAGCTGTAATCATATCGCCATCTGCCGTTTTTACGACCTCCGCCGTTTCTTTTATATAGTCAATGACCTTTAACTCACCGTTCATTTCACTATGATCCTGAGTATAGTAGCCGATTCTGACCGTCTGTCCGATCGTAATATCGCCTCCGTCCGGCGTATGACGGCCGGCAAGGGCATTTAACAGCGTTGTTTTCCCGATGCCGTTCGGCCCGATGATCCCGATCCGTTCACCTGGTATGACAAGTTCATTAAAACGGTCGACGAGCATGCGGCCGTCATAAGCGATCATGACGTTCTCCGCTTCAATAACCTGTTTTCCGAGACGGTGCGAGCCAATGGCAAAATCGAGTGAACCTGATGACTGAGGGCCTTTCTGCTCTTTAAGCGTCTCTACCCGGTCAATTCTCGCCTTTTGTTTTGTTGAGCGGGCTTTCGCTCCTCGTCTGAGCCAGGCCAGCTCGCGGCGCAGCAGGTTTTGCCGCTTCGTTTCCTTTTGCTCAGCCTGCGCTTCCCGTTCCGCGCGTTTTTCTAAAAACACTTCATAGTTGCCTTTGTACGTGTAGAGGCTGCCTCTTTCAAGCTCATAAATGCGGTTGGTGACACGGTTTAAGAAATATCTATCGTGCGTCACCAGCATGACGGCGCCGGGATATTGGCTTAAATACCCTTCAAGCCACTCAATCGTTTCATTATCCAAATGGTTTGTCGGCTCGTCCAAAATGAGCAGATCAGCGGGCTGAATTAAGTTTTTGGCAATGGCTACCCGTTTTTTCTGGCCGCCTGAGAGCTCATTGACCGGTTTTGTTACGTCTTTGACGCCCAGCTTAGACAATACGGTTTTTGCCAAGGTGTTTGCATCCCATGCATTGTTTGCGTCCATTTTCGCTTGTGCTGCCAGCAGGTGTTTCTGGCGCTGTTCATTTTCGGGATCTTTCCCCAGTTCATACAGCGCTTTTTCATATTCACGCAAGGTTTTCATCACAGCCGATTCACCGGAATAGATATGTTCCAGCACTGTTTGCCCCGCAGGCAGCTCCGGGTCTTGATGAAGAAATTCGACCTGCACGCTTCCGGATTTCGTGATTTCTCCTTCTTCGGTAGATTCCAAGCCGGCAATCACTTTCAGCAGCGTTGATTTTCCTGTTCCGTTCGGCCCGATTAATCCGATTCTCTCATTCTCTTCAATATGAAAGGAGATATGGTCAAATAATGTTTTATCTCCGTATGTTTTATAAAGATTTTCCGCTTTTAATATGCTCATGGTTCCTATCAATCCTCACGTAAGTTCATGTGTACATTTTAAATCAGCCGCTGGAATAAAACTAGTAAAACGTCAGACGAATTTCATGGAAATGCAGGATAGAAAAAGACCGGGGACATTTGTCCCCGGTCTCTTACTCTTCCTCAAGCGCTTTTTCGGCCATTTTTGCAAGATGCTGTGCGCTTCCTGAAATCTCCTGCATTGTGGCGGAAATTTGTTCAACAGCAGCGGCTTGTCCGTCTGTATGCTGGTTAATCGACTCAATGGATTCCTCCAGCCCTTTCAGCAGGCTGTGGATTTTTTTCGTAATCTGGTCAATTTGGCCGACATTTTCTTTTGAATGCGTTGCTAGCTTTCTGATCTCATCTGCGACGACAGAGAAGCCTTTTCCGGACTCCCCTGCTCTTGCCGCTTCGATCGCGGCGTTCAAGCCGAGCAGATTGCTTTGGTCAGAGATGCCTTTAACAGTTACTGAAATATCGGCGATTTCACCGGCGCTTTCGCTTACTTTTTTCGCCTGAGAGGAAATGCCCGACATTTGAGTTGAAAACCCGTTAATTGATTCAGAAATGTCAGAAATAGCCGCGGCTGTTTGTTCAACGACAGCTGATAAGCTTTCCGCGACATCATGCAGCTTTGACGACTCCTCAAGGCTCGTTCCGAGGCCGACGCCTCCAATGACTCTTCCATTCTCGTCGTGCAGCGGGATGGCACGCGCGATCAATGGGAAGCCGAACAATTCTTTCGGAACCATGCTCGTCTTCTTCTGATTGCTTCGGATGGCATCTGTGATGATATCCCCTTCCTGCAGCGGATCGCCGGCTTTTACGTTCAGCGAAAAGGTTTTGGCCGGTATATTCACGAGCAGTTTTTCCGTATCATAAATGCCGATTGTAATATCATCCTGAACCAGGCTGTTTAAATAAGGGGCTACTTTGATAAATGCGTCCAGAATATCTGCGGTTTCTTTTTCCGTATTTATGGTCAATTCCATTCACTCCTTTTCATTAATAAGGGAAGCTGCGTTTTTCGTGCTGGACCGAGATCCATTTCAGCGTTGTAAATTCTTCGAGGCTCCACTCACCGTTTAAACGGCCGAGACCTGATTGCTTTTCACCGCCGAAGGCTACATTCGGTTCATCATTGATGGTCGTGTCATTGACGTGAATCATGCCCGTTTCAATGCGTTTCGCAAAAGCCACGCCGCGCTCAAGATTTGACGTATGTACGGCACCGCTCAAGCCAAACGGGGTTTCGTTTGCGATATCCACCGCCTCGTCTTCTGAATCAAACTTCATAAAGGAGACGACTGGTCCGAACAGCTCTTCCTTGGCAATGCTCATGAACGGTTTGACGTCTTTTAAGATCGTCGGTTCCACGATCGTCCCGTTAAATCCGCCAAGCTTCACTGGTACAGCGCCTTCTTCAATTGCTTGCTCTACAGTCTTCATCAGCCCGTCCGTCTGTCTGCTGTTGATTAATGGCCCGATAATCGTATCAGGATCCATTGGGTCGCCGACTTTCAGCGATTCCACTTTTGCCTGGTACAGCTCAAGGAACTTGTCATAAATAGAAGAATGAACAAGCACGCGGTTGGCTGACATGCAAATCTGTCCTTGATGTGTAAATCGGCTGAACACCGCCGCATTGACCGCATATTCTATATCTGCATCCTCAAGTACGATGAAGGCACTGTTCCCGCCAAGCTCAAGAAGCGGCTTTTTAAAATGCTTCATCGCAAGCTGTCCGATGTAGCTGCCGACTTTCGTAGAACCGGTAAATGAGATGATCCGCGGCACTGGATGCTCAACGAAGCTGTCGCCGATTTCAGCAATGTCTGTGACAACAACATTCAGCAGCCCCGCTGGAATTCCCGCGTTCTCAAAAATTTTCGCAATCAGCGTTCCGCCGCAAATCGGCGTTTCCTCATGCGGCTTTAGCACAACGCCATTGCCGGCTCCGAGTGCAGGCGCCACTGATTTCATAGATAAAAAGAATGGGAAGTTAAACGGACTGATGACACCGACAACACCTGCCGGCACGCGATATAATCTGTTTTCCTTGCCATCTATTGTGGACGGAAGAATTTTGCCTTCCATGCGGACAGGGAACGTTGCCGCTTCTTTTATGATGTTTTTGACAAGACCGATTTCAAAAGCTGCTTTGAGCCTTGTTCCGCCAAGCTCTTCCATAATCAAATAAATGATGGCTTCTTCGTTCTCTTCGATATACGTGACGGCTTTTTCTAAAATGGTCCTTTTCTCGAACGGATTGACCGCATCCCATTTTTTCTTCGCCAGCGCCGCTGCCCTGTACGCTTCATCTACATCGTCAGCAGTCGCTTTACGGAATGTTGTGAATGTTTTTTGAGTATAAGGATTTTTGTTTTCCAATACATTTGGGCTGCTGCCCTCCTGCCATTTCCCGCCGATAAACTGTTTATTCAACTCTTCATATTGAAACATGGTCAGCATCTCCTTTATAACCGCAAATCAAAATATGGGCGAATCTATTTTTTCTATCGGTTCATCTTGCATAAAATTGAATATACGATTAGTAAAAATTACTATCCTATGATACGACAACGCTGTTTCGCTTCTATCATTTAAAGCAGAAAAATATTTTATTGACTGCGTCAAATTTCGACAATATAATACAACAAGAACTGCATATAATGATTAGAATATTTTGAATATTTCTAGGAGGAACTTTTGATGAGTTCATTATTTAGAAAAAAACCGCTTGAAACATTGAGTGCGCAGAGCAAGTCAAAAAGCCTTGCCCGTACGTTAAGCGCATTTGATTTAACCTTGCTCGGTATCGGTTGTGTCATCGGTACAGGGATTTTTGTCATTACAGGAACAGTGGCAGCGACCGGTGCAGGTCCCGCCCTCATCATATCGTTTATTTTAGCGGGGCTCGCCTGTGCGCTGGCTGCTTTCTGTTATGCTGAGTTTTCGTCTTCCATTCCGATTTCGGGAAGCGTGTACTCCTACTCATACGTGACACTTGGAGAGCTGCTCGCCTTTTTGATCGGATGGGATCTCATGCTTGAATATGTCATTGCACTGTCGGCGGTTGCCACCGGCTGGTCTTCATACTTTCAATCACTGCTTGCCGGCTTCAATCTTCATATTCCGGCTGCACTGACAGGAGCGCCGGGAAGCACGGCGGGCGCCGTATTTAACCTTCCGGCTGCGGTGATCATTCTCCTCATCACTGCGATTGTCAGCAGAGGCGTCAAGGAAAGCACACGCTTTAACAACGTTATTGTACTGATGAAAATCGCGATCATTTTATTGTTCATTATTGTCGGCATCGGCTATGTGAAACCGGACAACTGGTCTCCTTTTATGCCATTCGGGATGAAAGGCGTCATACTTAGCGCTGCCACTGTATTCTTCGCGTACCTTGGGTTTGACGCGGTTTCAAACGCATCAGAGGAAGTGAAAAATCCGCAAAAAAACATGCCCGTCGGCATTATTTCAGCTCTAGCCGTCTGCACGGTTCTGTACATCGCGGTATCGCTTGTGCTGACAGGCATGATGCCTTATGCCAAATTGAATGTCGGAGATCCTGTATCTTTTGCGCTGAAATTCGTCGGACAGGACGCTGTTGCCGGAATTATTTCTGTCGGTGCGATTATCGGGATTACGACGGTGATGCTCGCTTTGCTGTACGCACAGGTCCGCTTGACATTTGCCATGAGCAGAGACGGCCTTCTGCCTGGATTGTTCGCAAAGGTTCATCCGTCATTTAAAACCCCGTTCCGCAACACATGGCTGACAGGGATCGTTGCAGCGGGAATCGCCGGCTTTATTAACCTCGGAACGCTGGCCCATCTGGTGAACATGGGAACACTTGCCGCGTTTACGGTCATTTCCATTGCTGTCATTGTGTTAAGAAAGAAACATCCTGAAATCAAAGCGTCCTTCAGAGTGCCATTCGTTCCGGTTGTGCCGATTATCAGCGCAGGCATCTGCCTTTGGTTCATGTACAGCCTTCCCGGCGTCACATGGCTTTCATTTGTCATCTGGATCGCTGTCGGAACGCTGGTTTACTTCCTATATTCGAGAAAACACAGCTTATTAAACAAATAATCTCTTTTCAGCCGGCGGTGCCTCACCCGCCGGCTTTTTCCTTTTTTTATGTGCTATACTTTGAATACATATGAGAAAGGGAGACACACAGATGAAGCGATACCGCACTTTATTATTTGATGTAGATGATACCATCCTTGATTTTCAAGCGGCAGAAGCTTTAGCCCTGCGTTTGCTGTTTGAAGATCAGAATATTCCTTTAACAAATGACATGAAGGCGCAGTATAAAACCATCAATCAAGGTCTCTGGAGAGTCTTTGAAGAAGGTAAGATGACACGGGATGAAGTCGTAAACACACGTTTCTCCGCTTTGCTCAAGGAGTACGGTTACGAGGCGGACGGCGCCTTGCTTGAGCAAAAATACCGCCGCTTTCTTGAAGAAGGACATCAGCTTATTGACGGTGCATTTGATCTCATCTCAAATCTGCAGCAACAGTTTGATTTGTACATCGTGACAAACGGTGTGTCTAACACACAATATAAGCGTCTCCGTGATTCAGGATTATTTCCATTCTTCAAGGACATTTTCGTTTCTGAAGACACAGGCTTCCAAAAGCCGATGAAGGAATATTTCGATTACGTGTTTGAACGGATTCCTCAATTTTCAGCAGAGCACACATTAATCATCGGGGATTCACTAACTGCTGATATCAAAGGCGGACAGCTCGCCGGGCTTGATACTTGCTGGATGAACCCTGACATGAAGCCGAATGTGCCAGAGATCATACCAACCTATGAGATTCGTAAGCTTGAAGAGCTATATCACATTTTGAATATCGAAAATACCGTCAGCTGCTAATCAGGCTGACGGCGTTTCTTTCATAAGAGTCTTTTTTCCTCTTGATAAATTCTTCACCTTATGAATAATATGGTGGTATGCTTTGGTTATATATGTAAGGAGGAGACTCAATTGGCTATCGCCGCCCCGTTAAAAGAAAAAACAGTTCAAAAACCAGGCACCACGGTGTATCCGATTTTGATTATTATCGGAATCTGCCATATGCTCAACGATTCGCTTCAAGCTGTGATTCCGGCCATGTTCCCTATTTTGGAACGCTCCATGAGCCTGACGTTTACACAGCTCGGCATCATCGCTTTCACATTAAACATGGTGTCATCCGTCATGCAGCCTGTTGTCGGCTGGTATACCGATAAACGGCCGCGGCCGTATGCGCTGCCAGTCGGTTTGACCGCCAGCATGCTTGGCATTTTGGGCCTTGCATTTGCCCCGTCATTCGCAACGATCTTATGCTGTGTGTTTTTCATTGGATTAGGCTCGGCCATTTTCCATCCGGAGGGCTCCCGTGTGGCGTATATGGCCGCCGGCACAAAACGCGGGCTCGCCCAGTCGATTTATCAGGTGGGCGGAAACTCAGGCCAGGCGATGGCGCCGCTGATCACCGCGCTGATCCTTGTGCCGCTCGGGCAATTCGGCGCTGTTTGGTTCACGCTCGTCGCCGCGCTTGCTGTTATGTTTCTCATGTATATTGCGAAATGGTACGCCTCACGTCTCGGCAGCCTTGCCCAGAAATCAGGCAAACAAAAGAAAACGGCTGAAAACACGGCCATCACCAAATCTGTTGTATCTGCTCTTATTATTATTATATTTCTCATTTTTGCTCGTTCTTGGTATACGAGTGCGATCGGTAACTTTTACACGTTTTACGCGATGGATACCTATCACGTAAGCATTCAGCAGGCACAAAGCTATATTTTTGTCTTCTTGCTGTTCGGCGCGATCGGCACGTTTCTCGGTGGCCCGCTTGCAGACCGTTTTGGAAAACGCTTCGTTATCCTCGGTTCGCTGTTATGCTCGGCGCCGCTGGCGATTGTGCTGCCATTTGCCGGCCCGGTTCTCGCCTATGGCGTGCTCGCATTGATTGGCTTGGTTCTGATGTCGAGCTTTTCTGTAACGGTCGTCTACGCACAGGAGCTAGTTCCTGGAAAAATCGGCACAATGTCCGGTTTAACCGTCGGGCTTGCCTTCGGGATGGGCGCAATCGGCGCTGTGGCGCTGGGCGCTCTGATTGACGCCGCGGGACTGACCCCGACGATGATCGCCATTGCCTTTCTCCCTGTTCTCGGCATCCTTGCCTTCCTATTGCCGAGTGACCAGAAGCTGAGAGAATGGCATAGCTGAAAAAACCCCTGCCAGGCGGCAGGGTTTTTTTAATCCAGTTGGATAAAATGAGTGTCAGGCACTGCGTGCTTCGGGATAAAGCCATCCGCAAAGTCCGGAAACGCCGACTGTATTTCATCAATCCATCTTTTCAGATTTAATATATACGGCATATAAATCATCTCAATTGTCGCTTCGTCTTCAATCCGGTAGTACCAGCAAAGATTAAACTCTTTTTCTGTCACCAGTGTAAACCCTGAGAAATGATAGAAAATCAGCGGCGTTTCATCTATATACACGCGGCCGTCCTTTTGCCCGACCTTATAGTTTTCGATATTCCAAAGCGCTGTATTGGCTCCTATTGATTTGACAACATGAACACCTTTAAACTGCGCCGGCCATTTCTCCACATACCTTTGATCACCATATGTCTTTCGTTCCGTATCCATTTCGACCGTGCAAAATTCAATACAGTCCTGTCTCCACTGCCACACCGCTTCATATGCTTCCTTTGTATTACCGGCACCGACAAAGCCTGTATTAAAGCGTCCGGTTCGGTCGTAGTAGGACATGAAGCGCGGCGAATTACGATGATCAGTCAAATACAGAGACGCCGTTGGGTTTTCTGCAAAAATACGTGCCGGATCAGAAAAGAAAAATAGATCCGTATCCATATGGGCAAAGTATTCAGCGTCATCCCACTTGCTCATCACATGAAACAAAAAGGCGGGCTTTAACGTCCAGCAATATTCATGAAACGTTCTGTTGCTTTTCGCTTTCAGCAGCTCCGGGTCTTCCATTTCATGCAGCTGCACAAAGGTTACATGCTCCCATGGAACATGCTGAAGCAATTCATACGCTTTCTGGTCGACACACAGCACATATAAATGAAAATCATCGCAATGCTCATGGAGAGAATGAATCATAGGCATGAGCTTAAAGATATGTGTCCTTGACACTATCGTTGAAAAATGAAATGTACTCACTTATACCACATCCAATGATCTAAGATCCACGTGCAGCAAATCGTTGACAAGCGCATACAGTGCGTTGGCAAAATCGTTCACGCCTAGCTTTTTCTTCGCTTTCGGCAGAAGCTTGCGGACAGTTTGTAAATCAAAGCTTTTCGCCGTCACCCTTGGGGATTTCTTTCTCCAATCCGGATCAATGTTGCGCTCTTTAACAACATGCAGAAGCTCAAGAAACAGATTCAGCAGCATATCATATTTCTGTGATTCCAGCAGCTTTTGAATATCAGCCATGATTCTGTTCGTCATGTCAGGCGGGAACGGCCCATTAAATGCGAGATGAACGTCTAAGGAGCGGATGTTATTGTATTTATCGCACATATAGGCAATGTTTGCCCGAATATCGTCTACAGACTTACAATTGCTTGGATGTTCCTGATGAACACTGACAATATCGCGACGAAGCCTGAAGGTCAATCCGGCCTGATGAAGCCTGATCCCGAGGTCATAATCCTCAAACCCGTACCGCACAATGCCTTCGTCAAATAAACCGAGGTCAACCACATGCTTGCGTTTCACAGAGGAATTATTCGTGATAAAAAAGCGCCATGGCATATGATAGCCTTTCAAGTCATCGCCGTACTCATCTAAAATCTTCTTGAGCACGTCTATAAAGTCAGTATCGAGGTCAAAGCTTTTATCAAGAAAGCTTCCGTTTTTGATGTCCGCTTCCTCCAGCAGCTTTTGTTTGTCTTTCTTCGGCATTTCACCTGTGAGCTTTGCGAGCTGTTCCTTATGTTCTTCTTCAAACCGTTCATAATAAAAACTGTAGATCCGTTTCCAAAACAACCCGCACACGACGAGATTCTCTTCGTTCTCATGGGCTTTAATATGTTTTGCCACAAGGTCCTTTGCCGCAAGCATATCGCTGTCATGGAAAATCAGGATGTCTCCTCTGGCATTGCGAAGCGCCTGATTTCGTCCGTACGCAATGCCCCTGTTTTCTTTAATCCGTGTAAAGATCAGCGGAAAATCAGCTTGAAATGACTCAAGCATCGAGAGCGTCCCGTCCTCAGAGCCATTGTCCGCTACAATGACTTCGAATTCTTCATCGCACTCCTGCTGGTTTAATGACAGAAGGCTGTTGTAAAGACGCTCCTTCGAATTATATGCAGGAATAATAACGCTTGCTTTCACTTCATTTTCACTTCCTGTATTTACTCATTTATTTGTTGTCATCTTTTGAAGCAAAACCGTTAAATTCAGGGTCTAACGTTTTCATGTGCTGAATGATATGCGGCAGTGTCTCTTGATACAGTTCATGCACAAACGGCAGATCTGTGCGGGTTGTTTCATGAATCTGTTTGATTTCATTGATGCTGACGATTCGGTATCCGCTGAAATGATAAAAGATCAGCGGACTGCCATCCTCCAGCACGATCCGGCCATCTTTCCAGGAAAACGTATGCTGCCCATAATTCCAATGCCCAATGTTCACGCCGGGTGTTGTAATGTCACACACATTCGGAAACAGCTCAGACATATAATCCAAATAGCCCTGATCACCGAATTTCCCTTCACCCGGTGCATTTTTGCATTCCTCAAGACAGCGTTCCTTCCACCACTCCAAGCAATCCGTGCCTGCATCATCATGCTTGAAGCTGATAAACCCGGAATTATATCTGCCTAAAAGACGCTGCAGCATGTCAATCTGCTCTTTCTCAAAAGAAGGGATTACAATATCCCCCCGTGAAAGCAGCACCGAGCAGTCCGGCTGGTTTTCAAAAATCGGCGATGGATCTGCATAGAAAAAGAGATCCCCGTCAATATACGTCACACGCTCCAGCTCAGGATTGCTGTTCAGCACAGCTTGCAGAAAGATCGGCTTCATCGTCCAGCAATACTCACTTTGATCTCTAGTTTCCTTCAACTTCAGTAGCAATTCATTTTCAAGAGCGGCCACCGGCACAAGGTTCAGCTGCTTCATCTTCAGCTTCTGTAACACGCGGTGCGTATCTTCATCCATGCAAAGTATAAAAATGGGACTGTCTTGATCAACTTGCTCTAACGACTTAAACAAAGCGACTGCCTGATATAATCTTCCTTTTGATAAAACGGTGCAATACGCGCTGGTCACAGTCTTGTTCACCTCGTTTCACATTACTTTTTGAAGAATTCCGTATACCACTCAATCGTTTTTTCAAGTCCCTCATCAATAGTGTAGGCCGGTGTCCAATTCAGTAGCTTTCTTGCTTTTTCCGCGGATAAATATTGATGTTTGATTTCATTGCTTCCCTGATTCAGCACCTTAGGTTTCAGATTACTGTTCATTTTCTTTAATATTTTCTCTACCAGTTCAAGTACGGTCAGCTGGATCTCATTGCTGAAGTTAAAGGCCTCTCCGGCAAGATTGTTTTCTTCCATTTTTTCTGCAAGAAGAAGATAAGCCTGAACGGCGTCTTCAATATAGAAGTAGTCCCGTACAAATGTGCCGTCGCTTCGGATTTCCGGCGCTTCCCCGTTCAGCACAAGCTGAATCGTCTGAGGAATGATGCGATTGAAGTTCAAATCTCCGCCGCCGTATAAGTTTCCGCAGCGCGTAATGCAGACCGGAAGCCCGTACGTGTGAAAATAGGTGTGGCTGATCAGATCTGCGCAGCTTTTTGAGACGTCGTACGGGTGCTTGCCTTGCAGCGGCATGTTTTCATCGTATGGAAGGTTTTCTTGATCGCCGTAAGCTTTATCACTTGAAGCGACAATGACCCGCTTAATTAACGGATGCTTGCGGCAGGCTTCGAGAATATTCCAGGTACCGAGGATATTCGCTTCAAAGGTAGAAATCGGGTTGCGGTTTGCTACGCCGACAATCGCTTGTGCAGCGAGATGAAAGACAGTGTCGATCTCATACTCGCCAAGCGCGCGTTCAATCACAGCCAAGTCCTCAAGAGAGCCCCGCACGATATTCATTTTCTTGATATGTTCTCCCTGATAAAGATTGGATTGAGGCACATGATCCCTGACAAGCCCCGTAACATTTGCGCCCTGATCGATCAGCTCTTTCACCAAATAGCTTCCTAAAAGACCTGTGCATCCCGTGACAAATACGTTTTTATTTTTCCAGAAACTCAAATCGATTCACCATACCTTCCATACTTGTTGTCCTTGATTCCACATTTTGTTGACTTCTAAGAGATTTTTATACGTATCGATGGCCGTCCAAAATCCATAATGGCGGTACACAGCAAGCTCCCCGTCTTTGGCAAGGTTCTTCAGCGGTTCATCTTCGAACATCGCGTTCCCGTCCTTCGGCAAATACTCGAAAACCTTTGGACTGAGAACGAAGAATCCGCCGTTGATGATTCCGTCACTTGATGTCTTCTCAGAAAATGTTTTCGCCATGCCGTCCTCAACCGTCAAGGTGCCAAACTGCGAGACTTTGTCAATGCCGGTGACAGTCGCGGCAACACCTTTTGTCTGATGATAGCTGATGAGATGGAAAAGATTGATATTGGCCAGCCCGTCCCCATAGGTGAGCAGAAATGTTTCATCACCGATATAGTCTTTCGCCTGCAAGATTCTTCCGGCTGTCAGCGTATCTTCCCCAGTCTCCAAAAACGTAATTTTCCACGTTTCAGGCTGCCCCAGGATCTGTACCTCTCCCGTAGAGCTGTCGAGTGTCAGGCTGTTGTGCTTCCATTCATAGTCGAGAAAGTATTCCTTGATTTTTTCTCCTTTATAGCCCAACAGCAGAATAAACTCGTTTACTCCGTAGTACTGATAAATTTTCATAATATGCCATAGAATCGGTTTGCCGCCTATCATGGCGAGCGGTTTAGGAATGTCATTCGTGACTTCACTCATTCTCGTTCCTTTTCCGCCGCAGAGAATGACCGCTTTCATCTCTACCCCTCATCTCTATGAATATTGAGTTCGAAACCTGGTACATCTTCACAATCTATCAAGGCATTTCCCCGATAATTTGTCCGATTTCAATACCGGTTTCAAAATCTACTGTAATGATATGAGAGAAAGCCAGCCTTGGTGACCAAATGGAATCTATTTTTTCAAGTTGGTTGTATAACCAAAAAAAAGAGCCTTGAGCGAAGGCAATGCGCCCGCTCAAGGCTCTTTTTCATCTTATTTGATTTCTTTCTCCTTGCCGTAATGATAGTCTGACGGATCAACGGCTTTGAAATCATTTAGTTTATGGAACCTCAGCAAGTCTTTGTACAGGACACTGTCTGAAAGGCTCAGCTGCTGGTTCACTCTTGTTTTCAGATTCTTCGTTTCTTCATTCGCTTTCAGTTTTTCACCAGTCTTCGTATCATAAATGACATTGTCGACTGATGTGTACTTCGGCGTTACGAAGTCTCCGTTTCTGAATGCCACTGTATCGTCGTGGTCTTTAGAGAATAAGTCAGTACCAAAGTTGATGTATTTCTGAGAATCAATTCCTTCTAAGTGCAGAAGTGTCGGCATGACGTCAATTTCGCCGCCATACGTATGGTTCACTCCGCCTTTTTTGCCAGGAACGCGGATCATCAGCGGCACACGCTGGTTCTGTGCGTTTTGATAATCTGTGATCTCTTTTCCAAGAATCTCTTTCATCGCTCGGTTATGGTTTTCAGAAATACCGTTATGGTCACCGTAAATCATGATGACTGAGTTGTCATACAGGCCGGCTTCCTTCAGCTCCTTGAAGAATTGCTCAAGCGCTTCGTCAAGGTAACGCGCTGTCTGGAAGTAGCTGTCAACTGTGTTATCGCCAGTTGTCGCTTTTTTAAGAGACGCGTCTTTTTCATCCAGGTTAAACGGATAATGGTTTGTCAAAGTAATCAAATGCGCGTAAAACGGCTGTTTAAGAGACTCAAGCTTTGGAATCGATTCTGTAAAGAACGGCTTATCCTTAAGTCCCATGTTAATCACATTTTCATCTGACATATCATACGTGCTTGCGTCGAAGAACTTGTCATATCCGATATGTTTGTAAATCTGGTCACGGTTCCAGAACGATTTGTAATCACCATGCAGGACGGCGCTTGTATAGCCTTCCTTCTGGTCTAAAATCGCAGGAAGCGATTGGTAAGTGTTTTCGCCTTTCGTCACAAACGCGGAGCCTTCAGGAAGACCGAAGATCGAGTTATCCATTGTCAGCTCGGCATCAGATGTTTTTCCCTGGCCTGTCTGATGGAAGAAGTTATCAAAATACGTCACATCTTCCCCGCCGTGCGCAAGTTTATTTAAGAAAGGCGTCACCTCTTCACCGTTTAGCTTGTAGTCAATCAGGAATGACTGGAAGCTTTCGAGGTGAATTTTAATGATATTTTTGCCTTTGGCAGAGCCGAAGTACTCGGCGTTTGGTTTCGCATAATGAGACGTCGTGTAATTCTCGACGCTTGTTAAATCATCGCTGCTTGCATAGGCCCGTTGCGTTTCTGTTTGAGCCGTCTGCACACCGTCATAAATGGTGTAGTTGTAAAGACCTAAATACTTCACGATATAATTGCGGTCAAACGTTCTTGTCAGCAGCTGCGGACGGTCTTTTTCCGCATAGTGCAGGTTGATGAAAAACAGTGCGATCCCAGAAAGGATCACTAAAGACGCAAAGCGTTTTTTCATTTTGTATTCTTTTAATTCAGGTCTCCAGATCAATACCGCAATCAAAATGATAATATCTAAGAAATAGAAAATATCATGACCGGCCATGATACTGAAAATCCCGTCTCCCATGTTTCCAACGTTTCCGGACTGTTTAATGTTCGGGAACGTCAAGAAATCGTCAAAGAAACGATAGAATAAAATATTTGCATATAACACAAATGTCATCAAGAAATCGATAATCAGCATAATAATGGCTGATTTACGCCCTTTCGCCAGCAAAGCCAGTCCTAAAAAGAAGACGGCGCTTGAGAATGGGTTAAATATCAGGAGGATCTCCTGAGTTGTGCCTTTTACCCCAAGATTAAACTCAGTCTTGTAGGATAAATACGTTTTTGCCCAAAACAGTATAACAGCCAGCACAAAAAAGCTAAGTTTGTAAGAAAAAAGTTTCTTCATGGCAACCTCTACTTTCTTAAACACTTTAAGTTCTTCATTCATATTTACCTGCTCTTTATATCCTGCCTTCCAATTCCTTCTTTCCAAACAAAATCAAGGCATCACACAACAAGAAATACACCGCGGCAAGCCGGAATATTTATGTTTCGCACCATATCATTTTTATTACAACCATTTGGAAACCAATCACTGGACGAAAGAAACCTTCATTTCGTTTCACATTTTTTTCTCGGAAATAAAAAAAGGATTTCTTTTGTCATGTGTGCCTTTGAAAAAAGAAATAGATACCGAGTATAAGAATAACATAAACTAGCAAAAACGAAAAATAGGTTTTGCAGACAGCCCGCCCTTCCGGCGGACTGAAGTTATTGTATGCATCAATGTTTAGCGCGATCACTATTTTTTCTAAAGGGCAAAAAAGACTGGATGTCTCCAGTCTTCTTTATCTATATCCCTGCCCAGACATCCTTAGCGTACATACCGGTATCCTGCAGATGTCTCAGCCAGTTTTGCGCTTCTTGCTCCCCGGTGCCATGAACAGACTGATACGCCTTTTGCAGTGCCGCCTCCACATCCGGGGCCATTTTGCTGCCGTCACCACATACATAAAGCCTGCCTCCGTGGTCAAGGATCGATATTAACGTTTCTGTATGGTCAGCCATGACATGCTGGACATACGTTTTCGGCATGCCTTCTTTGCGGGAAAAGGCTGTGTGGACAGTGACAATTCCGTCTTTTTCAAACTGCTCAAGCTCATCGCGGTATATAAAATCACGATCGTTTCTGCATCCAAAATAGAGATGAGCTTCACCGAGCGTTTTCCCCTCCCGCTTTAAAACTTCGCGGGCTTGAAGGAAACCGCGAAATGGCGCGACTCCCGTGCCAGGTCCGACCATAATGATTGGCGTTTCAGGGTCTTCTGGAAGCTGAAACCGAGATTCTGGTGTGCGTACAAACATCACGAGATCATCACCGGCTTGGCGCTCAGCTAAATCATTTGAAGCCACGCCCCTGTATTCGCCACGGCCGCTCCACGCAGGGCCGCGCACGACGCCGACTGTGATCGATGCTAGCCGCGGATTCACTCTTGGAGAGCTTGAAATTGAATAATATCTCGGTTTTAACGGACGTAAAAGCTCTAAAAATCGTTCAAACGGCATGTCGCACGCTTCGTACTTTTCAAGCAGATCCAGCATGGAAATTCGTTTTTTCAATATTTGCTCCTGATAAACACCCTCTGCTGACAGTTCTTCTAATTCGCGCCTATGCGGCGGACACACTGTAAATGCCGCCAGTTCACGTATTTGCGCTCTTGTGGCTGCTTCCTGCACCTCGACGCTGTAGCTGAGAAGATCATGCAGGCTGACAGGACGGCCCAATGGCAGATGCCCCGCACTGCGGCCGCTTGCCGACAATGTCACTTGGTCGGTTTCCTTCAGACCGAATCTGTGGAGAATCCGGCTGACATTGGTTTGGCTGTTTTTTGGCAATACGCCAAGATGGTCGCCCTCTTGATATTCAACATCCGGCGGCAATGCGATTTCGATATGGCGGGTGCTTCGATCGCTGTCTGCGGACTGGAGTTCACGATTTTCAGCAATGGATGCGTGAGAGGCTTCGTACGATCTAGCCAGCGGAGACTCGCCCAGCCCTCTGACAAACTGAAGGCTTAGCGTGCTTCGTTCCTTATCGGCGTTTTCATTCAGCTCCAGTCCGAATGCCTTAATGGCGTCCGCCCACATGCTTTTTTTCCACTCGTCAAGCTGCCCTTCAAAATCACCGCTGACATCACCTTCTCCGCGCGCAGAAAACCGAGTCGCGCCTTTCTCCGCAAGCTGCTCATCAATGAATCTCGGCACGTATTGATACGTGCTCGCCCAGTTGTGGTCGCCGCAGCCAAATACCGCGTAATGGACGCCCTCAAGCTCACCCGGTTTGATTTCTTGAAGCCACTGCACGAATTGTCCGGCATTGCTTGGCGGTTTTCCATTATAAGACGAGGTCACAATGACAACCGCTCCCTCTTTCGGCAGCTTTCCAATCCGGTCGTTCAGAGGTGCTGTCTCTGTCCTTACGCCGTGAAGACTGGCAGTATCCGCAAGCTCCCGGGCGACGCCTTCTGCGGTGCCGGTATCTGAGCCGTATAGCACGAGAAGCGGGCGGTTGTTAAGACCGATGACTGATGCGCCCTTTGCTTCCGTTTTCTCCTTTTGCTCATCAGACGCGGCTTTTTCAGCTGCCTGGACGTCTGCATGAATGGCATCCTGATTACGGCTTTGAACCCTGATGTGAAAATCGCCCGGCTTAAGTGTTAAGGTTTGTTTGATATCAAGCTCATAATTCTCATGATCAATCAATGTGAAATATTTTAGAATCATGCCTAACACAAGTGTGGCTTCATGAAGGGCAAACTGCATGCCGATACAGGCCCGTTGTCCATTTCCGAATGGTTTGTACGCATGATGAGGCACTTGGTCCTGATGCTCAAACCGTTCCGGCCGGAATTCTTCTGCGTCCTTTCCCCAAGCGTCTCGATCACGATGAAGCTGCGGAATCAGCACAGAAATTCTGTCATTCGTCGTGATCGGAAATTTCCCGCCAATGACTGTGTCTTCTTTTGGATAAAGGCTGAAAGCCGGAGCTGTCGGCCATAAGCGCAGTGATTCATTTAAAATCATCCGTATGTATGTAAGCTCCAGCACTTGTTTATAGGTCGGCGCTGCATCTGTCAGCACCCGATCGACCTCTTCATACGCCTTTTTCAGTTTGTCAGGATGCTTCAATAAAAAATAAGTCGCAAAGGAAAGCAGGCCACTCGTTGTTTCATGGCCGGCAATCAAAAACGTAATAATTTGAAAGCGGATATTTTCGTCGTCGAGCTTTTCACCCGTTTCCGGATCTTCCACATTCAGCATGCGGGCGAGCAAATCTTTTTCATCCTGGTCTCCATTCGATCTGCGCTCTGCAATAATGCTGTCGACTAACGAAAACATCGTTTGAATATCATGGTGGAATTGCCGCTTTGTTCTGACCATAAGCTTATCTTGAACATCAAGCCGCTGCATTTGATGCATCGCTTCATCAAGCGCCCGCACCATGCTGTTGATAAACGGGTGGGGCGTTTCTCTGTAGTAACTGTTAAAGCGGTAGTTAAACCCGCATAGCCCAATGGTGTCGAGCGTCAGCCGGGTCATATCTCCCGGGACATCGACTGCTTCATTCGGGTTGAGCCTTGCCCATTTTTGAATGAGCTGAACAGCGATATCGACCATTTTCTCATGATAGTCCTTCATGGCCCGCTGGCTGAACGTCGGCATCAAAATGTTGTGCGCTTTTCTCCAGTTAGGCTCATGCGTCCAGCTCGTAAACAATCCGTCACCGGAAAATGCGCGAACCTTTTCCAAGGCGCCTTCAATGCTTTTATCAAACCGTTCTTCATCACAAACCTCTTTCACCAATTCGTGGCCGGACACTACAATGGTCGTGCCCGCGGGTGTATGGATTTGAAAAATCGGGCCCTGTTCTTCCGCCAGTTTGATCAGCGAAAGCGTCGGCTTGTCTTTATCGATTAAAGGCAAATTGCCGAGCGGCCCAAACGTCTTCGGTTGAGGAATCGGGCTTGTTTCCTTCATCGAACCATTCCTTTCCGTATGAGATGCCTTCTATTTGACTACATTTCCCTTTCATGGTCATGATTATTCCGTTCTCCCAATTGACGCATGATCGCTGTTTTTTCTATACTTGAGAAGCTGTACAATACGCGAATAAGGTGAGTTTATATATGGATTTTGAAATTCGGTTTTTATCCTTTTATGTCATACAGGTGGAAGGCAAAGATGAGCAGGCGAACAAGCAGTTCAAGCACTTCCAGACCCTTGATACGGGCGAATTTGAAGAAAGCGAGCTGAAGGACTTTCTCGACGGGGAACTGAAAAAAATCGTCAAACGGAAAGCAGACCGCCATCCGCAGTCCGAGCAGGTCCCGACGAAAATCGGCCATTTTATCGTCGAGCCCGGCCACGAGCTCGATTCTAACCCAAACTACAACATGTTCAACCGCGCGCGTCTGGCGGAAACAAAAGAAGACTTCAATGAGCTGAGCGAGCAGTTCGTCCGCACGTACCTTGACACAAGCGCGGTTCGCGGCGGCGTGTTTCTCGTCGCTTCGGCCGTACCGAGAAAATACTTTGACGAGTCATTTGTCTTTATTATGAAATGTGATTTTGAGCCGAAGGTCGCCCGCATCTCTGACGCGTCTTCTCTCATTAAAAAAGTCGAAATGGCGATCACGACAAAAAACATGAAAAGCATCCAATACCCGTACATGCCAGAGGAAGGAATGGTCGAGGAAGGTGAACTGAAAATCCACCAGGCCTCACACGCCCGCTATTTTGAGGACTTTCTGAAATTCGTCGAGTACGGAGAATCAATGCCAGAAATCATGAAAAATCAGGTCATGAACATGGTACAAGAGCACGTCTACGAGACATTTGAAGACAACAGCGAAGAACTCAAGCAGTTCGAGCACGACATTGAGATTTGGGAAGCAAGCGAAAAACGGGAAATCCAAGAGCGCCTCGACACCCATCAAGTCATCGAAGCCTCCGCCCAAATCATCGAGCACACGCCAGAGGCCCAGCTGAAAATGAAAGTCGGAGAAACAGAGATTAAGGGATTG
This sequence comes from Bacillus sp. SIMBA_008, assembly GCF_046535495.1. NCBI lineage: Bacteria > Bacillati > Bacillota > Bacilli > Caryophanales > Bacillaceae > Bacillus > Bacillus sp. SIMBA_008. The sequence goes on along the minus strand of NZ_JAWRWL010000006.1, from coordinate 139,571 downwards.
CTAGCGGATTTTGGCGATTCTATTCATCTCGCAAAAGTAAACGGGCGCTATGTCGCGCTGATTGAAGCCGAGACGATTTCGTTTGAGAAAGGCAGTTCACCGGTGGAGTTTTATAAGCCTGAGGGGCTGCATGAGGTGATTGAGCGGATAAGGAATAAAACAGAGCAAGAATAAAAAAGTCCAGAAATCACTTTCTGGACTTTTCCTATTTAATACCCTTCCCTCAACACCGCATAGCACTCCCCAATCAGTTCTTCCGCTCCCGGCTCTCCTTTCAGCCCGCGGCGGACGATTTCCGATGATAGGTTCTGGACTTTGAGCGCTCGTGGGGCTCTTCTTTTGTAGTACGCCTGTAATGCTGTTTCGTGGTCGGCGTGGTTTTGGAGTTCTTCGGCGAGGACGATGGCATCCTCGATCGCCATTGCCGCTCCTTGCGCCAGGGTCGGCGCGCCGGCGTGGGCAGCGTCTCCTCCGATGACAACGCGGCCTTTATGCCATGGCTCCTGCACGGCGACCTGCTCCAGTTTGTTAAAGATGACAGGATGCTGTTTTGACATGTGCTTTGTGACAAAATCCAGCCCCCGAAAACCAGAAAGAATCTCTTTTACTCTATCAAACCGGGTATCTTCCTCATCCCAGTAATCGCTCGTGCAAGGCTGGAGGACGAAGACATAGCCAGCGTGTTCTGCCAATGGCACCACCCCGATTTGTGTGTCTCCGCTTCTATACATGAATGTTGCGTCCTCGAATGTGTAATCAGGAAGTTCGATATAAAAGCGCCACGCTCCCATGCCGAGATGCTCTTTTTCCGTCTCCTTTTGCAGCATTATATCGCGAACAACGGAGTGAATGCCGTCAAAGCCCGCCAGAATGTCAGCCTGCATCTTTTCCCCATCTTCACATACGGCAGTGACCGATTCAGCTGTTTCTTCATAAGCGACAACCTTTTTCCCCCACTTGATGTCTACACCCACTGCCTCGGCATGCTTCATGAGAATGTCATTTAACGTTTTGCGCAGGATATTATTGCGTCCCGGAAGTGAATCGTCTAAAAAGGATTCACTGACTTGAAACAGCAAATTCCCCTGTTCATCAAACGTTTTAAACCATTCTGTTTGAAAGCCGTGCTTACAGCACTCTTCGAATACGCCCAGTTCTTTCAACACCGCCAGTGCGTTTTGCGGCTGAAGAATCCCCGCACCTGTTTTTCGGTTTTCTGAAGCCGCTTCACATAAGGTGACGGAAAACCCTGCCTTACGGAGAGAAATGGCCGCTGACAAGCCGCCGATGCCGCCTCCTGCAATTAACATATGTTTCATATCAATAACCACCTTTTCAGCTCTATATGTATTAGTTAGGCACCTAACTATATTACCTTACTATGTCCCAAGAAAATCTGTCAATCATCTCCAAGCCAAGTTGCGTTATGGTTTTCCCTCCTTTATAATCGTGTCACAACGAATGTACGGGAGCTACTTGCGATGGAATTAAAACATTTACCGAAATATAAGCATATAACAGAGCACGCCGAAACGTATGCCAATATTGACGCCGGCTCTCTTGAATTGTTTTTATCTCTTTTTGATATTTCAAAAAAAATGAATCATGTGATGGAGCATTACTTTGCTGGCCGAGGGCTGTCAGAAGGAAAATTCAAAATCCTGATGCTGCTCTTTGATGCCAAGGATCATAGGTTAAGTCCGACAGAGCTTGCCAAGCGGTCAAATGTCACGAAAGCAACAATTACAGGCCTGCTGGACGGGCTGGCGAGGGACGGTTTTGTCAGCCGCAGGCATCACACAGAGGATAAACGAAAAATCAGCATTGAATTGACAACGGAAGGCAAAGCACGCCTTGAGGAATTTCTGCCCGGCCATTTCAGCAAAATCTCCGCGGTTATGGAAAACTACAGCGTCGAGGAAAAAGACATGTTCGTGAAGATGCTTGGTGATCTTTTTGAAAGGCTGAGCGTGTTTAAAGACTAAAAAACCCGTCCGATCTGGACAGGCTACAGCGTCTTTCTGCAGCTGGATACGCATTGGCTGTTTTTTCTTTATAGCCGTCACAAATATGCCGCCGATGACACATGCAATGTGCACAAGCTCAAACGGCTCCTTCAATAGCACGCCTGACAACATGACAGACGCACGACTCCACCTGCCTTTTTATGTATAGCAAAAAGCGCCTATCCAAAGACAGGCGCTTTTTCATTAATCATCACTGCTCAAAATGCCGAAGAAGCGGAGCAGGTTGATGAACAAGTTGATAAAGTCAAGGTACAGCGATAACGCCATAACCGGAATCAAGTCTTCCGTAATGTGGCGGTGTTTGATTTGGTTCAAATCATACAAAATGTAAAGGGAAAAGACGATGGTTCCGATCACGGAATACGCCATCATCGCCGCTGAGTTTAACGGGCTGAAAATGTTGAAAATCCCTACCACTGCGAGTGCGAGCACCGCAACCAGCAGAAATGACCACAGGAAGGATAAATCCTTCTTCATTTTTGCGCCGATTGTACCCAAGACGGCAAAAATGACAAATGTAGAGCCAAAGGCTTCGAGCACGACATAGGCGCCGGCGATGGAAGCGTAATGGCTGACGATCGGAAATAAGGTAATGCCGGAAACGAACGCGAATGTATATACAAACGCATACCCGACCGCTTTTCTTCTGCGCATCCAGAAGGCCAGAATAATCATCGCCACTTCAAGAATAGAAAGCGGCAGCATCAAAGCGGCAGGAACAAATTGGCCGATAAAAAGGCCGACAGTCGCGATCAGCAAAGTGAAGACAAAGACTGTCAAAATGCGTTGCATGATCGATTGCTTACTCTCGTGAACCGTAGCTTGCATGTCAAAAATCCTCCTAAAAAATGATCTTAAAGGTCTATTATATAAAAATTGGATGAAATATGTATATGTTTTAAGGAGAATTTAATGAAAACAAACGCCCTTTACATTATCATTTTGATTCTTTCCTTTTCAGCGAAAAACGGTGCTTTTCTATTTTCTCAATTTGGGTAATCTGAGAATCATGAACCGTAATCTGAACCGTGCCGAAATCGAGTGTTTCCAGCGAGCTGATGATTTTTTCAATCACTTCCGGATCAATCGTTGATTTAGAAACCAAAAGACCTTCCCCCCTGTTGAATAGGTTTTAATTCACAGTATTCTTATAAGAATTATAATATTATGTTTTTTTCGATAAATCAATGGTGATTTCTGTTCAAATCAAAAAGGCATATGATCACCCGGTGACGGACAATCATATGCCTGGAAACTTCCTATTTGTTTTCTTCCAATTCCTCAACAATACAGCGGACACCCATGTTTTCTAATGCCTGCTTCAGCGTGCCGTACGTTTCATATTCACTAAAATCAAGCCCCAATTGAATCGATGTTTGGGCCACATCCGGGCGAATCCCTGAAAATACGGCTTTGACGCCTAATAAGAAAAGCGTTTTAGACAGGTTGTACAATTGCTGAGCCACCATGGTATCCACAATCGGAACACCCGAAAGATCAACGACGAGGCTTGTGATTTTTCTCTCGACACAGCGGACCGGCACTGTTTCTAAAATGACCTGTGCCCGTTTTGTATCAATTGAGCCGATAAGCGGCAATATCCCGATTCCATCGGCAATGGAAATAACCGGGCAGCCAAGCTCTGAGATCAATTCCTGCTGAGATGTGAGCCTCATCAGCATGAATTTTTGGTACTGCTCGGAGAATTCAATAATCAGCTTATCGAACGACTGATTCACAATGCGGTTCCATCGGTCTGCATCCTCATTTGTCACAATCTCCTGATTCTCTTTTATAAATGTGACGACTGCGTCCCAGAATGAGATTCTTGAATTGGATATGGCTTCTACGACCTCATGAACTTGAACATCCTGCTCTACCCTGTTTTTCGCAACGTTTTGCGCCCATTTTGTCATGTTTTCTTGAAAATCGGTTTGATCCTCCAGAAATGCGCTTGCGATTGTTATATTGGTAAATGTATGCTACTCGGTTAAAAGTGTTTTCGTTTCTTCACTTAAATGGCTGGCGGAATATAGCTCGCCTTTTAGCTGGCAACGCAAACTGAACCATTTCTCAGTAATATCCGCAGTGTTGTCTATGATATATTGATATAATAATTGATCGATATTCACGGTCTGTCTCCTTTTTCGTAATAGAAGCACTTTCATTATAAAATGATAAATCGGAATTGTGAATAAGACTAGAGAAAAATCAAATGATTCTGCTCTCTGAGAGCATTTCAGCTTCATATCCTTAGGCGAATGCACCAATAAGAGTCCGCCCGCATAAACTGCAGTGTACAGTTTACAATGAGAAAGGACGTTATCACATGTATTATGTTGATCCTTATATGTTTGCGGGGCATTTTTATGAGCCTTGGCCTGCTTTTGAATATGAATACCGATATCCATGGCCTGGCATTGGCAGCGGCGCTGTTCCGGGCTTCGGCGGCGGCTCCGGCCCTGGCATTGGCAGCGGTGCTGTTCCGGGCTTCGGCGGCGGCTCCGGCCCTGGTATTGGCGGCGGCGCTGTTCCAGGCTTTGGCGGCGGCTCCGGCCCTGGTATTGGCAGCGGTGCCAGCCCAGGCTTCGGCGGTGCGCCGCAGGGACCTCCTCCTTCCCAAATACCAGCGAAACCCCAAAAACCGCAGGGTTCTCAAGGAGCCGTTTTGTTAGTTGAACCAATCACCATTCGTCCTTGCCTTTTCCGATTTACCTATGTCTGGTTAACCAATGGCCGCTCATTTTGGTTTTACCCGATCATCCTTGGCAGAAGATCCGTCGGCGGCTTTTATTGGGATTCCTCACGGCGCCGCTGGGTTTATTTCGCCTTAGACACAAATCACATCGATGTTGTCAGCTGCTCATTTTAATAATCAGCCGGTTTCCCGGCTGATTTTTTTATGTTACTTCGGCCGTAAACAGGTTATAGTATTATTATCTTTTCAACTTGGAGGTTTCCCTATGATCAAACAAATTGGCACTGTTGCTGTATATGTCGAGGACCAGCAGAAAGCGAAGCAATTTTGGACAGAGAAGGTAGGCTTTGATATTGCAGCGGATCACCCAATGGGACCTGAAGCAAGCTGGCTGGAGGTTGCGCCAAAAGGAGCCGAGACTCGTTTAGTCATTTACCCGAAAGCCATGATGAAAGGCTCAGAGCAAATGAAGGCTTCTATTGTGTTTGAATGCGAAGACATCTTTGGTACATACGAGAAAATGAAGACAAACGGTGTAGAATTTCTCGGTGAGCCCAATCAAATGGAGTGGGGCACCTTCGTTCAATTTAAGGACGAAGACGGAAATGTGTTTTTATTAAAAGAATAAACTGTTGCGCACGGCGGTTCGATTCCGCCCTGCGCTTTCTTTGACATTGAGAATGAATTTCATTTACAATTATTCATATGTGAGAATGATTGGAGTGGGACAAATGTTTGTACAGTTGAGAAAAATGACGGTTAAAGAAGGCTATGCAGATAAAGTCATAGAACGTTTCAGCGCTGAAGGAATCATTGAAAAACAAGAAGGTTTAATTGATGTGACAGTGCTTGAGAAAAATGTACGCCGCGGTGATGAAGAAGTTGTTGTCATGATTCGCTGGGAATCAGAGGATCGCTGGAAGCAATGGGAAAAAAGCGATGCGCATATCGCCGGCCATAAAGCAAACAAAGGCAAACCAAAGCCTGACTATCTGATCAGCACTGAAGTGAGCATGTACCATGTACGTGCTGTCAAACAAGGGACATACAATCAATAAAAAGCTTGCGCCTTGCTGCAAGCTTTTTTCTAAGAGTCATGTTGATCTGCTTTGTTCGTACGTTACAGTATACAGCGGCTTATTTTTATGCCATTCTGCAAATAACACGTCCTCTGTCTTATCAATGTTCTTCTTTTTCAATTCTTGTTTCAGCCACTGTTCATCCACACCTGCTTCCTTCAAATTATCCCGCACAATCTCTCCATCTATGATTAACGTGATCGGCAGAGAAACGGACTTCGAAGGAATCTGCAAATCCTTATTTGTCGGTTTGTCAAAGTCTGATTTTGGAAGCACGCTGACCATCCCGTTTGTTTCAAGAATCGCATATTCTACTTCTTGGATCGAAAAACTCCCCGCTTGCCTCAATAGGCTTTGCAGCTGGTTAATGTCTATCTTATTTTTCTTCATTACTTTATATTGAAGCTCCCCTTTGCGGATGACGATATTCGGCTCGCCCTCCAAGAACTTTCGCGATGATTTCATTTTTTGCGTGATAAATTCAATAATATAAATCAGCACGCCCCACAATAGCGAAGCAAAAATAATTTCTTTGATTTTGATTTCATGATCGTAGACGGCATTTCCGACCAATTCACCTAAAATTAAAGCAGAAATAAAGTCAAACGGCGTAATTTGAGAAAATTGGGTTTTCCCGAGAAGCTTTAAGATGATAAATAAAATGCCTAAACCGCAGACCAGTTCTACCGCAACACTTAAATAATTTCCCATATTGATAGCACCTACTTCTTGATTATACTATCAGTATGGTCAATGCTTTCCTTTCTAAACCGGAAAGAGCTAATCGGCAAGCTCAACGTTGCATGGTGAATTGGAGCATGTCATTGAAAAGCTGCTCTGCATCACTGCGGTCAATCTTGACAAGCGGGTCATTGAGGAAGGCTTGAAACGCGAGGCCAGTGTCCTTTGTTAAACCTGCGTCCGCCACTGCCTCCTGATTGGATATATGCCTAGCCGCCAGCATTTCCACACCTTTCGGAAGCGCTCCGGACAAAATCGGCTGGACACGGTTCCTTGTGATGAATGCGTTTGTTTCGACAATGGCTTGTATAGGAAGGTTTGAGACCTGGCCTTGATTCGGCATATTTACATTTGTGACGAGTTCACCCAATCCGAGAAGAGCCGCTATGATGTTCACGCCTTCTTCTCCCGAAGCTTTCTCAGCAACGCCCCGTTGTTGCACGATCAACCGTTCTGTTTCTTGTCGTTTCTCAGCTCTGTCTTGTTTTCTGAATGATATAGGTGTGAGATGAAATTTCCATACTTCAGGCTGTTTGAGGTATGGGCCGGGAAGAAACTCTGCCAGATGCCTGTCTCCCGCAGCAGGGATGGAGCCATACGTTTCAAATAAATCAAACGCAACACGGTGTGCCGAACAAAAGACGCTGTCCCTCCAGCTTTCCCCCTCCAGCTCATATCCTGATTCCCCATAGTGCGCGCTGAATTCACGGAATATAGGCAGCAGGTCAATATGGCGGTAAGAGGCTTTTGTGATCCATGTAAAATGGTTAATGCCGAGCACATTAACGCGGATATCCTCCCGCCGCGGCACCTCTATCCCCAGCCTTTCCGTGACCATTTCCGCCAATAGCTTTTGCGTCCCGAATACCTCGTGGCAGCAGCCAATCGCTTTGATTCCGGGAAACACTTTATACAGCACTCTTGTACAGACAGACATCGGGTTTGTATAATTAATGACCCATGATTCAGGTGCGTAGTCTCTTATTGCCCGGGCAATTTCCGCAAATATCGGCACAGCACGCAAGCCCCTGATGATCCCTCCAGGCCCGACAGTATCACCTACAGACTGATAAATACCGCAGCGCTCAGGCAAGTGGACATCGACTTCCATATCATCCAGTGATCCCGGCAAAATGGAAATAATGACGATATCCGCGGCTGATAACGCCTTTTTCAAAGTAGAAACAGCCTCATATCTCCATCTGCCGTTCCCGCTGTGATTGCCGATCACTTCATTTTTCTGAGCGGCTTCAAAATCAAGATCATAGAGCGCCACCGTGCCTGACATCCGTTCATCAATCGACAAATCACTCATCAGGCTTCTGGCCCAGCCTTGGGACCCCCCGCCAATATAGGCAATCTTAATCTGATCTAATGTACTGATATGAAACACTCCCTTTCTCAGCCTTTCACCGAACCGATCAGCATTCCCTTTGCAAAGTGTTTTTGTAAAAATGGATAGACCGCCAAAATCGGCAGCGTCGCAATGACAATGACAGCGAGTTTAATTCCCTGCTCCGGCGGAACGGCATTTTGCATCGTATCGCCATTGGTCGCCGTTAAATCCGATAAAATCGTGACTTGGCGAAGCACCATTTGCAGCGGCCATTTTGCACTGTCATTGATATATAAGAGAGCGTGGAAGAAATCATTCCAAATCCCGACCGCATAAAACAGTGCAAAGGTCGCTATGACTGGCTTTGACAGTGGCAGGGCGATCCGCCAGAAGACGCCGATTTCGGAACAGCCGTCAATTTTTGCTGATTCCTCCAGCTCGCGCGGCAGCTGCTGAAAGAAGTTTTTGATAATAATAAGGTTGAACGGATTAATCGCCATCGGCAGAATCAATGCCCAATACGTATCCAAAAGGCCAAGTGATTTTACGACAAGGTACGTCGGAATCATGCCGCCTGAAAACAGCATGGAGAAAATCACCAGATTCAACAGCAGATTCCGTCCCTTCACATGCCGCTTCGCCAGCGGATACGCCATCGTGAAGGTAAAAAACAGCTGTACAGCCGTCCCAACCACCGTGATGAAGATGGACACGCCCATGCTTCGAAGGAACGTCGGTGTCGAAAACACATACTTGTAAGCATCAAGTGTAAAGGTTTTCGGGAAAATAAAGAAGCTCCGCTGGGCGAGTTCCGCTTCTGTCGCAAAGGAACCGGCGATAATATATAAAAACGGCAAAATGGTAATCGCGCCGACACCGCCGAGAAACAGAATGTTGCAGACGTCAAACACCCGTCCGGCTTTGGTGTTATGCATCGTGTGAATTTCAGCCATACCTCTCCCTCCTCTAAAACAATCCTTCCTGATCAAACTTTTTCGCAATGTAATTGGCGCCAAAAATCAAGATAATCCCGACAACTGATTTAAACAAACCGACCGCCGTGCTGTAGCTATACGCCCCTTGGGTAATCCCCATCATGTACACATACGTGTCGAAGATGTCAGCCACACTGCGGTTGAGCGAGTTCGTCATCAAATACACCTGTTCAAAGCCAAGATTCAAAAAACTGCCGATTCTTAAAATCAACAAAACGATAATAGTGCTTCTAATCGCCGGCAGCGTAATATGCCACATTCTCCTGAACCGCCCCGCTCCGTCCATGATGGCCGCTTCATACTGCTCTTGATCAACCGTAGCAAGCGCTGCCGAAAATAGAATCGATCCCCAGCCCGTCTCCTTCCAAATGCTTTGCATCACAATCATTGGCCGGAACCAGTCTGCATCCGACAAGAAAGAAATCTGCTCACCTGTCAGGCTCATAATCAATTTGTTGATCACACCTGTATCGACAGTAAAGAAAACGAAAGTGATGCTGACCACAATTGTCCATGATACAAAATGGGGTACGTAAATAAAGGTTTGGATACATCTTTTATACACGGCCTTTCTTACCTCATTCAAAAGCAGGGCCAAAATGAGAGGCGCGGGAAAGGCAAACAAAAGATCCAGGCTCGCCAGCATGAGGGTGTTGCGCAGCAGCCGGAAAAAATCCGGATTCATAAAAAAGTCTTTGAAATAATCAAAGCCGACCCATTCGCTTTTCCAGAAGCCGAGATATGGCGAATAGTCTTTAAAAGCGATCAGCACACCCCACATCGGCAAGTATTTGAAAATCAAGAAATAAAGCAGACCGGGAATAAGAAGAAGATAAAGCCATTTGTCCCGTTTGAGCGCAGCCATCCAGCTGATGCCTTTTCCAGCGGTGAGAACAGGTGCATCTCCCTTCTTCGGCACTGTTTCCATATCTGTTCTCCTTTCGTGATACCGGGGCGCCCGCCGAAAGGCAGGCGCATCGGTTTATTTTGACGATTGGTACAATTTGTTCAAGTCCTTCATCAGGTCATTGCCGCCGCTTTTTTTCCAAAGCTCCACCGCATCATCGAACCCTTTTTCATCAATTTCTCCAATGATAAATTGTGTTCTCGCGTCGAGGATGATGTTGTCAAGCTGGGCTCCTTTTTGGGTATAGACATCAGATACAAGCGACTCAGCAGGGTTAAAGACGGCTATTTCTTCTCCTTCGGTTATGATGTCCTTGCGATGCTGGAAGAGCTTGGTTTTCTGGTCTTCGATGTAATACTCGCTTTTCGGAATCGACATGCTGAACTGTGCCAAGCCTTCATGCTCATACAGGAGAGATTTATTGTTTTTTTCAAGTGAGGTGAATACGCCGTCCTTGAGCTCGTAATTGCGGCCCTTCACTCCGTTGTTCGTGAGAATCTGCGCTTCCTTATCATTCATCTTATCGAGGAAGGACAGCACCTCTTTCAGCTCTTTTTCGGTTTTGACGCTTGATTTTGGTATCGTGATCATGCCTGAATAACCAGATGTCGGGAAGGTGCGCTTGCCATTCGGTCCCTCAAGCGAGCCGACGATATCAATGATATCCTTGTTCGACTCATCCGCCTCCTCCATCGCGCTTTGGATTTGAGACGCTCTTGAGCCTGTATCAACGATGACACCCGCTTTTCCTTTTACAACCGGATCATTCCACTTCGCAGAATCCATGACAGCAAAGTCCTTATTGATCAATCCCTCATCATAGAGCTTTTTAAAAAACGTGAGCGCATCCATGTATTCCTTCGTTGTAAAATCCGGAATCAGCTTTCCGTTTTCAACACCGTAGCGGTTCGGAGCGCCGAACCAGATTTGCAGAACATCCCATGGGCTTCCGTTGCCGAGTCCCATCCATTTCGGCACGACCATGCCGTACGTATCATCCTTGCCGTTTCCGTCAGGATCTTTTTCCTTAAAGGCTTTCAGCACTTCATAGAAATCATCAAGCGTTTCCGGCATATCCAGACCGACATTTTTCAGCCAGTCGGTTCTGATGATCATACACGCCCTGATCAGATCCCTCGTTCTGTAGATTCCGTACACCTCGCCGTTCACCGAGCTGTTCTTCAAAATCTTTTCATCTGCCTGGCTTAAATTCTTGTATTCTTTTAAATAAGGAGACAGCTCCCAAAACGCCCCTGCTTTGACAGATTTGATAAAGCCGGCTGACTTATCTTTAATGACAATCGCGTGAGGCATCTCTCCTGAAGCCATGACGATGTTGAATTTGTCGTTGTAGGATGAATCAGGCACCCATGTGACCTTAATCTCTTTGCCTGTGTATTTTTCGAGCGCTTTTAATGAAGGGCTTTTATCACTCGGGCTTTCCGGCGATAAAAGCGGCGCCATAATTTTGATCGTATCTTTCGAACCGCTTGCTGAATTGGATGTTTCCGAATGGCTGCATCCGGCGATCATCATGGCAGCAAGCGGCAAGGCCATCCATTTTTTGCGCATTCTTATTTTCATGTTGCGTAAGTCCCCCTTTTTTCAATTTGCATTTCCCCTTTGCCCCTCTCAATATAAAGCGCTTACATAAATTCTTGCAATCTTCATTTTTTGCACCATTTCTCCTATGAAATTCCGGCTGTTATCCTTTTTTGCCCGATGTTTCTTTTTTTGCCGGAAGGGAATCTCCGATCAGTTCCAGTGCCGCTATGACATTTAAACACCATTGAGAGACAGTGTTCGTTGTCACCCATGGAAGCTCCTCTAGATGCGTCCATGTCTCGATGCGCTCCGGTTTGATCGGAAGCGGCGTATGGCTGAGCTTATCATCGAGCAAAAGATTCCACGCTTTGGCGGCGAGATGAGGATCTTGTTTTTTTCTCGCGGCGTAGGCTGTCATACCGGCGGCGAACATCGGCCAGTGAAAATGCCCGTCATGAAGAGCGCCTCCGCTTTTTTTCCGTTTTTCCTCATCACTTAGTGTGTAAAATTCGCCGAATTCACTCAGCATATCTTCCCATTCCCGGTCATCAAGAAGCTCAGCCAGCTCCATCCACACTTGCGGCGCGCCGAAGGCAATGATCATATGATATCCGCCCGCAATGCCGTCTCCCATGTGATGAAGCATCGAGGTCGCCGGGTCATATTCAAATGTCGGGCCGGATAATAAGCGGAGCGGCAGCCGCTTCAGACAGTTGATTCCCGTTTCGATTTTTTTGAGATATTCTGGATTTTCGGTCCGCTCCCATTCCGCCAGCCAGTTCGAGCAAAACGCCGCCCAGTCCGGTCCCGTTCTGGCGTGAGTCGGGTGCTTGCCTTTCTCGTAAAAAGCGCGCATCGGATCGGTTTTGACGAGGGCATAATCGGCATCCTTCACTTCTGTCAAAAGATCTCCCGTCCGCTCATCACCCGTCAGATAATAATAGAATTTATAAAGCCCGGCCATGCTGATTCTCGCTTCCTTGCAGCCGCATCCCCAGTGCACAACGTTATGCCGTGAACCAAGTCCTGCGTATTCACCGAGGTGAAAGCTGTCCGTTTCGCTCGTATGGCGGGTCATGGCTTCTGCCATGCGAAAGATATCCTCTCTGCCTGAGCGGAAAAACGCCTGCCACAGCCATAGGGTCGGAACGAGCTCATTGTTTTGCCATGCGTATCCGCCGAGATCGTACCGCCACATATGCCGGATCGGGTCATACGTATGCATGACATCGCCATAATGCCAAAAACCGTACCATCTGCGTTGCTCTACTTCCTTTTTATAAAACAGAAAGGCCGCATCGAGCTGTTCTTCCAGCTCTTTTTTGAGCGGATGGGATGTGTCAATGATGCTCCAAACCCCGAGTGCTTTTGATTCGTAATAGACGTCCGGCTCGCATACAATGAGCGGCGGCGCCTGCCATTTGTCAGCGAGCGCATTGAGGACTTCGTCAGACGGCATGTGCGAAAAGCACGCCAGGCTGGTTTCATTTGTGTTCGCAATGCCTGTCGGATCAGAGCGCATTTCATCAAAGCCTTCATACGCGCTGGCCACGTGGGTGTTTCCTGTATAATGCCGCAAATCCATCGCTTCGCCGTCCGGGGGCCAAAGCCAGACGGTCATTTTGGGGCGGCTACCGGCAAGACCTGTGATTTCCAGTGCTGAAGGGTATTTCTCAAAGAAATACCGCAGGCCGAGAGCCACACCGCCATTTTCGCCGCCCGCATAGCAAAGCCCCTTCGCCCGACAGCCATGCAGCATGCCGATCCACGCATAATCTTTTCCGGTCCGTTTTGACAGGCTGTAATGATCGCTTGAATCCTGAACAAGCTTCACATCGTCCCAAACCGCATTCTGTGTGCCATGTGTAAACCATTCCTTATGCTCTTCATCTGGAGACAGCATTTCGCCATTGATTTGTTTTTCATAAAGCGGATATCGTTCATTGAATTTCCGTGTGCCAAACAGCTGGGCGGGTTCTTTGTACATCCCCTTCTCTGCCGCAAAGCGGAAATGGCGGTTGTACGGCTCCCCCTCCAAAAAAAGGTCAAATTCGATGCCGAGCCCCTTAATGAATTCTTGTTTACCGTTCCTGTCAATCAGCTGCGTGTGCACAAGGCCGATCTCAGACAGCCCGGCATAAAACACCAATCGGATGACAAACGGCAGCCATTCTTCATTCGTTTTATGGAGCACATGCACTCCCTCGATTTTGACTACTGCTTTGACAGGACCACTCTGCTCAATCGTCGCCCGTTTGATAAAGCTGACAGATGCTTCTTGAAATAGAACCGTTTCCACCGCCGACTCTTTTCTCGTTTCTCTTATGGCAACGAGCCTCCCGCCTGCGGCGATCGGCTTTCCATTGATCTGGAATGATTGAATGAAATCAGATCCTGTTTTATGAATGGTACAAACGAGTGCTCCTGTATCCACTTGGATATCATGCTCTGTCTCATGAATGCTGAGCGATTCAGTTGGCTGCGGCACTTCTCTTTTGTGCACTGTAAAGCTTTGGTTTTCCTGACCGCCAAACACCGCCGCGTGCTTCGTCCACTTGATGCTCCCGTCCGGCCAATAGGCCGACGGTTCGCTTTGCACATATCGCGTTTCCGCGTTTTCATTCATAAGCGCCAGACGGTCACCCTTTTTTAATTCTCCTTTTTTCCATGGCACGCCCCACGTCACACCGCTTATCACCTTTGGCTGTCCTGATAACCATTTGATCTTTTTCATCGGTCTCTCCCTCCATAGAAAAAAGCTGATTCGATGCAAAGAATCAGCTGGGATTGTCAAATTGAATCACACGGTATTCATGCGGTCCGACCGCCAGCCTCCCCGCCTTTTCCAAGCGGTGCGTCAACAGATCTGTTCCCGCTTCCGGCAGTGTCACACTTCCTCCTTTTCCATCCATATTCACGATGATCCACACAAGGCCGTTATCGCCTTTGCGCGGGGCAACGATTGTGCCGGGCGTAACATCCGACCGGCTGGAAATAACAGCTTCCTCCGCGTAATGCCTAACGAGCGCTTCCAGCATCGCATCCCCTTCTTTCCCGGATGGAAGCGAGCCCAGCATGACAATTTTCCCCTCGCCGTAATTCCGTTCCGTCAGAAATGCATGGCCCGCCCCCGGTCCTGATTCAACCGTGCCAAGGGTGTTTCCGCTCTCTGTGTCAAACACCGCGCTCCATAGTCCGAGCGGCGCCGTGATGCCAAACGCTTTTCCTGTATTCACGTTCTCATTCATCGGAAAGGTAAAAAGTGTTTTGATCCCTGACGTTTTCTCAAGTTCGCCAAGTCCGCAATCGGTATGAATGGTATGCTCGCATGTGCGCCCTCCTGTCAGCGGCCCCGTGATCCAGATGCCGCCCGCTTCAGCGAATGCCGAAGCTTTTTTGATAAATTCAGAAGACAAATACGGCACAAATGGCGTAAACAGCAAGCGATAGCCGTCCAGTGGAGCGCCTTCCGGAATAAGGTCACGGTGAATCCCCGTGTTGAGAATACGTTCATAAAAATGCGTCACAAGCGAACGATGCCGGAGTCCCCGGTGAGGCTCAGTTTTAATAAATGCTTTTGCTCTGTCAGAGTAAGTCATCGCCGCCTCGGCTTGAACGGGTTCAGTCGATAGAATAATAGGCTCGATTTCCTTTCTTGCCCGCTCAACCGCCAGCACATTTTGGTAGCCAATGGCGGGTTCGCCCCAGGCACTGAGAACCGAACCGTGGGAAATCTCGCTGCCTGAACGCTGCTGTCGCCATAGCCAGTAGCAAAATCCCTGGCTTCCTAAGGCGTAGGACGATACGGCTTCGGCCTGCAAATACCCGTCTGCGTGCGGGTAAGCGGAGCTTTCAAGCGAGGCGGCATACGACGGACTCGTTTCCAAAATCCAAAACGGGCGCCCCTGTTTCAGATTTCTCCATAAATCACAGTTCAATAAAAAGGCAGAGGCGTTTTCCTGCGAAGCGTACGTGTCATAGGAGGCAAAATCGAGATTCTGAAACATTCGCTCATTGTCCACGCTGAACATGACTGATCCGTTATGCGTGATCGGCGCATCTGAATAGCAGCGGATGATTTTGGCCTGTTCATCCGCAAACGAAGCGATCATCTCCATCGAAAACAGCTGATACATAGTGCGTAAAGAGGCGTGATGCAGAAACGGGGCCGGTCCCGGCTGCGGGACTTGCTCAAACGTCTGATAGGTTTCGCTCCACACATCGGTTCCCCAAGCTTCGTTTAACCGCTCAATCACCCCGTAGCGATTTTTGAGCCAGTCATGCCATAAGCGCAAACATGTCTCACACATGCATTCTGCAACATGGCATTTAAACTCATTGTCTAGCTGCCAGCCGATCAGCCCCGGGAGCCGGCCAAGCTCCTTGGCGATGGCTGTGGTGATGATGGCGGCTTTTTTTCGGAAATACGGGTTGTTCGTACAGGCATGCTGACGGGAGCCATGCCCCATGATCTCTCTTTTTTCATTGACATGCATGCGTTCGGGCCGGCCGTGTGAGAACCAAATTGGCGGGGTAGGCGTCGGCGTGCACATAATCGTTTCGATCCCGCTTTCATACAGCCGGGCAATGATTTCTTTGAAAAAACCGACGTCAATTTTTCCTTCTTCAGGTTCCATGACAGACCAGGCAAATTCGCCGATCCGCACAACATTTACGCCAACTTCACGCATGATGTCAATGTCCTGCTGAATCGTCTCTTCATCCCATAATTCCGGATAATAGCAAGCGCCATGATACAGTTTTCTCATCCCATTTTCACCTTTCTTTGATGATCGATTCTGTCAATGGCAGGCCGAGCTCCTTTATGCCTTTTGCCACAAGTTTCGCCATTTCATTTGCGCCTTTTTTTGTAAAATGCGTGTAATCATTAATCCCTTCTGAAATCATAAAATAGGTGTACACTTTTTCCTCGCCCTTCTCAGTAAAGAAAGCGAGACTTTTCTCCATCAGATCAATGAGCTGGACATTCTCCTCTTCAGCCGTCTGCTTCATGGCAATGCAGTAATCAGGAAAATCGTTCAAAAACACGCCGTTTTCGTAATGAAAGCGGGCTACGGGGGTAATGAGAAGCGGATGGGCGCCTTTTTCCCGCGCGCCTGCGATATACTGTTTTAAATATTGTTTATAGGTCGTGTAGGGCTCGGTATAGCGCTCCGGCTTATTTTTCGACGCGTCATTATGGCCCATCTGCACGAACAGCCAATCATCCGGCTCAATCACATCGAGGATTGCCTGAAGCCTGCCCTCTTCCACAAATGTTTTCGAGCTTCTTCCCCCGATCGCTCTGTTGATCACTTGAATATGCTCCGGCAGATGCGAGCCGAGAAACTGCCCCCAGCCCCCTTGATTTGTGCTGTCTCCATACGTTTGAACAGTCGAATCGCCGGCAAGATAAATATGATTTGCCATTTTTCATTCCCCCTCGTTTTTTATACGGCTGCTTCTTATCCTTAGTCCTCCTACAGCGGCGCCTCCGCTTTACTTCCCGCTATGTACAGGGCGGGCTTCGGCGTTTTTTTCATTCCCGTTCCGAGGTAAAAGCTCGTGTGCGGCGGCTGGTTGTAGGCGGTATTCTGCCAGGCGATGCCGAGCCTGTAAACTGGATCATGCATCAGCGTGTAAAAGCGGTGGCGGGTGAGATGTGTCGTTGTATAGATACGGAGCGCGCTGCTGTCTTCCGTTCTCCATATCACTTCTTCCCGCCAGTCTCCGAACAGGTTGGCCTGAAGAACCGGGTTTCCTTTCGTGCCATTGTTGGACAGCACGCCGGCCGGCTGAAATATCGTCTTCAGACAGCCGGTTTCAGCATCCCATTTTTCAATCTTTGGCCTGCCGATCGTTCCGTCCCAGTCATGATCAAGCAGTTCTCTGACCAAATCACCGTCCCACCAGATGGCGAAATTGGCTGAAGCGGGCGCTTTGTCGCTGATTTTTTCGCCTTTGCTCGTGAAAAGCCCATACGACATGCCATCATTGCCCGGCGGATCAATTCCCCAGACGAGCGATCCTTTGTAGCTTGGATCAATATGAGCCGCCATGCCCCGGCCAACGTCAGTTCCAGCATGGACGCCCCATAATATCTCACCGGTTCCGGCATCTCGCAGCGACAGTCCGTACGGCTTCGTGGCGTCCTCATGCACCTGGAACACTTCAAGCCCTTTTCGTGACGGGTCCAGATCCCCTACATGCATCGCGTCTCCGTGCCCGAGCCCCGTTGAGTACAGGCCGGTTCCGTCATGATCGACAGCCATTGCGCCGTATATGATTTCATCTTTTCCGTCTCCGTCGACGTCCGCCACGCTTAAACTGTGGTTCCCCTGTCCTGCGTACGCTTCATGTCCCGGATGGTTGGAGTCAAATACCCAGCGTTTTTTGAGCCTTCCGTTTCTGAAATCGTATGCCACGAGCACGGCTCTCGTATAGTAGCCGCGTGCCATTACAAGGCTCGGCCGCTCCCCATCCAAATAAGCGATTCCAGCGAGAAAACGGTCCATCCGGTTTCCATATCCGTCTCCCCAATCCTCCAGCTTGCCGCGGGGCGGTTCATATTCCACGGTCGTGAGTGCCTCACCGGTTTCTCCTTTAAACACGGTCAAATATTCCGGACCGGACAAAATTCTGCCCTGTTCGTTTCTAAAATCGGCATGCTCATCACCGATGATATGTCCTTTCCCGTCTGTTGTGCCGTCAGCTGTTTTCATGGCGATTTCTGCTTTTCCGTCACCGTCAAGGTCATACACCATAAATTGCGTGTAATGAGCACCCGCTCTGATGTTTCTGCCGAGGTTGATGCGCCACAAAAAGGTGCCGTCCAGTTTATAGGCATCTATGAGCACCTCCCCGGTATAACCGTCATGAGCGTTGTCTTTTGAATTGGACGGGTCCCACTTCAGGATCATTTCATATTCTCCATCCCCGTCTATATCCCCGACACTGGCATCATTGGCGCTGTAAGTGTACGGCTTTCCGTCCGGCGTCACACCGCCTTCCGGTTTGGCAAGAGGAACCTCCAGGACATTTTCCTGCCAAACACGAGCTTTCTTGGAAAGCTTTTCTTCCCGTCCTTTATTGACAGCCGCCACTTGATAAACAGAGTCAGCCGTTCCGTTTTGATCGAGAAAATTAGTGCTTTCAGCGATTGGATCGCGGGTGATCCGCTTTCCATCCCGATAAAGGTGAAAAGCCGTCGTCTCATGATCCGTGCCGAGAATACGCCAGCTGACAAACACGCCCTGTTCTGTCTGTACCGCAATCAAACCTCTGGTCAGGTATTCCATTTGCCTCTTTTTTGGTTTCATTTGATGGGAACGGGCTGCGCGCAGCCCGTTCCTTCCCCCTTTCAGTTAAGGCGTATACATATTTGGTTTTGGCTGTTCCGCCATGCCGTCTCCTAAAAAGAAGCTTGTGTGCGGCGGCTGGTTATAGGCGATATTTTGCCAGGCGATGCCAAGCCGGTACACCGGATCGTGCATCAGCGTATACAGCCTGTGCTCAGTCGGAATGGTCGTCGTGTAAATGCGCAGAGCACTGCTGTCCTCCGTTCTCCACACCACTTCCTCGCGCCAGTCACCGAGCAGATCAGCCTGAAGCGTTGGTGTTGCTTTTGTGCCGTTGTTAGCCGCTGCGCCTGATGCAGTCAGCATATTTTTCGATACGCCGTTTTGATAATCCCACTTATCAATTCGGTTGCTGTCCAGCTGTTCCCGGAGCAGATCGCCGTCCCACCAGATGCCGAAGTTGGTCGAGGACGGAACCCCGCTTCCGATTTTGACCCCTTTCGCTGAGTAGAGAGAACCGTTTGCCCACACCTCCTGTCCCGGATAACGCGGGTCAATATCAGCAGCCATTCCCCGGCCTACATCCTTGCCGGCATAAACGCCCCAAAGGATTTTTCCAGTTGCAGCATCCCGGAAAGATAAGCCGTATTTTGCATTTTTGTCCTCATGAACTTGAAACACCTCAAGCCCCGGCCGGCCCGGATCAAGATCTCCTGTATGGAGGGCATCCCCATGGCCTAAGCCGGTCGAGTACATGCCTTTCCCGTCATGATCAACAGCCATTGAGCCGAAAATAATCTCATCTTTTCCATCCCCGTCAACGTCCGCGATGCTCAGGTTGTGATTCCCCTGTCCGGCAAACGCTTCATTTCCTGACTTTGAGGAGTCCAGCGTCCAAAGCTTTGACAGCTTTCCGTCCCTGAAGTTATAGGCAACTAGCATGGTTTTAGCGTAATACCCTCTGGTCATGATCAGGCTCGGCCGCTGTCCATCAAGGTAGGCAATGCCGGCGAGAAAACGGTCAACACGGTTGCCGTAGCTGTCTCCCCAATCCGACACATTGCCGCGCGCCGGTTCAAAATTTGCGGTGACAAGCTCTTTCCCGGTTGAACCTTGAAACACAGTGAGATATTCAGGGCCTGAAAGCACACGCCCCTGTTCATTTCTGTAATCTGCATTGGCATTTCCAATTACTTTGCCCGTGCCGTCTTTTGTCCCGTCTGCCGTTTTCATTGCCACTTCTGCTTTTCCGTCACCATCAAGGTCATACACCATAAACTGGGTGTAGTGCGCGCCCGCTCTGATGTTTTTGCCGAGATTGATCCGCCATAACTTTGTGCCGTCCAGTTTATACGCGTCAATCAGCACGTCACCCGTATAGCCATCCTGTGAATTGTCTTTTGAGTTGGACGGGTCCCATTTCAGGATCAGCTCGTATTGCCCGTCACCATCCACATCGCCAACACTTGCGTCATTAGCGCTGTACGTGTAAGATTCACCCTTTGGCGTCGTGCCGCCAGCCGGTTTATCCAGCGGGACGGAATGATACGGCTGCGCCCATACGGAGGCTTTTTCAGAAGCCGGCTGTTCGGTACCGTTTACAACAGCCCGAACCGTATACGTTGAGCCCGCCGAACCGTTTTTATCCACATAGTTCGTTGTTTTGACAGGCGCAGCATTCAGTTTTTGCCCGTCTCTGTACACATTGAACAAAACAGATGCGTTTTCGGTTCCAAGAAACCGCCAGCTGACAAAAATGCCCCCGTCCGTCTTGACCGCTACAAGCCCCCGGTTCAGCGCTTCCATCTGCCGCGCTGCCCCTTCAGCTTTCACAGGACATACAGAGGTTCCCATCACCAACAAGACCAGCAACGTAACAGCGGTAAACATGCGTTTCCTTCGTCTAATCATCAGACAGCTCCTTCTTATTTATCTGTAAGCGCTTACTTAAATTGGATTTTATGCGCTTTGTGAGCTGTCTTCAATTTCACTTTTTTGCATCTGCCTATTTCGGACACTGCACTTTTTTGCTTATTTGTCATTTTTTTGTTACCCGGCTTGATGGTGCTGGGCCTCCGTCTTTTGAAATCCCCTAAGAGCAAAAAACATCAACACAAGCCCAAATAAACACGGGCCGTAAAATGGGATCAGGCCAGGAAGCGTATACAGCAAATAAAGGACAAATCCGCACCCGATCAGCATACAGCCAGTTGTCAGCGGTCTCATGGCGCCAAACAGCAGTGCCTGCGGAATATATTTGCGAAGCGGGAGCTGGTAATGCACATAAAGGGGAAACACATACATCAGCGCGATGATATACAAAAGCCCTGCAAGCAGCGTGCAGCTTGTTACGGCAAAGGACAGCCAATTCGTACTGGCAGAAAAATAATGATAGTTGGCAGACAATATGAGCAAAAGAGCCGAAAACGCCAATCCGATCGCATTAACCTTGAGAAACTCTTTTTTATAGGTATCGAGAAATAACGAAAATATCGGGACATCCTTTTGCCCCATCAGCCATTTCCTTATAACGGCACACATCGCAGCTGTGCTCGGCGCCCATCCGAAAAGAACGCCGCCCAAAAGTGTAAACAACAGCCACAGCCCGTTGAGCCATGCTATTTTCACCACCGCTTCGCAGCCTGCATAAAGCGCATCCGTTACAGTCGTCTTCATCTTCTCACCGCTTGATGCACGGCAAAATCCCTGTAAACGGCTTTCATGGGGGCCATCTGCCGGAACCCGATTTTTCCTTTTGTTAACACAGGCCCATATGTGCTGCCGTCGTCCATCCACTCAAGAATGGGCAGACCATTGATTGAAAAGTGCACATAGCCTTTGTCTTTGATCAGCTTCATACGATACGGAGAATCAGCGTCGTCTGGAGAAGGCAGCGGATCGGCCCCCATTGCGGCGAGATGGAAACCGCGGCTTTTTCTTAAATTGCAGGTGCGGAACGCTCTTTCCTCCGCGTATTTTCTGCGGAAATACGACAGGTGGAGGGCATTGATATCTCCTGAATGATACTCAGGGTATGTTCCTGTTCTTTTCCTGAGACTTGGGTCAAACAAATCCTCGCCGCGAATACCCGCAGCGGCAAAAAACAGCATACACAGTCCAGGCTGCTCGATCGGAGAGAAGTCCCATGTCACAATGATGCCGTCTGGAAAGGTTTCCGGACACCAAAAGACAAAGTGCGCTTCATCCTGGACATGTGACAGGTGCAAGCTGTGATCGTCAAATGAGATCTGTCCGCCTCCCTCCATCCGCCAATCCTTCACATCGCTTTTAGACCGGAGCGGATTGCGGTACAAGCAAGCGCCTTCCTTATACATGTTCTTTTCCCTCCCGGCTCACAAGGTGGTCCTTAAGCGGAAGTCCGAGCTCTTCAATGCCTTCTGCCACAAGCTTCGCAACCTCCATTGCACCTTTTTCCGAAAAATGCGTATTGTCCTCAATGCCGTCCGGGTAATTCGGATGTTCATTCGGCTGAAACCAAACGAACAATCGCTTCGACTCCTCCGGCCCGTATGCTTCATACAGCACCTTTGTTTTCGCAAGCAGATCAATCACAGGTACATCGAGCTCCTTCGCCAGTGCTTTCATCGCATCGGGATACTCACCGAGCGTATGCTCGATCCGTCCGTTTTCATCAAAGCGGCGGCGCTGCACCGATGTGACGAACACAGGATGCGCGCCCTTTTCGCGTGCCGTATCTGCAAACAAGGTAAGAAACTGCTGAAATGTGGAGTACGGCTTCGTCCCCCGCGGTTTTTGGTCATTGTGGCCGAATTGAATCAACAAATAATCGCCTTGTGTGATGTGCTCGGCAATTGCTTGAAGCCTTCCTTCCTCCACAAAAGAATTGGTGCTCGCTCCTCCTTTGGCATGATTGCGGACCAGCACACCTTCAGAAAACAATTGCCCGAATACCTGCCCCCACCCCGCCATCGGCGCTTCATGAGGCGGGCAGTCACTCACAGTGGAATCCCCCGCTAAAAATACTTGAATCGGTTTCTTCATCACATGTTCTCTCCTTTCACGGCGTTTCCTGATACATTTGCCTGAAGACACCCGGCGGCATGCCGACCTGTTTTTTAAAAATCCGATTGAAATAATTGTGGCGATAGCCGACTTCTTCAGACACATCATGAATTTTTTTATTCGTATTGACCAGCAGTTCTTTCGCCTTTTCGATTCTGATCTGGGTCACATAATCGATAAAATTAATGCCGGTCACTTGCTTAAATGCCTTGCTTAACGTATAGGAATTCATGCCAAGCGCATCGGCACAGCTTTCCAATGAAATGTCCGCCATATACTGTTCGTGAATCATCGCAATCACACGTTCTGCCAGCTGCTTTTGCTGTCTGTTTTTTCTGCCCTCAAGCTTGGAAAGGTAAGGCGTCACCACTACATCCATCAGCCAGGCCGCCGCTTCGTTAGGTTCGCGCAATTCTGAAATATCAAGAAACGGATTCCGGTGCTGAAACAGTTCGCTGGGATTGAGCCCGGAATGCAAAATATCCTCCTGAATGCGGGAAAACAGCTGAATCAGGGCGGAATGCACATGCCTGTCTATGGCCGCTTTTTCCGACAGTTCCTTCATACATCCATCTATCAGTTCCTTGGCTTCCTGTTTTCTTTCCAGCCGGATGGTCTGAACAATTTGTTTTTCCAGCTCAAAAGGGTAATAAGGAGCGAACTGCTCATCCCGAGGGAAGTCGGCCTGCAAATCAATGACCTGATCCCGGTTAGCAAACTTCCTGCGGGATTTGCCGCATTTCACATCCTGAAATAAAGAAGGAATTTCCGTGACACGCTCCGTCTTGCTGCTCAATGTCGAGGTCAGGCATAGTCCGGTTACATCTCCAAATTGGCGTGCCAGCTCCGTTATATACGCCTTCAGATCAGAGCTGTTTGTTTTCATCACAAGAACGGTGACAGAAAGCCGGCCGATATCAAGTATGGAGAGCTGAAAAACGCGTTTAGCCGCCAATTCCTCAGCGATATTAGTCAGTGTAAACACGGCAAGCTGTTCATCACCTTCACGGAAGATGCTTTTTTCACAGCGGAGCCCTGTCACCTGTAGATCAAGCACATGAAACACGTTTCCGCCGATGTTCCAGCCAGCCTCCTCCATCCGAAATCTGAGGCTTTCCTCGTTGTCATAGTAAAAATCGCTCTGTAAGAGATGCTGCAAAAAACTCTTTTTCATATGGGGCGTCTGCCGCAGGAGCTGCTGTTGGAGCTTCCGGCTTTCAAGGGATAGATCCTGCCATCTCTTTTCAATCCATTTGAATTCATCCTGCCCGGACGCCTGCCATGTTTTCTTCTCTCCTCCGGTAAACAAGCCAAGCAAATGCTGGATGGGACGATAGATTTTTTTTGATGCATACCATGTCATGCACACCGCCAAACCGATGCAAATGACCAGCATCACGATGATCACTTTTGATAAAAACACCATCGGCGCTGTAATAGCTGAAAGAGGCGCCGCTGACACAAAGGTCCATTGCTGATGCATCCGGTTCATTTCTCCAAAGGAGACAGAATACACCTTGCCTTCCCATTCCATCTGAAAATGGCCGTTCTCAGCAGGCTGTTTTTTTATCTCATGAAGTAAAGTCTTTTCAAAATCTTTTTCCCCCTCATGAAACA
Organism: Bacillus sp. SIMBA_008; assembly: GCF_046535495.1. Lineage (NCBI taxonomy): Bacteria > Bacillati > Bacillota > Bacilli > Caryophanales > Bacillaceae > Bacillus > Bacillus sp. SIMBA_008. The sequence continues at coordinate 115,284 of NZ_JAWRWL010000006.1, read as the reverse complement.
GCACCTCTCGATTTTGATCTAAAAGCAACGCACTGCCATCAGGATAGGGGGACAAGCTTTGCAGGATTGATTCCATTTCTTTCGGATCAACCGCCAGCATGATCGCGCCGAACGGTTTCTCCGCCGCGCCCGGAATGAGCTGGATCAGCATCGCTTGGTTTCCCGACCGTTTCCAATAAATGCTGTGGTCTGAGGCAAGCAGCGAGCGATACTTGCGAAGCGCCTCCTGTTCTGTCAAAGCGCTGTATTCAGGGCTCAGCACAAGTGGCCGGGGGCTGTTCAGAAAGATGGAAGCCTGCTCGATCAGCGGCTGCTGATCCCGCAAAAGAAACAGCTTTTTCGTTAATTGATAGGAGAACGTAAAGTCTTTCTCCAAATCCCTCTCGGCCAATCCGTTCATCAGTGAAGAATCGTAGGCCATCTGGGTGAGTGCCAGTTCAAGCACTCCCAGCTTCTCATCCATTCGGCTGACCTCACGCGCCACCTGTGTTTCATGCGATCTCTGCAGCTCTTTCTCCACCTTGTCGATCGAAAGAAAGTAGATTGCGCCGCCAGTCAGCAATCCGGGAATACAGGCAATCAGCAAAATGAAGACAAAGTTTCTTTTGAAATACGTTCCCTTCCAGCGAGAAACCCGTTCCTTCTGTTGAGGCTGTTTTTTCATCCCTCTCCCCCCGCCGCTATCTTTACTGATACACGCGTTTTTTCGTTTTCAAAACATCAGCAAGAAACGTCAGCGCAAGTCCCTGCCCCCATCCTTGTATTCGTTTGTAAGGCACCTGTTTGTATCCTTCGGCATTTTTCATGACGGCTGTCCCGGCCGATACCCTGCTGACCCGTCCGTCCTCTTCCACTGCATCCAAAATGGCGGCAAGCGATTTCTGCACATATTTTGTATACAGCTTTCCGCTCGACATCAGAGCAGAAGCAATACCCGCTGATGCCGAAACCTCCAGATAAGAATCCGGATCATCCAAAATTGTATGCCACAGCCCTGATTCATCCTGAAGCCGGACAAGCGCGCTCAGCTGGTCTCTGAGCGATCCGTCGATGATCATAAAGGAAGGATGTGTCACCTCAATAAGCGGGAGCGCCTTTGCCATCGTGAGTGCCGCCCAGCCGTTCGCCCTGCCCCAATAAATCCCCGACAGATGATTTTGCGCTTTGTTGTCCCAGGCGTGGTAGTACAAATTCGTGACAGGGTCCTGAAGCACATCCTCATGTCCGTGAAACTGGCGCAGGCCGTCTTCAAAATAATCCTCACGCTCCATGACCCGCCCGATTCTCAGCATAAACAGCCCAGCCATCATCAGCGTATCCGCCCATGCCTGTTCAGGGAATACGTATTCTGCCGCATTCACCGTATGCTGAAGGATACCCTCGCCAAAGCGCGGCGCCTTATGCAGCACATATTCCGCCATCTCGGCCGCTGTTTCCAAATACACGTCATCACCTGTCACCTTGTGGAGGAACAAAAGCGTATGCCCAATGGAAACTCCGTTGATCGAAAGCGGCGGCAGCCCATCCTCCAGCTGTTCATCCACCCACGTTTTTAACAGATTGATATATTCCTCGTTTTCCGTCGCTTCATAGGCCTCCGCCACACCGTAAAACGCAACGCCGCCCGGCCAATCCCACGCAAAATCCATCTGAAATGTCCGTTTCACGATCCGGTCAATAACCGACGTCACCTTTTCTTCATCAAAGATAAGCTGTGCCATCTGCAACACTCCTTTTTATTTTAATCCGGTCGTACTGATGCCCTGAACGATATATTTCTGAAACAAAAAGAAAACAAGAATCACAGGCAATAACGAGACGGCTGACATGGCAAACATCGCGCCCCAGTTCGAAGCCGACTCTGTATCGAGAAAAAGCTTCAGCGCAAGTGAAACAGGGTAAAGCTCCGGCTTATTCAAATACAAGAGCGGCTGAATCAGCTCCTCCCACTTCCAATAGAAGGAGAAAATCGCAGACGTCGCAAGCGCGGGGGCAATCAGCGGGAGAATGATCCGCCAAAAGCAGGCAAAGCGTCCGCATCCGTCGATTCGCGCGGCTTCATCCAGCTCCTCGGGAATCGTCCGGATAAACTGGATCATCAGAAAGATAAAAAACGCATGCCCGAAAAATTGCGGAACGACAATTGGTTTAAAGGAATTCAGCCAGTCTAATTTCGCAAACATAATATACTGCGGAATCATCAACACTTCATGAGGCAGCATTAACGTCCCCATCATGCACGCAAACCAAAATTTTTTTCCCTTAAACGGTATACGCGCAAATCCGTACGCAATGACAGCCGATGACATGACGGCACCGATTGTTGACAGCCCGACAATAATCGCCGAGTTTTTAATAAACGTCAGAAACGGCTGTCCCGCAATGCCCTTCCACCCTTCAGCATAGTTACTGAGAATAAAAGGGTCTGGAATGAGAGAATGTGAGGTTGTAAAAATACTGGCGCTTTCTTTAAACGAGCTGACAAACAGCCAAATAACCGGGTACAGCAGCAACACCGCCAGCGTTGCCGTAAAAACATGGAACAGTATGCGTTTGGGACTGACGCGCCCGGCTTTTTTTCTCTCAAAAACCGGGGCTTCTCTGACAGGCTGGTTGACCGGCTCCATCCGTCATTCCTCCTTTGACTCGTAATGAACCCAATATGACGATGTTTTAAACAATATGAGCGTAATCAGCCCGACAATGACAAGCATGACCCACGCCATCGCCGATGCGTAGCCCATTTGAAAATAGTTAAACGCACGCTGGAACAAATAGAGCGAATAGAGAAGTGTCCCGTCAAGCGGCCCGCCCTCGCCCTTCGAAATGATATAGGCAGGTGTAAATGTCATAAAAGCAGAAATCGTCTGCATCACTAGGTTAAAGAAAATAATCGGTGTAAGGATCGGAAGCGTGATCTTGAAGAAACGCTGCACCCGATTTGCCCCATCCACACTTGCCGCTTCCAAATACGAAGACGGAATGTTTTTCAGCCCGGCCAAAAAAATCAGCATTGACGACCCGAACTGCCAGACGGACAGCAGAATCAATGTCCACAGCGCACTTGTCGGATTCTGGTACCAAAGAATTTTTTGATCAATCCCGACAAAAAACAGCAGCGCATTGATGACCCCGTCATTGCCAAAAATATTTCGCCACATAATCGCCACGGCGACGCTCCCGCCGATGATCGAAGGCAGATAAAAGAGCGTTCTGTAAATGGCCGTTCCTTTTGCTGCATTGTTTAAAATGACAGCGATAAAAAGCGCGAAGCCGAGGCGGAGCGGAACCCCGGCAAGCACATACGTAAACGTCACCTTCAGAGACTGCCAATACTTTTCGTCACCCGTAAACATTTCCTTAAAGTTGTCGAGCCCGATCCATTTCGGCGCCGTAAACAAGTCATAGCTCGTGAAGGACAGAAACAGGGACGCCCCCATCGGAATCACCGTAAAGCATAGGAACCCGATGATAAACGGAGAAATAAAAGCATATCCCGCCAGATTGTCTTTTCTTATACTCCGGCTTTTTTTCATTGCGTCAGCCCCATTTCCCGTCAATTATTCCTCTCTAATATCTCATTGGCCTTTTTCCGGAACGTTTTGGCGGCTTTTTCCGGCGATACCTTCTGATACAGAATCTGATCTGACGTATCTTTCAGCAGCTTGATGACCTCCGCGCTTCCCACAGGCTCTGGCGGATCGGCTTTGCTGATGTTTTTTGACGCGGTTTCTACATACTCCACGATGTTGGTTTCTTCCTCATTCAGCTTCGGTTTAATCGCATCCGCCACCTTGTCGGAGACTGGAACGCCTCGCTCGCCTTTAATCAGCTGGTTCGCTTCCTCATTATTCACGAAGAAATTAATAAATTTCGCTGCCTCTTTTTTATGCTCAGAGCTTTTCGGAATGGAAAACAGCATACTGGGCTTCAGTGTCAGCGCCTTTTCCTGCATTTGCTCCGGCGGCAGATAGAGAGACAGCGGCGAGTCTGTCAGCCGGGCAAAGCCCAAATATTGATTGGAGTAGTTCCATGTAATCGCTGATTTGCCTTTGACGATAAAATCGTCTTCCATCCCTTTAATCTGTGCGCTTTCATCAGGTGTTGGGGACGTTTTCGCTTTCACTAGCCTCAGCTGCCGTTCAAAGTAATCGACAAACAGCTGATCATCTTGATACGCGAGGCCAGTGCCGTCTTCTTTATAAAAACGCTCACCCTTTGTGCGCAAATAATAAGGGAAGAAAATATCAGGCGGATGCATTCCGTTGGAACCGTAGACACCGGCTTTTTCCTGAAGATCATACGCCAGCTTCTCGTAATCCTCCCACGTCCAGTTTTCCTGATTGATAGACACACCGGCTTTTTTCAGCAAATCTTCATTGGCAATCACAGACAGCACGTTGACACCTAGCGTAAATCCATAAAGCTTATTGTCGATTTTTCCGCCCGACAGCATATTCTCGTCGATTGAACTGACGTCAATCGTTCCATCCTTTGTATACGGCGTTAAATCCTCCAGCTGGTTCTTCTTTCCGTATTGGGCTAAGTAAGCGGTATCCATTTGAATGACATCCGGAAGCTGGCCGGCGGCAGACATGGGCGCGAGCTTTTTCCAGTAGTCATCCCAGTTCGCAAATTCCGCTTCAATATGGACGTGCGGATTCTTTTTCTCGTAAAGTTCAATTACCTTTGTCGTATAATCATGCCTTGGCTGCCCGCCCCACCACGCGATTCTGAGCGTAATGTCTTCTTTTTTCCCCGAGGCCTCTTCGCCCACAGAACACCCGCTGAAAATAAAGACACAGACAAGCGATAACAGAACGTAACAAATCTTCTTCAAACCAATCCCCCCTTTTAATGTAAGTGCTTACATTTTATTTTAAAGCGTTCGGATAGGGCGAAACACTCAAAAAACAGTGGCGAAAGTCAAAAAAACAGAGATGGCTATCCTGCGGAAGCGCCTCCCTGTTTTCTTCTGAATTCTGACGGTGTCAGACCGGTATATTTTTTAAAAACAAGACTGAAATACTTCGGATTATCGCCAAATCCGATTTCTTCAGCAATTTCTGATACACTCGCGTCCCGCCTCATTTTCATCTGTTTCATCGCATGTTCAAGACGCACTCGTGTAACATATTGGGAAAATTTCTCGCCTGTTTCCTGCTTAAATAACTTCCCGAGATAATCAGGATTCATAAACAGCATATCCTTCGCCGCCCATTTTAAGGACAGATTCGGATTTCCGAGCTCGTCGGCAATGAGCCTGATCATTTTTGAAATCACTGCGCTCCCGTGCAGGTCACCAGACGCTTCGGCTGTGTCACGAAACAGCTGCCCCGCGTTCCGGAGTTCTCCCGCCTGACTGATGGCCATCTTGCGGTCCGCAAAAACCTCCGCCGCCTTTTCAGTGGCGTTCTCCACTACGGCGAGCACGGTCCATTCTCCGCTGCTGCTAACCGCTGTCAGTGCCGACCCGAGTGCCTCTCTGGCTGTGGCATCAATAGATTGTTCCCCTTTTAAGATCAAGAGGCGGATCTTTTTTCCGGCAAGTGAAGGCGGTGGAGACAGCTGGGCCACACCGGCGATCAAGCCTTCCAAGTATTGATCAGCTGCAAAGGAACGGATATGGTCCAGCTCGTGTTTCAGATGGGCTGTTTTCTTTTTGTGCACATCTTGCCGCTTCAGCTCAGCAATGATTTCCTCCAGCGAGCTGATAATCTGCTGTTCATTGCAGGGTTTCAGCAAATAATGCTTCACCCCATATTTCATGGCTTCCTTTGCGTACTCAAACTCTCCAAACCCGGACAGGACGATAAATTGCACCGACGGGCTGATGGCTGACACCTTTTTGATCAGCTCAAGCCCGTCCATGCCGGGCATTTTGACGTCTGTGATGACGATATGCGGCTGCTTATGTACAATCTTTTCATATGCTTCATGTCCGTTCTGCGCTTTACCGATCAATGAGGCGCCAAGCGACTCCCACTCAATGATTCCTGCCATTCCATCAAGGATAATCCTCTCATCATCAGCCAGCAGTATTTTATACATCACACCACCTCATTTCGGCACGGTATTGTGATCACAATCCTCGTCCCCTTTTCATGCTCACTATGAATCCGCAAGCCGTATGGCTCTCCGAATGTCAGGCTGATGCGCTCGCGAATATTCCAAAGTCCGATTCCTCTTCCGCCCGTTGATTCAAGAATCCGTCCATCCATGCCAGGACCGTTATCTTCGACCGTAATACAGACACATTCCTTTGCCTTTTTCGCCTGAATCCGGATGGCGCACGGTCTTGTAAAGGGTTCAAGCGCGTATTGAATCGCATTTTCCGCAAGCGGCTGGAGCGTCAGTTTCGGAATGAGGCAATGCTTCACCTCATCGTCAATATCCAACGTGAAATTCAGGCGCTCTTCAAATCGAAATCGCTGAATGGTCATATAGTGACGTAAAATGTCCGCCTCCTCCTGAATGGTCACGATATCCTTTTTCATATGTATGCTGTTTCTCAGAAGAAAACCGAGCGATTCCACCATTTTTGAGATTTGCTTTTGCTGATTCGCCTTGGCCAGCCAATTGATGGACTCGAGCGTGTTATATAAAAAATGCGGATTGATCTGGGCTTGCAGTGCTTTCAATTCGGTTTCTTTAATAATGAGCTGTTTTTCCACATTTTCTTCCATCAGCTCATTAATCCGTTTCATCATGACAGTAAAATGGCGGTTCAGCATGCCGGCCTCATCCTGTGTATGTTCCGGCAGAGAAAGCGACACACCTGCTTCAATACCGCCGTGCTGTACCGATTTCATCGCGGTCACAAGCTGTTCAATCGGCTCCGTGATGCTGTTGGCGATTTTCCTTCCGAAAAGCAAAACCACACAGAAAAAGAGGAGAAAGCATGTGCCGATCACTGTTTTCATAAAGGAAATTTTCGCGAACATCTGATCAAAGGGGATAACGTTATAGTAGCTCCAATTTTGGTAGGATGATTGAAGATAAGAAATAAAGTAACGTTTGCCATTCTTTTTTATCAAGTCATAACCGGGGTGCTTCAGCGTCTCTTTTGCTGCCTCAGGAATATGCGCTGATGCATGTGCCGTATACACCAAATTCCCGCCTTGGTCAGCAATCATAATGTCTCCGACTGAATCGCCCCAATCCTTCGGCACATCACGAATCATTTGTTTTACATTGACTTGGATCAGCACCATGCCCAAGCCGTTCAGACTCAGCTGGTGATAGGACCTGATCTGCCGTGCTGAAATCAGGACAGGATCTGACCCGCCGAGCGTCATCCAAAGATTTCTTCCATTTTTCGCTTTCGCTCGCTTAAATACCTCTTCCTGCTCCTGCTGCAAAAGATCTGAAGAACTGCTTCCGGCTGAATACTCTGAGCCGCGGGCATCAATCAAATGAATGGAATCGATGTACTTTTCATCACTGGCATATCCCGCAAGCTGATCCCAAAGCTCCTGCTTCATTTGATATTGATCATACGTATCATCCCGATTTTGCATGCTCAGGATGCGCTGAATCTGTTCGTCTGTAATGATTTCATATGACACATCCTCTATCTTCTTCAGCTCGTCTTCGATCCTTTCAGAAGACATGCGAAGCACCTCCGAGGACTTGCGGTAAATCTGCTCATCATACACATGAAAGGCATACTGGACCCCGCTGTATACAAATAGAAAGGATACGGCCATAATCAACGATAGAAACACAAACAGCTTATCCTTAATCTTCATCCGCCTGTACCAGCCAGCAACTCTTTTCTTCATGCCGCCTTTTCTTTCTCCTGCCGCTGATCCATTGACCGAAACGCTTTAAAGGACAGCTTCGTTAAGATCAGACTGAGTAAACTCCCGCTGAAAAACAATAGAAACGTGACATGAAACAGAACGAGACAAAGCACACCGACAGCGCCCGCCGCCATCAAAAGCGTCACCGCCGGACGGCTGAAGGCAATGATAAAGCTGATGCTCAGCACCTCTCTGATTTTTACGTCAAAATGAGAAAATACCGGGAACACATACAGCACAACAAACGCGAAAATCAAACTAATGCTCAGGAATACATTGACGAGCACAGGCTGGTCCATCTGAGCCGCTATCCGCATATCCGCAAACAGAAACAGGGCAGCCGTCACAACGATAAGCCCGAGGATCTGTGATGCCCGCCATTCCTTTTTAAACGTCCGAAAAAAGACAGAAAATACCGGGGCATCTGTATTCCCCTTCGCCCATTCTCTCGCCACTGTAAACATCGCGGCAGTAGCGGGCATCAGCCCAAACACAACCAGGCCTGCAAGAGAAAACAAAATCCAAAGCACATTCAAATAGGCCAGTCTCATCACCCACGTACAAAAACGATTCAGCCCATTTGTCACACTGTGTATCATCAACATCACCTTCCCGCCTCGGAAAACGCTTTCATTTTAAAGTAATATGTATTTCTCCTTTCGAAAGAAAATTCCTGCCGGTCTGTGAAAATTTCGACATGATGAGAGACGGCAGCAGCCTTATCTTTTCCTATAACGCCGGATGGCCTTATCGATCAAATATCCGGCAATGGCTCCGAAAATGACATTGAATCCAAGCATTCCGAGCGCAGCCCCTTCCCAGCCGCGTACATACACGAGGCTGTACCAGATCACAAACACACCAAGGACGATCAGCCCGGCCAACATCCATTCCGGCCGACTTTTGTCAGGAAATCTCATCCGCATCAAAACGGATACGCCAGCAAACAGACAAGCCGTCACAATCCCTGTCACAAATAAATTGGCCACAACATCGCCTGCCCTCCCTTTTAGAAAAGACAAAAAAGCCCCCTGCAAAGGACGCTTATTCTGCCGTAATCTCTTTCTCAAACAAATGATATCCGGACGCATCAGCACCCATGAATTCATATCCCATACGCCGATAAAAGGAATGCAGGGCGTCGTTATCAGCGACACAGTCAAGCCGGATCCGTGTTTTTCCCGGAAAGTGTATGCCCGTCTCCGCCCATTGAAGGACGCGGGCTCCAAGCCCCTGTCCCGCAAACCGGCGGCTTACTGCGAGGCGGTGCAAATAAATGGACTCCTCATGCCCATCGTCTCCCCAAAGCGTCCGGTCCCACTCGCTCGGTTCAGGCAGCAGCATCACGACAGCCGCAAGCTCTTCATCTTTTTTAAACACAAACACATGTCCCTTTTCAATTGACCCCGTGATATCATGTATATCTTGCCCTTTGAGAAGTCCGCTCCATTGGTTAGAACCCCGATCCCGGAGCCATTCAGCTGTTCGGACGAGCAACCCGGTAATCGATTCTGCATCCTCATAGACGGCCGGACACGCGTAAAATCCATCTGCAATCGTTTCGTTCTCAATCTTAAAAGCTGACATAAAGGCCTCCCAATCAAAAAGTAAGCTTGCACACACATCTTGATTATAATGCAGACCAAACTGCAAAAACAGACCATTTTCTCTGTATGTAAAAGGGTGTATGAAAGAGAGGCCAATCTGCCTATTAGAAAATCTTCTTTTTATCCCGTTCTTCTTTTAAAATTTCAACCGCTTCTCTGAAGCGCATAGAGTGTACGATTTCACGCTCACGCAAAAAACGCAGGGAATCGTTTAAATCAGGATCATCCGAAATATCAATCAGCCATTGATACGTCGCCCGCGCCTTTTCTTCTGCGGCAATATCTTCGTATAAATCGGCAATCGGATCGCCCTTCGCTTGGATATAGCTCGCGGTAAACGGCACGCCCGCCGCATTATGATAAAAAAGCGCGCTGTCGTGATTGACGTAATGATCGCCAAGCCCAGCTTCACGCAGCTGCTCCGGTGTGGCGTCTTTTGTTAACTTATAGACCATGGTCGCAATCATTTCCAAATGGGCAAACTCCTCCGTGCCGATATCTGTTAAAAGGCCGATGACCTTATCAGGAATCGTATAACGCTGGTTCAAATACCGGAGAGCTGCGGCCAGCTCGCCGTCCGCTCCGCCATACTGCTCAATCAAATACTTCGCCAGCGTCGGGTTGCACGTACTGACCTTGACAGGGTATTGCAGCTTCTTTTCATACACCCACATTCAGGCATTCCTCCTTATACTTGCCACGGCCATGGCCCTTTTCCCCAATCCCAATCCTTGCCCGCGGGGCTGTTTCCGAACTGCAGAAGCGGTCCGTAAGAGGATTCGAACTGTCTTTTTAAGTGCCTTGAATAGCCGGAATATTGATTGAATTGCTTCAGCGCATCTTCATCATGAGGATGTGTATTTAAATAAAGACTCAGCTCAACAAGCACAAAATCAGCAGCCTGTATTTGCTCAAGCTGACGATAATATTCGGCGTCAACCTTTTTTGCCATGTGCGTCTCCCCCTCGATAAGGGTTTTCATAAAAATCATAGAGATCCTTCCAAAGGGTGCCTTTCCTCAAAGCCTCCATCGGCGAAAACTGCTCCATGTGCTCAGGCTGAAAGGTCATATAAAGGTTAGGGGGCGTTCTGTAATATTTCTTCCCTATAGGCGGACAGGGATCAAAACGGCTGTGAAAGGGCGTATATGATTTGACAGGCGTAAACGGCTGCATATCCTTCATTCCGGCTCCTCCTTTCTCAAAAACAATGACCTTAATAGGTATGAGGCAGGAGGCAGGATTATGACTGAAACACGACTTAGCTTTTTCAATAAGAAGACCTTCGGAAGCGCCGAAGGTCTTTCTAGACTATTTAGTCTGAAATAAGATCAGTGTTTCCAATACACAGCATGAGCAGCCGCAAACTCTGACAGCGAACGAGGTTCTTTTCCCGTCACACGCTTCACTGTATCCGTTACCCGATGTTCCGCACCATGGCTGATTGCCTCATCAAGCTTCGCCATAAAATGGGCATAATCCGCGGGCAAACCTCCTGCCTCCATTTTATGCTGCAGCTCGGAACGAGAAATGCTGACATGCTCCACCCGGCGTCCCGCCGCAGCTCCAATGATCTCCGCCGCTTCGGCATAGCTCAGCGCCTCGGGACCTGTCAGAATATGATGTGTTTGATGAGGAACATCATCAATCAAAGCCCTGACGGCTGTTTCTGCGATGTCATCAGCGTCAATAAACCCAAGTTTTCCTTCACCCGAAGCCGTTGTGATGCGCCCCTCCGTTTGAATAGACATGCGATGCTGGACATTGATGAAATTTTGCATAAAGTATGAGGGCCGCAGCACCGTCCATTCTGGAAACTCGCGCACTGCCTGGTGAAGCGCGCCAAACACGGGACCGTTCTCGGAGACAACAGACGCACTTTGCATCACTACCCGCTTTGCGCCGAGACGCTTTGCTTCCTTTAAAAAGGGAAGCACATAGGGAGCCGGATCAAGTACACCAACCGGAGCAACAAGATAGATGTCTTTTACCTGTTCCAGAGCAAGCGTAAAACTAGAGGCATCCTTCCAATCAAAATACACATACTCCGCACTTGCAAGCGCGCCCTTTTTTCGGCTTGCAATACGCACTCTGTATCCCAGCTTTATTAAACGGCTGGCGATTCGACTGCCGACTGTGCCAGTCCCGCCCGTGATTAAAATCGGATTCTGTTTCATCATTTCCCACTCTCCTCTGTTTGCAAAAATGATCCTCCAAAGGCCTCTTTTACAACAAGCGGATTCCAATAATCCTTATAACGCACAATGCAGCCGTCTCTCGTTTCGATGACACTGATATAACTTTGGCGATAAGGCAGTCCAGTCTCAATCACATGGCCGTCACATTGAAACTCCGCAATCACCGTATTCGAGTCTGCTGAACGGTACACTGTCGGAGTGGTAAATGAAGAAAGATGAATCTGCTTAGGATAATCCTTAATATAGTTGTAAATGGCCGCTTTTCCTTCTATTTTTTTTGGTGATCCCTCCGGCGCATAAGGAAACTCAAATACAGCATCCTCATCCCAAAGCTCCATCCAGCTCTTCATGTCCTTCTCAAGCATATAAGCCATAAACTTTCTCAATGTTTCACATGCTTTTTCAAACTCATTCATCAACATTCATCATCACCTCATTTTTATTTCTAGACTATTCAGTCCAAAAAGTACATACATGGGCAAAGAATCCTTTACCACATGTTAATCAAGCACTGATAAACTCACGTCAACATGGTCCTGAAGCCGATCCATATCAGCCGTCACTTTCGCAACAAATGTCAGAGACAGCCTGCTTTGATTCAGGTACCGGGCAAGCGCAGATATATCAGTATCTTCGCCATTCAATTCTCCTTGGTCCTTCGCTCTTAAAAGCGCCTGATAAAAAGCGTCCTCAAGCTGCTTGGATTGTCTTTCAAAATACAGGGCAAGCTCAGGGTCATGCGGAATCTGTTCAATCGCGCTGTTAATGATATAGCACGCCTTCGCCCGTTCCGGGTCCCTCAGAGCATTGACACCTTCCTGAAAAATATCACGAATGGCTTCCTTTACAGCTCCTGGCGCTTCAAGCCTTTCCATAACGGCAGCGTTTTTCCCTTCAAGATACGATTTCACCGCGGACAAAAACAAATCACTCTTCGTGCCATACGTATCATACAAGCTCTGGCGCGCAATGCCTAAATGAGAGAGCAGATCCTGAAGAGACGTTCCTTCGTAGCCATACTCTCCGAAGACCTCTATCGCCCTGTGAAGAACAAGCGCCGTATCAAATTCTTTATTCCTCCCCAAAAAATGATCACCTCCTGAAACAAATGTTACCAGTTTCCAGACTGAACAGTCAAGAAAAAAGATAAAAAAACACTCTTGATCTGCAAGAGTGTCCTCTTTATACCATCATCTTCTTTATTTATAACCGTCTTTTCCCCAGTGGCCCATATGGTGGTGATGGTGGCCATAATGACCATCATGATGGTGGTGATAATTATCCTTTCCAACATGGTGATGATGGTGATGAAGATTATCTTTTCCATCATGATGATGGTGATAATAGTGGTGATGGCCATCATTTTCATGGTGCATGTTCGGATAATTTACAGTTCCCGGAGAGCCTCCATAGCTGCCGCTTGGGTAACCGCCGGATCCTCCGTATCCTCCGTACGTTCCATATCCCGGATAGCCGCCGACACCTCCATGTATGCCGTGATCTGGGTAGCCTCCATACATGCCATAACCCGGGTGGCCAATACCAAAGCCCTGATAATGACCAAAACCAGGTCCGCCATACATATGTCTTGTATCAGTCATATTCACTCTCTCCTTCACATAGGTTACAGTCCAGAGTATGAGAATATCTTATAGATCGTATAGGCGGCCGCCTACATACAGCTAAAACAATTTCCGGGACAAAAAAAGCAGGCCATAACAGCCTGCTCACTCCTTACTCACCTAAATCAACGTTATGATATACCTGCTGAACATCTTCCAAATCTTCTAATGCATCAATTAATTTTTCAAACTGTTCCTTTGCATCATCCGGAAGCGTTACTTCACTTTGCGCAAGCATTGTCAGCTCCGCTACTGTAAATTCCTCGACACCCGCGTTTTTAAACGCCTCTTGCACCGCATGGAATTGATCAGGCTCAGCATATACGATCACGCTGTCATCCTCTTCTAAAATGTCACGTACATCAACATCCGCTTCCATCAGGATTTCAAGCGCTTCGTCAGCAGTTTTGCCTTCCACACCGATTACAGCCGTCGCGTCAAACATGTAAGCAACAGATCCGCTCACACCCATGTTTCCGCCGTTTTTCCCGAACGCCGCACGCACTTCCGGCGCCGTACGGTTTACATTATTCGTCAGCGCATCAACGATAATCATTGATCCGTTCGGCCCGAAGCCCTCATAACGAAGCTCATCGTAATTCTCTTCCGCTCCGCCCTTCGCCTTCTCGATCGCACGTTCAATGATGTTTTTCGGCACGCTATAAGTCTTCGCACGCTCAAGCACAACCTTCAGCGCCTGGTTGGATTCCGGATCAGGCTCGCCCTGTTTCGCCGCCACATAAATCTCACGGCCAAACTTCGCATAAATTCGACTCGTATTTGCGTCCTTAGACGCCTTCTTCTCTTTAATATTGTTCCACTTACGGCCCATGATGTTCCACTCTCTTTCATATATATCAATCTAAATACTGTTATTCACTTTATCCATTATACCTCAAATGGTTTGGTTGTTTCGAGTGTCTTGCGTTAGAAATAGAAGGAATGCCGCGATGTGGAAAATGGAACGTCTTCCGTAAAGCAAGAAAAAGCCCTAGCTAAGGGCTTTCTTCTGATCACTAAGTTTGTAAGGGGAATGATCGATATACGTCGTATTTCGATCTGTTGATTCCTTAAATCCACCGGAGTTTGTCAGGAATGGAAACGACATGCTTCCGAAAACTAGAGTAACAGCCAGGCACATCATCACTTTTTTCTTAATAGGCATATAAACACTCTCCTTTTAGAATATCTTCTTGGGCTTTCAGCACTTTCCGATAAAACGCAGCGGCTTGTTCAAAGTGACAGCTGCTTTCAAAAACAGCGGCAGCACTCCGGGCACATGCTTCAATGTACGCGTGCAGGTTCTTTTTTTCGAAATAGCTTAAAAGATCATGAATTTTTCGTTCGTCAACAGTCTCCTTGTACACGGCCTGCAAGAACAGAAACAATTCTTTATAAAATTTGTGAGAACGTGCTGTGATATGGTCTAATCCTTCCTCTATGAACTGAAACGCCTTCTGTGTTTGGCCCGCTTTACATAATGTCCAGCTTAATCCAAACAAGACTTTCGGAAGCAGATCAGGGACTTTCTCTCTGCTTACTTTCGCCGCTTTTTGGAAATGTTCTACAGCCATCTGATCGTCTCCTGATCTGTCATAGCTGTTTGCAATGTTTAATAGAGAAATGGCGATAAACCTGTCATTTTGAATGTCCATTGCCAAATCTAGCGCCGCCTCTAAATGCGGGAGCGCTTTATCATAATGTTTGAAATCATCATAGTTGCCGGCGATCACAAACAAGCTTTGTATCGTTCTAATGCTGTATAGAGGATGGTTTTGATAAATGTCCAAGGCTTGAAGAATATGATGCATCGACACATGGGTTTGCTTCATGTGATAATACGCTTCTGCCACTTTAAAATGGAATTCGGCTTTCTCAATATCATCTGACACAAACGGCAGTTCTTTCTCCGCCTCGCGATAATATCCGATCGCTTCCACATATTCTTTTTGGTCAAATTCATACATGCCGCGGAAAAACAAAGAGTAGTATTTCAAAAGGCCTGTGAGTTTTTTCTGAGGGGTCTCAATCGTTTCAAGAAGCTCTGTCACTGTAGGGCGATTCCCGTATGTTTGTCCCGGCTCCAAATAATCAAGCATCAGCTGGTGCCGAAAACACATCAGAGAATAATAGATCAGCAAATCCTGGTCTTCTTCCATTTGCTGAATGTCCTGCTCCACCTCCGCTTTCAGAATCTCAGCATCCGGAACACTGAACTGGCGAATCATTTTATACCATTCATTAATCTTAACACCAACACGCGAAGACGGTATGGCTTGACTCAACGGCTTCCCTCCTTCTCTATGAGATATGTCATATTCTATCAATCCCAAATTTTGAAAACAATACAGAAGGAAGAAATTGCTTTTTCATCCTGTCAATTTGTTTTTCTCCGCAAAAAAGACCCTTTACGCAAGGATCCATGCTTATTTCATATACGCATTCACTAGCTCGTAACAGCGCTGATTCTTCGTTTTACTTGTTCTATAAAAGCAAACACATCTTCAGCAGGCATCAGGTTTTCCAGCAATTGAATGACATTCTCTTTCCCCACAATTAACTCCTGATCTTTTAACATCACAGGCGTTTCCTTAAACACATGCCAAGGATAAAATAACCTGAGAAAAGGATCTGAAAAATAAATCCCTTTGTCCGTTAATGTGATGCCATCTGTTTGCTTCACGGGAAAAGTACTCCAGAAGGAGATCATCTCTTGATCCTTAGGAATGTGCAGCCGTTTTCTCAATCGCACCTCTCTCTTTTCAGAAATCTCGTTACCGACCAGTAGCCCATTGGTCAAACCGAACATCTTGTCATGTTTGTTCTGAAACAAAATACTGATTTCCCTCAATTCACTGGCAGAAACAGATACATGATCTATCCGGGGTTCCGTAAGCAAATCCAAGCCATTTTCACTAAGAGATTGCTGAATTATCCTCAACAGCTCTGCCAACAGATCCGCAGGATATGAACTGAAGCCGACATCAAAAACCTCTACTCCATCAAACCAAATCTCATAATCATCCGTCGATTTAATCGATTGGATATCAGTGAATGCTTCCCAAGTCACACATCCCTCTTGTTCTCCAAATCTCTTCCAGTACAATCCCTTACTCGTAAACATAACAAAACTTTTCGCTTTACTTCCCATGGAACAATTCAGTAAGGCCGTCACCGTTTCTTTCTCCGATGACGGGAATAACTCATACGCATATGTCAAAAGCTCCTCAGGGACAAATCCGGTAAAGAACTTATCTTTTTGATACATTGAACACAAATCACTCAAATATAAACCACCCATTGCTTCATCGTCCTCCTTTTGGTTCATATACGCGTACTTTGAATGAAAGTTTCACAGAATTTCGACACTGTTATCAGCAAAGATCAACTCTTGAACAAAAAAGAAAAAGACGCTAAGAGCTTTCACTTTAATCAACCACAACAAAATCCTGCACCTTCACCTGTTCCTCAGGCAAATCAAACTGATAAAGCATCTTCTTAGAATGGATATCAAACACACCCACATACCCGCCGATGCCCTTTTTATGCTCTTCCTGGGCAACTATATACAATAGATTCCCCTTAAACTTTGCTTCCATATAAGGGAAATTCAAACTATATGTATGAAAAGAAAATTCCTCCCCATACTCCAGCAAGTTCGCCTCACCCTCTTTGTCCTCGTACGCCACGTAAAAACTGCCGCTTTCTTTGTCATAGTATACGGTATCAGCGTATTCAAGATCATCAGGATACGGAATATATGTCGTTTTCCATGTCCCTTTTTCAATCACAGTCAATTTATGATCCGAGCTCGCGACAATAAATTCCTTCGAGTCTGCGAATTGATCAGCGTATGAGGCTAAGCTCAGGGTCTCAATCATTTCCTCTGTTTTTCTGTCAATCACGTAAATAGACATACTTTGAATGATATAAATATAGTTCTCATCACTGGCCCCAATCGTGACAAGCGAAGGCAAAGTAAGGGTATATTCCTTTTTCGTTTTTCTGTCGTTTATGTGGATCTCATTTCCCGTCGTATCAACATTATAGGCCTTAACAGAGACATCCTTCCCCTCATGCCAAAACGCAAATGGATCTGAAAGCGGATGCTCTTTGATCGCATCCTTCTCCCAGCGTGTAGTAAAAAGGCTCGTGTTCCGCCAATAATACAAGGTCTGTTGATGCATAAGATTTCGTTTGAATATAAGGCACATCCGCCACCTTAAACGTACGCCTGTTAAACCGTTCGCCTGTAGAGGTTGAAAGCAGCACGCTTTCTTTTATGAAAGGATTGGAGTAAATAAAAAAGATCCGGTCTTCATCGGGGTGGATGGTGGAAGATTGGACAGGAATACTGTCTTTATTGCGTAACTGAACAAACAGTATGATGCATATCATTAACCCTAATAAACCAAATGTAATCCATTTTTTCTTCATCACCATGCTCCTTAAAAAATAATATAGAATACAAACTTCCAAAAAATGTGTAGCGACAATACATTTCGACCATGTTTCTGCCAATCCTTCCACGAATAAAGACACATGCCAAATGACTCATTTTTCCACCAAAACACGTTCTCACACCCACCCTCATCCCGCCCCGTGGTAAAATTTTGATATCGAGCGAACAAAAGAAGGGAAATGGTCATGAAAGTATTTGAAGCGAAAACACTGCTTTCGGAAGCGACAGACCGTGCAAAAGAGTACAAAGAACTAAGAACGCAAATGGTGAACTTGAGAAAAGCATTAAAAGGAGTCGCTGATCTCAGTGACAGTGAATTCTCGGGAAAAGGCGCCAGCAACATCAAAGCCTTCTACCACGACCACGTCGGCGTCACCGACCAGTGGATCGACTACATCGACATGAAAATCGCATTTTTCAACAGCATCGCCGGAGCCGCCGAAGACAAAGGCCTCTCAGACGCATACATCGAAGAATCCTTCCTGGAGCACGAACTGGCAAATGCCAATAAAAAATCAAAATCCATCATGTCCGAACAGAAAAAAGCGATGAAAGACATCCTAAACGATATCGACGACATCCTCCCGCTCGACCTGTTTTCAACAGAAACCTTCAAAGACGATCTGGCCGATGCCAACGACAAACGCAAAAAAACACTGGAAAAATTGGACGCCTTGGACGAAGACCTGAAGTCAGAATACGCCCTGTCTGAACCAAACGAACAATTCATCAAATCCGACTTCCAAAAGCTCCAAGAAGCAACGGGCAAAGGCAAAAACGCCACACCCATCCACTACAACGCCAAGGCGTACCGTGAGAGCGACATACATAAGAAAAAAGGCGACATTGAAAAGCGGACGGATGCTTACTTGAAGATTAAGAAAGAGGAAGCGAAGGAACGCGAGATTGAAAAATTGAAGAAAAAGCTTGCGGATGGGGTATCTGACCCTGATGAATATTTAGAAATTGCGAAGAAGATTGGGTATGAGAACCTTGAGCCTGCACAGTTACAGTATGTGGTGCAGCTTGAGCAAGCAAAACAGCTCGAAGAAGTTGGTGAAACCACATGGGAAGTTCTGAAAGGAGTTGGAGTCGGTCTCTACGATGTCGCTAAGGATACTGTGACTGGTGTTAAAGATTTAGCTGTCGGAGCGTGGGAGTTTTCCCAGCTCTCCGAAGAACAAAAATTAGCCAAAACAATTTCAACTGTATTGAAGATACCTTCTTATGCAAAAATCATATGGACAAACATAGCAGATTCATGGAATGATAAAATGGTTAACGGTGATGCATACTCACGATCTCATTATATTACCTATGTGGTCGGGAGCCTCGTCGGACTAAAAGGTGCTGGCTCTGTTGTGAAAGTAACAAGTAAACTTGGTAAAGCAGGTGCTGCCAAAATCGATAAAGTGCTTGAAGCTGGAGAAAAAGCTACTACTAAACATGTAAAGACAGGAATCCAGAAAACAAAAGATTTCAGCAGTGCTTTAAAAGGTAAAAATCAAGTCGCTTTTGCAGGGATTGCTCAGGATATTGAGAATACGCATAATGTAAAGAATACATCGCTTCTGAAAAAAGAAATTGAAGAACAGAAATCAAATGCCTTACAAAAAACTGAAAGAAAAACACAGAACATAAAGAAACCTAGAAAAACAATAATTCCTACAGTAAAAAGTGGTGAATTTAATAATTGGTTCAACTCATTAACAACGAAGCAACTTGATGAGCTTTGGACAGATAAGAAAATTAGAAGAGCAATTGAAAGACAATTGAGAGCACCCGGCGGCATGCACGAATGGCATTTAGTTTCTCGGGCCCCTACTTTCAAACATTGGGGAGTTACAGCTGAACAAATTAGAGATTTAAGAACTGCCATAAACAAAGTCGAGTTTGTGAATCCAGTTGGTAAACACGGAGGATTGGGTTCAACCGCTGCTCATAATGAATTGCTAGGAATTATTGATTCATCCTTAAACTATAATATGTTTGTCCGAAGATTAAACAATTGGGCAAACTATAGGCTAAAAGGTGGAGCGGCAGCCCTGCCAGAAGGATTAAGGATTAAATAATAGGAGGTTAATATGGAACGTCAAAATTTCGTATCATTGTGGATCGGAAGTATAAATGATGATGAATCATTAAGTAAATATGTTGAATTAGATTACAATGAAGATGAAGGTGATTTTATCCCTTCCCAATTTTTAATTGATTTTGATATAGATATCGATGAATTAGATGAAGATTTTATAGAAAAAGTTGCACATGAAAAAAATTGTAATAATTTATCTGAACTAATTGGCGGCTGTTCGTACGATAGTGTCATCTTACCTCGATTTGAGAACATAGTAGGTACCGCAATTCCTGAACAAATCAATGCTGCTGTTCTTTTGTATAATTTTGAATATGACGGCAGGGAGAAAGAAATAAACGCAAAAAATTATACATTTAAATTTATTGGTGCAGTACCCTATGTTTAAGTAAAAAATTCTAAATAAAAATAAAGCCCTCTTACTTGAGGGCTTTATTTTTATCTCATCTCACTTTATAAAAGGAGCATCACCTTGACAGTAAGAAAAGAATTAATAAAACAAATAATTTAACAATCACTGTAATAAAAACAATAAATCAAAAGAATCCAACTCCAATGGTGAAAAACATATTAAAAAGATATGAAGAGGCAAAAGAATTTATCAAACATTCAACAGAGGAACAATTCGAAGAAGACCTCTCTAAAGTTAGAAATAAACTAGACACTTTGACAAGAGCATACCTAGAATCAGCTAGCGACTACATGAATCCGATGCTCAGAGAAATGCATAAGACAGAAAAGCTTTTAAAAGAATATGATGAACTGGATTAAATACCCTAGAATTACACTACCCCTTCAAAAAAACTAACGCAAAAGCCCAAACTTCCATTTGCGGGACTTCAACAAAAATTTTTCTAAAAGAAAAAGATGGTCTCTAAACTTTTGTCTGGCTTATTTAAGCTACTTACCTCACAAAAAACTTATTGATTTTTTGTAACTAGAATTTTTTAATAATTCAAGAATGGAAATCTCTATCTAGTATTTTCAACAAAAATATTTCGGGAGATTACAATAAATTATATTTTATTGTAATCTCCTTTGTACTGTAACTAACCAATATTTATGTAGTATCAAAAAGACAGTGATTGACCGTCCCATGCCTTAATAATTTTTCTTTTTTGGCAAAACGCACATTTACTTGGTGCTACTAAATTTTTATTTGAGCAAGTCTTTAGTGCACATCGCATAGCTATTATAAAGTAATCGTTTATGATTTGGTAAGTCCTTAGTTATTTTCTTAGGGATTCTTTTGACATAAATATTCTTCCTCACTCATACAGCTTGACCTACCACCGTTTATGGTTATTAATGTGTACAAAAGTGTAATAAAGAATTACCCCTTATTTTCTTTATCCCTTAGAACTAGTAGCATATGACATGCTACTTTTGTATAACTCTACTTCATTATTGTCTTTGTTGCTACTTCTTAATAAAGGATCAGGTCCCTATAAAAGATTACTTACATTTATTGTGTCTTCATTTATGTTCAAATGTCTAACAATTCTATTTTAAATCCAATTCCCAAGAAAATATAATAATCTCTCATCTTTTATATTCACCAGTCACATATCGTAACTCTATTAATCTTACCCCAATAAGCCAATTGTTGGTTCCATAAAGCTATCCAGAAACTCTTCTGTCACTCCCCGTATTTTTCTCCTTTGACACAATGAGTACAATTCTTCTACTGCTGAATAAGGGAAATATCGGACATTTAATTCGTGAAACTGTGGCCGATTCGCTTCCCTTAATACTTTGCTACGATCCTCATCAGGTGCGACGATGACATATCTTGTAGGAAATGGTGGCAGTGCCTCTTGAAGTCCTTTCATTCGGGTTAGGCCACTTGTTACACCTGTACTGTGTTCAACTTCCATGACAGCAGGCATTAATTTCCCATTTTTAAACCAAATGCAATCTATTAATTTAGCTGCATTATACGCACCATCAAATGCTGCAATTAATCTTTCATCCTGTAACGAATTTACTACTCCAGACATTTCCCCAACCCGCTTGTTGTTATACATAATTCCTTTATCATTTTGAGCTATCCATGTACGAAATCCTAATTGTTGGCCGATCATAATTAAAGCTACTTGAATCTGCGAATGACGTCTTTTAATTTCAATATCAATTTCATTATGAACAATTCCCTCTGGTAGAATCAGCGAATCGTAAAATGCATCTGCATTTGGGATTTCCGATATAACAATATCCGTTTCGATTTGTACCATTAATCCTAGTTCGTGAGGTCTTTCAGGGCACCACATAAGATGCTTGTGTCCATTCCTTATAGTAGAATTCGACATGGTACTTTCAATTCGTCCTGGATAACAATAGTAAAACTGTGGTGTGTGGGCGATAAGAGCCTCCAATACCGAGCGGGTGTTATAACTGCCACCTAAAACACGATCTAAGTTAATTGGTTGGTTCGGAAAAAAAGCGTTGGCGACTCTCCATATCATTTCAGCTGAAATAGATTCATCTTTAGCTGTAAAAGGTGTCCCTCCTTTACTTGGATCATAACGTTTAATAACAATAGGTCCTTCTGGCTTTGTAACACTCACTATTTTAATAAGACCTTTTGTTCTTGGATTGATATATGGGAATGATCTATTTTTCGGCAATTGATCAATATAAGCAACAATGTCAGCTGCGGTTAATCTCATTTCTCTTGTATCCCCCTAAAAAATCCTTAATGGTTTCTGCAATTCCCAAAGATGCTAAATATGGAACTCCATTCCCAACCGTTTTAAAGGCATCAGTTAAAGAAATATCCGTCGGAATTTCAAAATTCTTTGGTAATGACTGTATGGCTAATGCTTCTGCTACTGTCAGCCTTCTAGCTTTGTACGGATGTAAATGAACTTCGTTATTCCCGTATGCAGCCGTAGGTGAATATCTCCAGCGATGAAGGCGTTTGTAGGATTTTTTCGAGTCATCACCCTCTTCAATAACAAGAAATTTGGCTAAACCAGCCCTTGGAGTGAAAAATTGTTTGCTATTTGGATGATTGTCTACATCATTCTTACGGAACCAATGCTCAACAGTTAATTCCTCAATAATATCTTCTGGTTTTGGTATTACTGAATCCTCCTCAAATTCATTCACTATAGGCCAAGGGATATTTTCGATTTTTTCCATAGAGTATTTCAAATGATTCTCCCAAGGGAAAAGACCGTTAGGAAGAATGGCATCGATACCTTTATCTTCAATGTTGTAACCCACTTGATCTAATAGTTCACGTCGGAAACCAAGCAAGATAATCCGTTCCCTATGTTGAGCTGAGCCATACTCTAGAGAATTAATTAATCTTTCCGTTGTTACGTATCCATTTGCATGTAACTTACTTTTCATTTCTTCAAAAAACTCTCTATGTCTCTTGGTTCGCCATAATCCCTTTACATTTTCAAATAAGAAAAATGAAGGTTTATGCTGGCATATCAAATCCACATAGGTCCCTGACAGCTTTCCATTTTCTCCTTCTCTTCCTCTGTTCTTACCACCGACTGAAAAATCAGGACAAGGAGGTCCACCGATAAATCCAAAAACGCTATTTTCAGCCTTAATTATGTCTATATATTCACGTAAATGCTCTTGCTCTAGTAATTCCGTTATATCACCATTGTGGTAGCCAAACCGTGGCTCTTCTATTTTAAGCATGTTTCTAGAATGTTTGTATGACTTTAAAAACGGTGTATGAATTTCATTTACATACACTACATCGAAACCGCTATTTTCAAATCCAAGATCTAAAAAACCTGAACCTGAAAAAAACGAAAATATTGGGTAACTCATTTTATTTGCAACCTTTCTGCATCTAATAATTGTGTTTTTGGCTATATCGAATTATATCATATTAGTACATTTTTTAATGTAAAAACAAAACAGGCAGTGCACTGTTTTCTTCAAGTAAACTAATGTATACATCACTATATCTTGTAAAGAAAGAAAGGAATGAAGTAGTAGAGAATCTTTAATCAATATTTGCGGACATACCATAGAGTAATAAAAGAAGGCATCAGAAACTATAGAGGATTTTTATTAAGGATTACGGATACATTAATTTCAAGTATTAAATCCTAATAATTCCACACCACATAATAGAAAGAATTGAAATAAAATAGATGGAGGCCCAGAATCGATAAAAGGTTCTCGGGCCCCTCTGCCTATTCCTTAATATTCTCTATCAACACACAGCACTCCACATGATTCGTATGCGGAAACATATCCACAGGCTGCACTTCGCGCGTCACGTACCCGCCATCCTCAAGCACCCGCAAATCCCTCGCAAGCGTGCCAGGATTACAGGACACGTACACAACCCGCTTCGGTTTCATCTCCATAATCGTACGCAGGAGGGCTTCGTCGCAGCCTTTTCTTGGCGGATCGACGACTAGTGTATCAGCTGCAATGCCTTCTTCATACCATTTTGGAATCACGGTTTCCGCTTCTCCGACCGCGAACTCTGCGTTTGTGATGCCGTTGAGCTCGGCATTTCGTTTGGCGTCTTCAATCGCTTCCGGCACAATCTCTACTCCGTACACTTTTTTCGCTTGCTTCGCCAAGAAGAGAGAAATCGTTCCGATTCCGCAGTAGGCGTCGATGACGGTTTCTTCACCTTGAAGCTCCGCATATTCAAGCGCTTTGTCGTAGAGCACTTTTGTTTGCTCCGGATTAACCTGATAGAACGATCTGGCGGAGATGGCGAATTTGACGTCTCCGATGAGGTCGTAGATATATTCTTCTCCCCAGATGACGTTTGTTTCGTTGCCAAAAATGACGTTTGTTTTGTTTGGGTTGATGTTTTGCACGATGGATTTGACGTGCGGGAATTGCGCTGTGATGTCTTCGATGATCTTCGCTTTGTGCGGAAAATCGTTCGTTCTTGTGATGAAGACGATCATCATTTCTCCCGTTACCACACCGTATCTGACCATGATGTGTCGGAGCCAGCCTTTGTGGCGTTCTTCGTTGTAGGCTTTGACACCGTAGTTTGCGCAAATGTCTTTGACGGCTTGGACGGCTTCGTCGTTTTTGGATTGCTGGATCAGGCAGGCGCTCATGTCGATGATGTCATGGCTTCTTTGTTGATAGAATCCCGCGACGAGTCCGCCTTCCCGTTCTCCTACCGGCACCTGTGCTTTGTTTCTGTAGTTCCACGGGTCTTGCATGCCGAGTGTCGGGTGCACGGTGACGTTGGACAGGTCCAGCTTGCCGATCCGTTCCAAGACGTCTTTGACTTGTTTTTGTTTAAACAAGAGTTGTCCTTCGTAGGTCATGTGCTGAAGCTGGCAACCGCCGCATTGCTTGTAAATTGGGCATGGGGCGTCCGTTCTATGCGGGCTTTCTTCCTTCAGCTCAATCAAGCGTCCGAAAGCAAAACCTTTTTTGACGCGTGTCACTTTGATTTGCGCTTTTTCCTCGGGCAGGGCATTCGGCACAAAGATCGGGAATCCTTGAACCTTTGCGACGCCCGCTCCTTCGTGCGTCAAATCCTCAAATGTCACGTCATAGTATTCGTTTTTTTCTACTGGGGGTTTCATTTTCATGTATGTTCACCTCTTGTTTTAAGCGAAAGAAAAACTTGGCTTACAAAGCCAAGTTTTAGTCATCCAGCTGTTCCGCTTTCTCCTTCGGCATGACGACGTGAATGTGTCGATACAGATTCACGAATTCGCCCGGCAGCATGCCGCCGTACTCGCCGTCCAGGTTCAGCTGCATCTTTTCTGATACATTGACTTTCACGCGGTTCGCTTTTGTATAAATAATGTGCTGGTCGTTGATGTGTTCGCCGCGAAGCGCCATCGTAGCGACCCTGATAAATTCAGCAAGGTTTGCTTTCTTTAGTATCATCAAATCAAACATGCCGTCATTCAGGCTGGAATCCGGCGCGAGTTTTTCGAACCCGCCGACGGAGTTTGTCAGCGTGACCAAAAACAGCATGATTTCACCCTGAAACAGCTTGCCGTCATATTCAATCTCGACTTCTGTCGGACGAAGTGAAGGCAGCATTTCCATTCCTTTTAAATAATAAGCAAGCTGGCCTAGCATTGTTTTGAGTTTGCTTGGCACGTCGTACGTCAGCTCCGTCAGACGGCCTCCGCCGGCGATATTGATAAAATACTGGCCGTTGACCTGTCCGATATCAATCGGGCGGGCAACGCCGTTAATGACCGTATCTGCCGCTTTTAAAATATCCTCTCGCGGAATGCCGAGCGCTCTGGCGAAGTCGTTCGTTGTGCCGACAGGAATCACACCGAGTGTCGGACGGTTGTCTAAAGGCGCAAGCCCGTTGACGACCTCGTTGATCGTTCCGTCTCCACCTGCCGCAATGATCAGGTCAAACTCACGCAATGCCGCTTCCTTGGCAGCGTGTGTAGCGTCTCCTGCGCATGTCGTCGCATGGGTGGAGGTTTCATAGCCGGCTTGTTCAAATTTTTGCAGGACCTGGGCAAGATGCTTTTTAAAGATCTCCCGTCCTGAAGTCGGATTGTATATTATGCGTGCACGTTTCATTATCTCATCATCCTACTTAAGAGTATCCGATCCATTTTTACACTAACAACCTTTAATTATACTATGAGTTAAAAAAATCGCAACAAAATGTACATAATCTTACAGGTGAAAACGCACAAAAGCCCCAGCAGAGCTGAGGCTTTTAGTTTTTTTACTCTTCTTCCGTTCCCGGTTTTTTCTTGCGGAACTTCGCCAATACTTCATATACGATTGGCACGATCAAGAGCGTCAGAAGCGTTGAACTGATCAAACCGCCGATAACCGTGACGCCGAGTCCTTTTGAAATGACCTGGCTTCCGCCTTCGAAGCCGAGGGCTAATGGAATCAAGGCACCGATTGTCGCAATGGCTGTCATCAGGATCGGACGGAGTCGTGTAGAGCCGGCTTCCAAGAGCGCTTCTCTCGTAGACAGGCCTTCCGCTTCCTTATGAATCACGCGGTCAATTAAGACAATCGCATTCGTGACAACGATACCGATCAGCATGAGCATACCGATCATGGCGTTCAGACTGATCGTTTCACCTGATACGTAAAGTCCGACCAGGGCACCGATGACTGTGAACGGCAATGAGAACAGAATCGCAAATGGCGCTAGTGCTCCGCCGAAGGTAATCACGAGCACAAGGTAAACGATCGCTATTGCTGCCAGCATCGCTAAACCGAGCTTCGTGAAGGAATCAGCGATATCCGCTGATACGCCGCCTGTGTCAATCGATACGTTATCAGGATGGTCTAGCTTATCGATTTTCTTCTGGATAGCAGTTGATACGGCTGTGACGTTGTCAGATGTAACCTCACCTGTGACATCCGCATAGACTTTTCCGTCACGTTTTGACACGGTATCTGATGTTGATCCTTCCTTCACTTTTGCCACATCGCCGATTTTGACTTCCTGGCCAGTCGCGGAAGTGATCTTTTTATTCTCTAAATCTTTCACACTCTTATACTCGTCTTTTTCTGTCTTAATGTTCACATCAAGCTCTTTGCCGTCTTTTTTCACAGTTGTGAGCGGTTCTTGTGATGTTTGTGACATTAAGGCCTGAGAAATTTGAGACGCAGTTAAACCGAGTTTGCTTAGTTTTTCTTGGTCAGCGACAAATGTGTACTCATCATATGTGCTGGAAAGGCCTGAATTTACGTTTTTCAGATCCTTTTCATCTTTCATGATTTTTTCAATGTCTTTAACCGTGTCTTTAATATCGTTTTCAGAATCGCCATACACATAGTATGTTAATTGGTTGTTATTGCCTGAAGAGCTGAAGTCCTGTGACTTCCATTCTCCGCGGTCAGATTGCTTTTGGATTTCCTTCAGAACGTTATCTTTTTCTTTATCAAAGTCAGGTGTGTCGCTTTCATATTTGATATAGAATAACGCACCGTTAGAATCTCCTCCGGCAAGCGGGCTGCCAGAGCCTAATGAATACTGAACCGTATCGACATGCTTGCGGTCAAGCAGGATTTTTTCTGCTTTTTCAGCTTCATTTTCGGCTTCTTTTTTCGTTTCACCCGGTTCTGGGCTGTATGTGAGCTGCATCGTTTTTTCTTCCTCGGACGGCAGGTAGCTGGCACCGATTAGCGGTACAAGGAACAAGCTTCCAAGGAGCATCAGAACAGCGATGATAGACGTGATCCATTTGTGGCTCAGCGCCCAGTTCAATACTTTTTTATAGATGTTTGCAAGTCTGCCAGGTTTGTGTTCTTTCGCTTTAATCGGCGCGCCCGTTAATGATTTTTTGAACAGGCTGTGTGCGAGCATCGGCACAAGCGTGATTGAAATCACCAGGGATGCGGCAAGCGCAAAAACAATCGTTAAGGCAAATGGAATAAACAATTCACCGATTTGTCCGCCAACAAGTGCGAGCGGCAGGAATACCGCGATTGTCACGATCGTCGATGACATGATCGGTTTAAACATTTCCTTCGTCGCTTCACGAACCAATGCTTTTCCGCGGAGCGGCTCATCTTTGAGTCTCATGCGGCGGTAAATGTTCTCGATGACAACGATGGAGTCATCGACTACACGTCCGATGGCAACGGTCATTGCGCCGAGCGTCATAATATTCAATGTGATATCAAGCTGCTGCAGCACAAGGAGTGCGATCAGCAATGATAATGGAATTGAAACAACAGAAATTAATGTTGATTTGATATCTCTTAAGAATAAGAGAATAATCACAATCGCAAAAATAGCACCGAAGATGGCTTTGCTTAACATCGTGTCAACTGACTGTGTGATCGGCTCCGCCATGTCGAGAGTTGCGCTGTAATTGAAGCCTTTATGGTCTTCTTTGAACTTCTTCAGCTCAGCTTTGACATTGTCGGCAACCTCTACCGTATTCGCATCGTTTGCTTTGACGATGTTGATGCCGATGCTGTCTTTGCCATTTGTGCGTGAAACGGATTCAGCTTTTTTCACATCTTTAATTGTGGCAATGTCAGAAAGCTTGACCGTCGGCACTGCTGTGCTTGCGCTTTGCTGCGCCTGTGCTGCCGCTTGTGCGCTTTGGGCTGCCTGTGCACTCTGCGCCGCCGCTTGAGATGCTGCGCTGCTGCCTGCACTTGAAGCTGATGCCGTCGGGATTCTCATATTCTTCAAATCTTTAATTGTTTCAATATCGCCGCTGACGACGACAGATTTTTCTTCATTTCCGAATGTGTACAATCCAAGCGGAGTTGTCACATCTGAACCTTGAATCACTTTCTTCACAGTATCTTCATCAAGGCCGTATTCCTTCAGTTTGTCTTCTTTGAAAGAGAATTCAACCTCTTCCACCTGCTGGCCCGATACTTGGACGGACGCAACGCCTTCTATGCCTTCAAGTTTAGAAACGAGGCTGTCCTCCACTTGTTTCGTCAGCTCTTGCAGGTTATCTTTATCACTGGACACGCTCAGCGTCAGAATCGGGAATGAGTTCAAGCTGTAGCGTGAAATCTCCGGATCTTTCGCGTCATCAGGCAGGTTGACGTTTTCTAACGCTTCAGCTGCTTCTGTTTTCGCTTTGTCCATATCTTTCTCATAATCATATTCAATCATGACCGACGATGCGTTTTCATAGGACGTCGAAGTCACAACACTGACACCGTCCAAGTTCTGCACGGCTTGTTCAACCGGTTTGGTCACTTCATCAGCCACTTGGCTTGGTGTCGCACCCGGATATGTCGTGCTGATCGTCAAGTAAGGCATGTTCACGTCAGGAATAGACTCTTGCTTCATATTCATACCCGCATACAAGCCGGCTGCCGTTACAATAATCGTCATCAGCCATACGGCGAATTTGTTTTTCAGAACGAAATTAATAACGTGATTCATCATATCCTCCATTACATTTTTTATTGACTGACTGGTCATTCTATATAATACTAAACGTTATAACGCAACAACGTCAACTCATATACCAGAAAATTTTACTAAATTTTTCAAGGATTAAGGGGAAGCACGTCATGAATGAAAAAAAAGAGAGAATCATAAAAACCAGCATTCGTTTATTTGCGAAAAAAGGATTCGCAGCTACGACGATCCAAGAAATCGCCAGTGAATGCGGCATTTCGAAGGGCGCTTTTTATTTGCACTTCAAATCGAAAGAAGCGCTGCTGTTATCTGCCTGTGAATATTATATCGGTATGTCTATGAACAAAATGAAAAATATAGAAGAAGATCTCGCCGGAAAGCCCCCTAAGGAAGTGTTAAAAAAGCAAATTGGCGCTCAATTTGAGGATTTTCGCGATCATAAAGATTTTATCGTTCTTTTGCTTACCGAAAATATCATTCCGGAAAATCAAGAAATCAAGCAATACTTTTACAAAGTAACCATGGAGACGGATAAGCTGTACCGGAACGCCTTGCTGGTATCCTATGGCGAAGGAATCGAGCGGTATGTCGCAGATCTGTCCATCATGGCAAGAGGCATTGTGCATTCCTATATGAACGTGATGGTATTTAACGGTGAGCTTAATATCGATGCAGAAGAAATCTCAGCCTTTATTATTGAGAGACTGAATGATCTTGTACAGGGGCTGAGCCGTTCTGCACTCAATCCGATTGTATCAAAAGACATTTTCAACCCGATGCCTGCGGGAAAAGACCAGCTGCTTGAGGACATTCAGAAAGTGAAAGAAAACAGCACGCTGCCCGAGGATATCACCGTGTCACTTGATGTTATCGAGGAAGAATTGACTCAGGATAAACCGCGCAAGCCGATTATTAAAGGCATGCTGTCCAATTTGACCGGAACCAACGACAAAGAAGTTGAAAGGCTTCGGGCCCTCATCTCTGTCTTTATCTCAATTTGACCATAAAAAAAGCAGCCTCTAAGGGCTGCTTTTTTATTAGCGTTTTTTAATTTCTTCAAGCAGAATTTTGTTGACCATCGGCGGGTTGGCTTGTCCTTTGGACGCTTTCATAATCTGTCCGACTAGGAAGCCGATCGCGCGGTCTTTTCCGTTTTTAAAGTCTTCGATTGATTGAGGATTGTTGTCAAGCGCCTCAGTGACAAGCTTCAGAAGCACGCCTTCGTCAGAAATCTGAACAAGGCCTTTCTCTTTCACAATCTTCTCAGCGTCGCCGCCTTTTTCAATCAATTCTTTAAACACTTTCTTCGCGATCTTAGAAGAAATGGTTCCTTTTTCAATCAATTTGATCATGCCGGCAAGGCCTTCAGGTGTCAGGGCAACATCGGCAAGCTCTTTTTGCTCAGCGTTTAGGTAAGCTGACACTTCACCCATCAGCCAGTTAGACGCTTGTTTGGCTTCAGCGCCTTTTTGAACGGTTTCTTCGAAGAAATCAGCCATTTCTTTTGTCAGCGTCAGAACCATCGCGTCATATGCAGGCAAGCCAAGCTCTTCGATATAACGCTTGCGGCGCTCATCCGGAAGCTCAGGAATGCTTGCTTTTACGCGTTCCTTCCATTCATCATCAATGTAGAGCTCGACTAGATCCGGCTCTGGGAAGTAACGGTAGTCGTCAGATCCCTCTTTGACACGCATAAGAATGGTTTTCTTCGTTGCTTCATCATAACGGCGAGTTTCTTGCTGGATGACGCCGCCGGAAAGAAGAACCTGCTCCTGGCGTTTTTCTTCATGCTCAAGGCCTTTTTGAACAAACGCAAAGGAGTTCAAGTTTTTTAATTCTGTTTTTGTGCCGAATTCCTCTTGGCCGATCGGACGAAGAGAGATATTGGCGTCACAGCGAAGTGAGCCTTCTTCCATTTTACAGTCAGAAACGCCTGTATACTGGATGATGGATTTCAGCTTTTCAAGATACGCGTACGCTTCTTCCGGCGTGCGGATATCCGGCTCTGATACGATCTCAACAAGCGGCGTTCCTTGGCGGTTGAAGTCAACAAGAGAATAGCCGTCGCCTGTGTGTGTCAGTTTTCCGGCATCTTCTTCAAGGTGAAGGCGCGTGATGCCGATGCGTTTTGTTTTTCCGCCGACTTCAATTTCGATCCAGCCGTTTTCGCCGATTGGCTTATCAAATTGAGAAATCTGATACGCTTTCGGGTTGTCAGGATAGAAATAGTTTTTGCGGTCAAACTTCGTATCCGTTGCGATCTCACAGTTGAGCGCCATAGCGGCTTTCATTGCGAATTCAACGGCTTCTTTGTTCAGAACAGGCAGGACGCCCGGATATCCGAGGTCAATAACGCTTGTCTGCGTATTCGCCTCCGCGCCGAATGGCGTTGGAGAGCTTGAGAAAATTTTTGATTTTGTTTTTAACTCAACGTGGACTTCAAGTCCGATTACCGTTTCAAAGTTCAATTCTTTTCACCCCTTACAGTTCAGGTTTTGCTTTATGATGGTCTGTCGCTTGTTCAAATGCATGAGCAACGCGGTATACAGTGCTTTCATCAAAGTGTTTTCCGATGATTTGCAGGCCGAGCGGAAGTCCGTCTGCTAATCCGCATGGCACGCTGATTCCCGGTACGCCGGCAAGGTTGACCGGAATCGTTAAGATATCGTTTGCGTACATTGTGAGCGGATCCTTCGTGTTTTCACCGATTTTAAACGCAGGTGTCGGTGTAGTCGGTCCAACAATAACATCATATTTTTCAAATACGTCCTCGAAATCCTTCTTAATCAACGTACGCACTTTTTGCGCTTTTTTGTAGTACGCATCGTAGTAGCCTGAGCTTAAAGCAAACGTTCCGAGCATGATGCGGCGTTTGACTTCATTTCCGAAACCTTCAGCGCGCGTTTGCTTGTAAAGGTCGATCAGGTTATCCGCGTTGTCTGTGCGGTAGCCGTAACGGATGCCGTCAAAGCGTGCAAGGTTCGCTGACGCTTCAGAAGATGACAGCAGGTAATATGTCGCAAGCGCGTATTTACTGTGCGGAAGAGACACTTCTTCCCATGTAGCGCCGAGACCTTCAAGGACTTTCAGCGCTGCCAGGACAGATTCTCTCGCTTCTTTGCCGACACCTTCACCAAGGTATTCTTTCGGAACGGCGATTTTCAGTCCTTTGATGTCGCCAGTTAATGAAGAAAGAAAATCAGGCACGTCCACATTTGCACTCGTGGAGTCCATTTTGTCTACGCCGGAAATCGCTTGAAGTAAAAACGCGTTATCCTCAACCGTACGTGTAATCGGCCCGATTTGGTCTAATGAAGACGCAAATGCGACCAGACCGTAACGAGATACACGTCCGTATGTAGGTTTTAATCCGACAACGCCGCAGAAAGATGCCGGCTGACGGATGGAGCCGCCTGTGTCAGATCCAAGAGAAAACGGAACTTCTCCCGCAGCAACCGCAGCCGCAGATCCGCCGCTTGAACCGCCGGGAACTGTTTCTAAGTTCCAAGGGTTTTTCGTCAGCTTGTAAGCTGAGTTTTCGGTAGATGATCCCATGGCGAATTCGTCCATGTTCAGTTTTCCGATTGTGACCGCTTCAGCGTCTTGAAGGCGCTGAACGACAGTAGCGTCATAGATCGGATCAAAGTTTTCGAGAATTTTGCTGGAGCATGTTGTGCGCAGCCCTTTTGTTACGATATTATCTTTTACGCCGATCGGCATACCGAAAAGAAGACCGTGCTCAGAACGCCCGTCAACCGCCTCATCAAGCTCCTTCGCGTATGCGCGCGCTCTTTCTTCATCTAATGCCAAAAAGGCTTGTACCTTATCATCAACCGCTTGGATGCGTTTATAAGATTCGTCAACCAGATCAGAAATCTTAATCTCTTTTTTATGTATGAGCTGTTTTAATTCTGTGATTTTATGATCAAATAATGACATTCTTGTGTCCCTCCTTTAGTCCAGAATTGATGGCACACGAATATAGCCGTCTTTATGGTCAGGCGCATTTTTCATGACATCCTCAACCGGAAGACCTTTACCCGCTTCATCTTCTCTCATGACATTTTTCATTTTCAGCACGTGAGTTGTAGGCTCCACATTGTCTGTGTTAACCTCATTAAGCTCCTCGGCAAATGAAATGATACTGTCGAGCTGTTCAGTGAACATTTTTGCTTCTTCTTCAGTAATTGCAAGTCTTGCAAGGTGCGCAACGTGCTTTACTTCTTCTATTGAAATTCGTGACATATGATCCACCTCCACATATTTCTCCGTTAAGTCATATAATACTGATCATATCAAAAACAAGCCCTTTAAAGCAACAAACCGCCTTGAGACAGGCCTGTGTTTTCGAAACAATACCCTATATATTTTATACTAAAATGAGGAGAAGGAGAAACGAAATATTTTTCTGAATATTTTTACTTTAATTATTTCTTGAAAGCGTTTTATTCTTTATTCCCTTCTAGGTTTGCAACGGTTTTCCCCGCTCATGATCAAGGTTTCATCGCTTGAATGGCCGGGAATACTTTGTTAGGTTAAGTTACCAAGTGCACCCGCAAAGGAATTTCTTTTGTTTTGCACTTACGCCAGGCTGCTTAACTGGCACCATCAATTTGAGAGGTGATGCAACATTATTAGAAATGAAGAGAGGGTAAAACGTGAGTATTGAAATTATTATATCTTTAGGAATTTACTTTATTGCCATGCTGTTAATCGGCTGGTATGCATTCAAGAAAACCACTGACATCAATGATTACATGCTTGGAGGAAGAGGCCTCGGACCATTCGTTACTGCTTTGTCTGCCGGTGCGGCCGATATGAGCGGATGGATGCTGATGGGTGTTCCCGGCGCGATGTTTGCGACAGGGCTGTCCACCTTATGGCTTGCTTTAGGTCTTACAATCGGGGCGTACTCAAATTACTTGCTGCTGGCTCCAAGGCTGCGTGCTTATACGGAAGCGGCGGATGATGCGATTACGATTCCTGATTTCTTTGATAAACGATTCCAGCATTCTTCATCACTGCTGAAAATCGTATCTGCATTGATCATCATGATCTTTTTCACATTGTATACCTCTTCCGGTATGGTATCTGGCGGACGGCTGTTTGAATCTGCTTTTGGTGCGGATTACAAATTAGGCCTGTTTCTGACCACCGCAGTTGTCGTGTTATACACACTGTTTGGCGGTTTCCTTGCTGTCAGTCTGACTGACTTCGTGCAGGGTGCGATCATGTTTGCAGCACTAGTGCTTGTGCCGATCGTTGCTTTTACCCATGTGGGCGGCGTTGCTCCGACTCTCCATGAAATCGGCGCTGTTAACCCACACTTATTGGATATTTTTAAAGGCGCGAGCGTCATTAGCATTATTTCCTATTTAGCCTGGGGCTTGGGCTACTACGGCCAGCCTCATATCATCGTCCGATTTATGGCGATTAAAAACATTAAAGATTTGAAGCCTGCACGCCGAATCGGCATGAGCTGGATGATCATTACAGTTCTAGGTTCCGTGCTGACGGGTTTAATCGGTGTTGCATACGCCCATAAATTCGGAGTTGCTGTAAAAGATCCGGAGATGATCTTCATTATCTTCTCTAAAATCTTGTTCCACCCATTAATTACAGGGTTCTTATTGTCAGCTATTTTGGCTGCCATCATGAGTTCGATTTCCTCACAGCTCTTGGTTACAGCAAGTGCTGTAACAGAGGATTTATACCGGTCATTTTTCAGACGAAAAGCTTCTGATAAAGAATTGGTCATGATCGGGCGATTGTCCGTCTTAGTCATTGCCGTTATCGCGGTACTCTTGTCATTGAACCCGAACAGCACCATTCTTGATTTGGTCGGATACGCTTGGGCCGGCTTCGGTTCAGCTTTCGGACCTGCGATTCTGCTCAGTCTATATTGGAAGCGAATGAACGAATGGGGCGCGCTTGCTGCCATGATTGTCGGGGCTGCGACCGTGTTGATCTGGATTACAACCGGCCTGGCAAAATCAACCGGTGTGTACGAAATCATCCCTGGGTTTATTCTCAGTATGATTGCCGGCATCATTGTCAGCATGATCACAAAACGTCCTGCAAAAGCCTCTTACCGATTATTCGGTGTCATGGAAAAGCTGTTAAAACGCAAAAAGTAAGCAATAAGCCATCAAGCGCAGCTTGGTGGCTTTTGTGCTCTTGTTTTGCGATAAATACTGTGAGAAAATCATATTTATTTAAAAACACCATAGAGAAGGGGGAAGTTGCTGTTGAGCTGGTATATTGATCCTGATATTTTATTGAAATTGGGCATTGCCACATTGATTGGCATGGTCATCGGGCTTGAACGCGAATTAAAAAATAAGCCGCTCGGATTAAAAACCTGTATTGTCATCGCAGTCAGCTCATGCATGCTGACGATCGTCAGTATTAATGCGGCATATCATTTCCCTAAATACTACCGCATCATGATGGATCCGCTTCGTCTGCCGGCACAAATCATCTCCGGCGTCGGGTTTATCGGAGCCGGTGTCATCCTGCGAAAAAGCAATGATGTCATTTCCGGCCTGACGACATCGGCCATGATCTGGGGGGCAGCGGGGCTCGGGCTTGCTACGGGAGCCGGTTTTTATAAAGAAGCGTTTGCCAGTCTTCTGTTCATCCTGATCAGCGTGGAATTTCTCCCATGGGTGGTCAGAAAAATAGGCCCCGACCGCCTGCAGGAAAAAGACATCCGCATCAGAATGTCGCTTTCTGATAAAGACAAAATGACAGAGATTTTAAAAGAAATGAAAAGAAGAGATATCAAAGCACACTCCGTTCGGATCGACGACCTGGGCGAAAAGGATTTTCCAATTATGGAAGTGAAGGTCCGCGTCCATAAAAACAGATACACGACCGATGTCTACTATGACATTAAAGCCATTGAAGGCGTAGTCGGCGTGAAGTGTGATACATTATAAAAGCCAATGGGACTGGAATCCCATTGGCTTTTTCTATCTACACCAGTGCTGAAAAATCAAATGCTGTAATCGGCGTGCCATTCTCTATATCTCTTCTGAAACCGGCCAGCATTTCTTTTTCTTCTTCTCCTATTGTGTTAAGGTCAAACATCTGATGCAGCAATCCGTAAATCAGCATATGGCGAAGGCGGAGGAAATCAGGTATTATCATCAGCCATGCAGGGTCAAGCTCATTTTCCTCCCAGTACCCTTTCATAAAATGCGTCATAAATTCTTCTGTAAACGCAGCTTTATCATCATATGGCACAACAGGATACCACAGGACATTGTAGAGAAGAATGCTAATATCGTTAACAAACCAGTTGTAGCCGATATCATCAAAATCAAATGCCGTGATTTTGCCATGATCCCAGTTAAAATTGCCATGGTGCAGATCCGCATGCACCAAGCCGTAGCTGTCCTGGCTTTTCGGGAGCCTCCGCAGTTCATTCATCAAAGAATCGGCTTGCTGAAACACCTTTATCTGATCTTCAGGCACATATTTTCTCAGCTTTAATTGCTCCTCTTCATCCCATTCCTGTCTTTTGAAAGCGGGATTGCTCAATTTGTAGCTTTTTGTCAGGCTGTGCATGCTGCCTGTGTATCTGCCAAGCTCATAAAATAGCGTTTCATTCCAGTCCGATTCATCCACTTTTTGCCCCGGAGCTTTCTCATACACTCTCAATAAAAATGACCCGCCGTTTCCGTCCGGCACTGCTTCTACGTCTTTTCCGTTCAGCGACGGGAGCGGTTTGGCTACTGAAATTCCCCCTATTGCAAGGTGACGGAGCCATTCCATCTCTCCCATTATATAATCAGAAGATCTCCGAATCGTATGGGTAATCTTTAAAATATAAGGTTGATTGTCTTTCATACATTCATATACATAGTTTTCCGCATCAGCCAGAAAACGCACCTGATCTTTTGAGAAACCGTATCTCGCTGCAGCTTCTGCCAAAACCTGCTCTTCATGAAATATTTTTTTGATATCTTTATGCACGTCTAACATCCTTTCATTGCTATAGATTTGATAATGATTGTTTTCACACGATTTCCAGCATCAACATACCTCCCCTTGATTTGTGTTTCGGCAGAAGCGGAAACAATTTCCCTTTTCCTGTTAATTGTAACATAAAAACCCTTGTGCCAATATGGCACAAGGGTTTTCTATCAGTCATAAATGTGAACAGTCGGCTCTTTATCTCCGGCATTGCGGATAATGACCGCTTCCTGTCCGTCTGAGGACGTGATATTGACTTCGACATCAACTGAGCTCTTAGAGTAGTAGTCCATCACTTCACCCGTTAAGAACTGGGTAAACGCGACAACTTCACTTTTTCCGTAGAATTGCATTGGTATGTCAATCTTCATTTTCTTCATTTCATCATTTTCATACAGCGCTGTACCGACAACGCCTGTATAGTTCGGGAAATATTCTTCAATTGAGTTTTTGAACCGCTTAAAGACCTCGGTGTCATCCGGGTATTTTTCTGCTGTGGTTGTATCTGCCGGATAGAATACATATTTTTCATTAATATCATCCCAATTTGAGATATCAGTAGAGCCTGCTTTGACCTCTGTTTTGGCGATGAAGTTCCCCGGCACAATCGATGTTTTTGACGCCTGCTTGTAGAGTGCGACAGTAATCGGCACATTCTTCAAGTTATCTTTTTTACGGAGGCGGTTAATAACCTCCTGTGCAATTTTTTCTCCCTGCTGGCGGAGCGTGCTGTCCTTAATCTCCACTTCTTTTTGCGGGTCGCCAGTTTTTTCACGATAGTAATACACGGAGTTTAACGCCAGTCCGATCATGACGCCGCCAAGCTGGATAGAATTCTTGTCTTTTCTGACTAAATAATCGTGCTCAAGCATGGATGCTAAATAAATCGGGCTGCTTTCGTTCTTTTCTTCTGTTGAACCAGAACTCGGGAGCGCCGGGTTCAAGCCTTCATTTTTGAAGTTCTTATCTTCTTTTTCGGCTTTTTTCAAATCAGAGCCCGTTTTTTTCCGTGCCAGCCAGCTTAATACTGTATCCTCATCTAAATATTGTCCTTCTTGGAACAGATAATCGTCAGTTGAGAAAGAATCTTGGGCAAGGCGCATCAGCCCTGTTTCAAATTCGTCAATGTCCAGCCTTGTATTCAGCTGTTCCGTTGTTAAGCCGCGCGCTTTGCCTGCCTTAAACGGCAGCACCATTTTGTAATAGGAGTCAGAGATATTATATTTCGGGACAATCGCTTTTTCTGACGATTTCGCCGTCTTTTGCGTAATCTCTTCCTCCTTCTCCCCCCCGAAACCTGACGAGCAGGCAGACAGCATTAATACTGCCGCCGTTGCCGCCAATGCCAACGTCTTTTTCAATAGAAAACACTCCTCTTATTTCTTTAGCTCTCCCATTAACTGTTCTTCATTCCACACTTCAATGTTCAGCTCTTGTGCTTTTGTCAGCTTGCTTCCCGCCGCTTCTCCGGCGATGACTAAGTCTGTGTTTTTGCTGACGCTTCCAGTCAGCTTTCCGCCCAGCGCTTCGATTTGCGCTTTGGCTTCGTTTCTTGACAGCTCTTCCAGCTTTCCTGTCAGAACAATTGTTTTACCAGCAAAGTAAGAGTCGCTGTCCTCTGCTTTTACTTTTTTCGGGCCTTTGTAGAGCGTGTTTACGCCCAGCTCCTGAAGTTCATTCAAGAGTTCAAGCATTTCTTCTTTATGAAAATAGGTGATCACAGCATCAGCCATTTTTTCACCGATTTCATCTACCGCGAGAAGTTCCTCTTTAGAGGCTTTTTTCAGGTTCTCCAAGCTTTCAAAATGCATGGCAAGCGTCTTTGCGGCCTTTGATCCGATAAAACGGATGCCAAGCCCAAACAGCAGGCGCTCTAACGAATTTTCTTTTGATTTTTGGATGGAGCTGATCAGGTTTTCAGTGGACTTTTCGCCCATGCGCTCGAGCTGGATGACTCGTTCCTTCGTCAGCTTATATAAATCTGCCACATTGCGGACAAGGTTTTCCTCAAACAGCTGTGTGATCACTCGTTCGCCGAGCCCATCAATGTTCATGGCATTCCGGGAAACGAAATGGATAAGCCCTTCCCGGATTTGCGCCGGACATTCAGGGTTAATGCAGCGAAGCGCCACTTCTCCTTCGATCCGGACGAGTTCACTGCCGCATTCAGGACATTCCGTCGGCATGCTGAATTCCTTTTCTTCTCCTGTGCGCTGGTCAACGAGGACATTCACAACTTCCGGGATGATATCGCCCGCTTTTTTGACGACAACCTTATCCAAAATCCGAATGTCCTTCTCTTTAATTAAATCTTCGTTATGAAGGGATGCTCTTGAGACCGTTGTGCCGGCAACTTTTACCGGCTCAAGAATCGCAGTCGGCGTAATCACACCCGTTCTGCCGACATTTAATTCGATATCGAGAAGCTTCGTCACGACCTCTTCAGCAGGAAACTTATACGCGATGGCCCAGCGCGGGCTTTTCGCCGTAAAACCGAGCTCCTCCTGTTGATCGAGAGAATCGACTTTAATGACAATGCCGTCTATTTCGTACGGCAGGTCCGCGCGCTTCGCCTGAAGCTCATCGATCAGCGTAATGACTTCTTCTATGCTGCCGCATTTTTTTCGTTCCTGATTCGTTTTAAATCCGAGTTCGTCGAGAAAATCAAGCCCTTGGCTTTGCGTCTCTACACCCATCTCGTCAAGCTCCGCTATACTGTAGACGAAGATATCGAGGTTTCGTTTCGCTGCAATTTTCGGATCGAGCTGTCTGAGAGATCCCGCCGCGGCATTTCGCGGATTGGCGAACGGTTCTTCCTCATTTTTAAT
The DNA here is from genome assembly GCF_046535495.1 of Bacillus sp. SIMBA_008. Taxonomy (NCBI): domain Bacteria; kingdom Bacillati; phylum Bacillota; class Bacilli; order Caryophanales; family Bacillaceae; genus Bacillus; species Bacillus sp. SIMBA_008. Next base: position 74,883 of record NZ_JAWRWL010000006.1, on the reverse strand, counting down.
CCGTTCCTCATTGAGTGCTTCAAACGAACGCTTCGGCATATACGCCTCGCCGCGCACTTCGATCGACAGCTCACGGTTCATTTTAAGCGGGATATTGCGGATCGTCTTCAGATTCTCCGTAATATCCTCTCCCGTCGTTCCGTCACCTCTTGTGGCCCCTCTGACAAAATAGCCGTCTTCATAACGGAGAGAAACAGCAAGACCGTCTATTTTCAGCTCCACATTATACGCCACATCGTCACCGACGGCTTGGCGCACACGGCGGTCGAAATCACGAAGATCATCAGCATTAAAGGCGTTGCCCAGACTGAGCATCGGTGTGCCGTGGGTGACTTTCTGAAACGCTTCAAGCACAGCTCCGCCGACGCGCTGCGTAGGAGAGTCAGGCGTTCTGAGGTCTGGGTGCTCCTCCTCAATCGCAATCAGCTCCTGCATCAATCTGTCGTATTCGGCATCTGGGACGCTCGGTTCATCTAAGGTGTAATATTCATAGCTATACTTGTTGATGGTGCGGCGCAGTTCTTCTGCCCGCTGCTTCGCTGTTTCTTTGTCCATCTGCTTCTTCCTTTCCTCTTCAATTACTGCTTTTCAATAGGAGCAAATGCTGCTAACAGGCGTTTCACGCCGACAGGGCTCGGGAAGGCAATATCGAGCTCCGTCCCTTCTCCTTCGCCTTTCACGCTGACGACAGTTCCTGTTCCCCATTTTTTATGGCCCGCCTTATCTCCGACTGCCCAGTTCAAGGTGTCGCCGCCTGTTTTGCTGGCGTAGGATACCGGGCGTGAAACAGGGCCGCGTCTCGGCTGCATTTTTCTCGCAGACGTCGCTCTCGTTTCTTTTTTCTCATTTAGGTTTTCCAATAAATCATCCGGTATTTCAGCAATGAAGCGAGATTCCGGGTTCATATTTGTCCGGCCAAACAAGGTGCGCATTTTAGCATTGGTCAGATAAAGCTCCTGTTCAGCCCTTGTAATCCCAACGTACGCAAGGCGGCGTTCTTCTTCCATTTCCGCTTCCTCCATGAGTGAACGGCTATGCGGGAAGACGCCTTCTTCAAGCCCCATCAAGAAAACAACCGGGAACTCCAGTCCTTTCGCGGCGTGCAGTGTCATCAGCGTGATTGCATCCTTGCCGCCTGACTCTTCCTCCTTCTGGTCGAGCTGATCAATATCTGCGATTAACGCCAAGTCTGTCAGGAACGCAACGAGTGTCTTGTCTTCACTTTTCTGTTCAAAGTTTTTCGTAACAGACAGGAACTCGTCGATGTTTTCTAAACGGCTTTGGGCTTCGATCGATTTCTCGGCCTTCAGCATTTCTCTGTATTCCGTCTTATCAAGAATTTCTTCTGTCAGCTCTGTAATGGATAAGTAATCCTGCATATTGGTCAGGTTTTCAATCATCTGTCTAAAGCTGTCAAGCGCGTTTGCCGCTTTGGCACTGACGCCGATAAAATCAACCTGCTGAATCGCTTGGAAAAAGGACAAGCCGTTTATGGCCGCATACGAAGCGATTTTTTCAAGTGATGTCGCGCCGACTCCGCGCTTCGGCACATTGACAATGCGCGTGAAACTGATATCGTCATCCGGATTGGATACGAGGCGCAGGTACGCAAGAATGTCTTTAATTTCTTTTCTGTCATAGAACTTTGTGCCGCCGACAATGTTATAGTTCAAACCCGCTTTGAGAAGCGTTTCCTCAATCACACGGGACTGCGCGTTTGTCCGGTATAAAATGGCGATATCCGACAGCTTCCGCTTGCCTGAGCTGTGAAGCTGATGAATTTTACCGGCCACAAATTGTCCTTCACCGAATTCATTATCACCGCGATAATAGGAAATTTTGATGCCCTCGTCGTTTTCCGTCCACAAATTTTTCGGTTTGCGGTTAGAGTTGTTTTTAATGACCTCGTTTGCCGCGCGCAAAATCCGTTTCGTTGAACGATAGTTTTGTTCTAGCAAAATCACGCTTGCATTCGGATAATCTTTTTCAAATGAAAGGATGTTGGTGATATCCGCGCCGCGCCATCTGTAGATTGACTGATCAGAATCCCCCACAACGCAAAGGTTCTGGAAACGCTCGGCAAGCTGCTTAACGAGCATGTATTGCGCCCTGTTCGTATCCTGATACTCATCAACATGGATGTACTGGAATTTGCGCTGATAAAATTCAAGCACTTCAGGCACTCGGTCAAACAGTTTAATCGTCGTCATAATCAAATCGTCAAAATCGAGCGACTGGTTTTTCAATAGCTTCTTCTGATAATCAGCATATACATCGCTGACCACCTGATCGTAGTAGCCGCCAGCAACTTTAGAGAATTCCTCCGGTTCGGTCAATTCGTTTTTCGCACTGCTGATCGTACCGAGGATGCTTCTCGGGTCAAACTTCTTCGGATCAAGATTGCGCTCCTTCAAAATCCCCTTGATCACTGAAAGCTGGTCAGCCGTATCAAGGATGGAGAAATTTCGGTTGATCCCAATCCGGTCGATATCTCTGCGCAAGATCCGCACGCACATGCTGTGGAATGTGGAAATCCAGATATCGTCCGCGCCGGGTCCAAGGATGCTTTCCACACGTTCTTTCATTTCGCGTGCCGCTTTATTTGTAAATGTGATCGCCAGAATGTTCCACGGCGCCACATGCTTCTCTGCCATTAAATAAGCAATTCTGTGTGTCAGGACACGCGTCTTTCCGCTTCCCGCTCCCGCCATCAGCAAAAGGGGCCCGTCCGTTGTTTTGACTGCTTCCTGCTGAACGGGGTTTAAACCGCTTAGTAATTGATTGCTAATATAATTCAAAATTTGTTCACCCGCCTATACAAAACATATGTTCTATCATAAACCAAATCCGTACAATTTACTACTCGCCTTTCACAGCCGCTACTGTTTTCAAAGCCCTGTCAAAATCTTCATACACCGCATTGCCTACAACGATCACGTCCGCATGCTCTGCATACTGTTTGGCCATTTCCGCATCCTTGATGCCGCCGCCGTAAAACAAGGTGGACGTTTCCAATACAGCCTTCGTTTTCTTGACAGCTTCTATGTCTCCAAGCACGCCGCTGTATTCTAAATAAAAAATCGGCAGTTGCAGCAGCTCCGACACACGCGCATAGGCGACAATATCATCCATATTCAGATCGGCGTCCGCTTCAGTCAGTGCCGCGGCTTTGCAATCTGGATTTGCGATGCAGTAGCCCTCCGCCACGATTTCTTCCATAGACATCAGTTCTCCGTATTCCTTCATGGCTTTCTGGTGCATTCCGACAATCCAATCCGCGTTTTTGCTGTTTAATACACTCGGAATAAAATATAAGTCAAAGCCGGGAACGATCGCTTCAATCGCTGATACCTCTAGGACACACGGCACCAAAAACCGTCTTACCTTAGACATCATCCGCAGGACATTATCCTCTGTCACACCATCACTGCCTCCGATAATGACCGCATCCGTTCCTGATTCGCAAAGAATCTCCAGCTGTTCGTCAGGCAAATCTTTATTTGGATCGAGTTTAAAGACATGCTTCCACTCCGTTACATCGTACACGTCATACGTTCCTCCATTCGTTTGTTACCATTTAAACATTATAACAAATTCACATAGCGCGGAAAAACGGAAAAAGCCGTTAATCTCGTTATTCACTGAAAAAGGTGTTTTGATTCTTTTTTCATAAAAAAAGAGAGCAGGAGGCAGACCTGCATGGTGAGTCCTGTATCGGCAGAAGCACACATTTTTCACCAGATTCCTTCTGCTATTGTTTGGAAAGTGTTCAACTGTGGAAATGGTTACATAAAAAGGGAGGCTGAGAGATGGAAACCATCATAATAGCACTCATCGCATTTATCATAGGGATCATCGCTATCCCGATCGTCTTGTTTGCCTGGATCTACATAAAGGATGAAAAACAGCAGGAGCACTCAATTCTTCGCAACTATCCCGTCATCGGAAGGTTTCGGTATATCCTTGAAAAAATCGGGCCGGAGCTCAGACAGTATTTATACAGCAATGACAATGAGGAGCAGCCTTTTTCACGAAAGGAATATGAGCAAACCGTCATCTCCGGCAAATACAAAAGCAGAATGATGGGCTTTGGATCTGTAAGAGATTTTGATAAACCTGGCTATTATATCCGTAACGCTATGTTTCCAAAACAAAGGGAAGAAATGCACGTAAATCAAACGCCAAAAATTGAAACCCAAATCTATAAAATGGATGCTGACAATCTGTTCAAACGCAAGGAGCATGCCGAACATATCAAGGCAGACCCGTATTTTCTCCATCCTGATGATGTACAGGTGATTGGCGAGCATACATGCGAGAAGCCATTTTATGTGAAGGGCTTAGTCGGCCAGTCTGCCATGAGCTACGGTTCTCTTGGAGAACGGGCTGTTACGGCGCTCTCAAAAGGGCTCCATCTGGCAGGCGGCACCTGGATGAATACAGGTGAAGGGGGATTGTCTGAATATCACTTAAAGGGCGGCGCCGATATCATTTGCCAAATCGGACCGGGCCTATTCGGCGTGCGCAAAAGAAACGGGGAATTTTCGTGGGAGGAATTTAAAAGAAAAAGCAGGATTGACCAGATTAAAGCGTTTGAGCTAAAGCTGGCACAAGGAGCGAAAACCCGCGGCGGCCATGTGGACGGCGCCAAAGTATCAGAGGAAGTGGCAGACATTCGGAATGTCGAACCTGGAAAGTCGATTGACAGCCCGAACCGCTTTTATGAATTCTCAAACCCTCCTGAAATGCTCGACTTTATTGAAAAACTTAGAGATGTCGGACAAAAGCCAGTCGGCATCAAACTGGTCGCAGGGCATCCTGAAGAATTGCATGAGCTTTTCTCTCATATGCAGAAAAGCGGAAAGCATCCGGATTTTATCACGATCGACGGAAGTGAAGGCGGTACCGGAGCTTCCTTTTACGAGCTCGCGGATACAGTCGGCCTTCCGATTATGACAGCGCTGCCTATTGTGGACACGCTTCTTAAACAGTACGGCTTGCGCAGCCAGCTGAAAATCTTTGCTTCCGGAAAGCTCCTGACTCCTGATAAAATCGCGGTCGCCTTAGCCCTCGGCGCTGACTTTGTTAACATCGCACGCGGCATGATGTTTTCCGTTGGCTGCATCCGCGCTCTCGTCTGCCACACCAACACCTGTCCGGCAGGTGTGGCGACGACAGATCCGAAATTGCAAAAAGCACTGAGCGTTGAGGAAAAACAGCATCGTGTCTGCAACTACGTTATTTCATTGCGCGAGGGACTATTTAACCTTGCAGCCGCAGCAGGGATTAATTCGCCGATTCATTTTTCCAAGGAGCATGTTGTCTATCGGAAAGAGGATGGCAGTATCATCAATATCGACAACCTGATCCATCAATTTGTTTCATAAAGAAACCGCCCTTGCCGAACGGCAGGGCGGTTCTATGTTATTTTGAAGAAGACTCAGTTTCCGTCTCTTTCACACGGTCAAGCGCCATTTCATAAGCGTCATTCCCGTAATTTAAGCAGCGTTTCACACGGGAAATCGTAGCCGTGGAAGCGCCTGTTTCTGTTTCAATCTTATGATACGTGTTTCCTTCGCGAAGCATGCGCGCCACTTCAAGGCGCTGAGCCAGCGATTGAATTTCGTTAATTGTGCATAGATCATCGAAGAATCGGTAACATTCCTCCAGGTCTTTCAGCGATAAGATCGAGTTAAATAACTGGTCCAGCTCTTTGCCGCGTAATTTATCGATTTGCATCGTTACACACCTTCTCCTTTACTAATGGAAGCCGCATCAAGATCAGGTACGATATTGATCCAAGTCTTTCCTGGCACAAACGGAAGCCACTTGCCGTCTTTTACCGGCACAATTCTGCCATTCACTTGTTTCCAGTCTGTTTCAATGACGTTTCCGTGCTGAAACAACAGACCTTTTCCTCCTGATTCCAAGTCGATGTCCCGCCTTCCATCTTGATCAATAATATGATGGCTGGCTTCAACAATGAAAATATTTTGCATTGCAACCGGCTTTCCGGTTTCCCGGTCTGTCGTTATGACACCATCAGAGCTTCTTGTATAAGATTCAGCTTTTTTATCATAGTTGTATTCGACAAGATTTGTAACGTTATTTGTTCCATAATCTACCCGAACATTGTAAGATTCATTTGCAGGTTTTGCATCTGATGTTTGAAACAGCAGCGGATTTGTTTCCTGCTTCAGCTTATAACCCTTTTGTTCCGCCGCCTTTTTTATGTAATCATAAGACGTATAGGAATTATGGGGCGGTTTGCTGAAATCAGCTCTCCAAAATAAGCTTCCGTCAAAATCCAATCCGTTCATATAATCAGCAGCTCCGGATTCCAGCTGCTCTTTGGCGCCGGGACTCCAGCCGTGATGGACAAATATGCTGTCAAAGCCATTGCTGAGAGTGACGAAATATTCCCGCGCGCTCCGCACAGGTCCGACAGTTTCAGGCATCTGGCTTTGGAAAATGGCCAGAAATCTTGTGATTTGCCCTTCGGCTAGCGCTTCTATGACTATGTCGGCTTTAGACAGACCCGACTGCGGCCTCGCCTTCGGGTGATTGTTCACCACAACAGCAACAGGCCGGCGTTCAGTCACCTTCTGTTCAGTCTTTAGCCCCGTTAAAGGAGCTTTCAGCTTCTTTGCAGTATCCGGGACAGCATCCTTCTGCTGGCAGGATACCAGCAGAAAAAACACGAAACACAGCGCGCAAACTGTCATCCATTTTTTCATATGTCGGCTCCCTGCTCTTTTATATTTTAACGCATTATCGATGGAAAGAGTACAGTTTTTTTCATGACGTCGAAGATTCCTCTTGGCGTAATGCGTATATACGGAAGGTGCGTACTTTGCAAAAAGAGCAGCGTATAGATAGGATCGCAAAACTCATAGCCTCTTTCAGTCAAAAGATCTCTCAGCTTTTGTTCCTTCTCAAGCACGTCTTCATACGCTTCCGAAGAGGCGCAGCCGCACAGCGCAAGCGGGATTTCATGCAGAATGTTTCCGTTCTCCGCTAAAACAATTCCTCCTCCGATTTCTTTCATGCGAGCGAAAGCGAGCAGCATATCCGCTTTATTTTTTCCAATCGCGACAATGTCGCCCGTCGTCGTAAAGGAGCTTACAAATCCCTGCACGCTTGAGGCAAACCCTTTTATCATCGTATTGACGCGCCATTTCCCGTGTCTGTCGAGCATCGTCAAATAACTTTCATCATGGTCAAACGAGAGCTGTTCCATCGAATTGTCGATCTCAATCATATATGGCTCCATAATAACCGCATTCCGCATTTTCACGCCCATCGGCATAGAAAACTGCAAGTCATCCATCGTCATATCATATGAAAGCTCAAGCGGGACAAGACCGCCTTTGTGCCAGTCCGTCTTTGTAAACGCCTTCAAATCACAGCCGTCTTCACGCAGAATGGTCCCTTTTGACAGAACAGTCACGGGATTCGGATTTAACGGATCTTCCAGTATGTTGAGCGATGCCAGTCTACCCGGTCCGACAACTCCTAAATAATCATCCATTTGGTAATACTTTGCGATATTAAATGATGCCATATTGTAGGCGTCGATTGCAGGTACGCCTTCTTCTAAAGCGATGCGAATCAGCTCGTTTGTCATGCCGCCTTTATAGAAATTCGGGGTTGCGCCATCTGTCGTGTAAAAGAAGTGGTCATAATAGCGGAAGCCCTTCTCATGCAGCTCCTGCAAGATTTTTCTTACATCAGGGCGAATGGAAGAGTTCCGAAGGGAAACATAATAGCCCAGTTCCAGCCTTCTCATCACTTCATCACCTGTCATCGCTTCATGATCACAATCCGCTCCGAACAGCTTCATTTTTGTAAGCGTTTTATCAGAAGCGCCGGGAAAATGCCCTTCAATGCGTTTTCTCTGTTTCTTTGTAGCTTGCATGCAGTGGAGCATTAAATCATCACCATCTACCAAGCGAGGCCACCCGGTCATTTCTCCGCCTTGAATCACATCCGGATGTTCAATCCACTGTTTTCTGACGTCAAATGGAAGGACGTGGTCCTCGTTCAGAACCTCGGTCTGGAGGTCATAGCGTGACCACCAAAAATACTGGACAGGCTGCTTTTTGAGTTCATTCAAAATCGTAAGCGCTTTCTTTTTTCCGCTTTGCAAAAGCAAAAATAAGTTATCATTCACGAATGTCGTTGTTCCGTATTGAGACACATATTCCGCCAGTGTTTGGGGATTATATATTTGAAAAGGATGTGCGTGCGGTTCAATATAACCTGGCACAATGTATTTTCCTTCACAATCAATCGTATGAATTTCTTCGGCTCTATTCGGAAGTTCATGACCCACATAAACAATGCGGTCCTGATAAATCCAAATGTTTTTTTTCAGCCATTGTTTTACATATGGATTTAAGACGAGAGCATTCCGTAAAAGGAGCGTTGGAAGCAGCTTTGAGTCTACAACATCAACCTGTGCCCTGATGTCTTTGTTTTTCCAGTTAAAGGTGCGTTCGGACATTCACATACTCTCCTTTACATGTATTAGACTCATGGTATCACATCCTTCCTCATCACGCACGATAAAAACGTTACAAATTTTTGAAGGTTCGGTTAAAAAACTTTTTTAAGTAAAAGGAGCGGATTTCCTTGAAGCCAAACATCAGTCTCATCAATGCCGTGTTCAGAATCGCCTGCGGATTGACGATTATGTCAGCCGCCAGTGCAAAGTTTACGAAAAAACCTTGGTGCAGAATGCATCTCTTTTACATCTTTATGGGGGCCATGAAAGCGGGTTCGGGAATCTTGCGCTTCTGTCCTGTGACCTACATGTTTCAACACAGTGATTCTGGAAATAACGAGCATCAAAACGGATAAATGGAAAAGCTTGATCACAAAACGTGATCAAGCTTTTTTTATGCCCACCCTTTGTTTTCATATAGAAATATCCTGCAGCTGCCAGCACTGCCGGATAAAGCAGTGCCCAGCCGCTGAATGAATAAATCACCGCGCACGCCACAAATGCCCCGAGCGCCATCCACCAGCCTATATCTCTCCTGCCCAGCAGTTTCAGTGCTGCCGCCATTGTACATATGTAAGATGCGATAAAAGCCGCGCTCGGCCCTTTCAACAGAGTCGTCAAATCGATTTGAAACAGACCATGCGCCGCAAGCACTAAGCCAAACACTGCGGCCATCGCTGTCAAAACGCGAATAGGCGTACGTTTTGTCGCACTGAGTTTTCCAAAAAATACGGGTATGTGCCCCTCTCTCGCCAATGCGTACACCATTCTTGAAAAACCGGCAATATTGGCATGGATGGTGGCGAATGTAATAAACAGCGCTAAACAAACCGTGACATATACACCGCTTTCCCCTGCTCCTTTTGAGATGAGCATGGCGAGCGATGCAATTTCTCCATTCTCTCCGTATGAATGAGTCCCCACCGTCACAAATGACAGCATGATATACAGCCCTGCCACACAAGACGCTGCCAAAAACAAGCTGAGCGGGACATCTTTTTCAGGGCGATGAAATTCCTCAGCCAACGGGGTAATCATTTCCCAGCCTACAAAAGAGAAAAAAATCATAACAGAAACAGATCCCGCGGCAGACCAGCCATGCGGAAGAAACGGCTTGAATTCTGCTATCGTGACGTGTGGCAATGACACAGCAATAGAAGTGACAAGCAGAAATACGATGACACAAATAACGAGTGTACTGATGTTTGCGGATAGTTGAATGCCTCTCATATGAAGCAAAATAGATATAGCCAGCATGCAACCAGCAATCGATGTAACCTGCCAATCCGCCGCCTCTGTGACGTAACTGACGTAATGCGCGCCAGTCAAAGCGATGATGGGAACGCCGATCGGAACGGACCCTAACATGATCCAGCCCAAAATAGCCCCGGCTTTTTTCTGAAAGGCCAGCTGCACATAAGCCGTGATTCCTCCCGCGCTGGGCGCGATTTTCACAAGCCGGGCCAGCGTGCCGACAAGAAGAAAAGATAAAAAAGACATGAATACCCAGACAAATAAAGAAGCCGGACCGGCCGTGTCCGCGGTGACAGACGGCAGAATTAATATCCCGCAGCCTAAAACCGCCCCAATCGTTAACGCCGTCCCTTGTATCCAAGTAATAGAGCGCTGCAATTCTGGCAACATGATGCCCCCTCTCTGATTGATGGCTTTATTATAGAAAAAATAAGACGGCATCCATATGCTACAATGAAGGTAAATCAACAGCATTACCTTACGATCAAAGGAATTTTCATTCATTCGCCTAAATATGTAAAGGAGCCAGACAAATGGACGATACAGACCTTCAGATTCTCTCGCATTTGCAGCGAAATGGCAGATTAACGATGGTTGAGCTGGGAAAGCTTGTCGGACTCAGTTCGCCAAGCGCGGCGGAGCGTGTCAGGAAGCTTGAAGACAAAGGAGTGATTACCGGGTACAGCGCGAATATCTGTTATGAAAAACTAAACAAGCATGTCACCGCTTTTATTCTCATGGAGCCAAAAAGCTGTAAGCACTACGCCGCCTTTGCAACATCGCATCCTGATGTAGCAGAAAACCACCGCATCACGGGTATGTACAGCTATGTGACAAAGGTCGTGACTGAATCGGTACATACGCTTGAGGATTTTATTGACGCCTCGATGGCCCATGGAAAACCAACCACGCTCGTTGTCCTTTCTTCTTCCAGCTGCCATCCCGCTTTTTGATAACAAAAAACCCGCAGCTATTCTGCGGGTTTTCCTCACTTATTTTTGGGCAGCCTTTAAAGCGCGTGCCCCAATGTCTTTTCTGAAAAAGAGTCCCGGTTTGAAAATTTCATCAACCGCTTTGTACACTCGGTCTCTAGCCGCTTCAAACGATTCATCAAAAGCTGTCACATTGGCGACGCGCCCCCCGTTTGTAACGAACTCTCCGCCTTCTGCTTTCGTTCCGGCATGGAAGACCACGACCTGCTCAGTTTCCGCAGCAAGGCTGCCGATCGGCGTGCCTTTTGCGTAGCTTTCCGGATATCCTTCAGAAGCAAGCACCACACTAACAGCAGCGGTATCCTTCCATCTTAAGTCAACTTCCTTATCATCTAAAAGATCAAGAAGCACCTGTACCAGATCAGATTCCATGCGCGGAAGCACGACCTGTGTTTCCGGATCGCCGAAACGGGCATTAAATTCAATGACCTTCGAGCCGTTTTCAGTAAGCATCAATCCAGCGTACAAAACGCCAGTGAAGGAACGGCCTTCTTGTACCATTGCTTTTGCGGCCGGCTTCACGATCGTTTCTACAGCATGGCGGACCGTTTCATCCGAAATTTGCGGAACTGGAGAGTAAGCGCCCATTCCGCCTGTATTCGGGCCTTTGTCTCCGTCAAACGCACGCTTGTGATCCTGGGCAATCACCATCGGATACACCTTTTCCCCTTTGACAAAGGCCATCAGAGAAAATTCTTCACCAGTAAGATATTCTTCAATGACAACGGACGCGCTCGCATCACCGAACTTTTCATCTTCAAGAAAGTCATGCAGACACGCAATTGCTTCTTCCTCTGTCATAGCAACAGTAACGCCTTTTCCAGCTGCAAGTCCATCTGCTTTTATCACAATCGGAGCACCTTTTTCCTGCACATATGCCTTCGCCTCATCAAAGGATGTAAACGTGTCGTATTCTGCGGTCGGAATGTCGTATTTCTTCATTAAGTCCTTAGCGAACTGTTTGCTTCCTTCGATGATCGCCGCGGCTTTTGACGGGCCGAACACGCGCAGTCCCGCTTTTTTAAATTCATCCACCAGACCTTCAATTAAAGGAACCTCAGGGCCGACAATGGTCAGGCCGGCCTGATTTTGTTTTGCAAATGAGACAAGCCCTGCGTGGTCGCTTTCCTCAATGTTTACAAGCTGTGCGGAAGCTGCCATGCCGTCATTTCCGGGAGCGGCAAATACATTCTCGACGAGGCTGCTTTGCGCTGCCTTCCACGCCAGCGTATGTTCTCTTCCGCCTTTACCGATAATTAATACATTCACGTCGTTTTCATCCCCTTAATGTTTGAAGTGTCTGATGCCGGTGAATACCATGGCAATGCCGTATTCATCCGCTTTTTTGATGGAATCCTCGTCACGCACAGATCCCCCCGGCTGAATGATAGCCGTAACGCCTGCTTTTGCTGCTTCTTCAACAGTATCCGGCATTGGGAAAAATGCATCAGATCCGAGCGCGCTGCCCTTCGCTTTTTCCCCTGCTTGCTCGATTGCGATTTTTGCCGATCCGACGCGGTTCATTTGGCCTGCTCCCACGCCGACTGTCATGTTGTCCTTCGCGAGAACAATCGCATTTGATTTCACATGCTTCACGACTTTCCAAGCAAGCTTCAAGTCTTCCCACTCTTGCTCGTTCGGCTCTCTTTTTGTCGGAATGCTAATCTCAGCATCATCGAAGCCGTGCATATCTAAATCTTGAATCAGCAGCCCGCCTTGAACGGATGTCAGCTGTTTTTCCTTTTGAACAGCGGCGGATACGTCAAGCGTCAGCAGGCGGAGATTTTTCTTCGCAGTCAGGACGTCGAGCGCTTCTTGGCTGAATGAAGGCGCAATGATGATTTCTAAGAAAATGTTGTGAAGCGCTTCGGCAGTTGCCTTGTCCACTTCACGGTTCAGCGCGATAATGCCGCCGAAGATAGATGTTTTATCCGCTTCAAACGCTCTGTCAAACGCTTCGGCGATCGTTTTTCCTGTTCCTACACCGCACGGGTTCATATGCTTCACAGCAACAGCAGCCGGCTCAGTGAATTCACGAACGATTTGAACTGCCGCATCCGCGTCTTTAATGTTGTTGTAAGAAAGCTCTTTTCCGTGAAGCTGTTCTGCTTGCGCAATGGAGCCTTTGACAGGAAGAGCTGTTTGATAGAAAGTTGCTTCCTGATGCGGGTTTTCTCCATAGCGAAGCGATTGTTTTTTCTCAAATGTCACAGTGAATTGCTCTGGTTCTTTTTCACCGACAACATTTGTCAGATAGTCAGCGATCAGTGCATCATATGCCGCAGTATGACGGAATACTTTTGCCGCGAGCTCGCGTTTTTTCTGAAGAGATACGCTGCCTTCTTCTTTGATTTGATTTAGCACTGGGCTGTAATCGGCCGGATCGACGATAACCGTGACATCCTGATGGTTCTTTGATGCCGCACGCAGCATGCCAGGTCCGCCGATGTCGATATTTTCGATCGCTTCTTCATATGTGACGTCTTCCTTAGAAATCGTTTCTTTAAATGGATAGAGGTTGACGACAACGAGGTCAATCGGCTGAATCCCGTGTTCATTGATCTGCGCCATATGCTCTTCATTGCCGCGAACCGCCAGAAGGCCGCCGTGAATATTCGGGTGAAGGGTTTTTAACCGGCCGTCCATAATTTCAGGGAAGCCTGTCACTTCAGAAATTCCGATCACATCCACACCGTTTTCTTGAAGAAGCTTTTTCGTTCCGCCTGTGGAGATGACTTCAATGCCAAGCTCTGTCAGTTCTTTTACGAAAGGAACGAGATTTGTTTTATCTGAAACACTGATTAACGCACGTTTAATGGTCATGCCTTTTCACCTCTGTTATTTAATCCTAATAGCTGTTTAATCACACTCGGATACCATTTATGCTCAAGCTTGTGAATCCGCTGTTCGATTGTTTCCAATGTATCATGTTCATCAATTTCGATTGCCTTTTGAGCGATGATCGGACCTGTATCCATTCCTTCATCGACATAATGCACGGTGATTCCGGCCACCTTCACACCCGCCCGGAACGCCTGTCCGACTGCGTCGATCCCAGGAAACGCCGGAAGAAGCGACGGGTGAATGTTAATGATTTTTCCTCCATATGCTTGAAGGAGCGTATCACCAATTAGCCTCATATAGCCGGCAAGAACAATCAATTCAACCTCGTGAAGACGAAGCTGTTCAATGATGGCTTGTTCAAATGCGGCCTTGTTTTCATAAGACTTCGGCTCAAATGCAAAGGATGGAATGTGGAATGCTTCCGCCCGTTCGATGACTTTCGCCTGCGGTTTGTCGCAAACGAGGAGCGCTGCTGACGCATCCCAGTTCTCCTCCTTCAAACGCGTAACGATGGCTTCGAAGTTTGAACCGTTTCCTGATGCAAATACCGCAAACTTTTTCATGAAAGTGCCGCACCGCCGAATGTGACGCCTTCACCTTTTTTCACACGCCCGATTAAATAGGCTTTTTCGCCATGGCTTTCAAGCGTTCTGATCACATCTGTCAGATGCTCTTCTTTGACAGCCAAAACAAAACCGATCCCCATATTAAAGACGTTGAACATGTCTTCTTCCTTCAGCTTGCCGTACTCTTGCAGGAAAGAGAAAATCGGCGGGATCGGCCATGAGCCATGATCAATTTCCGCACTTAAGCCTTCCGGAAGCATACGCGGAATATTTTCAATAAATCCTCCGCCTGTCACGTGCGCCATGCCGTCGATTTTTCCGCTTTTGACCGCGGCAAGCACAGGCTTCACGTAAATCCTTGTCGGTTCAAGCAATTCCTCGCCAAGCGGGCGTTCAAACGGCTCATATGTTGTATCGAGGTCCAGCTCCGCATCATCCAGAAGCACTTTTCTGACAAGGGAAAAGCCGTTGCTGTGAAGGCCGCTGGAGCTGAGGCCGATCAACAGATGGCCCTCTTCGATATTTTCTCCAGTCACGATTTCGTCCTTTTCTGCCACTCCGACTGAGAAACCGGCAATATCGTATTCATCAGCTGTATAGAGTCCCGGCATTTCAGCCGTTTCACCGCCGACTAAGGCTGAACCTGACTGCTCACAGCCTTCCGCAACACCTTGTACAATCTGTTCAATTTTCACTGGGTCCGCTTTGCCAACCGCTAAATAATCGAGGAAAAACAGCGGCTCTGCACCTTGTGCCAGCACGTCATTGACACACATTGCAACAGCATCCACGCCAATCGTGTCATGCTTATCCATGGAAAAAGCGAGCTTTAATTTTGTGCCGACACCGTCCGTTCCCGAAATGAGAACTGGTTTTTGATAAGAAAGCTCAGACAGGTCAAACATGCCGCCAAAACCGCCAAGGCTGCCCATAACGCCAAGCCGTTTCGTGCGCTCCACGTGTTTTTTCATTCGTTTGACAGCTTCATATCCGGCTTCGATGTCAACTCCTGCGTTTTTATATGCTTCAGACATCCTATTCACTCCTTTAAGGCGCTTTTCAAAATATCTCCCCGAACGAGGGCAGAAAGAGAAAGGCAGCCGAACTGCGCTGCCTTTATGTCATTTTTCAAGTTTTATTTGGTTAATACTGCTTCTTTTACGTGAGGAAGCACTGTATCCTGGTAAATTTCAGTCGGATATTTTCCTGTAAAGCAAGCGAGACACTGTCCGCAATTCGAGTCATCGTATTTTCTGCCGATGCCTTTCAGCAGCCCTTCCACACTCAAAAATGAGAGGGTATCGGCTCCGATTTCCTGACGGATTTCTTCAACAGAATGCGAAGACGCGATCAGTTCTTCATGTGTGGAAGTATCAATGCCATAAAAGCACGGATGAGCGATCGGCGGTGAACTGATTTTCACATGCACCTCTGTCGCACCCGCTTCTCTAAGCATCGTGACAATCCGGCGGCTAGTTGTTCCGCGTACGATAGAGTCATCCACCATCACGACGCGTTTGCCTTCTACAACCCCGCGCACCGCAGACAGCTTCATTCTGACGCCTTGCTCACGCAGAGCCTGGGACGGCTGAATAAACGTTCTGCCAACATAACGGTTTTTGATTAAGCCAAGCTCATACGGAATGCCTGTTGCCTCTGCATAGCCGATCGCCGCTGAAATACTGGAATCCGGAACCCCGGTTACGACGTCAGCTTCAACTGCGGATTCCTGAGCCAGCATTTTCCCAAGGTTTTTACGGGCACTGTGCACATTAATACCGTCAATATTGCTGTCTGGTCTGGAGAAATAAATGTACTCCATGCTGCAAATGGAACGATTGATATTCATGGAAAAACGCTCTGATTTCATGCCTTCATCATTAATGATCAGCATTTCCCCCGGCTCTACCTCGCGAAGGTACGTTGCGCCGACGACGTCAAATGCGCATGTTTCTGATGCGACCACATAAGCATCGCCCATCATGCCGATGGATAGCGGTCTCAGCCCGTTCGGATCAAGTGCGACAATCATTTCTGTTTCGGTCATGATCAGGAACGCGTAGGCGCCTTTCAGCATAGAAAGCGAGTTTTTAATTTGATCCTTCAGCGTGAAGTGTCCGCTTCTTTTGATCAGGTGAGCCAAAACCTCTGTATCCGAAGAGGTTTGAAAGATGCTCCCTTGATTTTCAAGCTGCTGCTTCAGCTGAGTGGCATTGACAAGATTTCCGTTATGAGCAAGCGCCAGGCTGCCGTTGTTTTGGGAACGGAAGAGGAGCGGCTGAACATTTTCGTATCCGCCGCCTCCAGCCGTTGCGTACCGAACGTGCCCGATAGCGCCTTTTCCCTTTACTTTGCTGAGTTCGCCGTTTTGAAATACTTCAGTGATCAGCCCTTGGCCTTTGTGAGCCGTCAGCTTTTCACCGTCAGTCGCTACGATGCCAGCACCCTCCTGTCCTCGGTGCTGAAGGCTGTGGAGACCGTAATACGTGATCTGCGGGGCTTCTTCATGTCCCCAAATCCCAAAAACGCCGCATTCTTCATTTAAGCCTTTGATTTCAGCAAGCATGGGATAGCTCCTTTCCATACGCGTTCAAGCTCTTTCGTTTGCGCATGAATCATTTGTTGTCCGTCTTGGTTTTGAATCGCCAGAATTCCGTCAGCTGTTACCTCACCAATATGAACCGCATCTTTGACAGTTGCTTCAAACGCAGCTTGATGTTCTTTTTTCACTGAAACGACGAAGCGGGATTGAGATTCAGAGAATAATAACGCCGCTTCCCCTTCTACAGTCACATTAGCGCCAAGGTTTTCCGTCGTCATGACACTTTCCGCAATCGCTACGCCTAAGCCGCCTTCAGACACATCATGCGCAGATTGAACGAAGCCTTTTTTAATCGCGTCAAGCAGTGCTTTTTGACGAGACAGCTCGACATCAAGATCGATTTGCGGCGCTTTGCCGTAAATACGGCCTTCTGTCATTTTTTGCAGCTCGCTTCCGGCAAACTCTGGTTTTGTTTCGCCGATCACGTATACGAGATCTCCTGCTTGTTTGAAATGCTGTGTTGTAATGTGCGCTGTATCTTCAATTAGGCCGACCATGCCGATAACTGGTGTCGGATAGATCGCCGTGCCGTTTGATTCGTTATAAAGCGATACGTTACCGCCGATAACCGGAGTGCTGAGAACATTGCACGCTTCGCTTATGCCGTCTGCCGCTTTTTCGATCTGCCAGAAGATTTCCGGCTTCTCAGGGTTTCCGAAGTTAAGGTTATCTGTCACCGCAAGCGGTTCTGCGCCTGAGCAAATGATGTTGCGCGCTGCTTCAGCGACAGCAATTTTCCCTCCGACTTCAGGATCAAGATAGAGATAACGCGCGTTACAGTCTGTCGTCATCGCCAGCGCCTTTTTCGTTCCGCGGATTCTGAGAACACCAGCATCAGACCCAGGAGCGACAACTGTATTCGTGCGCACCATGTAGTCATACTGATCATAAACCCACTCTTTACTCGCAATCGTCGGCTGCTGAAGAAGGGCCTTCAGCATTTCATTCGCATCTTCAATTTGCGGAGCCGGAACGTCTGTTTCCAAAAACTCGCGATAGTAAGCAGGCTCTTGAGAAGGCTTATGGTAAACCGGTGCTTCTTCTGCCAAGGCATCAACAGGCAGCTCGCACACAACCTCTCCTTTATGTGTCAGGCGAAGCATTTTATCATCTGTCACATGTCCGACAGAAACCGCTTCAAGATCATACTTGTCAAAAATATCGATGATTTCCTGCTCACGTCCGCGCTCAATAACCAAAAGCATCCGTTCTTGTGATTCAGAAAGCATCATTTCATACGCGGTCATGCCTGTTTCGCGCTGAGGAATCAGGTCAAGATTCATTTCAATGCCAGAACCGGCTTTACTTGCCATTTCTGCACTTGAGCTTGTTAAACCGGCAGCTCCCATATCCTGAATGCCGACTAAGGCGTCGCATTGGATGACTTCCAGACATGCTTCAAGCAAAAGCTTCTCCATAAACGGATCGCCGACTTGGACAGCAGAACGCTTTTCTTCAGACGAGTCTGACATTTCTTCAGAAGCAAACGTAGCGCCGTGGATGCCGTCACGCCCTGTTTTCGCTCCTACGTACATTACTGTGTTGCCGACACCCTTTGCCTGGCCTTTTTTGATGTCTTCATGGTTGATTAAACCGACGCACATTGCGTTGACGAGCGGATTTCCTTCATAGCTGCTGTCAAACTGCACTTCTCCGCCGACTGTCGGGATGCCGATACAGTTGCCGTATCCGGCGATACCCGCTACTACTTCTTCAAACAAGTACTTCACGCGGGGTGAAGTCAGTTCACCAAATCGAAGAGAGTTCAATACAGCGATTGGGCGTGCACCCATTGAGAATACATCACGGATAATTCCGCCTACGCCAGTCGCAGCGCCTTGGTAAGGCTCGAGAGCTGATGGGTGGTTATGTGATTCAATTTTGAACACAACCGCTTGGTTATCACCGATATCAACGATTCCGGCGCCTTCCCCCGGCCCCTGCAGCACACGCTCGCCGCTTGTCGGGAATTTACGCAGAATCGGCTTTGAGTTTTTATAGCTGCAATGCTCAGACCACATGACAGAAAAAATTCCGATTTCTGTGTAGTTCGGCAATCTTCCAAGAATGGATTCTATCAATGCAAACTCATCATCACTGACACCCATTTGCTGATACAGTTTCTCTTCTTTTATTTGTTCTTTACTTGGTTCAAGCAGTAGTGACATGAGTTTCCCTCCAATTTTTCACGATAGACTGGAACAATTTAAGACCGTCGGCGCTTCCAAGCAGTTCATCGACCGCGCGCTCAGGGTGAGGCATCATGCCTAATACATTGCCTTTCTCATTCACGACACCGGCAATGTCGCTGACACTTCCATTAATATTAGAGCCGTATGTGAAAGCAATTTGATTGTTTTCCTTTAATGTAGCAAGCGTCTCGTCATCACAGTAGAAATTCCCTTCACCATGGGCAACCGGGATTGTAATCGATTCTCCCTTTTCGTAGGAAGCTGTGAATAAGGTTTCGTCGTTCTGAACAATCAATTCAACCGGACGGCAAATGAACTTCAGATCTTTGTTGCGTCTCATTGCGCCTGGCAGCAGCCCAAGCTCCTGTAAAATCTGGAATCCGTTACAGACGCCAAGAACAGGTTTTCCTTCAGCCGCTGCTTGTTTGACAGCTGGCATAATATTCGCAAATCGGGCGATGGCGCCGCATCTTAAGTAATCGCCGTAAGAAAATCCTCCCGGAATTAACACGCCGTCGAAGCCGTCAAGGCTTGTTTCCTCATGCCAGACGTATTCCACTTCATGGCCGAGCTCATCCTTTACAGCATGATACATATCGATATCACAGTTGGAGCCGGGTAACACAATCACCGCAAATTTCACTGTGCGACTACCTCCTCAACCTCATATCTATAATCTTCAATCACTGTGTTCGCAAGAAGTTTTTCGCACATTTCTTTCACTAGCACGTCAAGATCACGGTCAGATTTTTCAATGGTAAGCTCCATGTATTTCCCGATGCGCACATCTTGAACTTCGTTGTAAGTCATACTGTGCAAGGCATGCTGGACAGCGCTCCCTTGTGGATCTAGTACACTTTCTTTTAAGCTGACATAAACTTTTACTTTATACATGATGAATGCCTCCCAGTCTATTGAAAATCTCTTCGTATGCGTCGGTTAAGCTTCCCAGATTGCGTCTGAATAAATCTTTGTCCAGCTTTTCGTTCGTTTCTTTATCCCACAAGCGGCATGTGTCAGGAGATATTTCATCCGCCAAAAGCACTTGCCCTTCTGCATCTAAACCGAATTCAAGCTTGAAATCTATTAATCTGACATGACAATCGTCGAAGATGCTTTGAAGCTCTTCATTTACTATTGTTGTAATGGACTTAATGGTTTCTACCTGCTCAGGAGTCGCCGCCTTCAAAAGCCAAATATGATCTTCTGTGATGAGCGGATCACCCAGCGCGTCATCCTTGTAGTAAAACTCGATAATCGGCTGCTCAAGCTCCGTGCCTTCTGGAATGCCGAGACGTTTGGACATGCTTCCTGCCACAACATTTCTTACCACGACTTCAAGCGGCACAATCGTTACCTTTTTAATGAGCTGCTCCGTTTCCGAAATGCGCTCGATAAAATGATTGTTAATGCCCTTAGCATGAAGGTGTTTGAAAATGAGGCTTGAAATTTCATTATTTAAGCGCCCTTTTCCGCTGATTTCTGCTTTTTTCTCGCCGTTAAAGGCAGTGGCGGAGTCTTTATACACGACATACAGCGTGTTTTCGTCATCGGTTTTGTAGATCTTTTTTGCTTTTCCTTCGTATAAAAGTTCATTCTTCACAATATTCACGGAAGGCCTCCTAACCCGAATGTTGGGAATTTTCAAACTGCGGCGGCTTAGAAGAAGCCGCTAAAAGCTTCTTCTATGCTAAACCTAAACGTTCAAAGATCAGATCAACATTTTTCAGATGGTAATTGTAATCAAAGCAGTCAGCAATTTTTTCTGGAGAAAGACGTGACGTGATTTTCTCTTCCGCTTCCACAAGCTCGCGGAACGGCACTTGTTTTTCCCACGCTTCCATTGCTTTCGGCTGAACTGTATCATAGGCTTCTTCACGAGTCAGGCCTGTGTCAATCAAAGCAAGGAGCACACGCTGAGAATAGATAAGGCCGAGAGTGCGGTCCATGTTGCGCTTCATGTTTTCCGGGAAGACCGTTAAGTTCTTCACGATGTTGGAGAAGCGGTTCAGCATGTAGTTCAGCGCAATTGTCGCATCCGGAAGAATAATTCGTTCTGCTGAAGAATGAGAAATATCGCGCTCATGCCATAATGGAACATTTTCGTAAGCTGTCATCATGTAGCCGCGGATCACGCGCGCCATGCCTGTCATGTTTTCAGAGCCAATCGGATTTCGTTTATGCGGCATTGCAGATGAACCCTTTTGCCCTTTCGCGAAAAATTCCTCTACTTCACGTGTTTCACTCTTTTGCAGTCCGCGGATTTCCACAGCGAATTTCTCGATGCTTGTCGCGATCAAAGCAAGTGTTGCCATATAGTCAGCATGGCGGTCACGCTGAAGGGTTTGAGTGGAAATCGGTGCTGCTTTCAATCCGAGCTTCTCACAGACATATTGTTCAACAAATGGATCAATGTTCGCATATGTGCCGACAGCACCGGAAATCTTTCCAACCTCGATGCCTGCTTTCGCTTGTTTGAAGCGCTCAAGATTACGTTTCATTTCTTCATGCCAAAGCGCAAGTTTTAAGCCGAATGTTGTAGGCTCAGCGTGTACGCCGTGTGTGCGCCCCATCATGACTGTGTATTTATGTTCTTTCGCTTTTTCTTTTATAATGTCAACAAATCTCTCAAGATCCTTGAGCAAAATATCGTTTGCCTGTTTTAATAAGTAGGAAAGAGCCGTATCAACAACGTCAGTTGACGTTAAGCCGTAATGCACCCATTTTCTTTCTTCGCCCAGTGATTCGGATACAGCGCGCGTAAAAGCGACAACGTCATGGCGCGTGTCCTTTTCGATTTCTAAAATGCGGTTGATGTCAAATGACGCGTTTTCGCGCATAACCTTTACATCTTCTTTCGGAATGACGCCAAGCTCCGCCCACGCTTCACAGGCAAGAATTTCAACCTCTAACCATGCTTGAAATCTGTTTTCATCCGTCCAAATCGCGGACATTTCAGGTCTTGAATAACGTTCGATCATTCTGCTTGTCCTCCGTCTCTATTCATCCATTTATTTGTGATCTCCTGAATCCATTCGTCTTCAGGCTGCTTCATAAATGTAATATGCCCCATTTTGCGGCCTTTTTTGATTTCATGTTTTCCGTATATATATAGCTTTGCCTCTTTTAAAAGCTCCGGGTCTTCCTCAACAAGCTTCACTTCATCGCCGAGAAGATTCACCATCATGCCCGGCTTCAGCAAATCTGTCTTCCCAAGCGGAAGCCCGCATACCGCTCTGATATGCTGCTCAAACTGGCTCGTCTCGCAAAGGTCCAGCGTATAATGCCCTGAATTGTGCGGTCTTGGCGCCAGTTCATTGACCAAAAGCTCTCCGTCCTCTGTCAGGAACATCTCAACAGCAAGCGGTCCGACAAGGTTAAGCTCATCTGCAAGCTTAACTGCGAGATCAGCAGCCTTCTGCTGAATCCCTTTCTCTACCCGTGCGGGCACGATGCTTTGGAAAAGAATATTGTTGTGGTGAATGTTTTCAGCTGTCGGAAATGTTGAAATTTCACCGTTTACCGATCTAACGACGATCACCGACAGTTCCATTTTAAAAGAAACCCAGCTTTCAAGAATGCAAGTTCCGTGTTCTAACAGAGCGGCTGCCTGCTCCATTTGCGCCTCTTCTTTTATCACAAATTGGCCTTTGCCGTCGTACCCGCCGCGGCATGTTTTCAGCACTGCCGGAAGCCTGAGCTCCTGTACTGCCTGTTTCAATTCATTCTTTGTTTTGACGATGCTGTACGGTGCGACTTCACAGCCCGCGGATTGAATTGCTTTTTTCTCTGTTTCACGGTTTTGGGTAATAAGCAGCAGCTCACTTCCTTGCGGGAGATACGCATGATCTTTTAGCCAATGCAGCGCATCATAGTCGATGTTTTCAAACTCATATGTGATGATATCGCTGATTTCAGCCAATTTTCGAATCGCTTCACGGTCATTATAATGAGCGGTAATTTCGACATCCGCAACCTGCCCGCACGGCGAATCTTTCACCGGATCAACGACCGCGACTTTATACCCCATTTGTTTGGCGGACACAGCCATCATTTTCCCAAGCTGGCCGCCGCCGATAATGCCGATTACAGCTCCCGGATAGATGATTTGTTTAGACAAGCTGATCACTGCTTTCTAACACTGTCTGTTTTGTATTTTCTCTTCTCTCATCCAGCTTACGGGCAAGGTCTTCGTCAAATGCTGACAAAATTTGCGCCGCTAACAGGCCTGCGTTCACAGCACCCGCTTTGCCGATGGATGTTGTCGCAACAGGCACGCCTCCAGGCATTTGGACGATGGAAAGAAGTGAATCCATTCCGTTCAGCGCCTTGGACTGAACCGGAACTCCAATGACTGGCAGTGTTGTTTTCGCAGCCGTCATCCCTGGCAGATGCGCCGCTCCTCCGGCACCGGCAATAATCACCTTGATGCCTCTTTCTCTAGCAGTTTCAGCATATTCAAACATGAAATCAGGCGTCCGGTGAGCGGAAACGACCTTTTTTTCGTACGGAACATTGAGTTCGTCAAGTATGTCGCATGCGTGTTTCATTGTCTCCCAATCGGAAGTGCTTCCCATGATGATTCCTACTAGCGGCTGCATTCTGTTCCCCACCTTCTAATGCTTTTGTTTTCAGAAAATAAAAAATACCCGCTCTGCATTGCACTTATGAGGAAGCAATACAAACCGGGCATGGTACATGTATCGTCAGTCGTTCGCTTCTGCGATATATCCATGTCAGTTTTATCGATCACTTTCCTGCATAGTCCGGCAATTTACGGTTGCCGGGTAGAAACTTATGGGCCATATTCCCAAGATTATATGAGGTCGTGTTTTGATTTCATGTTTATCTTAACAACGGACATGGATAATGTCAACGATATTATCGAACGATACAAAAATTCATTCTACTAATGTTCGTGTTTTAGATCAATTTCCCTTCAAATACGATTTTTTTCCCGCACGGAACGATCTGAATTGACCCATTTTCCTTTTTTTCCATAAAAATAGGCTCTTCCATTCGCCTTACAGGCAGATATCCTTCTTCTTTCATTTGCTGAAGCACCGCATCAATCGTTTGCTGCTCTGTCACTTCAAACTTTTTCTTCTTCGGCTTTGCCATTATTCTTTAATTCTCCTCTTCTTCACCGCTTTGACCCAGAAGCCGCCGTGGATTGTTTTTGGTTCGTACGCAATAATAAAGGCTTTTGAATCAAGTGTTTTAATCGTATCATATAGCTGGAGTTCATATCTTCTCGGCGTCAGGATCTGAAGGGCTGTGCGGTCGCCTTCAAGCCCGCCTGCCACCCAGTTTGTCACGCCGTAGCCTTTTTCACGGAGCTGCTTCGGAAGATCAAGATCGAGCTCCTTCGTAATCACATTGACCATAATATAGCCAAGCGCCAATTTTTCTTCTATTTTCATGCCGACAATTACGCCAAGACCGTAACCGAGCGCGTACGCGATCACATTTTGAATCTGGTCTAAGTTATCGAGCACCAGACTCAGTCCTGTCACATAAACCAGTATTTCAATCGTACTGATGCCGGCCGCTAAATAACGCTGTCCTTTCAGCGTTAAAATCATTCTTATCGTAAAAAATGACACATAGACAATATTAATAATGAGAATTATGAGAACCATGGCTATCCCATTTGATAAGATGGTTTGCATCATTTTATTCATCCCCCTACTCTTCAGCTTGCACAAAGCATTCATATTCTACTAGAGAAATGAGCCGTTTACAATCAGCTTCGCCCGTAAGCTTAAGCAAAATATTTCGACACGCTTTTATGTGTTGAACAGTAGTAGTTTACCCTCTTTCTCGCCTTTTCAAAATCAAAACAAAAAAGCCCGCTTTTCAGCAGACTCACCTCTTTATATCTATTGTCAGATCTCTTTTTTCATTTTCTGAAGGGACTTGTATTCTTTCTCAAGCTCACTCAGCGTGTAGTCAGCAAGCTGTTCCCCTCTTCCTTGATAAAATTCCGAGAGCAGTAATTTGGTTTTTAAAAATTGCTTCTTTTGGTTAATTGCTCGGCGAAGTACATCAGCCATGTCCATCATCCTCCTTAAACATAAAGGTTTTTGCGCTGGACGTTTTCAGCATTTTCCCCATCATACACGGGTTAATCCTACAAATCAACTATGTTTTTTAGATATATTTGTAAAAAGTGTGACATAAAAAAACCGGCTAGGATTAGCCGGTTTTTTCATTAAAGCGGAATCAACGACGCCGTAATATATTCAGAAATAAACGGCCAAGTCACTGCCGTAAACAGCAGCGCTATCGCAACTACTGCAAATACACAATAGATATAATCAATTGGTGCATCTTGTGCCGCCTGGTACACACGCTGTACATACAGCGCGATGATAAAAAAGATGGAAAACAAGATCAGCACCGTAAACAGTACTGTCAGCATTGGGATATTTACGATCGCAAAGATCAGCCAAAGGATTGAAACAGCAATTACGGGTACAAGCAATGAACCCAATACGGCAGCCGCTTCTCTGAACGTCACCTTCTGCTTCATCATATAGCGGGAGACAGCCCATATAGCAAAGACCATTACCGCGAAAAAGATCAGCAAATACACAAGAACAACTAAAAACCCGTCATAGAAAGCATGATGGCGTTCTCCGAAACCGAGCGGCCGATTCCAGCTTGCCTTTAACTGAAACCAATTCCCAATTGAAAAAATGATACTGAATATAAGCATTGAAATCAGACCGTACTTATAATGAGAAAAACCATCCGTTACGACAGTTTTCGCCGGAGATTTTAAAATCGAGAACGCAAAACCGCAATATCTGTTGATGGCTGCCCAAACAGACGCAAGCTTGTCTTTAACAGTTGATTCACCGCGTTCCTGGCGCGGTTTCTGCTTTTGTTTTTGCTTCTGCTTGCTTTGCCGGCTCGCCTTTCTGGACATTCTCGATAGCGGTTCTTCATCTGCATCTATTCTTTCACTCTGGTTAATTTCTTCTTCAAACGTTTCTTTTCTTTCTTCCGTCATGTCAGCAACTCCTATCAAAAAAATACGGCGGAATACCATTCAGCAAGAAAATAAAACACTTATATAAGGTACCGAAGCCTTCCTGAACAGTCAAGTCATTTCCATTTAAGTAAAGCATGGCGGCACATCTACATGACGGTATATCGTATGAAATGGTTTTATCTTTTGCAACAAAAAAACCAGCTGCCAGTGCAGCTGGTTTTTCATTCCTTATTTTAAGAAGATAAAGTACAGGATAAATACGACAAACAGCCCGTACATGATTGGATGAACCTCTTTTGCTTTTCCTTTGCACACCATTGTAATCGGATAGAAAATAAATCCGATGGCAATACCAGTCGCGATGCTGTACGTTAACGGCATCATGATCATGGTAAGGAAAGCAGGAACGGCCACTTCGAACTTATCCCAAGCGATTTTGCCAAGCGGCGCCACCATCAATGCACCAACAATAATAAGCGCCGGCGCTGTTACATTTGACGTAACGACTGATAGGAGCGGCGAGAAAAACGTAGCCAGTAAAAAGAGAATCCCTGTTACAATTGCGGCAAATCCTGACCGGGCACCCGCAGCGACACCTGAGCTTGATTCCACGTAAGAAGTTGTTGTAGACGTACCAAGCACGGCACCGATCACAATAGAAGATGAATCAGCTAAAAGCGCACGGCCCGCACGCGGCAATTTGTTTTCCTTCATTAAACCAGCTTGTGTTGCCACAGCAACAAGTGTACCAGCTGTATCAAAAAATCCGACAAACAAGAATGTTAAAATAACGATCAGCATTTGTACAGAGAAAATATCCGGGAGGTGAATCCACGCTTGTCCGAAAGTCGGCGCAAGGCTTGGCACACTGCCGATAATTTGAGTCGGAACCGGAACCAAACCGAAAATCATGCCGGCTACCGCTGTTAATAGCATCCCGATAAACACGCCTGCGTTCACGCGAAGCACCATTAAAATAACCGTGACAATCACACCGAAAATCGTTAACAGCACAGGACCGCTGTGAATGTTTCCGATCGTGACGAGCGTAGAAGGATTCGCTGTAATGATTCCTGAACCTTGTAATCCAACAAATGTAATAAACAGGCCGATCCCCGCACCGACTGCCAATTTCAGCTCAGGCGGAATGGCGTTGATGATTTTTTCACGAAAACCTGTTAAAGAAAGAGCAACGAAAATAAGACCTGAAATAAAAACACCGGACAAAGCTGCCTGCCATGAAATACCCATACCAAGGACAACAGAAAACGCAAAAAACGCGTTCAGCCCCATACCCGGCGCGATGGCAATCGGATATCTCGCTATTAATCCCATTAAGATACAGCCTGCTGCAGACGCCAGCGCTGTCGCCGTAAAGACCGCACCCTGGTCAATTCTCAGCGCCTCCGGAAAATCTTTCACGCTCTCCAAAGCAAGCGTAATCGGATTGACGAACAAAATATATGCCATAGATAAAAAAGTCGTTAATCCGCCAATGATTTCATTGCGATAGCTGGTGCCCAGCTCATCAAACTGAAAAAACGTTTTCAAGCTATTTGACTCCCTTCACTCTTTGCTATTTATTCTGTCCTGAAAACGCCAAATAAAAAACGTCCCAATACATTTTGGGACGCTTGACTACAGACGGATTTCAGTTTGAATAAATAACCGTGTTTTATTTATATCAAACGAAAGAAATGTTTACGTAGTCAAGCCATTTACGGTAGCTTGGTAGAGACTTGCGAGCCATATTCCCGCGATTATACGAATTCATCTTATTTGATTTCTGTGTCTATTGTACCAAGTTCATTTTGAAAAAACAATACAAAAAGCGAACAATAGTCGCGCAAAATCGGATTTTGTTCGTAATAAACAAATAAAACCATCTTCCCGGCAAAATTGCCAAAAAGATGGTTTCCATTAATTGATTCTTATTCCCACTCAATCGTCGCAGGCGGCTTACTTGTAATATCATACACCACGCGGTTAATGTGCTTCACTTCGTTTACGATACGTGTCGAAATGACTTCAAGCACATCCCACGGGATACGCGCCCAGTCAGATGTCATGCCGTCGATTGATGTAACGGCGCGGATTCCGATTGTGTAATCATATGTTCTTGCGTCACCCATAACACCAACGCTGCGGATGTCAGGAAGAACAGTGAAGTATTGCCAGATATCACGCTCTAAGCCGTGATTTGCAATTTCTTCACGCAAGATTGCATCTGATTCACGAACGATTTCAAGTTTTTCTTCTGTTACTTCGCCAAGAACGCGGATTCCGAGTCCCGGTCCTGGGAACGGCTGACGCCATACGATTTCATCCGGAATGCCGAGCTCTGTGCCAAGCGCGCGCACTTCGTCTTTGAAGAGCGTATTTAACGGCTCGATCAGCTCAAACTGCATGTCTTCAGGAAGTCCGCCGACATTGTGGTGAGATTTGATCGTTTGCGCCGTTGCTGTACCGCTCTCGATGATATCTGTGTAAAGCGTACCTTGTGCAAGGTAGTCGATGCCTTTGAGCTTGTCCGCTTCATCATCAAACACGTAAATGAATTCATTACCGATGATTTTGCGTTTTTGCTCAGGATCAGAAACGCCTTTTAGTTTGTTTAAGAATCGATCTTTTGCGTCTACTTTAATCACATTCATGTTAAAGCCTTCGCTGAATGTTTTCATAACACCCTCAGCTTCGCCTTTACGGAGAAGACCATGGTCTACAAAGATACAAGTCAGCTGGTCGCCGATCGCTTTATGAATCAAAACAGCAACAACAGAGGAATCAACGCCGCCGCTTAGCGCGCAAAGAACCTGTTTGTCTCCGACCGTTTCACGGATTTTTTGCATTTCGATTTCGATAAAGTTCTCCATTGACCATTCGCCTTCGCATTCGCAAACACCGAATACAAAGTTTTTCAGAAGATCATTGCCGTATTCAGAGTGGCGCACTTCCGGGTGGAACTGAACGCCATACCATTTTTTGTCCGCTTTGCTCATTGCTGAGTTCGGGCAGTGATGGCTTGTCGCGTCAACAGTGAAGCCTTCAGGAACTTCTACAACCAAATCGCCGTGGCTCATCCAAACCACTTGTTCATTCGGAAGATCTCTGAACAAATCAGGTGTGCCTTCGATGCGGATGTTTGCTTTTCCGTATTCACGCTGGCTTGCCGCTTCAACTTTACCGCCAAGGTAATGAGTCATCAGCTGCATGCCGTAGCAAATTCCCAAAACAGGAATATCAAGCTCGAAGATTTTCTCGTCACAGCGGAAAGAGTTTTCATCATACACACTGTTTGGACCGCCGGATAAAATAATTCCTTTTGGATTCATTTTTTTAATTTCTTCAGCCGTCAATGTATGTGGATGCAGCTCGCTGTAAACACCGAATTCACGGATACGGCGTGTAATCAGCTGGTTATACTGACTGCCGAAATCAAGGACAAGAATCATTTCATTCACTAACTTTGTCATGGTTGTCACCTAATCTCCTCTAAGTTTTTTGACACAGAAAAAAACGAGGACAGATATGAAGCTCGCTCCGCCCTCTTTGGCAAGGCCGTTTGCCGGAGTCAGGCCAACTCGCTCCCAGACTCCGATAATATTCACTAATTCTAACAACACGTCGATAAGCGGTCAAGACCATCTTCTTTTAATTAAATTTTCCCATAACTCTCTCGAATCATTCCATAGCGCCGAAGAATCTTCATTTCTGTAAAGCGCCCTTTCATAGCTTAATGTCAGCTTTGACATGTCTTCTATGTCGTATTTTTCATCAATTCGTTTTGCATAATCACGCAGCGTTTCACTGTCTCGTTTCGGCAGTCCTTTTCTCTTCAGTTGTTTCAGCAGCGCGCCATATGCCTCAAAAAACGCGTGCTGATCACTGCGCCGCTTCAATTTCCTCACGGCGAAAACAGGAATCCATAACGAGCGGAAAACATACAGCAATACAGCTGCCACCAGGAGGACTGCAAGAACCGCAAGCGCTGCATACAAGCCCGCACCGGCATTAGTATGCGAAGCGGACGGCTTTTTAGAAACAGCTGGCTCCCGCTTTTCCTTTTGTTTTTCCTCTTTTTGCGGCTGTTTTTTCTCTTCTTTCTGTTTCTCTTTTGCTTTCTTCGGCGAGCTGCTGCTATCGCTGCCAGAGTCTTTTGTGTCAGAAGATGTAAATTGAGCCGGATTTGTAAACCCTTTAGTCGGCTCAAATGTAACCCAGCCCTGTTCCGGGAAATACACCTCTACCCAGGAATGGGCATTGTTATTTGTCACTTCGTAAATGCTGCCATTTTTGTTCCCTGCTTCTTTGTATTCGCCGGACGTATAACCCTTTACCCAGCGGGCCGGAATGCCGGCCGAGCGCAAGAGCACCACCATGGCGGAAGAAAAGTTATCACAATAACCCATTTTCGTTTCAAAGAGAAATTGATCGACATAATCTTCATCATTCTTCGGAATGGTCACGTTTTCTGTTTCATATGTGAACGCATTTGACCCTAAATAGTCCTCAACCGCTTTCACCTTATCAAACATATTGTCGTGAT
The DNA here is from genome assembly GCF_046535495.1 of Bacillus sp. SIMBA_008. Taxonomy (NCBI): domain Bacteria; kingdom Bacillati; phylum Bacillota; class Bacilli; order Caryophanales; family Bacillaceae; genus Bacillus; species Bacillus sp. SIMBA_008. The sequence goes on along the minus strand of NZ_JAWRWL010000006.1, from coordinate 44,381 downwards.
CCTGAGTCAGTTTGATCGCAAGGGTTCTCACCCGCTCTGGCAGTGAATCTGGAAGCTGCATGTAGCGATCGCTGAATGTGTACTCCTCACTGTTTTTTCTCACTTTTACCTTTCTCAGTTCATCCAGCTTATAGACCGGGGAATTGTACGTTACTGTATAATTCCCCATATTTCTGATTTCACCGGCTTGTTCACTGATCGGAGAAATTTGCTCCGTGTTGCCGTTCATTTCAAGTGAGACAGCCTGCTTTGGCTGAATGGTTTCCGCACCAATCGGATACATCAGATGGTTATACCCGTAGTGCTTATCGACTTTTACACGGACGGTGCGGCGCTCTGTCGCAACCTTATGGTCAAACCACAGATTTTCAACTTTTCCATTGCTAAGCTGATACGACATGCCTGTGTCTGTTTCAATCCAGCCTTTTCCGGTATACGTGTCCTTCGTTTCCACACGGAAATACGTACGCTCTTTTCCCTGCCATGTAAAAACAGGTGTAGCATCCTGCTGGAACGGGCCGCCGAGTGATTCATCATGATTCCCGTATCCGATTTTGCTTTCCCCTGCAGACACGCGGTCTTGATGAGTGATTTTTTTAAGAAAAGGCACCGGATCAGGCCAAGCCGGCTCTGATTTTGGAGCGGCGAGTCCGAATCCCGTTGCAGCCAAAACCAATACAGATAAAGGAAGAAACCATTTCAGGACAGATGTTTTTGGCAGTGTGATTCTTTCCATCAGCTTAATGCGTTCCAAGTATAAAAGGCCCAGCATAAAGAAGCCGATCAGCACGATACGGATTACGGCAAAAGTGGCATCATATGGCGTAAAGGTATCAAGAATCGTAATATACGCTACTGTCATCAAAAAGAAAAACAAAATTCTTCTCTGGTAAATCACCCAATAATGCAGGAGATAGACCAGCAGCCACAGCAGCACAAAAAACAGCAGGGTCCGAAATGAAGGAATCATGTCATTCCATTGCCCTGATTGAATCAGCGTGATATTCAGATAGACATCCTGCAAAAAAGAGCTGACCCAGCTCAAGTCGAATATAGATCCTTGATAAAACAGGATGTGTATCGAGATCAATGTAAATATGACACAAAAAGGAACGGTGACAAACCACCTCATCCTGAAAAAAGTCAGCAGAAACGTCAAGCCGATAAAGACACTAAAAAAGCCTGTATGTTTCGTTTCAGTAAAACTGTCAAGCGGCCTAAGCCACTCCCACAGCAATAAAAAAGCCAGAAAATAAAATAACAGCAAGCTCAAACGGCTTCCCTTGTGATCATCGTGCGGCATGTGAACCAGTCACCTCTCTTTCTAAACAACACGCGAAACTCGCCCGCCCCTCATGATCCGAACTCTGATTTGGCGTTTCATCATGCGTTCAATCATGACATTTTCAGCTTGAGAGAGCTCAGCATCTTTCTCTTTTGCCAGTATCACCGTAACCCGGCCGCCTCCTATTTCTGCGAGGTGCAGCATATCTTCCGTTAACTGTCCCGTGACAACAACTTGATCAGCTTGGCGAACAGATGGCTTTCCCAGCTCTTCCCGTGCATATCGGCTTATCGGGTCTGCCGCATCACAATGAGCGATGGCTAAATGCCGAAGCATGTGCTTAAAATGCTGATCCCCTTCCTGAATAGGGAAAATGTTTTTTTCCTTCCCGATGGAAGCCAGACCAGCACCCGCGCCGTTTTTTAAAACAGAATGAAGAATCGAAGCTGTCACTGAAACGACCTCTTCGAATGCGTCTGAGGAAAAACGGTCCATCAGCAGAAACAGATTTTTGCTGCGAGAAGGCTCAAATTCCTTCGTCATCAGCTGGCTCCGCCGTGCAGATGTCTTCCAATCTAACGCAGCAAACCGGTCTCCCGGCTGATAATTCCGCACACTTGCTGCGACTGAGGAATGGTGCTGATGAATAGGAGAAGAACCGCTTACACCGTCTTCCTGATGCCTCTCATTCACCTGATAGGAAAAACGCTGATAGAATGGATAAACAAACAAGGTATCATCCAGCTCAAAAAATGCTGTTTTTTCAATCAAGCCAAGAACATCCCCGGTTCGCACCCTGACAGAATGAAAGTGATGCTCTCCGCGCGGTACCCGAGCTAATTCATACGACATCGTCATGCTCCGTTTAAACCAAGGAAAAACGAGCCGTTTGGCCGCGGCTCCGTCTCGATTTAATGACTCGATACCTTCTGGCAGGCAATCTTCAATCACCATATACATCAGCGGAAATGGCAGCTTTCTTCTCAGCGTAACCGTTACGCCCAGCCTGTCCCCCGCATGCAATTGTGTTTTATCCATTTGCCTTGAAGCCTGAAAAGAACGGAGCGGATACAAGGCCAACAGCCCGGCATACAAGACAAAAGGGAGAAACGCGTAAAACAAAAACCAGCTGACAAAGCCGCCCTGAAACATCGCATAAGAAAAAACAGCAGCCGTCAATAAAGTTAATATAATCAGCTTCCAACCATATACGAGCCATTGCCATTTCTTATTCATCAGCGGACCGCCGACCTTTGAACCGGCACCTTCACAGCTGACATGATCTCCCTTACGATCGCTTCTGCCTGAATCCCTTCAAATTTTGCCTCAGGATGAAGCATCATCCGGTGCGGCAGCGTGAAAGGAGCTAAATATTGAATATCATCCGGTATGACATAGTCGCGATGATGCAGCAGCGCGTATGCCTGTGCCGCTTTCATGAGGGCGATTGAGCCGCGCGGACTGACGCCTAATTGAACAGAAGGATGCTGTCTCGTTTTCTGCACAATTTCAACGATATATTCCTTAATGCTGTCATCAGCACGGACATTTTGCACTTCCCTCTGTAAAAAGATGAAGTCTTCTTTTGCAATAACCGGCTCAAGCGTCTCAATCGGATGGCTTTTTTCCTGAAGAGATAAGACGTCAAGCTCTTCATTAAAGGACGGATAACCCATCCGAAGTTTGAATAAAAAACGGTCAAGCTGAGCTTCCGGCAAAGGATAGGTCCCTTCATATTCGACCGGGTTTTGCGTTGCCATCACAAAAAAAGGAGCGGCAAGCTGCATCGTATGGCCATCTACCGTGACGCTTCCCTCTTCCATCGCTTCGAGCAAAGCCGACTGTGTCTTCGGAGAGGTACGGTTGATTTCATCGGCCAGCACGATATTTCCCATAATTGGGCCGGGACGATATTCAAATTCCATCGTTTTCGCATTATAGATAGATACCCCTGTTACATCAGATGGCAGCAAATCAGGAGTGAATTGGATTCTTTTGAAATCAGCGCCGATTGACTTTGCCAGCGCGCGGACCATCATCGTTTTTCCGACTCCGGGTACATCCTCAAGCAGTACATGCCCTTTGGCAAGAAGGGCTGCTAAGCTGAGTATGGCGATGTCTCGTTTTCCAACCATTACTCTATTAATATGTTCAACTGCTTTCCCCAGCAAAGGATGCAGGTCTTCTTGATATGCCATTCTTTTCCTCCTAATCATCTACAAAATTCATCATAATGTAACCTAACTTTACCACAAAAAGCAATCTGTATAAAAAAACGATTCTAGCAAATTGTTACCAATAAAGCTGGCCAAAACACACAAAAAAGCTTCCTGTGGCAGGAAGCTCCAGATTGTTGACAAAATCCTAAAATGGCTTTCATTTTAGGGTTTTGTCATCTTTTCAGCGTGATTGAAAACCCTTGAAGTCTAGGAAGGACGAGCATAGGAGCGGAGCGAATGTTCTAATTCGTGAGCACCGAAGCGCAGACCTGACAACGAATGCGAGGGTTTGTCGACACGCTGAAGCTTCCTGTGGCAGGAAGCTCAATTATTTGTGTTCTAAAGGCTCCATATGAACATGCGAATAATCAATCGCATGCTCCTCCTTCATTCTCCGCTCAATTTCATTGGCTATATCGTGGCTTTCCGTAATATTTAAATCTGCCGATACCTCAACCACCACATCAACATGAACCGTACTGCCCAAGTATCTTGCTTTTATGTCTTTTAAACGGCTCACACCGGAGATTTTTTCGATTGTCTGTTTATAAGCGGAAATGTCCTTTATGTCGAATCCATCTGTCAAAGAGTGAGATGACTCTTTAAAAATATCCCATGCGGTCTTGCAAATAAGCAGACCGATCACAAACGCAGTGACCGTATCAATCCAAGCAAGATGGAATTGAGCAGCTACAATGCCGATAAATGTGCCGATACTGACAAATGCGTCTGATTTATTATCAGCAGCCGCAGCAAGGAGCGCCTGGCTCTTCACCTTTTTGGCCAGCCTTTTATTGTACCGGTAAACGATCAGCATCAGGACTGCCCCGCCCGCTGCCGTCCAAGCCGCAATCATATCTGGCGTCTCTTGTTTAGCAGAAAAAATAGATTCTCCGGCGCTGAACAGCACTTGCAGTCCGACAACCATCATAATAAACGATGCGATAAGCGATGCAATCGTTTCCGCTCGAAAGTGGCCGTATGGATGATCTTCGTCAGGAGGCTTTTGAGAGATGCGCAGGCCAATCAGCACAGCAACAGAAGCAATAATGTCAGTTGTGTTATTTAACCCGTCTGCCGTAAGTGCTTCCGAGTGAAAAAGATAACCGATGATCAGTTTAATTGCGGAAAGAACAAGATACGCGGCAATGCTGACCAGCGCCCCGGATTCTCCCTTTTTCAGTTCATCATATCTCTCCATACAAAACCTCCTCTCCGCTCACATTTTCCTATTATTATCTTACAAAGCTGAACCGCAGTGGGTCTACAGAAACATGATTCACCCGCCACAGAAAAATAGTGACGATGGAACACTTTTTCTCTCAGCCAATTTATTTGCTCCGCCAAAAAGTCCATCAGATCCAATGACACCAGCGCTTCTCGCATTCTATCGAATTGTAAATAGTACACAAAATCACACAGCAAATAAAAAACGAAACATTTTTTCCACACATTCGCTGAAAGCGCAAACAAAACACTACAAATTTGAAATAAGCTGGTATATTTTCTTACACGAATTTTCGACAAACTGTATATTTATGATAGAGTTTCAATTATCATAATATTCAGTAATGATTGCATTTTAAAAGGAGGTAACTTATGAACCAGTCTCAATCAGGATTAAAAAAGGAATTAAAGACCCGCCATATGACAATGATTTCGATTGCCGGTGTAATCGGAGCCGGCCTATTTGTAGGCAGCGGTTCAGTGATTCACTCGACCGGTCCGGGTGCCGTTGTTTCTTACGCGTTAGCCGGATTATTGGTGATTTTTATTATGAGAATGCTCGGTGAGATGTCTGCCGTAAACCCGACGAGCGGATCGTTTTCTCAATACGCTCACGACGCCATCGGACCGTGGGCAGGATTTACAATCGGCTGGCTGTACTGGTTTTTCTGGGTGATCGTCATAGCGATCGAAGCCATTGCCGGTGCTGGCATTATTCAATACTGGTTCCATGATATTCCGCTGTGGCTGACAAGTTTGATCTTGACCATTGTGCTCACCCTGACAAACGTCTACTCCGTTAAGTCTTTCGGTGAGTTTGAATATTGGTTCTCCCTCATTAAAGTTGTGACTATCATTGCTTTTCTAATCGTTGGTTTTGCCTTTATTTTTGGCTTTGCACCGGGCAGTGAGCCAGTCGGTTTTTCGAATCTTACAGGCAAAGGCGGATTTTTCCCGGAGGGCATCAGCTCCGTATTGCTCGGCATTGTCGTTGTCATCTTCTCTTTTATGGGAACTGAAATCGTTGCCATTGCAGCAGGGGAAACATCCAACCCGATCGAATCTGTGACAAAAGCCACCAGATCCGTTGTATGGCGCATCATCGTCTTTTACGTGGGCTCAATCGCCATTGTCGTGGCGCTGTTGCCATGGAATTCAGCAAATATTTTAGAAAGCCCTTTCGTCGCTGTACTTGAGCATATAGGAGTGCCGGCAGCCGCACAGATTATGAACTTTATCGTCCTCACAGCCGTACTCTCTTGCCTGAATTCAGGTTTGTATACCACATCCAGAATGCTGTATTCACTTGCAGAAAGAAATGAAGCGCCGCGCCGTTTTATGAAATTGAGCAAAAAAGGCGTTCCCGTACAAGCCATTGTGGCCGGGACATTTTTCTCTTATATCGCGGTCGTAATGAACTATTTTTCACCGGATACCGTCTTTTTATTCTTAGTCAACTCATCAGGCGCAATCGCTTTACTCGTCTATCTTGTCATCGCCGTTTCCCAGCTGAAAATGCGGAAAAAACTCGAAAAAACAAACCCAGAAGCATTGAAGATCAAAATGTGGCTCTTCCCTTTCCTAACCTACTTGACCATCATCGCCATTTGCGGAATTTTAGTGTCCATGGCGTTTATTGATTCCATGAGAGACGAGCTGCTGCTGACAGGCGTCATCACGGGAATCGTTCTGATTTCTTACCTTGTGTTCAGAAAACGCAAGGTGAGCGAGAAAGCGGCTGCCAACCCAGTTACACAGCAGCAGCCCGATATCCTGCCTTAATGCTGATCAAATCCTAAACGGCCTGCCGTTTAGGATTTTGTTATTTTCTTCTTCGGGCGGGCTGCAGCACGAAGATTTTTTGTAACCATCACGTCCTTATTGTCATTAACTATAGTACCAATTTGGAAAATTTAGATAAGGACAGATGAAAATGACACTTGAAAAATTTGTGGATGCTCTCCCAATCCCAGATACACTAAAGCCAGTACAGCAATCAAAAGAAAAAACATACTACGAAGTCACCATGGAGGAATGCACCCATCAGCTCCATCGCGATCTCCCTCCAACCCGCCTGTGGGGCTACAACGGCTTATTTCCGGGACCGACCATTGAGGTTAAAAGAAATGAAAACGTATATGTAAAATGGATGAATAACCTTCCTTCCACGCATTTCCTTCCGATTGATCACACCATTCATCACAGTGACAGCCAGCATGAAGAGCCCGAGGTAAAGACTGTTGTTCATTTACACGGCGGCGTCACGCCAGATGATAGTGACGGGTATCCGGAGGCTTGGTTTTCCAAAGACTTTGAACAAACAGGACCTTATTTCAAAAGAGAGGTTTATCATTATCCAAACCAGCAGCGCGGGGCTATATTGTGGTATCACGATCACGCCATGGCGCTCACCAGGCTAAATGTCTATGCCGGACTTGTCGGTGCATATATCATTCATGACCCAAAGGAAAAACGCTTAAAACTGCCTTCAGACGAATACGATGTGCCGCTTCTTATCACAGACCGCACGATCAATGAGGATGGTTCTTTGTTTTATCCGAGCGCACCGGAAAACCCTTCTCCGTCACTGCCTAATCCTTCAATCGTTCCAGCTTTTTGCGGAGAAACCATACTCGTCAACGGGAAGGTATGGCCATACTTGGAAGTCGAGCCAAGGAAATACCGATTCCGTGTCATCAACGCCTCCAATACAAGAACCTATAACCTGTCACTCGATAATGGCGGAGATTTTATTCAGATTGGTTCAGATGGAGGGCTCCTGCCGCGATCTGTTAAACTGAATTCTTTCAGCCTTGCGCCTGCTGAACGTTACGATATCATCATTGACTTCACAGCATATGAAGGAGAATCGATCATTTTGGCAAACAGCGCGGGCTGCGGCGGTGACGTCAATCCTGAAACAGATGCGAATATCATGCAATTCAGAGTCACAAAACCATTGGCACAAAAAGACGAAAGCAGAAAGCCGAAGTACCTCGCCTCATACCCTTCGGTACAGCATGAAAGAATACAAAACATCAGAACGTTAAAACTGGCAGGCACCCAGGACGAATACGGCAGACCCGTCCTTCTGCTTAATAACAAACGCTGGCACGATCCCGTCACAGAAACACCAAAAGTCGGCACAACTGAAATATGGTCCATTATCAACCCGACACGCGGAACACATCCGATCCACCTGCATCTAGTCTCCTTCCGTGTATTAGACCGGCGGCCGTTTGATATCGCCCGTTATCAAGAAAGCGGGGAATTGTCCTATACCGGTCCGGCTGTCCCGCCGCCGCCAAGTGAAAAGGGCTGGAAAGACACCATTCAAGCGCATGCAGGTGAAGTCCTGAGAATCGCGGCGACATTCGGTCCGTACAGCGGACGATACGTATGGCATTGCCATATTCTAGAGCATGAAGACTATGACATGATGAGACCGATGGATATAACAGATCCCCATAAATAATCCGACAAACTTGCCTCTAGCAGGCAAGTTTTTTCTTTATGGAACCTTTGGCCCTATTTATCGTATTACGTAAAAACAGCAAAAGGAGCTGCTTTTTATGCTGACACACGACCTACATGAAAAAATAAAGCAATACATTTCCATTTATGCTGAATTAAAATCAAAATTAAAATGGAAAGTTTCACACGATCAGATATTAATGCTCATTTCTTCTGCATATATTGTGAATAAAAGAGAGTTTGATTTTCAGCGCTTTTATGATTTGAGCAGCTATATCAAATCAAACATCGGCAGCTTCTCAACACTCATTTCACACCACCGCTTTACTGTTGCATCTATTCTGGACATTCATTTTCAGCATGAGGCAAAACAAACATTTCATACTTTTATCGATGTATACAATGAAATGGTGAAGCTAGGATATAAGCGGGATATGTTCACATACCTTTCCGCTCTGATCTTGCTCACCGGAAAATCTGAAACGACAAACCAAAAAGAACAGATGAACATGGGGCTAGCAGTTTATCAGCAGATGAAGAAAAATCATTATTTCCTCACTTCAACTCAGAATGTTCCGCTTGCCATACTGCTTGGAGAAAACGGAAAAGGTTTGCAGGCGCTACAGAAGGTGGAAACATGCTATCAGCTGCTGGCAGCCAACGGCTTTAAAAAAGGACAGTACTTACATCAGGTCAGCCATATTCTGGCCTTACAAAGTGAAAAAGAGCCCGAAATGCTTGTTTCCGCTTGCAAACAGATATATCAATCGATCACTGAATCTGTCAAAAAACCAAAGGATTATCATTATCCAGACCTTGCTCTCCTCACATTTCTGGAAGAGCCAGATATCAAAACCGTTTTGTGCATCACTGACGAATTAAACCAGGAAAAAGCTTTTAAATGGCAAAAGGAAATGAACTTTAAAATTGCTGTCAGCCTCTATCTCAGTGAGCATATGGAGAAAAATCTGCTGATGGAATCAGGACTATACACCGCTATCGAAACAGTCATTCAAGCACAGCAGGCAGCCGCGACAGCTGCCATCATCAGCTCAACAGCAGCCAGCCATACTCATGATGGAAACTAAAGGAGGAGAAACATGCCATACATCATATTAGAAGATCAGACACGCCTTTACTATGAAACACACGGGAGCGGGACGCCGATCCTGTTTATACATGGGGTGCTGATGAGCGGACAATTTTTCCACAAACAATTTTCGGTGCTTTCTGCCAATTATCAATGTATTCGTCTTGATCTTAGAGGACACGGCGAATCTGACAAAGTGCTTCACGGCCACACCATTTCCCAATATGCCCGTGACATAAGGGAATTTCTAAATGCAATGGAGCTTGATCATGTCGTTCTTGCCGGCTGGTCAATGGGTGCTTTTGTCGTATGGGATTATCTCAATCAGTTTGGGAATGATAACATTCAAGCCGCTGTGATCATCGATCAATCCGCTTCGGACTATCAATGGGAGGGCTGGGAACATGGTCCATTTGATTTTGACGGCTTAAAAACAGCGATGCACGCCATTCAAACTGACCCGCTGCCTTTCTACGAAAGCTTCATCCAGAATATGTTCGCAGAACCGCCTGCCGAGACCGAAACAGAATGGATGCTGGCAGAAATCCTCAAACAGCCGGCTGCCATTTCTAGCACGATTTTATTTAACCAAACGGCCGCTGATTACCGGGGCACCCTCCAAAACATCAATGTGCCGGCATTGCTGTGCTTCGGGGAAGACAAGAAATTTTTCTCTACAGCAGCTGGGGAACACTTGCGCAGCAATATTCCAAACGCGACACTCGTTACCTTTCCTAAAAGCAGCCATTGCCCGTTTTTAGAAGAGCCAGATGCTTTTAACAGCACACTCCTCTCCTTTTTAGATGGGGTTATTGGAAAGTCATAAAGAAAAAGGAATTAGGAGATTAGGGAAAAGTATGAGACAATAGGAAATGTGCAGTAAAATACATGAGGGAAGAAGTGACTTTATGTCTTACTATAACAAACGAAATCAAGAACCGCTGCCAAAAGAAGATGTGAGTACTTGGGAATGCACAAAAGAAGACTGTAATGGCTGGACCCGAAAAAACTTCGCCAGCAGTGATACGCCATTGTGCCCTTTGTGCGGAAGTAAAATGGTCGACGGCATCCGTTCATTAGTGAATCTCCAAAACAACAGCCAAACGAAAACAAGCTAGTTCTTCCCTATAACAAATGCAGACTCCTGCAAGCAATAAGCAAACAAACCCCGAACGGAGACAAAATTCTATATTTCAGAATAAAAACCTCTCATTGCAAGAGGCCAAATACGAAGAAAGAAGCCCAAAACTGTAAACGTTTAGGGCTTTTTCGTCTGTTTTAATGGTGTAATATGGATATAAGAGGAGCGATAACGTGATCCCAAACCAGCAGCAAAAAGACTTGAAAAAAAGAGCTGCGTTCAAAAAGCTGGATGTTGCAATGAACTTCTATGTTGAACTTCTGTTTTTGTCGGTCCCTCTGATTCATATCTTTAAATGGCTCGGATCATTAGCCCTGCACCTCATCCATTAAAAAAACCACTCAGCCCAAGCCGAGTGGTTTTTATTAGTTAATCACAGAAAAGCTGTTGATGATGCCGTTCGGATTTTCCCATACTTTTTTGAAGGTCTTATTTTCAAGGCTATAGGAATAAATCGTCCGCACCTTAGCTTCACGCCCTGTTTCGTCCTTCAGCTTTTTAGCCCCCTTGGCTTCGGCAAGAAAATAAATGTTCTTCCCATCCTTAGAAAACTGAGGCTGTGCGTCAATTAACAGCTTAAATGATTTTTGATTTGAGATGATGCCTTCATATTTTTTCGTATCCGCATTGAGCATTTGAATAGAAGCGGTTTGCTCCGTTCCTTTTTGCGTATATGATGTGAATAAAATACGTTTATCATCATCAGAAACAGCAATATCGCTGATAAATTGGTTCAGGCTTTTCAGCTCATTAAAATTATTTTGGCGGCCTTCCGCAAAATGAATCGTTGTCGGTTCAGGGTCGATGCCCTTTTCGTTTGCTTCATCTGTTTTCTTGTAGTCTTCTTCTACAGAATAATGAAGCAATGCAAATGAATCGTTTTTTTGGTTATAAAAGAAGCTGCTGACGGTGTTATCCTGATCATTAGCGGCAGGATAAAGATTTTTGTACTTTTTCGTTTTCAGATCAAAAGCGGCGATCCGAAAATTGCTTTCGTCCGCTTTTCCTAAGCGGAAATAGATGGTTGAACGGTCCTTTGATAAAAACAAACTGTCCGCACTCTCCGCGCCTTTATAAAGCACCGTCTTTTTATTAGACTTTAGATCCAGTTTAAAAAGCCTCATTTCATTCTGTTCATTATTGCCCGTATAATAGAGCACCTGCTGTTTTTGATCCAAGGCAAATGCCGGATAGCTGGTCAGCTTCTCCTCATGGATCACCTTGTCATTTTCATAATACTTTGTCAGCAGATCCGTATCTGTAATTGAAACCAGCAGCTCATCACCGCTATCGGTATTGACTGAAACATCAGCAGCCTTCTCATGGCCTTTATCCTTTGTAAAATAAAACGCAACCCCCGCGGCAGCTGCCGCTATTATCACTGCTAACAATAATATGATTCTTTTTTTCATCTTTTATCTCCACCAATAGAAAAAGCAAGAATGTCACTTCTTGCTTTCCAGATTATATATGTACACTAATAGCTGTAATGCCCCGCTACTTTACCTTTGCTTAATGGATATCCAAGCGCTTTAAACGCTTTAGGGCTAACATCCAGCACTGCATTAGGCATTCTGCCAACATCATTTTTATAAACCGTAATCACCTTTTTAGGCTTCGCTTTTGCATAAGCTCTGATTTTTGTCCCGTTTCTAGGAACATCAAATCCGATTTTGGTCGCACAATCCCAATGTCCAAGTTTCTTACCTGAAGAGCCTTTTTTCCCGACTCCATTATACCAAGTAATATTTCCGTTCACATGTTTCGCACTGGCATCTGATGAAAAACTAAAAGCTCCCAAAGTACTTCCTACTAAGATAAAAGCGGCTAAAATGACTTTCTTCAACATTTCGTCCCCCTGTTTGTTAACATCTAGGAAGATTATACACGATCAACCAGCTATTTTTTATTTCAATATCCTTACAGTAATGTTACAAAGTCAAAAAAGTTACCTCTGCTAAAATAAACCATGGAAGATTATCCTATTATAATAGCAGTATTAGCGTTATAATTATTGATAGAGTAGTTGTCGCATTCAATATGAACGAACCATTACCGTATTGTTCAAACCAAATTCATAGCTATGTAAACGATTGATACTCTCATATAAAGAAAAAAGAGTGTGCGAGACCCTTTTTTCTTCAAAGTTTCTTTTTTCAAAAAAACGTAGATTATATTATATAAAAATTTCATTTCTTTTTTGGTTTTAAAAATGGCGATTTTGTGAACAGTTCATATTGACCGGTGCGGAATTACTCACATCAAAAGTTATAGGAGTGGTAATCCATGAAGGCAGCAAGATGGCATAACCAAAAGGATATCCGTATTGAACATATCGAAGAGCCAAAAACGGAGCCGGGAAAAGTAAAGATCAAAGTCAAATGGTGCGGCATCTGCGGAAGTGATTTACACGAATATCTAGGCGGCCCGATCTTTATTCCGGTTGACAAACCGCACCCATTAACAAATGAAACGGCACCTGTCACAATGGGGCATGAATTCTCCGGTGAAGTTGTCGAAGTCGGAGAAGGCGTTGAAAATTATAAAGTTGGAGACCGCGTCGTAGTCGAGCCGATTTTTGCTACACACGGCCACCAAGGCGCCTACAACCTTGATGAACAAATGGGATTCCTCGGCTTAGCCGGCGGAGGCGGCGGTTTCTCTGAATACGTCTCTGTAGATGAAGAGCTTTTGTTCAAACTTCCTGATGAATTATCATATGAACAAGGCGCGCTCGTTGAACCTTCTGCAGTTGCTCTATACGCTGTCCGCTCAAGCAAACTCAAAGCAGGCGACAAAGCGGCTGTATTCGGCTGCGGCCCGATCGGACTTCTTGTCATTGAAGCGCTGAAGGCTGCCGGTGCAACCGATATTTACGCTGTTGAGCTTTCTCCTGAACGCCAGCAAAAAGCTGAGGAGCTTGGCGCGATCATCGTTGATCCGTCTAAAACAGACGATGTAGTCGCTGAGATTGCAGAACGTACAGGAGGCGGTGTTGACGTAGCATTTGAAGTCACTGGTGTCCCAGTGGTGTTACGACAAGCCATCCAGTCCACTACAATCGCCGGTGAAACCGTCATCGTCAGTATTTGGGAAAAAGGTGCTGAAATCCATCCGAACGATATCGTAATCAAAGAACGTACAGTAAAAGGAATTATCGGATACCGCGACATCTTCCCGGCTGTATTGTCATTAATGAAAGAAGGCTATTTCTCAGCCGACAAACTCGTAACGAAAAAAATCGTACTAGATGATTTGATCGAGGAAGGCTTCGGGGCTCTTATTAAAGAGAAAAGCCAAGTCAAAATCCTTGTTAGACCTAACTAATTTGAAACCAAAAAGAATCCGCACTCGGGTGCGGATTCTTTTTTAAATTATCCAATCACTTCAGCCCCAGAATCCTTCTTTGCCCCGCTGTGATCATAAGCGCGGAAGTTTTCCTCCAGCTGCTCAAGCGAAAGCCCTTTCGTTTCCGGCAAAAACCTCTTCACAAACAAGACAGAGCAAATTCCTAATCCAACGAAGATAAAGAACGTTGTGGACAGCCCGATAGCTGCCAGCAATATCGGAAACGTGAAACTGACTGCAAAATTCACCATCCACAGACAGAATACCGTAACACCCATTCCCAGTCCGCGAAGGCGAAGCGGGAAAATTTCAGATAGCATCAGCCAAGTCACTGGTGAAATGGCGCCCTGCTGAAAAGCAAGAAATGTGACCGTTAATGACAGGACTACATACGGAAGTGCCGGTGATCCTTCAAGTACAAGTGAGAATATCCCGATTAGCAATAATGCTGTTGTCGTACCGATCAAGCCTGTCATCAGCATCGGCCGGCGCCCCACTCTTCCCAGCAGCCAGATTCCGACGAATGTTGCCAATACCGAAATCACGCCATTCGCAATATTTCCGATTAAAGCGGCTTCCGTTTGGAAACCGGAATTTCTTAGAATTTCAGTCCCATAATACATAATCGAATTCACACCTGTAATTTGCTGTACAATCGCAATCCCTAATCCAATAAACACAATACGGCGCACCCATGGGACTGAAAGATCTTTAAATGTCGCTTTTTCAAGCTGGTCTTCTTTTTTGAAAGCGAATTCAATTTCTTGCAGCTCAGCTGCTGCCCGTTTTTCGTCCCTGATTTTTTTCAATACACGCAAAGCATCTTCTTTTCTTCCTTTAGAAACAAGCCAACGGGGACTCTCGGGCATTCTGATCATGCCGAAAAACAGGAACAAGGCTGGAAGTGACGCAATGACCAGCATAAACCTCCACACATGGGAGTTGTCTCCCATTGTTGTTCCAAGGATCGCATTAAAAACAAAGGCCAAAAGCTGTCCTGATACAATCATCAATTCGTTCTGCGTCACCATCCGTCCCCTGCTTTCCACAGGAGACATCTCTGCTAAATAGGCAGGCACCGTTACGGATGCACCCCCAACCGCAATACCGAGCACAAAACGGGAAATAATCATGACCGTAACATTTGGTGCAAACGTACACCCAATCGTTGAAATAAAAAATATAACAGCGAGGAACAAAATATTTTTGCGGCGGCCGTTAAAATCAGACATCCTGCCGCCAAACACAGCACCCAGTGCCGCTCCAAAAAGAAGTGAACTGGTGACAAGGCCTTCTGTGAAGGCATTGAGATTAAGCTGATCCGGCTCTCCCATATACGGCAAAGCTCCATTGAGCACACCGGTATCATAGCCAAAAAGAAGCCCGCCGAAAGTGGAGACTAAAATAATTGTACGTAAAAATGACATTTGATTTCCTTGTTTATTCATACTGTTTCCCCCAGTCTTTTTCAAAATGCGTATGTCAAAAACTTATTCCAGGGCTGCTGCCTTCCTCACATTTCGTAAGCAGGCTTCAGAAAATAGTTGTTCATGTTTTTATCCAATAACCTCATAACCTTCCCTTCTTCTTAGCATGTCAATCCCTATGGAAGCGATTTCATTTCTCGTTAAAAGAACAATGGTCATTTCTTTGTGCATAACCTCGTTCATTTGGTATTTATTAGTCACTTAATAGTTCAATTGTAGTGATGTTATAGTGACATTTTTGTTATATCTGATATTATCATAATTATAAAAACGCTTTCAGTCAATATAAATTTCTGAAAATTTTTTACTCTATAAAAGGAAAATCACCAATTCAAGGGGAAAATGAACGTTTTTCTTCATGAAAATGTGTGAATCAAGTCAAAAATCTTGTGATTTTCTGTTCATATCGAAAAATGAGTAAGTGTTGGGTAACTCCCACCTATTTTTCTCTGTAAAATCAAACATTCGTTCAATTGTTTCAGACTCAGGATAAAAGGAAATAGAGAAGAAAATAAAAGAAGGCTGACTTAAGGGAGGCAACCAAAATGAATGAGGGTTATATCATTGCAGGCCTTTTATTATTGACAGCGGGGATGATTGATTTTTTATGGACCACGTTATGGTTAGAGAGCGGTGCCGGCCCGATCACAAGATGCCTGTCTGCCTGGCTGTGGAAGGGCTGCCGCAAAATCAGCGGTGACCACGCAAAGGTTCTAAGTATGGCTGGTCCTCTGCTGTTATGCCTGACGTTAGTGATATGGATCAGTCTATTTTGGAGCGGGTGGGTTTTGATTTACTCGAGTGACCCTCACTCACTTATGGAAACTCAATCAAAAGAACCGGCTTCCTGGTCAGACCGAATTTATTTTTCCGGCTATGTCATGTTTACATTAGGAAATGGCGACCTCGCTCCGAACGGAGGCCTATGGAAGCTTGTCACGATTATTGAAACAGCTCAAGGACTGCTTACCATCACATTTTCTGTCACGTATTTGATTTCCGTCTTGAGTGCGGTTAATCAAAAACGCTCCTTTGCCCAAAGTGTATTAAGTCTAGGGCATGACGGAACTGAAATCGTCCATAATGCATGGAATGGCAAAGATTTTCACGACATTGATTTTCTTCTTGTCGCTGCCTCATCAGAACTGGGAAAGCTGACCGCTCAGCATAACGCCTTCCCCATCCTTCATTTTTACCACAGCACGCAGCATCAGGAATCATCCATTATAGCTGTTGCTGTATTGGATGAGGCTCTAACCATTTTCAAATACGGAATTCCTGAACAATATCAGCCGAATCAGCTTCATATCAAAGAAGCGCGCTCAAGTATCAAAAACTATCTGGATACCGTTCATACTGCCTATATCCATCCTGCAGAACAAGCGCCGCCAGAACCAGACATCTCAAAGCTTCAACAATCAGGCATACCGGCTTTATCAAAGCAAACATTTCAAATTGCCGTCAATTCAATAAAGGAACGTCGTCAATTGCTGCTGGGAATTATCCAAGCGGGGGCTCGAAAATGGCCTGTTCAGGAGCAAGCAATAGGTAATGCTTATTCTCCTAAATAAAAAAGTCCCGAGTGCTGATCACTCCGGACTTTTCACTGTATGATTCTTATACAAGCTTCTGGCCGCAATTCGGACAAAAATTGGCTTCGCCCGTTTTTGTTCCGCAGTTTGGACAGAAATTCGGTTTGCTTCCGCTGCCAGTTGACTGTGGGCCTGATGACTGTGCCTGCTGATTCTGATTCATTTGGTTCATCATCTGATTGGCCATATTCATTCCCATCATCATTCCAGCCATATCCGAAGCCGCTCCGCTTCCGCTCATCTTTCCGGATGCCATTCCATCCGTCATTGATATTTGCTGGTATCTGTTCACATCCCCAACCATACCGTAGGAAGCGTTCTTTGTAATCATATCTTGAACCTCTTGAGGATAATTAAAGCTCATGATTTGAAAACCAGTGACCGTCATCCCGTCGCTTATTAATTGCATATCTAAGTCCTCTTGAATTCCCTTGGCAATATCAAAAGCGTTTGCTTGAAGATTAAACATATCTTTCCCTTCTCTTGTGATCCACTTCATGAGAAGCTGATCCAGAATAGAAATGATACGGGTTTTAATATCCTCTACAAAATATTGATCTTTCACGCCAGCGATTTTATCAATCAGGCTGATATAGTCCTGCACCTTGAAATTAAATGTGCCGTTTGCGCGAATGGGCATCCCGCCTGGCATTCCCGCTGCCGGAATATTTATCGCCTGTTTTGTTCCCCATCTTACGGTAAATTCCTTCGTATTGACAAACAGCACCTCAGCTCGCATGCCGCTGTTAAAGCCAAACTTAAAGCCCTTTAACGTTGAAAGGAATGGAATAATTTCTGATTCAATATCATAATCGCCATCATCTTGAAAGACTCCTTCAACCCGCCCATTGTTCAAAAAGACAGCATCCTGTCCGGGACGAATGATTAAACGGCTCCCTTTTTTGATTTCACGATTGTTCCATTTATAAAAAATCATATCATCTCTAAATTCTTCCCACTCTACTACATTCGCTAATTGATTTCTGAAAAACGACATTACGCCTCTCCCTTTCTCTATTTCTTACATTTAAAAACTGCCCCGGCTCCCACTGTATGACGTGCCGCCTTTCGTAACACCGCCATCGCTGCCGCTGTCTTTATCTGATGGTTTTCTTTCTCTTGTTACAGTCGTTCTAATATAAGTGTCGTATTGATCAATCACATCAGACGTACGCTGATCCATATATGTACTTCCATTAACCGTTACTTTGCCGCCTGCATGATAAAGCATGATTGAAACCGCAATTCCCCCGACTGCGATGGCAGCAATCAGCTGAAACCACCATGTAAAGAATATGTTGTCAGGGTTTACTCCCGGTTTTATGCCCATATCTTTATAGGAAAGCTGAATATATGTCTCAAAAGCTTCAAAATAATTTTCATTGGATAAATCAGATGAAATCGTATTTCTGATGCTATTGAGCCTGCTGTTGTCCAAATACTGTTCGGCTTTTTTAAAGCCTGCGATAAACACTTCTCTGTTTGTCATATCAATCGTCAGAATGGCTGTACTGCCTTTTCCGTAACGATCATAAAAATCGCCGGTATAGTCTGCAATATCTTCACCGTTTGTGCTTTTGGTCGTAATAATGATGAAATCAGTGTCCCTCTTTGCACCCAGCTTTGCCGAGAGAGATTCAAGTTTTCCGATCTCCGCTTTTGACAATAGATGAGCGCGATCGTACACATGCTGCTGCAATTCAGAGGCTCTTACCGCTTCGATACCCAGTAAAGGCATCATGATGAAAACAGCCAGCACAACAAAGATCGCTTTCCCAAAAAATCCACGCATCAAAATCCGCCTCCCATCATCAATGAGACGAGCTTCAACGCAAGAAATGTCCCGCCTGCTATTCCGCTAAACCATGCAGCCACTTTTCCTCGACTGATCGGCGGCTTTCCAACGACCTTTCCTGTTTGCCCGTTCATCGCAAAGATATGCTCCGCTCTTTCATAATCGTAACTGACCATCCAAACAGGAAGCAAAACGTAAAAGCTGTTCACGTTTTTCGTGTGAATATGTTTGTCCCTCACATTGACTGACGTATATCCGGAAAAAGTAGAATGGATGTATGAATCTATATAACTGCTGATTTTCTCTTTTGCCCTCGGAAAAAGCTCCTCATCGGTATAATTGTACTTTTCCGCAATATAACCGGCCAAATATGCCGTTTGAAAGTCCTTCAGCTCTTCGTATGAATAAGGCTCCAATTTGTCCATTAATTCGTCTTTCATTTTTTCAGAGGCATCGACAGGGATTTTCAAATAATCGAGATTGATATCACGAAACGCTTCAAAGTGCTCTGTTTCCGTGCAAATATAATCCCCTTCTTCATATTGATGGACTCTGGTACAGTTTGCTCTCACCTGTACTTCACTATTTAAATCAAACATCCAAAATGGAATATACATGCCGGTGATGCTTTTGATACGATCAGCAGACATGAAACCTCTTGGTGTCAGAAGGCCTTTTTTGCACCACTTTCGAAATGCCTGCTCCGCTTCTTGCTTGCTGATTGTAAATGGAATGACCTTCGCCGGCGCCAAATGTCCTGATAAACGATCGGCAAGTATTGCAGCACCTCCGCAGAAGCTGCACGTCGTTGCTGTCGTTTCAGCTTCCGTGATCAAAACGGCACCGCAGTTTTCACATTGATATTCTTTTGCTTCATCATCAGAAAACCGTGCCGCAATGTTTTCTTTCGGAAGGCTTTCAATATTGTCCTGTCTTCCGCAGCTGCTGCAGGATAACGAGCCGGTTTCACTGTCAAATGCCATATCACTGCCGCAGTTCGGACACTTATAAGATATTATCATTACCGTTCCCTCTCACATCTTATGATAAAATGACGCCGCAGCCGAGAGCTGCGGCCTCCTATGTATTACTTATCGAGCATCATTTTCGCTTTTAACGCCGCAAGTTCATCATCAATCTGGCTTGAACCGCCAGTGTCATACTTTGCAGTCAGATCAGCCATATCATCCTGCGGAGCGCTGTTCAGTTCAGCCATTGCATTGGCCTGATCAAGTGCCTTATTTACTTTGTCCTCCATTCGGCCGAATGCAGACATTGATTGGCTTGTACTTGAAACAGAAGCGCCCAGTTTGTTCATTCTTTCTTGCGTTTTCGCTACTGCCCACTTCGCCTTGATCATATTTTTACGTGCTTCCAGCTCTCCAATGTCAGATACCAATTTGTCATGCATCTTTCTCATCTGTGCGGCATTGGTTGCAGCAATTTGATTCGCCGCCTGCAGCTCAGAAAGCTTTGACTCCAAAGATGTTTTTCTTTCAAGAAATTTTCTCGCATCGCTCTCATTCCCGGCTTGCAGCGCCTTCATTGCATAGCTTTCCATCTTTTCCATATCCGCCTGGCATTCGTGATATTCTCTTTTTGCTCTCTGCTCCTCGGCCATAACAGCTGCTGTTTCTGCCTTAACCTTAGCCAAATCGCTATTCATATTTCTTAAATATTGATCTACCATTTTCTCCGGATTTTCAGCCTTGTCCAATAAAGCATTGATATTCGCAGACATAATATCTTTAAATCTTCCAATTATACTCATTATATCGTTCCTCCTAAAGCTAATTCGGTAACCCTTGTTACATATACTATTTATTATCGTTAAAAGTTTCACTTTTTTAATAAAAAATGACATTCCAAACAAAAAATACACAACTTTTTACCTGAACAAAAATGTAAGCAATAAAAAAAGATGCCCCCAAAAGTCCAAAGACTTTCAAGAAACATCTTCAATGATTTACAAAGAAACTTCGATCTCATCCAAGCTCGGCAGTGCATCAATCGCTCCAATTTTAGTGCACACAAGAGCTCCGACCTTATTGGCAAACGCCACAATCTCACGCAGTTTCACAAAATCTGTTTCTACAGATTGAATCTGATCCGTGTTTGCCAATTGATATAAAGCCGCACCGACAAAAGCATCTCCCGCCCCTGTTGAGTCAATTGATGTCACAGGAATGCTTGGAATGATTTCACGGTCTTTTCCATTGGAAAGAAGCGTTCCGCTTTTCCCAAGTGTCACAGCGACAATGTTGGCTCCGATCTCATGAAGGATCGCAACTCCCTTTTCATGATCCTTCACACCGCTTATAATCTCAAGCTCCTCGTCACTGACTTTCACAAAATCACTTACAGCGATCGCTTTTTTCGCAACACTTACAAACTCTGAGACTCTTCCCCTCCATAAATCTTCACGGTAGTTAGGGTCAAACGAAATAAACTGTCCATTGTCTTTCGCAATCGACATCAGCCGTAAATAGGCTGAGCAAAACGGATCCGATAACAGTGCCGTCGCAGAGCCGAAATGAAGGATTTTCGCTCCGTTTAGTTTTTCCTGGTCAATATCCTCCAGCGTAAACAAAGCGTCCGCGCCTCTATTAAAAACAAAGTCACGCTCTCCATTTTGTTTTAATGAAACAAAAGCAAGCGTTGTAGGCGCTTTCTCATCCATCACCAGCATAGAGGTATCGACATGTACAGCGTCCAATGTTTGCTTCAGAAAATACCCAAACGGATCCTTTCCTACTTTTCCGCTGAAAGCGGCGTCTCCGCCCAGCTTGGCAATCGCTGCTGACACATTCGCCGGTGCACCCCCGGCACTTTTCAGGAATTGGCGCCCTTCCATTAAATCAACGTCAACATCGGTACAAAAGAAATCAATCAACAATTCCCCAATACAAACTACAGAATGACTACGCATATTATCACACTCATTTATAAAGTCTAGATTACAGTCTCAGTATATTACTTTCTGCCATAAATACAACATTGAATATTAAAAATTTTACATATATTTATCTCGCAGACCTTTGCTCCAGCTCAGAGATGATGTGTTTATATCTTTTTTCCGTTAAAGGATAGAAGGCGATAAGAATAATAGAAAGCAAAATGAAAAATCCCGGAATCAAAGCATTCATATTTTTAATCGCATTCAATGACGCAACTGTCTGGTCTGTATTCGCCACATACCCGGCGATTCCTAAATAGATGGCCGAAAATGACCCGGCCAACGCCACACCCAGCTTATTGATAAAGCTCATGCTCGAAATCACCACACCATCCGCGCGAATTCCGGTTTTCCATTCCGCATAATCGACACAATCCGCAACCATTCCCCAAGCAAGCGTATTTAAAGGCGTTGTGAAAAATCCCGAAGCGAAAAGCCAAATGAAAATGAGTGGAATTGAAGAATACGGCGTAAAATGCAGGCCGGCATAAGAAATAAGCGATAGAGCTGCCGTGATGATCATGACTTGTTTTCTGCCCCACTTCTCAGAAAAGAAAGGAATAAACAAATTACTGATCAGCGCTGCCCCGAAAAATAAAACGGTGCCCATAAACACGAACTCTTTATGGTTGACGTTATACGTAAAATAATACACCATCGTGCTGAGCTTAATATTAAACCCGATCGCAAAAGCCAAAAATGATGAAATTAACATAAGCAAGGGTTTATTTCGGAATAAAACGGATAACGTCTTTTTGATCCCTTGTTTTTTTCTCTTTTTAGGCTGAATTCGCTCCCGTACAGTAAAGAAACTAAATAGATTCAAAACGATGCTGACAGCCGCATAGATGAGCGCCGTCATCTGAAATCCAAACGCCTGATCCTCTCCTCCGATAGCAGTTGCAAGCGGTGTCGCACAGGAAATGGATAAAAGAATGCCGATATACACCAAAATCATCCGGGTTGTGGTCAGAACCGTTCGTTCCTCCACCGAATTCGTCATCCGCCCCGTTAAGCTGTTCACCGGGATCGTTTGCATACTAAAGGACATCCCAAGCAGAATATAAGTGACATACGCATATACCATATTTCCGGTCTCACCGAAATGAGGCGTCGTGAAACATAAGAATGTGAATAGCGCAAAAGGAAATGCCACCCACAGCAAATAGGGCCTTGCTTTTCCCCACCTTGTATTCGTTTTATCTAAAATCAATCCCATGATCGGGTCAAAAATAGCATCCAGCACACGCACAACAAGAAACAAAGTTGCGATCACCGCAGGCTGAATGCCGCCGACGTCTGTATAATAGAATAATAAGTATGCGTTTACAAACTGAAAGATAATATTATACGACATATCGCCGAATCCATAGCCGATTCGTTCAAACCAGGACAGTCCGGTACTGGATTTTGACTGATGCTTCACTTTCATTGCCGTTACTTTTTCTGTTTCAATCATCATTTCCCACCCCAAGAATCCGTTTTCATTTCCAGTAAACAAGAGGGAGAATACGAAGATCCTCCCTGTTCACTCAGCGATTTGGATACACCATCACTTTTAAACATTCATTCTTAAATTGAAGCGCCCGCTCCATCGCATCTTGCGTCTGCTCCAGCGAATATTGGTCCGTTACTAGATGCTTCGTGTCCACAATGCCTGAAGCAAGAAATTCGATTCCCTTTGGATACGTATTGGCATAACGGAAGATCCCGTAAATATCAATCTCATTATCCGCAATAAACGGTACGTTGAGCGGAATCTCGTTCTGTGAAGGCAAACCGACAATCGCCAATTTTCCGCCCCGGCGCACAGAAGCCAGTGCGGATTGCAATGCCGCTGGATTCCCTGCTGTTTCCCAAGCAACATCAACGCCTCTATCATTCGTGATCGTTTTAATCTCTTCAAGTGCATCCTGTTCACGTATATTAATAATGTGAGTCGCTCCCATTTTTTTCGCAGCTTCTAACCGCAGCGGCTCTAAGTCGGTGACAATGATTGTGCCTGCCCCAAATGCTTTAGCTGCGGCAACAGCCATTAACCCAACAGGGCCCATCCCCATAATCGCAATCGTTGATCCGGGCTGTAGCTTCGTTCTGGCCGCCGCATGGATGCCGACAGAAAACGGCTCGATCAAAGCAGCATCTTCATAAGAAAGTGAGTCTGGGATTAAAAAAACAAAGTCCTGACGCATTTTAATATATTGGACAAACGCGCCGTCTACCGGCGGTGTAGCCAAAAACTGTACATCCGGGCAAAGATTATAGCGCCCTTCTTTGCACGCTTCACAGCGTCCGCACGTAACACCAGGTTCAACAGCGACGCGGTCACCGACTTTGAATTGATCGACAGCTGATCCGACAGCGGCAATTTCACCCGCGCATTCATGGCCAAGAATAAATGGTTTTTCCACAACGTAGTTGCTGATTCGGCCATTCGTATAGTAATGCAGATCAGATCCGCAAATTCCGACAGCCATCACCTTAATCAACACTTCATCATGATTGATATCAGGCACAGGCAATGTTTCAATTTTGATCTCTCTTGTGTTGTGCATAACAGCCGCTTTCATGTTTTGAGGTACTGTGTGAGTCATTTGGCAAGTTCCTTTCTTTAGAAAATAAAATGTAAGTGCATACATTTTGTTTTCTCTGTTACTGCCCCCATTTTATCTGCTTTTCAACACGTTCAACAGCCTTTCCTGCTGTATAAAAGGACAGCGGCACTGTACTTTTATTTTTTCATATACAAAAAACGCTGGATTGATAAAATAGTACTAATAGGAGGTGCAGGCTTATGGCTGAACTTGAAAACCGAAAACAATTTGCACAACTGCTGGCACCTGGCGTCAAAACGCTAAAACTTCATCCTGATTATAAAGTCAGAAGGAAAAAGAATGAAGAATCAGGACAGTCTTACATAGATAAAATCGCACTCCAGCTGGGAGTCTCCCCAAACACGATCAAAAGCTGGATCGGACAGATGGGGGCAAACTACATTCCCGGAAGAATTGACGACGGAAAACTGTTCGGAATGATCTGGATCATTCTCGAAAAGACCGACTTGGATATCGAGTGGTTGACCGACTTGCTGGAAGCCACCACTATCCCAGTCATCAAACCCGCATTGCCTGTATGGGCAGCATCTTGTTTGAAAAAAGCGAAAATACTGCGAAAAGACGGATTATTCGGGGCTCCGAGTGAAGACGAAATTGAAAATGTAGTAAAACGGCTGTTTCATGACAGACCCGGCCATGAAACGAATGCGCTTACAGAACAGCCTATCACTCATAATTTACCCTCACGCTGGTCCGGACGCTTTATCGGG
Organism: Bacillus sp. SIMBA_008; assembly: GCF_046535495.1. Taxonomy (NCBI): domain Bacteria; kingdom Bacillati; phylum Bacillota; class Bacilli; order Caryophanales; family Bacillaceae; genus Bacillus; species Bacillus sp. SIMBA_008. Next base: position 19,442 of record NZ_JAWRWL010000006.1, on the reverse strand, counting down.
CGCAGCTTTGATATGGAAGCAATACGGCAATGGATGCTTTCTCCGTCACCAGTCTGTTTAATCACCGGCTGGGCTGGTATGGGTAAAACCACAATCGCTCTTGAAGCCGCCTATTCCTGTGTCGGCGATACTTCAGATTGGCCCGCATTCAACAGCATCATCTGGGTCAGCGCTGATTGGAAAGGATTGAGCTTTAGCGATTTTTTAAATACGATCGCCTATCAGCTCGGGCGCACAGAACAAATCGATAAATCAATCAATGAAAAACGGTTCGTCGTCCGCAATGCGTTAGCTAATTACACTAGAGAAAAACCGATCCTGCTGATCGTTGACAGCATTGATACTGCAGAACGTGACATTCATGAATTTATCACCAGCCTTCCGCAAGGCGTGAAAGTTCTCCTCACAGCGCGGGAAAACGTAAAGCAAACCTATCGGGAAAGCTTCGGAGAAATGACAGCTATTCAGCTGAGCGGCCTTGACCAAACAGATGCCTTGGATTTTTTTCAGCAAGAAGTGCACCGATGCTTACAAACATGCAACATTCAAAATAAACGGGAAAAGCTGGAGCAGCTGTTACATCTATCATCTGACCTGAAAAACGAATTCATTTCAGCGACTGCCGGAAACCCGAAAGCCATGGCACTCAGCATTGCCTATATGTCAGACGATGACATCCCCGCTCAGCAGCTGATTCATGAGCTTGGAAAAGCAGGCTACTCACTGCTGGAATTGTTTGAATTCCTCTTTGGCCGCACCTGGGATAGATGCAATGAAGATACGCGAAAGCTATGGCAGACGCTTTGCTTTTTCAGCAAGCCGCCTGATGAAAAAAGCCTGGCGGCAGCAGCCGGATTAGACGCCCGCCGTTTTCATTACGCTATGGAACAAATGCGGTCATATGCGCTGATTCAGCCGGAACGAAGCGAAGGAAGGACACAATACTTAGCGCACCAAACCGTTGTCGCTTACGGAGAACGGCACTTGTCCGAACAACACGAATATGAAAAAGAAGCCCGCAATCGCTGGGCTTACTATTATATTGATTATGCTGAAACCCATTTAAAGCGGGAACAGCCAAACTCTATCTATTGGAGCTACCTGCTGGGACGGAATTTAGATCAAATGAAACAAGATTGGCCAAACATCTTAAAGGTCATCCAATGGGCAAGCGACACCGATCAAAAAGAAATCCTAATCGAACTCATCACCCGAATTAGCCATTTTCTAAGCAGAATCAACCTTCCCCTGCGTATCGAATACGGATGCAAAGCCGCCGACGCCGCCCATCAATTAGGCAAACACACACGAGAAGCGTACTTCCGAATCGACACAGCAGGCTGGGCTCTGATGGAAGTCAATGATTTAGACAGGGCCTTACAGCAAATTGAAGCCGGGCTGAGGATTCTGGAACAATCAGACGCTCACGATGCCTATGATCTAAAGGTTTGGGGACACGCACTCAAAGCAAGGCTTTTTTTAAAAGACGGGCAACAGGAAAATGCAGAGACCATTTTAAACGAAATCGAAAATCAACCGATTTCCCCTACCATTCAACACAGAGTTCTATTGGTTCGCGGTGACTTAAGCTTTGCGAAAGGTTATCATGTAGAAGCCATTCAATTATACGAAGCGGCAAATGAAATCAGCTCCACGTACGGCGGCGAAAAAACGATAGAAGCCTATTTCAATCTGGGTGTCGCTTACGTGAAATGTGGTCAATTTGAGAAAGCGGAAGAAGCCTTTGAGCAAATGCTCTATGACAAACATAACGCCAATCAGGTTGAGCTGATCTATTATTATTATGGGATGGCACAGTTGTTGTACCGTAAAGGAGATCATGCGGAAGCTATGGAATCTAATCAGAAGGCGATTCGTTTGATTGATTCTTGGGAGCCTGCGATTGGGATTCGTGGGGAGGTCGAAGGACTGGAAATGGTAATTAAAGAAAACGACTAGTACGCATAGTAGTTCTGTCAGCAATCTCACTCAGTTTCTTTATTATAAATAGGAAAGGCCAACTGAAGTCGCAGTTGGCCTTTCGTTATATAGATTCCTTTAGTTCAAAATGTCTTTATCTCAGCTCGCCATCCAAAGGTACAATGACTTCATCTAACATCTTTCTCCACTGACGCTTCAACTCTGGTCTGTATTTCAACGGTTTTGCATCTGGATGCACGGCTTTATACTGATCAAATTGCTTGCTATTGATGATTCCCCCGATATTCGGAATAGGATCTGCCCCTATCACATATTGAACTGCAGATAAATACACCGGATTTTTCAGACATTGAGTTTTATGGAGAAAACGCAGTGAAGATCTATGATATTGATTCAACGTATATTGATCGACTATTAGAAACATACTCGGCCAATAACCAGAATATCCGTGATGAGATCGAAAGCGCACTTCAAAAACTTGAGAAATCAGACATTGTTAAAGATGTATACCGTGAGATGTTAAATGCCATTGATACGAAAAAAGTAGATGAAGAGGAAGATATTCTTGTAGTGAAAAGACGCTTCTTCACGAAAGACGCAGCCAAGCAGTTAGGGAATTTGCGAATACATAAAACCAATAAAAAGAGACCCCTCGTACATTCATCGAATGTATGAAAGGTCTCTCTAATCCCTGATATTTTAAGTCTTCTTAGAGTAAAAAAACTTCTGAATCCCTAAATATCAAGGGCCTAGGAGGGCAGATTACATCATTCCACCCCATGCATTGCCCCTATTTATGTCCTTTTTTCACCTGATATCTCACCATTTTTTATTTTTTAGACCCATATATCCACATGTTGTGATGATTTATATGAGAGGATTTCATAAAACGTACGATAACTCCTTTTAATATAAGAAGATCTTCATTCATCATAGGGCCTTCTTCCGGCCGGCTTTTAATTCTTTTTAAAGGCTTGTACATGTTCAAGCAAAAACATTGCAACTGTCCCAACCTTTTTAACAGGCTTGAGCTTCCGTGAAGTCACAAGAGTAGCTTAAACGTGCCAAGCAGCTATCCCGCTTCCGCTGCAGTCAAAACTTCTTTCTGGATAAACTTAATTCTTTCGCTTTCTTTCATATCGCCTTTCTCTCCACATTATAATGGTCCCTTTTAACAAGGTAATAGCAACGGCTATCATCAATACGGTATGCGCAATACTCTCAGATATACCTCAGTCGATCAGGTTAATTGCAACGATCCCAGTAATCAAAATGAGCAAAACGACAATATCTCATGAACTGTATAAAAATATTTTTTCATACTTATATAATAACTGTTTACAACCTTAAATAGGTATTGTGTAGAATAGGAATTAAGTTTTGTTTTTTTCATATAGGGCCCATTATGGAAAAAATCATGTTAATTTAGAGAGGGAGGTGAAAAGTTTGAATAGAATAAAGACTCAAAGGTCCAAGGAGAACTCAAATTATACAAAAACAGTAATCACACTTTCACTTTTAGCTAATGTGATTATCTTGCTATTATTTTTTTCGCCTTTAGAGTATAAGGGAGAGGTGAATTTTAATATAACCATCTTTCCTCGTATAAATGCTGTTCTAAATAGTTTTACGTTCATCTTTCTTATAGCAGCTTTAATTTTTATAAAAAAGCATAACATAAAACTTCACAGAGCTTTCATACTTGCAGCATTTTCTTCAACAATATTATTTTTATTTTCATATTTAACTTACCACTTCTTATCTCAAGAGACCACTCATTATGGAGGAGAAGGGCTCGCCAAATACTTTTACTACATTATTCTAACTTCTCATAGTATTCTTGCTGGTATTGTCGTACCTTTAGCGTTATTTTCATTAATTTGGGGTTTAACAATGCAGACACAAAAACACCGAAAAATAGTACGTTGGACAATGCCAATTTGGCTGTATGTTAGCCTTACGGGTGTTTTGGTTTATTTATTAATTTCTCCATATTACTAGTGATAAAAAAACGCTCCTATATAGGAGCGTCGTTTTTCAACCGAATAATTGTTCACACATATCTTTTGCCCCAGCCCAGCTTATTCCGCCAGTTACTGCTGCACATAATACACCACATGCAACTGCTCCCCAACCTCCAGTTACAGCTGTACAAGCAGCAATACAAGCAAATTTAGATCCTGTACCAAGAACTGCACCTACGATAGCACTACATAAACTTGATTGCTTAAAATCAGCAGACTTTCCTGAAATAAAATTTTCATCTAATTTATTTCCGTCTTTATCAATTGTAACAGAGTATTTTGCTCCTGATTCTACGTTTATGACTTCAGCTTTTACAGTCTTATCATCTAGTTTTTCAACTTTTTGTTTTAAAGTTACAAATTTTTCGTTATTAACGTCAACAAAATACTGGTTATACTCAATCTTATCTTTACTATCACCTAGCTTTTCTGCGATAATTACAGCTTTGTCTTTATCATTTTCGACTACTGCAGCTTTTTCTTTATCCAAAGCTAACGTGTTCACATTATTGTCTTTTAATATTTCAATAGTTTTATTTAGATCTTTTGTGGTAGGCGCTACTAAAGGATCTGTTTTCTCACAGGTTGGACACTTTTCCTCCGCTTGAACTATTGACGTACTTCCGAACATTAGTGTTATCATAGTAAATGTTAACACTACAGCTAAAAGCTTTTTCATAGAACATCCTCCTAATCGTTATTTACATACTATATTTTACCAAAGATTCTACTATATTAAATGGGTTTATTTAACTAAATTGGAAGAGGTGTTTTGTCATGACCAAAAAATTCTCTAAATTAATAACAGTTGTTTTCGTAATAACTTTAGTAAGTCAAATTGTATTTTATTCTCTAAATAAAGACTTTAACTTTTTCTCTTGGAACTTTATCTCAACCTTCATAGTCTATTTTCTAGTTTTATTAGTTTTATCTTTTTTTACAATGAATTTTTATAACAAAAATAAATAACTCCCTCTCTCTCTATGAGAGGGAGTTATTTATTTCAATAACCTTCAATTTTTTTCGGTCTATAAATCTAACTGTAGAAAGCCCTTCTAGCTATAGGCGTCGGCGGTAACCCAAACAAGAGATTCAGATAGGTAAAATGACATAGTTAAAATTGACCATTTCACCACTTTTGTATCACATTTAGTCTGTTTCTTCATTTCCCCATGGTAAAATCTTGTTGGAGCTATTCAAACGAAAGGATATGAACATGAAAGTATTTGAAGCCAACTCACTGCTTTCAGAAGCAGATAGACGTGCAAAGGAATACAAAGAATTAAGAAGTCAGATGGTCAATCTAAAAAAGGCTTTTAAAGCTGTAGCTGATTTAGATGACAGTGAGTTTTCCGGCAAAGGTGCTGACAACATTAAAGCATTTTATCAAGACCACGCAGGTGTAGCTGGCGATTGGATTGACTTACTTGATATGAAAATTGCTTTCTTGGCAAGTATTTCAGGCATTTTAGAGGACGCCAGCTTATCTGATGCATATATAGAAGAATCCTTCTTAGAACACGAGCTGGCTAACGCCTACACAAAATCAAAATCCATTATGTCTGAACAGAAGAAAGCGATGAAAGATATTTTAAATGATATCGACGATATTCTTCCGCTTGATTTGTTCTCGACAGAAGACTTCAAAGACGAACTTGCAGATGCAGAGGACAAACGTAAAAAAACAGTCGATAAATTAGGAAGCGTGGATGAAGCACTTGTTACTGAATATGCCCAGTCAGAGCCAAACGAGCAATTCATCAAGAAGGACTTCCAAAAGCTTGAGGAATCCACAGGCAAAGGCAAAAACGCTACGCCCATTCACTACAACGCCAAGGCGTACCGTGAAAGTGACATACATAAGAAAAAAGGCGATATTGAGAAACAGACTGAAGTTTATTTGAAGATCAAGAAAGATGAAGCGAAAGAACGAGAAATCAAAGAATTGAAGAAGAAGCTAGCTGACGGAGTGACTGATCCGGATGAATACTTAGAAATTGCCAAGAAGGTCGGCTATGAGAATCTTACCCCTGAACAGCTCCAGTATGTGGTACAGCTTGAACAAGCAAAACAGCTGAAGGCCGTCGGTGAAAGTGTAATCAATACCGGTAAGACAGTAATTGACTTCGTCGACGGAGTTAATGATGGAATTGACGATGTGATTGACGATACGATATATGGCGTCAAAGACTTGGTTGTTGGTACATGGGAATATTCACAGCTTCCCACCGAACTAAAACTCACAAAAACAATTTCAACAGTTTTAAGCGCGCCCTCTTATTCAAAAATCATCTGGACAAACCTGATCGACTCATGGAATGATAAAATGGTAAATGGCGATGCATACGAAAAAGGGCATTATATCAGTTATGCGATAGGAAATATCGTTGGCCCAAAAGGGTGCAGGTGCCGCAGTGCAAACGACTACCAAGCTTTCTAAAGTAGGTAAAGTAGTTGAAGGTGGAACAGCCGCTGCTCATGTCAATAAAGGGCTTTTAAAGGGAAAAGACTTTATTAACCCCTTATTAAAAAATAAATATGAACCTGCACTTGTAGGGATAGCTAAAGATATTGACAATACGTATAATGCAAAAAATACTCCTTTGTTAAAAAGTATTATTGAAAATCAAAAAGAGAGTATTTTAACTAAATCTACAACATCTAATTTCAGTTCGGGTAATGGAAAGTATACCACAGGTACAATGAAGCACATCTACCATGGAGAAATAAATAAACGCGGTAAAGCAGTTGGTTATCACCATGAAAGTATGATGGGCGGAAAAATTATTCAGGGTACGGAAAAAAAACCTGATAAAAACGGAGTTTATATGGCAAAGGTTGAGGTTGACGGTGTTAAAAAAATAGCTGATTCTAGTTTCTTCCCAAGAGAGTGGAACCGTGCAGATGTATTAAAAGCTATTGATGAAGCTTACCAAACTAAAAAGCAAATCGGCTCAAATAAATTCAGGGGCATGTCTGCGTCGGGTATAAAAATAGAAATGTATTTAAATAAGGATGGAACAATAGCAACTGCATACCCGTTATATAAAAAATAATCTTGAAGGTGAAATAACATATGAAATATCCATATAAATTTGAAGAAGATCCATTTGGTGATTTAGGAATAGTATTGCCAGAAGAAATCAGTATTTTCTCTGATTTCATTGAAAACATCGCTACAGAAGAACAAGCCAACGAGTATATAGATTACATTGAGAAGGTTTTAGAAGGGATATATGAAGATTTTGAGATTGAGTTAAATGCTACAAGTGTTCTCATTAAAAAAGATGTGACAATTGTTGAAAACTCTTTTAGGATAGAAGAACCCTATGAAAACTCAATTGAAACCGATCAATTTAGAGAATTGCTATTAATATGGCAAGATAAAATTCCGGACATATTTAAAGGCTGAATAAAATTAAAACTCTTCTTACATAAAGAAGGGTTTTACATATCGAGGCGGAGATTTCATATGATTGAATGGGATTTCGGAGAGCAACCTGTTAGTAACAAGGAAATTAATGAAGTAGAAGACACATTACAAGTAAAGTTCCCAAAAGATTATTTAGAATATGTCAAAATCTATTCGGCGCTACCCCCTTTCCTGAAACTTTTGATCTTGAAGATAGGGAAGAAATTGCATTCTGATACTTACATAGCTTCCATAAAGAAAGCGAGTCATATATAGTAAACGTTTCTAATCGTTATCGAGACGGTAAAATGCCAGATAAAATAATATCAATTGCAGATGACGTGTTTGGCAAAAAAGTCTGCTTCGATTTTAGAAAAGGACTCAGTATTCCTTTTTTGCTTTTGTTTTCGGTCCATAAATGCCATGTATGCCCGTACATACTACACAGGTTTATTTACACATCAAAAAAGACAGAAAAAAAGAAGCTTCTCACAAGTTCAGTGAACTCATGAGAAGCCTCGAAAATTTATAAATGGATCAATAGGGCATAAAAATGACGTCCGTTGCCGACAACCCCTTGTAAATCAAGGGTTTTTTGTCGGTTTTACATCATGCCGCCCATACCGCCCATGCCGCCCATGTCAGGCATTCCGCCGCCAGCGTTTTCTTCTGGCTTGTCAGCGACAACAGCTTCAGTAGTTAAGAACATTGCAGCTACAGACGCAGCGTTTTGAAGAGCTGAGCGTGTAACTTTCGTTGGGTCAACGATACCTTTTTCGATCATGTTTACCCATTCGCCAGTTGCAGCGTTGAAGCCTACGCCGATTTCTTCGTTTTTGAGGCGCTCAACGATGACAGATCCTTCAAGGCCAGCGTTGTGTGCGATTTGACGGATTGGCTCTTCAAGCGCGCGAAGCACGATGTTGATACCTGTTTGAGCATCGCCTTCAGCTTCAACTGCAGCGACTTTGTTATATACGTTTACAAGCGCTGTACCACCACCGGATACGATGCCTTCTTCAACAGCTGCGCGAGTTGAGTTCAAGGCGTCTTCGATGCGAAGTTTACGCTCTTTCAGCTCAGTTTCAGTCGCAGCGCCGACTTTGATGACAGCTACGCCGCCAGCAAGTTTCGCAAGACGCTCTTGTAATTTTTCTCTGTCGAACTCAGAAGTTGTTTCTTCCACTTGAGCGCGGATTTGAGTCACGCGGGCAGAAATTTTGTCTGTTTCGCCAGCGCCTTCAACGATTGTTGTGTTTTCTTTAGTAACGACAACTTTAGAAGCGCGTCCCAATTGAGCGATTTGAGTAGATTTCAGGTCAAGGCCAAGATCTTCTGTGATGACTTCTCCGCCAGTAAGGACAGCGATGTCTTCAAGCATTGCTTTACGGCGGTCACCGAAGCCAGGAGCTTTAACAGCAACTGCGTTGAATGTGCCGCGAAGTTTGTTCACAACAAGTGTTGCAAGTGCTTCGCCTTCAACATCCTCAGCGATCAGAAGCAATGGTTTGCCTTGCTGAACAACCTGCTCAAGCACAGGAAGGATTTCTTGAATGTTTGTGATTTTTTTGTCTGTGATTAAGATGTAAGGATTGTCAAGAACCGCTTCCATCTTATCAGAGTCAGTTACCATGTAAGGAGACGCATATCCGCGGTCGAATTGCATACCTTCAACAACTTCAAGCTCAGTTGTGAAGCCTTTAGACTCTTCGATTGTGATAACGCCGTCGTTTCCTACGCGCTCCATTGCTTCAGCGATAAGGCTTCCGACTTCCTCGTCAGCAGCAGAGATCGCAGCAACCTGAGCGATAGACTCTTTGCCTTCGATTGGCTTAGAAATTTCTTTTAAGTTTTCGATCGCAACCGCTACAGCTTGTTCCATCCCTTTACGCACGCCTACAGGGTTAGCGCCTGCTGTTACGTTTTTAAGGCCTTCACGGATCATTGCTTGCGCAAGAACTGTTGCAGTTGTTGTACCGTCACCGGCAACGTCGTTTGTTTTGCTGGCTACTTCAGCAACAAGCTTAGCACCCATGTTTTCAAAAGCGTCTTCTAGCTCGATTTCTTTAGCGATTGTTACACCGTCATTTGTGATTAACGGAGAACCGAATTTTTTCTCTAGAACCACGTTGCGTCCTTTTGGTCCTAAAGTTACTTTAACAGCATCAGCAAGTGCATCGACACCGCGAAGCATTGCGCGGCGAGCTTCTTCACTAAACTTAATTTCTTTTGCCATGTTTACAAGACCTCCTCAAATGTTTTAAATATTGTTTATTTAAGAATTAGCCAATAACAGCTAAAATGTCGCTTTCACGTAAGATTAAGTATTCAGTACCTTCGTATTTCACTTCAGTACCTGCGTATTTTGAGAAGATAATGCGGTCGCCCTCTTTTACTTCTAAAGCAACGCGCTCTCCGCTTTCTAACACGCGACCTGAACCAGCTGCCACGATTTTGCCTTCTTGCGGTTTTTCTTTTGCAGAATCCGGCAACACAATTCCGCTGGCAGTTTTTTCTTCAGATTCTACGAGTTCAATGACAACGCGATCACCTAATGGCTTTAACAATGTAATAACCTCCTCAATAGTATGAATATGTAATTTTAGCACTCAGCACTAAAGAGTGCTAACACAATTCTTATAATAAAGAATCTCCCTTCCAATTTCAAGTGATAAGATAAAAAATTTTTCACGCTTACATCATTCTTTTCCGCTCCCTTTTCCGTTAGCTTTTTCACCCCCGTACCGATTATGTTACAATAGCTGTAGATGAACGAAACCCACTTAACAAAGGAGTACATACCATTTGAGAAAACAGTATTGGTTTATTATTTTGACATATATCATCATGCAGTTTTCCGCATTAATCGCGATTCCCTTGTTATTTAAATTCGGTTATGCCGGAGGACAGCCTACAGATGAAAATATGCTGCATGCACAAGGATTATGGTCCGTTATCAGCTTTATCGCCTGTCTCGTTGTTGTTCTGCTCATTCTGAGAACCGTTCCGAAAGAAACGCTGCGAAACGGACAGAAGGACTCAATCGGACTTTCTATCCTTTGGGCGATAGCCGGTTTTTTCATTGCCCTTTTCTCTCAAGGAATAGCAGGCTCTATTGAATATTATGTTTTTGGCATCGGAAGAGAATCAGAAAATACACAAGCGATTCTGGATGTCATTCAGGCAGTCCCGCTCATGATTATCGTTTCTTCCATCGTCGGGCCTATATTAGAAGAAATCATCTTCAGAAAAATCATTTTCGGCGCGCTGTACGAAAAAACGAATTTCTTTTTTGCAGGACTGATCAGCTCGGTTATCTTCGGTATTGTTCACGCTGATTTGAAGCATCTCCTTCTATATACAGCAATGGGCTTTACCTTTGCCTTTTTATATGCGAGAACAAAACGGATATGGGTGCCGATTTTCGCCCATTTAATGATGAATACATTCGTCGTCATCATGCAGCTTGAGCCTGTTCGGAATTACCTTGAACAGCAGAGCACACAAATGCAATTGATTATTGGAGGATTATTTTTATGAGAAACCCGGTAGTTTGGGGAATGATCTACTTTGCCGTAGGGTGCATCTTTACTTATCTTGCCGCAAGCTCGCCAGGCAGCATGTGGTCATTTTACTCCATCCTGCTGATGGTGTTCGCCGCTTACAACATCAGCATTTCTTTTAAGATGTTCGCCTTTTCATTTAAAATCAAAAAGAACCAGAAATAAAGAAAATCCATTTCTCGCATGAGAAATGGATTTTTTATTATTGCCCAGAAGACACGTCCCGATCGGCTGCACTGCTTTTCTGTGCTTTCCGATAAGCGGCCTTCGATATAAGGATACTGATTTCATATAAAATCAAAAGCGGGACTGTGACCATCATATGGGACAGAAGCTCAGGCGGTGTAATCAGGGCTGCGATCACCAGCAGCGTAAAATACGCATACTTTCTGATTTTCGCCAAGAACATCGGTGTCACAATTCCGAGCCTGGTCAAAAACATGAGGATGACCGGCATTTGGAACAGCAGTCCAAACGGAATCGTCAGCTGCAGAAGAAAATGAAAATATTCATTAATTCCGATCACCTGATTGACATTCAAGTCCTGAGAAATCCGCTTCATAAAATCAACAACAAAAGGAAATAAAATATAATATGAAAAAGATAAGCCCGCTAAAAACAGCAAAATAGAGATCGGAATGTAGCTGAGCGTTACTTTGCGCTCTTTCTCATAGAGGCCCGGGCTCACAAAAGCCCAAAGCTGATAAAGAATAACCGGCGAGGTCAAGACTATGCCAATGATAAACGCAAATTGCATAAACACATAAAGCGGGTCTGTCAGGTTAAACGCGTTAAGCGTAAGCTGCTTCGCTTCATCTGTTTCTTGCAGATACACAATAATCGGCTTTGCTAAAAAAAATCCAGCAATAAAGAAAACGACAAACGCCAGCGCTACAATCAGCAACCGTTTTCGAAGCTCAGCAATATGCTCCAGCAGCGACATTTGATTCACTTTCATTCGTGTCATCCTAACTTACTGATCTTCTTTCTTTTTTTCCTCTTCATCACTCGTTAATCCTTTAGTAGCGTTTTTGAATTCACGAAGTGTGTCTCCCGCTGCTTTCCCCAATTCAGGCAGCTTTTTGGGACCGAAGATAATCAGAGCAACGATTGCGATAACAGCAAGGCTTCCAGGACCGATCGGCATATTTGGGCTCCTCCTTTCCCTCTATTCGATTTCCTCTAAAACTGAATAATGCTTCAAAAAATAAACCAGTGACTGAAGCTCAACTGCTAAATCTATATGATGAATTCGAATGTGTTCCGGCACATTCAAACGGGCCGGCGTAAAATTAAGGATTCCCTTGATTCCTAATGCGACCAATCTGTCTGTAATGGATTGAGCGGCAACTGCAGGCACTGTAAGAATGGCAACTGATTCATCTTTTACGTGTTGTTCAAGGTCATCAAGGTTATAGACGGGCACGCCGCCTACCTCAGTTCCTATTTTACTCTCATTTATATCAAAAGCCATAGAAATTTTTGTGTTATTATTTTTTGTGAAATTATAGTGAAGAAATGCCGTTCCCAAGTTCCCGACACCAATCAAGATGACGTCTGTCATCTCATCCTGATCAAGCGTTTTTCGGAAAAAAGACAGCAAATAATCCACATTATATCCGTATCCTTTTTTGCCAAGAGCTCCAAAATAGGAAAAATCCCTCCGAATCGTGGCAGAATCAACCTTTACGGCATCACTGAGTTCAGCGGATGATACACGCTGTTTTCCTGACGCATGAAGATTCTTTAAAAAGCGATAGTAAAGCGGCAGCCGTTTCGCCGTCGCCTGCGGAATTTTTGATTGATCCTTATTCATTTTTGGTCCTCCAAATTATACTCGGATAGTTCTCTTTTAAAGTCACCGTTTTTCCCGCCTGTCTTCTCCAGCAAGAAAGTAGGGCCGATGACCATCCCCTTATCAAGAGCCTTGCACATATCGTAAACGGTAAGAGCGCACACCGATGCAGAAGTGAGCGCTTCCATTTCCACACCTGTACTCCCTTTCGTTTTGACCTGTGCTTTTATATGAAGTATAACTTCTGCTTCTTTTATTTTCCAGTCAAACGATATATCTACCCCGCTCAATGAAAGCGGATGGCACATCGGAATGATATTCGACGTTTGCTTTGCGGCCATAATGCCTGCCACCTGTGCGACAGCCAGTACATCTCCTTTGCCGATATCGTGACTCTGTATTTTCTCGTACACCTCATTCTTCATGTGTACGCTTGAAACAGCCGCCGCAGTACGGACAGTCGAAGATTTTTCGCTAATATCCACCATCTGGGCTCTGCCCTGTTCATTAAAATGAGAAAATCCATTCATATTAAAACGCTCCTTAAACAGATCATACACTATTTTCTTCTCTATGTCTTATATGGCCAATGTATTGTTTGCTGACTTCTGGTTCATAAGCTACACTTAACTTATTATAGCAGAGGTGAAATAATATGATGATCTTACAAGTTAATCAGCTGTCCAAATCGTTTGGTGCTGATACTATTTTAAACAATATAAAGCTGGAAGTCAGAAATCGTGATCGCATCGCCATTGTAGGAAGAAATGGCGCCGGAAAATCCACGCTCCTTAAAATTATCGCAGGCCAGCTTTCGTATGAAAAGGGCGAAATTATTAAACCGAAAGATATTACAATGGGATATCTCGCCCAGCATACTGGCTTGGATTCTAAGCTTACCATAAAAGAAGAGCTGCTGACTGTTTTTGACCACTTAAAAGCAATGGAAAAGGAAATGCGGGCTATGGAAGAAAAAATGGCGGCAGCTGACCCGGGTGAATTAGAAAGCATCATGAAAACCTACGACCGCCTTCAGCAGGAATTCAAAGATAAAGGCGGCTATCAATATGAAGCGGATGTAAGATCTGTGCTGCATGGTCTCGGCTTCAGCCATTTTGACGATTCTACACAGGTTCAAAGCCTCAGCGGAGGCCAGAAAACAAGACTGGCTTTAGGTAAGCTTCTGTTAACACAGCCTGATTTGCTCATTCTCGATGAGCCGACAAACCATCTGGATATTGATACGCTTACCTGGCTTGAGCATTATTTGCAAGGCTATTCAGGCGCCATCCTCATCGTTTCGCATGACCGCTACTTTTTGGACAAAGTAGTAAACCAGGTATACGAGGTATCAAGAGCAGAAAGCAAAAAGTATCACGGCAACTATAGCGCTTATCTCGACCAAAAAGCCGCGCAGTATGAGAAAGATATTAAAATGTATGAAAAGCAGCAGGACGAGATTGCAAAGCTGCAGGACTTCGTAGACCGAAATCTGGCGAGAGCCTCTACCACCAAAAGGGCGCAAAGCCGCCGAAAGCAGCTGGAGCGAATGGAAGTCATGTCAAAACCGCTCGGCGATGAAAAATCCGCAAACTTTCATTTTGATATTACAAAACAGAGCGGAAACGAAGTCCTTCGTGTTCAGGATCTCACAATCAGCTATGAAAACCAGCCGCCGCTTTTAACAGAAGTGTCATTCATGCTCACAAGAGGAGAAAGCGCAGCGCTTGTCGGCCCTAACGGAATTGGTAAATCGACATTACTGAAAACATTGATAGACACCCTAAAACCAGATCAAGGAACGATCTCATACGGCTCAAATGTCAGTGTCGGCTATTATGATCAGGAACAGGCTGAGTTGACTTCCTCTAAACGTGTCCTTGATGAGCTGTGGGACGAGTACCCCGGGCTCCCAGAAAAAGAAATCAGAACGTGTCTCGGAAATTTCTTATTCTCCGGAGATGATGTGCTGAAACCAGTTCATTCACTGAGCGGAGGCGAAAAAGCAAGATTGGCTCTAGCTAAGCTGATGCTTCAAAAAGCCAACTTTCTCATCCTTGATGAACCGACGAACCATCTGGATTTAGACAGCAAAGAAGTTCTCGAAAACGCGCTGATTGATTATCCAGGCACACTGTTATTTGTCTCACATGACAGATATTTTATTAACAGAATCGCCACAAGAGTATTGGAGCTTTCTTCAAGCCATATAGAGGAGTATCTGGGAGATTACGATTATTATACAGAGAAAAAAACAGAGCAGCTTGAATTGGAGAAAATAAATCAGCAAGAAGAAACTGAAAAAACGCCAGCTACAGTGAAATCTGACTCCAAACGTTCCTACGAGGAAGAAAAAGAATGGAAAAAGAAAGAGCGCCAACGACTCCGTCGGATTGAAGAAATTGAAACCACTGTTCAAACCATTGAAGAGAACATCAGCCGCAATGATGAATTGCTATGTGACCCTGAAGTCTATCAGGACCATGAAAAAGTACAAGCTATCCATGCAGACAATGAGAAGCTTAATCAGGAGCTGGAATCTCTTTTGTCCGAATGGGAAGAACTATCCACAGAAGAAGATTAAAAAAGTCAAGCACCTCTTTTTAGAGGTGCTTTTTATCCACAGAACATACCCTAATAAGCAAAACAAAGTAAGCGCTTTATACACAATATCCACAAAATATTCTGAATTTATCCACTTTATTAACAGCGACTTCAGCCCTTTATCCATCTATATCTCTATAATTACTCACAGACATGTGGATAAATTGTGAATTGTCTGTTAATAACAAACAGATAAAAAGTCTCACGCTATTATCTCGTGAGACTTTTATAAGAAGTCAATTCAAGGCCGGGCTGGCCATTCATATCATATGCACCGCGAATTCCTTTTTCAAAAGCAATTGTACCAGCAGCAGCAATCATCGCAGCATTATCCGTGCATAAAGCTAATGGAGGAATGACAAGCGTAATCCCTTCATGCTGGGCAAATTCCTTTTCTAATGCAGCTCTGAGGCCTCTGTTTGCAGCTACTCCTCCGGCTAAAAGGACCTGTTTGACATCATATTCCTTTGCCGCGCGCGCCGTTTTGGTTACCAAGACATCGATCACACTATTTTGGAAACTGGCAGACAAATCTTCCGGAGCAATCTCTTGCCCTTTTTGGGATGCATTATGAAGCGTATTGATCACCGCAGACTTCAATCCGCTAAAGCTGAAGTTGTAAGAGCCTTCTTCAAGCCATGCGCGAGGAAGCGGAATATTGTCATTCCCTTTTTCAGCTAGCTTGTCAATTTGCGGTCCACCCGGATATGGCAATCCCATCGTCCGCGCCACTTTGTCGTAAGCTTCTCCTGCCGCATCATCAAGGGTTTCCCCAATGACTTCAAATGATCCATGTTCCTTCATATAAACTAGTTCTGTATGGCCTCCTGAAACGACCAATGCCAGTGCCGGGAACACGATGTCTTCTACAAGACGGTTCGCGTATATATGACCGGCTATATGATGAACGCCTACTAACGGAATGTTATGGGCAAAGCTCAATGCTTTAGCGGCATTCACTCCGATAAGAAGCGCTCCCACCAGTCCCGGACCTTCTGTTACTGCAATCGCATCAATATCACTATACGTCATGCCAGCTTTGCGAAACGCCTCTTCTATAACCAAAGTGATTTGTTCAACATGATGTCTTGAAGCAATTTCCGGAACAACGCCTCCGAAGCGCTTATGGCTTTCAATTTGAGAGGCTACTACGTTTGAAATGATCTCTTTCCCGTTTTTCACAATAGCTGCAGCAGTCTCATCACAGCTTGTTTCAATTCCTAATACGTACATGTCTTTTTGCTCACTCATTTATCGTCACCCACATAATTAACGCATCTTCCCCGTTATCAGTATAATAGTTCTTTCTTATTCCGCCGGGCTGCATCCCGAATTTCTTATATAAGCCTTGAGCAGGATGATTCGAAACCCTCACTTCAAGCGAAAGCCGCCTTGCGTCTTTTTCTTTGCACAGTTCAACAGCTGAGCGAAAAAGCGTTTCTCCTAAAGACTGGCCGCGATACTCTGGTTTTATCGCTATATTTGTAATCTGGGCATCATCCATCACAATCCAAATCCCGCAATACCCAACAACATGGCCGTCCTTTTCAATCACGAGATAATGAGCATATGGATTTTCCAGCAGCTCATGATAAAACGAATCCTTCGTCCAAGGAGACGTAAAGGAGGATGCTTCGATTTCGTATACGTGATCTATATCTTCAAGCCGCATATTTCTGACCGCTGCTTTTGTTTTCATCCTATCACCCTACTTTTGACTTTCAATCCATTTCGCTTCAGCTTCTGCCAGCCGCAAGTAATCCGGGACAAGCCCATGAACATCAGCTGCTACCTTTTCCTTCCCGAGAAAAGCCAATTCTGAAGGACGCGGGTTATGCTGGGCAGCAGTTCCAATGAATCCTTTTGTTCTAAGAACATCCTTTATCATTTGCTTGTGAATAGAAGTGTCGTGACCTAAAAACAAAACAGGACGACCCTTTTCTTTTAGCATCTCCAGCCAATCTGCCAGCATCACATTTTGATCTGGAACAACTCTCTCTAAAAGTCCATTTTTATATTGATACAGACCTGTGTACACCTGTCCCCGTCTAGCATCAAAGATTGGGCTGATCAGACCGTCAAAATGCCGGCCATTTGCCGCAAGCGTCTCAAGACTTGATACAGCACTTATTGGAATGTCTAAAGACCAGGCAAGTGTTTTGGCCAACGTCACACCTATTCTTACTCCTGTGTATGAACCTGGGCCTTTTGCAACGACAATTTTAGAAAGGTCCTGCGGTGCCATATCACAATCATTCAGCAATGAATGAACAGCAGGCATCGCTCTTACAGAGTGGTTCTTTTTCAAATATGTAATGTATTCTGCTATAACAGTGTCTTCTCGAAGCAGCGCAATGCCCAATGTATAATTTGATGTATCAATTGCTAATATTGTCATGTCTACTTAACTCCTCACAAAGCATTTCATACCGATTCCCGACAGCAGTAAAGGTAATTTCCCGCTCATCATCACCAGCTCTTTTGATGACAATTTGCAGTCGCTCCTGCGGCAGCTGTTCTTCAATTAAATGAGCCCATTCAACGAGACAGACACCTTGTCCGTGAAAATATTCATCAAGTCCCAAATCTTCACTTTCATCTTCCATTCTATACACATCCATATGATAAAGAGGAAGTACGCCATCGTTATATTCTTTTATAATTGTAAAAGTCGGACTGTTTACAATACGTGTAATTCCCAGCCCTTCTGCAAAACCTTTCGTAAAAGTCGTTTTTCCTGCACCTAAATCGCCCTCTAATGTCAGGACGTCTCCCGGTTTAGCAAACGATGCCGTCAGCTTGGCAATTGCTTTTGTTTCTTCTGGATTTACAGTTCTCCATTTTAATTGCTTCACACGAGTCACCCGTCTTATTTAAAATGATTATATCCCTTTTTCTCTAAGATCATTGATGTTTGATCTGTTTTTAGGATCACTTTAGATTTTGTTTTTTCCCTGACATGGCCAATCTTTGTAATGGGAAGTTGACGTGCTGCGCACTGCTGCTTCAACACTTCCCACTCCTCTTTTGAAACCGTCCCTGTCAGCTCAAAATCCTCACCGCCAAACAAAGCCCATTCTTTCCAGTTAGGATGAAGCTTAGGTAAATCAGAATGAATTGGAAGCATGCTTTCATCAATTTCAATTGAAACACAGCTGGCTTCTGCAATCTCGTTCAGTTCACTAGCCAATCCGTCACTAACATCATTTAAAGCTGCCCGTTCAAGACTCGAGCATAATCTGCCGACACTTACTCTTGGCTCAGGCCGTTTATGCCTGTGGATAAAGTAATCCGTGTCAATAGAAGAATTTTGAGGATGAGTCTCCTCTAATAATAAAGAAAGTCCTGCTGCAGAAGAACCGATTTCACCGGTTACAAACACAATATCATTCGGTTTTGCTAAGCTGCGCAAACAGGCCTGTCCCTTTTCAATTTCACCGATCACAGTGACTGTAACGACTAATTTGTCAGCGGTAGAAACTGTATCGCCGCCAATCAGATCCATATGATATAGTTTCGCCAGTTCATTCATTCCTTCATACATCGCCTTGATTTCAGATTCAGTCCATTTTGAAGGTACCGCAAGTGATACCAAATAAAATTTCGGAATGCCTCCCATCGCGGCAATATCACTTATATTAACGGCTAACGCCTTATACCCGATATCTTCAGGTGAGGAATAGTGTAATTTGAAGTGCACGTCTTCTACCATAGTATCAACACAAACAATTTCCTGAACGCCGTGTTTCGCAGTGTAGAGCGCTGCATCATCACCTATTCCTACATCAACGGAAGAATGGTGAATGGTCCGCGGAGTAATGCTATGTATCAAATCAAATTCATCCATGAACCAAAATCTCCTTTCACCCCTGCATATGCCTATATGTGCTCTTCCTAGTTTATCGAATTTTGCTGGAATATCCAAGATGTTCCCGATATAAAGAAAGCTTGGCTATGACACCAAGCAGAAGATACAGTAATAGAAAACACAAAAAAAAACGAAAACATGATCGTTTCGTTTACATTAATGGCGGTCCGGACGGGACTCGAACCCGCGACCTCCTGCGTGACAGGCAGGCATTCTAACCAACTGAACTACCGGA